>JAXLYG010000059.1:0-69882 GCA_046351535.1 Polyangiales bacterium
CTGCGGCTGCCGCATCGGCGCCACGCAGAGCTGCTACACGGGCGCGACGGGAACCGCGGGCGTCGGGCTCTGTCGCGCGGGCTCGCAGACCTGCGTCGCGGGTCCTGGCGGCGTCGGCAGCGCGTGGGGCGCGTGCGCCGGTCAGACGCTCCCCGTGACGGAGACCTGCGACGGCGCCGACAACAACTGCGACGGCGTGGTCGATGACGGCTGCGCGTGCCGCGCGAGCGAGACGCGGGGCTGCTACACCGGCGCCGCGGGCACCTCGGGCGTAGGCATCTGCCGCGCTGGAACACAGACCTGCGCGATCACCGGCGGCGTCGCCGCGTGGGGCGCGTGCGCGGGCCAGACGCTCCCCGGCACCGAGACGTGCAACACCGTCGACGACGACTGCGACGGCATGATCGACGAGGGCTGCACCTGCACCGCGGGCGCGTCGCGGGCGTGCTACGGCGGCCCCACGGGCACCTCGGGCGTCGGCGTCTGCCGCGCGGGAATGCAGACCTGCGCGATCACCGGCGGCGTCGCCGCGTGGGGCACGTGCACGGGGCAGTCGCTCCCCGGCGCCGAGACCTGCGACGGCGTCGACAACGACTGCAACGGCGTCGTCGACAACGGCTGCGCGTGCCGCGTGTCGGCCACGCAGAGCTGCTACACGGGCCCCACGGGCACCGCGGGCGTCGGCGCGTGTCGCGCGGGCGCTCAGACCTGCGTCGCGGGCGCGGGCGGCGTCGGCAGCGCGTGGGGCGCGTGCTCCGGGCAGACGCTCCCCGTGACGGAGACCTGCGACGGCGTCGACAACGACTGCAACGGCACCGTCGACGACGGCTGCCTCTGCCGCATCGGCGCGACGCAGGGCTGCTACATGGGTCCCACGGGCACCGTCGGCGTCGGGCTCTGCCGCGCGGGCACGCAGACCTGCGTCGCGGGCCCTGGCGGCGTCGGCAGCGCGTGGGGCGCGTGCACCGGTCAGACGCTCCCCGCGGCGGAGCTCTGCGACACGGCGGACAACAACTGCGACGGCGTCGTCGATGACGGCTGCGCGTGCCGCGTCGGCGCCACGCAGAGCTGCTACACGGGGCCCACGGGCACCTCGGGCGTCGGCGTCTGTCGCGCGGGCTCCCAGAGCTGCGTCGCGGGCGCAGGCGGCGTCGGCAGCGCGTGGGGGATGTGTTCCGGACAGACGCTCCCCACGAGCGAGACGTGCAACATGGCCGACGACAACTGCGACGGCATGGTCGACAACGGCGTGTCGTGCGCCGGGCCCTCGGTGCGCTGCCCCGCGCCCATCTCGGGCCCCGCGGGCGACATCGTGGTGCTCCTCGGATCGGCCACGGGCGCGGTGAGCTATCGCTGGGAGGTCATCAGCGCGCCGCCCGGCGGGAGCGCCACGCTCGGCTCTCCGACCTCGATCAACACGGCCTTCCTCGCGGAGATCGTCGGGACGTACACCGTGCGATTCACGGCGACCGACGCCGCGGGGCGCACCGCGTCGTGCGAGACCACCGTCACCATGCTCGCCCACGGCCTGCGCGTGGAGCTCAACTGGGACACGGGGATCCGCACCGTCGACCCGTCGAGCACGGCGCGCACCGACCTCGACCTGCACCTGCACAACCGCACGGCGCCCGCGTGGTTCAACGACCCCGACGACTGCTACTACAACAACCGCACGCCGCGCTGGGACGTGCGCGGGAGCACCGCCGACGACCCCTCCCTCGACGTCGACAACGTCTACGGCTTCGGCCCCGAGAACACGAGCGTCGACGCGCCGGTGCCCAACACCCAGGTCTACTCCGTGGGCGTCCACTACTTCTACGGCTCGGCGCGCTCCAACGCGACGGTGCGGATCTACTGCGGCGCGAGGCTCATCGCGACGTACTCCCGCGCGCTCAACGGCGGCGCGATCCTCGGCGCGAACAACGACTTCTGGCGCGTGGCGCGCGTGACCTTCTCCGACGCGAGCAACTGCGTGGTGACGCCCGTGAACGACGTCATCACCTTCACCGCGGCGCGCACCGGCAGCCCCTGAGACGCGGTCAGAAGCGCACGCCCAACCCCGAGACCCCCGCCGACGTCAGCGCGAACACGGCGCTCGACGACGGCGCGGGGGGATCGCCCTTCAAGAGCAGCACGAGGCCCGTCACCACACCCGCGAAGGCCGCCACGCCGAACACGTCGGCCGCGGTCGAGAGCGCGCGCCCCCGCGCGGTGAGGTCGTCGAGGTCCGTCGCGTCGCGCGTCCGCGTGAGGAACGTGTCGTGGGTCTGCACCGCCAGGCCGCCGAGCACGGCCGCGCCGATCGCGAGCGCGCCCGAGGCGCCGAACGAGCCCCACACCCAGCCACGCGACGCGGGCGTCGGGCGCGGCGCCAGCGAGACGCGGAGCCGAACGCGCGCCTCGACCGCGACGTCACCCTCCCACGGAGAGAACCCCGCCGCGCGCACCGCCACCCGGTGAGACCCGCGGGGCAGCGTGGCCGGGGCCGTGAGGGGGCGCTCGACGCCGTCGATGGTCCACGTGGCGTCGGGCGGCGCGCCGTCGAGGGTGAGCTCTCCCGTGGCGGGCGCGGGGGCCTCGACGCGCGTGGTGACCACGGGTTCGAGCGTGAGCCGCAGGGGGTGGTGCTCCCCTGGCGAGAGCGTGAAGGTCTCGGTGGCCTCGCGGTGACCCTCGGCGCGCGCGACGGCGCGGTGCTCGCCCGCGAGCAGCGTGAACTCTCCGCGGGCGGTGACGTCGCGCCCGTCGATCTGCAGCGCGGCGCTCGCGGGAGAGAGCTCGACGCGCACCCAGGCGAGGGAGGCCTCGAGCGTGGCGACGGCGTCTCGCACGTCGCGCCGGAGCTGCCTCGACACGCCGCGGTCGAGGGAGAGCACCGTGCGAAACGCCTCGAGCGCCTCCTCGTCGCGCCGCATCGCCTGGAGCGCGATGCCGAGGTTGTAGAGCGCCGACGGGCGTCGCGAGAGCTCCCACGCGACGCGCAGCTCGGCGACGGCGGCCGCGTCGTCGCCGCGGTCGTGCAGGGCGATTCCGCGTTCGAAGCGGCGGCGGGCCTCGGCGAGGGCCGCGCGCGTGGGGCGCGTCTGGGCCCACGCCGGCGAGGCGAACGCGGTCGCGAGGACGATCGAGAGTGAGAGCAGCGCGCGACGCACGGTCTAGAACTCGCGAGACATCGACATCCCGCGACGACGGGTCGGTGCCCGCGGCGCGCGTGTGCGGTGGTGATGTTGGCGTTCGGTCACGGCGGCCGACACCGCGGGCGCGTCCGTCGGCGGTGTGGTCGGCGGCGCGGCGGGGGGCGCGGCCTCGACGCGCGCGGCTTCGGTCCGAAGGGGAGCCTGCGCGACGCGCGGCGCGATGCGCGGCGGCTCGCGCGTCGGGCGTACGAGCAGCACGCCCGCGAAGACGCCCGCCGTCAGCGTGAGGAGCGCTGCGACCACGGCGACGTAGCGGCCGCGCGCGGGGCGAGACACGGGGCGCGACGCGCGCGCCTCGACGACCGCGGGGATCGTCGCGGAGAGCGGAATCGGCGTGCGGGCGAGGGCGCGCTGCGTGATGTCGGGCGAGGGGATCGCGCCCGGCGGCGCGCGATGGATCTCCGCCGCGGCGCCGAAGGGGCGGAGCGCGTCGAGGAACTCCTGCGCGGTCTGGTATCGCCGCTCGCGCTCGCGCTCCACGGCCTTGAGCACCACGGCGTCGAGGGCCGGAGGCACGCCCGGCGCGATCTCGCTCGGGCTCGGCGGCGCGTGGACGCCGCGCACGACCTCTTCGAAGAGCTCGCGCTCGTCGGCGCCCTCGTAGGGCAGGCCCCCGGTGAGGAGCTCGAAGAACATCACGCCCGCGGCGAAGAGGTCGGCGCGGCAGTCGATGTCGCGCTGGCCCGTCCACTGCTCGGGGGCCATGTAGTTCGGCGTCCCGACGAGGAGCCCGTCCTTCGTGATGTGCTGCTCGCGCCCGCCCGGCGGGTGAAACTTCGACACGCCGAAGTCGAGGAGCTTCACGCTCGTGGCGCGCTCCTCTCGCACGAACACGTTCTCGGGCTTGAGGTCGCGGTGCACCACGCCGATGGCGTGCGCGGCGTCGAGCGCCGAGAGCACCTGCCCCATGATCACGCAGGCCTCCTGGTAGGGCACCGCGGGCGACTTCGCGATGCGCTCGCCGAGGGTCTCTCCGCGGAGCAGCTCCATCACGAGAAAGGGCTGCTGACCGTGCGTGCCGAAGTCCGTCACGCTCACGATGTGCGGGTGCCCGATGGCCGCCGCGGCCCGCGCCTCTCGCGTGAAGCGCGACACCGCCTCGGGGCTCCGCGTGAAGCGCGCGTGCAGCACCTTCACGGCGACGCGCCGTCCGATCACCACGTGCTCGGCCTCGTAGACCGCGCCCATCGCGCCCTCGCCGAGGAGCCGCACCACGCGGTAGCGCTCGTCGAGCGTGACGCCGGGGGGGATCATGGGGTGCACCCCGCGCAGCCCATGCCGCGGCAGCAGACGCCGCTGCAGCAGCGTCCGCCCGAGCAGTCGGTGTGCGCGCAGCACTCGCGGCAGACGCCCGTCGCGTCGCAGGCGCGCGTCCCCGCGGGGCACACGCAGGCGCCGTTGACGCAGACCGTCGGCGCGGCGCAGGGCGTGGCGCACGGCGCGTCGGGGGGCGCGTCGGAGGCCGTGTCGTAGGTGGCGTCGGTGGCCGTGTCGGAGCGCACGTCGGCGGCCGCGTCGAGGGCGACGGCGCTGTCGCCGACGCCGAGCTGCGACCGGTCCCAGTCGAGTGTGACGGTGCAGCCGTGAGAGAGCGCGAAGAGCGCGGCGAGGGCGGCGCCCCGATCAGCCATCGCGCGCGCTCCTGGGGAGGGCCTTGAGCCCGTGGCGCTCCATTTTGTAGATGAGGGCGCGGCGCGAGATCCCGAGGGTGCGCGCGGCCTGCGACTGGTTGCCGTTGTGCTCGGCCAGCGCCGCCACGATGGCCGAGCGCTCGATGTCGTCCATCTTCGAACGGAGCGGCGAGGCCTCGTCGTTCGCGCGCACGAAGCCCTGGAGGGCCGTCGGGAGGTGCGACGCCCTGAGCTCCGAGCCTCCGGCGAGCGCGACGGCGCAGTCGACGGCGTTCTGGAGCTCGCGCACGTTGCCCGGCCACTCGTAGCGCTGGATGGCCTCGACGAAGTCCTCGCTCAGGGTGAACGACCCGCGCTCGCCGGCCATCTGGCGGGCGAGGGGGAGCACGTCGCGCGCGCGCTCGCGCAGCGGGGGAACGGTCACCGTGACGCCGTTGAGCCTGAAGTAGAGGTCCTCGCGGAAGCGTCCGCGCGCGATCTCGACGGCGAGGTCGCGGTTCGTGGCGCACACCACCCGCACGTCGACAGGCACCGGACGCGTCGAGCCGATGCGCTGCACGGCCCGCTCCTGAAGCGCCCGCAGGAGCCTCGCCTGGTTGTTGGCCGAGAGCTCGCCGACCTCGTCGAGCACGAGCACGCCGCCGTGCGCCGCTTCGAACATCCCGACCTTGCGCGAGAGGGCGCCCGTGAAGGCCCCGCGCTCGTGGCCGAAGAGCTCGCTCTCGGCGAGGGCCTCGGGCAGCGTCGCGCAGTTGACCGCCACGAAGGGGCCGTTGGCGCGCGGGCTGTAGCGGTGGAGGGTGCGCGCGACGACCTCCTTGCCCGTGCCCGTCTCGCCCTGCACGAGCACCGGGAGGTCGCTCGCGGCGAGGCGACGCACGAGCGAGAAGAGCGCCACCGTGGCGGGGTCGACGGCCACGACGTCGCTGCCCACGCGCGTGTCGCCCACGATGGGGCCGTGCGTCTCGGGGCGCATCGTCGAGTCCGGCGGAACAGGGATGATCCGCGTGTTCCCGATGCGCACCAGCGTGCCCGGGAGGAGGGGCGCCGAGGTCTCGACGCGCTTGGCGCCGAGCCACGTGCCGTTGCTGCTCCCGAGGTCGTGGACCATCACGCGACCGGCTTCGAACTCCAGCACGATGTGAGCGCGCGAGGTCCGCGGGTCATCGAGGCGAACGTCCTGGTCCTCGCCGCGCCCGATGCGGAGCGAGCGACCGCGCGTGAGGCACACGACCCTCGGCGGGCGGCCGGGCTCTTCGACGAAGAACCTCGCCGTCACGTCCGGTCGCTGCGCCTCGCCCTGGGTGAACTCCGTCGTGTCTGTTCGTTCGAGCATCATTGCGAGGAGATGCCTCGCAAGGACTCTACCAGCACACGAGGTGCTTTGCGCTCTTGCGGAATGGCGGATTCGACGGCGCGGCCCGGCGCTCCGATGCGCAGGTCGCGAACAGGTGCCTGTACGCGCCGCGGACTGCCCGCGCCGCCCTTCCGCGAGAGCGCGGAGACTACTCGAGCTCCTGGGTGACCGTGAGGTTCGAGCCCTGGAGCTCGCCCGAGGTGATGGTCCCCGTGCGCTCGAAGGTCGAGAGGATCGCGTCGCCGTCGAGGTCGCCGAGCGCGCGCGAGGTGAACGCGCTGGTGCCTCCCGGCGAGAGGTACTGGTAGTAGTGCGCCGAATCGAGCGAGAACCCGATGGCGGTCCAGTTGGTGTCCGCGGCCCACTGCGAGACGTTGGCCGTGTACTTCGCCGCCGAGGGCGCCGCCGTGGGCATCGCCGTCGAGGCGTTCACGTAGGTCTGCGTACCCCGCTCGAGCGCGGCTTGAAAGTACGTGAGCTGCCCCTGGTAGATCTTCGTGATGTTGCCCGTCGCCTCCGAGGTCTTCGAGCGCTTGACGTAGCGGGTGAACGCCGGGATCGCGACGGCCGCGAGGATGCCCAGGATGACCACCACGATCATCAGCTCGACGAGCGTGAAACCAGAGAGAGAGCTGCGGTGAGAGCGCTTCATGTCGTTGCTCCTTGCGTAGAGAGGGTGTGCGCGTCGCGCGGGCTCCGTCGTCTCGGCTCGCCGTCGCGATCGCGTGATGTGCGGGCGTCATCGCAAGGCGCGAGCCACCGGGCGCGACGCGCGGAAATGCCTTTGTTTCATGGGGAATGCGCGAGCTCCGCGCGGCGCGGGCGGAGGGCCCTTGCGCGGATCCCGAACAGGGTGAAGTACGCGCGGCGTACTCGGTGAGGCGCAGCGCTCATCGCAGGCGCCAGAGCCGCGGCGTCGACCCGCGGTGCCGCGCGAGGAGCGACCCGAGGCGCTCGAGCACCCACGGGTCCGCGCGGTCGTCGCCGTCTTTCACGAACACGATGTCGAGCGCGACGAGGCTCGCGGTCTGCACGAGCGCGCCGACGGAGTCGAGAGCGCCACCACGTCGCCGAAGCGCCCCGCGAGCAGCGGCGCCTCGACGTACCGCGCGTCGAGCCGCGCGCGCATCTCGTCGGCGCCCATGCGCTCCGGCCGCACGTCGCGGTCGAGGAAGTGCGCCGCCGTCCAGAACCCGTCGCTCTCGACCGCGCGCGGCGCGTGGCGACCGGCGAGCGCGCGCGCCATCGGTGGCAGCAGCGACGCGAGCGAGACGCGCCCGCGCCGCGCGTAGCTCTGCTCGAAGGCGCGCCGCACCTCGGCCTCGCGACCGACGCCCCAGTGCGCGACCATCGCGTCGATGTCGTCGCGCGAGCGCGCGCGCACCCAGCCCTCGAGCGTGCTGCGCGTGAGGAGCGCGCGGGGTACGGCGGCGCGCTCCTCGGGCGAAGAGAGCCTCGCGCAGACCCAGGCGAGGTCCGAGAAGGCGTAGTGTCCGCGCACGCTCCAGGTGCTCCGCGCGAGGAGGTCCGCCGCGCGGTTCGAAAGGCCGGGCATCTCGGCCCACGGTCCGAGTTCGAAGGGGCGCAGCTCGGGCGCGGCGTGGAGCCTGTTGGCCGCGTGCCTCGCGAGCTCGGGGTAGATCACCGCGCGCGCCGCGGGGTGAGCGCGTCTGAGGTCCACGGCGAGGGCGTCACCGAGCAGCCGCGCGCGTCGCAGCGGGCCCCGCCAACGATCGCGCGCCTCACCTCGTCGGCGAGGTTCGCGCGCCGTAGGAGCGCGTCGAGCGCCCCGAGGTCGCTCCCCTCGAAACGCCACGCCTCCTGCGCGGTGATGCAGTCCGAGGGCTGCGCCACGTCCGCGGGCGGGGGCACCGCGACGACGCGCGCCTCGATCTCGCCGGGCCACGGCGTGACCTCGCGGGTCACCGTCTCGACGCGCGGCGACGCGGGCGCGGAGGGGGGGCGCGGCGGCAGCAGCGCGAAGGCCGCCGAGGCGGTCGCGACGAGCAACGACAGCGACGACGCGGAGGCGACGCGGACGTGAGAAGCGATCGAGGCGCATGGCGTCATCACCGACCCGCGGCGCTTCGCAACGCGCGCGCCCGACGGGCGACGGCGGTCACTCAATCGCCGTACCACGCGCGAGAGGCTAAAATCTCAGGGGAATCTTGAGGTCCGAGGCGCGCGACCTGTACGCGAGATGCACCCTCGACGGGCCGTCTGGCGTACAGGTCGCGCGGGGGGAACTAGCGGCAGTTGCCGAGGCGGCAGACGGTGCCGGCGCCGCAGACGCGCCCGCAGGCGCCGCAGTTGCGGTTGTCGTTCTGGAGGTTGACCTCGCAGCCGTCGGCGGTGGTGCCGTTGCAGTTCGCGGTGTTCGGGTAGCAAGACTCGATGGCGCAGGTGCCCGAGGAGCACACGGCGTTGGCGTTGGCGAGCGTGCAGCGGTTGCCGCACGTGCCGCAGTTGGTGGCCGTGGTGTTGAGGTTGGTCTCGCAGCCGTTGCCCGCGTTCATGTCGCAGTTGCCGTAGCCCGCCTCGCAGGTGCCGCCGCACATGCCGCCCGAGCAGGTGCGCACCACGTGGGCGCCGTCGGGCAGACGCGCCGCAGGCGCCGCAGTTGTCGGGGTTGCTCGCGAGCGCGACGCACGCGCCGCTCGTGGCGCAGTAGGTGGTGCCCGTGGGGCACGCGCTCACGCACATGGTCCCCGAGCAGAAGGTCCCCGCGGCGCAGCGCACGCCGCAGGCGCCGCAGTTGGCGCCGCTGTTGAGCGGGGCCTCGCAGCCGTCGGACGCGCGGCCGTTGCAGTTGCCGTAGCCCGCGCTGCACGCCGCGATGGCGCACGCGCCGCCCGTGCAGGTCGCCGTGGCGTTGGGGAGGTCGCACGCGTTGCCGCAGGCGCCGCAGTTCGCGACGCTCGTGGCGGTGTTGACCTCGCAGCCGTTCGACGGCGCGCCGTCGCAGTTGCCGAAGCCCGCGTTGCAGCTCGCCACGGTGCACGCGCTGCCCGCGCAGGCGGAGGTGGCGTTGGCGAGGGCGCAGCGGCTGCCGCAGGCGCCGCAGTTGGCGAGGCTCGACGAGAGGTCGACCTCGCAGCCGTTGCTCGACATCATGTCGCAGTTCGCGAAGGCCCCGTTGCAGGTGAAGCCGCAGGCGCTCGACGCGCAGGTGGCCGTCGCGTTCGAGGGCGTGGCGCACGACACGCCGCAGGCGCCGCAGTTGTTGGTGTCGGCCGTCGTGTTGACGCAGGTCATCGAGGCGCCGCAGTAGCTCGTGGGCGCGCCGCAGGTGCTCACGCAGGTGCCTGACGAGCAGAAGCTCCCGGCGCCGCACGCGCGGCCGCACGCGCCGCAGTTGGAGTTGAGCGAGGGGCGTCTCGCAGCCGTTGGCCGCGTTCATGTCGCAGTCGCCCCAGCCCGCGTCACACGTGGCGACGCCGCAGCGGCCCGCCGTGCACGAGCCCGTCCCGTTGGCGGGGCGGCACGCGGTGGAGCACGTCCCGCACGCGGTGGCGGTGGCGGTGAGGTCGGTCTCGCACCCGTCGGCGGGGTCGCCGTTGCAGTCACCGTAGCCCGTGTTGCACGCCACGATGCCGCACGCGCCGGTGGTGCAGGCGCCCGTCGCGTGGGGCGGCGCGCACGCGCGTCCGCAGGCGCCGCACGACGCCACGCTGGTGCCGAGGTTGGCCTCGCAGCCGTTGGTCGCGCTCATGTCGCAGTCGGCGAAGCCCGTGTTGCAGGTGAACCCGCAGGTGCCCGCGCGGCACGACGGTGACGCGTTGGCGAGCGCGGGGCACGCCGTTCCGCACATGCCGCAGTTGTTCGAATCGGTCTGAAAGTCGGCGCAGACGCCGCTGGCCGCGCAGTACGTGGTGCCCGTCGGGCACGAGCTCACGCAGGCGCCCGCGGCGCAGCGGGTCCCTGCGGCGCAGACGGTCCCGCACGCGCCGCAGTTGGTGTTGGTGGTGGTCGAGGTCTCGCAGCCGTTGGCCGGGTTCATGTCGCAGTCTGCGAAGCCCGCGTTGCACGCCGCGACGGCGCAGCGACCGGCCGTGCAGGCCGCGGTGGCGTTGGCGACGTTGCACGCGCTGCCGCAGGAACCGCACGCGCCGACGGTGGTGTTGAGGTCGACCTCGCAGCCGTTGGCGGGGTTGCCGTCGCAGTCGCCATAGCCCGCTGCGCAAGCCGAAATGGTGCACGCGCCCGCGGCGCATCCGGCCGTGGCGTGGGGGAGCGAGCACGCGCGTCCGCAGGCGCCGCACGCGGTCGCCGTGGTGTTGAGGTTGGTCTCGCAGCCGTTGGCCGCCATCATGTCGCAGTCGCCGTAGCCCGACGTGCAGGTGATTCCGCAGGCGCCGCCGGTGCACGACGAGGTCGAGTTGGCGCGCGACGGGCAGGCGGCGCCGCAGGCGCCGCAGTTCGAGAGGTCGCTCGACGTGTTCACGCAGATGAGCAGGTCCATGCAGAACGTGGTGCCCATGGGGCACGAGCTCACGCAGGTTCCGCCCGAGCAGCGCGTGCCGAGGGCGCAGGCCATCCCGCAGGCGCCGCAGTTTGCGTTCGTGTTGAGCGGCGCCTCGCAGCCGTTGGCCGCCATGCCGTCGCAGTTGCCGAAGCCCGCGTTGCAGCTCGCCACGGTGCACGCGCCCGCGGCGCATCCGGCGGTGGCGTTGGTGAGCGTGCAGCCGCGGCCACACACCATGCACGACGCGGGGTTCGTGTTGAGGTCGGTCTCACAGCCGTTCGACGCGTCGGAGTCACAGTCGCCGAAGCCCGCGTTGCACATTCCGATGGCGCAGGTGCCCGAGGTGCACACGCCCGTCGCGTTGGCGAAGGTGCAGGCGTTGCCGCAACGACCGCAGTTGCCCGCGCTCGCGTTGAGGTCCACCTCGCAGCCGTCGGACGCCATCATGTTGCAGTCCGCGCGGCCGGGGTCGCAGCTCCCCACCGTGCACGCGCCCATCACGCACGCGCCAGAGGCGCCCGCGGGGGCGCAGCGCATCCCGCAGCCGCCGCAGTGCGTGGGGTTCGAACTCGTGTCGACGCAGAGGCCCGCGCACATCGTCTGACCCGCGGGACAGCTCGGCGCGTCGTCGGGCGCGTCACCGGGCGCGTCGCTGGGGGGCTGACCGTCGGCGGGCGCGTCAGACGACGCGTCCTTCGAAGCGTCGGGTGTGACGTCAGCGGAGGCGTCGGCGGCGACATCCGCCGAGGTGTCGGACGAGACGTCGGCGCGGGCGTCAGACGACACGTCGGCGGCGACGTCGGTTGCGGGCACGTCGCGCGCGCCCACCACGGGGTCGCTGGAACATCCCGCGGCCGCGATCTGGGTGACGAAGAGTGAGAGACACAAGAAGCGTTTCACATCGACCTCCTGCGGGCGGACGAGGGCATCGAAGTCCCTCCGCTCGACTGCGGTCGTGTTCGCAACGCGTGTGCCGCTTCGGCAATCTCACGAAGTGGCTTGTTTCGCAGTCGATCGCGCGGCCCGTGGCGTCGCGCGTGTTCGCGATCTGCGCATGCTCGATGCGCTTCGCGTACAGAGGCGTCGCGTCGCGCTCAGTTGTTGGGCGCGCCGTTGCAGATCCAGGCGCGGATCAGGTCGAGCTGCGCGGTCGGGAGCACGCCGCCGCTGCCGCCGGGCATCTGCGTGCCCGAGCACATCCCGACGCCGGTGAGCTTGTTGATGAGGTAGCTCGTCGAGATCGACCCGCGCACCACGCGGATGTGCGACGCGCACGCCGACGCGGGCACGCTCACGAGCGCCGCATACGACGACCCGCTCGCGAGCGTGAGGCCGCCCGAGGGACGCACGCCGCCGTGGCACCCCGTGGTGCGCGTCGACGTGAAGATCGGCTGCACCTGCGACGCATAGCTCACCGTGGCCCCGCATCCGCCGCACACCCCCGCGGTGCACACCTGACCCGAGGCGCAGGCGTGTCCGCACGAACCGCAGTTCGACGCGTCGCTCTGCGTGCTCACGCAGCTCCCGCTGCACAGCGTGGTTCCGCTCGGGCAGGAGCTCGTGCACGTGCCCGAGACGCACGACTGGCCCGCGGCGCACGCGCGTCCACACCCGCCGCAGTTCGACGGATCGGCGGTGACGGCCACGCAGCGCGCACCGCAGCGGAGCGCTCCGCTCGCGCACGACGCGTCGAAGGGCACATCGGACGCGACGTCGGCGATGACGTCACGCGAGACGTCGCTGGGGACATCGAGTGCCGCGTCGACGGTCGCATCGACGGTCGCGTCGACGGCGTCGTCGGAGGGCGGGAACGTGCGGATCCACGCCGCGATGCACGCCTGCTCCGCCGCGGGAGCGGCGTCGGCACTCGAGGGGCATGCGGTCGCCGCACGCGGGCGTGGACTGGCTGACCTTGGCGTAGAGGTGCGAGCGCGACGGATCGCCAGGTACGACGAGCGTCACCGCGCAGGCCATCGCAGAGACGCCTGACACGCGGCGTTCGAGGCCCGGAGACTCGAGGTCGAGCCCCACGGCAGACATCGTCGGGCCGTGACACCCGGAGCCGCCGCACTCACCTCGCGATCGAGGTGTCTGGTCGCGTCCTCAAGGTGCGTGCCGACCGGCGCTCGGTGAAAATGGCTTTGTTTCAGGTAATTCGCGCGATGCTGCGGGCGCCGATGCGCAACGGTTTGCGATCGGGGCGTACGCGGGCTGCGCGACGCCGCGCGCGATCAGGGGCGAGGCGGCGGGGGCGGAGGCGTCACGAGCGTGAGGTTCTTCGGCGCCGTGCCGCGGAGGTTGACCGTCGAGAGCGTGCTCGCGGTGGCGACGTCGCGGCCGAGCGTTCCGTACGCGAAGGTCGAGAGCGCGACGTCGACGGGTCCGCCCGCGTAGGCGCCGTTGCGGCCGGTGAAGGTGAAGACGAGCGGCGTCGGCGTGGGGCCGCACATCGTAGCGGTGTTGAGCGACGCTTCGATGTAGCCGCGGCCCGAGCGCTGGCGCACCGAGCCCGAGGTCATCGCGAACGCGGAACGCGTGCACGTGATCGAGCCGCGCACCTGCGTGGCGCCCGTGGAGGGCACGACGAGGCCCGACGCGTCGAGCGAGACGCTCACGCCGAGCGCCACGTTGACGTTGAACGTGAGCATCGCGGGCGCGCCGTAGAGGCAGGCCGTAGGGGGCGCCCACTTCGAAGTAGTAGGTGCGCCCCGCGGTGAGCGAGAGGCGGCCGAGGCTTGCGTCGCCGCACGCGACGAGCGAGAGCGCCGAGGGCGTGCCCGTGTAGGCCGAGACCACCGCGAAGTAGTTGCTGCCGAAGGTGTCGGCGACGACGTCGACGTTGGTCGTCGGCGTGTAGGTGAACCACACGGTGTTCTGCTGCGCGTAGTAGCAGCTCAGGGGGTCATCGACGGCGGCCGTGGCCGTGGTCGTCTCCTGCGTGACGGTGAAGGGGAGCGACGTGAAGCGCGTCGCGCCCGAGACGGCGTCGTTGGCCGGAGGCGGCGCGGGCGGCGCTGGCGCCGTGAGGTTGAAGACGAGCTGCGCGGGGGGAGCGCCGGGCGGCGGCGCGGCGCCGAACTGCGACACCTCGATGAAGTACGTCTGCCCCGCGACGGCGTCGAAGGTGACGCGCGACTGCAGGCCGTACGCGTCGTCGTTGCAGCCCACGGCGCGGAGCGCGCCGCGCGTCCCCGTGTAGACCGAGAGCACGGTGTCATACGTGCTGCCGCGCGAGTTGGCCTCGAGCGTGGCGCTCTCGCTCGCGGTGAAGCTGTACCAGACGCTCCCTGCGCTCGGGGCGCACTGCGTGGGGTCGTCGGCGCTCGTGGTGGCCTCGCCCGCGTTGGCGAGGGTGTCGGTGTACGGCGTCGCGTAGACCACCGTCGCGGTGTTGAAGTCGTCGTTGCCCGGCGGAGACGCGTGCGCCTGACCCGACGAGAGCAGCGCGGCGCCCAGCGCGCACGCAGCCGTGAGCATCCGCTCGAAAAGACGTGAACGAGCCATCGGTGATTCCCTCCGCGGCACGGTGGTCGGTTCGATGCCCCCCACGCGACCGCACCGAGACACTACCTCCGAACGTCGCCCGATCGCAGCCGTTCGATGACGAGAAATGCTTTGAAAGAAGGCTCTTCATGCGCAGCGCAACGCGCTTCACAGCGTCGCCCGATCGCTGCACAGCGACGCGCTCGACCCCGTCGCGGAGCGCACGAGCAATTCGCAGGAGTGGAGCGTGGAGGAGGGCGCGACGCGGTCGCGTCGCTGCGAGGCAGAGACCGTCAGCCGTTGCGTCGGCGACGGCGGGCGCCGAGCGCGACCACCGCGGCGCACAGCGCGATCCACGACGACGAGGCCCGGGGCGCGCGTGCGCGGCAGCCGCAGCCGCCGTCGTCGACGCCCGTGGGCGCGCGTCCGCCGTCACCGGTGACGCCTCCGTCGCCCGCGACGCCCGCGTCTCGGGCCTCGCAGTGATTCTGTCGGCACACGAGGCCCGCGGGGCAGGTGATCGTCGCGCAGTTGTCGCGCTCACACAGGCCCGACGCGTCGTCGCAGAAGGCGCCCGTCTCGCAGGTGACGCCGAGGCATCCGGGGACGCACCACGGGTCCGAGTCGATCACCACGCAGCGGCGTCCCGCCTGCGTGCAGACGAAGCCGAGCTCGGGCTGATACTCGCAGTGCTCGCGAATGCAGACGCCGTGGTAGCAGATGCCGCCGGGGCACTCGCAGCCGCCGTCCGCGGGCGTGACGAGGTCATCCGAGGGCGGCCGATCGAAGGACGCGGGCACGTCGACGACGACGGATCCGTCGGGCGGCGTCACGGGGTTGTCGACGCCGATGGGCGTGTCGACGCTCACGGGGTTGTCGACGCCGATGGGCGTGTCGACGCCCACGGGCCTGTCGACGCCGACGGGCACATCGACGCCGACGGGCACATCGACGCCGACGGGCACATCGACGCCGACGGGCACATCGACGCCGACGGGCACATCGACGCCGACGGGCACGTCGACACGGGGCACATCGGCGACGGGCGCATCGGCGGGACGCGGCACATCGGGGCTCGTGACGACGTCGACGCCGGGCGCGTCGATGCGAGGCACGTCGGCGGGCGTTCCCGCGTCGTAGCCGGGGATGCGCGTGCAGGTGCACCCGCCGCTGCACGAGACCCAACCCGAGCGGGGGCAGCTCTCGGCGCGCGTCTCACAGAAGGGCGCGTACCCCGGCTCGCAGCCGTTGCTGCCCGAGATGAGGCACTGCCCGGGCTGGTTGTGACAGCCGTTGTTGCAGCGGCAGATGCCCTGCGCGAGGGCCGTCTGCGGCGTGAACGCGTACGCGAGCGCGAAGCACGCGGCCAGGAGTGAACACCAGCGCATCATCGTCGTGGCTCCGCTCACGGGTTCGGGCAGCCGTGGTTGGTGTAGATCAGCGTGAAGGGTTGCGTCGTCGTCGCGGTGCGGCCGCAACTGTCGCGGGCGGTCACTTCGAGCGTCCAGTCGGCGCGGCGGCTCAGCACCGCGAGCGGCGGAACGTCGACCATCATGCCGCCCACCTGACGCCGCGCGGTGAAGGGCGCGGTGGTGTCAGCGGGCCAGGGCGGCGGCGCGAGCGTGCCCTCGGGCGTGCGCCACGCGAACTCGACGGAGGTCGCAGGCCCCGAGGGCTCGGCGGTGAAGTTGAAATACACCGGCGCTCCAGAGACCGTGCAGGTCTCGATCTGCTGCATGGCGGTGGGCGCCGTGACGCGCACGGTGAAGGCCCCCGCGCAGCCGGAGTCCGCGGGCGTCACCACGTCGACCGGCGCGACGTCGACGCGCGGCGCATCGACCGCGGGTGCATCCACGACGGGCGCGTCGACGCGCGGCGCATCCGTCGCAGGAACATCGACCGCGGGCGCGTCGATGCGAGGCACGTCGACGGGCGGCGCATCGACCGCGGGCGCATCTACCGCAGGCGCGTCGACGCGCGGCGCATCGACGACGAGCGTGTCGACGACGGGGGAATCGGTCGCGGGCGCATCGGTCACGCTCGCGTCGACGGCGGGAGAATCGAGGGCGGGCGCATCGACGCGCGCAGCGTCGACGGCGGGCGTGTCGGGGGTGGCCGCGTCTGCGTTGAGCGCATCGGCGGCGGGCGCGTCCGTCGTGGGCGAGTCAGACGACGCGTCGGGGGTGATCGTGTCCGGTGAGCTGCACCCCGTGATCGCGCCCGCGGTCAGCGCCGCGAACACCATCACCAGAGAGCGAACTCGCCGCTTCGTGACTGCGTTCAAGCTCATGGACCAACTGGTATCGCGCAGGATCAACGGCCTCCGCAAGTGCGCCGCGCTTCGCGCAGTTCGCGTGCTGTACGGCGCGTGCGCAGCGGGGCGTACAGCGACCGCCGTCGGCGCCCCGCGCGCACGCCTCGGAGCGGGAGTTGACGTGTCGAAAGTATACTGTATGTATACCTCGCGTATGACTCACTCCTCCTCGGGCGTCGCCCGTCGTTCTGCCCCGGCGCGCGGCGCTCTGTTCGCGCTCCTCGCGGTGTCCGTGTCGGGCGCCTGCGCGCCCGCCTTCGTGATGCCGTCACCCCATGATTTCTCGGACGATGCGTCCGACGCGGCGCCCCCATCGGACGCCGCGATCGAGGCCGCGACGCCTCCCTCGAACGACGCCGCGAGGCCCGCCGTGATGACCCCGGATGCGGCCTCCGCGGTCGACGTCGCGCAGCCCGATGCGACCCGCACGGTAGACGCATCGTCTCCCCCAGACGCGACGCCCGTGGCCGATGCCGCCGTCGCGCTCGACGCGCCCGGGATGCCCGACATTCCTGCGATTCCAGATGCCGTTGCGGCGCCCGATGTGAGGGTGACGGTCGACGTGCCCGTGATCGTCGACGCGCCCGCGGTGCCCGACGTGCCTGTGATCGTCGATGTGCCCGCGGTGTCCGATGTGCCCGCGGCGCCCGACGTGCCTGTGATCGTCGACGTGCCCGCGGTGCCCGATGTGCCCGCGGCGCCCGATGTGCCCACGGCGCCTGCGTGCTCGTTCGAGGGCGCGTTCTCGTTCCGCTCGCCCATCGGCACGCCGCTCTATCTCCGCATGCGCGCCGACGGGACCTGGTCGTACGGAACCTCGCTCGCCTCCACGAGCGGGACCTCGCTCAGCGGAACCTGGATGACCACCGGCGATCGCATCGCCATCCGAGAGACCGGGACCTCGCTCACCGGCTGCTCGTCATCGACCCTCGGCACCTACCGCACCACCTTCAGCGCGAGCTGCAACAGCGCCGTGCTCACGCTCATCTCCGACTCGTGCGCGCTCCGCGCCACGCTCATGGGCGGTCAGACCTTCACGCGTCTCGCGCCGTAGCCGCGGGCAGCGTGGGCGCCGCGCGAAGCACCGCGTCGAGCATCCCGTGCATCACCTCCCGGGCGCGCGCGACGTCCGTCGGCGATGGGGTCCCCGAGAGCAGCTCGAGCGAGAGCCCTTCGAGCCCCGAGAGCAACGCCAGGAACACGTAGAGGTCGAGCGCGCGCCCCGTCGCCGCGCGGCACGCCTCGTCGAGCGTGCGCACGAGCTCCGCGCGAAAGCGCCGCCGCAAGGGCGCCAGCGGAGACTCCGACCGCAGCGCCTGCTCCACGAGCACGCGCAGGATCCGGTGGTTGTCGACGTGAAAGCCCAGGTACACGTCGAGCGTCGCGCGCACCCCCGCCGTCGGATCCGCGCTCGCCTCGCGCCCCCGATCGATCGCCGCGAGGAGCTCGCGCGTCACCAGGTCGTACACGGCGGTGAGCACGTCGTCCTTGCTATGAAAGTGCTTATAGAAGGTGCGCCGCGCCACGTCGGCCGCGTCGAGCAGGTCCTCCACCCGCGTCGCGTCGGCGCCGAGCCGCTCGAACACGTCGATCGACGCGCGCACGATGTCTCCGCGCGTGAGCTGGAGCCTCAGGGATCCCGTCGCGGGCGCGGCCGGGCGCGACGTCTTGCGCGTGGGCTTCATCGTCACCCGACCATACGCCCCCGCGGGCGCCCTCGGATACCGCCATCGAATACACCGCGTCTACCCGCGGGTCTCAGCCCTCGAAGAGCGCATCGACGACCTCGCGCACGCGCGCGTCGGGCACGTCGACGCCCCAGCGCGGACGCCCCGGCGCGTCGAGCAGCGCGAACCTCGCCCTGCCGCTGGAGACCTTCTTGTCAGAGCGCGTCGCCGCGAGCACGTCGTCGCCGCCCACGCGCTCGATCGCGGGGACCTTGAGCCGTCGCACGAGGCGCATCTCGCGCGAGGATTCGTCGAAGCCCGAGAGCGCGAGCTCGGCGCGGAGGCCGTAGGCGACGGCCTCTCCGTGGAGGAGTCCCTCGTAGCCCGCGAGGCGTTCGAGGGCGTGGCCGATGGTGTGACCGAGGTTGAGCGTCGCGCGCTCGCCGCGCTCTCGCGGGTCGCGCTGCACCACGGCGGCCTTGTGCGTCACGCAGCCTGCGATCACGTCTTCGAGGCTCGCGGGTGAGACCACGAAGCCTTCGAGGCCCTGGTCTACGGCGTCGAGGAGCGCGCCTCCCGCGAGGAGCGCGGTCTTCACCACCTCGGCGAGGCCCGCCCAGAGCTCGCGCACGGGCAGGGTCGAGAGGAGCGACGTGTCGGCGATCACCTGCGCGGGCTGATGAAACGCGCCGATGAGGTTCTTGCCCGCGGGGTGATCGACGGCGACCTTTCCCCCGACGCTGGCGTCGACCTGCGCGAGCAGCGTGGTCGGCACCTGCACGAAGGGGACGCCCCGCTGCCACGTCGCCGCGACGAAGCCCGCGAGGTCTCCCGTCACGCCGCCGCCGATCGCCACGACGGGCTCCGCGCGTTCGAAGCGGCGCTCGGCGAGCCAGTCGTACGCCCGCGACGCCGTGCCCAGGGTCTTGTAGCGCTCGCCCGACGGAACCTCGAAGACCTCGAAGCGCCTCCCCACGAAGCGCGCGCGGAGCGCCTCTCCGTGGAGCCGCTCGACGTTCTCGTCGATGAACACCGCCATGCGCCGTTCGAAGGGCATGAGCGACGCGAGCGCGCCGTCGCCGATCCGCACCTCGTAGCGCCCCTCGGCCTCGACCGTGATGCTTCTCATCGCATTGCTCCGAGCGCGCCGAGCGCGCGCTGCGTGACCTCGTCGGGCGCCGCCGTCGCGTCGACGATCACATCAGACACGAGCTCGTAGACATCGCGTCTCACCGCGTCGAGCGCCGTGAGCGACGCGGTGAGGTCTCCATCGAGCAGCGGGCGATCGGTCGCGTGCGAGAGCCGCGCGGCGAGGGCGCTCACGGGGGCGCGGAGCCACACGACGTCGCCGCTCCGTCGGAGGATGTCGCGCGCCTCGGCCGAGAGCACCGCGCCGCCGCCGAGCGCGATCACGGCGCGCGGTCCGCGAGCGACGCTTCGAAGCGCGTCGAGCTCGCGCGCGCGAAACGACGGCTCTCCCTCGCGAGAGAAGAGATCGCGCACGCTGGCGCCCGAGGCGCGTTCGATCTCGGCGTCGAGGTCGATCACGGGGAGCTCCATCGCGCGAGATAGGAGCTTCGCCACGGTGCTCTTTCCCGCGCCCGAGAGGCCGCAGAGGTAGACGTGACCGGGGAGCCTTCGCGCGCGCCTCCACGCCTCGCGAACGCGCGCGCGGAGCTGGTCGACGGTGTCCGCGCCCCAAGTTTCCAAAAGCGCGTCAGCGACGCAGAGCGCGGCCATCGCCTCGCACACCACCGCCGCCGCAGGCACCGCGCAGGTGTCCGATCGCTCGACGTGTGCGCGGTCGATCTCACCGGTCGCGAGGTCGACCGAAGGGAGCGCGTTCGACACCGTGGCGATGGGCTTCATCGCCGCGCGCATCACCAGCGGCTCGCCGTTCGAAACGCCGCCCTCGGTGCCGCCCGCGTGGTTCGAAGCGCGCGCGATCGCGGTGCCCGCGCGCGTGATCGGGTCGTGGACCTCCGTGCCGTAGCGCGTCGCGCCGCGCCACCCGTCACCGACCTCGACGGCCTTGATCGCTTGAACACTCGCGAGCGCGCCCATGAGCCTCGCGTCGAGCCTGCGGTCCGCGTGAACGAAGCTCCCCACGCCGGGCGGGAGCCCGCTCACCACCACCTCGACCACGCCGCCCACGGTGTCGCGTCGCGCCATCGCCTCGCGGATCGCCGCGATCATCTCGGCCTCCGCGTCGAGCGCGCGAACCTCGGAGACGTCCGCGCGCGCGCTGATCTCTTCGGCGTCGAAGCGCCCCTCGGGGCAGAGCGTCGAGAGGTCACGCGACCGCGCCTCGTGGATCGACACCACCGCGCTCCCCACGCGCACGCCCACCGCGCGGAGGAGCGCCTTCGCGATGCCACCGAGGGCCACGCGCGCCGCGGTCTCTCTCGCGCTCGCGCGTTCGAGCACGTCACGGAGGTCGTCGCGCTCGTACTTGATGGCCCCCGCGAGGTCGGCGTGACCGGGGCGGGGGAGCGTCACGCGCGCCCCGGGGTCTTCTCCCTCCGTGAGCGCGGCGACCTTCATGCGCGTGCGCCAGCTCTCGTGATCGCGGTTCTCGAGGAGCAGCGCGACGGGGCCTCCGAGGGAGCGTCCGTGGCGCACGCCCGCGACGATGCGCGCGCGGTCTCGCTCGATCTTCATGCGACCGCCGCGGCCGTAGCCGCGCTGTCGACGCGCGAGGTCGACGGAGAGCGCGTCGTCGTCGAGCGCGAGGCCCGCGGGCAGCCCCTCGATCGTGGCGACGAGCATCGGACCGTGCGACTCGCCCGCGGTGAGCCAGCGGAGGGTGGTCATGGGCGTGTCACGGCGCGCGGCGGAAGATGTAGCGCGCGACGAGGCGGAGCGAGCCGATCCCCTGCTCGGGCGTGGTGACCGAGAGCTCGTCGCCCGAGACCGAGTATCCGAGGCGGATGTCACCCGAGATGCCGCAGTCGGAGCGCACCGTCACGGGGCTCGTCGTGGTGGCCATGAAGGGCCCCGAGAAGGCCACCGGGAGCCCGCGGTCATAGACCACGCCCGTCGTGGTCACGAGGTGGAGCCCGGCGACGGAGTCGGTGGTGAAGCGTCCGCCGCGCACCCACGCCTGGCCGCGCGCGCGCACGTGGGTCTGCGCGATGTCGAGGTCGCCGAGGCCCGTGTTGGTTCCGCTCAGCCACATCTCGAGGCCCGAGAGCGTCCAGCGTCCGTCGGTGAGCGCGCCCCCCGCGGCGGTCGGCGCGGACCCGACGGCGATGCGCGCGTCGACGAGCGGCAGGTCGCTCGGCGCGTCGGTGGGGGCGCACGAGCCGGGCATGTACGGCACGCGGTCGACGTCGATGGTCCCCTCGTCGCAGTAGAGGAGCGACGGCGGCGGGGTGACGTAGGTGAAGCCGAAGCACATCTCGTCGCGCGTGCCGCTGCCGCTGCGCACGGGCGCGGCGGTGAGGTTGTTGTAGTCGCAGCGCGTGACGATCTTGTCGCCCGTGCGCATCGGGGTGTTGAGCTCGTAGTTGAGCTGCGCGTCGAAGCGCCACCCCGTGAGCGTGATGAGCGGATCGGTGGTCCCGTCGGCGTGGTGGATCGTCTGCGTGAAGCTCGTGCCGATGTAGTGCATGTGCGGCATCGTCGCGAGGATGCGCGAGCCCGCGCGGAGCGTGCAGTTGCTCTCGGCGTGGGCGGTGCTGCGCGCGGGGATCGAGAAGCCCTGCGGCCCGATGGCGATCATGCCGTACTCGGTTCCCGTGGGCGCGTCGTGGTAGAGGCGCACGCCGCTGGAGTCGGCCATTTCGGGGAGACGGGCGCCGTTGTTGTAGTGAATCTGAAGGATGAAGCGCTGACCCGGCGTCACGCGCATCCCGCCTTCGGGGAACTCGAACGCGTTCTGTCCCGGCGCCCACGCGTAGAGGTACTGGCTGCTCGCGGGCATCCCCGAGCAGCGGAAGCGAGACATCCCCGCGGTGCTCCGGTCGGGGTCGCGCAGCAGCACGATGTGGTGCACCACGCGCGACTGATCGACGATGGCCTCCATGCGACGGATGAAGCGCGGACCCGTCACCGGCGCGTCGATGGCGAAGCACTGGTAGAGGTCGGTCACGTCGCTGCCGACGGAGAACGCATCGGCGCGCACGTCGAAGGTCTCGGCGCCCGCGAGCGGACGATCGGGCGAGCGATAGACCGGCGCGCTCGAGAGGAGCGACGAGCGAGGCGTCGGGGTCATGGCCCCGCAGCTCGCCCACTCGGTGATCGCGCGCCGCGCGTCGTCGGGGATGGTCGATCCCGTGGGGGGCATGGTGCCCTCGACGAGCCTCGGCGCGATGCGATCGACGCGACGACCGACGTTGGTCGTCCGCAGGATCGTGTCGTAGTCGAGGAGCGAGTAGGGCGCGCCGAACTGCGGCGTGGCGCCGTGACACTGACCGCAGTGCTGCATCACGAGCGGTCGAACGGTGGCGTCCCACGCGGCGCGCGAGGGCGTGCAGGCCGCGGGGGCGTCGCTCCCCGCGTCGGAGGCCGTGGGGGTCGAGTCGCCGCAGGAGGCGACCGCGAGCGATGCGCAGACGAGCGCCGAAGCGCGCAGGAGTGAGGTCATGGAGCGAACGGTTCTACACGAACGCCGCGCGCGACGTCACCGACCTGCGGCCAGATCGCAGGGGATCGGCCTGTGATCGAAGGGACGCGCGGAGATCACATCGCCGCGGGCGTCGCGCGGCAGCGCGTGGGGGCGTTCACCATGCACATCGACGCGGTGTCGAGGGGGCGTCCGTCGAAGCGCGCCCGCATGAAGTCGAGGATCTCGGGCAGCGCCCACGTCGTCGCGCGCGTGTGCGCGGCGCCCGCGCATTCGAGGTACTGCATCCGATAGCCCGCGCGGCAGAGCGTCTGAAAGCTCGCGCGCTCGATGGGCGTGTTCACGAGCTGATCGGCCTCGCCGAGCACCCACAGGATGCCGTAGCCCGCACCCGTCGGCGTCGCGCGAGGGATCGACGTGCTGGTGATCCCGTTCTCGGTGACCAGACAACCCCACGGAGCGAGCGAGCGGACGCCCGCCGTCGAGGTGCCCGCGTCGAGCAGGGCCTGCGTGAAGACGGTCTCGCGCGTGAGGTCGCGCACCTCGGGCGAGCACGTCGACGCGAGCAGCGTCGGGAGCATCGTGTCGTAGGGCGCGCGAAAGACCTCCGAAAAGCGCGTTCCGAGCCCGTACCAGGGGGCGGTCACGGTGAGAAAGGCCGCGATGTTGGCGGTGGCCTGCACGGTCTCGCGGAGCGCGCGGTTGGTCTCCGCTTCGAGGTCCGCGGGGGGCACGGTGGCGACGGTTCCCATGAGCGTGAGCTCGGGCGCGTACCAACCGCCGATGCGATCGACCCAGAGGGCGGCGTGGCCTCCCTGCGATCCGCCGAAGGCGACGTAGCGCGCGCTCGCGCAGGTCTCGGTGCCCTGCGCCGCGACGTGACGGATGCCCGCGCGCAGCGCGTCGAGCGACGCGATGGCCGTCGCGGTGCCCACGAGATACGGGTGCGGAAAGCCCTGCGGCGGGCCGAACCCGTGCATCCCGAGGTAGTCGGGGGCGACCACCACATAGCCCGCGGATGCGAAGGCCGCGGCGAGCCCGCGCGCATCGGTGGTGCTCGACGGCGCGCACGCGTCGGTGAAGCCCGAGGTGCCGTGCAGCACGAGGATGGTCTCGAAGCTCGTTCGCTCCGAGAGGTTGCGCGGATAGGCGACGAGCGTGGTCGCGGTGGTGAGCCGCCCGCGGTCTTGCGTGGTGTAGGCGATCTGGTCGACGGTGACGTCGCGCGAGAGGGCGACCGGGAGGTTGATTCCGCCCGCCGTCGCGAGGGCCTGGAGCACCGCGGCCGTGTAGCTCTGACGCGCGCCCATCATGCCGGTGGGCGTTCCGAGCGAGGGGTCGGTGATGAGCTGAAAGGGGCTCTGTCCGCAGCGCGCGGGCGAGGTCGCGAGCGCGACGGCCTCCATCGAATCACCGAGTCGCACGGCGGGCACGGTGCAGCCGCCCGGCGCATCGGCGGGCGCGTCGGCGCGCGCGTCGGCCTGCGCGTCGACGGCGACGTCGGTCTGCGCGTCGGCGGGCGTGGGCGAAGACTCGCCGCAGGCGGTGAGGGTCGCAGCGAGAAGGATCGAGAGCGGAGCGCGGTACGTCACGGATCGAGCGAATGCCACGACACGGCGTCGAGGGGAAGGGCCGAAGCGCCTTGTAGGAGCGACGCTTGCGCAGCCGCGGGCTGAAGCCCTCGGCAGGGAGAAGGCGTCGACGACCCGCTTCAAGTCCGCTGCGCGGACTCCCAATCGAGAGTCCGCGAAGCGGACTTCAGACGGGGAACGAGTGTCATCTTCGCTGTCGAGGGCTTCAGCCCGCGGCTGCGCGAGTCGCGCTTCGAGAACGCGCGTGTGGCCCGGGGGTGACGCCGAGGAGGGATCGCCGCGGCGCTACTGCGAGACGGCCGTCACGTCGCCCGCGTCGGCGCAGACCTCGATGTCGAGCGGGGCCGTCGTGGCCGCGGCGCCCACGACGCGCATGGGCACGTGGAAGCACCGCGTCCCCGAGGTCTCGCGTCCCGCGTCGGTGATGCGGACGCGGGTCGCGGCGCGTCCTGCGGGGCTCCCGTCGGGCCAGCGAAGTCGCGCGTCGCGACGGAGCACCCAGCGCGCGGCCGAGGGCGTCTCGGCCTCGTCGATGTCGAGCTCCATCACGGGGAGCACCGCGCGCTCGGGCACCTCGGCCTCGGCGGCGATGCACGGCGTCGCGAGGGTCACGCGCGTGCCCTCGATCGTCGAGCGTCGGGAGCGCACGTACACGTTGGTGTCGCGCGACACGTCGAGCACCACGCCGTCGGGCAGCGTGGCGCGGGTGCCTGGCGCGAGCCGCTCGGCGCGCGTGATCGATCGCTCCGCCGCGGGCGCCGGGTGCTCGCGCCCGATCGCGGGGACGAGCACGAGCGTCAGGTGGATCCCCGCGTGAACGAGCTCCGCGGGGGCCGTGCGCCGTGAGCCCTCGCGCACCTCGACGCCCGGCTGCACCACGAGCGACCCCTCGGGGCCGTTGAGGCGCAGCGGACGCGCGAGCACCTGCGCCAGCGACGCGGCGCGGACGAAGAAGCGCACGCGGAGTCCATCGGGCGGCGCGAGCGCGGCGGCGCACTGGCGCGACGGGTCGGCGACGGTCTCGAGCTCGACCCAGTCGCCGCGCGCCCGCACGCGGCGGAAGGTGGCCGTGGTCGGCACCGTGAGGCTCGGTGACGCGTCGTCGGGGCGCGCGTGGAGCACGGCGCCCGACGAGACCACGACGAAGCGCTGCGGCGGACGGGCGCGCGTGGGCGCGGTCTGCTGCGAGGCGCACGCGAGCGAGAGCGCCGCGGAGGTGAGGAGGAGGGTGATTCCGCGCATCGGTGGGTGACGCGAGCGGTGTGGCGCTCAGTCGCGCGCTTCGGCCGACGAGCTCTCGTAGAGGGCGTCGATCGACGCGCCGTAGCGCGAGAGCACCTCGCGGCGCTTGAGCTTCATGCTGGGGGTGAGCATCCCGTTGTCGACGGTGAAGTCGTCGGCCACGAGGAGGAGGTCGCGCACCTTCTCGAAGCCCTTGATCTCCTGCGTGAACTTCGAGACCTCGTCGAGCATGAGGCGCTTCACGTCGGCGTGCTGGAGGAGGTGCTGATACGGCTCGATGGAGAGTCCGCGCTCCGTCGCCCAGCGCTTGAGGCCCTCGGGCTCGGGCACGATCACGGCGATGTTGAACGGCTTGTTCATCCCGTGGACCATCACGTTGAGCACGCGCGGCGAGAGCTTGATCGACTCTTCGATCGGCACGGGCACGACGTACTTGCCGTTCTCGAGCTTGTACTGCTCCTTGATGCGCCCGGTGATGATGAGAAAGCCCTCGTCGTCGAGGTAGCCCATGTCGCCCGTGCGGAAGCCGCCGTCGCCCGTGAACACCTTCGCGTTCTCTTCGGGGAGGTTGTAGTAGCCCTGCATCACATTGTGCCCGTGCACGATGATCTCGCCGTTCTTCGCGTCGCCCGTGATCTCGCGGTCGATCACGATGCGCGTGCCGGGGATCGCGCGGCCCACGGAGCCCATCTTGCGACCGGCCGGGCAGTTGGCGGTGGCGATGGGCGAGGTCTCGGTGAGGCCGTAGCCCTCGTAGACGGTGACGCCGATGTTGTCGATGAACTCGGCGACCTCGCGCGAGATGGCCGCGCCGCCCGAGAACGCGTACTTGAGCCGCGCGCCGAAGAAGGTCGCGCGCACCTTCGAGAGCACCGCCTTGTCGAAGAGCTTGTGCTTGAGCTCGATGAAGGCCGAGCGCTGGCCCTTCTCGGCGAGGCGGCGCCGCGCGGCGGCGTTCTCCATCGCGGCGACGAGGAGCTTGCGTCGCAGCTCGGGCATCTCGAGCATCTTCTTGTTGAGCCCGGCGTACAGCTTGTTGAACACGCGGGGCACGCTCATCACCATCGTGGGCTGCACCTCCTGCATGTTCGCGAGGAGCTTCTCGACGCTCTCTGCGATGCCGAGCGAGGCGCCCGTCGAGAGCAGCGCGTGCAGCTCGACCACCTGCCCGAACGAGTGCGCCCACGGCAGGAACGACAGCGACCGGTCGTCTTCGCTCATGGGCAGGAGCTCGTGCATCGCGCTCACGTTGGCCGCGAGGTTGTGATGCGAGAGGCGCACGCCCTTGGGGTGCCCCGTGGTGCCCGAGGTGTAGATGAGCCCGGCGAGGTCGTCCTTCGCGGGCTTGTGGAGCGGCGCGGGCGTCTCGGCGCCCCTGCGGATGAGGGCCGCGAGCGTGTGCCCGTCGGTGTCGCCGCCGATGAAGTTCACGACGTGCTTGAGGTCGGGGATCTCGCCGCGCACGGCCTCGAGGCGCTTGGCGATCTTGTCGTTGGCGACGAAGCACGCGACGGCGCCGCAGTCGCGGAGGATGTACGCCCACTCCTTGTCGTGCTGGGCCTCGTACATGGGCACGTAGGCGGCGCCGAGGGTGTAGACCGCGTAGGCGCCGATGGCCCACTCGGAGCGGTTGTTCGAGATGACGGCCACGCGGTCGCCGTCTTTCACGCCGAGGCCCATGAGGCCGCCGCGGAGGTTGTCGACCTTCTCCTTGAAGGTCGCGTAGGTCATCCACTGCCACGCGCCGTCGCGCTTCTCGCCGAAGAGCGGGCGCTGCGGATAGCGCTTGGTGGCCTCGGTAAAGATGTCCACCAGCGTGTCGAACTTGCTCGCCATCGGTCGCTTCCTCCGTGTGGTGCCTGAAGGCGGCGCGACGGTACGGCAGAGCGAAGTCGAGGGCTAGAGGGCTCTTCGACCGGGAGCGTTCGTTCTCAGTTGCGGCCGTCGCCGCGGAGGGCGCGCGCGAGCCGGATGGCCGTGTGGCGCACCAGGGGGACGACCTGGGGGTAGTCCATGCGCGTCGAGCCGATGACGCCGACGGCGCCGGAGCCGAAGCGCGCGGCCACGAGCGAGAGGTCCGAGCCCATCTCGTTCTCGGGCGAGCCGATGACCACCTGAATCCCCGGCGTCGCGAGCGTGCGGTCGAGGAGGTCGAGGAGGAGCTCCTGATCTTCGAGCGTGCGCACGAGCTGGCGCGTGCGGTCGACGCTGGCGAACTCGGGCCGCTCGATGAGCTGCGCGGCGCCCTCGACCAGCACCTCGTTCTCGGGCGAGGTCCTCGCGAGCGCGTCGCGTCCGAGCTCCAGGGCCTTGCGGGCGAAGCGGTCGTTGCGGGCGCGCTCGGCCTCGAGCTCCGTCGCGAGGATCTGCCGCACCTCGGCGAGCGTGCGCCCCTCGATGCGCTCCCGAAGGAGGTTGTTCACGCGCTCGAGCTCGGCGGGCGAGGTCGGGTCGTCGAGGCGCATCACGCGGTTCTGCGCGGCGCCGCTCGCGGCCACGATCACCGCGAGCACCTCGCGGGGGTGCAGCCACACGAAGCGGATCTCGCGCAGCACCCAGCTCTCGGCGCTCGGCGGACGCACCACCGAGGCCGACCCGGTGAGCTCCGCGAGCACCTTCACGGCGTGGCGCATGAGGGCGTCGAGGCCCGGCTCGACCTCGCTGTAGCGCTTCTCGAAGGCTTCGGGCGCCGTGGCGCGCTCGACGGCGGCGACGGTGGCCTCGGCGAAGGCGCGGTAGCCCTTCTCGGTGGGCACGCGACCGGCGCTGGCGTGGGGCTTGGTGAGATACCCCTCGGCTTCGAGCTCGGCGAAGACGGCGCGGATCGAGGCGGGCGAGAGGTCGAGGTCGTGACGTTGCGCGAGGCCGCGAGAGGCGACGGGCTCACCCGTCGCGACGAAGTCTCGAACGGCCACGAGGAGGATCTTGCGTGCGCGGTGGGAGAGCATCGGACGTTCGTCGTCTCGAACCGTACGTGCCCGCCCGAGAGCCTGTCAAACGCGGCCAACGGGGGGATGCGGGCAGCGGGCGATCAGCGGGCGTCGTAGACCTTGAACGCGGGGAGCTCGATGGCCGAGAGGGTGCCGCCCTTGCCGCTGCCGGTGTCGATGCCGATGAGGTCGCCGCGGCACCACACTTCGCGCGGGTCTTCGAAGGGCGACGGGGCCTCGGAGGGAACGTCGGGCAGGTCGCTCACGGGCGTGTGGCCGAAGACGCAGCGCTTGCCCTTGTAGCGCTTGAAGAACGCGGGCTCGCGCGCCCACATGAGGTGCACGTGGTTGGAGTCGCGCGGGTGCTTCCACGCCCCTTCGGCGGACTGGAGGCCCGCGTGGACGTAGAGCGCGTGCTCGTCCTCGTACCAGAACGCGAGGGTGTTCATCCACGCGAGCACCTCGGTGGGGAGCCACGCGCGCACGTCGAGGAGGCGCACGAACTCCTCGCCCACGACGGCCTCACCGGGCTTGAGCGGCGTCGCGCCGGTGTACGAGCGGAAGGTCGCGCCGCACCCGTTTCCGCCCGGTAGGAGGAAGCCGATGTCGGGGTCGTCGTAGCACTGGATCCACTTGTCCTCGTGGTTCCCGCGGAGCACGACGACCTTGGCCGGGGAGTCTCGCTGCACGGCGCGGACGCGCTCGACCACGCCCTTCGCGTCGGGGCCGCGATCGAGGTAGTCGCCGATGAAGATCAGGGTGTCGTCCGAGGTGAGCTCGGGCATGCGTGACAGCAAGCGGTCGAGCGCAGCGCTCTCGCCGTGGATGTCACCGATCGCGAAGGTGCGCCGCGTCATCGCCGACGATGATACATAAACCGCGCTCCGAGGGATCTATCGCCATGAAGCTCAAGCTCTACGCCATCACGTCCGCCGCGCCGAAGATCGAGCCCGCGTCGCCGACGCGGCAGTGGATGGACGACTTCCCCGCCCGCCACGCGTATCGGTGCCTCCCGCTGGCGATCGCGAACTCGTACGGCTGGGAGATCCTCTCGCCCTACACCTTCACGATTCGCTACAACGGCGGCAAGAAGGCCTCGGACATCGTCTTCAAGGCCGAGGGCGAGGCGCCCTACCTCGAGCACTTCGTCGCCACGAACTTCTCCCACGGCATCGTGACCTTTCACACCGGCCATATCGTGCGCACCGAGCCGGGGTGGCACACCTTCGTGAGCGGCCCGCTCAACCGCCCGAAGGACGGGATCACCGCCCTCTCGGGCGTGGTCGAGACCGACTGGCTCCCGTACCCCTTCACCATGAACTGGCAGCTCACGCGGCCCGGCACCGTGCGCTTCGAAGCGGGCGAGCCCATCTGTCAGATCTTTCCCGTCGCCGCGAACAAGGTGATGGAGGTCGAGCCGGAGCTCTACGACGTGGCCGACGAGCCCGACCTCGAGGGCCAGTACCGCGCGTGGCGAGACAAGCGCGAGGAGTTCATGGTGCGCTTTCGTGCACAGGACCCCGAGACGCTCAAGGAGGCGTGGCAGCGGTATTACTTCCGCGGCGAGTTCCCCGACGGGAGCGCGCCCACGGTGCAGCACGTGAACAAGCTTCGCGTTGCGTCACTCGTGGACATGCGCCGCAAGTCCTAGCGAACGCGCGTTGCCTCTCGCGTCGCGTTCGTCTACCAAGGGGAGGGACGCCGCAGGTCGCGGCACACCCGCCGGACCATGCGCGTAGACGATCGTCAGAGACCTTCGTGGCGAGACATCGAGTCGTCGCTCGAACGCTACGACGCGCGCGTGCTCGGCGACGCCGTGCGCGAGTGGATCGACGAGTTCATGCCGCGCAACATCCCGCGCAACAAGGGCCGTCCGGAGCTCCGCGACGTGGCGGTCTACCAGCGTCGCCTCGACCTCGTGGTGGGTCGCCACGCGGGCGTCTGGTACGGGCACCGCGCGTGGCGCGTCTCGAACGAGTCCTTCGGCGGGTGCTTCTGCCACTCGTTTCTCGGTGAGTACGTGGCCTCGCCGCGCGCCGAGGGCGTGCTCCGCGCGACGGACTGGGTGCTCGCCGAGGTCGAGGCCCTCCGCCGGTGCCTCCGCGAGTTCGCGCAGATCTACCGCCAGTTCGGCTTCCCCGAGGACCCGGGCGACCGGGCCGTCGCGCTGGCCGCCTCGATCGATCAGCTCTTCGACGCCGTGATCGACGGAACCGCCTGCAACGGCGCCTGGCACCGCTACGTGGTCGACGGCATCGCGTGGCTCATCGAGGAGCGCGCGATCGAGAGCCCGCCGGTGCTCGAAGCGCTCATCGAGGCCGTGGTGATGTCCGAGTGCAGCGACTACCTGCCCACCCCGAGCGCCACGCGCTACCGCCTCTGCGACGACCTCTCGACGGTGCTGGTGCTGGCCTCGCGCTAGGGCCTGTCCCCAAAGTCTCCCGTCGCGGACGCAACGATCCGCGTCGCCCCGCTGCGTTGCCGCGTCTCGACGGGCCAACAGCCCGTCTTCGTCGCGGCGCCTTGCGGTGCTTGCGGCTCGTTTCGCCCGCTCGGTCCGACTTCAGGGACAGCCCCTGAGGGGGGCGCTCCGGGGGCGTGCCGAGGGGCGTCGCGCTCGTCCTTGAAGCGGCCGGAACGCGCGTGTTAGGGTCCGCCGCGTTTTGCGGCCCCTCGTGACGTGGGTCGTGCGACGGGAGTGACATGCCTACGATGAGACACGGATTGCTGGCGGTGGTCGGCCTTGTGTTCGGTATGACCGCGGCGCTCGCGACGGGATGTGAGACCGAGAGCAAGCTCACGGTCGTCGTCGAGGAGGGGGCCACGGCGCCGAACGTGAACCTCCCCGCCGTGCCGACGCTGCCGCCGCCGCCGCCCGCGCGAACCACACCGACGGGTCGTTCACGGTCTACGGCGTGCGCCACGAGTCGCTGCGCAACCCCGGCGAGATGTTCACCAAGCAGCAGCGCGTCCACGGCTTCATCGTGAGCGTGTACACGCCGCGCGTGCTCGAGGAGCGCCGCGGCGAGATCTGCAACGAGCGCGACCGCTGCACCGAGGAGCGTCCGCACGTCTACATCGCCGACACGCGCGGCGAGCGCGACCCGCAGCGCCTGATGATGGTGACGGGCTACGCGCAGTTCCAATACGAGATCGACGACGCGAAGCGCGCCGCGCGCAATCCCCACCCCGTGACGCCGACGGCTGCCGCGAACGCCGCCGCGGGCCTCACGCACGCGATCCCCACGGACTTCGACGAGGGCGCCGAGGTGGTGGTCACGGGAACGCTCTCGCGCCGCGCCGCCAACGGCCAGGCCGACTCCAACGGCCTCCTTGAGTACGTGTCGCACACGACGACCACGCCCGCCCCGCCGCCGCCCAACGCGCGGCACTGATCTCCCTCCGCGATTCAGAACGATCGGATCGAGCGCGCGCGACGCCGTCGTGCGGTTGCGCGCGCTCGCATCGTCGCGCGGTCATGCGTGCCTCGGGGCGCGGGCGATGCGATCTCGGTGAGGGCGATCGGGTGATGGGCCGTGGCCGATCAGATCGCCGTGAGGTCGATGGGGTGAGCGTTCGCGGGTGATGTGATCGCGTTGGGGGCGATCGGGTAAAAAGGCGTAGTCGATCGGATCGCGCGGAGGCCCGGTCAGCGGGTGCGTGTCACCGAAGCGGGCGGCCCAGCGCGAGGTGCGTGCGGAAGTCGATGCGCGTCGCGAGTCCGTACCAGCCGTAGGCGGTGACCTCGCCGCGCGGGTCGTCGAGCGAGAGCAGGATCGTTCCGTACCCGAAGCCGCTCGTGTGCTGCCTCGGTCGCGTGTCGTCGCCGTGGGGGATCGACGTCGAGTCCACCACGCGCACGAGGAAGCGTCGTCCCTCGCGATCGACTCTGCGCGGCGCGCCGAGGACGAAGAGCACGTGTCCCGTGTTGCGCGACGCGACGGCGGGAGGGCGGCGCCACGCGATCACGTCGCCGGGACGCAGCTCGCTCGCGTGCTGGATGCGCAGCCAGTCGCGCGCGGTGCGATCCGCGGGCGCGTCGGCGATGACGTCGTGGTAGTTCGCTGCGACGGGGCGTCCGCGTCCGTTGCGGCGCATCACTGCGTCGTGCGCGTGCGGCGTGGCGCGGGCGAGCACCCAGGCGGCCATGCCCGAGCAGTCGAAGTCGTAGCGTCCCTCGCGCTCGTCGACGTGGGTGACGTGCGTGTACCGCGTCGTGCGGAGTCGCGCGTCGATGCGGCGGATGACGTCGAGCACCGGGTTCGACGCGGGCGTCGCTCGCACCGCGCGGAGGGCGCGAGGCGAGTGCTGCGCGAGCGCGGGTGCGGACACGCCGAGGGAGAGCGAAGTGATGACCGCCGCGAGGAAGCGAGAGCGCATCGCGAGAGCGTAGTGAGGCGCGAGGCAGAGCGTGAAGTTTCGCGCGATGGGGGGCGTGCGCGAGGCGGGTGGGTGCGCGTTCGGTGCGAAGCGGTGTCGATCAGATGGCGGCGGGATCTGCAAGCCACGCTGCGAGCGCAGTCGTGTCGAGGTCGAGCACGACGTCGAAGAGGCGTTCGTGGCCGAGCGCGTGAAAGCGCGCGGTGAGCGTGGCGTTCTCGGCATCGGTGAGGGGGCGCTTGAGGCGGTGCTGAAACTGCTGCGAGAACACCATGAGTTGCCCCTGCACGATGACCCTCGCCATGAGCGCGTTCTCGATGATCTCGAGGATTGCGCGGCCTTTGGACTCGTCGATCATGGTCCTCTCCGTGAGCGGCTCCGCGAGTGGTCGTGCGCCGGGGCACATCTGTATCACAGCTCCCGATGCACGCTCTTTCACGCGGTGCGGGACCGTCTCGCGCGTGGCTTGTGGGGGCGGCGCTCCGAGGGGCGCTTGCATCGTTGACTTCGCAGCGTCGCGCGCGGTGGAATCTGCCGCTTTCGAGGGAAGGTCGAGACGATGACGTGGTCTCCGCAACTCGTCGTGAAGGTGCGCTCGGTGCGGACCAACGGCACCCAGGCCCTGGGCACCGGGACGATCATCGCGCCGGGCAAGGTGCTCACCGCGCGGCACGTCGTCTACACAGACACGGGGCTGCGCGAGGGGCTCACCGTCGAGCGCGACGCGTGGAGCGCGAACGTGACCGACGTGTGGGACGGGAATCGTCTGCGCGACGTGGCGCTGCTCACGTTCGAAGACGCGAACGCGGTCGCGCCGGGCTCGATGCTGCTTGATGCGCGCGACATCCAGGCGCACGAGGAGTGGAGCGCGAGCGGGTGGGCTCGGGTCCTCTCGGAGACGCCACGGAAGACAGAGTCGCCGCAGATGGGGAGTACCTTCGAGTGGTTCGCAGCGACTGGACGACCGCGCGTTGATCTTGGCGTTGAGGCGAGCCCGGAGTCGTGGAAGGGGCTTTCGGGCGCCGCGATCCGCGTGAACGATCGCATCGTCGCGGTCTTCTCGGGGGCGCCAGAGGGCTACGACAACAAGCGCCTCTGGGCGACGCCCGTGGCGCAGTTCTGGGGCGACGAGGGGTTTCAGCGCGCGTTGAAGGGTGAGCGCGTCGAGCGCGATCCGCGTGTCACCGAGGTCGTTCAGTGGATCACGGAGCAGCTCGGCGGCGACATCGAAATTGTCCTCGCGCTACGCGCGGCGTACACGCGCGTCACGAAACGCAGTCCGGAGCACACGACCCTCGTTGAGGATCTCGTCGAGCGACTGAAGGCGAGCGAGACCGCGTGGATCCTCAACTACGCGCACCATGATCTGTGGGAGCAACAGCGACCCGGCGCCGCCGCGATCGTCTGGGAGATCGTGTGTCGCACGATGCCCTTTCTCACCGACTGGCGCACGCTCGTCGCGGAGGGGACGCAGGTGTTTCTGAGCGGGAGGAACGCGATGGATCTTCCGACGCGCTCCGAGACGCTCGCGTCGATCATCACCGCAGGGATCGACAACGCCGCGTGTCGCTTCGCGGTGCGCGAGAAGGGCGGGCATCCCGTCGGCGTGGCGCTCCTGCGCGTGCCTGTCGCGGCGAGCCTCGTGATCGATCCGAAGGGAACGCGTACCGCCGCAGACATCGCGGCCAACCTCGTCGCGAAGCTCCCCGGCGCCGTCGCGAGGCGCGTCGCGAAGGCCGTTTCTGCTCCGGTGCGAGGCGACGACCGCCAGGCCGTGAGCCTCGCGGAGGCGGAGCTGCGCGTGAAGCTGCGCGAGCCCGGAGACAAGGCGACGCGGTTCTATGTCGTGTTCGCGGAGGAGGAGTTCGACCCGCGATCAAGCGTGACGGCGTGTGGCAGATCACGAGCGCGGCCATCGCGCGGGGCATGCCGAGCCTCAGGCTCGTCCGGCTGACGGGCGAGCCCAACCCAGATCACGACGAGATCGGCGCCATCTTGCGGGAGCTCGAGCGGCGTCGATCATCTGCGCCTCCCGAGACGAAGAGCTCGCGGCCTCCACCCCCGGCCACGGCGAAGAAGCAGAAGAAGCGATGAGCACCGTCAAGAAGCCGAAGTTCTCGCCCGGATCCAAGCAGGGAGGCACGCAGCCGAAGTTCTCGCTCGGATCCAAGCAGGGAGACACGATCACGCTCCCCGCGTGTCACGGGATGGGGGAGACCGTGCATGTCTTCGATGACCGCTCGATCGCTGCGGTCGAGGCTGCGATGGCGACGGGCAGACCGCTCCTCGTGCGAGGTGAACCCGGCACCGGAAAGAGCCAGCTCGCGCGCGCGGTTGCCGCGAAGCTCGGTCGCGCCCTCGTCGTCCACGTCGTCGACGGTCGCACCGAGACGCGCGACCTCCACTGGACCGTCGACACCGTGCGCAGACTCGCAGAGGCGCAGGTGATGGCCGCGCTCCAGGGGGCGGATCCGACGAAGGTTGCGGCGCACATCGCGCTGAAGCGCTTCGTCCATCCTGGGGCGCTCTGGTGGGCCTTCGACTGGGGCTCCGCCGCCGCGCAGGCCGCCGCCGCGGGCGTCGAGGAGGCTCCCGAAGACGACGCACTCGGGCGCGCGAAGGGCGTCGTGCTCCTCGTCGACGAGATCGACAAGGCCGATGTCTCGGTGCCCAACGGCCTCCTCGACGCGCTCGGGCACGGACGCTTCCAGACGCCCTTCGGGACCGTGGTCTCCGTCGACAGGGAGCGCCCTCCGCTCGTGGTCATCACCACCAACGAGGAACGGACGCTGCCCGACGCGTTCCTGCGCAGGTGTCTCGTGCTCCAGTTCGAGGTGCCCGCCAATGCGAAGGCCCTCGAAGAACTCCTCGTCGCCCGCGGCAGAGCGCACTTCAAGAAGTGTTCAGACGCCGTCCTGTTGGCTGCCGCTGCGATGCTCATCAAGGACCGCGCGGAGCTGCGTGACCGCGACCTCTCGCCGCCGGGCGTGGCCGAGTACATCGACCTGTTGAACGTCGTGACGGCGCAATACGACGACGAGGGGCAGCAGCTCGCGCTCCTCGAACGCGTGAAGGATTTCGCGCTCCAGAAGCACCCGCGAGAGCTCGATTCGTGACCGCGAGAGTGTGGCGCGGTGACCTCGCGCGGGTCCTGGCGAACGTCGCCGAAGCGCGCACCGACGACGCCGCGCGGTCGCTGGGGTTCGAGCCTCTTGGACGCATGCACGTGCCAGCGTCGGAAGCGCGCGAGGTGAGCGTGACGCGCGAGGACAGCGCGCCAGAACCTGTGCATGTGGCAGCGCCAGGAGGGGCGTTCTGGCGCGTCGAGTCCGTGGCCACTGTCGATGAGAAGCGCGCGCGGCGTCGCCGTTCCGAGCCTCCGACGGATACCCTTGAGTGGGGGGAGGGAGGATCGCTCACCGAGTCGCCTGCGACACCTCCGCTCGCGCGGTGGTCTGAGCTCTGGGCGAGGCTTCGCGCGCGTCTCCACGCCGACGTCGAGGGACGCGAGCCTGACGTCGACGCTGTCATCCGAGCGTGGAGCCGCGGTGAACATCTCTCTCGGATGCCCCGCACCCGGCGCCGCGTGTGGGCGTCGCGCATCTCCGTCTGGATCGATCGGAGCGAGCGCCTCATCCCCGTGTGGCACGACCAGGAGGACGTGTGCGTGCGGCTCTTGCGCGTCTGTGGGCGACAGAGCCTCGACCTCCACGTGTTCGATGGCGCCTCGCGCGACGCGCTTCGTGACGTGCGTACGCGAGGGCCTCGCGCGTCAGGTCCGCCTGTGCCGCAGCTCGTGCTCGGCGACCTCGGGTTCTACGCGGGTGACACGATCCGGCGGAGGTGGCTTCGCATCGCGCGCCGCTTCGCGCGGGCGTCGGTGCCGGTGAGCGCATTGGTTCCTGTTCCGAAGCGGCGATGGAATCGTGAGACGGCGAGGGCGTGGTCGGCGCTCGCCTGGGAGCGTGAGAGACCCCGCCAGGGCGCATCGTCCGATGGAGACAGCGAGGCCGTACACGCGCTGTTGCGGCTTGTCTCGCCCGCGGCGCTCATCGAGCCGGGGCTCTTGCGCGCGCTGCGGAGGCTACTTCCGGCGCGCGTCGACGTGGGGATCGAGCACGACGTCTGGTCTCACTCCCTAACGCGCGGCGCGGGTGTGACGGGGATGGCGCTCAAACCCGAGGCCGCAGCGCGGTTGCGGTCGGAGCTCGTCTCGCTCGATCCCGCGCTCCTCGAACGGGTGCGGGCGCTGCTCGATCGCTGGCACGCGGCGCGTCCCGAGGAGATTCGTCACGCAGAGACGCTGGCGTGGTTCGCGGCGCTACCGCGCAACACGCGACCGCCTGGCAATCTCGACGCGGCCTGCGCGTTCTGGCGCCGCTTCGAGCGCGTGATGTCTGACGGAGGCGGCGATGCGGCGCTCGAGGATGCGCTGAAGGGGTACGCGCGCGTGCACCTTCGATCGATCCCCCACCAGATCTACGACGCGTTGCCCTGGATGAAGTCGGTGTGGAAGCAGTCGGTGGGAGAGATCGAAGGCGTCGAGGTTCCGCCGAACATCAATCCGCACGCGGTGGACTTGCGCGGGCCGAAGGTGCCGAAACAACGCGCATGGAGCGTGCGCCAGGTCGGCGGCGAGCTCGTGTTCGACCCGATCGACCAGCAGCGGTGGCCGTCGTCTGACGCCGCTGGGAGCCCCGTGGCCGTGGTGCTGGCGAAGCGCGAGACGTTGACCGTCAAGCGTGAGGGCGACGCGCGGGAGAGGAGCTACGTGTTGCGCGGGGGGCTCACGGTTCCGCTTCACGCGAACGAGTCGATGACGCTTACGACCGATCGCGGTGCGGTCACGCTCGCGAATTGGGACCCGTGGGAGCGCGAGACGTGGATGTCCGCGGTCGGGCGCGACGGCTTCGGGCTGTGGGCGGACGTCGAGGTGGGCGCGGTGACGTTCAGGCTGCGGTGGATCCCGCCGGGCCGCTTCTGGATGGGCTCGTCCGAGAGCGAAGCTGGGCGCTTCGACGACGAAGGCCCCCGCCACGAGGTTGAACTGACACGCGGCTACTGGTTGGGCGAGACCCCCGTCACGCAGGCGTTGTGGGAGGCCGTGACGGGGCAGAACCCGAGCTACTTCAAGGGCGCAGCGCGCCCGGTCGAACACGTGAACTGGTACGACTGCATCGCGTTCATCGAGCAGATCAACGCGAAGGTCCCCGGGCTCGATGCTCGCCTCCCCACGGAGGCAGAGTGGGAGCGGGCGTGTCGTGGCGGCACCGATGGTCCGACCTGGATGGGAGCGAGATACGAGAAGCTCCTCGGCGCTCTCGCCTGGTACGACGCCAACGCCGGTGGCGAGACCCACGACGTGCGGTGCAAGGCTGCCAACCCCTACGGCCTCTATGACATGCTGGGCAATGTGCTGGAGTGGTGCTGCGATGACATGCGCACCTACGAGAGCACGCTCGTACGCGATCCTGTCGGCGATCGCGAGGGATCGTTCCGCGTCTCCCGTGGCGGAGGCTGGGGCTGGAGCGCGCGGTACGCGCGCGCGGCGAATCGCGGTGTGGGCGATCCCTCGTTCCGCGGCCTCGACCTGAGTTTTCGTCTTGCTCGGGGGCGAGCAGTTGAGCTGCGGAGGCTCACGGAGAGGGACGCGGAACGCGGACCGATGGAGGCGACGACGACGAGGCTGCAGGGGACATCGAAGCGATGAGCGACGAGACACCGCTGTTCGACGGAGGCATCGCCCCGGCCTGGGCGACGGAGTGGGGGCGCGACCGCCGCGGCGCCTTCGTGAGCTTTCGCGTCGGCGCTGTGACCCACCGACTGCGATGGATTCCGCCAGGGCGCTTCTGGATGGGGTCACCCGAGGGTGAGGAAGGGCGGTGGGAGGGGGAAGGCCCCCGACACGAGGTCGAACTGACGCGCGGCTACTGGTTGGGCGAGACTTCCGTGACACAAGCGCTGTGGGAGGCCGTGACGGGACAGACCCCGAGCTACTTCAAGGGCGCGGAGCGACCTGTCGAGCACGTGAGCTGGCACGACTGCATCACGTTTCTCGATCAACTCAACGAGCGGGTGCGAGGTCTCGATGCCCGCCTACCCACGGAGGCGGAGTGGGAGCGGGCGTGTCGTGGCGGTACGGATGGTCCAACATGGCTCGGCGCGAACGACGAAGGGAACCTCGACTCAATCGCCTGGTACGGTGCCAACAGCGGTGGCGAGACCCACGACGTACGAGGCAAGGCCGCAAACCCGTACGGCCTCTATGACATGCTCGGCAATGTGCTGGAGTGGTGCAGTGATCTCTATGGGCCGTACGAAACCGCGCTTGTACGTGACCCTGTGGGCGCTGCGAACGGCTCGTTCCGAGTCCGGCGTGGCGGCGGCTGGCGCTGGACCGCGGGGGGCGCCCGCGCCTCGGGGCGCGACGGGTACGACCCCTCGAGCCGTGGCCGCGCCCTGGGTTTTCGTCTCGCTCGAGACAACAGTCTGCTTTCGGCTCCATCCGCGGATTCGCGTATCGGCGAGGAGAGGGAAGCGGGCAGCGGGCCGAGGCCACGCCGTTGACAGGGAGCACCCACGCGACCCGGTGACATCACGCCCCCGATCGCTCGCGACGCCCTCGGAGACGATTCTTCAAAAAGTCATTCAAGCTCGACCGCACGTGGCCGTTCACGCCCTGTGGGGGGCGCAGGCGCGCCGCTCCAGAGGAGAGCAACGCGTATGAGTCCGATCATCAGTCCCGTGGTCACGCTCCCTCGCATGGACGCGGCCGAAGCGATCACCCTCGTGCTGTCGCTCAAGACTGCGCTCCATCACGCGCAGACCGCGCAGGAGAAGCCCGCCGACGAGCCGACCGCCACCGCGAAGACCCGACGCGGCAACGCCGAGCCCGCGAGCGCGCCCGTGGTGATTCCTGGCAACGTCGCGTCGTGCATGACGCGCCTCGATGCGTGCTGCGCGACGCTCACGCTCGCGCGCAGCCACGGCGTCACCACGAAGGCCGACGTCCGCTCCCGCAGCGCCACGCGTCAGTCGGTCGTCGGACGCTACAAGAAGGCATGGACCGCCGTGCGCTCGCAGGTCGCCGTGTGGCGCGAGACCGGCGCCGTCGGACGGCTCACGCCCGCGCAACGCGACGCGCTCGACGTGGTGTTTCCCGCCGACGGAGACGCGCGCAATCTCAAGGCCGCGATGCGTCGCGTGTGGGCCGACGGGCGCGACACGCTCGCGGAGATCAAGTCCCGCGGCGTTGACGCGGCGTTCTCTGCGCTCGGCGGCGACGACGCGCTCGCGCACGTGCGCGCGCTCCACACGCAGCTCGGCGCGGAGCTCGGGGTGACCGCGCAGGCGAAGCCCTCCGTCGCGAGCGGAGGCGACGTGGCCGACGCGCTCGGCGCCATCAGGACCACGCTGCGCGAGTACGTCATCAAGGTGCACGCGATGATCGATCCCGCGGTTCCTGCGTCGTCGGCGGCGGTCGAGGCGCTGCTCTCGCCGATCGATGCGCTCTTCAAGCGCTCGCGCGCCACGGTCGCGAAGTCGACGGCGACGAAGGCGCCCGCGAAGCCTCCGGTGGTCGATCCCAACGCGAAGCCGTCGAACACCGACGCGCAGCACGCGCCGCTGCGTCCCACGGGAACGGGCTGAGCGCGCTCCGTTGCGGCGTTGCGCTCGCACGGTGATCCCCTTCGCGGACTACAGGAACGAGAGCACCACGCCGAGATCGATCTGCGCGTCGCGGCGCCATCCGTCGTCGATGGCCGCGGGCGCAGCGTCACCGGGCAGCGCGTAATACACACCGCGCGCGGCGAAGAACGGACCGATGCCGACGTCGGCGCGGCCCGCGACGCCGAAGGTGAGCTCCGCGCCCGCGGCGAGTCCGACGCCGTAGCCCACGGAGCTTCCCTCGGTGTGGACGATCGCGCCGAAGGGGCCCGCGAAGACGCGTAGCGCCTGTCGACCGACGCGCATCTCGCGGCTGGCGAGCACCTCGAACGATGCGAAGCCCACCACGGAGCGCACGCCCGATGGCAGCGTGAGACGTCCCGGCGCCACGGAGTAGCGAAGGCCGAGCTCCAGGTTGCGCACCCCGGGACGGACCCCGATGGCGAGGGCGGGCGTGAGGTATCCGTCGGGCTGTCCGAGCGCGCCGCTGAACCAGTGCGAGAAGGAGAGGTGCACCGACACGCGGCGGTTCGACTCGACGAAGGGCGCGGTCGTGACAGGCGCGGGGGGATCGATCGCGAACGCAGGCGGCGCCGTCAACGCGAGCGAGACGACCACCGTGACGCGCGCGAGGCGAAGGCGGTGGTGTCGCGAGATGGGGTCCACGTGAGGCTCCCTGCTGCGAACGAGGTGGAGCGATCTTCGCGCGCGCTCGACGGCGCGGCCAGTGAGATCCTCGCGAGACCTCCGCGATCTCGCGCGCTTCGACCGTCGCGCCCACGCGCTCCACGCGCCTACACTCGCGCGCCGTGGTGACGAAACGGCGGCTCCCCATTCGTGACATCGACCCGCGCGCGCTCTTCAGCGATGTCGCGGTCGACGCGTCGAACACCTACCTCGCGGGCTTCGCCTTCGATGAGAGCCCGCGGCTCGTCGCGATCGCGCATGGCGCCACCGCGCCGCACCTCGTCGTCGCCGCGAAACGGGCGCCGCCGCTCCTCCTGCTGGCCTGTGACGACGCGCTGCTCATCGCCGCAGCGGAGCGGCGCATCGTGCGGGTCGACACACGCACCGGCGCGCTCTCCAAGCTCGTCGAGACGCCGGTCGCGATGACCACCGCGCTCGCGCTCGATCACGACTGGATCTACGGCACCGTCATCGGTCCGGGCGGCGGGGTCTTTCGCGCGCCGAGGAGCGGCGGAGCGCTCTCGTGGGTCCATCGCGGCAGGGCGGTCTCTCTCGCCGTCTCGCGCGGGCGCGTCGCCTTCGGTGACGGCGATCGCCTGTGGCTGAAGGAGTCCGAGTCGTCGGTGCTGCGACGCCTCGCAGACCCCGCGCACCCGCACTCCATCGCGTTCCTCGGCGACGAGATCTTCTGGACGGAGTTCACGCCCGAGGGATCGCTCTGCGCGCTCGACCTCGCGACGGGCCTTCGACGCGTCATCGCGGCGTCACCGTACTCCTCGGCGCTCGTCGCGCTCGGCGGCCACCTCTACTGGGCGCAGTCGTCTCGCAACGCTCAGCCCTGGCTCTGGCGCGTCAGACCCGACGATCCGTCGTCGATCGAGCCGATCCTCAAGGGGCGCTGCAAGCGCGGTCACCTCGCGGGCGAAGGGGCCACGCTCTCGTGGTTCGGCGATCTCGCTGGCGGCGCGCACGCCCTCGATCTCTCCGCGCTCGCATCGCGGTCGTGACGCGCGAGGGCGTCGCTCCGTGCTTGACGGGCGCCGCGATGGCGCGTCCAGACTCCCGCTCGTGATGAGCCATCGAAGGTCCTTCGTCGCGTCGTGCTTGATCGTCGCCTCGACGCTGGTCGCGTGTGCCGCGACGCCCGTGTTTCGCCCGGTGCCCACGCCCGAGAGCCCCCTGCGCGTTCGCGTGCTCGGGGCGGATCCCATCGTCGAGGCAGCGTGCGCCGACGCGGTCGCGCGCGTGCTACGCGATCGGCTCGGAACCGATGCCGTGTCGCTCGACGTCGAGGTGTCGCTCTGGATCGACACGTCGAACCCGCAGAGCACGCAGCCCGACGCGCTCGCCGACCTGACCGCGACACACCGCGATCACACCGCGACGCAGGTCATCGCGTCGGGGACCGGCAACAGCACGCGCTCCGTGGGCGACGTCACCACCGCCGAGGGACGCGCCCGCTACGCCGCGTGCGAAGACGGCGCGGCACACCTCGCCGTCGCGCTCGCGGAGCAGCGCGGGTCGCATTGACCGCGCCGCGAACGAACTCACCGAATCCTCGCAGATCGCCAGTCGCTACGAGCCGCCCGTGAGCTCACGCACCAGCGAGCTCGCGCGCAGCACGCGACGGGCTTCTTCGGGGCGCATGTCGACGTCGACGGTGACGTTCGCGCCGTCTTCACCCGAGCGGATTCCCTCTCGAAGCACGCGAGAGAGGCCGAGGAGGCGCACGGCGAGCTGGCCCGCGACCTCGGCGCGCGCGTCGTCGATCGTGCGGACGATCATGTGGGCGGCGTTTCCGTTGGCCGCGCGACCGACGGCGTGGAGGGTCACCGTGCCGGGCGCTTCTCCGCGCGCGACGAGCGCTTCGAGCGCCTCGGCTTCGGGCGACGCGGCCTGACCCCGGAGCTGCGGACGGATCGCTTCGAGGTCGACCGCCGCCACGAAGGGACCCTCGATTCCGCCTGCGCGTCGCCACAGATCGGTGAAGCGATCGTCGGTGAGCACGCTGCGCGACGAGTCTCCCGAGAGGCGCGCGGCGACGCGACGGGCGAGGGCGCGCTCCATCACCAGCATCACGTCGCTCGCGGGAAACATGTACGCGCGGTCTCCGACGATCGTGAACGACACCCCGTGCTCGGACCCATCACTGCGCGCGCCGTGAGCCTCGGGACGCGCCGCGGCCGCCGTGAGGATCGCCTCGCGGTCGAAGGTTCCGCGCGCGTAGACGAGGGGCCAGCCGTTGCGCGCGTCGCTCCCCGGCGGGAGGTAGATCGCGAGCGCGATGCGCTCCGCGCGGTGGATGGCGTCGAAGCCGAGCTCGCGCTCCAACATCGCGAGGTCGGCGCCGAGCTCTCGGGCCATCGCGATGCCCTCTTCGAAGTACGGTGACGTGCGGAGCGTCGCGGCGTCGATGCGCGTCCACGCGACGGCGCCGTGCGGCAGCAGCGCGAGCGGATCGCCGTGAATGTCGGGCGGATGTCGCGCGTGCGCCGCGGCCGTGGCCGTGTGCGTCGCGGCCGTGGTGGCGCAGCCTCCGAGCGAGGCCAGCGAGAGCGCGAGGGCGAGCGTGACGAGGCGGTTGCTCATGGGACGTTCTGCATCCACTCGGGGTCGAAGATCTTGCTGCGGTAGCGGTCCCACGCGTCGGCGAGGAGCACCACCACGGGCGCGTCGAAGGTCGCCTCACGCGCGATGCGTAGCGCGGCCACCACGGCCGTGCCCGAGGAGCCTCCCACGAGGAGCCCCTCTTCGCGAACGAGCCGGTGCGTCATCTCGAAGCTCTCGCGGTCGGTCACCACCTCCGCGCGGTCGATCACCGACGTATCAAGCACCGAGGGCACCGCGCTCGACCCGATTCCCTCGACGAGGTAGGCGCCGTCGGGGCCGAGCGCGCCGTCGTTCACGAGGCCCGCGAGTCGGCTCCCCTTCGGGTCTGCGAGCACGACCTTCACGCTCGCGTCGCGCGACTTGAGGTAGCGCCCGACGCCGGTGATGGTTCCGCCCGTTCCGATGCCTGCGACGAAAGCCCCGATGCGGCCTTCGCACTGCGACCAGAGCTCGGGGCCCGTGGTCTCGAAGTGCGCGCGCGGGTTCGCGGGGTTGTTGAACTGGTCGGTGAGAAAGGCGCCGCGCTCCTCGGCGATGCGTCGCGCGACGACCTGAAAGTTCTTCGGATCACCGGGCGGCGCGTTGGCCGTCATCACGACCTCGGCGTCGAGTGCGCGCAGCGATGCGCGTTTGTCGTGCGACATCTTCTCGGGCATCACGCACACGAGCTTGTAGCCCCGCGTCGCGGCCACGAGGGCGAGGCCCACGCCGGTGTTGCCCGCCGTCGCTTCGACGAGCGTGCCGCCGGGCTTGAGAAGACCGCGCGCCTCGGCGTCGCGCACGATCGAGAGCGCGATGCGGTCTTTCACGGAGCCGCCGGGGTTGAGGTGTTCGCACTTCGCGAGCACCGGCACGCGGCACCCCTCGGAGACCCGCTGGAGCGCCACGAGCGGCGTCGATCCGATCGCGTCGAGGAGCGTCTTCACTTACGGATGACGGAGGTGCGCCGCGAAGCCGCGCTTCACGACGGTGTCGCGAGACTGCGCGGGGTCGAGCTCGGGGTGGTCGGTGGTGTAGTGGAGCCCGCGGCTCTCCTTGCGCGAGAGCGCGCACGCGACGATGAGCTCGGCCACCGTGGCGATGTTGCGGAGCTCGAGCATGTCCTGCGTGACGAGGTGCGCCCAGTAGTACTCGCGGATCTCTTCTTGAAGCATCGCGATGCGACGCTGCGCGCGCTCCAGGCGGCGCGTGGTGCGCACGATGCCGACGTAGTTCCACATGAGGCGACGGATCTCGTCCCAGTTCTGCGCGACGACGACGGCCTCATCGCTCGGCGCGGCCTTGCCGATGTCCCAGTCGGGCACCGCGGGGAACACCTCTTCGCGATGCTCCTCGGCGAGGAGGTCGGCGCAGCGGCGACCGAACACGAGCCCTTCGAGCAGCGAGTTGCTCGCGAGCCGGTTGGCGCCGTGGAGCCCCGTGCACGCGGTCTCTCCGATCGCGTAGAGGCCCGGCAGAGAGGTTCTTCCGAGGCCGTCGGTGGTGACGCCGCCGCACATGTAGTGGGCCGCGGGCACGACGGGGATGGGCTTCTCGCCCATGTCGATCCCCCAGCGGATGCACTCGGCGTAGATGTTCGGGAAGCGCTGCTTGAGAAAGTCGGCGCTGTGGTGGGTCATGTCGAGCCACACGCAGTCTTCGCCCGTGCGCTTCATCTCGAAGTCGATGGCGCGCGCCACGACGTCGCGCGGCGCGAGGTCGGCCATCGCGTGGTGCTTCTTCATGAAGCCCGTGCCGTCGTCGAGGCGCAGCACGCCGCCTTCACCGCGCAGCGCCTCGGAGATGAGAAAGCTCTTGGCCTGCGGGTGATAGAGCACCGTGGGGTGGAACTGATAGAACTCCATGTTGGCGATCTCGGCGCCGGCCCGGTACGCCATCGCCACGCCGTCGCCCGTCGCCACGTCGGGGTTCGACGTGTAGAGGTAGACCTTGCCCGCGCCGCCCGTCGCCAGCACCGTCGCGCGCGCCAGGAACGTGTGGACCTGCCCCGACTGCTTGTCGAGCACGTAGGCCCCCACGCACGCGTCGGGTCCGCCGAACTTCGACAGCGTGATGAGATCCACCGCCATGTGTTGCTCATAGAAGCGGATGCGCGGGTTCGCCTCGGCGGCCTGGAGCAGCGCGCGCTCGACCTCGCGGCCCGTGATGTCACCCGCGTGGATGACCCTTCGGGCGCTGTGTCCGCCTTCGCGTCCGAGGTCGTAGCCCGAGGGGTTGCCGTCGCGCGACTTCGAGAACGCGGTGCCGATCGCGATGAGGTCTCGGATGCGATCGGGCGCGTCGCGCACGCACACCTCGACGATCTCGGGCTTCGAGATGCCCGCGCCGGTGGCGAGGGTGTCTTGCACGTGCGCTTCGAAGCTGTCGGTCGGATCGAGCACCGCCGAGATGCCGCCCTGCGCCCAGTTGGTCGCGGAGTCTGCGCGTCCGCGCTTGGTGACGATCGCGACGTCGCCGCGCTCGGCCGCGCGTAGCGCGAAGGTGAGACCCGCGATGCCGCTGCCGAGGACGAGGTAGTCGGTGGTGATCCGCATGGCGGGCGACGCTATCGCCAACGCGCGGAAATACCAACGGTCAGCGCCCTCACCCCGTCCCTCTCCCGCGAAGCGGGAGAGGGTGCCCGTTGGTGGCTGGCATGCCCTCACCCCGCCCTCTCCCGCCAGAGGCGGGAGAGGGAGTCCGTCGGTGCGGTGTGAGGCGCGCGCGTCGCGGGCGCGCAACACCTCTCGCTCGGCCGTGGGCTCCGGCATCCCTCGCGCGATCTCGAACCGACGCAACCGCTCCCTCTCGCCGCCGTGGACTCCCTCTCCCGCCTCTGGCGGGAGAGGGCGGGGTGAGGGCATGGCAGTCGAAGCAGGCACCCTCTCCCGCTTCGCGGGAGAGGAACGGGGAGAGGGTCAGCGCTGATAGCGCGTCGAGAGCGCGCGGCGCGTGGCGTGGCGCTCGAGGGCGAGCGCGATGAGCCGGTCGACGAGCTTCGCGTAGGGCACGCCCGAGGCTTCCCAGAGCTTGGGGTACATGCTGATCCGCGTGAAGCCCGGGATCGTGTTCACCTCGTTCAGAAGGAACTCGCCGGTGCTCTTGTCGAGGAAGAAATCCACGCGCGCGAGGCCCGCGAGGTCGAGGCATTCGAACGCGGCCACGGCCATCGCGCGGACCGCGCGCATCTGCGCGTCGTCGATCTTCGCGGGGATCGAGAGGTGCGCCCCGTTCTCGTCGAGGTACTTCGCCTCGTACGAGTAGAAGTCGTGCGTGGGGATGATCTCTCCAGCGATCGACGCCTCGGGCTTCGCGTTGCCGAGCACGGCGACCTCGATCTCGCGCACCGCGTGAGCGCGCTCGATGAGCACCTTGGTGTCGTAGCGGAACGCGTCGGTGAGCGCGGCCGCGAGCCCCGCGGCGTCGCGGGCCTTCGAGACGCCCACCGAGCTGCCCATGTTGCAGGGCTTCACGAAGCACGGGAATCCGAAGCGCTCGATGACCTCGCGCGACACGTCGTCGGCGCTGCGTCCGTCGCTCGCGCGCACCACGAAGCCGTCGACCACGGGCAGACCCGCCGCGCGAAAGAGGCGCTTGGCGAAGTCCTTGTCCATGCCCGCGGACGACCCGAGCACGCCGCTCCCCACGTAGGGGATCCCCGCCATTTCGAGGAGCCCCTGAATGGTCCCGTCTTCGCCGTAGGTGCCGTGGAGCACGGGGAAGATCACGTCGAGCGCGCCGATTCCCGCGGAGCCGGGGGAGACCGCGACGAGGCTTGCGTCGCTCGATTCGCTGCCGGGCGAGACCGCCACGGGCGGCGATGCCGCGTCGAGGTGCAGGGGCGTTCCCGGCGTCGAGAGGAGCGCGCGCGCGGACTCCTGGAGGTGCCAGCGCCCGTCGTGGTCGATGCCGATGAGCACGGGCTCGTAGCGCTCGCGATCGAGCGCGTCGAAGATCGAGCGCGCCGAGAGGAGCGAGATCTCGTGCTCGCCCGATCGCCCTCCGAACACCAGCCCTACGCGGATCTTGCGGTTCATGCGTCGGGCGGTATCACACCGGCCGCGGACCGCTCCACTTTGCGGCCGAGGGTCACCCCTGACGGAGCACCCAGGTCGAGCGTCCCTGCTCCACCACGACGCGCATCCCGGGGAACTTCGGGAGGTACCCGAGCGGCGGAGGATCGCGCCGCGCGCCCCGCACCATGCGCAGCGTGACCGCGGGCCGTGAGAGGTCGTACTCGGCCTTGTAGGTCGCGTCTCCGAGCGTGACGATCCTCGGAAAATCACGGTCGAGGGGATCACGCACGCCGAAGGGGAGATCAGGGGCCACGAGATCCTCCGCGCCGAGGAGCGCGAGGTCGTCACCGCTCTCGACGCCGAGCGATTCGATCTTCGCGCGCACCCACGCGTCGAGTTCGAGCGAGGCGCTGGGGGGCGCCTTCCACGGCTCATCGAAGCTGCGCCCCGAGGCCGCGAGTCGCGCCGCGAGCGCGGTGGCGGCGAGTCGCTCTTTCGTCACCGCGAGGCTCTGCTTGAAGATCGATCCGCGGAGAAAGAGCGTCGCGATCGCATCACGCGCGACCTCTCCGCGCGGAGACTCCTCGCGCTCGTGGATGACCTTGCGCGCGTACACCCGCTCGACCTTCGCGACGACGCGTCCGCGCTCGACGGACACGGCCGCGAGGCGGTCGCGACCGAGGCCCGCGGCGACGAGCCACGAGAGCGGCAGCGGCGTCGCGCAGGTGACGAAGACCGTTCCGTCGCCGAGGGCGCGCGTGTCGAGCACGGCGATCGCGTCGACGTCACGGAGCCGCTGCACCGCGCTCTCGCGCGCGAGGGTGAGCTCGGTGCCGCCGTTGCTCCACGCGACCTCGCGGCCCCGCGTGCGCGCGACGTGAACGCACCGCGGATCGGCCGCGAGCGCGGTGCGAGCGAGGCGCTCACGGTCGACGGGCGCGTTCGCGTTGAAGCCCTCGGGCAGGTCATGCGCCCTTCGCAAACGGGCCGCCGTGCGTCGCGCTTCGTCGAGCGCGCCGCGGTTGAGTCCGTCGGTGTCGGGGTCGCCGCGCCGGACCGCGAGCACGAGCGCCGTCGCGTCGCAGCCCGAGGCGCGAAGGTCTTCGCCGTACTCCTGAAGGCCGTCGCGCGCGAAGAGCGGACGCCCGCCCGCGAGCGCCGCGACGAGGTCGATGGCGTCTTCGAGCGCTCCCGTGGCGCGGGCTTCGACGAGCAACCTCGCAAGTGGAGCATCGAGGGGGAGGCCGTAGAGCTCGCGTCCGCGCGGGGTGATCGCGCCCTTCGCGTCGAGCGCGCCGAGCGCCGTGAGCTCGTCGCGCGCCGCCGTGATCGCGTGGGCCTTCGGCGCGTCGAGGAGCGGAAGCGTCTCGGGCGTCTCTCCGCACGCCGCCGCCGCGAGCACGAGCGGCACGAGCGACTCGCGATGCACCTCGGGGAGCGTGATCGGATTGAGCTTCGCCGAAGCGCTCCAGAGTCGGTAACAGACGCCCGCGGAGGTGCGCCCCGCGCGGCCCGCGCGCTGGTCGGCGCTGTCTTGCGCGATGGGGGTGAGCGTGAGCGCGCCGCGTCCCGCGCGGTAGCGGGTCTGTCGCACCAGGCCGCCGTCGATCACCACGCCGACGCCGGGGATCGTGAGCGAGGTCTCGGCCACGTTGGTCGAGAGCACCACCTTGCGCCTCGACGACGGCGCAAACGCTCTTCGCTGCTCATCGAGCGAGAGCTCGCCGTGGAGGGCGATCACCTCGACGTCGCTGCGCGCCCGCAACGCCCTCGCGCACTCGACGATTTCCCCTTTGCCCGGGAGAAAGACCAGCACGTCGCCGGGGTCGCTGCGGCACGCGTCGAGGGCCCTCCGCACGCGGTCTTCGAGTCCGTCGGGCGAGGGGAGCTGCGCCGCGCCATCGCCCAGGTGACGGATCGTGACAGGATACGTCCGAGCCTCGGCGCGCAGGTGACGACCTCCGACGTGCGCGGCGACGCGGTCGCCTTCGAGCGTGGCGGACATCACCGTGAGCTTCGCCGCCCGCTTCATGAGGAGCGCGAGCAGGAGGTCTGTGTCGAGCGAGCGCTCGTGAAACTCGTCGAGCACGACGCGATCGAAACGCGCCCACGCGTCGACCATGCGCAGCGCGACGCCGGGCGTGACGAAGAGCACGCGCGTGTCTGCGGTCGCTCTGTGCTCATCGCGGACGCTGTATCCGACGGAGCCTCCGCGCGCGGTTACTTCGAGCTCGGCGACGCGCGCGGCGAGGGCTCGGCACGCGAGGCGGCGGGGCTCGACGACGAGCACGCGTCCGCGCGTCCAGCGAGGGACCTGCGTCGACTTGCCGGAGCCCGTGGGCGAGGTGATCACCGCGGCGCCTTCGGTCGCGAGGTAGACCGCGCGAAGCGCGTCGATGGGGAGCGCGTCGGGTGTCATCGCCGCTTCGAGTATCACGAACGCGCGATGCCCGTCGGTCGCGACGTTGCGATCGCCCGTCCCCTCGTCTATTGAGAAATCTCTCTCGCACCGAAGGACCAACGGCCCCGATGCGCGCAGGCGCGACACGCGCGATCGTCCACGTCGACATGGACGCGTTCTACGCGTCGGTCGAGCAGCGCGATGATCCGACGCTCCGAGGCAAGGCCGTGATCGTGGGGGGGCACCCCTCGCGCGGCGTCGTGCTCGCGGCCTCGTACGAGGTGCGCCCCTTCGGCGTACGGAGCGCGATGCCCATGGGACGCGCCGTGCGGCTCTGTCCGCACGCGGTCGTGGTGCGCCCTCGCTTCGACGCGTACGTGGCCGCGAGCGAGCGCCTCCACGCGATGTTCGAAGAGGTGACGCCGCTCGTCGAGCCGCTCTCGCTCGACGAGGCCTTTCTCGACGTGACGGGCTCGCGCGCGCTCTTCGGCGACGCCACCGCGATCGCAGCGAAGCTCCGTGCGCGCATCCGGGAGGAGCTCTCGCTGCCCGCGTCGGCGGGCGTGGCGGCGGTGAAGTTCGTCGCGAAGATCGCCTCGGACCTCGCCAAGCCCGACGGGCTGCGCGCCGTACCCGCGGAGGAGACGGTGACCTTTCTCGCGGCGCTCCCCGTGTGGCGGCTCTGGGGCGTGGGACCTCGCACGCAGACGCGCCTCGAACTCCTGGGTCTGCGCACGGTCGGTGACGTGGCCGCGCGCGAGCCCGCGTGGCTGGTCGAGACGCTCGGGGCGCTCGGCGCGCACCTCTCGCGGCTCAGCCGCGGCGACGACACGCGCGAGGTCGTGCCCGATCGCGCGGCGAAGAGCATGGGCGCCGAAGACACCTTCGCCGACGACCTCGACGCGCCCGAAGACCTGCACGCGCACCTGCTCTCTCAGTCGATGCGCGTGGCGAAGCGGCTGCGCCGCGCGGGCAGGGCGGCGCGCGCGGTGGTGCTCAAGCTCAAGACCGACGAGTTCAAGCTCATCACGCGCAGCACGACGCTCGCGGCGGCCACCGACGACGGGCAGGTGCTCTTCTCGACCGCGCGCGCCATGCTCACGCGCTACGCGGACGAGGGGAGGTTCTCGCCGATGCGCCTCTGCGGCGTGAGCGCGCACTCGCTCGAAGAACCCGAGCGCCAACTGGGCCTCTTCGGCGGAGACCGCGACCGGCGCGTGCGGCTCAACGCGGCGCTCGACAAGATCAACGCGACCTTCGGCAAGGGGGCCATCGTGCCCGCCGACCTCGCCCCCGACACGAGCGGCGCGAAGGGGAGGACGTGGGTCGGCGAGTCGGTGACCGAGAGCCTCGACGAGCGCTGTCGCAAGCGCTGAGCGCAGGGGATACTCTCCGCGCGTGCCGATCCTCTACGCCCACCGCGGAGCCGCCTCGGAGCGACCCGAGAACACGCTCCCCTCGTTTGAACGCGCGCTCGAGCTCGGGGCCGACGCGCTCGAGACCGACCTGCACCTCACGCGCGACGGGCACGTCGTCGTGTCGCACGACCCGTCACTCGCGCGCATGAGCGGAGCCCCGGTCGAGATCCGTCACGCGACGCTCGACGAGGTGCGCCGCTGCGACGTGGGGTGGGGCTTCGTCGACGCGGGCGGCGAGCGTCCCTTCGCGGGCAAAGGGTTCCGCGTGCCGACGCTCGAGGAGGTGCTCGACGCGTTCCCCGGTGTGCGATGGAACGTCGACGTGAAGCAGCACGACCTCGCGACGATCGACGCCGTGCTCACGCTGCTGCGACGAAAGCGCGCGGAGGAGCGCGTGCTCGTGGCGAGCTTCGCGTCGTGGGTGCTCCACGCCGTGCGACACGGTGGATACGCGGGTCGCACGGGCATGGGGACGGCCGACGTGCTCCGCGTGCTCGCGGCGCCGCTGCCCTTCTTGAAGCGCTTTCCGCCGTCGGGAAAGGTCGCGCAGGTGCCGCCGCGCACGCGCCTCCTCCGCGCCGACACGCCGCGCTTCCTCGCGAAGTGCCACGCGCTCTCGATCCCCGTGGAGTACTGGACCATCAACGACGCGCGCGAGGCCGAGCGGCTCCTCGCGCTCGGGGCCGACGGCATCATGACCGACGACCCCGCGACGATCGCGCCCGTGTTCCGAAGGCTGAGGGAGAAGCGTTAGCGCGCGTCGGCGAGCGCTTCGGACGCGTTGCAGTCGTAGACCGTCACGCCGCCCGGCACGGTGCCCGCCACGTCGCACGTGTGACCCGCGCGCGCCGCGTTGAGGATGCGCCGCGACACGCCGTGCTCCCTCGGCAATCCCGTGACGTCGATCACGTAGAAGCGCGTGATGAGCTCGGGGTGAAACGCGTCGCCCTCGTGCACCTCGACGTCGAAGTCGTCGTCCTGACGCACCTGCGCGACCTCGAGGCGCTCGCCCTCTTCGCGGATTCGAAGCACCGGGTGGTGATCGCGGTAGTGGATCACCGTGTCGGTCGCGTAGTGCTGCACCACCACCACGGGCGTGAACGGGTCGGCCCGCATGAACGACGCGACGGTGCGCCAGTCGTGGTACGTGTGCACGAGCCAGGGCCGGGGGTCGTCGGGCGCGAGTCCGGGCAGCGCGCCGAAGCGTGACGCCGCGAGGAGCGCCACGGCGCCCACGGCGGCCGCCGCGAGCCCGCGACGCAGCGGAGGGAGCGCGAGCAGGCCGCGCGCGATAAGGAGCGCGATGAAGGGCGCGGCGGTGACGAAGTTCCGCACGAGCACGAGGGGCTTGCCCAGGAGGCCCGCGACGATCGAGAGCCCCAGGGGGATCGCGATGCACACGAGCGCCACGCGAGGCAGCGAGCCCGCCGCGTCGAGGGCGTCGTCGCGCTGCGGCTCGTTCTTCGAGAGCTTCGCGCCGATCGCGTCGCGCGCCGCGAGGGCGAAGAGCGCGAAGGCCGCGACGGCTGCGCCCGCGAGCGCCGCGGTCACGGCGGTCTGACCCTGGAGCGCCGCGATGGTCTGCGTCTCGCCGCGGTCGACCTCGACGCTCGCGATCTTGTCGGTGAGCTTCGCGCGGAGCACGAAGATCGCCGCGGCGACGAGCAGCGACCCGAGGCCCGTGAGCGTCGCGAGGGCCTTCACGTAGGGTGATGACGGAGGCGGCGCGGCGAAGGGCGTCGTCCACGCGGGGGCCTGTTCGCGCCACGACGCGCGCGCGCCGAGGGCCGCGAGCGCGAAGGCGGGGATCGTCCACGCGAGCGCGACGGGGAGGTGCTGGTGCGCGGCGCCGAGCCACGCGAGCACGTCGACGTAGACCCGCGCGCCGAAGCCGAGGTAGCTCGAATCGAAGTGCCCGGCCTGGTACTTCGCGAAGAGCGCGAAGGGCGCGAAGGCCGCGAGGGGCGCCGCGAAGAGGCACAGCCACGCGGGCAGCGCGCGGGCGCCGCGCCGCCCTCGGAGCGCGAGCGCGACGAACTCCGCGAAGACGTGCACGGCGCCGAAGTAGTGCGTGAGCGCGGTGCCCGCCGACGCGAGGATCCACGCGGGCAGGAGCCACCGCGAGCGGTCGCCGCGCGCGAGCCGCACGAGGAGCCACGTCGAGAGCGTCGCGAGGAGCGCGAGCTGCGCGTACATCCGCGCCTCGCGCGAGTAGTAGACCAGCAGCGGAAAGACGGCCGTGACGAGCGCGCCCCCCGCGCCCGTGCGGCGCCCCGAGAGGTCGCGTCCGAGGAGGTACACCGCGGGGATGAGCAGCACGCCGGCCACGACGCTCAGGCCCCGAACGCCGGCCTCGGAGATGCCGAAGAACTGCGTCCACGCGAGGGCCGAGAGGTAATAGAGCGGCGGGTGCTGATCGTAGAAGGCCGTGCGCGCGACGACGCCCGCGACGTTCCGCGGTGAGAGGCCGTGGATGCGCGTCGCGTACAGCTCGTCGTAGTAGAGGCTGAGGGCGCCGAGCGCGTGGGCTCGCAGCGCGACGCCGAGGCTCAGGGCCGCCGCCAGAAGGCCATACGAACGCGCCCGCTCGGCGGACGTCTCAGGGCTTTGCTGCATCGCGGCGCGACGCTAACACGGCGCGCGACGCCTACGCGCGGGCGTCGCGGAGGGCGCGCTCGACGGCGTCGAAGAGGTGCTTCTGCGAGTGCTCGAGCGAGAAGATGTGATTGGTGTCGGGCGCGACGACGAGGTCGAAGCCGCGCGCCCTCCACGCGGCGGGGTCTTCGCCGAGCTCCGCGACGCCGAAGTAGCCGCGGAAGGTCGGGTCGTACGACGAGCTGTTGATGAAGCGCACGCGCTGTCCCTTCGCGAGCACCTCGCGGAAGGTCGGCACGATGAGCTCGTTGCGGACCTCGCCGCGCGCGGCTTCTTTCTCGCCCACGTCGGTGCGCTGCGCGGAGCCCTCGGCGGCCTCGCCGACGGCCGGTCCGAGGAGCTTGTCGGCCACGAGCCGCGCCGCCGCGGGGAGCCTCGGGAGCGCGGCGTCGACGCGCGTGCGGGCCTTCACCCTGAGGGCTTCGGCGAAGAGCCGCGGGTTGCTCTCGCCGCGCGCGAGGCGCTTCCACGCTTCGACGTCGAGGATCTTCTTCGCGTAGAGGAGGAGCACCGTGTCGGCCTCGGCGGGGCGCGCCCGCACGAGGTCTTCGGGGTGCTCTTCGAGGTACCGCTGCCGCGCGGCCGACGAGATCGTCACGGGCAGGTCGATGAGCACGTGGCCCCACACCCTGTCGCCGAGCTCCGCGCCCGCGAAGAGCGCCGACGCCGCGCCGCCGCAGAGCCCGCCGAGCACGACGGGGCGCGGGCCGAGCTCGCCGAGCGCGAAGTTCACCGCCGCGATCACGTCGCCGCGGAAGCCGCCCGTCTGCACGAAGCCGTAGAACTCCATCACGTACTCGCCGTGACGGCGCGGCCCCTCGGAGTCGCCCATGCCCTCGTAGTCGAAGCGGAGCACGGGGAAGCCCATCGCGGCCATGCGCCGCGCGACGACGACGTTCATCCGCCACGCGCCCTGCCGCACCTTCTGCCCCGCGGGGAGCCACACGAGCGCGGGCGCGCCGACGTCGAGGCGCTCGGGGCGGTGCAGGATGCCCTGGAGTTCATGGCCCGAGGCGTTGCGAAAGCGGACGACGCTCTCCATCCCGATCTATCCCTCGAAGAAGGTGAGAACTGCGGAGCAGACCTCGTCGGCGCGCATGACGCGGACCTTTCCCTCGGCGTAGAGGGGGTAGGGTTCGACGGCGCGGGCGCGCGTGACGCGGTGGCCGAGCGCCGCGGCGAGGGACTGGAGCTCTTTGGGCTCGCGCGCGGTCGCTGCGCGCACCACGTCGACGAGGAGCGTCGGGGGGCCCTTGCCCGTGAGCGTCTTCGTGAGGTCGACCTCGCGCAGCGCGCGGTGCTGGGCCGGGGTGAGGTGATACCCGAAGAGGTTCACCGACTGTCCCGCGTCGAGCTGCGCGAGGAGGCTCTCCCGCGTCACGCCCGCGCGGCGGTTGAGCACCATCTCCGCGGCGAGGTTCGCGAGGAGGAGGTCCATCACGTAGTCGCCGCCGCGCACGATGGGCTGGATCAGCGCGAGCTTCGCGGCCTCGATGGACTCCGACGCGAGGGCCGCGAGCGTGGCGCCGAAGCGCAGGCCCACGAGCGCGACCTCGGTGACGCCGGTCTCCGCGCGGAGCTGGTCTGCGGCGGCGCGCACGTCGTCGAGCCAGCGGGGGAGGGTGCCGTCCTCCCACGATCCCTCCGAGTCACCGCAGCCGAACTGGTCGAAGCGGAGCGTCGGGAGACCCGCGAGCGCGAGGCGACACGCGAGGTCGCGGAGCACGGCGTGAGCGTCCTGGCGCTCCTCCATGAAGGGGTGAACGATGACGACGCCGAGGGAGCGCGAGGGGCTCTTCGCGGGGTGCAGGCAGCCGAAGAGGCGCGCGCCTGCGGAGCCGAAGAACGAGGGCTTCGTCGCGAGCTCCATCGTGCGAGTCACTCCTGCTTGCGGTGCACGTACGCGGCGATCTTGGCGACCGTCTCGAAGTTATCAGGGTTCATCTCACTGTCGGCTACGGAGACCCCGAACTCATCGCGGAGCCACGAGAAGATCTCGAGGAATCCCGTCGAGTCGACGATGCCCGTATCGAGCAGCGACGTGTCGCGCCCGAGCACCGCGGTCCCCGCGACGTGAAAATTGCTGCTGATGAACGCGCGGACCTGGTCCTCGAGCGCTTCGATCGACGTCTTGCTCATGGCGGTGTGTGTGGCGGGTCGCGCGCAAACCAGTGGGTGTTATCTCCCAACGGTGTGCTCGATCCGCAGCAACCATTGTAACGGCAGGTTCACGCCGAAACTGAATTTGAAGTTCTGTCGAGGAGAATACTTGACAGGGGTGAGTTCAGGAAAACCCCGAGGGGGCTGCGGCGATTCGCCCTGGTGGTCGCCTCTACCGGGTCCACTCCGTCGTCTCGACGACGGGGAGTTGGAGGGCGCGCTCGCGCTCGAGGTCGAGGTTGCCGACGTGGAGCGACAGGGGCGCCTGGACCCACTTGTAGATCGACTGGACGAAGAGCCGGGTGAACTTCTCGACCCAGACCTTCACCTGCTCGGCGGCGAGCTCGGGGAACATCGACCCGAGGGCCGTGACGATCTCCGCGGGCGAGAGCTTCTCGGCCGCGTAGAGGTGAAAGCACGCGTCGAGGACGCGGAAGGGCATGAGCTCGTCTTCGCCCTTCTGGTTGGGCGCGAGCTCGGGGCCCGCGGGGGCCGAGAGGGTGAGCCTGATGCCCTCGAAGCGGTGCGTCTCGAGGAGGTACTCGAGGAGGTAGATCACCACGGTCTTGGGCACGTTCGCGAGCACCGCGAGGGCGCCTTCGAGGTCGCCGCCGATGGTGGTGTACCCCATCGCCTTCTCGCTCATGTTCCCCGTCTGGAGGAAGAGCATCCCCGAGGTGTTGGCCCAGTTCCACATGCGGAGCGAGCGGAGGCGGGCCTGGACGTTCTGCTGCGTGATGCCCGTGAGCTCGCCGCCCACCATCGTGCGCGCGACCTCGGCCTCGCGGTTGAACGCCTCCTCGATGGGCACGACCATGAAGGGCACGTTGAGCTCTTCAGAGATCGTCTTGGCGCAGTTGCTCGTGTGGTCTGACGAGTAGCGCGAGGGCATGTAGAACGCCCTCATGAGCTCCGCGGTCTTCGCCCGCCGCGCGTCGGGTTCGAGGTCGGCGAAGCGCTTCTGCACGTAGCGCCACGCGATGAGGAGCGTGAGCAGCGAGTCGCGCCCGCCCGAGAGCGCGATGCCGATGCCCTTGAACGCCTTCGTCTTCTCGAAGTAGTCGCCGATGCCGAGCGAGAGCGCGTCGAGGAGGTCTTCGCAGAACTCCTCGCGCGCCGTGCGGTGCGTCGAGGGCGACGGGAGAAAGAAGCTCCCGTGCGGCGCGCCCGGGTAGGCGAGCTTCGCGCGGTCGGCGGTGGCGCCCGCGCAGCGGATCACCGTGGGCCTCACCGCGGCGCCCATCGCGTCGATGCAGTCGTTCCGCCAGGTGGTGTTCTCGGTGCGGAGCCGCTGCGTGCGGTCGAGGTCGACGACGGCCGACGACCAGCGCTCCCGCCACCGCGGGGCCTCGACCATGGGGCGTCCGTTCTGAAAGACGAAGCCGCCGCCGTCGAAGATGAGCCCGTCGTTGGCGCCCACCGCGTTCACGTACGCGAGCGTGCACTGGTTGTCGCCCGAGCGCGTGGCGAGCATCTCGCGGCGCGTGCCCATCACGCCCATGCGGTAGGGCGACGCCGAGATGTTCACGATGAGCTCGGAGCCCGCGTAGCAGCGCCGACGCATGGGCCCGTCGGGCGACCACACGTCTTCGCACACCTCGACGCCGAGCGTGCCCCAGTCGAACTCGAACACGAGGTCGCCGAAGGGCGCGCCGAGGTGCTCGTCGCGCTGCCCCGGCGTGCCCCGCGAGAACGTGCGGGCCTCGTAGAAGACGTTGTAGGTCGGGAGCTTCTCCTTCGGGACGACGCCCACGACCTTGCCGCGATGCACCACCGCGGCGGCGTTGTAGAGGTGTCCGCGGAGGGCCGCCACGACGCCGAGCACCCACACGGTGCCCGTGTCGCGCGTCTCGTGGGCGAAGTGCTCGAGCGCCTTGTGCTGCGCGTCGATGAAGCCCCGCCACTGCACCAGGTCTTCGCACGGATAGCCGCCGATCACCTGCTCGGGGAAGGCCCCCACGGTGACGTCGTCGGCGGCCATTTCGCGGGCCATCGCGAGGCATCGGTCGGTGTTGGAGCGAACGGAGCCGACGGTGGGGTTCACGCTCCCCAGCGCGATCTTTACGAGTCTCATGACGCTGGCGGCATCTTCGGCGCTTCGTCGTCGGGTGTCACCTGCGAACGCACCCAGTCGAGGTACGGCAGGTGCCCCTCGGCGCCCTCGACCGCCAGCGCGATCACCTCGGGGAGCTCGTAGGGGTGCATCGCCCGGATGCGCGCCGTGAGCGCCGTCATGCGGTCCGCCGTGGTCTTGATGAGCAGCGTCACCTCGGCCTCGCGCTCGACCTTCGCCTTCCACACGTAGGTGCTGCGCACGGGGTTGATCGCGTTCACGCAGGCCGCGAGGCGCTCGGAGACCAGCGCGTCGGCGATCTCCTGCGCCTTGAGCTCGGGCACGTTGCAGAGCACCACGCGCCACCCCGGCGGCGCCTCTCGATCGCTCACGGGCTCCGTCACGTCGAGCGCCGCCAGCGTCTCGTGGAGGCAGTACGAGATCCACGCGGCGTCGTCGACGCGCGTGAGCGGCCGCTCGCCGCCGTCGGCGCCGAAGCCGTCGGGCCGCCACGCCTCGCAGACCCTGAGCGCGAGCCTCACGGCGAGGTCGGCGGCGTCGTGGTCGTCGCGCGCGCTCGCGGCGCGCAGGGCCCGCGCGAACATCGCCGCGCCCATCGCGAGGCTCGCCTGATCGACGGGCCGTCGCACGTGGGGCTCGGCCCTCGCGGCGAAGCCCATGATCCCCTGCGCGGTGCGCAGCAGGGCGTCGTGGAGGTCCTTCGGCGCGAGGGGCAGCGCCTCGGACATCCACGCGAGCGACTCGCCGAGCACCCCGTGGCCGCTCCCCGGGCCGAGCGCGTGGACGGCGTGCGACGAGGCCGAGCTCGCGGGCCACAGCGTCACCAGCGATCCGCTCGCGTCGCGTCGCAGCAGGAGCGCGTCGGCGTGCGGCTGCGCGGCCCACTGCGCGACGATCCATCGCGCGCGGTCGGCGACCTGGGGGCGTCGGGCGAAGGCGAGGTCGAGGGCGCCGACGTGGAGCGTGGCCGCGAAATCGGTGGCCGTCTCGCCCGCGCGCGGACCCTGGATCGAGACGCCGCCGCCGACGCTCGGGACGCTCTGGAGCCACGCGTCGAGGCGCGTCGTGACGGAGGCTCGTCCCGCGCGCAGCGCGCCGAGGGCGAGGCGCGAGGGCATGCGCGTGGGGCTCTCGGCGCAGTCTCCGTCGGCGCTTCGAAGGGCCTGCGACGCGCGCACGTCGCCGTCGCCGGTCACGTAGCGGAGGGCGACGCGGTCGAGCACGCGGCGCGCGGCGGCGAGGTGACCCGCGGCGGCGAGGGCCAGCGGGAGGCTGTGCATCGCGGCGGGGTCATCGCGGTCGGGGCCGAGCGAGCCCGAGGGCAGGAGCTTCTTGAGGGCGAGGTCGAGGCCGCGATCACGCGCGGCGCGGAGGCGATGGGCGAACACGAGGCTTTCGTACTCCCATCGCGGCCGCGATGGAACCGCCCGCGCGGTCTCGGGCTACGCCGCGGCGGTCGAAGTCTCGGACTTGCGGGTGATCCAGTTGCGGGCGAGGAGGATGCCCACGGGGCCGATCATGGTGACGCCGCCGATGATGGCCCAGAGGGCCGCGGGGTTGCGCGCGCCGTGCTCGGGCACGAAGAGCGGCAGGAGCGCGCCGGCCGACGGGCCCACGATGAGCTTCGCGAGGAAGTACGGCAGCGCGGCGAGGGAGATGTACGTCGACTCGCGTCCCTTGGGGGCGACCGAGAGGTTGTACTCGTAGAGGCGCGGCGACCAGAGGGCCTCGCCGATGGTGAGCGCCACGATCATCGTGAGCTGAAAGGGCATGCTCGATCCGAAGCAGAGCACGAAGGGGCTCGCCGACGTGATGAACGCGCCGAGGAGCAGCACGTCGAGGGCCTTGCGCTTGCGCGTCACCGCCGTGCCGATGGGCGCGAGGAACAGGATCATGAACGAGTTGAGCGACCACACCTTGCCCACGGGGAAGGCGTCGCCCTGCATGCGCGTGACGTACGTGGGCCAGGTGAAGTGCATGTGCTGAAAGATCAGCTTCACGAGCGCGAGCAGCACGAGCAGGAACATGAAGCGCCAGAAGGCCCTGTCGGAGAGCACCTCGCGCAGCACCTTGAGGGGGTTGGGGCGCGGCTCCTTCGGGGGCTCGGGCGCGGGGGTCGTGTCGCCCGCCTCGGCCGCCGCGCGGGCCTTCATCGCGGCCTCGCCGAAGTCCGCGCGGATGAAGAACACGATCACCGCGGCGATGGTCGCGAAGACGAAGCCGAGCCCCAGGATGGCCCCGTGCGCGCTCATCATCGTGTCGCCGAGGAGCGGCAGGTGCACCGACCTGCGCACGAGCTGGTGCGTGACCGCGTCGCGGAAGTGCGCGCGCGTGTCGTCGATGATGAACCCGACGATCCACCCCGCCAGGTTGAAGCTCACGTACCACATGGTGAACGCGAAGGCGCGGGCGTTCTTCGACGACGCGCGCTGCACCGCCGTCTGGAGCACGGGGCCCGACGTGGCGAAGGCGAACGCGAAGGCGAGGAGCGCGGCGACGGCGAGCGTGGGGTCGGGCGCGACGGACATCCCGAGGCGCGTGAGGGCCGCGAGCGAGAACGACACGATGAGCATCGTGCGCGCGCCCACGGAGTCGGAGATCGGGCCCACGAGGAGGAGGAACATCGTGGTGAGCGTCGAGAAGGTCGCGGCCCACCAGCCGGCCTTGGCGTCGCTCATCCCCTGGTCGCTCGAGAGCCAGAACTTGAGCGTCGAGAGGAACGAGTACACGCCGAGGTATTCGAAGAAGGTCGCGGCGTACACGAGCCACAGCTCGCGCGGCGAGCGGGCGAGCTCGCGGAGGTCTTCGGAGAGCGTGGTCTTGGGGCCGTCGTCGGAGGGGAGTGACATCGCGCCCGATGGTTGCAGAAGCGACGGCGGGTTCGCACGAGAATCCGCATCCGACGCGGGAGTTGACGGATCGCGCGCTCAGCCGAGCACCTCGTCGAGACGCGTCGCCTTCCGCCCCCTTAAGGGCGCGCGACGGAGTCGGTGTTCCTCGTCGCGATCGTGGCGCTGCGTGCCCTCGTGGCGTCGCGCGTCGTCAGCGCACCGCGAAGGGGTCGCGATCTGCGACGCTGAGTGAGAGCCCGAGACCCGGCAGTTCGGTTCGCAGTCGGTCTGCGAGTCGCGCGAGCGTCACGCGCTCGCTGTTCGAGTGGAGCGCGCACACGACGGTGAGCCCCGCGCCCGCGGCCTTGAGGGCGTCGTGGTGTCGCATCTCGCCCGTGAGGTAGAGGCCCGCGCCCGCGGCGAGCACCTCCTTGACGAGGTCTCCGCACGAGCCCGCGCCGACGGCGACGCGGTCGACGGTTCCCTCGGTGGGACCGGCGACGAGCACGTGGTCGAGGCCGAGGCCTCGCTTGATCCGCTCGATGAGCGCGGCGCGCTCGACGCGCTCGACGGGGCCCACGCGGCCGAGGCCCTTGCCCTCGTCGACGCGCGAGAGGCGGAGCGGCGCGCGCGCGGTCATGCCCACGAGGTCGGCGAGCACGTCGTTGGTGCCCTCCGTCGGCGATGTCGAGCGCCGTGTGCGGGGCGTAGATGGCGACGCCGTCGCGGATCGCGCGGAACACCATCGAGCGGGCCGTGATGCGCTTCATCCCGTCGAAGATCGCGGGGTGGTACGCGATCACGAGCTCGCAGCCGAGGGCGCGGGCCTCGGCGTACACGGCCTCGGTGCAGTCGATCGCGAGGAGCGCGCGGGTGACCGTCGCGTCGGGGTCGCCGACGAGGAGGCCGACGTTGTCCCAGGGCTCCGCGAGGCGCGTGGGCGCGATGGCTTCGAGCGTCGCGGTGATCTCAGAGAGCTTCATGGCGCGCGGAGGGTATCACCGCGGCGCCGCCGGATGCGGGCCCGTGAATTCGCAGCGATTGTGACGAAGAGAACTCGAAGACTCACCGCGGAGTGATGCACACTCGTCGCGGAGGTACCGAATCGATGGAGCGGCGATCCCGGTGGTTCTACGGCCTCGTCTCGTGCTCGCTGTGGCTCTGCGCCTGCGCGGAGGGCCACGCCGACCTCGGCAACCTCCTGCCCAAAGACGGGTCCGTCGACGACGCGGACCAGACCGCCGACGCCGAGCTCGACGCGGACCTCGACGCAGACCCCGACGCCACCGCCACGCCCGACGCCGACGACGTCTCGAGCCCCGACGACACCGCCGTCGACGCCGCGCCCTCGTGCACGACGCCGCGTCGCGAGTGCGCGGGCGCGTGCGTCGACACCTCGCGCGACGACGCCAACTGCGGCGCCTGCGGCAACACCTGCCCCGCGGGGACGGCCTGCACCGAGGGCGCGTGCCTCACCACCTGCGGCGCCGGCGCGACGCGCTGCGGGGCCGCGCCGGGGATGTGCTTCGACACGATGGCCGACGCGCGCCACTGCGGCGGCTGCGACATGCCGTGCCCCGACGGGATGGTCTGCAACGCGGGGCGCTGCGGGATCCTCTGCACGGGGGGGCGGACGATCTGCATGGTCGACGCGATGATGGTCTGCGTCGACACGATGACGGACCGCGCGCACTGCGGGATGTGCGGAAGCGCGTGCCCCGCGGCGCAGAGCTGCGTCGGCGGCGCCTGCGCGTGCCCCGGCGGGGGGACGCTCTGCGGGAGCGCGTGCACCGACCTCATGACCGACGCGGCGAACTGCGGGAGCTGCGGGAACGCCTGCCCCACAGGGCAACGCTGCGACGGCGGCGCGTGCGGGTGCCCCGCGGGCCAGTCGCTCTGCGGCGGCGCGTGCGTGACCCTCGCCACCGATCGCAACAACTGCGGACGCTGCGGCAACGTCTGCACGGCGACGTCGACCTGCTCGGGCGGCGCGTGCTCGTGCTCCGTCACCACCTGCAACTCGGGCTTCTCGGGCAGCGGGAGCTCGGGCGGCAGCGGCTCGACGTGCCTGCGGCTCTACACGTTCCCCGTCGTCGCGGGGCGCACGTACACCATCTCGACCTGCGGGAGCTACACGGGCGACACGTACGTCGTCGTCTCGGGCGCGTGCACCTGCTCCAATGACGACTCCTGCGGGCTCGGCTCGTCGTGCACGTGCACCGCGACCTCGACGGGCACGGCGATCCTCTGCGCGTCGACCTACAGCTCCTCGTCGGCCTCGTGGAGCTACACCGTCACCAGCACCAACGGCGGCTGCTGCCGCTGATCGTGCGCGCGGCGTGACGCCCCCCGCGTGAGCGCCTCGCCGCAACGGCGGGTTGCGTTCCGTGGTCCTTGTGCGGCGCGCCTCCGAGGTGCTCTCTTCCGCGCCGCGGCGGGGCACTCGCGGCGCGACGAACGCGCTCCCCCGACCGCGGAGGTCACCGAATGAAACTGCATCACAGCGCCTGGGCCTGCCTCGCTCTCCTCATGGCTTGCAGCGGGAGCTCGACGGCCACGTCGGGCAACACCACGACCCCGGCCACCGCCGCGACGACGGCGGGCGACACGACCACCACGGCCGCGACCACCACGCCGGCCGCGACGCCCGAGACCCCCGCGGCGACCACCACGCCCGCCGCGACCACGCCCGCCGCGACCACGCCCGAGACGCCCGCGACCACCGCCGCCGCGACGCCCGCCGTCGCCTGGGCGACGATGAACCACGAGCAGAAGATGGAGTACATGGAGCACACGGTCATGCCCGAGATGACCCGCATGTTCCAGGAGTTCGATGGGCACCGCTTCGAGCGCTTCACCTGCGCCACGTGCCACGGCGCGAACGCGCGCGCGGTGAACTTCCACATGCCCAACGGCATCGCGCCGCTCGACCCCTCGCGCATCCCCGCGATGTTCGCCTCGCAGGATCGCATGGAGGTCTTCATGACCCAGCGACTCTGGCCGCGCATGACCGAAATGCTCGGCGCGCAGCGCTACAACCCTGAGACCCATCAGGGCTTCGGCTGCCTCGGATGCCACGGGATGCGCGGCGCCCCCGCGGCCCACGCGACGCCCGCGGCGCACCCCGCTGCCCACCCCCCGACGCGTCCCGCCGCGCACTGATTCTCGGATTGCGGATCGGCATCGCGCGACGCCAACGCGCGTCGTGACGGCGCTGTACAGCCCTGCATCACAGGGTGTACGACCAACGGCGTCGACGCTCAGGAGGAGGCTGCGCTCTTCTGGCCGACACCGCGCCGAGATGACCAGCATCCTCGATCGCCAGCTCCGACGGCTCGGCCTCGACGTCGAAACGCCTCCGGGCGTCGACGCGTGGCGCGCGCTGCTCGATCGCGTGCGGCGCACCTACAGCGACTTCGAACAAGACCGCTACACGATCGAGCGATCCCTCGAAATCACTTCGAAGGAGATGCTCGCGCTCAACGAGGACCTGCGCCGCGCCTCGGCGCGCCAGCAGGTCGCGCACGACCGCCTCCAGGCCGTGGTGAGCGCCCTCGGCGACGGCCTCTGCGCCCTCGACGCCGAGGGGCGCCTGGTGCTCCTCAACGTCGCGGGCGAGGCGCTCGTCGGCGTGCGCGCCGCGGAGGTCGTCGACACGCGCTTCCTCGACCGCTTCGAACTCCACCTCCGCGACGGGGACCACACGCGCCGCGCGGAGACCTCGGAGCTCCTCGCGCGCGTCGCGGGCGGCGTCGCCGTGCGCGGGCTCGTGGGCACGCTGAACACCGCCGACGGGCGCGAGCTCCCCGTGGAGTGCGTGCTCAACCCCGTGGTGCAGGGCGGCGTGGTCGTGGGCGCCGTGCTGCTCTTTCGCGACGTGACCGACCAGCACGAGGCCGAGGAGGCCCTGCGCCGCGCGCGCCGCGACGCCGAGGCCGCCAACCGCGCGAAGAGCGAGTTCCTCGCGGTGATGAGCCACGAGATCCGCACGCCGATGAACGCCATCATCGGGATGACCGGCCTCCTCCTCGACACCTCCCTCACCGAGGAGCAGCAGGACCACGCGGAGACCGTGCGCCGCGCGGGCGAGGCCCTGCTCACGATCCTCAACGACATCCTCGATTTCTCGAAGGTCGAGTCGGGGCACCTCAAGCTCGAAGAGATCGATTTCGACCTCGCGGAGACCCTCGACGACGTCGCGGCCATCTTCGAAGACGCCTCCCGTCGCAGCGGCGTCGAGCTCGTGCTCTGGGCCGACCCCGACGCCCCCACGCACTTTCGCGGAGACCCCTCGCGGCTCCGCCAGGTGCTCGTGAACCTCGTCGGCAACGCGCTGAAATTCACGGCGCACGGCGAGGTCGTCGTGCGCGCCACGCACCAGCCCATCGAGGGCGATCACCTCGTGCGCTTCGAGGTGAGAGACACCGGCGTGGGCATCGCGCCCTCGGCCGTGTCCGCGCTCTTTCAGCCCTTCTCGCAAGCCGACAGCTCGACCACGCGGCGCTACGGCGGGACGGGCCTCGGCCTCGCCATCTCGCGGCGCCTCGCGTGCCTCATGGGCGGCGCCATCGGCGTCGAGAGCCAGCCCGGCGAGGGCAGCACGTTCTGGTTCACCGCGCGCTTCCGCGAGCCCGAGCCCGCGACGGTGCGCCCGCCGACCGACGGGCTCGCGGGGCGTCGCGTGCTCGCCGTCGACGCCAGCGCGGCGGCGCGCGCGCTCGTCACCAGCGTGCTCCGACACCACGGCGCCCTCGTCCATTGCGTGCCCGACACCGCCACCGCCGTCGAGCTCCTCGTCGCCGGCGACGCCCGGTGGGACCTCGTACTCGTCGATCGTCGCGTGTGCCCCGCCGAGCGCGGGCGACTCGCGCGAGCGCTCCGCGCGCAGCGGGGCGACGCGGCGGCCGAGGTGGTGCTCCTCGGCGGCGCGCCCACGGAATCGGACCTCCGAGAGGGCATCTCGACGCATCTTCGAAAGCCCCTCCGCGCAGGGCAGATCGCCGAGCGCCTCGCCGCCACGCTCCGACGCGACGACGACGGCGAGCCGCGGCGCACCGGACGCCCGGCCCGCGCGATGTCCGCGCTCGTCGGGGTCGCGGGCAAGCGCCTCCTCGTCGTCGAAGACAACGCCGTGAATCAGAAGGTCATCACGCGGATGCTCGAGCGCCTCGGCTTCGAATTCGACGTCGCTTCGAACGGCTTCGAAGCGCTCGAAGCGGTCGTGCAGCGCGAGTACGCGGTGATCCTCATGGACTGCCAGATGCCCGAGATGGACGGCTACGCGGCCACGCGGCGCATCCGCGAGGAGGAGCGCAGCACCGGCGCGCACGTGCCCATCGTCGCGATGACCGCGCACTGCCTCCAGGGCGACCTCGAGCGCTGCCTCGAAGCCGGCATGGACGACTACCTCCCGAAGCCCGTCTCGGCGGCGCCCCTCGTGGCGAGCCTCCGCCGCTGGCTCGGGCTGGTCTGAACCGCCGCGAAGCCCGCGACGCGCGTCTCGACGCACACGGGGTGTTGCGCGGCGCCCACGGAGGCTGAGACCCTCGCCCGCGAATCTCGCCGCCTTCGCGCGGCACATGGGCTGCAAACCCTCTCTGCGTGCGGCGACGCCGCGACCTCGCAGGAGCATCGATCATGAAGACCTTCGTCCTCGCTACCATCCTCGGCCTCGGCACCCTCACCACCGCGGCGCAGGCCGACGGGCCGACCTTCGTCCGCGGGCAGTTCGCGGCGCGCGTCGAGCGCGGTCAGCCCGTGGGCGACGAGGCCGCGATCGCGTCGGCCTTTCCGCTGGTGTACTGGGTCGAGATGCGCAACCCGGGGCCCTCGGCGCCGGTGACCCTCGTGTGGAGCTACGACGGTCGTCAGGTCGCGCGCCAGAGCCTCGACGTCGGCCACGGATCTCGCTGGCGCACGTGGGGCTTCCTCCCGCGCCGCGCGGCGGGTCACACGATCGAGGTGACGCTGCTCGACGCGGCGGGCGCGACGCTGCACACCGACCGCGTCGAGGCCCACTGAGCGAGCTCCTCCGACGCCGCGATCAGGCGCGGAAGTGATCCTTCGCGAGGCGCACGGCGGCGAGCACGTCGACGTCGCTGCCATCGGTCTTCACCGCGGCCCTCACGCCGACCTCACCGCATCGCAGAAAGGGGTTCGTCACGCGCTCCGTCGAGAGCGTGCCGGGCACCGTGGGCTCCCCCGCGGCGCGGCGGGCCTCGGCGCGCGCGAGGGCTTCGAGCACGGCGGGGTGCGCGGGCTCGAGGTGCCGCGCGAACTTGAGGTTCGACACGGTGTACTCGTGGCCGCAGTAGACCTTCGTCGCGCCGTCGAGCGCGCCGAGCGTCTCGTTGAGCGAGCGGTGCATCATCGCGGGCGTGCCTTCGAAGAGCCGACCGCAGCCGCCGAGGAACATCGTGTCGCCCGTGAACACCACGCCGCCGCCCTCCCAGGCCACGGCGCCGAGCGTGTGACCGGGCACGTGGAGCGCGCGGACACGCAGCGCCCCCCCGCGCTCCTCGTCGCCGTGCTCGACGAGCCGCGTGACGTGCGGGACGCGGTCCCGGTCATGCGCGTGGGCCACCACCCGGAGCCCCGGGAACTTCGCCACGAGCCCCTCGATCCCCCCGACGTGATCGGGGTGGTGGTGCGTCGCGAGCACCACCGAGGAGACACCGCGAGGCGCGCGAGGGCGTCGAGCACGGGCGCCGACTCCGACGGGTCGATCACCGCGGCGACGCCCGTCTCGGGGCACACGACCACGTACGCGTAGTTGTCTTGCAGGCAGGGGACGATCTCGACTCGCATGCGCCGCTGCCTACCACAAGCGCGACCGGCGCGGGTCTGTTAGAACAGCGTCCTCGATGGCCGACCCGACGCCCCCTACGCAGAGCCCCTCGACGGTCCCCACGGCGCGCAAGGCGACGCTGGCGACGATGCTCGCCTCGCCGCGGGCCGTGTGGCGCTTCTTGCGCGACCCGAAGGCCCCCGTGGCCTCGAAGCTCCTCGCGTTCCTCACGGTGGTCTACGTGGTCTCGCCGATCGACGCGATCCCCGACTGGCTGGTGCCCGTGCTCGGCTGGTGCGACGACGTCGGCGTGACCGCGGCGGCCCTCGCCTACGTGGCCTCGCAGGCCGCGCGCTACGTGAACGAGAACTCGAACATCACCGCGACGCCCGTCGCGCCGGCACCCTCCGAGAAGCCTTCTTCTTCGTGATCGCGCGGTGATACCGTCGCGTCGATGGCGCGCTTCCCCTTCACCCTCGACAGCGACACGACGGAGGTGCGCGACGCCCTCGAGATCGCGCGGACGCAGTACTCCCGCGGCGACCTCGAAGACGCGATGCGCTGGCTCCGACGCGCCGCCGACATCGCGTTCGAACAGCACGCCGACGAGCGCGCCGTGTCGCTCTCGAAGGCCGCCGCCGACCTCGGCCCGCCGCGCCCCGGCGCCGCGCCCTCGCGCGCGACCGAGAGCGTCCGTCCGCGCGCGCCCGAGAGCTTTCCGGTGAACCCCGCCCTGCCGCCCGCGCGGCCCGTCGCGCCGCACCCCTCGCGCGCCCCGGCGCCGATGGGCGCCTCGCACGTCATGCCCTCGCGCCCGGTGACGGCGCCCGCGTCGACGACGCCCGCGATCAACGCCGCGCGCGCGCTCGAGCGGCAGTCGGCGCCGTCGCCCGCCACGGCCTCGTCGCCGCCCGGGAGCCCGAGCGCGCGGCCGCTCCTCCCGACGCGCCCCGCGCCCGTGCAGCGCGCGGAGACCGACGGGCCCACCGACGCCTTCCGCATCCACGACGAAGCGTCGACCTCGGAGCCCATCCTCCTCACGGCGCGCAAGGTCGAGCCCTTCGCGCTCGACGACGACTCGACGCACGTCGGCGCCGCGCCCGCGGGCTTTCTCGCCGCCGTCGCCGCCGAGGCGAACCTTTCGAAGACCACGCCGGTGATCGAGAAGCCCGCCGCGCGCACGCCCGCCGCGGTGAAGCCCACGGCGCAACCCTCACAGCGTCCGCCCCCGATGCAGTCGTCGGCGCCCTCGCCGCGCCAGCCCGCAGCCCAGCCCGCGCCTCGCACGCCCGCGGCGAAGTCGACGCCCGCGCCGTCGCCGCAGCCCGCGTCGGCCGCGCGCGTCGCGCCGCAGAAGAGCGTCGCGAAGTCGTCGCCGCCGGTCGCAGCTCCGCAGCCCGCACCGCGCGTCGAGCAGCCCGCGCCGAAGACGTCGTCGCCGCGCGTCGCGGTCACGCCCGCCGCCGCGCAGCCCGCCGCCGTGCAGCCCGCCGTCGCGGGGAGCGTCGCGATCGGTGACGACGAAGACGACGACGACCGCACGAGCCCGGGGATCATTCCGCAGGCGCTTCAGGCGATGGTGGCCGCGGTGAAGTCGAAGCCCCCGGTGCACCAGGCGATGCGCGTCGCGCTCTCGAAGGGCGCGAGCGGCGTCACCGCGCGGGCGGTGGGCGCCGACGGGCTGCGATCGGGCGAGGTCGAGGTGATGGTCGTCGGCGTGGCCGCGGAGGCAGACCTCGCGGCGCTGTTCTCGTAGCGCTCACCGCGCGAT
>JAXLYG010000060.1:0-67348 GCA_046351535.1 Polyangiales bacterium
CGCACGTCGTCGGGCGCACCACGGCGCGCCGATGAAACACCGAGAAACACGCGCGTAACGGGCGCTCCGCCTGCGCAACACGGCGCGACGGTCGAGATGGCCGATGCGCGGGGCTTTGCGATGCGGCGCGGGGGTTGCTCACGGGCTCGACGCCCGGCGACCGGAGCAGGTCCGTCGCCGCGCACGCTTCGGAGAATCAATGGACATCCCTGGTGACTGGATCCGCGCCCTCGAAGGCGGCGCGCTCATCGGAATCGCAGCCTCGCTGATGCTGGCCTTCAACGGTCGCGTGACGGGGATCTCGGGCATCGTCGGCGGCCTCCTCTCGCCCACGGCGGGCGACGTGATGTGGCGCGCGCTCTTCGTCGCCGGGCTTCTCGCGGGCGGCGCCCTCGCGCTGGCGGCGACCCCCGCGGCGTTCACAGCGGGCGGGCGCTCCCTCGCGACGATCGGCGCGGCGGGGGTCCTGGTGGGCTTCGGCACGCGCGTGGGCAACGGCTGCACGAGCGGTCACGGGGTGTGCGGCATCTCTCGGCTCTCGCCGCGCAGCCTCGCGGCCACGATGACCTTCATCAGCGCGGGCGCGATCACGGTGCTCGTCACGCGCGCGGTGTCGGGATGACGTCTCCTCGCACGGGCCTCCAGAACGCGGTGTCGCTCCTGTCGGGCGCGCTCTTCAGCGTCGGCCTCGCGCGCGCAGGGATGACGCGGCCCGAGAAGGTCGTCGGCTTTCTGAGCTTCTTTCGCGCGTGGGACCCGTCGCTGATGTTCGTGATGGCGGGCGCGATCGCGGTCCACGCGACGGTGTGGCGGGCGCTCAAGGGCCGCCGCTCGCCGCTGCTCGGCGGACGCTTCATGGTGCCGACGCGGCGAGACCTCGACGCGCGGCTCCTCGTGGGCGCTGCGATCTTCGGCGTCGGATGGGGTCTGGGGGGCTTCTGCCCCGGCCCCGCGATCGCGTCGCTCGCGACAGCAGCGCCCGCGGTGATCGGCTTCGTGCTGGCGATGCTGGCGGGGAACTTCGCCGCCGCAAAGGCGGAGCCCCACATCGAGCGGTGGCTCCGTCCTCGCGGCTGACGTCGCACTCAGGCGGGCTTCGGGGCGCCCGCGTCGTCGGTCGGACGAAACATGTTGATCGGCACGTTGAGGTAGCGCCGCCCGTTGGCGCGCAGCGTCGGGAGGACGCCCGCGTTCACGTTCACCTGCACGCTCGCGAGCAGGAGCCGCGGCGGGCTGAGCGTCGCGTCGCGCGCGCGGCGGAAGCTCACGTAGTCGTCCTTCGCGGTGGAGGCGCGGAGCTGGATGTTCTCGCGCTTCGAAGCGCCGATGGTGGTCTCGAAGCGCAGCGCGCGGCCGCCGGGCTGGTAGTCGTGCCCCACGAAGACCCGCGTCTCGTCGGGCAGCGCGTAGAGCTTCTGCACCGAGTCATAGAGCTCGGCGGCGGAGCCGCGCGGAAAGTCGCAGCGCCCCGTGCCGTAGTCCTCGATGAAGAGCGCGTCGCCCGTGAAGAGCGCGTCGCCCACGAGGTAGCTCACGCACGCGGGGGTGTGGCCTGGCGTCGCGATGACCTTCACCGCGAGCGCGCCCGCGTCGAGGGTCTCGCCGTCGACGACGAGGCGATCGAACTGCGAGCCGTCGGCGCGGAACTCGGGGCCGAGGTCGAAGACGGCCTTGAAGGTCTCCTGCACCTCGGTGATGCGCGCGCCGATCGCGACCTTCGCGCCGTGCCTCCGCTTGAGGAGCTGCGAGCCCGAGAGGTGGTCGGCGTGCGCGTGCGTCTCGAGCACGTAGCGCAGCGTGAGGCCCTCGCGCTCGACGAACTTCGAGATCGCGTCGACGGAGGTCGTGCTCGTCTGCGAGGCGCCGGGGTCGTAGTCGAGCACCGGGTCGATCACCACGGCGTCGTGCGACGCTTCGTCGTAGACGACGAAGGTGAGCGTGTAGGTGGCGGGGTCGTAGAACTCCTGGATCTTCATGGTCGGGTGTACCTCGTGGGGCGCGTGTCAGGTCATGCGTTTGAGCCAGCGCCGTGGCTCGAAGGGTTCGCCTCGCGCGAGGCGGGGAGGCGCAGCGCGGTCCACGCCAGCATGCCCCCACGCATCGACGCGACGTTGTGAAAGCCTCGCGCTTGAAGCTCGAGCGCGGCCTTGCCCGAGCGCCCGCCAGAGCGACACACGAACACCACGGGCGCGGCGCGATCCCACGCCTCCGACGCGGCCGCGACGGTGGCGAGCGGGACGAGCGCGGCGCCCGCGACGTGACCGAGCTCGTTGTTGAACTCGTCGGGCTCGCGCACGTCGACGAGTCGCGCCGCGTGGGTGTTGGCGGCGAGCCACTCGCAGGTGACCTCGGGCACGCCGCTCGCGCTCGTCTCGACGGGCGCCCAGCGCTGCGCCTCGGGCGCGTCGCCGCTCACGGGCAGCCCGCGCGGAACGCCGCAGCGGAGGTTGAGCGGCAGCGCCACGTCGATCTTCTTCGGGTACGCGAGCTGGAGCTTCGCCATGATCTCCGCGAACTCGTCGACCGTGCGGCCGCCGCCGAGGCGCGGGTTCCACCGCTTCTCTTCGCCGACGGTCGAGACCGTGCGGCCCTTGTAGTCGTGCCCCGGGTACACGAGCGCGTCGTCGGAGAGCGAGAAGACCTGCTCCATCACCGATCGGTAGAGCGTGCGCGCGTCGCCCTGCTGAAAGTCCGTGCGGCCGCATCCGCGAATGAGGAGCGCGTCGCCCGTGAAGGCCATGCGCCGGTCGTCGGTTACGTACGTGAGGCACCCGTCGGTGTGCCCCGGCGTCTCGCGCACCTCCACGTGGTGACGGCCGAAGGCGATGCGGTCGCCCTGCTTGACGAGCCGATCGGCCCACCCGCTCCCCGCGCGCTCCGAGAGCACGGTCTGGCAGCCGGTCTTCTCGCGCAGCGTGCCGAGGCCCGTGACGTGGTCGGCGTGAACGTGCGTGTCGAGCGCCCACACGAGCCGCAGGTCGAGCTCGCGGAGCACCTGGAGGTCCCGCTCCACCTGCTCGAGCACGGGGTCGATGAGCACCGCCTCGCGCGTCCCCTCGTCGGCGAGGAGGTACGTGTACGTCGAGGTCTCGTGGTCGAAGAGCTGTCGCATGAGCATCGGTGGGTTCTCCGAGAAACAGTGTTTCAAGCGTCGCCCGGTGGACCGCCGCGACGCGACCGCCAGGCGTGCAGCCCGTGTGCCGGGTCGCGGAATCATCCCAAGCCTCGCAAGGTCACCGCGCGACGTCGGGCGCCGCAACGGGGCGCGTTTCAGACGTTTCATCGCCTCGCTTCTCGGTGTTTCTTCGACGCGCGGATACGCCGAAGAAACAAGGCCTTCGCGCGCGGCACGGCGCTCGCTCCGTGGAGCGCTCGGAGGCACTCGCGATGTTCGTGCTCGGAGTCTCGCTGGCGGTGTTGATCGGTGTGACGCTCGGGCTCCTCGGGGGCGGCGGGTCGATCCTCACGGTGCCGATCCTGCTCTATGTCTTCAAGCTCCCGCCCGAGCAGGCCATCGCGTCGTCGCTGCTGGTCGTGGGCACGACGAGCGCGGCCTCGCTGATCCCCCACGCGCGGGCGGGTCGCGTTCGATGGAGCACCGGCGCGCTCTTCGGCGCGGCCAGCATGGTCGGCGCGTACGCGGGCGGGAGGCTCTCGTCGCATCTGCCGCCAGCATCGCTCGTCCTCGGCTTCGGCGTGATGATGCTCGTCACCGCCGTGGCGATGATGCGCGGGCGCCGCACGACGGCGGCGAGCGAGGGCGACGACCGTCCCATTCCCCTCGCCCGCATCGCGGCGCAGGGCGTCGGGGTCGGCGCGGTGACGGGGATCGTCGGCGCTGGCGGCGGCTTTCTCGTCGTGCCGGCGCTCGTGCTGCTCGGGCGGCTCCCGATGACCGCCGCGGTGGGCACCTCGCTGCTGGTGATCTCGATGAACAGCGTCGCGGGGCTCGCCGGTCACCTCGCGCGGACGCAGTTGCCCTGGGGCGTCGCGCTCCCCGTCGCAGCCGCCGCCGTGCTCGGGAGCGTCGTCGGCAGCCGCCTCGCGGGTCGCGTCGCGCCCGACACCCTGCGCCGCGGCTTCGCGTGGTTCGTCGTCGTGATGGCGGTCTTCGTGCTCGGCCAGGAGGTCCCGAAGCTCTTCGGCGTCACCGTCTCGCTCTCGCGCCACTGGCCCTGGCTCCGGCCGCGATGAGCACGCCCCCCACGATCGCCGCGGCGCTCTCGTCGCGACGCCACGCGCACGCCATCTGAGCGACGCCGCGCGGGCGCCCGACGGCCCTCGCGCCCCCTCGCTCATGCGCCGTTGTTTCGATCTCTCCCCGTCACCGTCACCACGCCGCGCAGCACCCTCTCGGGGCGTGTGGCGCACCGATCGCTCCTCCCGGTGCGCGAGGCAGGTCGGCGCTGCACTCGATGCGCGCTCTCATCGCGATGAAGCGCGACAACACGTCGAGGCGCGCCCGTTGCACAGCGCCGCCGCCCATGAAACGCGCGCGGATCATCACGGTCGATGCGAACGAAGCGGTCGCGTCGGTGGCGCATCGGGCAAGCGAGGTCATCGCGATCTACCCGATCACACCGGCGTCGACGATGGGCGAATGGTGCGACGAGTGGTCGTCGAAGGGTGACAAGAACCTCTGGGGAGAGGTGCCTCGGGTCATCGAGATGCAGAGCGAGGCAGGCGCCGCGGGAGCCGTTCACGGAGCCCTCCAGGCGGGCGCCATGACGACGACCTTCACGGCGTCGCAGGGCCTCCTTCTCATGCTCCCTGACATGTTCAAGATCGCGGGCGAGCTGACCTCGTTCTGCATGCACGTCGCGGCGCGAACCATCGCGACGCACGCGCTCTCGATCTTCGGCGATCACTCCGACGTGATGACCGCGCGGCCCACGGGCTTCGCGCTCCTCTGCTCGAACTCGGTGCAGGAGGCGCAGGACCTCGCCGCCATCTCGCACGCCGCCACGCTGCGCGCGCGCATCCCCTTCCTGCACTTCTTCGACGGCTTCCGCACCTCGCACGAGGTGAGCTCCATCGAGGCGCTCGAAGACGACGTGCTGCGCTCGCTCTTCGACGCCGACGCCATCGCCGCGCACCGCTCCAGGGCGCTCGACCCCGACCGCCCGGTGCTCCGCGGAACGGCGCAGAACCCCGACGTGTTCTTCCAGGCCCGCGAGGCCGCGAACCTCTACTACGACGCCCTCCCCGAGATCGTCCGCGAGACGATGGAGCGCTTCGCCGAGCGCACGGGCCGCCGCTACGACCTCTTCGAGTACGTCGGTCACCCCGAGGCCGAGCGCGTGATCGTGCTCATGGGCAGCGGCGCCGAGACCGTGCACGAGACCGTCGAGCACCTCGTCGCCGAGGGCGCCCGCGTCGGCGTGGTGAAGGTGCGGCTCTACCGTCCCTTCGACGCCCGCGCGATGATCCGCGCGCTGCCTTCGAGCGTCACGCGCATCGCCGTGCTCGACCGCACCAAGGAGCCCGGCGCGCCCTGCGACCCGCTGCACCTCGACGTGCTCGCGGCCATCGACGCCGCCGAGACCGAGGGCTTCGCCCCGTGGCGCAGCCGCCCCCGCGTCGTCGGCGGACGCTACGGCCTCTCGTCGAAGGAGTTCACCCCGGCGATGGTCCGCGCGGTCTTCGACCACATCAACGTGGCCGCGCCGCGCAACCACTTCACCGTCGGCATCGAAGACGACGTCACGCGCCGCTCGATCCCCTACGACGAGTCGTGGGAGATCGAGCCCGAGACCGTCTCGCGCGCCGTGTTCTTCGGCCTCGGCTCCGACGGCACCGTCGGTTCGAACAAGAACACCGTGAAGATCATCGGCGAAGAGACCGACGAGCACGGGCAGGGCTACTTCGTCTACGACTCGCGCAAGGCCGGGGCGGTCACCGTCTCGCACCTGCGCTTCTCGCCGAACCACATCCGCTCGGCCTACAAGGTCCGCCGCGCGGGCTTCGTCGCGTGTCACCAGCCGGGCCTCCTCGAGCGCATGGACGTGCTCGGGCTCGCCGCGAAGAAGGCGATCTTCCTGCTCAACGCCCCGTGGGCGCCCGAAGAGGTGTGGTCTCGCCTGCCCGACGAGGCCAAGGCGATCATCCGTGAGCGCGAGGTGCGCTGCGTGGTGATCGACGCGCGGCGCATCGCCGACGAGGTCGGACTCGGCGGACACATCAGCGCCGTGATGCAGACGTGCTTCTTCGCGCTCTCGGGCGTGCTCCCGCGTGAGGTCGCGCTCGACAAGATCCGTCACCTGTCGAGAAGGCCTACGGAAAGCGCGGCGAAGAGATCGTGCGCCGCAACCTCGCCGCCATCGACCGCACCGTCGAAGCGATGCGCGAGGTGCCCATCCCCGCGGAGAACGGCGACGCGTACCCGAGGCCCCGCGTGGTGCCCGCCAGGGTCTCGACTTCGTGCAGCGGCGTGACCGCGGGTCATGCTCGAAGGGCTCGGCGACAACCTCCCCGTGAGCGCCTTCCCCGTCGAGGACGGAACCCCGCCCGTCGAACCGCCCAGTGAGCGCCGCAGCATCGCGATCTCGCTCCCGGATGTAGACCTGGCCGTGTGCATCCAGTGCACAGTGCCTGATCGTGTGCCCCACGCCGCGATTCGCGGCAAATTCACGGTCTTCGAGCCCGCGAAGCTTCGAAGGCGCGCCCGAGGGCTCCGCGACGATGGCGCAGCTGGGCGACGACTTCGGCACCTGCTACGTCGTGCAGGTCGCCCCGACGACTGCACGGGCTGCGGTCTTGCGCTGTCGCGTGCCCCAGCAGAACACGGGGCGCGCCCCGGCCACAAGCGTCTCGACGATGGTGCCCGCGGCTGACCGCAAGCCCACGATGCCCGCTGTACCGGGACTTCGTCCGCGACCTCCCCTGCGCCCGACCGCAAGCGCGTCCACCTCGACGTGAAGGGCTCGCGGCTTCTCGAACCGCTCTTCGAGTTCTCGGGCGCGTGCTCGGGCTGCGGCGAGACCCCACGTCAAGCCCTTCACGCAGCTCTTCGGCGACCGCGCTCGTCGCCAACGCCACGGGCTGCTCGTCGATCTTCGGCGGCAACCTTCCCCACCACGCCATTGTGGCGCGCCACCCGCCGACGGACGCGGCCCTGCGCGGGCCAACTCGCTTCGAAGACAACGCCGAGCCCGGCCTCGGGACGCGCCTCGCCCTCGACGTTCGTCGCGGCGCTACTCGAGGACGCTCCTCCGCAGCTTCGGGGCGCGTAAAGGTCGGCGACGAGCTCGTGACCAGCTCCTCATCGGCACGGCCACCGACGCGACCGCGATCGAAGTGCAGCGCGAGCGCGAAGACCCTGCGAGACAAGCTCCGCGGCGACGCCGCCCGAGGCGCGCATCCTCGACGCGGCGGCCGATCACCTCGTCCCGCGATGCGTGTGGATCGTCGGCGGCGACGGCTGGGCCTACGACATCGGCTACGGCGGACTCGACCACGTCATCGCCTCGGCGCCGACGTGAACATCCTCGTGCTCGACACCGAGGTGTACAGCAACATCGGGCGGACAAGGTCGAAGTCGCCCCATGGGCGCCAGCGCCGCGGCGCTTCGCTGCCGCGGGCAAGCCACCCACAAGAAGGATCTCGGCCTCCGTGCGATGACCTACGGCAACGTCTACGTGGCGAGCGTCGCTCGGCGCCAAGGACGCGCACACGGTCAAATGCTTCGTCGAGGCCGAGCAGTGGCGCGGGCCGTCGCTCATCATCGCGTACAGCCACTGCGTCGCGCACGGCTACGACATGGCGTGCGGGCTCGATCAGCAGCGCCTCGCGGTCGACTCGGGCGTGTGGCCGCTCTACCGCTTCGACCTCCGAAGTTCGTGACGGGCGAGTTCGCCGCACCTCGACTCGGGCAACGCCCAAGGCAAGATCAAGGACTACATGGATCAGCGAGGGGCGCTTCCTACGGCGAGTCGCCCTGCGCGATCAGAAGGCCACGACGGCTTCGGTGGCCACGCCAATGGAATGGACGGCGCGGCTGCGCGGCGGTCGCTCTATGAGCAGCCCGCGGCGGTGCACCTGCCCGCGAGAAGACGGAGGAGCGCCAGGGCGGTCTCGCGACGAAATACCTGGGCCTCGAACTCGCCCATCCCATCATGCCGGGCGCCTTCGCCGATGGTCGACAACCCGAACACGGTGCGACGTCTTCGAAGACGCTGGCGGCCCCGCCATCGTGATGCACTCGCCCTTCGCCGAACAGGTAGAGGCTCAAGTTGGTGCCCGCCGCGGAACAAGTACGTTCACACCGAGCGGCTTCGAATGCGGGAGGCGCCGGTGGTTCTCGACGCGAGCGTGTTCGCGCTCGGCGTCGACGCGTACCTCGAGCAGATCCGGGCAGCGCGAGGCCGTGCGCGTGCCCGTCATCGCGTCGCTCAACGGCGCCACGCCGGGCCCGGGTGGACGTCGTGGGCCCCGCGCATGGAGGCCGCGCGCGCCCACGCGCTGAAGAGCTTCCACCACGCCCCCTCGCGACGGACCCGTCGCACGGCGCGGCCGAGGTCGAGGCCAACCAGCGCGCCATCGTCGCCGAGGTCGTGCGCTCGGTGAAGATCCCCTCCGTCACGGTGAGCTTCTCGCCCTTCTACTCGTCGATCCCGGCGTTCTTGAAGGGCGTCGAGCTTGCGGGCATGGCGGCGCAGTTTCCAACCGCTTCTTTCAGCCCGACACGATCCCCGAGGCGCTTGCCTCGAGCGCACGCTGCACCTCTCCGACCGCTCGGAGCTGCTGCTGCGGCTCCGCTGGCTCGCCATCGCGTCGACGCACACGGCCTTGCCTGCGTGCTCCGGCGGCGTGCACGAGCCCGTCGACGCGGTGAAGGCCATCATGGCCGGCGCCGACGCGGTGCAGACGGTCTCCGCGCGCTCCTGCAGCGCGGCCCCGGGACGTGCTCCTCCGCGACCTCATCGACGGGCTCCGCTCGTGGATGGAGGCGCACGAGTACGACAACACTGACCACCTCCGGCACCGATGCGAACCGCGCGCCGCCCTGACCCCTGGCCTACGAGCGCCAACTACGTGAAGCCCCTTCAAGGGCTGGCACCCCGAGAAACCGCGCCGTGGCCGCGGTCCTCGCAGAGGTTGCGACCGGGCGCTGAAACGGCGCCCGACATGGACAGCGGCGACGACTACGGCCCTTCGATCTGGTGGTGGGCCTGCAAGTACTTCGCCGCCTACGCGCCCTGGGCAGCGCCCTCACGAAGGCCCTCTCCTCCGGCAGGCTCGACCGCGGCTCGACGGCTTCGTCGTGCTCCCCATCGCGGTCATCGCGTCGACCCTTCGATGGGCGTTCCTCGTCGCCACGGGCTGGTGGCGCCCTCGGCGACGCGTGCCCCATCAGGATGCTCGCTCCCGACGCCCACGCGCCGCACGCTGCTCTCGGGCGTGCATTCTCGATGATCCTCGTCACCACGACGCTCGCGTACACCTTCGAGGGCGTCTCCATCGTCTTCGCGATGCCGCTCAAGCGCGCGGCGGCGTGCTCGTCATCGCGCCCATCGTCGACGCGCTGAGCGGCCGTGCGCGGCGCGGAGCTGGGTCGCGTCGGGCTCACCTCGCCTCGCCTGTCGGGCCTTCGCGGAGCGCGGCGGCTTCGCCTGGTTGCCGCGGTCGACATCGCGCTCTACCTCGGGCGTCGTACTTCGCGAGGCTCCGACTGATGAGCGGCGCCGCGAAGAGCGCGCGGCCCGGAAGACAACCGCCGCTTCTTCGTCGAAGAGCAGCTCGTGGCTTCACCGCCTGCTCGTCGTGCCTGCGCCTGGGCGCCGTCGGGCGTGGGCGAGCGCATGAGCGCAGACCTCCGCCACGGCTTGTCTCGCTCTGGAGCAGCGCCAGGTCTCTGTGGCTTCTGCTCATCATCGCTTGCGCCTTCACCGGCGTGTTCGGGGGATTGATCCTCCTCGACCGCCGGGAGAACACCTTCTGCGTGCCCGTGAACCGCGCGTCGAGCGTGCTCGCGGGGGTGCTCGGGAGCCTCCTCGCTCTGGGGGCCTTGCAGCGGGCGCCTTCTCGCCGCACGAGCTCGTGGGCGCGGGGCTCATCATCGCCGCGATCGTGGTGCCTGCTGCCGAAGCGTCCTCGCGCGAGGCGCGCGCGCTTCATGGGTCGAAGGTCGGTCCCGACCGGCCTGGCGGCGCCCGCCGCGACGCTGCCGAGCGAGTAGCGCTGCTGCTCCGACGGGGCTCGTCGAGGTCCATCCGCCGCTCGACCACCCGCCGGGCCACGCCCGCGCATCGCCTGGCGCGCCGATCGAGCTCTACGAGGGCTGCGAGGCCGAGCGTGAAGTAACCGTCGCGCCCCACCCCCAGGCCGCCCCCGCGCGCAGTCCCACGAAGGGCGTCACGCCCGAAACGCCGCTGGCGCAGCGGTCTCGCCAGAGCCCGCCGTTCGCCTCCAGCCGACGTTGTCAGGACGCGCGCCAGTCAAGACAGCGTGAGGCAGCCCTGGCTCGCGCGCGAGGACGTCGCGCGATGGACCTCGGCGCCGAGCGACAGGCTGTGCATCGTGGCGACGTCGTAGGTCGAGAACGAAGACCTTCGAGACGGAGCCCGTGTAGAACGCGCCGAGTTCGAGCCAGCGACGGCGCGCGAACACGGCGCCGCCGAAGAGCACCCCGTCGACGACGCCTCGGCCCAGCTCGCGTGCGCCTCGACGCCGAGCGTCCACGTCGCGGCGCGAGGGTCAGCAGCGGCTCGCGCGCCGGCGCTCGACGAGGCGCAAAGGAGCGCGACCATCAGCAGATCGTCGGAGCGTCATCGGCGACCTCCGGCCACGAGGCGCCGCATACCGCGTGCCCGATGCGCTCAGCGCGAGGTGTGAACGCGCACCGCGCCCTGCGAGGGGCGGCGCGATGCGGAGCAGCGTGGAGACCGACGCGACGCGGGTCTCCCGTTCGCGCGGCCGTCGACGTGGTGCACCGCGCGCCGCGCGTGCGCGGATGGAACGGTCGGCGTTCTGGGATATCGCCCGCGATCGCGTCGCGGCCGGGGCATTGCAAGGAATCGAGCGGATCGGTCTCAAGGAGGATTTGTTGCCATGACCACCACCTGGATCCTCGCCGCGCATCGCAGCGGAGCGACCGTCTACGAACACACCACCCCCGGCTCCCCGCGCTCGTGCGAGAGTTTCCGCACCCCGAGGGGAGGATGAAGAACCGCGAGCTCGGCGACGACCGGCCCGGTCGCAGCTACGAGAGCGGCGGCGTGCTGGCCTGGGCCGAGTGATCGACGAAGTCGCCGTGCGCGACATCGCCGAGACCGCGCGAACGCTTCGCCGCGGCGCTCAACGCGCACGGAGCATTGCGCCATGACCAGCTCGTGCTCATGGCCGAGCCGCGCTTCGTGCGCTCCGCGAGGCCCCGATCCCCACATCGGCGCGACCGTCGCGGGCTCCAAAGAAGGACCTCCTCGCGCGACCGAGGCCGAGGTGAAGAACACCTCCACGGCCTGATCAACGTGTGAGCGCGGCGCGCAGGGCTTCCGCGCGTCATCATCCCTCGCCGGCGATGCGCCGGTGCTCCGCGAGGTCGTAGCCCGAAGCCCGACGCGTCGGTCGAGATGAGGCCGCGCTTCTGCCACCTGCTCGCCGCGCGGATCACCGTCTCGACGCGCTTGCCGAGCCGCGCGAGCGCCGCGCGCGAGAGCGACACGGGGATGCGCGAGCTCTTCTCGTCGAGCGAGTCGCCGAAGCGTTCGGCGAGGAGCAGCAGCGTCGCGGCGCTGCGGCACGGACCCGGCGCTGAGCACGTCGATGCGCGACCGGAGCATCGCGGTCTGCTCGCAGAGCGCGCGGTTGGAACGCGAGCGCAGGCCTGGGTCGTCGCCCATCGCGAGGAGCACCGGCTCGGCGCGGAGCGACAGCACCTCGACGTCGTCGCCGTACGCGATGGCCTCGGCGGGATAGGGCCTTCGACCGGACACCGCCACGGTGCCGAGCGACTCGCGCGGACCGAAGATCCCGGAGCGTCGCGGCCTTCCCCGGACGGAGTTGCCGAGCACCCGCACGAGCCCGCGCCAGGATCAGCGCGGCCGTGGCCCCGAGCCGCCAGATCGGCCCGCCGTCTTCAGCGTCGAACGGTACGCCCTCGCGCGCGAAGAGCGCGACGCGTTCGGCGCCGCGTCGCGCAGGGCGAGTGGCTCGCGCGCGGGCACGCATCGATCTTGTCGAGCTTGTCGATCACGATGCCATGCCAGCGGGTCTTCAATACCGTCTGCCGCGGCGCGGCACGCATCGCCCTGGTGACGCGCGCGCCGGGTTTCTTCGCGGATGGCGTCGATTGCTCAGTTTCAGGCGATCGCCACGTCGTCGGTGTGCTGTCTCCGCCGAACGGATGCGGAGACATGCGAAGGTCTGCAGGGATGCTCATTCTTCGCGGCGCTGCTGCGGTTGCGGCGTGGACGACGCGGTGACCAATTCACCGCGCGGTCGATGATCACGGGAGGCGGCCGACCCGCACGCCGTGGCAGATGCACCCGGGGCTCGGGCAGAGCTCGCTGAGGCGATGCGGCGAGCGCTCGTTCAGTTTACGTGCGCCCCCACGCGCAGCACGGCGCGCCGTGTGAGTACGACGTGGCGGTGATCCCGGCCAAGGTCGATGCACGCGGGTGGGGCCTGGCGCCCAACGGAGACACCATCGGCTTCGACGTCTCCTGCGCCGCGAGGTCGCTCGTGTGCCGCCCCGGGGGGCCGGGACGCCTGGCAATGGAGATTTCGGCGGCGCTACTTCCAGACGATGGTCGAGGTGTCGAACGTGGTGGTGACCGCGTTCACCATCACCTTCAGCGGCATGCATGACGGCTCACGCATCACGATCTTCAACAGCTCGGCACCGACGGCATTGTGGTCGCGGGCAGCTACGTCTTCCTCGGCGGCTCGGGCACGTCGAACCTCAGGGACTACGTCGTCTCCGGCGAGGTCAACCGCGGCCGTGGTCACGCAGGTCGATGACTGCTGCTGCGAGAACCACCTGCACGAGGCCCGCGTCGTCCTCAACGGCGAGGAGGTTCTCGCGGGCTGTCAGAACAACGCCGCGTGCGATGACGGCAACGCCTGCACCGCCGACGTCTGCAACGCCGATCGGAGCCAGCGCCGCGCGCCCGCCTGCGGGTGAAGACGGCAACGCGTGCACGATCGACGTGCAACGCCTCGACGGGCTGCGAACACGCCGCGCGGCAACGACGGCGACGCCTGCACTCGCCGACTTCGCGACGTGGCCACCGGATGCGGTCGGATCCCTGCAAGGTGACGACAACAACGCGTGCACCGCAGACCGCCGACGACGCCGCGACCGACGTGGACACGGCGATGCCTGCAAGACTGACGGCGACGCCTGCACCGCTGACTTGTGACCCGATCGCCGGGTGCGGACATCGGCCGTGTCCCGGCACAACACGGCAACGCTCAAATCGCCGACATGTGCAACCCGACGAGCGGCTGCGGCCACACGACGGTCTCGTGCGACGACGGCAACGCCCGCACGCGCGACACTCCGCGACCTGACCGACGGGCTGCGCCAGCGTGAACCAGTGCCCCATTGCGCCACGCGGCGCCCTCCGCCGCGACGCCTGCTGCTGCAACCAGGGCTCCTTCCGCTCGGCGTGACGAACGTGGACGATCCGCAGGCAGACCACGACCATTCGCATCGACCGCATCGCGCAAGACGAGCCCACGAACGGCACGGGCGACGGCGACACCTGCCCTGACGCCGACGGCATCGGCACCCCCACCGCGCAGGTTCGCGCAGAGCGCGCAGGCACGCGCGCGACGCCCGGCAACGGCCGCGTCTACCACGTGTACTTCACCGCCACCGACCCCGACGGCTACGCGTGCACCGGTCACGTGACGAGCTGCGTCCCGCACGACCAGGGTGGCCGCGCGGCCTGCGTCGACGACGGCCCTCGCTTCGACTCGCTCGTCTGCCGCTGATCGTCGCGGCACACCCTCTCTCACGCAGCGCTTCGAAGCGCTCCCCCAGACCGCCCGCGCTGTGAAGCGCGGGTCATGATCCCACCGAGCGCACCATCCGCGACGTGCCTGCGCCCGCGAGCGCCCTGCCCTCACCCGCGCGGGTGAATCCGAGCGCTTCGAAGAACGCGACGCCGCCCGAGATCGCGTCGACCTCGGCGCGCTGCGCGAGCGCCGTCGCGGCCGAGACGAGCGCGCGCCCGACGCCCTTGCGACGCTTGCCCTCGCGTACGGCGACGCGGGAGATGAAGACCGTGTCGGCGTGAACGATCACCCGCGCGCAGCCCACGGCGCGCCCGTCGGGATCGACCGCGAGGAGGTGCGTGGCGTCGCGATCGTCGCCGTCGGACTCGTCGTCGGGCGAGCGCCCGAGCTCGTCGCAGAAGACCTCCTCGCGCACCATCCACACGCGCGCGAAGGCGTCGTCAGACCAGCGCACGCGCTCGACCGTCACCGCGGGTCTCTGCGCGAGCATCGGCGAAGCGCCGCCGTCGCCCTCGACGCGCGCGAGCTGCTCGGCGATGTCGTCGGTGAGCTCCGACCAGTACCGCTCCGCGCCGTAGTGCGGAAAGGCCCGCGGGAACGCGGGGTCGTGCCAGCGTCGCGTGACCCACGCGGCGTAGTGGAGGTAGCGCAGCGCGCAGCGGCTCGACGAGGCGCAGCGTCGAGCGGTCGAAGGCGCGAAAGACCTCGTAGCCTTCGAGCACCACGTCGCGCCGATGCGCGCCCTCCTCGTCGTAGGCGGGGACGAGCATCCAGAGGTCTTGCACGGGCGGCCCCGTGAGCATGTCGTCGAAGTCGAGGAAGAAGGGCCCCGCCGTTCCCCAGAGGAGATTGCCCGGGTGGCAGTCGCCGTGGATGCGATGCACGTCGAGGTCTTCGAACCACGGACCGATGCGCGCGAAGAGCGCTTCGGAGACGGCCTTCAGCCGCGGCGCGAGCGTCGGAGGGAGCGTCGGCGCGGCGAGCAGCGTGGCGAGCGATTCGCGTCCGTAGCGCGCGACCGTGAGTGACACGCGATGGGGCGCGGCGCGCGAGGCGCCGACCGTGTGAATGCGCGCGAGGAGTCCGCCGAGGCGACGGAGCTGCTCCTCGGTGCACTCGTCGGGCACCCTTCCTCCCACACGCGGAAAGAGCGCGCAGAGGATCGAGGTGCCTTCGACGTAGCGCGCGGTGGCGCCGTCGGGGAGCGCGATGGGCGCGGCGACGGGGATCTCGGCCGCCGCGAGGTCGGCGAGAAAGGTGTGCTCGTCGCGCACGGCGTCGACGCTCCAGCGACCCGGTCGATAGAACTTCGCGACGACGCGCGAGCGGTCTTCGCGCTCGATCTCGTAGACCCTGTTCTCGAGGGAGTTCAGCGGGTAGCAGAGCCCCGTGCACCGCACCCCGAGGGCCTCGACGGCCGAGAGAACCCGGTCGGGCGTGAGTGAGAAGAAGTCTTCGGTGCTCATCGCGCGAGACTGTCGCGAATCGAAGCGCGGCGAGCAAGCGCGACGGCGCCGCGTTCCCCGGTCGAGCGACCTGCGCGTCCCTCTGCGGGGCGTCGACGGGGGAATCGCGGCGCGCTCGGGCGCGGGCGATGTCAGCGGGTGCGGCGGCGGCGAGGCGCTGCGAGCGCTCGACGCTGCTGGAGGCGAAGCGGCGGCGCCTGCCCGCAAGGCGCTCTCCTACGCGGCGAAGGCGAAGAGCGCGGGCGTGGCCCTCGAATCGTGGCTCGGCGCGACGGAGCTCATCACGAAGAACTCCAACGCGAACTACCGACAGGACGCCTACCAGCGGCTCATCCTCTGGCTCGCGCTGCTCGCGAAGCTCGAAGGCTGCGGCGGCCCCGTTCTGCTCATCGACGAGGCCGAGAACCTCTACCGGGGCGGCACTTCACGCGTCGAGCGCCGCACGGCCCTCCGCTCGCTGTCGTTCTACTGCGGTGGAACGCTCCCCGGCGCGTGCGTGGTGATGGCGATCACGCCCGACTCGCTCGGCGCGCTTCGCGCAGAGGCGAAGGAGCTGCTCGAAGACGTCGCCGAGCAGCGCACGGTGCTCTCGTGGGAGGACGCCGCGATGCTGCGGCGCAGGCTCACGGCGCTCAAGCCCATCGCGGTGCCCGCGCTCACGAGCGAGTCTCGAATCATCCTCGCGTTCAGGGTTCAGGCCACACACGCCGAGGTGCGCGGCAAGGTCACCGACCCCTCGTGGGTGAAGTGGGTCGAGGCGCTGGTGAAGGAAGACATCCCTCCGCGCGTGCTCGTGCGGAGGGTCGTCGACAGGCTCGAACGTCTCTGGTGGGCGCAGCACATCGCCGTCGCGGGCTGAACCTCCGCCATCGAGGCGGCCGGGCGCTATTGCAGATGCCTCGGCAACAGCACGCGCGCCAGCGAAGGGAGCGATGAGAGCGCCGAGGCGTCACGGAGCGCGACGCACTGGCTGAGGTTGATCTCGCGCAGTGACGTGAGCGCCTCGATACCCGAGAGGTCGCGGAGGTTCTCGCACGCGCCGAGACCGAGCGCTTCGAGCGAGGTGAAGCGGGCGATGTCGCCGAGGCGCTCGATCGAGGGATTCAGCTGCACCGTGAGGCGTTTGAGCGAGCGAAGGTCGACGAGCGGAGAGAGGTCGTTGGCGCGCCTGCACCCGTGCAACGTCAGGTCGGAGAGCGACGGGTGCGCCCGAAGCGGCGAGAGGTCTTCGAGCGCCTCGCAGTCGTAGAGCGCGAGCATTTCAAGCGCGGGCAGCGCGTCGAGCTGTCGCAGGTCGGTGAACTCGCGCGTACAGAGCAGGTTGACCACGCGGAGCGCCGCGAGGCTGTCGTCGAGCGAGATCCGTCGCACGCGCTCGGTGCGGGTGAGCCAGAGCTCGGCGAGCGAAGGGAGCGCGCGCAGCTCGACGGAGGAGACGACCCCTTCCGTGAGGGTGAGCGAGCGCAGCGCCGGCAGGTCAGCCACGCGCACCTCATCGAGCGAGCCCGGGCCGAGGGTCAGCGACGTCAGGCTCTTGAGCGCCGAGAGGTCGGGCTGCTCGGTGAACGCGTCGCACCCGGTGATGTCGAGCTGTTCCAGCGCGTCGAGGCGCCGGAGGTCGAGCGCTGCGAGGCTGCGGCAGCGCCTCAGCTCGAGCCTACGAAGCGTCGGGACGCCCGTCACGGAGAGGGCCTTCATCGCCCCGTGCTCGACGGTGAGCCAGCCGTGCTTCTCGAGCGCCTGCCCCGCCGCGGGATCGCCCGAGAGGTCGATGTCGACGCGCTCGATGCGCGTCTTGGGGAGCGTGCGAATGCGCGACCCCAGGGTCTTCGCGTGCGCGATGAACACGTGCTCGACGCCGGCGGGGAGCCTCGAGGGCTTCGTCGCGTCGACCGACACGGCGAGGCGGGGAACGCCCGCGAAGCGCACGAGGAGCCACCCCCCGGCGATCTCGGCCGAGAGCGCGCAGGGCTCAAGCTTCGACGTGTTGTGCGTCGTCCGCACGATGCATCGAAGCGAGATTCGCTCAAGCGGTCCCGCGTGTTCGCCCTCCGTCACCTGCGCCCCTTCGACGGTGACGATCGGGTGCTCGCGGCCGTCCGCCGACACGCCCACGAGCGCGACGCCGCCGCGAGCGTCCGCGAGCGTCGAGAGCGCGGCAAGCGTCGTCGCGCGCCGGTCGGGATCGAGTCTCCATCTCTGCATGGGGTTCCTCCTGTGAGGCTGTTCGGGGCATGTGGTCAGTCGGAGCGCGCGATCACGCGCCCGCGACGATGAGCTTCGAACTCAGCGGTGCGAGCGTCGCCGTCACCTCGAAGACCCCACCGAGCGCCCTCGTGCCGGGTCGCGCCTCGACGGCGAGCGCTCGGGTCTCAGCAGCGAGGGCGGTCTCGCGCACGGAGAGGTCTCCGTTGAGAGAGGCGCCCGCGAAGCGCGCGGTGACCACCCGCTCCCCCGTCGAGAGGTTCGACGCAAGGAGCGCCGCGCGGGTGCCGTCATGCGAACGAAGCCCGACGCAGGCGAGGAGACCGTCGTCGTTCCACGCGGTGTGGCAGCGTTCGGGCGCGATGTGCGAGGCGTCGCGGAGGAGGGCCTCCTGCATCGCGAGCGCGCCGACGTGCCCCTCGCGCGTGAAGAAGTGCCCCGGGCCGAGCTCGCCGAACGGGAGCGCGTGACCGGGCGGAAAGGCCCTGTGATTCGCGCGGTAATAGAACGACTCGGTGACCACCGACTGCCACCGTAGCTTGCACGCGATGGCGTACGCTGCGAGCCCGCTGGCGAAGGCGCGGCGCTCGCCCGGCGTCGCGAGGCTCGCGCGCTCGCGGCTCACCCCGAGGTGTCGCGAGAGGAACTCGCCGCCCTGCCACTCGGTGTTCCAGAGCACGTCGCAGCCCGCCTCACGCGCCGCGCGGAGGTGCGCGTCGACAGCCTCGAAGCGGTAGCTCCCAGCGCGCGACGGGTCCGCCGCCTCATCGGGAAAGATCCCTCCGAGGGTGAGCGTGTTGGGCAGACAGTCCTGATCGATGCGAGCGCGCTCGATGCCGACGGCGCGGTACTGCGCCACGTAGGAAGGCTCGCCGTCGATGAGCGGGTGCGGCGAGCCCTGCACACCCGAGCCTGTCGAAGACGCCCTCGGGCGCGTTGAGCGTCACATCAACGCGGTCCGGCCGCGGCGCCACGCGCCCCGCGAGACCTGTGGATGCACGACGCGAGGCCCCGCGCCGAGCGGGAGCGACGTGACGAAGCCGCGACGATTGACACGAGGCATCTCTCATCGCTCCGTTCGCGGGAGGCGCTTTGGGTGACGCGTAGCCTACGCCCCGCGGGAGAGACTTCAGACCACCGTCCCATCAGACCAGGACGATTGCGTCGATGCGCCGGGGTTCGGCGTGGGCGGTCGATGTCGGGTTGGCAGCGCCGATGGCGAAGCGCCAGTCGCGGATGCTCGATGCTGCGCCGGGGTTCGGCGTGGGAGGTCGATGTGGGGTTTGGCAGCGCCGATGGCGAAGCGCCAGTCGCGGATGCTCGATGCGCCTCACCCCGGGCAACTGAAGGGTGGTCGCTCCCTTCGGGAGCTACACAACGCGCAGCGGCCGTTGCGGCTTGGACGATCTGAAACGACATTCGCACAGCGCGCGGCTACAGGCGCAAGCGTGTGACCTGAGAGGGTGCGGCGCACGCAAGAGTCCCATTCGCTTGCGGATGACCTGTAGCTCCCGAAGGGAGCGACCACCCTTCAGTTGCCCGGGGTGAGGCGCATCGAGCATCCGCGACTGGCGCTTCGCCATCGGCGCTGCCAACCCAACATCGACCTCCCACGCCGAACCCCGGCGCAGCATCGAGCATCCGCGACTGGCGCTTCGCCATCGGCGCTGCCAACCCGACATCGACCGCCCACGCCGAACCCCGGCGCATCGACGATATCGTCCTGGTCTGATGGGACGGCGGTATCAGACCGAGAGCGCGCCCTTGCGGAACTCGCTCGACGCGATCTTCACGTTGACCACGGCGGGCACCTGATCGCGCTCGCTCGCTCTCGAATGCGCGCCAGCGCATGCGCGATTCCCGCGGTGGTCTCGACCCACTCGCCGTGGCAGCCGAGGGCCTTCGCGACCTCGTCGTAGCGCGTGTAGGCGAGGCCCGTCGCGACGGCGCGCTCGGCGCCGAAGAACTCCACCTGACCGCGTCGGATCTGCGTCCACGCGGCGTCGTTGCCGATCACGCACACCACGGGGATCTTCTGGCGCACCATCGCCTCGAGCTCCATCGCGTGGAGGCCGAAGGAGCCGTCGCCGTAGACCGCGATCAGCCTGCTCTTCGGGCGCGCGAGCTTGGCGGCCATCGCGGCCCGGTCCCACGCCAGGCGTTCCGAGGGGACCGGGGTCCATCCAGAGGCCGGGCCATCGCACCTTGAGCACGTTGGCCGCGGTCGCCACGAAGTCGCCGCCGTCGCCGACCACCACGGTGTCGTCGTCGACGAAGCGATCGAGCTCGGCGCACGCGCAGCGGAGTTCGGCGGGTCCGTCGAGGCTTCGAGCTCGGGGATCATCTTCGCGCGGCTCTTCACCTCGGCCTGCCGCAGGCGCGCGATCACATCCGTCGCGCTGGGGCCTGCGGGGAGCCGCCTCGCGAGCGCGCGGAGCACGATGCCCGTGTCGCTCACGAGGCCCACGTCGACGGAGCGGTTGTGCCCGATCTGCGTCGCGTCGCGGTCGACCTTCACGATCTTCGTGTCGTTGTTCCACGTGGGCGTGCGGCCGTAGTCGACGCGGAAGTCGAAGGGCGTGCCGCACATGAGCACCACGTCGGCCTCGGCGAGCGCCGCGCGGCGCGAGCGCGAGAAGAGGCAGGGGTGATCGGGCGGCAGCGCCCCGCGCGCCATGCCGTTCACGTACACGGGCATGGGGTAGCGTTCGAGGAGGTCCGCGAGCGACTTGTGATCCCTGCTCCAGCGGAACTGCGACCCGATGATCGCGACGGGGCGCTCGGCCTTCTCGAAGAGCTCGATGGCGCGCGCGAGCTCCGTGGGGTCGGGCGCGGGCTGCGCGGCGGTGCGCGAGACCGACGGCGCGGCGAAGTCTTCGACGTCGGCGAAGTTCATCAGCACGTCGATGGGAAGCTCCAGGTACACCGGGCCCGGCACACCCGAGAGCGCCACGCGAAAGGCCGTGCTCACGTACTCCGCGAGGCGGTCGGTGTGCACCACGCGGTAGGCGGCCTTGGTGATGCTCTTCACCAGGTCGATGTGGTTCATGTCCTGGAGCGATCCGCGGTCGGCGAGCATCACGGGCCCCGCGCCGCCGATGCACACCAGCGGGACGCCGCCGCGCTGCGCGTTTGCGAGGGCGGTGACCACGTCGGTCACGCCAGGGCCCGCGGTGACGGCGCACACGCCGGGCTGCCCCGTGGCGCGCGCCCAGCCGTCGGCGGCGTGACCCGCGGTCTGCTCGTGGCGCGTGTCGACGACGCGGATGCCGACGTCGAGACACCCGTCGTAGATGTTCTGGATGTGTCCCCCGCACAGCGTGAAGAGGTGGGTCACCCCCTCGCGGTGCAGGGCCTCCGCTACGATCCTTCCTCCGTGGGCCATCATCGTCGGTCGTCGCCTCCTTCCAGGCGCCGCGGACGGTACCGAAAAAGCTGCGCGATCGGACACCGAAAGCGCCTTGCTACAAGGATCTGTCGCGAGGTCCTTGACGCGCCGCGTTGGTGGGCCTTACGACTGAATAGCCATTCAGCCGACGAGCGCCCGCGACCGGGTGCGCGGCCCCACAATGGCTCCCCACCAGCCGGAGGAAATGTCCCCGTGTCGAACGCCCAGAACCGATACAAGGCCGATCTTCGCGAGATCCAGTTCGTGCTCTTCGAGCAGCTCAAGATCGACGGGCTCCTCGGCAAGGGGCCCTTCGCTGCGTGGGGCGTCGACGAGGTGAACCAGACGATCCAGCAGACGTACCGCTTCGCCACGGAGGTCACCGGTCCGCTCAACGCGTCGGCCGACCGCGAGGGCTGTCGCGTGGTCGACGGCAGGGTCATCACCCCCACGGGCTTCAAAGACGCGTGGAAGCAGCTCTATGAGCTCGGCATCCGCTCCATCGGCGCCGACGTCGAGTGGGGCGGCATGGGCGCGCCCAAGGCGCTCGCGGCCGTCGTCGAGGAGCTCTGCTGCGGCGCCAACACGGCGTTCAACATGTACCCGGGCCTCACCTACGGCGCGGCCGAGCTCCTGGAGCAGTGCGCGACGCACGAGCAGAAGTCTCGCTTCGTCGCCAACATGCTCAACGGCACCTGGGGCGGAACGATGTGCCTCACGGAGCCCCAGGCGGGCAGCGACGTGGGCCTCGCGAAGACCACGGCGTCGCGCAACGCCGACGGCACCTACAAGATCCACGGCACCAAGATCTTCATCTCGGCGGGCGACCACGACCTCGCGGAGAACATCATCCACCTCGTGCTCGCGCGCATCGACGGAGCGCCCGCGGGCACCAAGGGCCTCTCGCTCTTCATCGTTCCGCGCGTGAAGATCAACGCCGACGGAACGCTCGGCGAGAGCAACGACGTCACGCTCGGGAGCATCGAGCACAAGATGGGCATCAACGGGTCGGCGACCTGCGTGCTCAACTTCGGCGAGGCGGGCAACTGCGTCGGCGAGCTCGTCGGCGGCGTCGAGAACGCCGGCATGGCGCAGATGTTCCGCATGATGAACGGCGCGCGCATCGCGGTGGGGATTCAAGGCGCGGCGCTCGCGTCGACGGCGTACCTCAACGCCCTCGAGTACGCGAAGGAGCGCAAGCAGGGCGCCAACATGACCCGCTGGAAGGACCCCACCGCGCCGCGCGTCGCGATCATCGAGCACGCCGACGTGCGCCGCATGCTCCTCGACATGAAGTCGCGCGTGGAGGGCATCCGCATGCTCATCCTCAAGCTCGCGACGCACCAGGATTTCGCGGACCTCCTGCGAGGCAGCGACGACGAGAAGGCGGCCTACCACCAGGGTCAGGTCGAGCTCCTCACGCCCATCGTGAAGGCCTACGGATCGGATCAGTCGTTCCGCGTGTGCGAGACGGCGATCCAGACCTACGGCGGCGCGGGCTACATCCAGGACTACCCCGTCGAGCAGTACTGCCGCGACTCGAAGATCTTCTCGATCTACGAGGGCACCAACCACATCCAGTCGATGGACCTCGTGGGCCGCAAGCTCGGTCAGAACGGCGGCCGTCACGCGATGGAGTTCTTCGGCGACATCATGACCTTCATCGCCGCGAACGCGTCGCACCCCGACCTCGGCCCCGCGGTGCAGGCGCTCGGCGCGGCCGCGGAGTGCCTCCAGGGCGCGACGATGAAGCTCCAGGGCTGGTTCATGAGCGGCCAGGTCTCGCTCGTCCCGCTCGGCTCGACGCGCTACCTCGAGATGATGGCCGTGACGGCCGTCTCGTGGCTCCTCCTCGACGCCGCGCGCATCGCGCTCGAGAAGCTCCCGAGCGTGCCCGAGGGTCACCCCGACCGCGCGTTCTACGAGGGCAAGAAGTGGGCGGCGCTCTACTACGCCCGCAACGTGCTCCCCTCCGTCGAGGCCATCTCGAAGGTGCTCGACGCCGCGGACTCCAGCGCGATCGACATCCCCGACGCGGCCTTCGCCACCGTCTGACCGCGCCCTCCCCTCCTCAGGCCACCTCACCGCCGAGCATCACGCGATCGTCCGTCGAGGTCCCCTTCGGAGCCTCGGGCATGAGGCTCCCGCGGCCCTCGTCGGGCGTGAGGTGATCGGTGAGCGCCACGCCCGCGAGCATCGCGACCACGAAGGCCACGGCCGACGGCGCGCCCGACACCAGCGACACGAGACCGGGGCCCGGACAGAAGCCGCCGAGCGCCCACCCCACACCGAACAGCGCCGAGCCCACGATGAGCCTCGCCGTGAGGTCGCGGCGCGTGGGCACGGAGAAGGTCGACGCGAACACGGGCGACGCGCGGCGCGCCACGACGCGATACGCGACCATGTGAACGAGCACCGCGCCGCCCATCACGAACATCAGCGACGGGTCCCACGCGCCGAGAAAATCGAGGAAGCCTCGGACCTTCTCCGTGCGCGTCATCCCCGAGAGCGCGAGGCCGAAGCCGAAGACCGACCCCGCCACGAGCGCCGCCGCGCGCGCGCCCACGAAATCGCGACGCGACGGGCTCATCGCAGCCCCCGCGCCGCGAACACCGTGACGGCGCCCGAGGCGATGAAGGTCACCGTGGCGACCAGCGAGCGCGGCGAGAAGCGCGAAAGACCGCAGACCCCGTGACCGCTCGTGCAGCCGTTGGCGAGGCGCGTCCCGACGCCGACGAGGAGGCCCGCGACGATCGCGAGGACGGGCGTCGTGCCCGCGGCCGAGAACACCCCGCCGAGCGCGAGCCTCGCGACCACGCCGCCCGCGAGGAGCCCCGCGAGGAAGAGCGCGCGCCAGTCGAACTCGCCGGGCTTCGGGTCGAGCACGCCCGCGACGATGCCCGTGACCCCCGCGATGCGACCGTTGGCGAGGAGCAGGATCGAGGCGCTCAGCCCGATGAGCCCGCCGCCCGCGAGCGCGCGAATCCAGTCTGCATGCATGGTGAAGGCTCCTCGGTGCCCGCGCCGAGAGAGAAGAAGAGCTGCGCGGCAGGCGTGAACCTACGACGGAGGACTCTTCTATTCAAGACAGTGATTCAGTTTACGAGAGACCCGATGCTTCGGTGCGTGCGCCGCGCGCGGTTCAGAAGAGGTGCGAGAGCGACATCCACGGGAGCACGGCGAGGCTCTCGGAGTAGAGCGGAGACTGATCGGAGAGGGGCGCCAGCGCGCCGATATCGGCAGCGAAGCGCCGCGTGTGAAAGCGCACCCCGAGGAGCACGAAGGGGATGAAGCGACGCTGCCCGTTGCCGAGGAGCGTGCGCGCGCGCTCGCCCGACTCCTCGGCGACCTCGTAGAGCGCGAGGCCCTGCGCGATGGCCTTGATTCCCTCGACGATGCGCACGTCGACGGTGGCGTGACCGAAGGCCCACAGGCCCCCGAGGCCCGTGCGCTGCGCGGCGTGGAGGCCGATGTGAACGCCGATGCGTCCGCTCCAGAGCGAGACCAGGGGGCCCGTGAGCCATCCGAGGCCCGCGTAGGCCCACGTGAAGCCGAGGTTCGAGGTCGCGAACTCGCCGTCGGGCTTGAAGGGGATGGTCACGTAGGCCCACCACGAGATCGCCACGCCGCGGCGTTGAAGGAAGGCCACGCGCACGTCGGCGGACATCCCCGCGAAGTAGAAGGGCACGCCGACGCCGACGTCGACCGAGCGCGTGAGGCCGTAGCGCAGCCCCACCCAGCCCAGGTGGCTGATGTAGTGCCCCATGATGTCGCCGAGCCGCATCGGCCGCGCCGTGGGGAGCTGAAAGTTGTGATCCGCCGCGGGCTCGATCACCTCGCGCTCGACCTGCAACGGGGCAGTGAGGAGCGCGGGCGCGACGCGCGCGGGCGCGATCGTGGGCCAGTGCGAAGCGGGCGGCGGCGCGCGGAAGGTCGCGGGGTCTTCAGGCGCGGTCGAAGGCGCCGCGGACGACCACGGTGCCGTGAGGGGCTGTGCGTTGGCGAGCGTCGGCGCGAGGACCATCCCCGCGAGGCACGAGGCGCGGAGCAGGCGCATGGTTCGTCTGTGATAGTGCGCGATGACCGTGTCGCGCCACAAGGGGTGGCGCGCGCGACGCTCAGTTCACGTCGCCGGGCGGGGGCTCTTCACCGGGCGGGGGCGGAGGGACACTCAGCCCTTCGAGGTTGGGGGGAGGCGCCTCGCTCGCGCCCTCGGGCACCGCGTCGGCTTCGAGCTCGGCGAGGGGCTCGACGCCCACGACGTGCTCGCCCTCTTCGAGCTCCATGATCTTCACGCCCTGCGTGTTGCGACCGGCGCAGCGCACCTCGGCGACCTTCGTGCGGATGATCTGTCCGCGGTCGGTGATCACCATGATCTGGTCGGTCTCGTAGACGAGGTCGAGGTCGACGACGTCGCCGTTGCGCTCGCTGGTGTTGATCGCGATGATCCCCACGCCGCCGCGGCCCTGGAGGCGGTACTCGCTCACGGGGGTGCGCTTGCCGAAGCCGTTGGCGCACACGGCGAGCACCTCCTGCTTGTCGGCGTCACGGATGACGTCCATCGAGACGACGGTGTCGATGTCGCGGAGCTCGACGCCGCGCACGCCGCGGGAGTCTCGGCCCACCTGACGGATCTCCGAGACGGCGAAGCGGATGCTCATGCCCTGCGTGGTGCCGAGGATGATCTCCTGATCGGCGCTCTCGGTGATGACCGCGCGGAGGAGCGCGTCGCCCTCGTCGATGGCCACGCCGATGATGCCCGTCGCGCGGATGTTCGCGTAGGCCTTGAGCTCCGTGCGCTTGACGAAGCCCTTGGCCGTGGCGGTCACGAGGTCCATGCCCTCGCGGAACTCCTTGATGGGCACGACGGCGGCGAGCTTCTCGCCCGAGGCGAGGCCCACGAAGTTCACGATCGAGCGGCCCTTGGAGTTCCTCGCCCCCTCGGGGATCTCGTAGACCTTGCGGAGGTAGGCCTTGCCCTTGTCCGAGAGGAACAGCACGTGGTCGTGCGTGCTCGCGGTGAAGAACTTGTTGATGAAGTCCTCGTCGCGGGCCTCCATCCCGATGCGTCCGCGGCCGCCGCGGCGCTGCGCGCGGTAGTCCGCGAGGGCCGTGCGCTTGATGAAGCCCTGGTGCGAGCAGGTGACCACCACGTCGTGCTCGGCGATGAGGTCCTCGATCGAGATCTCGCCCTCGGCCGCGACGATCTCCGTGCGACGCGCGTCGGCGTAGCGCGCGCGGACCTCGCGGAGCTCCCCTTGATCACCTCGAGGAGCACGGTCTCGCTCCCGAGGATGGCCTTGAGCCGCGCGATGGTGTCGGACAGCTCGCCGTACTCCGCCGCGAGCTTCTCGCGCTCGAGGCCCGTGAGCCGCGCGAGGCGCATGTCGAGGATCGCCTTCGCCTGCCGCTCGCTCAGCCTGAAGTCGGTGATGAGCGCGGCCTCGGCGATCTCGGACTCGGGCCTGCCCGCGCGGCGAACGAACTCTTCGAGCCCTTTGAGGGGCAGCGCCATGAGGCGCGTCTTCGCGGTGTCGACGTCGGGACTCTCGCGGATCGTCTGGATCACCGTGTCGATGTCCGTCGTCGCCATCCCGAGGCCGAGCACGAGCTCGCGCTGCCCCTCGGCCTGACGGAGTTCGAAGCGCGTGCGGCGCGTGACCACGTCGCGGCGGTGCTCGACGAAGACCCGAAGCGCGGCCTCGAGCGAGAGCATCTTCGGCTGTCCGCCCACGATGGCGAGCGTGTTGACCCCGAAGGTCTCCTGGAGCTGCGTGTTCTTGTAGAGGTTGTTGAGCACGACCTGGCCGTTGGCGTCGCGCTTGAGCTCGATCACGACGCGCATGCCCTCGCGCGAGCTTTCGTCACGGATGTCGGAGATGCCCTCCAGGCGCTTCTCACGCACCATGTCGGCCATCTTCTTGAGCATCTGGGCCTTGTTGACCTGGTACGGGATCTCCGTCACCACGATCATCTCGCGGTCACCGCGGCCGATGGGCTCGATGGTGGCGCGGGCGCGCATCACGATGGAGCCGCGGCCGTTGGTGTACGCCTGCTCGATGCCCTGTCGCCCGAGGATGAGCGCCCCCGTGGGGAAGTCGGGGCCCTGCACGAAGCGCATGAGCGCGCGCGAGTCGGCCGCGGGGTTCTCGATGAGGTGAATGGTGGCGTCGATGATCTCGCCGAGGTTGTGCGGCGGGATGTTCGTCGCCATGCCCACGGCGATGCCGCCCGAGCCGTTCACCAGGAGGTTGGGGAAGCGCGCCGGGAGCACCGCGGGCTCCTGCTCGCTCGCGTCGAAGTTGTCGACGAAGTCGACGGTCTCCTTCTCGATGTCGGCGAGGAGCTCGTCGGAGAGGCGCGCGAGGCGGACCTCGGTGTAACGCATGGCCGCGGCGGGGTCGCCGTCGACGGAGCCGAAGTTCCCCTGGCCGTCGATGAGCACCATGCGCATGGCGAAGTCCTGGGCCATGCGCACGAGTGCGTCGTAGACCGAGGAGTCGCCGTGGGGGTGGTACTTACCGAGGCACTCGCCGACGACGCGGGCGGACTTCTTGTACGCCTGGTTCCACACCAGCTTGAGGCCGTACATCGAGTAGAGGATGCGACGGTGCACGGGCTTCAGTCCGTCGCGCGCGTCGGGGATCGCGCGGCCCACGATCACGCTCATCGCGTAGTCGAGGTAGCTGCGCTGCATCTCCTCTTCGATCAGGGTCGGGACCAGCGCGCCGTTCGGGTTCGAAGGCGGCGGCTGATCGGGTCCGCCTGAGGGGGTCGCGGTCGTGTCACTCATCGGGTCGTGTTACCTGTGTTGGTCAATCCGTCGCTCGCCGCGTCTCGCTCCGCCCGCATCGAGCGCCGTGCGCCGCGCCCCACCCCCCCGGATCGCTCGGGAGGGAGCGGGAGCGGGGTCGTCGGGTCACAGCGCGTCGCCCCGCGAACGGGAGCCAGCGAGAGTCACTCCCACCACCCGCCGTCGGACGATCAAACGCCCTATTTCTCAGCCGGTTGAAGGGGTACGCGCGTTCTATCAGACCGCGCCCCGCGCCGCCATTCTTCGCGGACTTACCCCGTCACTCCGAGACGTTTCTCAGCCCCTCTTGCCAACCCCGATTGCCACCCTGGGAAGTCCTCTGGTTGGCGTTTCATGGCACTGGAGTGTTATTCCATCGGTGGACGCCCCGGCATTCGGGGTGCAATGGTTTTCACCGTGCTCCTCCCTCGTCGCGCAACGCTCTTCGCGCTCGCTGTCGTGGCCCTCTCGGGGTGCCTCACGCGCTCGCTCCCGCTGCCTCCTCCGAGCGCGACGATCCAGTCGGTCACGTCGTGCCCCGTCCTCGACTGCCCCATGGGCGGCGTGATCGTGACCATCGGCGGCAACGACGCGCACCCCGGCGCCACGGTGATCGCCTACGACGACAGCATCCCCCCGACCTCGACGGGTGAGCAGCTCGGCGGAAATGCGCGCGCGAGCGACGCGGGACGCTGGGCGATCACCATCACCCCGCGGCAGCTCAGCCCCGGCGTCGTCTCGGCCGTGCAGCGCGGTCACGTGATCCGCGTGTTCCAGGCCACCGCCGACGGTGAGGCCTCTCAATCGATCTACGTCGAAGTCCCCCGCATGTGAGGAACCTCCGATGAACGCAACGCGTCCCGCGCTCGTCACCGCCGCCCTCGCGCTCGTGGGCTGCATGTCCCCCGCAGAGCCTGTTCCCACGGCCACCGCGCGCATCGAGGGGGTCCATCCCTGCGTGGGCTGTCGCGACATCGAGGCCGTCACCGTGACCCTCGCGGGCGACGACGCGCTCCCCGAGGCCCTCGTCGTCGTCCACGACCTGCGGCTCTCGCTCGACCTCGGCCAGCGACCCGCGGCGCTCATCCACGCCGACGCGCAGGGTCACTGGCAGGCCACGCTCCGCGGGCTCCGCGTGCCCAATCGCGCGGAGCTCCCGGTGCACGCGGGCGATCTGCTCGAAGTGTTTCAGCGGCTCGGCGAAGGCGAAGCGTCGGTGCCCTACCGCATCGCGGTCCCCTCGCCCGAGGCCGACACGCGGCCCGCGCCGCCGATCGTGAAGCCCGACCAGGGTCAGGCCGCCGATCCGTGGCCCAACCCCTCGGGCCACTGACCGCCGCGCTACCGCGGCACCACCACGAAGCCGACCTCACCCTCCGCCGCAGGCACCGCGCGCTCGACCACGCGCTCGCCGTCGGTGCCTCGCACGCGCATCACCGCGCGCGCCGTCCACACGGCGAAGGGATCGCCCGCGCCCTGAATCCCCGCCACGCCGCGCAGGCCCGCGATCATCACGCGGCGCTCCTCGACGGCGGGCTCGCGGTGAAAGTCGAAGACGTGCAGCGAGTCTCCCTCGGGCACGCCCGACGCTGACATTCGCAGCGCGACGGCGCCGACGCGGTAGAGCGTGGCCGCGGTGTGCGTTCGAACGACGCCCGTGGGGCTCTCGCCTTCGAGGGGCTCACGGCTGACGATCCCCGTGAGCGCGGTGATGTCCGCGGTGATGACCTCGGGCGTGGTCGCGTCCATCGCCACGACGTCGCCCGAGAGAAAGTACATCCCGCCCGCCGCGCCGGGGACTTCGAGGCGCTCGCCGAGCGTGCCCGTGAGCGAGTCCATCGGGAGCACCGCGGGCGGATCCGTCGCGTCGTACACGGCCGCGAGGGGACCGTGGATCGTCACCGCGGCGCCCTGTTCGAGCACGATCTCCGCGGGGCTTCGCACGGTGGTGAAATCGCCGAAGCGCGACCACGCGGGGGTGCGCGCGAAGGGTCGGTCGAGCGCGTAGCCGACGCCTCCCTGATCGAGCACGAGCGCGCGAAAGCCGTCGAGCGTCGTCGCGACGCCGATGGGGTCGTTCGCGGGGCCTTCGTAGGGCGTCACCGCGGTCGCATCGGTGTCGACGCGGAGGAGCCCTGAGGGCATCCCCGTGGGCACCGCGAGGAGCGCCTGCGTCGGCACCACCGTGCCCCACGCCAGGGCGAAGGGTCCCCTCGCCCGCAGCGTGAGCGTCGTGGTGCGCATCGGCGCGAGCCACGACACCGCCACGCGACCGTCTCGATCGCGGAGCACGAGCGCCCTCCCGTCGACGGTGAACTGCCCCTGCACGATCGACGACAGCCCCGTGTCGAGGGCCCCCGCGGCGTCGAGCCTCGCCCAGTCGAGCAGCGTCACACGCCCTCCCTCGCGCGGGATCTGGGCGAGGAGGCGCGACACCGTGATCGCGCGAGAGGCGCTGCAGCGCTCGTTCGCGACGACCACCGTCTGCTCGCCCGGCGCCAGCATCGGAGGGACGTGCGTGATCACCGCGTCGCCCTCGCGTTCGAAGGTCACCTCGACGCCGCCGACGGACACCCGATCGATCACCGCGAGGTCGTCGCCCGTCAGCGCGAGGCGCGAGCCCGGATACGCGGCGAGAAGTCCCCCCGGCGCGGCGGTGATGGCGCCGAGTCGCAGCTCGCTGCACGTGCGAACCGAGACCGTGTCGACGTCCGTGTCGGACGCGTCGGCGGACGCGTCGAGCGCGACGTCGGCGCGCATCACGTCGACGTTGGCGGTGGCGTCGCGCGGCGCGCTCACACGCTCGGAGCACGCCGCGAGGGGAGCGACCAGGAGCAGCGCGCGGAGCCTCATCACCCGAATGATCATCGGAGATCCCGACGGGGGCGACAAGCGCCGCGGAGGTTTGCGACAATCGTCACCGACGGAGGTGAGGGTCGCCTCCTTCGAAGGGAATCCGCCGATGACACGCGCGCTCCGATCGATGTTCGTGTGGATCGCTGCGCTCGCGGCGCTCGCCGCGTGCAGCCAGACGGGCAACGGCATCCTCTACGACGACGGCGACGCTTCGAAGCCCTCGGCGGACGTGGCCGTGCGGCGAGACGCGGGCTTCGACGTTCCTCGCTTCGACGTGGCGCCCATCGACCGACCCGCCGTCGACGTCGCGCCCCTCGACACATACCGCCCGCCGGAGCGCATGACGCAGCGCTTCGCCTGCATGGACTGCCCGTCGACCCCCTTCCCCGAGTCGTCGGAGCCCGTGTGTTCGAGCGACCCCGCGGGGCGCCCCGAGCTCATCTATCCGCCCGACGGCGTGCTGCTCCCGCCGAACCTCAACGTGCTGGAGTTCCAGTTCAGCCCCGGCACCGGCAACACGCTCTGGGAGATCGACTTCATCAACGCCGTCACCGACATCCGCGTGACCACGCGGTGCAGCGCCATCACCTCCGTGCGAGGTCGCGCCACGGGCGCGTGCGCCTTCGGCATCCCGCAGAACGTGTGGGACGCGCTCGTGCTCCTCAACCGCGGACGCGAGCCCGTCACCGTCACCGTGCGCGGCACCAACGGCACCGCCTGCGCCACGAGCGCCTCTCGCACGCGCCGCATCCAGTTCTCCTTCGAAGACATCGAGGGCGGCATCTACTACTGGCAGTCCGCCGTCTTCGGCGGAACGGCGGGTCGCACGGGCGGCATCTACCTCCACGACTTCGGCGCGCGCGACCGCGTCGACACGGCCTTCCTCGAGTCGGGCACCTCGGGCCGCTGCACGGGCTGCCACAACCTCTCGCGCGACGGAGAGCGCGTCAGCGTCGGCGTCGACGACCCCGACGCCGACGACGAGTTCGCCGACGTGCGCACGCAGCTCATGCGGGTGCGCGATCGGACGATGGTCGCCGCGGCCACGATCCCGCCGGGCTTTCAGACCTTCACGCACGACCACGCGTTCATGCTCGGCTCGACCTTCACGTACGCGGGCACGGGCAACCGCACCTTCACGCTCTACAACGGCGAGACCGGCGCGCGCGTGCGCGACATCATGCTCCCGGGCACGATGGTGGGCACGCAGCCCGACTGGTCCGCCGACGACCGTCACGTGGTCTTCGTGGCGCCGCGCGCGGGCTCCATCGCGCGCCAGGGCGACCACCACTTTCACGGCGGCGACCTCTACGCGATGGACGTCGACGCTGCGCAGAACTTCTCGACGCCGCGGCTCCTCCTGCCGGCCAACCTGCGCCGCGAGATCCCGATGCCCGACGCGGGCAACTACTACCCGTCGTACTCGCCCGACGGGCAGTTCATCGTGTTCAACCACGCCGAGTCGGGCGACATCTTCTACAACCGCGGCGCGCAGGTTTGGCTCGCCTCCGCCGACGGCGGCGCGATCTCGGCGCTCAGCCGACTCAACGGCGGCGAAGGGCTCACCAACTCGTGGCCCCGCTGGAGCCCCTACGTGCAGAGCTACGGCATGGGGCACATCCTCTGGGTGACCTTCTCGTCGAACCGCAACTACGGCGTTCGCGTGGAGAACGACGGCCTCCCGAACTGCTATCCGCCTGCGTCGCCGACGGAGAACACCCCGCAGAGCACCGCGTGGGCGACGTGCCAGCAGCCGCAGATCTGGATGGCCGCCGTGGGCGTCGACGTCGACGAGTTCGGCCGCGGACGCGACACGAGCTGGCCCGCGTTCTGGCTGCCCTTTCAGAACGTCACGTCGCACAACCACAGCGCGCAGTGGGTCGCGCGCGTCGTCACCCGCACCTGCGTGATGGAGACCGGCACCTGCCCCGGTCCGGGCGGCACCGACTGCTGCTCGGGCTTCACCTGCGACGCGGCCACACACCGCTGCGTGCGCCCCTGCGTGGCGGAGCACGGGGTGTGTCCCGGCCCTGGCGGCGCGATGTGCTGCAACGGCATCCCCTGCGACGCGGTGACCAACCGCTGCGAGCGTCCGCCGGGCTGATCGGGCAGCGCGCGAGCGCGCCTCGTCGGGGGCGCATCGAGACTCCTCGCACCTCGGAGTTTGCCGATGGGGCGTCGCAGAGATACCCTCCGCGGCCCCTTACGACGAGGTACAGCTCCGTGTCTGACGCAACCGAGACTCCCAGTGACTTCGTGCGCGAGATGGTCGCGCGCGATGTGAAGAGCGGCAAATACAAGGGGCGCGTGTGCACGCGCTTTCCGCCCGAGCCCAACGGCTACCTTCACATCGGCCACGCCAAGTCGATCCATCTGAACTTCGGCATCGCGCGCGACTTCGGCGGCGTGTGCCACCTCCGCATGGACGACACCAACCCCACGACCGAGAGCATCGAGTACGTCGGGAGCATCCAGCGCGACGTGCGGTGGCTCGGCTTCGACTGGGGCGACAAGCTGTTCTTCGCTTCGGACTACTACCCGAAGCTCCACGCCTACGCCGAGAAGCTCATCAAGCTCGGTCGCGCGTACGTGTGCCACCAGACCGAAGAGGAGATGTCGAAGGGCCGCGGGACGGTCTCTGAACCCGGCACGCCGTCGCCGTGGCGCGACCGCTCGCCCGACGAGAACCTCGAGCTCTTTCGCAAGATGACCCGCGGAGAGTTCAAAGAGGGCGAGGCCGTGCTCCGCGCCAAGATCGACATGGCGTCGCCGAACCTCAAGATGCGCGACCCCAACATCTACCGCATCAAGAAGAGCGCGCATCACTACCGCCAGGGCGACACCTGGGTGGTCTATCCGCTCTACGACTTCGCGCACTGCCTCAGCGACGCCATCGAGGGCATCACGCACTCGATCTGCACGATGGAGTTCGAGAACGCCCGCGAGCTCTACACCTGGGTGCTCCGCGCGACGGAGTGCGACGAGGGCTTCGGCACGCTCCCCGAGCAGACCGAGTTCGCGCGGCTCAACCTCACGTACACCGTGATGAGCAAGCGCAAGCTCATCGAGCTCGTCGAGGGCGGTCACGTACGCGGCTGGGATGACCCGCGGCTCCCCACCATCGCGGGCCTGCGGCGCAGGGGCGTGACGCCCGACGCGATCCGCGCGTTCTGTCAGCGCATCGGCGTTTCGAAGAGCCTCTCGATCGTCGAGATCGCGCTCTTCGAGTACCACATCCGCGAAGACCTCTCGCCGCGCTCGCCGCGCGTGATGGCGGTGCTCAAGCCGCTCAAGGTGGTGATCGAGAACTGGCCCGCGGGCGAGGTCGAGACGCTCGACGCGCCGTACTGGCCGCACGACATCCCGAAGGAGGGGTCGCGGAGCGTTCCGTTCTCGGGCGAGCTCTTCATCGACCGCGACGACTTCGCGGAGGACCCGCCCAAGGGCTTCTACCGCCTCTCGCCGGGCCGCGAGGTTCGCCTTCGTCACGGCTACATCATCAAGTGCGAGCGCGTGGTGAAGGGCGCCGACGGAGAGGTCACCGAGCTCCGCTGCACCTACGATCCGACCTCGCGCGGCGGCGCGGGCAACGGCCGCAAGGTCGAGGGAACCATCCAGTGGGTGAGCGCCGCGCACGCCGTCGAGGCCGAGGTGCGGCTCTACGATCGGCTCTTCAACGTCGAGGCGCCGGGCACCGAGCGAGACTTCAAGCTCGACATCAACCCCGACTCGCTCACGCTCGTGCGCGCGAAGGTCGAGCCCTCGCTCGCGTCGGCGAAGGTCGGTGAGCACTACCAGTTCGAACGCATCGGGTTCTTCGTCGTCGACGCCGACAGCGCCGACGGCGCGCCCGTGTTCAACCGCACGGTCTCGCTCAAGGACGCGTGGACCCGCGCCGTGACGCGCGCCTCTGGCGAGGCGACGAAGCCCGCCGCGAAGCCCGCGAAGGAGGCGCCCAGGGAGTCGAAGGAGCCCGCGAAGGCCGTCGAGCTCGACGCCGCCGCGGTCGCGCTGCGCGACAAGCACGGCGTGAGCGCCGACGAGGCGAGGCTGCTCTCGGGCGACGAGGGGCTGCGATCGGTCTTCGAGGGCGCGCTCGCCAAGGGCGCGAAGGCGAAGGCCGCGGCGAGCCTCCTTTCGAACGAGGTCGTGGGCGAGCTCCGCGCGAGGAAGCTCACGGCGGTTCCCTTCGGCGGCGGAGAGGTGGCGGAGCTGCTCGCGCTCGTCGACGAGTCGGTGATCTCGTCGAAGCAGGCGCGTGACGTGCTCGGCGAGCTCTTCGCCAACGGCGGATCTCCGCGGGCCATCGTCGACGCGAAGGGCTGGCGACAGATCACCGACACCTCGGCGGTCGAAGCGGCCGTCGACGAGGTGCTCGCGAAGAACGCCGACGCGGTGGGACGCTACCGCGCAGGCAACGCCAACGTGCTCGGCGCCCTCGTCGGCATGGCGATCAAGGCCACGGGCGGCAAGGGGAACCCCAAGCTCGTGACCGAGGTGGTCAAGCGCAAGCTCGGGTGACTCCCTCCGCGTGGCTGATACCCTCCGCCGCGCGATGACACCGCTCGAAACGTTCGGCTTCCTCGACGAAGCGACGCTCCTCAAACACGCCCGCACCGCCTTTCTCGAAGCCTGCGCGACGGAGCGCCGGTCTTCGCTCACGGCCCACACGCTCGACACCCGCGGCGAGGTCCACTTCGGCGACGCGGTGCTGCACGCGCTCGCGCAGGTCTCTCCCGATCGACTGGAGCGCGTCTTCGTCAGCGGCGACGCGAAGGCGGTCCTCTGGGTGAACGTGGGCGTGATCCACGGGCGCGACGACGACGTCGACGCGTCGACCGCGGGCTTCGAACTCACCTGCGGCCCGCTGCACGTCGTGAAGCGCGACGGCCAGCCGCTCTGCGTCGACGGATCGCCCGCGATGCGCTCGCGCATGGCGATGCTCCTCAAGCAGCACGTGCTCCCGATGCTCACGCCAACGACGCCGCCCGCAACGCCGCTCGACTGGGTGCATCGCACGCGCTCGTGCGAGTTCGAACGCCGTCACCCCTTCGATGGGGGCGCGGTCAAGCTCGTCGTGGCCGAGTACTCCCCGCGCACCTTCGGCGGGCTCGTCACGGACGACCTCCACTACGCGCCGCTCGGTTGGATGCCCCGCGTCGACGCGCCCGTCCGCAGCGAGGCGCGCGTGTGTCACACGGCCACCGCACCGCTCGCGGACCTCGCGTCGTTCGCCGCCGCGCTCGGTCTCGCGTCGCCCGCGGTGCTCCATCGCGAGTGGTACGTCACCGACCCGAGCACGCGCGCGCGGGGCTTCTACTTCGACGGCGTCGACCTCACGGTGCCGCGCGGAGAGGTCGACGCGGCCTACGGACGCGCGGGCTCGTGGCGCCTGCGCATCGCGAGGCGCACGGCGCCCGACGGGCTCCGTCGCTGGTCCTTCATCGCGCAGGACGAGGGCTGCGCGGGGCTCGTCCGAGGGCGCGCGGAGCTCATCTCGGGCGACGCCAACGGGCTTCGCGTGACGGTGCGCTCGCACGCCGATCACGGTCTCGCAGACGCCCTGCTCGCGGCGCTCGACGCGAAGGTCTCGACGTAGCGGACGCGACGGCGGCGGTCTCTCCTGTTGCGCCGAGGGGGCCGCGAGCGGTAACACCCTCCGCCCAACATGTTTCGCGGACGCGTACGGCACATTCATTTCGTCGGCATCGGTGGCATCGGGATGTCGGGCATCGCGGAGGTGCTCCTCTCGCTCGGGTACGCCGTGTCTGGCAGCGACCTGAAGGCGGGCGACACCACGCGGCGCCTCGACTCGCTCGGCGCGAACACCTACGTCGGTCACCGCGCGGAGAACGTCGCGGGCGCCGACGTGGTGGTCTACTCGTCGGCGGTCACCAACGAGAACCCCGAGATCGCCGCGGCGCGAGAGCACGGCATCCCCGTCATCGCGCGCGCCGAGATGCTCGCGGAGCTGATGCGTCTGAAGTACGGCATCGCGATCGCGGGGTCGCACGGCAAGACCACCACCACGTCGCTCGTGGCCACGGTGCTCTCGGGCGCGGGGCTCGACCCCACGGTGGTCATCGGCGGCAAGCTCAACGCGATCGGAACGAACGCGCGCGCAGGGAGCGGCGAGCTCCTCGTGGCCGAGGCCGACGAGAGCGACGGGAGCTTTCTCAAGCTCACGCCCACCATCGCGGTCATCACCAACATCGACCCCGAGCACCTCGACCACCACGGGACGCACGAGGCGCTCAAGACCGCCTTCGTCGAGTTCGCGCAGCGCATTCCCTTCTATGGGCTCGCGGTGGTGTGCCTCGATCACCCCGGCGTGCAGGAGATCCTCCCCCGCATCGACCGCCGTCACGTCACCTACGGCACCAATCCGCAGGCGGACTACGTCGCGAGCGACCCGGTCTTCTCGGGCACCACGACGAGCTTCCGCGTCACGCGCCGCGGCGAAGACCTCGGACGCTTCGAGGTGCGCGTGCCCGGTCAGCACAACGTGCTCAACTGCCTGGCCGTGATCGCCGTGGCCGACGAGCTCGACGTGCCCGCGGATGCAGTTCGTCACGCGCTCGCGACCTTCGAAGGCGTGCAGCGCCGCTTCACCATCATCGGCGAGGCCAAGGGGATCACCCTCGTCGACGACTACGGCCACCACCCCGCCGAGGTCGAGGCCACGCTGCGCGCCGCGAAATCGGGCTTCGGACGCAGGGTCGTCGCCGCGTTTCAACCGCACCGATACACCCGCACGCGGGACCTCTTTCACGAGTTCACGCGCGCGTTCAACCTCGCCGACGTGCTCGTCGTGACCGAGGTCTACGCCGCGGGAGAGGCGCCCATCGCGGGCGCGACGGGCGAGCGGCTGGCCGACGCGATCCGTCGTCACGGTCACCGCCACGTGATCTTCGAGGGCGACAAGCACAAGGTCGTCGACCGCCTCGAGGCGCTCACGCAGCCCGGTGACATGGTGATCGCGCTCGGCGCGGGAGACATCAACCAGTCGATCAGGGCCCTGCTCCAGAGGCTCCAGGGCGCGACGTGAACGAGCTCGCGCCCGCGCCCGAGAAGGGTCTCGGCATGCCCGCGCAGCCGAGGGCGCTCGACGGGCTCTCGTCCTTCGGGGCGGGCGTCCGCTTCGTGGTGCTCCGCCCGAGGAGCTGGCGCCTCGCGATCGTGCCCGTGCTCGTCGCGCTCGTGACGACGGGACTTCTCTCGACGCTCGCGGTGTGGGGCGCGCTGCGCGCCGCCGACGCGATCGCCGGGGCCCTCGGGAGCTCGTGGGCGGGCGCCGCGGCCTCGCTGCTGCTCAAGATCCTTCTCGGCTTGATCGCGGTGGTGCTCTCGGCCTTCGCGGGCCTCGCGCTCGCGCAGCCGCTCTCGGGCCCCGCGCTCGACGACCTGTGCCGCGAGCACGAGGAGGCCCTCGGCGGCGTGGTGCGCCCCGACGGGCCGTGGATCGACTCGGCGCTCCGAGGGCTGCGCGTGTCGCTCACGTCGCTCCTCGTGGGCGTGCCCATTCTCGGCGCGCTCGCGATCGTCGATCTCATTTTCCCCGTGGCGATGATCGTGACGATCCCGATGAAGGTCGTCGTCGCGGCGATGCTCGTCGCGTGGGACCTCTGCGACTATCCGCTCAGCCAGCGGAACATGGGCGTGCGCGCGCGGGTGACGTGGTTCCGCGCCAACATCGGGGCTGCGTTCGTGTTCGGCTGCGTGGGCGCGCTCGCGCTCCTCGTGCCGGGCGTGAGCCTCCTGCTGCTGCCGATCGGGGTCGCGGGCGCGACGCACCTCGTCGTGCGACGCGAGCGGGCGCTGCCGGAGAAGACGCCGCGTTGAGCGACGCGCCGCCACGCGACGGTACGGCCCGCGCGCTCGCGGCCTACTACTTCGCGCTCTTCGCGGCCATCGGCGCGTTCGGACCGTTCATGGCGTCGTTCCTCGAGGCGCGGGGGCTCTCGTCGCGCGGGGCGGCGTGGTTCCTCGCGGCCCTGCCGATCGTGCGCATCCTCTCGACGCCGATCTGGACGTACACCGCGGACCTGCTGCGCTCTCCGGGGCGCGTGTTGCAGCTCGTCGCGGGCGGCGCGGCGCTGTCGTTCGCGCTGCTCACGGTGGTGCGCTCGACGGCGGGCGTCGTCGCCGTGGTGGCGCTCTACACGGTGTTCCGCTCGTCGGTCGGACCGCTCGCCGACACGCTCCTCCTCGCGTGGTCGAAGCGCACGGGGACGCCCTTCGGACGCATCCGCGCGTGGGGCAGCTTCGGTTACCTCCTCGCCGCGTTCGGCACGGGCTCGCTCCTCGATCACGCGGGGCCCGAGACCGCCGTGTGGCTCACGCTCGCGCTGCTCGTGGGCGCTGCGCTCGCGACCTTCACGCTCCCCGCGGCGCCTCCGAGGCGGGGCGAGCCGCTCTGGCCCGCGTTCCGTCGCGTGGCGCGCGACGTCGAAGTGGGCCGCGTGCTCCTCGCGGGCGTGCTCGTGCAGATGGGGCAGGCGCCGTACGACCAGCTCTTTCCGACGTGGTTCGCGCGGCGCGCGGGCGGCACGTGGGCGGGCGCCTCGATCGCGCTCGGCGTGGCCTGCGAGATCGCCGTGATGCTCTTCTCGCGCCGCTGGCTCGGCCGTCTCAGCCCGTCGAGGGTCATGGCGCTCTCGTGCGCGGTGGGCGTCGTGCGCTGGCTCGTGGTGGCCTACGCGTCGAGCGACGTCGCGATCGGTCTCGCGCAGGTGCTCCACGCGCTCTCGTTCGGGACGTACTTTCTCGCCTCCGTGGAGGCGCTCGACCAGGCCGCCCCGCCCGAGGTCCGCGCGTCGGTGCAGGGCATTCAGTACACCGTAGTCTACAGCGCGGGGAACGCGCTCGCCCTCGGCGTCGCGGGCGCGCTCGGCGGCGTCGACGAGATGCGCGCGGTGTTCAAGGTGGCGGCGCTGTGCTCATGCGCGGCCGTCGCGCTGATGCTTCTGCCGACGCGACGAAGCGCTCCCTCGCGCTGAGACGGCGTCGACGATTCGTGTAGGCTCCGCCGTCGAGGGAGCTCACCGCACGCCACCTGCTCACGCTCGCGCTCGTCGCGCTCTCGCCCATCGGCTGCGCCGACGAGAGCGCGTCGGTCGAGATCCCCGACGTTCCCGACGAGGTCGAGAAGGACGCGGGCTCGCGCCCCGACGACGACGACATCCCCGACGTGCTGGTGCCCTTCGACGACGACGTGACCGACGACGTCGACGACGCCTCGGACGACGCCCCCTCGCCCGAAGACGTCGCGCTCGACGCGCCGCGCGCCGACGTCGCGATGGACACGCCGCGCACGGACGCGCTCGCCGACGCGCCTCGCGTCGACGTGTCGATGGACGCGCCGCGCATGGACGCCGTCGCCGATGTGACGCGCGCCGACGCCGCGGCAGACGTGCAACGCGCCGACGTGCCCGCGGATCGCCCCACGGACGCGGGCGGCTTCAACTTCCCCACGCCGATCCGTCACGTGATCGTGATCGTGAAGGAGAACCACACGCTCGATTCGATGTTCACGGGCCTCCCCGGCGCGAACACCACCACGACCGCGCGGCGTTCGAGCGGCCCCGCGTGGACGCGCACGCGGCTCCCGAGCGGCGTGCTCCCGTCGGACGTGGGCCACAGCCATCACAGCGCCGTCGTCGCCTACGCGAACGGCGCGATGAACGGCTTCGACACGAACTCCGAGGCGACCTCGACGAACCACAGCCCGACGCTGGCGCTGCGCTACTACGCCGAGTCGCAGATCCCGAACTACTGGCAGTACGCGCGGCGCTTCGTGCTCTGCGACCGCTTCTTCAGCGCCGTGCTCGCCAACAGTACGCCGGGTCACTTCGCGCTCTGGACGGCGCAGACCCCGATGATCTCGAACCCCGACTGCCCGGGGCCCGACTGCGACTCGGGCCCCGGCTGCTACGCCGAGCGCGGCACCACGATCGCAACGCTCAACCAGACCACCTGCGCGATCTCGACGGGGAGCGCGCGCCCCTGCTTCGACGTCCCGTCGGTGATCGACCACCTCCCGCCATCGCTCTCGTGGCGCGCGTACGCCCACGCCGACGCCGCGGGCGACGTGTACTCGCCGATCAGCCTCGTGCGCTCGGCCACGCGGAGCCGCGCCTACTTCGACGCGCACGTCGCCAACCAGACGGCGCTCGTCGCCGACCTCCGCGCGGGGCGTCAGGCGAACATCACCTACGTGCACGTGGGCGGCGGCGCGAGCGAGCACCCGCCCGCCGACATCTGCCCCGGTGAGAACTTCACCGTCAACGTCATCAACGCCGCGATGGAAGGGCCCAACTGGCGCGACACGGCGATCCTCTTCACCTACGACGACTGGGGAGGCTTCTACGACCACGTCGCGCCGCCGCAGAGCGCGTGCCGCAACGGCGACCACGTGAGCCTCGGGTTCCGCCTGCCGCTCATCATCATCTCGCCGTACACGCGTCGATCGACGGACCCCGCGCACCCCTACGTCTTTCACGGCACGAGCGAGCAGGCGTCGGTGCCGAAGCTCATCGAAGACCTGTTTCGCCTGCCGCGCATGAGCGTCACCGACCGCCACGCGCGCGATACCGTCGCGGGGAGCCTCATGGGCGCCTTCGACTTCACCCACCCCGATTTCACGCCGGTGATCCTGCGCACGCGCACCTGTCCGTGAGAGCGAACGAGGGCGGCCCGCGCGTCGCTACGGCCGCCGGTTTCTTCGCGCTGCGGGGTGCTCTATCGTCCGCGCGTGCGTCCTGACGACATCGCCTTCGGTGCGGGTGCGTTCTCGGTCCCTTCGGGGAGGTCTGCGGTGCGGGTCACGTGGCTCGGCACGGCGGGCTTCTCGATCGAACACGAGGGCTACACCGTGCTCATCGACCCGTACCTCACGCGCGCCTCGCTCTTGCGCTGCGCGCGGGGAGGGCTCGTGACCGACGCGTCGCTCGTCGCGACGCACACGCCAAAGGCCAACGCCATCGTGGCGGGGCACACCCACTTCGACCACGCGCTCGATGTTCCTGCGATCGCGCGGCACACGGGGGCGACGGTGTACGGGTCGACCTCGTGCGCGAGGCTCTGTCGCGCCGCGGGCGTCGAAGCTGCGCATGTGGTCGACGTCGAGGCGAAGACCGCGCGAGAGCCCGTGCGCGCCGAGGTGGGCCCCTTCGAACTGCGCTTCGTGGCGAGCACGCACTCGGCCTTCGCGCTCGGTCGCGTGCCCTTTCCTGGCGACATCGCAGACTGCGCGGAGCTTCCGCTCGGCGTGACGGAGTACCGCTGCGGCGCGGTGTTCTCGGTCGACGTGCGCGTCGCGGGGCGGCGCATCTACCACCTCGGGAGCGCGGACCTCGTCGACGCGAACACCACCGCGGGCGTCGACCTGCTGCTGTGCTGCGTGGCGGGCTGGACGACGACCCCGAGGTTCGCGCCGCGGGTGATGTCGGCGCTGCGTCCGGGCGCGGTGCTGCTCTCGCACTGGGACAACTTCTTCTCGCCGCTCACGTCGGGCGCAAAGCCACTTCCGGCGATGAAGATGCCGCGCCTCGTCGACGCGCTCACCGCGGAGGATCGAAGCGTGAAGGTGGGCGCGGTGCCGATCTTCGGAAGCGTGGAGCTGTGAGCGGAGCGGCGCAGACGAAGGGGAGCGACGCCTACGCGCCGAGGAGGAGCCTGCGCTCGGCCGCGGCCTTCACAGCCAGCGTGAGCACGCCCTCGGGGTGCTTCTGCCCCGCGCGACGCAGCGCGAGGTAGCTCTCCGTCGTCGCGCGGATGAAGCCTTCGAGCGCGGGGTCGAAGATGAAGCCCTTCGCGTCGTCGAGCAGGTACGCAGCCACCGCGGGGACCATCGCCTCCGAGAACTCTGTCGCGTCGGTGAAGTGCTCTTTCATCACGCGCTGCACCGCGCGGTGGAGGTTGTAGTGCAGCGTCCCCTTCGCGGGGTACCACGCCTCGGCCTTCGCCCGGTACACGTCGTGGAAGTGCTTCGAACGCGCGTCCGCGAGGGCCTTGAGCGCGTCGTCGGTGAGCTCCTTCGCGGGGTCGCCGAACGGCTTGCCGCAGATGCAGCGGTACACCGACGGGCCGAGCGTCGTCGCGAACGGAATCACCGCGCCGTAGTGCGGATCGCGCGCATCGAGCGACTCCGCGTAGTCGATGAAGCGCAGGTCGAGCACGCCCAGCGCGTCGACCTTCGCGTCGCTGTTCCACACGGCGCGGAAGTCGAGGTCGCCCGCCTTGAGCTTCTCGACCGCGGACTCCGCCGTGTACTGGCGCAGGTCGAGCGAGAGCAGCGCGTTGAGCACCACCGTCACGTCGTCGGGCGACGCGATGGTCGCGCCGAGGTCGCGCTCCAGCCGCAGTCGCGCCTCGGTGATGTCCCTCGCGAACGCGGGCCACACGGTCACCAGCCTCCCGCCGTGGAGCTTCGGGATGCCGTAGAGGTTGTCGTAGAGCATCGCCATGATCGCCTTGTGCACGGTGCCCGGCGCGGTCTTCTCCGTCGCCACGGCGTCGCCCACGAGCTGCTTGACCAGCGCGCGCCGCGCGATGCGCGCCACCTGCTCGCGCGGGCAGCGCCCCTCACGGAGCAGCGTCCGCGCGATGACGCCCACCGACGCGAACGAGAGGCGCACCTGCACGCGCTCGTCGGTCGCGGGCGAGAAGTACGCCGCCATCGCGTCGAGCAGCGGGACCTTCTTGCCGAGCTCCGTGAACTCCGGCGTGCTCGTGATGCTCGCGAGGCACTGGCGGTAGAGGTACTCCCACACCTCGGGGTGGTCGCTCCGGCGCGCGGGGTCGAGCATCTGGTCGACGACCGCGAAGAAGAGCAACCGCGCAGCCGTGGGGAGGTACTTGCCCCCCATCAGCACCTTGCAGAGCAGCAGCGTGAACTCGCGGAGGTTCTTCGCCTTCGAGAGGTCCACGAGAGGCAGGCACTCGACCACGGGGCGACGCGTGAAGGGATCGCGGCCCTGTCCGACGATCCACTGGCCCATCTCGTCGCCGTAGACCTGGTCGGAGAAGACGCGGTTGTACGCGCCCGCCGACAGCGGGTCGGTGAGCGTCATGTCGCCCGTGTTTCGCAGCGGATCCGCGAGCTCGGCCACGGAGAGCACGAGCCAGTGCGCGGGCTTCTCGGCCGTGAGGTCGCACACGCCCAGGAGCGCCCCCTCGGGGTCGTACGCGAGGCTCGCGTCGATGACGTCGGTCTCCTCCTCGGGCGCGGCCTCCTCGGGCAGCGTCATGGCCGCGAGGAAGCACGCCGCGTTGCACACGTAGCGCGCGGAGCCGGCCTCGTCCCACTGGCAGTAGAGGCGCGTGAAGGCCGTGTCGACCATCACCGCGCCGCACGCGGGCGTCGGCTCGCGCACCGCCGTGATGAGGTTGCCCGCGCTGCCGTAGAGCAGCGGCGCGAAGCCGTAGCGCTCGGCGACGGGCTCCTCGAGCGAGGCCACGGTGATGCCCTCGAAGAGGTGCACGAGGCCCGTCGTCACGAGGTGGGCGTTGAAGCCCTTTCGCGCGGGCGAGATCTCATGCACGACCTTGGCCCCGGGGAGGTTGCCCGCCATCGTGAAGTCGCCGCCGAAGAGGCGCTTCATCACGAGGTTCGCGTCGGCGTAGTAGGGCTGGTTGTCGCCCCAGAGGTAGAGCGCGCCGCCGCGCTGCCAGAAGTCGTAGATGACCTCGACGTGCTCGCTGTTGATCACGGCCTTGGGCGCGCTGATGAGCCAGAGCTGCTTGGCCTCGGCGAGCCAGTCGGCGAGCTCCTTCACGGTGCCCGGCGATGTGCGTCGGTCGACGGCGAAGCCCTTGCGACGAAAGGCCGACCCGGGCAGCGAGAAGTCGAAGCCCTCGCCCGAGTAGAGGTGCAGCACGTGAATGGTGTGGCCCTCGAAGGCGCCGTCGCGGCCGAGGTCGTAGCCCGTGCCGTCGGCGTTGCCGTGGCGGTCGGTGGCGGCGCCCGCGATGCGCGTCTGCCCTGCGAACTCGGTGAAGAGGTCGCGCGCGCGACGGGCGCGGTTCGAGTATCCGCTGCCGGTGTTGCCCGCGGCGAAGGTCTGCCCGACGGCGGTCTCGAGCATCCCGAAGAGGCGCTCGTGCAGGCGCATCGGCAGCGTCGCGCGCACGGCGGCGATGCGCTGGAGCAGCTTGCGCGTCTCGTCGGCGTCGGTGACCGTGTCGCGGTAGACGAGCGCCTTGAGCTCGTTGAGTTCGCGGGAGTTGTGCTCGGGCGACAGGCGGCGCTTCGCGTCGATCACGGCGGCGCGCAGGCGCGCGACCTCGGCCTCGGCCTCGGGGCCCTTGCGCTTCGCGAGGTCGCGGAGAAACTTCTTCCACGCGTCGCCGCGCAGGAGGGTGGCCACGTCGTCGAGCGTGGCCGCGGTCTCGATCTGGTCGATGGGAGGCATCGCACGGACTCCTTGCGGGGGAGAGCAACGGTCTTCGTTGAGGCTGTTGGTGGTGCCCGCTCGCGGCCGGTCACGCGCTTCGTGACGGCGATGACGACGCCCCCGCGGCGTCGACTGCGGGCGATCAGAGGGCGCGCAACGTACGAGCGACGACGCGGTCGGTCAAATCGATCGGTCGCGCAAGACGGCGCGCCCTGAGGTCGCCGCGGCTCGTGTGGTGATGTGAGGGAGCGAGATGCGCGCTTCGAGGAAACGCAGCGATCAGTGGTGGCGTCGGCCGTGACGTCCGCCGTGGCCGCCGCCGCCACCGCCGCCGCGGCGTCCACCGCGACCGTGACGTCCGCGACCGTGGCGACCGTGGCGGCCGGTCTGGGGCTCGGACTCTTCTTGCAGCGTCGTGGGGATGGTGACCGGCGCGTTGAGCTGCACGAGCGGCGCAGCCGTCTGCGCGGGCGCCTCGACGGGGACCACGACCGTCGTCGCCGGAGGCGGCGGCGGGGGCGGAGGCGGCGGGGGCGGAGGCGCGGCGACCACGATGGGCTCGGTGACCGGCGCGGGCGCGGGGTCTTCTGCGCCGTGGAGCGAGATGGCGAGGCCGAAGGTCAGAAAGTACGCGCTGCCGCGGCCGCCATTGGCGATCGACTCGGTGTCGGAGGCGAGCACGGCGCCCATGCGCACGATGGGGCCGAGGTCGAAGACGCTCGCCACGCGGAACCACGCGCCCACGCCGAGCCCCCAGGTGAAGCGCGCGTCGCCGTCGGCGCCGTTGAGGGCCGCGCCGAGGTCGAGCTCCGCGCGAAGGGCCACGCGCGACGCGAGCCAGGGCTCGGCGCTGAGGCCGCCGCCGAGAAAGAACGCGCGACCCACGGGAGGTTCGCCGGTCTGGCCGGGGACGGCGTTCGCGGGCCACTGCTGACCGCCGCCGAAGATGTGGAGGTGCAGCGGTCCGGCGAGGCGCACGGCGCCGTCGATGCGGCCCGTGAGGCCGATGCCGAAGTCGTCGCTCTGCGGCGCCGACACGAAGAGCGAACCGCCTCCCTCGGCGCGGAGCGAGAGGCGCGAGAGGGTCTGTGCCCCGGCCGTCGCGGGGGCGAGCACCGACGCGGTCACCAGCGCGGCGAGGAGCGGACGTACGCGGCGCGTACGGAGGTCGCGGTTCATCACCGAGATATCGCCGATGGGCGCCGCGCGGGTCAATCGCGACGTCGCGGGCGGAGGCGCTTTCGTGCGCGCGAAATCCCCGTCAATCCCACCAGAGCGAGACGATGCGCTCGTCGCCCTGACAGCCCGCCGCGCGGCGCGCGTTCGCGCGGTTCCACATGCGCCGCTCGTCGCAGCGCCAGCGTTGACACGCGAGGTCGAGGAGCGCGCGGCCCGCGTCGGCGCTCGGCGTGAGCACCCAGAGCTGGTCGGCGTTGTAGCCCTCGACGGCCTCGACGGGCAGGAGGTTGAGCGTGTTCCAGAAGGGCGCCGCGTGGACGTGTTCTCCGTTGCGCTCGACGAAGACCACGTCGTCGCGGCCGAAGACCGCCGCGCGCCAGAGGTCGCGGCGCGCGAGGAGGTCGTCGTAGATCCTCGGCCCGCGAAAGGCGTTGAAGCGCGTGCGCCGCAAGAGTTCGAGCTGGAGTTCCAGCGGCGTCGCCTCGTGCGGCGCGGGGTCGTCGCGGAGCGATCGCACGGCGTCGTCGGGCGCCGCGCCTCCCTCGCGCGCGCCGTCGAGGCAGCGCAGCGAGACCATGCGCGGGTCGCGGTCGAACCATCGGCCCTCGTGCGCGTCGCGCGTGAGGTTCCAGCCCTTCGCGGCGTCGACGAGCGACGCGGCGGTCTGTGTGGAGCCGGTGACGACCCACAGGTGCGTCGGCGACCAACGCCCGAAGGCCATCGCGCGCAGCGGTCGAAGCGCGTCGGGGTGTCGCGTGAAGCCCTCCATCATCCCGGCTGCGTTCACCACGCTCGTGTGCCCCGGCATCGAGCCCGAGAGCAGCGAGACGACGTCGGGGTGCGCGTGGCACCAGTCGAGCACCTCGCGCCCCGGGAGGTTCGTCGCGCGCGTCACGAGTTCGAAGTGGATCTGCTGCGCGGTGAGCTTCGACATGCGCGTGGGAAGCTTCGACATCGGGCGATTTCGAGCACGTCACCGCGCGCGAGGCAATGGCGCGCGCCGCGTCACCGGAAGCTGATGCGGTACACAACGCCCGTTCCGCCCGCGGTGAGGTCGGCCCACGCGAGGTCCGTCGAGGCGCCGCCGTGCGCGCGGTGAACGCCGCCCGCGGCGCGGTTGGCGCGGATGACGTCGGAGAAGGTGCTGGTCATGCCGGTGGCGACGTCGACGAGGAGAACCTGGCACGTCCCCTCGGTCGGGTGCAGCGACGAGACGCCGAGCACGCGCTCGTCGGGCGAGAGCGTGATGCCCGCGGGGTCGCCGAGGCGAACGTTGTTGACCAGCGCGCTCACGGCGCTCCTTCGATGCGGAGCACCGCGCCGACGCCCGTGTCGGCGTTCACGCGCGGAGACGAACACGACGCCCGCGCGGTTGACCGCGATCGCCTGCGGGTGATGCAGCATCGCGCCCCGGGCCACGACGCGCGCGGCTCCGCCCGCGAGCGCGATCTGAAACACCGCGGGGCTCCCGTCGCTCGCGACGCCGGTGAAGTAGACCTGATCGGCGCCGTTCTGCGACACGACCTCGAGGCCCTGCGGAGACGTCCCTTCGGTGCCCGCGAGCAGCGTCGGCGCGCCGCCTGAAGCGGGTACGACGTACAGACCGCCGCGCGTGCCCGCGGTCGCGTCGGCCACGACGATGCGCGTCCCGTCGGAGCTCACGGCGAGCCCTCTCGGCGTGGCGAAGGGAGCGCCCACGGCGACCTCCGCGGCGTTGCCGCCCGTGGCCGTCACGCGGAACAGTCCGGGGCCGTGATCGCCGCCGCGCGCGATGAAGTAGATCGTGGCGCCGTCGGGTGAGGGCGCGGCGTCGAGAGGCGCGGTGAAGCCTCCTGCGAGGGTCGCGACGGTGGGTGTGCGAAACGGTCCCGACGACGCGGAGGGGGTGCTGCTGTCACCGCAGCCGACGACGAGCGAGAGCGTGAGCGAGAGCGCCAGTGCGAGCGAGTGCTTCATGGTGAGACCTGCGTTGTGAGGGGTGTCGAACGCCCGTCACTACGCTCGACCGCGAGCGAGCAGATTTCGACGAAGCAGCGAGGAGATTCAGGGGACGGGCGTGCGCGTGCCCATCGCGACGGTGCGCGTCTTGTCGACGTAGACGTTGCTGTTGCACACGACGACCGGGTAGTTGACCAGCGGGCGCGTCGTGGGGCCGCTCACGACGGCGCCCTCGCTCGTGAAGATCGCGCCGTGGCAGGGACAGCGCGAGGTGCCCGCCGCCGACGCCGGCGCGGGGACGGCGCAGCTCCTGTGCGGGCAGACGTTGGAGTAGGCGAAGATCCCGCGCGCGTCGCGGCCGATGATGATCGCCTGCGCGGTCACGGCCACCCAGCGCCCCACGGGGAAGCTCACGATCGGTCCGATGCGCACGGCCGCCGCGGGAGGCATGCACGGAGGCGGTCCCGTGTCGGGCGCGCCGAGGTCGACGGGGACGTCGGGGCGCGACACATCCATCACGGCCGTGTCGGGACGAGATACGTCCATCACGGCGACGTCGGGCTGCGTGGCGTCGAGCACCGACGCGTCGGGGCGCGCGACGTCCGCGCTCGCGGTGTCGGGACGCGCCGCGTCTGCGCCAGCGTCGCTGCCCGCGTCGAGCGCGGCGCTCGCGTCGGTGTCGCCTCCGTTGACCTCTGCACCGCAGGCGACCACCGCGGCGGAGGCGCCGACGAGCAGCAGCGCGCGCCTCGATAGCTCAGGCGAAGACGTTGATTCCAATGACATGCGAGGGTCCTCTCCGAAGTTGAAGGTTCGTGGACCTCGTTGGTATCCCGCATCGAGACTGCGGTGAGAGTCTGGCGCTTCGAAGTTCGTGCCGCGCGCGCAACGGCGGCGATGCGTCAGGGATCACCACCGCCCGCGCGACGACGAGAGCGGGTATCGTTGCCGCGATGGACGCGACGCGCGAACAGGCGATGCGGCATGCCGCCCAGGTGCTCGCGGGCTACGGGATGCGGTGTGAGCGCACGCCCCCCGACGCCCTGTCGGGGTATCTCCCGTTCCGATACTTCGCGACGCCAGACGCGTGCGTGGTCCGCGCGGTGGGGGCGCTCGATGCGACGCGCGTCGAGCTCTACGAGTACGACCACACCTCGCGCGACTCCGACGGCGTCACGGTGCACGGGCGCACGCTCCTCGCCTGCGTGCATCACGCGTGGGTGCCCGGCGGCGCCTCGATCACGCTCGACTGGAAGCAGTGGTCATCGCTCTCGGCCGCGATCGACGCGGCGATGTGGTTCCCGCCCTTCGTGTTCGTGAAGGCGTTCCAGCTCTGGGCTGAGTCGAAGGACCCCGATCACATGGTGGGTCACCCCGACTTCGATCGACTCTATTACGTCCACGCAGACTCGCAGGAGATCGCCGCGCGAACGATCACCCCGATGCTCGGCGAGTTCCTCACGCGCTACGCATTCAGGGGAACGATCGAGCTGCGTCCGGGCATGATCCTCTACGCGCTCCACGACGCGCGCTTCGACCCCGAGGGCGTGCAGCGGACGCTCTCGTACGTGCGCGGCTTCATCGACGCGTTTCCGCCGCCGGGCGCTCATCCGATGCGCTGACGCTCCCTTCGTGGAGCACCGTGCGCACCTCGTCGTCGCGCAGCCCCTGCCTCGCGGCGATCGCGGGCGTCGTGCGCCAGTGCTCGAAGCGCCACCGCAGCGGCGCGCCTCCCCGCGCGGGGACCGTGAGCATGACCGTGTCCGCGTCGTCGTCGCCGGGCGGTGACACGCGACCGTCGTAGCGCTCCCTCCGCGCGAACACCCCGGCGCCGCCCTCCTCGACGAGCGCGACCTCTTCGAAGCGCCGCGCGAAGACGCGCTCGCGCGACGCGCCGCCCTCGACCCAGACGACGAGCCTCCCGCTGCGGTAGAGATCTCCCGTGGGAAACGCGTGACCGACGCTCGCGGGACGCACCTCGGCGACGACGCTCCACACCCCGCGCGACCTCGTCGCGGCGACCCGCACGCGCACCGCCGACGCGAGGAACGCGCGCTCCCCGACGCCGTCGAGCCCGTGGTCATCGGTGAAGTGACACCCCACGCAGTCGTCGCCGCGCCCCTTCGCGTCGCTGCGCGCCCACTCTCGCACCGTGTTCTGCATGGGGTTGGGCGTGTGCCACAGCGCCCTCCCCTCACCCCTGTCGACGGGGAACCCGAACTGGTGACACCGGCCGCACCGGATCGCGTCGGGCGTCGCCGTGTCGGCCCTCGCGATGCCGCGCGTGGCGAGGTGCTCCGTCGCGCGCGCGTGGCACTGCGCGCAGCTCACGCCCTCGGCGCGTGCGGTCTCGTCGGGCTCTCGCGAGGGGTCCGAGCGCGGCGCGTGACACCCACGGCAGAAGGCCATGGGCTCCTCGCGGTACGCGGCGAGAAACACCCGGTCGCGCCAGGCGAGCGCGTGCGCCGTCGTCGACCACGCCGCGACCTCTCGCGCGTGACACGGCACGCACGCGCCCGACGCGGGCGTGACGGAGCGCGACTGCGCGTCGATCGCCGACGGCGCGAGGAGCACGGCGGCGACGAGGAGAGCGCGCACGACGCGACGATCGTACGCCCGCGCGAAATGGCGTGGCAGACGGCGCTTCAGCGACCCCGCAGCGGCGCGAGCGCGCGCGTGGTCGCGAGACGAGGCTGCACGGCCGCGTGCGTCACCGTCGATGCCCGGGGCGCGACGCGCGTCGTGGCGGGCGCGGCGAGGGGCGCGCGACGAGGCGCTGCGACGACGGGAGCGACGGCCCTCCGCGCGACGGCGGGGGCGAGCTCTCTCCGCGGCGCGACGACGGGCGCGTGGGCGACGGGAGGGTGCGCGACGGGCGCGTGCGCGACGGGCGCGGCGACGGCTACGCGCGACGCGTGAGACGCGGGGACCGTGACGGGCTGCGCGGGCGCGGCGGACGGCTCGGCCGCCACCGCGGCGGGAGAGGGCGCGATCGCGAGGTGCACCGCGCGACGGCTCTCGGCGCCGCGGGAGTCGGTGTCGTCGTCGTCGAACCACACCGTGACGTCGTGGTCGGTCCAGTCGACGTCCCACGCGTAGCGCAGCCCGTCGGGGCCGCGGAACGAGCGCGTCGTGGCCTGATTGAGGTCGAGGAGCGTCCCCTCGCCCGCGTCGGCGATCACGGCGAAGCGACCGTCGGGCGAGACCTCCGCGTCCTGTCCGACGAAGGACGCGAGCGTGGTGCCGTACACGTCGTAGAGCTGCGCGATGTTGCACGCCGAGCCGCAGCCCCAGCGGTGCCAGAGCCGATCGCGCGTGACCCACACGAGGTCGCCGCCCGCACCGGGAGACCAGTGTCCGCGGCGCTGCGCGAGCTGTCCCTCGCGGCGCGGCGTGGCGAAGACGTCGACCTCGCGGGGGCGGCCGTCGGGCCTCGACCACACGTAGAAGAAGCGCCCCGACGGCGCCATGCGGGCCTCGACGAAGGTGCGGTACGGGCGCGGCGCGAACTGCACCCAGGTCTCGCAGCGATCGGGTGACGCGCAGGCCTCGACGCGCATCCCCTCGCGGAGCGAAGGGACGGCCCGGAAGGACGGCGGATCGGCCTGCGCGGCGCGCCCCGCGAAGAGCGAGGCGGCGAACGCGAAGGCGGCGGAGAGGCGGGCGTTGGTGCGCATCGGGGAGACTGCATTCCCTTTCTGGTGATCGACGTGGGCCGTATCAGCGCGCGCGGCCGCACGTCCAGAAACCGGCGGACCTCGGCGCTGGTCATCCCCCGCCGCGTCGGGTTACTCAGTTCGCACCCACCGATGCCCCTCAAGACCATCGACCTCGGCGCGCGCGTCTCTCACCTCGAAGAGGGCGAAGGCGAAGACACCTTCGTGCTCGTTCACGGCCTCGGAGGGTCGCACCTCAACTGGTCGTCGATCCGCGAGCCCCTCGCGAAGCGCGGCCGCGTGCTGGCCCTCGACCTCGCGGGCTTCGGACGCACCGCGCCGGGTCCCGACGGCGCGTCGGTCCACGCCAACACGGCGCTCCTCTCGCGCTTCATCGAGGCGAAGAACGCGCGCCGCGTGGTGCTCATCGGCAACTCCATGGGCGGCTACCTCTCGATGCGCGTCGCGGCCGAGCGCCCGTCGCTCGTGCGCGCCGTCGTGCTCGTCGACCCCGCGGTGCCCCTCCCCTTCGGCACGCCCATCGACAAGGCCGTCGCGGCGATGTTCGCGAGCTACATGATCCCCGGCGTGGCGCAGGCGATGATGCGCCGACGCGCCGCGCAGGTGGGCCCCGAGGGCATGGTGCGCGACCTCATGAAGCTCTGCACCGTCGACGTGTCGCGCGTCGACCCCGACGTGATCGCCGCGCACGTCGCGCTCGCGAAGGAGCGCGCCGCGATGCCCTGGGCGCAGGAGGCCTTTCTCGAAGGCGCTCGCTCGGTGCTCGGCGCCCTCGCCCGCCGCGGCGCGTACTTCGACATGGTCGATCGCGTGCGCGCGCCGACGCTGCTCGTCCACGGCGCGAAGGACCGGCTCGTCCACGTCAACGCCGCGCGCTCCCTCGCGAAGCGTCGCCCCGAGTGGCGCTACGTCGAGCACCCCGACCTCGGACACACGCCGCAGATGGAGGCTCCGGGCTGGCTCCTCGGTGAGATCGAGCCCTGGCTCGACACGCTACGGGGCTGAGCCGAGCGTCGCGAGCAGGTCCTCGACGCGCGCCCCTTCGAGCACCGGCGGCGCAGGGAGCTCCGACGACTCCGCGACGGCCTTCGCGAGCGCGTCGAGCCACCACGTCGCCGTGAGCGCGTCACCGCCGAACCACGGCCCCGTCGCGCCCTCGACGACGCCGATGGGCACCTCCACCGTCGCGAGCAGGGCGCTCCCTTCGGGCATCGGATCGCGCTCGTCGCGCACGGGTTCGAAGGGCTCGACGCGCGAAGGCTCGTCCCACACGAGCGCCGCGCTCGCGCGCTCCGCGGCGCACTCGATCACCTTGCGCGCAAGCGTCACCGGGGTCCACGACGCGGCGACGCACGGGCCGAGCGCGACGGGCTCCTTCACGCGCTTCGCGGGGATCACCGCGGCCCCGTCGTAGCCCGCGAAGGCCTCGACGAGAACGCGCCCGTCGGGGGTGACCTCGTAGCCGAGCGCCACGGCGGGCCGATGCCCCACGACGATGTGATCGCGGCCGAAGTACGCGGCCTTCGCGCCCGCCGCGAGGAGCCCCTTCAGCAGGAGCCGCAGGTTGCGGTTGAGGAGCGTCGCGAGCGTCGCGTCGGCGAAGAGCGCGTCGACGCGCGGGAGGCTCAGCGTCCACACGATCGACTGCGAGGGGAGCATCGCCGCGGCGCCCGTCGTCCGTCGCCGGAGCACGGTCACGCCGCTCGCCTCGCAGGCCGCGAGGTCGGCCACGCGGCCCGCGCGCTGCCTCGCGCCGAGCACCAGCGCGCCCCCGTGCACCACCGACGCCGAGAGCCGACACGCGCCGTCGCTGGCGGCGTCGAGGAGCGCCGACGAGCGGGCCAGCGCTTCAGCGGGAGCGCACGATTCGACGAGGGAGGCGCGGAGCGTGGTCATCGCGCCGATGGGTGGCACCGACGCTCGCAGACCGCAAGCCCGCTGCGGTATCGTGCGCGCCGATGAACCCGGAACAAGGCCGCGACGCGATCCACGCGCGCGCGCAGCAGATCGCGCTCATTCAAGACGCCGAGGGGCTCGGCACGGGCCTCGTCGTGTCGCCCGACGGATGGATCCTCACGAACAAGCACGTCGCGCCCAACGCGGGGCCCTTTCGCGTGGTGCTCGCGAGCGGCCAGAACGTGCACGGCGTGGGCGTTCACCAGAGCGCCCACCACGACCTCGCGATGGTGAAGGTCGCCGTACCCACGGGGGCCGCCCTCGACCTCGAGCGCGACGTCAACGACACCTTCGCCGTGGGCGACGTGGTCTACGCGCTCGGCCACCCGCGCGGCTGCCGCTTCTCCGTGGCGCGCGGGATCATCTCGAACCCGCACCGCGAGTTCGACAAGGAGTTCTTCATCCAGACCGACGTGAGCATCAACCCGGGCAACTCGGGCGGTCCCCTCGTCGACGAAGAGGGGCGCCTCGTGGGCATCGTGACGATGCAGCTCACGTTCTCGCAGGGCCTCGGCTTCGCGGTGCCGGGCTACACCGCGGCGGACTACGTCCGGTACGTCCACCGGCTCATCCGGCAGGGCGTGGTGAAGGTGCCCGCGGCGCTGCTCGAAGCGGCGAGCCAGACCGTCGAGACGCCCGCCGAGGTGGTGCGGCGCGCGCTCGACATGCTCGTCGAGCAGGGCCGCGTCCACATCGACGAGGAGCGCTTCGACGACGGCTACACGCGCCTCAAGCGACGCGGCGCGGTGATCGAGGTCCGCTGCGACGGCGGGGCCTTCGAGGTCGTGGGCAAGATCGCGGCGCTCGGCCCTTCGGAGCGCGGCGACGCGCATTTTCTCGGGCGACTCCTCGCGCTCAACGCGACGCGAGAACTCGGCGGCGCGGCCTTCGGCGTGTCTGAGAACGAGCTCCGCGTGGGCGTCACGCGGACGTCGTCGCGGCTCGACGCGGCGACGGCCTTCGAAGCCATCGACACGGTCTCGCACCTCGCCGAGACGTGGGGCGAGAAGGTCACCTCGCTCTACTTCGAAGAGCGCCCCGCACCGCCCGCGCCCGCGCCCGTCTCGGCGGACGCGCCTTTGACCGCGGTGGGCGCCGCGGTCGATCCCGGCTACCCGGTGCTCCAGGCGCCGCCGAAGTTCCCGTGGTGACGTCGCGCAAGATGGCGCTGCTCGGCGACGAGCTCGGCGCGACGCTCTCGGCCCACGACGTCGAGGCCGACGGCGCGGCGGTGCGCTGCGTGACGTGGCGCACGCGCGGCTTCGCGGCGCTCGGTCACCCCGAGCTCACGATCACGTACACGCGCGCCGAAGACGACGACGACCTGCACGTGCTCTCGCTCGACGCGATCCGCTTCTTCACGGGGCTCTTCTCGCGCGCGAAGGGCGGCGCGCCGCCGCTCGCGCGGGCATGACGGCGGAGTACCCGCCGGGGCTCTTCGACAGCGCGACGCCGCCCGGCGCGGCCTTCGTGCGGGCCTTCGACATCGACGGGCTCACGCAGCGGCGGCACGGCCTCGCGGTGGTGCTCCTGCACGTCGACGAGCTCGCCGTGGCCCGCGCGTTCGGCGTCCGGCGTGTGCTCGCGCGGCTCGCGCGGCGCGGGAGGTACACGCCCTTTCCGTTCTGGTGGGAGCCCGAGCGCCCCACGGTCGCGCGCGACGATGAGGCGTCGAGCGTGCTCGAAGCGACGCCTCGCATGGTGGTCACGGGCGCGTCGGCGACGCTCCTCGGCGACACGGTTCGCGTGCGGCTCCCGCCCGATCGGGCGCGCGCCGTCGCGGGCGCGCTCGAGAAGCACGGCGACGCGACCTTCGCGTGGTTGACCGACGCGGAGCCCGACGCGGACGCGTTCCTCGTGTGGGAGCCGGGGCAGGCGTCGCCCTCGGCGGCGTTGTCGCGGGGTTCGCGCGGCGCGGCCGTCGCGGGCAACTTCGTGCGGTTCGCGCCCGACGCGGCGCGCGATCGCGGCGCGCTCCTCGAAGACGGGTTCAGCTTCGAGCTCACGACCGACTCGTGGGCCGCGCTGCGGCGCGCGATCGAGGAGGGCGCGCCCTTCGAGCTCCCTCCGGGCGGGCGTTCGAAGGGGCTCTCGATCGCGTGGGACGAGGCCCGGCCCGACGCCCCGCCCGCGGCGCGCTACGAGCACGTCGAGGTCTTCGCGGGGCTCCAACCGCCGCGCAACGGCGTCGATCCGAAGGAGCTCACCGACTACGTGAAGCGCGTGTGCGCCGCGACCGATCGGCACTTCGAAGAGTCGTGGTACGCGACGGGGCAGGACCTCCTCGTTCACATGGAGCTCCACCCCGGACGTCGCCCCCGCGCGGACCTCGCGCTCCGCCCCGGCCCGCCCCACGCCGCGGTCAACGGGCTCTGCAGCGCCGTCGAGTCCATCGCGCCGCCCGCCGTCACCGCGCCCGTGGTGTTCCGCGTCGCGTGGTCGCTCTGGGGCGGCGCCGGAGACGACCCGACGCCCCCCATCGACCCGCGCTGAGCGCTCGCGGCGCCGGCGCCCTTGACGAACCCGCGCGCAACAGGCTCCCATCGCGCTCGCGTGGCCTCGCGTGGGGACCGCGAGACGAAGAGGTGTTGCGCGTGCGATCGATGCGAATGTGGTGTGTGTTCTCGGCGCTCGTGGGCGTGAGCGCTTCGTGTGGCGGCGACCCCTCGCCCGCGACCCCCGACGCGGCCGTCGACGCGCCCGTCGACGCGCCGCAGAAGCCCGACACGCACGCGCAGACGCTCACGCACCGCGCCGGTCCGTGGACCGTCGCCGCGGGCGGAGAGCGCACCGACCTCTGCGAGTCGTGGACGCTCAACAACGAGGAGCCCCTCTACGTGAACACCGTCGAGATGACGGCCACGGCGGGGATGCACCACTCGAACTGGTTCTTCGTGCCCGACACGGCGTACCCCGGCGCCGACGGCTCGTGGCCGTGCCGCGAGCGCGACTTCGAACAGGGCGCGGCCTCGGCGCTCGGCGGCGTCTTCTTCGCGCAGAGCACGCAGGCGACGCGAGAGGCGCAGCGCTTCCCCGCGGGGACGGGCTTCGTCGTGCCGCCGCACGCGCGGGTGATCGGCGCGCTCCACATGCTCAACACCTCGACGGCGTCGCGGCCCGTCGACCTGACCCTCACGGTGCGCACGCTCCCGCGCTCCGAGGTGCGCACGCGCCTCTCGCCCTTCTACCTCGAGTACGGCCCGCTCAACATCACGCCCCACGGCCGCTCGCAGTTCGACGTCGAGTGCGCCGTCGGCGCGCGCGCGCAGATGCTCACCGGCGCGCCCTTCTCGATGCGCTTCTATTACGGCCTCGCGCACTACCACGAGCTCGGCGCCACGATGCGCGTGACCGTCGTCGGCGGCCCCCTCGACGGCCGCGCGCTCTACGAGAACGAGGCCCGCCTCGGCGACTCCTGGGCCCGCACGATGGAGCCCGCCGTCGACGTCACCGGCGCCACGGCGCTCCGGCTCTCGTGCCTCTACGACAACACCACGGCGCGCACCGTCCGCTACGGCAACGGCAACGGCGAGATGTGCATCTGGTTCGGCTTCACCGACAGCCCCTTCCAGTGGGCCGCGCGCGCGCCGCAGAGCGCCACCAACAGGCCCGGCGAGACACGAGACGGCGTCACGTACAACACCGCGCCCTGCTCCGAGATCATCACGCTGCCCTCTCGCTTCGCGACCGACTGATTTCGCGACGAAACTTTTCTCTCGCGCGCGGCTCATGGTCGAGCTCGACGCTGCCGTTGAACCGGGTGGAGCGAGCCGCCACCCCATGGACATCACCGACCTCACCGAAGCCCCATCGCGCGCCGTCCTCGACCTGCCATCGCGCGGGTCGACGCGACCGACGCCCCCATCGCCCGCCCGATCGCACGAGCCTCGACGCCCCGCACGAGATCCCGACGCAGCCCCCTCGATCGCCGACGCGCTCCTCGCGCGGTCGCCCGCCATGCGCGATTTCGCCCGACAGCTCGAGCGCGTGCTCCAGAGCGACGCGACGGTGTGCCTCTTCGGCGAGAGCGGCTCGGGCAAGGAGGTCGCCGCGAGGCTCCTCCACGCGCGCGGACGCAGGAGCCGCGGGCCCTTCGTCGCGATCAACTGCGCGGCGATCCCGCACTCGCTGCAGGAGTCCGAGCTCTTCGGCCACGAGAAGGGCGCCTTCACCGGCGCCGTCGCCACCTACAAGGGACGCTTCGAACAGGCCGCCGGGGGGACGCTCTTCCTCGACGAGGTCGGCGAGATGTCGCCCGCGCTCCAGGCCTCGCTCCTGAGGGCGCTTCAGGAGCGCGCGATCCGTCGCGTGGGCGGCTCCGTCGACGTGCCCGTCGACGTGCGGATCGTGTGCGCCACGCACCGCGACCTCGAGGCCGAGGTGGCCGCGGGGCGCTTTCGACAGGACCTCTTCTTCAGGCTCGTCGTCTACCCCGCGCGCGTCCCGCCGCTGCGCGAGCGCGCCGAAGACATCCCCGTGCTCGTGCGGCACTTTCTCACGGCGCTCGCCGCCGACGTGGGCCGCAGCCTCGACGGCGTGACGCCCGAGGCCCTCGACGCCCTCCTCGCGCACCCGTGGGGCGGCAACGTGCGCGAGCTCCAGAACGTGCTCCACCGCGCGATGCTCTCGGCCGACGGCGACGAGGTCGAGCTCAGCGACCTGCCCGCCGAGCTCCGCGCGCGCGTGATCCCGGCCTCCTCGATGCGCGGGATCGAACCGTGCGGCGCGACGCACGCCGACCCCTTCGAAGCGCTCCTCGGCCCCGAGTGCGAGGTGCCCACGCTCGCGGCCCTCGAACGCCGCGCCATCGACCGCGCGCTCCGCGTCACGGGCGGACACATCGGCCACGCCGCGCGGCTCCTCGGCATCGGCCGCACGACGCTCTACCGACGGCTCCACGACCTCGGGCTCACGCCGCGCGCGTCGTGAGCGCTCAGTCGACCTCGGGCCTCGCCTCGCCGCGCTCGCACGCGCCGGGGCGCTGATAGGGCACGCCGCGAATGCGCTTGAGCGCCATGATCGACCGCCACTGGAGGTACGCCTTGTTGAAGGGAATCGCCTCCGACGGATCGAAGATGGGGTTCTTCGCGCCCGCCACGAAGCAGAGCGCGAGCACCTGCTCGGCGACGCTCACGGGGCAGCCTTCGAAGCGCACGTAGGCGTCGCCCTTCGACGCGCGGAGCTTCGCCATCACCGTCGCCATCTTCACGAAGACGTCGTCGTGCCTGGCCTCGTGAGGGTCCTTCGTCGAGCGGTCTTTGTAGGTGCTCTTGATCTGCACGAGCTGGTCGCCGAGCTTGCCGTGATACTCCGAGCAGTCGCCCATGAAGATCACGCGCTCGCCGGGCTTCACGGGGAGCTCGCCCTCGTAGCGCCCGAACACGACGTGGAGGCGCGGCATCTTCGCGTCGACCTTGTCGTCGAAGAGCCGGAGGATCTCGATGGCCTCCTCGATGGCGCCGGGGCAGCCGCCCCAGCAGTAGTCGGTCTTCTCACCGTCGGGCGGAGGCCCGGCCCAGGCCGAGATGTTGGTGCCTTCGAAGTACTTCTCGACGCGGATGAGCCCGACCTTGAAGCCCTTCGCGCGCGCCTTCGCCTCTTCGAGCGTCACGTCGCCCTCGATCTTGATGGCCGAGAGGTCGATCGGTCCGAAGCCGCGCTCGTGCGCGAGGCGGATGTGGTCGACGGACATCGGGTCGACGCCGATGATCGCGCAGCACACGGCGTCGAAGGCCACCTGGTTGTCGCCCATCACCACGAGGTTCAGGTCGAAGGGAACGGGCGTGAGCATCCTCCCCTCGCCCGCCGTGATCGCGTCGATGGCGATGAACTGCGGCTGCACGATGTACTGGAGGTCCGCGATCTTCTCGTTGAGCCGGTGGTCGTGGTCGATGAGCCGGTGGCGGTCGTCCTGGATCCCGATGTAGTTCTTCATCGAGAACGTGACCGTGGTCCACGGGTGGGCCTTGAACTTCGGGCAGTTGACGAAGAAGTCGGCCTTCGCCACGGGCTCCGGCGTGAAGACGTAGTCGCGCAGGCGCTTCTCGTGCTGGTAGCGGATCTCGACCTGCGGCTCCTCTTCGAAGCAGTAGCGCTTCGTGTTGGTGCGCTCGAGCATCTCGTTGAAGCCCGCGCCCTCGAAGGCCCTGCGCGTCGGGATCGTGATGCCGCAGCGCTCGCCCACGGCGAGCTCGGTCATCGCGCCCTGGTCGCGGTCGCGGAGCGCGCCGAGCACGCCCTCGATGAACTCGGGCCGCGTGTGCGCGTGCTTGAAGAGCGGACCCGACGACACCACGTTGGGCTTCACGAGCGTGCGCCCGCGGGGCCTCAGGCCGAGCGTGTCGAGGCCCTCGCGCACGATCGTGCGGATGCGCTGCGGGTCGTAGGCGGCACAGTGCCGGAGGATCACCGTCGGGTTCGCCGTGGGCTTCATGGTGGCCGTTACGTTACACGACGACCGATCGGATGGAGGTACGATGGCGCGCCGCCCGCCGCGCCCCCGAGCCCACCGAGCCGATGACCTTCTACGCCACCTACGCGCTGCCCGTCCTCCTGGGGCTCATCGTGCTCTTCGCGTTCCCGTTGACGCGACACATGCGCGACTCGAGCGACCGTCAGCGGTACTGGATCGTGCAGGGCTGCGTGCTCCTCGGCGCGCTCGCGGGCGCGAAGGTCGTCGCGCTCATGGGCGACTTCGGCTGGCCCCTGGTGCCCCTCGAAGGCGGCGTGCGAGGCTTTCTCAACAGCGGCCGCTCCATCGTCGGAGGGCTCCTCGGGGGCTGGGCCGCGGGCGAGCTCGCGAAGCCCCTCGTGGGCTACAAGCTCCCGCCCAACGACCGCTTCGCCGCGGTGCTCCCCTTCTCCATCGCGATCGGCCGCCTCGGGTGTCACCTCACGGGCTGCTGCGCGGGCCTCCCGCACGAGGGCCTCTTCTCCGTGCGAGACCACCACGGCGTCTCGCGCTGGCCCACGCAGCTCATGGAGGTGGCCTTTCAGCTCACGACGGGCCTCGTGTTCATGGCCCTCGTGCGAAGGCGAATCCTGCACGCGCGCCTCTTCTCGGTGTACCTCGCGCTCTACGGCACCTACCGCTTCGCGACGGAGTTCCTCCGAGACACGCCGCGCGCGGTGGCGGGCCTCTCGGTCTATCAGGTACTGTGCGTGCCGATGATCGCCCTGGGCGTGGGGCTCACCGTCTGGCGCACGCTCCGACCGCCTCCGATGCCCGCACCGCAAGCCGAAATCGCACGATGAACCAGCCCCCCGGATTCCCCCCTGGCAACGGCGCGCCCGGCGCGTTCGGTCCCCCTTCGGGCTACGGTCCTCCGCCGTCGGGTTACGGTCCTCCGCCGTCGGGCTACGGCCCTCCGGGTGGCCCGCCGCAGGGCCCCGACGGCCCCGTGGCGCGCGGCAGGTGGGTGACGCCGCTCCTCGTGCTCGCGATCCCCGGCAACATCGCGTGGCTCGCGGGCGTGATCTTTCTCTTCTCGTCGACGTCGATGAAGAACGACGCGGGGGCGATGCTCTGCGCGGGCCTCGTCCCGCACGCGCTCTTCACGGCGCTCTTCACCTTTCTGCTCGGACGCGCGCGCCCCCACTGGTCGCTCCCGAAGCGCATCGCGGCGGCGTCGTACCTCACCTCGGGCATCTCGGGCGTGATCGGCGTGGTGCTCTCGGTGCTCGCCGTGGGCCTCGTCGCCGCCGCGTGCGGGGGGTGCCGCCGTTGATCGACCGCGCCGTCGAGGCCGTGAAGCGCGCGTGGCACCGCGACCTCGTCTCGAACCCCGAGACGCACGCGTGGGTGCTGAGCCTCTACCGCGCGGGCGAGCTCTACCCCGACACCGTCGACGACTATTTTCCCGTCGAGCAGTGCCCGTGGCCCTGGCTCGCCGAGGCGATGGCGAAGCACCGCGACGACGAGCACCGCCACGGCGGGATGTTCGCCCGCGCCGTGAAGCTCTCGGGCCACGCGGTCTCGGAGTTCGAAGGCGACGACGTGTACAACCACGTCATCCGGCGCTGCACCCGCACGCGGTGGCGGGTCGAGGCGAGCGACGGCCCCGACGCGCGGAGGCTCAAGCTCGCGCACTTTCTGGCCCACGCGCACCACCTGGAGCGCCGCGTCGCCCGGTCCCTCGAGATGCACCTCGACGCGTGTGAGCAGGGCGGCGCAGACGTGGCCGCGAAGGTGGTCGCCGCGGTGGCGGCCGATGAGCACCGGCACATCGGGTACACCCTCGACGCGGTCAAGGAGCTCGTCGGAGACGCCACCGCGCGCGCCGTCGTGGCCCACCACCGAAAGGCCGAGGCCCGCGCCGATCTGCTCTTCTCCGAGCGCCAGGTGCGGCGCTTTCTGGAGCGCTTCGGCGACCGCGCGCCGCGGTCGAAGCGGGGGCTCTACACGCTCTGCGCGACGCTCCAGCGGGCCGCGGTGCGGGTGATCTGAAGCTCGCCCCCGCGGAGCTCCGCGCCGCCCCTCGACCTTCTGGGGACGCTCGCGCGCCGTTGAAACGGGGGAGAGACGCCGCGTCTCGGCGCGTCATCGAGGGAAGCGCTATTGTGCTCGACCGCGCCGCACGATACGGTCGCTTTGGGACGCACTGTTCATATGGCCGCGGCACGTTACGAGATCATTCGTCAGCTCGCGTGCGGTGGGATGGCCGAGGTGCTCCTCGCGCGCCGCACCACGGAGGACGCAGCGCACGACCTTGTGGTCATCAAGCGCGTGCTCCCGCACCTCTCGCAGGCCGAGGGGTTCATGCGCATGTTCGCGACGGAGTCGCGCATCGCGTCGCAGCTCCAGCACCCGAACATCGTCGCGGTGGTCGAGGTCGGCGAGATGGACGCGCTGCCCTTCATCGCGATGGAGCGCCTCGACGGCGGCGACCTCCTGCGGCTCCTGCAGCAGTGCGTGCTCCGGCGTCAGCACCTCGGGACACACGTCGCCATGGCCATCGTCGCGGGCGCCGCGCGGGGCCTCGGCTACGCGCACCGCGCGAGGGCGCGCGACGGCCGACCGCTCAAGATCATCCACCGCGACGTCTCTCCGCATAACATCTTCGTGACCCGCGACGGCGGCGTGAAGCTGCTCGATTTCGGCATCGCGAAGAGCGCGGCGCAGGCGGGGCACACCTCCACCGGCCAGGTGAAGGGCAAGATCTCGTACATGTCGCCCGAGCAGATCCGCGCGCGGCCCCTCACGGCCCGCTCGGACCTCTGGTCCCTCGGCGTCGTGCTCTGGGAGAGCGTCGCGGGCGAGAAGCTCTTCACGCGCGACAACGACGCGGCGACGCTGCACGCGATCCTCCACGACCCGATCCCGCGCCTCTCGCGCGCCGACGCGCCGGAGCTCGACGACGTCATCGCGCAGATCCTCCAGCGCGACCCCGACCGCCGCCTCGGCACCGCGGAGGAGATCGCGACGAAGCTCGAGCAGCTCCTCGCGCGCGCCGGTCAGACCTCGCTCTCGCGCATCATCGCGCAGCGCGTCGCGTCGCTCGTTCCCGCGCTCAACCCCGAGGTCGACGCCAACCGTCCCGCCGTCGCGCGCAGCCCCGAGGTGGTCACCTTCGCCGTCGGACCGGGCTTCGCGCACCACGGCGCCGACGCGCGAGGCCCGCACCGCAAGCTCGAGATCGCCGACGCGCCCATCGCGATGCGCCAGCCCGAGCCCCGCGACGACGAGGATCCGACGCTCCTCGAGATCGCCGCGCCGCCGCCGGACCCCGACTTCGACAGCGACGAGACGCTCGACCGCGCGCCGCCGCACCCCGTCGTCGGAGAGAACACCGACACGCACACGATCCCCATGCAGCACCCCGTGGCCGCCACGGGGACGAGCGGACCCGTCGCGCGACAGTCGCCGATGCGCGCGCCCGCAGCGCCCGCCATCGCGCCGGTCTCCGTGTCGAGCCGCCGCGCGACGCAGATGTTCACCGGAGGATCGAGCGACGCGGGGCCCCCCGTGCCGCCTCGCGCGAGGGTCGCCGACGACCTCGACGACAGCCTCACGAGCGAGATCATCCAGCAGCCGCAAGCGAGCGCGCACGTCTCGCCGGTGCGCCCCCTCGCGAGCAGCGCGCCGCTTCGCCCGAAGCCCGCGCCGCCCCGGTCGGCCTCGTCGAAGCCGCTCCCGCCGACCATCGCCGAGAAGCCCAAGACCCTCGCGCCGCCCGTTCCGCGGAGCGCGAGCCTCAACGTACCCGTGAGCGCGACGCGCACGAGCTCGGGCCTCGGCCCCGAGGTCCGATCGGAGCTGTCGACGCGCGGTCCCTCTTCGGCTTCGAAGCCCGCCGCGCCGCCCGCGACGATGCCCGTCGAGGAGCCCATCGAGATCAGCGTCGACCTCGACCTCGACGTCACAAAGCCCGCGACCAATCCCGCGCCCGAGGTGCCGCGCCACGTCTCGCCGCCCTCGGATCCGGGCCTCTCGGCGACCTTCGGAGAGCTGCCTCCCAAGGCTCCGCCGCGACCGTCGCCCCTCGACCTCCCGCCGGTGACTCGCACGCAGCCGTCGCCCTTCGACGCGATGCCCGCCGCGCGCACGCTGCCGCCGCCCTCGCTCGACGGATCTCGCCGCCTCAACGACACCTTCGCCGCGGCCGAGATTCCCTCGACGGTGAAGCGTCAGACGCAGCCCTTCGAACGCCGCCGCCCGTGGATGGTGTTCGCCGCGGTCGGCGGCCTCTGCCTCGTCGCGGGCCTCGTCGTCGCCGGAGCCTACGCCGTCGGTGGCCTCCGAAGCCCGCCCGTGGATCCCGCCGCGCACTCCACCGCGTCTGCGCTGCAACCTGATTCGCGCTCCACCGCAGCCTCGCCCACGATCGCCATCGCTGCACCGACGCCCGCTGTGCCGACGCCCGTTGCACCGACGCCTGCCGCGCCGACGCCCGCTGCGCCGACGCCGGTCGCGCCAGAGCCTGCCGCGCCGACCGTTGAAGCCGCGCCCGCCCCCTCGAACGCTCCGCCGATCGCGGTGACGCCGCCTCCCGTCGCGCCGCGAACGCCGGTGGTCGCCGCGAACCCCGTCGCGGTCGAGCCGGTCGCGCCTCGCGCCGCGCCGAGCGCGCCGGCCGCCACGCCCGCGCCGCCTCGCGCGCCCGCGCCCACCGTCGTTCGCGCGCCCGTCGCGCCGCAAGCCGTCGCGCGCACGATCGCGCCCGCGGCGCTGCGCAAGCGCCTCGCGTCGCAGCGCCCGCGCGTCGCGCTTCGCCCTGCCGCGCCGCAGCCCATCGCGCCTCGCCCCGTCGCGCCGAGGCCGACGTCGAGGACCTCCGCGCCGATGCCCGACCCCTTTCTCACCGTGTCGTCGCCGAGGCCCGTGCGCACGACGGCGCCTCGACCCGTGGCCGCGCCGACGCTTGCGCCCATCACGCCCGCGCCGCCTCGTCGCACTCCCACCGTGCGCGGCGGCGGAATCTTCACCGACCTCTAGAACGCGCTCCTGGGGTAGAGTCCGCGCACGTCCATGCGCTTCTCCAGCCGCGTTGCGATCGTCACACTGTCGCTCCTCTCCGTTGGCGCGCCTGCCTTCGCGCAGCACAGGCACCACGGTCGCCACGATCCCCCGGTGGATCCGGCGCAGGCGCTCCGTCAGACCGAGGCGCGCGGACACTTTCAGCGCGGCGGGCAGTTCTACGAGAGCAGCGATTGGGCGCACGCCATCGAGGAGTTTCGCGCGGCCTACGACCTCTGGCCGAACCCCGTGATCCTCTTCAACCTCGCGCAGGCCTACCGCCGCGACGGTCAGCTCTCGCAGGCCACCGAGACCTTCAACCGCTACCTCGAGACCGCGCCGAACCTCACGCGCGAGCAGCGCGCCGAGGTCGAGGAGTCCGTGCGCGAGATCCAGGAGACGCGCGCGGTCATCACCTTCGAAGTCGAGCCCGCGGGCGCCACGGTCACCCTCAACGGACGCGAGCTCGGCACGGCCCCCATCGCGCGCAACGCCGAGGTGCTCCCCGGTGAGTACCGCGTGCACGCGGAGCTCGCGAACCACGAGGCGCGCGACGAGAGCTTCACCGTAAGGGCGCACGAGCAGCGGCTCGTGAACCTGCACCTCCGCCCCGTCGATCAGAACGCGCGGCTCGTCGTGAACGTGTCGCCCGCCGACGCGAACATCCTCATCGACGGCGAGTCCGCGGGCACGGGGCACGCGCAGCGGCAGGTGCGTCCGGGCACCTATCAGGTCACGGCCTCGCGCGAGGGCTATCGCGACGAGACGCGTGCGGTCACCGTCGCGCAGCTCCACACCGAGACCGTGGGCATCACGCTGAGCCCTCGCACGCGGAGCATCGTCACGCGGCCCTGGTTCTGGGGGATCATCGGCGGCGTCGTGGCGGCGGGCGCGCTCACGGCGATCATCATCACGAGCGTGTCGGATCCGGCACCCATCGAGGGCAACGGCAACCCGTCGGTGGTGCAGACCGCCATGTCGTTCTAGGAGACGACGACGCCATGCAGGACGTCGAGCTGCTCAAGGCGGAGCGCGATCTCTACCGTCGGCTCCTCGACCTCGGCGCGCACGACGACCTCGGGGCCTTTCTCGAAGAGGCGCTCGCGCTCGTCGCCGAGGCCACGGGCGCAGAGCGCGGCTACGTCTCGATCGAAGGGACGCGCGGGGCCTCGCCCATCACCCTCGCGCTCGGGTGCACCGCGCTCGACGTCGACCGCATTCAGCAGGAGCTTTCGAAGGGCATCCTCGCAGAGGCGCTCCGCACGGGGAGGACCATCTCGACGGCGTCGGCCCTCGACGACCCGCGCTTCAAGGGCCTCGCCAGCGTTCAGGCCAACCGGATCCAGGCCGTGCTCTGCGCGCCCATCGGCGGCACCGCCCCCTTCGGCGCGCTCTACCTCCAGGGACGCCCCTCGCCCGGTCCGTTCGCCGAGCGCGAGCGGCAGCTCGCGGAGGCCTTCGCACACCGCGTCGCGCCGCTCGCCGATCGCTTGCGTCAACAGCGCGTCGAGGCGCCCGAAGACCCGACCCGCGAGGCCCGCGCGCGGCTCAAGGTCGACGGCATCGTGGGCGCTTCGAAGGCGCTCGCCGACGCGCTCAGGCTCGTCGCGGTGGCCTCGCAGGTCGACGTTCCGGTGCTCTTCATCGGCGAGAGCGGAACGGGCAAGACGGAGCTCGCGCGCTGCCTCCACGCGAGCTCGCGCAGGGCGCGCGGACCCTTCGTGGAGCTCAACTGCGCCGCGATCCCCGAGACGCTGCTCGAGGCGGAGCTCTTCGGCGCGGAGCGCGGCGCGCACTCGACGGCCACGCGGCGCACCCCCGGCAAGATCGCCGCGGCCGAGGGGGGCACGCTCTTCCTCGACGAGGTGGCGGAGCTCGCGCAGGGCGCGCAGGCGAAACTGCTGCAGTTCCTCCAGTCGAAGCACTATTACCGCCTCGGCGACGCGACGCCGCAGAAGGCCGACGTGCGCGTGGTCGCGGCCACCAACGCCGACCTCGAAGGCTCGGTGCAGTCGAAGCGCTTCCGCGAGGACCTCTACTACCGCCTCGACGTGTTCCGCGTGCGCGTCCCGTCGCT
>JAXLYG010000061.1:0-65891 GCA_046351535.1 Polyangiales bacterium
GATCCCGAGGCCGCGCTTCGAAGCTGCGCGCTCTCGGTGGCGCAGCGGCTCCGCGCGATGAGCTCGGCGCCGCGCGACACCGCGCACCTCGACCTCTCTCGCGCGCTTCGGATGGTGCACGCCGCGACGCGGCTCCTCCCGCTCTGCGACGAGGCGCTCGCCTCGGTGATCGCGGCGCAGTGCACGGGCGCCATCGCGCGTCTCGCCCCGTCGGCCGAACCCGCCGCCGCGAAGACCTCGTCGTATGCGACCTTCGAAGACGCCCTCGACGCGCGCGATCTCTCGGCGGCGCGCGCGGCCGCGTCGACGCTCACGGCGGCCGAGACCTTCCGTCGGCTCTGCCCCTTCGCGGCCTCGGTCTCCGCCGCGCGGCCCTACCACATCGCGATCACGGTGCAGACCGTCGAGGCGCTGCGCGCGCTCTCGCTCAACGACCCCGAGAACGCCGCGGTCTTCGCGGACGCGGCGCTCGCGCTCGTCGTCCCCTGGCGCGCCGAGCGTGCGCTCACGCGCATGATCGCCGACCTTCGCGCGCGCTGAGTCACACTTCGCGCGCGGCCCTGGCGCGGCGCCGCTCGGCGTCGACGACGGGCTGCATCACCTTGTGGGCGTCGGCGTCGTCGAGCACGATGAGCTCCTCGATCTTCGAACGCGATGAGGCTTCGAGGAACCATCGGATCGCCTCGCCGGGCGTCACGCGGTCGTGGTTGCGCCCGGGGAGCGAGAGCGCGAGGTTGCGCAGCCGGAGCCCCTCGACCACGTCGTAGATGCGCGCCGTGACGGCGGCGAAGACCGCGGCGTCGAAGGTCTCTCGCGGACCGCTCCCGAAGAGCAGGAGCTTGTCGAAGGGGAGCCGCGGGCGCGCGGGCACGAGCGTCACCTCACCGAGCGCGCCGGTCACCCGTCCGCCGAGGAGGAGCCGTGAGAGTCGACCGCAGAGGCGCCAGTCGCACAGGCCCGCGGCCCCTCTCAAGGGGCGCTCGTCTTCGAAGAAGGGCAGCGCCACGGCCTCGTAGCGGAGGGCGTCGACGCGCGCCAGGTCGAGGGGAACGAAGCGGACGTCCACCGCGGCGCCGCCTCTAGAGCTTGCCGTGCGTGCGCGCGAGGCGATCGAGGATGCCGTTCACGAACGCGAACGCTCCCTCGGCGCCGAACTCGCGCGCGAGCTCGACGGCCTCGTCGATGCACACCTGCGTGGGCACCTCGGCGCTGTAGAGAATCTCCCACGACGCGAGCCGGAGCACGTTGCGGTCGACGCGGGCCATGCGCTCGAGGCGCCAGTTGGGCGAGGCCACGCGGAGGGCTTCGTCGATGGCCTCGCGACGGGCGACCACGCCGCGTACGAGCGTGTCTCCGTAGGCGCGCCCCGCGGGGGGACCTTCGAGGTTGTTCCAGTACGCCGTGAGCGCGCGCTCGCCGTCGGCCGCCGAAGGGGCGGGCAGAAAATCGATGGCGTAGAGCACCTGGAGCGCGGCCTCGCGCGCCTGCCTCCTCGGCCCCGCGTCCTGCTGCGAGGGCGCAGGCGGACGCGTCGAACGGCGGTCAGTGGCCATGACGCGTGAGGGCCTTCTGGAGCGAGATCATCTCGATGGCGCTGAGGGCCGCCTCCCACCCCTTGTTGCCCGCCTTGGTGCCCGCGCGCTCGATGGCCTGCTCGATGTTCTCCGTGGTGATCACCCCGAAGGCCACGGGCACGCCCGTGTCGAGCGAGACCGAGGCGAGGCCCTTGGTGACCTCTCCCGCGACGTATTCGAAGTGCGCCGTGCTCCCGCGGATCACCGCGCCCACGGCCACGATCGCGTCGTAGCGCCCGCTCTTCGCGAGCGTGCGGCACACCACCGGGAGCTCCCACGAGCCCGGCGCGCGCACGACCGTGGCCTCCGCGGCGCCGTGCCGTCGCAGGCAGTCGAGGGCGCCCTCGACGAGCCGGTCGCCGATGGAGTGGTTGAAGCGGCTCGCCAGCACCGCCACGCGGGCGCCCGTCGCCACGAGGTCACCCTCGATCACCGTCATTCGAAGACCGTCGTCGCTCATGGCGCGGGCTTGTAATCCCGGCGCATCGGAAAGGCAATGCGCTACGACTGCGCGTTGCGAGAGGCCGTCGCGCCCGAGACGTCGACCATGTCGACGACTTCGAGCCCGTAGCCCGCGAGGCCCACGAGGCGCCGGGGGTTGCTGGTCACGAGACGGATCTTTCGGAGCCCGAGGTCCATGAGGATCTGCGCGCCGAGGCCGTGCTCTCGCTGCGCGGGGGAGCCCTGCGAGACGAGGTCGTGCGCGTGGCGGCGGGCCTCGCCCGCGAGCGCCCGCAGGTCATCGACGAGGTCCGTGTGCGTCGGGGGGAAGTACACCACCACGCCCCGCCCCGCGGTTTCCATCCGTCGCATCGCTTCGAAGAGGTACGCGCCTCCGCCGACGGCGGGCCTCCCGTCGAGGGTGTTCGCGGGCGCGAAGAGGTCCGCGAAGACCGATCCCGGGTGCATGCGCACCATCGTGGGCGTCTCGGGGTCGGTCTCGCCCGCGACGAGCGCGAGGAACTGCCGCTGCGAGCCCGTCGTCGACTCGTAGACGTGCGCCGTCCACGTCGAGGCGAAGCCCGCGGGCGTGAAGCGACTCGAAGACACGCGCCGCACGAGGCGGTCGGTCTTGAGCCGGTAGTGAATGAGGTCTTCGATCGTGACGATGGGGGTGTTGTGCTCGGCGGCGAAGCGCTCGAGGTCGGGCATCCGGGCCATGGTGCCGTCGTCGTTCATGATCTCGCAGATCACGCCCGAGGGCGCGAGCCCCGCGAGGCGCGCGAGGTCGACGGAGCCCTCGGTCTGCCCCGTGCGCTGGAGCACGCCGCCGGGCCTCGCCCGCAGCGGAAATACGTGCCCCGGCGACACGAGGTCCTCGGGCTTCGCGTCGGGCGCGACGGCGACCTTCACGGTGTGCGCGCGGTCCGCCGCGGAGATGCCCGTGGTCACGCCCTCGCGCGCCTCGACGCTGATCGTGAAGGCCGTCCCGAGCGACGCGGTATTCTTCTCGACCATCATCGGGAGGCGCAGCTTCTCGATGGCCTCCTCGGTGAGCGTCAGGCAGATGAGCCCGCGCGCGTACTTCGCCATGAAGTTGATCGCCTCGGCGGTGACCAGCTCCGACGCCAGCACGAGGTCGCCCTCGTTCTCGCGGTCCTCGTCGTCGGTGAGAATCACCATCCGTCCGGCGCGGATCGCCTCGATCGCGCGGCGTGCCCTCTCTTCGGGCGTCCCTTCGAGCGTCATTGCGTGCAGTCCCTTCAGCCTTCGTTCACGAAACCGTGCCGCGCGAGGAGGTCCATCGTCACGCCCGAGGCGTGCGCCTCTCCGGCCCCGCGGCCTTCCATCAGCCGCGCGACGTAGCGCGCGATCACGTCGACCTCGAGGTTCACCGGGGCGCCCGGCCGACGATCACCGAGCGCCGTCGCGTCGCGCGTGAAGGGCACGAGCATCACCTCGAAGCCCCGCTCGTGGAGCGCGTTCACCGTGAGGCTCACGCCGTCGATCGCGATGGAGCCCTTCTCCGCCACGAAGCGCATCACCTCCGGCGGCGCGTCGAAGCGCACCCGCTCCGCCGAGCCGACCTCCTCGCGCTTCGCGACCCGACCGACACCGTCGACGTGGCCCGCCACGATGTGCCCGCCGAGCCTGTCGCCCACGGCGAGCGCGCGCTCGAGGTTCACGCGCTGCCCGCCCCCGAGCGCGCCGATCGTCGTGCGGGCGAGGGTCTCTGCGCTCGCGCTCGCAGTGAACGCGCCGTCGAGCACCGTCGCGACCGTGAGGCACACCCCGTCGACCGCGACGCTCTCTCCGAGCTCGAGGCGCTCGAACGGACACTCGACGATGAGCGTCGCCGACGGCCCTGCCGCGACGCGACGAGCGAAGCCGCCCGACCGCCTGGATGATCCCTGTGAACACGAGCCTTCGATGCGCAGGTCTTCGCCGACGCGCTCGACGCGCAGGTCGCGCAGCCGCCGCGCGTCGCCGATCGCAGCCACGCCGCGGCCTCCGAAGGCCATCGCGGCCTCGCCGCCGAACACCATGGGCGCCACGTAGGCCACCACGCGCTCGCCGATGCCCTGATCGAGGAAACGCGCCGTGAAGTCCCCCGCCGCCCTCGCAGAGCGCCGACACGACTCCCCGTCCGCCGAGCCATTTCAGCGCGGCGCGAAGGTCGACGCGCCCGTCGCGCGTCGATCGCGACGACCTCGACACCGCGCGCCGCGAGGGCCTCCGCGCGTTCAGGCGCGTGCGCGCGGCCGGTGAGCACCCACACGGGAGACTCGCGCGCGCTCAGGGCGAGCTTCGAAGTGGGCGGCGTGACGAGCGCCGAGTCGATCACGACGCGCGCGGGCTGACGGCTCACCTCGACGTGACGGACGGTGAGCTCGGGGTCGTCGGCGAGCACCGTGCGACTGCCCACGATCACCGCGTCGCTCGTCGCGCGCAGCGCGTGGACGTCGCGACGCGCGTCGGGGCCCGTGATCCAGCGGCTCTCGCCCGCGCGCGTGGCGATGCGACCGTCGAGGGTCATCGCGACCTTGAGGGTGACGTGCGCGCGACCCTCGGTGATGAAGGTCCGCCACGGGGCGATGACGCGCTCGGCGTCACGCTGCAGCGTGTCGACGAAACCCTCGCGCACGTCGACGCCCGCCGCGGCGAGGGCGACGCGACCACCGCCCGCCACGTGAGGGTTGGGGTCGCTCGCGGCGAACACGACCCGCGCGACGCCCGCGCGAATGAGGGCGTCGGTGCAGGGCGGCGTGCGGCCGTGGTGGTTGCAGGGTTCGAGCGTGACGTACACCGTCGCGCCGCGCGCCTTCGAGCCCGCGGCCCGGAGCGCGACGACCTCGGCGTGGTCGTCGCCGGCGCGCTCGTGCCAGCCCTCGGCGACGATTTCACCGTCGCGCACGACGACCGCGCCGACGTGCGGGTTGGGTGAGGGGAGACCCCGACGCGCGCACTCGATTGCCCTTCGCATGGCGAGGCGATCGAGGTCGGTATGAACGCGGTCGTTGGTGGAGGACACTGAGACTCCCTCTCGATCCGGAGACGCTTCGGTTCGAGGGCGCGCGGACTCTAGAGGCACAGCGCGGAGGTTGCCAAGCACTGCCGCGATGGCGCGCTCTCAATCCGCGGGTCGCCCCCGATGGACGCAGCGGTGTCGGAACGAACAGGCGCTGCGGTGAAAGGTCCACGCGCACACGGCCTGCCGGGCCGTTGCGTGTGAGTCGGCGGGGGCGGTAGTGTTCTCAACGATCCAGGTCGTACGCGAGGAGAAGTAGACGCCGTGAGTGAGATGACACACGCGACGGGTGGTGAGGGCGCCTGGAAGCAGGGCACCATGAACGACGAGGAGTTCGAACGCGCCGCGATGGCCTTCAGGCCGTCGTGGGAGATCGGACTCGACGCCGCCAGGAACGCCGACATCTCCGCCATCGCGCCCGCCCCCGCGGAAGGCGCGTCGGCCGGAGGCTTCGCGGCCCCGAAGGACTCCGTTCGCGACGCGGTCTCGGCCGTCGTCTCGATGCCGCCGCCCGATGGCCTCGCGATGCCGTCGAGCAAGCCCCCCGCGGAGAAGGTCGCCGCGAAGCCCGCGGAGAAGCCCGCCGCGAAGCCGACCGCGAAGCCCGCGGAGAAGCCCGCCGCAAAGCCCGCCGTGAACGCAGCGGCGCTCGATGACGAGCCCGTCGTGCCGCAGCGCAAGGGCGGCATGATGTACGGCATCATCGCCGGCGCCGTCGCGGTCATCGCGCTCGTGGGGTACTTCGCCTTCGGCTCCGGCGCGTCGACCAGCAACACCGCCGCTTCGGTCTCTTCGAATGCGCCTGCGGAGACCGCGCCGACGACGCCCGCGCAGGCCGACCGCGCCCACGCCCGCGCCTGCGCCCCCGGCGCCTGCGGCCGAGCCCACGCCGACGCCCGCGCCTCCTGCGGCGCAGGCCGAGCCCGCGGCGGCGCCCTGCGCCCGCGGCGGAACCCACGCTGCCTCCGCCTGCCCAGGTCGCCGCACCCGAGCCTCCTCCGCCCGCGCCTGTCGCTGCGAGCCTCGGCCCGCGCCCGCAGCCGCGCCGGTCGTTGCGGCGCCTGCCGCCGCGCCCGAAGCAGCGCCCGCCGCGCCGCGCCACACGTCGCGTCCCGCCCGTCCTCGCGCGCCTGCGCGACCCGTGGCCCTGCCGGGCGCGGGCTTCGTGACCGACAACCCCTACTGATCTCCAGCCTCGCGCTCGCGACCGCGCGCGTCCGACCGCGGCCCCGCCGAGGGGCTCCGCGCGAAGACCGCAGGATCTTGTCAAACCCGCCGCGACCGGGCACACCACCGATTCGCGAGAACTCATGGCAACACGGAATGCGATCGGGGCCCTGTTCATCGGCGCCTCTCTGGCGATGATCCCTTCGGCGGCGATGGCGCAGAGCCCGTCCGAAGCGCGCGTCGCGTTCCAGGAGGGGGTTCAGCATTTCGGCGCGCGGCGCTTCGCCGAAGCGCTCGTGTCGTTTCAGCGCGCGTACCGCATCCGGCCTCACCCGTCGGTGATGGTGAACATCGCGAACTGCTACCTCGAGCTCGAGCAGCCCCTCGAAGCCATTTCGTGGTTCGAGCGGTACCTCCGCGACGCGACGGGGGTCACCCCCGAGCAGCGCGCGCAGATCGAGCGCACGGTGGCCGAGGCGCGCCAGAGGCTCGCGTCGCTCAACGTCCTCGCGGTCCCCGCGGGCGCCGAGATCTACATCGACGGCACCTCCATCGGCGTCGCGCCGCTGCGAGGACCGCGAGAGGTCGCCGCGGGCCCGCACGTCCTCGAAGCGCGCGCGCCGAACGGCGGAACCGCGCAGCACGCGCGCGTCGAGCCCGGTCGCTCGCTCACCATCACGCTCAACACCATCACCCACGAGGGGTACATCGGCAGCGCGCCCCCGGCGCCAACGACGCCGCGATGGCCGCGCTCGCGCCGAACGCGACGCGTCCGGTCACGCCGCCCGTCGTCACGCCGCCCGTCGTCGCGCCGCCTGTCGTCGCGCCGCCCGTCGTCGCGCCGCCTGTCGTCGCGCCCCCTGTCGTCACGCCTCCGCCGCACGACGGCAGCGGCGACGAGGTCGTCACGCAGCGCCGCGGCGGCTTCGTCCCCGCCATCGTCGCGGGCGCCAGCGTCGCGGCCATCGGCTTCGGCGTGGCGATCGGCGTGACGGCCTACAACAACCGCTGGATCGACGAGTACAACACGCTCGCGTCGAGCTTCGAGTACTACCGCACGAGAGACGCGGCGCGCGCCGCAGAGTACCAGGCGCAGGGCCGCGAGCACCTGCGCGTGATCGAAGAGAACCAGACCATCGCGACGATCTCCGCGGTCGCCGGTGGAATCGGCGCCGCCTTCACGCTGGGCGCGCTGCTCTTCTGGCCTCGCGAGACCGTCCACGTTCGACGCGGGGCCACCGTTCACCTCGCGCCCGCCCTCAACGGCATCTCGCTCGGCGGAACGTTCTGAACCGCGCGCCTGCGCGCCGCTACGCGCGCCTTCGCTCGACCTCGATCGACGCCGCCGACTGACGCTGGGGCACGCCCGGCTTGGTCACTCGCACCGTCACGGCGCGCGCGCCGAAGCGCTCGATGAGCCGCGCCGCGAGCACGTCGGCCACCGTCTCGATGAGGTTGAAGTGCTGCTCCGCGAGGAGCGCGGCGACGTCCTTCGCCACGGCTGCGTAGTCGATCGTGCGCTGGAGCGAGTCGCTCGGCGCCGCGAGGCTCGCGTCGACTTCGAAGGAGATGTCGAACGTGAGCGTCTGGAGCCTGCGCCGCTCTCGCGGATACACGCCGATGCGCGCGGGCAGCGTGAGGCCCTTCAGCGAGAGCCGATCCGCGCGCGCCGCCTGCACCGCGGGCCGCGCGAGACCGCCCACCACGGCCTTCGCCGCGATCGCGCCGTGACCCATCGCCGTCGCGATGGTGGGCGCCTCGGGGCAGCACACGTCGCCCACCGCGAACACGCCCTCTCGCGACGTGCGCTGGAGCCGGTCGACGCGCACGTAGCCGCGCTCGTCGGTCGCCACGCCGAAGCCCTCGCTCGCGGGCGAGGGGCCCACGCACACGAACACCACGTCGGCTGCGATCACCGAGCGCGCATCGCCTCGCCGCAACGCGACCGCCTCGACGCGGTCTCGCCCTTCGAGGGCCTCGACGATCGTCGACGGGAGCACCCGCACGCGCGCGTCGCGAAGCACGGGATCGCGCATCGCGGGCCTCGCGGAGAAGCGGTCGCCGCGGTGCACCAGCGTGACCTCCGCGGCGTGGGGCGCGAGCAGCGAGGCGTGTTCGAAGGCGTCATCGCCGCCGCCGACGATCACCACGCGACGCCCCGCGTGGACGCTCGGATCCGCGCCGACGTTGTGGAGCACCGAGCGCCCCGCGAACTCGCGCTCGCCGCGGACGCCGAGCGGGCGACGACGCACGCCCGTGGCGATCACGACGGCCTCCGGTGAGAGCGGGGGCGCGTGGCCCGAGCGCACGGTGAGAGCGCGCGCGTCGAGCTCGGCGCGATGCCCGACGCGGAGGTCGACGCCTGCGGCGGTGACCTGCGCGCGGAGCGTCGACGAGAGGGCCTCGCCCGACACGCGGAGGTGCCCGGGGACGTTCTCCATCGGGAGCGGGATGTCATGGAGCTGCCCGCCGCTGTGATCGCGCGCTTCGACGAGCACGACGCGGAGCCCGAGCACCGCGCCCCACAGGGCCGTCGAGAGGCCCGCGACGCCGCCGCCGATCACCACGAGCTGCGCGCCTTCAGACATCGCGACTCAACGCGTGAGGAGAAACACCACGCCGCCGATCACGACGATCGCGGCCGCCGCGATGGCCGCGTACATCGGCGTCTTCGACGTCTGCGTGACGGGGAAATCGTCCGGGTCGCCGTAGGCCTCCTGCGTCGAGGGCGGGGGCGCTGCGGCGGGAGGCGCGGCGGCGGCGGCCGCGGGTTCGGGGCGCGCCTGCGCCTGCGCGTGCGCGCCGCTCGCGGGGCGGTTGACCTTGTCCGTGGTCGTGTCGAGCGTGGGCGGAGCCTTCGAACCGGGGAGCTGCTTGAGGAGCTCCGCGCTCGGCGTCACGGCCCACTCGGCGTGCGAGCCCTTGAGCCCGAGCGCGTGCCCGAGCGCGTCGGCGAGCTCACCGACCGACTGGTATCGATCCGCGGGCTTCTTACGGAAGCCCTTCATGATCACGTCATCGATGCGCGCGGGGAGCGCGTCGTTGGCGAAGGTCGGCGGCTCGGGGTCGTCGCTCAGGATGCGAAACAGGATCTGCGGGCCGTTGGAGCCCTTGAAGGGCACGCGGCCGACGAGGGCCTCGTAGAGGATCGCGTTGACGGCCCACACGTCGGCGCGATGGTCGAGGTCGGGGTCGCCCTGCGCCTGCTCCGGGGCCATGTAGTACGGCGATCCGATGGTGGTGCCGAGCACGGTGAGCTTGTGCCCGCGGTCCTGTCCGCGGGTGAACTTCACCGACCCGAAGTCGAGGAGCTTCACGCGCACGTCGTCGCCGTCGCGCACGACGAAGACGTTGTCGGGCTTCATGTCGCGGTGCACGAGGCCCGCGGTGTGGGCCGGCGCGAGCGCGAGCGCGATCTGTGAGAGCACGCGGATCATCGTCGCGAGCGACAGGGTCTTCTCGCGCTGCAGGAGCTCGCGGAGCTCCTCGCCGTCGAGGTACTCCATCGCGAGGTACCACGTGCGCGAGGCGCGGCCGGGGACGCCGGGCACCGACGCGAAGTCGATCACGTCGACGATGTAGTCGTGGGCGAGCTGACGCGAGGTCTCGGCCTCGCGCCGAAAGCGCTCGATGTTGACCTGATCCTCGGCGACCTGGGGATGGAGGATCTTCACCGCGACGCGGCGGTCGTCGCCGACGAGGCGGGCCTCGTAGACGCGGCCCATCGAGCCCTCGGCGATCACGCGGCGGATCTCGAAGCGGTCGGCGAGGGTGTACCCGACGATGGGGTCTTCGGGGTCCTTCGCGATGGGGACCTCGGCGATGGGCTTGAGGGCGACGCCGTCAGCCGGGCAGAACGCCGACACCTCGGCGGGGAACGTTCGCTGGCATTGCGGGCAGGCGTTCAGCATCGCACCCGTCGCGTCGGTTCAGCGCGCCAGCGCGGCGCGCGGCACCAGCAGGATCCGGTTGCAGTTCGGGCACTGGTAGACCTGATCCGCGCGGAGGATCTGGTTGTAGAGCTGCGGGCGGAGCGTGACGTGACACCCGCGGCACACGCCGCCGGTGCACTCCGACACGCCGCTGCCGCGGCGCGAGAAGGCCATGTTGTACTTGCGCAGGATGTCCGCCTGGATGCGCGACGCGATGGCCTTGCGCTCGTCATCCATCGCCCGCTTGCGGCCGCGGAGCTCCTCGCTGCGGCCCTTGGCGACGGCCTCCTCGTCGGCGAGGTGACGCGCGAGCTCGGCGAAATCGCCCTCGTGCCGCGCGATGCTCGCCTGCACCTCGACGACGACCTGAGAGAGCCGCTCGGCCTCCGCCGTGCGCTCCTCCTTCTCGCGCTTGAGCACGTCGAGCTCGCGCGTCGTCGCCTCCATCTCGCGGTTGTTGCGCGCGATCTCCTGCCGCTTCTTCGAGCGAAGGGATTTCTCCGCGATCGCCTCGAGCTCGGCCTGGTGACCCTGGCGCATCTTCTCGGCCTCGGCGAGCTGAGCGCGCTCGCGGTCGAGAAGCTCGCGGATCTTGTCGACGTTCGAGCGGAGCTCCGAGAGCTGCGAGTCGACCTCGCCGAGCTCTACGTCGATCTGGCGAAAGGCCAGGTCGGTCCGAGAAAGTTCCTCCAACGCTTCGAGTTGTTCGCGCACCCTAAGGGTCCTCCACGCCGGACGCCGCGGATTTCGATGATCGATAGGCCCATCGGGGATTGAACCCGAAACCTCCCGATTATAAGTCGGGTGCTCTCACCAGTTGAGCTATGGGCCCGTGTGCGTGACGCGCCGGGAGGGAGACAATAACTCCCGCCGCAGCCGACACGCAACGCCGCGTTCCGTCCACGCCGCACCGACCATATCGCGCGCGCTCGTGTAAAGGGAAATCGCGCAGAAATTGGCGGTCGCCGCGCGCGTTCGCCTAGTGTCGGCCTCGTGCGCGACGACGACGTTCTCCTCGATGGATACCTGGCCCACCTCCGAGTCGAAAGGGGCCTCGCTCAGCGGAGCGTAGAAGCCTATGCGGGTGACCTCCTTCGCTTCGCGGTCTTCGTCCGGCAGGACCTCACGAAGCCCTTCGCCTCCATCGACGCCGGCGACGTGGCCGCGTGGCTCGTCTCGCTCTCGCGCGCCGGGATCTCCGCGCGAGCCCAGGCCCGCAAGCTCTCGGCGCTGAGGGGGTTCTACAAGTTCCTCCTCGCCGAGCGGCACGTCACCGCCGACCCGACGGCCCTCGTCACCGGGCCGCGCCTGCCGCGCAAGCTCCCGCAGGTGCTCACCTTCCCCGAGGTGGAGCTCCTCCTCGCGGCGCCCGACGCGACCACGCCGCGCGGCTGTCGCGACGTCTCGATGCTCCAGCTCCTCTACGCCTCGGGGCTGCGCGTGAGCGAGCTCGTGGGGCTCAAGCTCACCGACATCGACCTCGACCAGTGCGTGGTCTCGGCGCTCGGCAAGGGCGACAAGCGGCGCATGGTGCCCTTCGGCGAGGTCGCCCGCGACGCGCTCGTGCGATACCTCCGCGACGTGCGCCAGCGCTGGGCCGTCCGCGGCGAGAGCGTGCACCTCTTCCTCACCGAGCGCGGCTCGGGCATGACCCGCCAGGGCTTCTGGAAGCTCCTCGGCCGCTACGCCCGCAGCGCGGGGATCACCAAGCCCATCTCGCCGCACAAGCTCCGGCACTCCTTCGCGACGCACCTCCTCGAGCGCGGCGCCGACCTCCGCGCCGTGCAGACCATGCTCGGCCACGCCGACATCGCCACGACGCAGGTCTACACCCACGTCACCGCGGAGCACCTGCGCCAGTCGCACGCGCGCTTCCACCCCCGCGGTTGACCCCGCGAGCGACGCGGTGACACCCTCGCGCGCACGATGACCTCCGACGCCGCGCTGATCGACGAGGCATGGCAGGTCTCGCTGCCCGAGTTCGAGGGGCCCCTCGACCTCCTGCTTCACCTCATCCAGAAGCACGAGCTCGACATCTTCGACATCCCCATCGCGTTCGTGACGGCGCGCTACCTCGAGTACCTCGAGGTGATGCAGTCGCTCGACCTCGACATCGCCGCCGAGTACCTGCTCATGGCCGCGACGCTCGCCCACATCAAGTCGCGCACGCTGCTCCCCGCGGCGCCGCCCGACGAGAGCGAGCTCACGCCCGAGGGAGAGATCGAAGAGGACCCGCGCGCGGCCCTCGTTCGAAGGCTCCTCGAGTACCAGAAGTTCCGCGCCGCGGCCGAGGAGCTCGCCGCGCGAGGCGTCGCGGGCCGCGACGTGTTCCAGCGCGGCATCCCCATCGACGTGGGCGCGCCCGACGTCGCGCCGCTCGCGGAGGTCCCCCTCTTCGCGCTCCTCGACGCGTTCGAGAAGCTCCTCAAGCGGCGCAAGCTCACCCTCTCGCACGAGGTCACCACCGAGCGCGTGAGCATCTCCGAGCGCATCCAGGAGATCGTCGAGCGCCTCCGCGCCACGCGCACCTCCGTCTTCGACGACCTCTTCGAAGGCGTGCAGACGCGCATCGATCTCGTGGTGACCTTCCTCGCGCTCCTCGAAATGACCCGGCTGCGCATGACGCGGCTCTATCAAACCGGTCCCCTCGAAGCGCTGCACGTCACCCTCGTGCTCGTCGACGTGACCACCTCCGACGCGCCCCGCGACGACTACGCATGATCGCCCACGGCCCAGAAGAACCCGACCCCGCACCGCCTTCGCCGCCCGACGACGCGCTCGAAGGCGCAGAGACTCCCACTGCGCCCGGCCTCGCGAGAACGGCCCCGCGCTCGGTCTCCGAGCTGCACCTCAAGGGCATCATCGAGAGCCTGGTCTTCGTCGCCGAGAAGCCCATCACCGTGCCCGAGATCGCCGCCGTCGCGCGCGCCGAGGCGAGGGAGGTGCGGCGCCTCCTCAACGAGCTCCGCGCGGAGTACACGCCCCGCGGCATCCACCTCGACGAGATCGCGGGCGCGTGGCAGTTCCGTTCGAGCGCGGCCAACGCGCCCTTCGTGCGAGAGCTCCTCCAGGCGAGGCCCGTGAAGCTCACGCGCGCGCAGGTCGAGACGCTCTCGATCGTCGCGTACCGGCAGCCCATCACGCGCCCCGAGGTCGACGACGTGCGCGGCGTCGACTCGGGCTCGGCGCTCAAGGTGCTGCTCGACCGCAACCTCATCCGGATGATCGGCCGCAAAGACGAGCCCGGCAGGCCCATGCTCTACGGCACCACGACGAACTTCCTCGAGTTCTTCGGGCTGCGGTCGCTCCGTGACCTGCCCGTGCTGCGCGAGTACACCGAGCTGTCGCCCGAGAGCGAGGCCACCCTCGCGCGAGAGATGGCCGACGGCGGCGAGAACGCCGAGAGCCCCGAGAGCTCCAGCGCGAAACCCGCGGAGACCGACGGTGCCGCGGGGGGAAACGTCGCGGGCAAGGCCTCCACGGATTGACCCTCGCGCGCGTCCTGGAGTACCTCCTTCGCCCCGCCATGTACTTCCAGGAGCTGATCCACACGCTGACTACGTTCTGGACGAGCCGCGGCTGCGTCGCGGTGCAGCCGTACAACAGCGAGGTGGGCGCCGGCACGTTCAACCCCAACACCTTCCTCCGCGCGCTCGGCCCCGAGCCGTGGAACGTGTGCTTCGTCGAGCCCTCGCGCCGCCCCGCCGACGGCCGCTACGGCGACAACCCCAACCGGCTCCAGCAGTTTCACCAGTTCCAGGTGATCCTCAAGCCGTCGCCGCTCGACATCCAGGACCTCTACCTCGCCTCGCTCGGCGCCATCGGCACCGACCCCCTCCGCCACGACGTGCGCTTCGTCGAAGACGACTGGGAGTCGCCCACGCTCGGCGCCTGGGGCCTCGGCTGGCAGGTCTGGCTCGACGGCCTCGAGATCTCGCAGTTCACGTACTTTCAACAGTGCGGCGGCTTCGACTGTCGACCCGTCTCCGGCGAGCTCACCTACGGCCTCGAGCGCATCGCGATGTACCTGCAAGACGTCGACAGCGTGTACGACCTCATGTGGGCCCCCGGCGTGCGCTACGGCGAACTCACGAAGCGCGCCGAGTGGGAGTGGTCGACCTACAACTTCACCGAGTCCGACCCCGACTACCACCGCGACCTCTTCGACACCTGCGAGAAGCAGTGCCGCCGCCTCCTCACGCTCGAAGAGCAGCGCATCGAGACCAAGAAGGGCCCCCGCGTCGAGCTCGCGTACGCGAAGGCGCCCCTCGAGCGGCTCGTGCTCCCGGCCTACGATTTCTGCGTGAAGGCCTCGCACCACTTCAACGTGCTCGACGCCCGCGGCGCCATCTCGGTGACCGCGCGGCAGGACTACATCAAGCGCGTGCGCGGCATCGCCCACCGCTGCGCCGAGAGCTGGCTCGCGCAGCGCGAGGCCATGGGATACCCGCTCCTCAAGGCCCCCGCGTCGAGCGCCCCCTCGCACTCGCACGCCGCGCGCTGACGCCGACTGGACCCTATGGGCACCCCGAGCGAAGCACCACTACCGCGCCGCAAGCCGCGCATCCTGCTCGTCGACGACGACACCTTCCTCCTGCGCTCGGTGGTGCGGATCATGTCGCTCTTCGGGCCGCAGGTCGTGCCCGCGCCGGGCGGCGCCGAGGCCCTCGAGACCCTCGCGCGCGACCTCGACTTCGACCTCGTCATCTTCGACATGGACATGCCTCCGCTCCACGGCCCCGAGTTCATGCGCCTCGCCCTGGCGCAGCACGCGGAGCTCCGCGGGCGCCTCGTCGTGGCCACCGGGTGCGTCGACGAGTTCGTGCAGGCCGTGGCCGCCGAGGGCGACTGCCGCGTCGTCGAGAAGCCCTACTCCGCAGACAAGATCAAGGCGCTGCTCAGCGATCGCTGAAGTCCACCGCGCCGACGTGGTGGTCGATCACGCCGTCGACCACCGCGACGACGTCGATGCGCGCGTCGACCACGTTCCGCACGGCGGCGTGGCGCGCGGCCGCGCGGCGCATGCGGGCGCACTTCGCGGGGGTCAGCGTCTCGAGGGGATGCACCATCGCGCCCGCGCGGCACGAGCGCACCTCGACGCAGACGAGCGTGGCGCCGTCGAAGGCGATGAGGTCGATCTCGTCACGCCCCACGCGGAGGTTGCGCGCGACGACGACGTAGCCCTTCTGTTCGAGGTGAGTCGCGACGAGCGCCTCGGCCGCGCGACCGCGCGCCGTGGCGCTCTGCGAGGAGGCCATCGGTGAGATCAGGCGCCGGTGTCGGTGCCCGTGCGGATGCAGTAGGAGCCCTGGACGCCAGGGTTGTACTGCGGACCCGCGAGGTCGGTCTTGCAGGTGAAGCCCTCGGGGCAGGTGCAGAGCACGCTCTGATCGGTGGAGCCCGCGAGGCTCGCGGGAACGCCGCAGCGGCACGTGCAGTACACGCGACGGGGGCGCTCGCGACCGGTCATGTCGTTCGCCTCTGCGTAGCGGTACACGAGACAGATGCGCGAGCGGCACTGGAGCGACTGGGTCTCGAGATAGATCTCGGTACCCTGAAAGCACCCGCCCGTCATACCCGTCATGTTGGGGTTGCAGGGCATGCCCCCAGGACGAGTCGGAGCACAGGGGTCGCCCACGCCCGGGTCACCACACCCCATGACACCCGCCAGGACGCCGAGTCCGAGGGTTGCGAACAGTCTCCTCACGGCCACCATGAACACTCCTCAAACTGCTTGATTGCAGCGGGATTGCGCAACGCAACCCGCATGCCGTACCACCGGACGGGGCGCACGCTAGCGTTCGCGAACCGACACCGTCAAGCGCAAACCTCGGAGCGCGCGGGAGGCCCCGCGGAGGGACCTCGATCGCGTCTCTCGGCACCACCCGCCAACCGGATGAAGGGGTGATGGTCACAACGCTGACCATTGGCGGCGCTGAAGCGGCAACGAGGGGGCGCTCATCGGAAACGCTTCTCTCTCAGAAAGACATCATCTAGAGTCGCGCCGATTCACGCGGTGTGCGCCCGTCGCGCGCCGTGGCACGGATGATGTTTCATGCGTCTGCAACGCGCTGACAGGGCGCGACAGAGAGAGGCAGTGAGTGATGGTGCGCAGGGTTGACTGGAAGATCCTCGCGGGCGCGGGGGCACTGGCGGTGGCGCTCGGGATCTCGGCGACGGCGATGGGGCAGCAGGCCCAGCCGGACATGAACTTCGCGCAGGGGGCCGCGGATGCGCCGCCTGCCGAGGGTCCGCCGAGCGAAGCCCTCGCCAACGCGCTGAGGCTCTACCAGCAGGAGCGCTACCAGGAGGCGTGCGTACAGTTCCAGCGCGTCGTCGAGGGCGAGACGGGTGACGCGCCTGCGAACCAGCAGAAGGCGCAGTTCCACCTGGGCAAGTGCCTCTACCACCTGGGGTTCTACCAGTCGGCGCTCGCGGTCTTCGACGAGATCGTCGAGCGCGGCAACGCGCACCTCTACTTCCGCGCGACGCTCCAGTGGCTCGCGCAGCTCGCGTCGCAGCTCCCCGAGCCCGCGGACATCATCCGTCGCGTCGGTCGGTACCCCACCGAAGACCTCGACCAGTTCAACAACAATGAGAACCGGGTGCTGTTCAACCAGCTCCTCTTCCTCATGGGTCGGAGCAAGTACAAGGACGGCGCCTACGACGACGCCATCACGCTCTTCCGCCGCGTGCAGCGCAACTCGCCGTTCTACGTGCAGGCGCGCTTCTTCGAAGGCATCTCGCACGTCAACGCCCGCCGCTCGCAGCCCGCCGTCGAGGCGTTCCGCGAGGTGCTCCACGCGCTCGAAGAGGGCGTCGAGGGCGTCGAAGACGAAGACCGCATGGGCGACCTCGCGTGGCTCGAGCTCGCGCGGCTCTACTACTCGACGCGCCACTACGACGCCGCCGTCGAGAGCTGGAACCACGTCGACGTCGACTCGGAGTACTGGCTCGACGCGCTCTTCAGAGAGCTGGGCGTACTTCCTCCAGCAGGACTACCCCCGCGCGCTCGGCAACATCCACACGCTCGGCTCGCCGTTCTTCACCACGGCCTGGTACCGAGTCGCTGGTGCTCAAGTCGGTGATCTTCTTCTCGTCGTGCCGCTACGACGAGGCCGAAGAGGTGCTCGCGCAGTTCAACGAGCGCTACGGCGACCTGCGCCCCGAGATCGAGCGCTACCTCCAGCAGTACCAGGACGACACGAGCTTCTTCCGCTTCCTCAAGGACGTGCGCGAGGGCCACGCCAACCTGCCGAACCGCCTCCGCCCCGTGGTCGAGAGCGCGTTCTCGGACCGCACGCTCCTCCGCAACATCGAGTACGTGAACCAGCTCGAAGGCGAGGAGCGCCGCCACGCGCAGATGCCCCAGGCCTTCCGCAACAGCTCCGTCGGCGCGCGCATCATCCAGGACATCGCGGTCGCCAAGAGCTTCGCGATCGAGAACGCCGGCAACCTCGCCCGCGGCCGCTACACGCGCGCCGTCGACGAGCTCGCCGACCTGCAGAACCAGGGCACCGCGATCCTCATCGAGATCCTCAACGCCCGCCGCGGCCAGCTCTCGCAGGAGATGCAGCAGCAGCAGGTGACCGTGCAGGAGTCGCGCGCCAACCGCGTGACCGCCGACGAGGAGCACTACCTCTGGCCGTTCAACGGTGAGTTCTGGCGCGACGAGCTCGGATTCTACCGCCAGGTCATCACCTCCCGCTGCGGCCGCTGACGAGCGTCAGCGCAGCGCCCCAAAGACGACACCGCGCGAATCCCCGTTCGCGTTGCTGAGACACGATTAACCTCTCCCACGGAGAAATCGAATCCATGATTCGCGGAACGCATCCCAGAGTCGCGTGGGTCCTCGCGGCTGTGTGGTTCCTCGCGGGCGTGCTCGCCATCGCGCAACCACGCCGCCAGGGCAACCGCACCAACGCACCGGCCGCCGCAGAGACGGCGAGCATCCCTACGGTGCCCACGGTCGCAGCCAACGTGTGCATCGCCGATGAGGCGCGAACGCGGGCCACCGAGTGCCCCGCCAACGCGACGCACTTCGGCTCGCACGCGTCGACGGGCCTCCCGGGCGCCGTGCAGCGCACGGAAGAGAACAAGAACAAGAACAAGTCGAAGGCCGCACGCGCCCCCGGCACGCGCATCGGCACGCGCGACATCCTCCGGCAGCGGCAGATCCAGGAGCGCAGCGAGCAGCTGCTCCTCAACGAGATCCGCCTCACGGCCACGCTCGTGCGCAACATGCGCCCGAACGACGCCAACCGGCCCCCCGCGCTCATGCGCCTCGCCGAAGACTACCAGGAGCTCCTGACGGCCAAGAACGGCGCCGCCGAAGAGCTCGAGGAAGACATCTTCCAGGCGCGCCAGGCCCACAACGACGCGCAGGTCGCCGCGCTCCAGCAGCGGCAGCAGACCTTCCGCACCGAGGCCGGGCAGTACCGCGAGCAGCTCATCCGCACCTTCCAGGTGCTCGTCGAGAGCGCGCCCAACTACGAGCACATGGATCAGGCCCTCTTCTACCTCGGCTTCGCGCTCCAGGACGCGACCCGACACGACGAGGCGCTGCGGGTCTACCGCACGATGATCCAGCGCTTCCCGCAGTCGCCGTACGTGCCCAACGCGTACCTCTCCTTCGCCGAGCACTACTTCGACACGGGCGAGATGGAGAACGCGCGGCTCTTCTACGAGCGCGTGCTCGCCGTGCAGGACGAGAACAACCAGGTCTTCGGCTACGCCACCTACAAGATGGCCTGGGTGCTCTACAACCTGAACGACTACGAGGGCTCGCTCCAGAAGTTCTTCGAAGTCATCGAGTACGGGCGCCAGCACCCCAACGCGCCCTCGGTCCGCTCGCTCCTCGGCAACGCGCGCATGGAGCTCGTGACGGTCTACGCGCAGGTGTACGGCAGCGCCGCGCACCCGCTGAACCCCACCAACGCGCTCAACACCTTCCGCCGCTACGCCGCCGACGAGGGCAACGCCTTCGAGATGTTCGAGAAGCTCGCGGAGCTCTACCACGACAACGGTCAGTGGCCGAACTCCATCGCGATGTACCACACGCTGATGGAGGCCCGCTCGTCGGATGACAAGCTGTGCTTCTGGCAGTCGCAGGTCGCGCGCGCCGTCGTCGCCTCGCGCCCCAAGCCCGAGCAGATGACCGAGGTGCAGCGCCTCGTCGACATGTACAACACCTTCCGCAACTCGCAGCGCTCCGCGGAGGTGAAGACCGTGTGCCGCAACAACGCGGCGCGCGTGGTCTTCGACGTCGCCTCGCACTGGCACCTCGAGGCCATCGGGCGCAGCGCCGAGGGCGCGCAGCAGACGCGCGGCACGCGCGACCGCAACACCATGCGCATGGTGGGCGAGCTCTATCAGAAGATCCTCGACGAGTTCCCGGAGTTCGATCAGGTCGAGTTCCCCGAGTACCAGCGCGCCGACTGGCCCACGCGCTACCGCATCGCCTACTACCGCGCCGACATGCTCCGCGACATGGAGAACTTCCAGGACTGCGGACCCGCGTACGACGCCGTCGTCGAGATGAACCCCACGGGCGAGTACACCGAGGACGCCGCCTACAAGGCCGTGCTCTGTTACAACGCCCTCTTCGCCCGCAGCCTCAACGAAGAGGCCACGCACCGCGGCGACCGCGGCGCCGCCCGCACGGCGGCCTCCAACGCGCAGCGCAACATGACCGAGGCCCAGCGCCTGGTGCAGGAGCGCATCCGCATGGTGCCGCGCGACCTCAACCGTCAGGAAGAGGGCATGCTCCGCGCGTTCACGCGCTACGTCTGCTTCGTGCAGAACGCGCCTGCGGGCGGACCCGCCGCCCCCGCGATCGACGGGCAGGACCCGCGCACGGTGATGCTCACCATCAAGTACCGCCGCGCGTACCTCTACTACAACGCGAACCACTTCGAAGAGGCCGCGACGATCTTCCGCGACATCGCGAACACGCCCGCGGAGACGCCGGACCCCGAGAACCTCCGCGAGATCTCCGCGGACCTCTACCTCGACGCCCTCAACGTCATGGGCTCGATGTGGAACCCGCAGCGCCCCGCGTGCTTCGACTCCATGAGCGAGGAAGTGCCGCGCTTCGTCGGGTCGTTCTGCACGCCCGCCGCGCGCCCCCAGCACGAGGACTTCTGCCACCGCATGGAGGAGCTCCAGTGCCAGATCCTCCGCAAGAAGGCTGAGGCCCTCGCGGGCTCCGGCCGTCACGGCGAGGCCAGCCAGGAGTACATCCGCATCGTGCGCACGCACCGCGAGTGCGGTCGCCTCGACGAGATGCTCTACAACGGCGCCATCGAGAGCGACGCGGCCTTCCAGCTCGGCCGCTCGATGCGCATCCGCGAGCGCCTCGTGCAGATCTTCCTCCCGCGCAACTCGACGTGGGCGCAGCGCGCGCTCTACCGCCTCGCGGGCAACTACCACGCGATCCAGGTGTTCCGCCGCGCCGCGGACCTCTACGAGCAGTACGCCGAGTACGTGCAGACGCACCGCACGGAGGCCGTCAACGCCGCCCGCGAGGCCGCGCGCGTCACGCACCAGCCCGAAGAGGACGTCATCGCCCAGGCCGCCGACGCGCTCCGTCAGGCGACCATCTTCCGCATCGGTCTCGGCGAGGAGCAGCACGCCCTCGACAACGCGCAGAAGTTCGCGCGCTACTTCGGCTCCGACCCGTCGCGCCGCCGCGACGCGGCGAACGTCGTGTTCTCCATCGGGCAGATCTACACCGACCGCGTGGCGCGCCTGAAGCGTCAGCCCGTGAACGGCTCGGAGGAGCGTCACCGCCGCGACGGCGAGATCCGCAGCGCGTGGAACGACGTCGTGCGGCACTACTCGGGCTTCATGCGCACCTACGCGGCGCAGGGCACGCTCGACCAGAAGATCCAGGGCGCCGTCGCCCTCGGCCGCGGCTACTGGAACATCCAGGACGAGCGCCAGGCCAACCAGTACTTCAACCAGGCCTCCACGCTGTGGGGCACGGGCGAGCACCCCGAGGGTGAGGCCACGATCCGCCGCGAGCTCGACGACGCCGTCGAGGGCGACGCCGTGGACAAGAGCAAGGAGGCCGTCGCAGAGGCGCGCTTCTACCTCGCCGAGGTGATCTACCAGCGCTTCCGCTCGCGCCGCCTGCCGGTCTACCACGGCGCGGGGACGCGCCGCGCGTACGACGCCTGGGCCGAGCGCACGCTGAACCCGTTCATCACGGAGCAGATGCGCTTCCTCAACGAGGACGCCACGCAGCAGTACACGGTCGTCGTGAACATGCACGTGCCCAACTGGGAGGTCGCCGCCAACGCCCGTCTGGCCGACATGTTCTTCCAGTTCGCGACCTACATCCGCACGGCGCCGCCGCCGCCCGACATCGCGCGAAACAACGAGCTCCTCGACGCCTACAACGTCATCCGTGACGAGCAGACGCAGCGCTTCGTGAACATCGCGACGACGGGCTTCCAGCGCTGCATCCGCACCTCGACGACGGTGCACTGGTTCAACGAGTGGACGCAGCTCTGCGAGCGCGAGCTCAACGAGATCGACCGCGCGCGGTTCCCCGTCGCCGACGAGATCCGCGTGGAGCCCAACCTCATCTTCTCGCGCGCCACCGACGCGCGCCCCGTCTACTCCCTCCAGTCCACGGCCGAGGCCCAGGACGAGGAGTCGCAGGGTGCAACGCCGGGTGCCGAGGGTGGCGCTCAGGGCGCCAACTGAAAGGATCGATGACGCCATGAAGACGACACGACTCCTCACGCTCGCCCTGACGATCCTCGCGACGGCCTGCGGCAGCACGAGCACGAACACCAGGGTCACGGCCGCCAACGCCGCCGTGAACCCCACCACGGGCCAGACGGTCACCACCGCGACCGGACAGGCCGTCAGCCAGGACGCGAACTCGCGCTTCAACACCGCCGCCCAGGCGATGCGCACGCACGACGACGCCAACAGCGGCCGCGGAGACTGGAACGCCGACGCCTGCAACGAGGTCGCCGGACAGTTTCAGGAAGCCGCCCAGGCCCAGCCCAACGGGAACTTCCCCGAGGCCTGGTTCAACCGCGGCATGGTCTTCGTCCGCTGCAACATGACCGAGCAGGCGGCGCAGGCCCTCAACCGCGCGGTGCAGGCCGGCGGTGACCACGGGTACTGCCGCGCGAAGGTCCAGCTCGGCGTCCAGGCGTACCAGCGCCGCGACGTCTCGACGGCTCGCTCGTCCTTCGAGGAGGCGATCCGCCAGGACCCGACCCACTGCGTCGAGGGCTACACCAACCTCGCGATGATCCTCCGCGAGGCGGGTCCCACGAACGACCAGCAGTGGGGCGAGGTGATCCGCAACATCCGCGCGGCCCTCGCGCTCGACGACCGGTACCTCCCGGCGCGCAACCAGCTCGCGCTGTCGTACCTCCAGCAGGCGGGCGACGACCCGAACTCGCAGCGCATCTTCCTCGCGGGCCTCGTGTGCGCGCAGGCCGCGCAGGTGGCGGCCTCGGCGCAGGCGGACCTCACGGCCGACGTGCGCGGGTTCATGGCCGACATCCACAACACCTGGGGCATCATCGACATCCGTCGCGGTGAGATCATCAAGGCGCTCGGTCACTTCCAGCGCGCCTTCCAGCTCAACCCGACGATGTTCGAAGCCTGGGTGAACTACGGCACGATCAACCTCTCGTTCCGCGGCTACCAGGACGCGCGAGAGGCCTTTCAGCACGCCGTCGAGCTGCGCGCGGACAACTACGACGCGCACATCGGCCTCGGCGTGGCCCTCCGCGGTCTCGCCCGCGTCGACGCGACGCCCGAAGACCAGCGCCCCGGGCTCATCACCCAGGCGCAGCAGGAGTACGAGCGCGCCCGCACCATCGACGCGAACCGCCCGGACTCGTACTACAACCTCGGCGTGCTCAACATGAGCTACCTCGGGGGCGCGACGGCCGACCTGGAGCACGCGAGGGACTTCCTCCAGCAGTTCCAGACGCACGCCGGGGCGCAGCCCCGGTACGCGACGCCGGTGCAGCAGGCGCGTCACCACATCGACAACATCAACCACACGCTCGAGGCGCTCCGCGCCATGGCGAGCATCCCCGGCGGCGGCGCTGCGCCCGCGCCGACGCCCGCGCCGACGCCTGCTCCGGGTGCGACCCCCGCGCCCGGCGCGACGCCCGCGCCTGCCCCCGCTCCGGGTGCGACGCCTGCTCCCGCGAGCTCCGGCCGCGACGCCCGCTCCGGCCGCCGCGCCCGCTCCGGCCGCCCCCGCGCACTGACCCTCTCCCCGTCCCTCTCCCGCGAAGCGGGAGAGGGTGCCTGTTCTCGACTGCCATGCCCTTGCCCTCTCCCGGCAGAGCCGGAGAGGGGCCGTTGCCTGTCGTAGCGTTCGGGCGTCGTAGCGCTCGGGCGTCGTACGCGCTCGGGCGTCGTAGCGTTCGGGCGTCGTAGCGTACGAGGCGTCGTAGCGCTCGGGCGTCGTAGCGCTCGAGAGTCGTAGCGTCTGCTCTCGAACATCACGACGCTGCTGTCCTGGCGCAACAAACGAGGCTCGTCGCATCTCCGCAGCGCTCCCTCTCCCGGCTCTGCCGGGAGAGGGCGGGGTGAGGGCATGGCAGTCGAGAACAGGCACCCTCTCCCGCTTCGCGGGAGAGGGACGGGGAGAGGGCCCGAGGTCGCAGCGTTCTGCGTGGGTCCCCCTCACGCGAACCGCGACGTCGCAGCGTTCTGCGTGGGTCCCCCCTCTCCCAAACCAATGCGACGCAGCGTTCCGGGTGGGTCCCCCCTCTCCCAAACCGCTGCGATGCCTCGTTCCGAGGGAGCACCCCCTCTCCCTGACCGCTGCGATGCATCGTTCCGAGAGGGCCCCGTCCCTCCCCAACCGCGACGACGCAGCGATCGCGGGGGAGGGGAGAGCTCGGCCGTTGACTCGCCTCGACGGCGGTTGATAGATTCCCCGCCATGAAGATCAGGCTCGCCGTGCTCACGTTCGCTCTGGTGACCCTCGCGGGGACCTCCGCGTTCGCGCAGAACCGAGGGGGCAACGCCCAGGCCGCCGGTGGCGCCGGCGCCACCCGCACGCAGGAGTTCAACTTCACCGATGAGCTCGTGCAGGGCCAGCTCGTGCGCCCCGATGGCGAGTCGACGCGCGTGCGCCGTCGCGCTGCGGGCATCTCGCTGATCCGCATCCGTGAGCACTTCGTCCCCGAGATGCTCAAGTCCGTCGAGAACCTGTGACCGTCAGCTCCGTCGGAGGGAATGGGGCGCTACGCAGGTGCGTGAGCGCTCACCCCCGATGGTTGACGGGCCGCGCCACCGATCGGTAGAGTCTTTCGCGTATTGCGGTCCGAGGATGCACTTCGGATGAAGAAGCTCATGGCCTTCTCGCTGGTCGCGCTCTCTCTCCACACGACTTCGGCCTCCGCACAGGGACACGGCGCTCGCGCGCACAATTCCAGTGTTCCTGCCCCCGACCAGGAGATGACCTTCACCGATGAACTCGTGCAGGGGCAGCTCGTTCGCCCCGACGAACCGACGGTCCGCGGGAATCGTCGCACCCATGGCATCAGCCTCTTGCGCGTGAGGCAGCATTTCGTGCAGGAGATGCTCAAGACGGTCGAGAACTTCTGACCGGGTCGCGTGTCAGACGTCTCCGGAATCGAGGCGCTCATCGCGGAGCGTCCCCGAGACACCGGAAAGGAGCTGCGTGCCGCGCCTCCGAACTCTCTCCAAGGCACGCTAAGACGGGAAAACGATGGCTCAGAAATTGGTCGTTCCCATCACGTTCCAGATCTACCAGAACGGCGCCCTGGTCCGCACGGAGACCATTGCGCAGGACGTGATCAAGATCGGACGTGATCAGAAGTCTCACCTTCGCGTCGAGGACGAAGGCGTCGCGCGCATGCACGCCGTCATCGAGGCGAAGCCCGACGACGTGCAGATCATCGATCTCGGCTCGGGCACACAGGTGAACGGCCAGCCCGTGAACAAGTGCTCGCTCCGCTCGGGCGACACCTTCCAGCTCGGGAACACGCGCATCACCGTGGAGATCGGCGCTGCGCGTGAGGCCTCGGCCGTCACGGCGGGGCCCGTCGCCGCGTCGGGCTTCGTGGCCCCCACGGCCACCGCGATGCCGTCTGCGCCCGCAGCGCTCGGGGCGTCCTTCGGCGTGAGCTCCACGGCCGCGGCGGTCGACGGTGAGGAGATCTACCAGCTCATCAAGCGCGGTGAGATCAACCCCCACGAGGTCGAAGAGGTCGGCGGACACGCCGTCGAGGTCTCGGTGCTCTGGAAGAGCTCCATCCTCCACGTCGCGCATCTCGACAACTCGAAGAACTTCGTCCTCACGTCGCACGACCCCAAGCACGCGCCTGACAGCAACGTGCTCATGGGCTCGCTCGCCGTGGGCGGCGCCCTCATGCTCGCCGGCGCCGCGATCGCGAACGGCGTGAGCGCCGACATGACCGAGAGCGTGCGCAACGCGATCGGCAACAAGAGCATGGTGGTCGGCGGCATCGGCGCCATCACCACGCTCGTGGGCAGCGGCGTGGCGGGGCAGCTCCATCACAAGAACGAGGACATGATCGCCGACACGAGCCGCTTCGTCGTCGGCGCGGAGCTCCTCGGCGGCGCGATGGACATGCCGGTCGTGATGAACGGCGGCGGGACGCGCTTCGTGTTCCTCCCCGACGCGACGGGCGAGGTCGAGCTCCAGGGCGTCAAGCGCTCGCTCGAAGACCTCAAGTCACAGGGCCACGCGCGCCCCTCCTCGGCCGTCCCCGGCGGCTTCGAGGTCAACATCGCCCCCGAGGGCCGTTACCGCCAGGAAGTGGGCGGCCTCACGATCATCGCGAAGGTGGTGGCCCCCGGCCGCATCGTCGCGGGACACATCAAGCGCGACAACCCCCTCATGGGCGCGATGGCGGGCTCCGGCCTCTTCGTCGCCGCCGTGATGGCCACGCTGCACTTCGCCGTGTCGGACTCGTCGGGCTTCCTCTCGTCGGCCAACGAAGACGACCGCCTCGCGGAGCTCCGGGCGTTCATCCAGCGCCAGCAGGAGCGTCAGCCCGAGCAGCAGCAGCAGCAGAACGACGACCAGCAGGAGGGCGGCACGGGCACCCGTCACGCTGGCGCCGAAGGCAAGATGGGTCGCCGCGACGCGCCGACGCGCAGCGCCCGCTACGCCATCAAGAACAACAACGAGCCCCCGCACCTCTCGCGTCAGCAGGCGCGTGAGCAGGTGCAGAACCGCGGCATCTTCGCGGCCCTCGGCGCCCTCGGCGGCGGGGCCTCGGGCGGCGCGTCGGGCATCGTCTCGCCCTTCGGCGGCATGACCGAGTCGGGCGTCGACAACCAGAACGCCAACGGCAACATGACGGGTGACGCCGTCGGTGATGCGTTCGGATACGGCGGCCTCGGCGCGACCGGCACGGGCTGGGGCGGCGGCGGCACTGGCGAAGGCACCATCGGCATGGGCAACATCGGCACGATGGGCCACGGCTCGGGCACCGGCAGCGGACAGGGCTACGGCGCTGGCGCGGGTCGCGGCCTCCGCGGTCGTGGGACGTCGGGTCCGACGGTGCGCGCGGCGCCGCCGGAGATCAGCGGTCTGCTCTCGCCCGAAGCGATTCGACGCGTGGTGCTCCGCAACCTCGGTCAGGTGAACCACTGCCACGAGCAGGGGCTCGCCACGAACCCCAACGCCGCGGGGCGCGTCACGGTGCGCTTCGTCATCGGCGGGTCGGGCAGCGTGATGGGCTCCGGCGTCGCGGGGAGCACCTACCCGATCCAGAGCGTGGGCGACTGCATCGCGAACGCGGTCCGTCGCTGGCAGTTCCCGGCGCCCGAGGGCGGCGGCGTGGTGACGGTGAACTACCCGTTCAACCTGCAGCCCCCGGATCAATGAGCGCGAAGGCGCGCTGAGCGCTTCGGTTCACCCACGAAGGCCGGAAGGAGACGTAACGCTCCCTCCGGCCTTCGCGCATTTCGTCGCTTCCGAACCCCGTGAATCACAGTGTTTCCGCCGAGGCGCGAAAGCGTGGACGCGGGCGTATTTCGCTGTTGAGCCGCGCGAATACGGTCGCCTATGATCCGCCGCATTCCAACGGGTTTGAGCGATCTCGCGAGGAGCGGAATGAATCGTGTGTTCTGTGGGCTGGTTGCGCTGCTTCTGCTCGGCGGATGCAGCGAGCACGACCGGCAGGCGATCGAGGACAACAACAGCGGGATGAACCTGCTCCGCGCGGGGCGTCTCGCCGACGCGCGCGACCGCTTTCAGCGCGCGGCCGATGAGGACGCGAAGTTCGACCAGCCGCTCTACAACCTCGCGCTCGTGCACATCAAAGGGCGCGAGTGGGGCAACGCGGGCGAGGCCCTGACGCGGGCCATCGCGCGCAACCCGCGCAACGCCGAGTACCACTACCTCCTCGGCAATACGCACTACGAGCAGGAGCACTGGGAGCAGGCGCGCGCGGCCTACAACCAGGCCGTCCAGATCGACGCGAGCCTCTACCTCGCGCACTACCGACTGGGCGAGGTGGCCGATCACCTCGACGAGCCGCAGGCGGCGCTCCAGGCGTACACGAACACGCTCACCAAGGCCCCGCGCGCCTACCGCGCGTACGTGCGGCTCGGGCGTGCGTACTACCGCGCGCACGACTACGACCGCGCGATCCAGGTGCTCCGCGAGGGGCTCCGCGTGGCGCCCGAAGGGGCGGTGGAGCGCGGCTCGATGCGCAACATCCTCGGCAACGTGCTGCTCGAGCAGGGGCACCGCGAGCAGGCCATCGACGAGTTCGTCGCCGCGAACCGCGAGGACGCCGAGCTCGCCGAGGCGCTCTTCTCCGCGGGCTACACGAGCGCGGAGATCCCGGAGCGTCGGCAGCAGGCGATCTTGTATCTGCAGCGCTTCATCGAGGCCCGCGGCGGCAACGCGCCGCGCGAGTACCTCGACATCGCGCAGAACAAGCTCGCGGAGCTCCAGAACCCCGGCGCTCACTGAGCGCTGCCTCGCGATCCCCCGCGACGACAACACCCTTTTCGCCTCGTAACGACGGACCCGAACGTACGCTGCGCGACCCGCGCACGGTGACACGATGAGCAGCTCTGATCTCACGGAAGAAATGCCCGCAGGCGAGTTCCCCACGACGATCGCGCCCGCCGCCACGCGCCCGGGGCCAGATCCGGCTCGCGTGCGCGAGCTCGACGAGGCCGCCGCCCGCTTCGAGGGCCAGAAGCGCTGGCAGGACCTCATCAAGACCCTCGTCGCGAAGGCCGAGATCATGGTCGACGTCGGCGAGCGCGTGGCGCTCTACGAGCGCGTCGCGGGGCTGTACGTCGAGCGCTTCGCCAACCAGGCCGAGGCCATCAAGGCGTACGAGCACGTCATCGAGCTCGACCACTCGAACGCGAAGGCGATCGAGTTCCTCAAGGCCGGGTACGAGAAGCGGCGCGAGTGGGACAAGCTCCTGCCGCTGCTCAAGCGCGAGGCCGCTGCGGCGCCCGACCACGACCAGCTCGAGCACTACCTCTCGCTCGCGCGCTTCGTGACCGAGAAGGTCAAGAAGCCCGAGTCGTGCATCGAGATGTGGGAGGAGGTCATCAACCGCGACCCGGGCAACCACGACGCCCTCGCGCAGCTCGGCGGCCTCTACGAGCGCCAGAAGGATTTCGCCAAGCTCGGCTACGTGCTCCGCGAGCAGGCCGCGCAGACGGGCGACTCCGCGGCGCGCATCGCGCTCCTGGTGAAGCTCGGCACCATCGCGGGCGACAAGCTCAACGACGACGCCCTCGCCGTCGAGGCCTGGCGCGGCGTGCTCGCCCTCGACGCCAACGACCGCCGCGCGCAGGAGGCGCTCAAGAAGCGCTACCTCGCGATGCACGCGTGGGACGACCTCGAGACCTTCTACGCCGAGAGCGCCAAGTGGGACGAGCTCATCCGCGTGCTCGAGCGCGAGACCGAGAGCCCGCAGGCCACCACCGAGACGAAGATCTCGCTCTACTCCAAGATCGCGCAGCTCTGGGCCGAGCGTAAGGAGAAGACCGACCGCGCCGCGAAGTTCCTCGAGAAGATCCTCGAGCTCGACGCGCACAACCGCGACGCCGCGCTGCGCCTCGCGCCGATCTACCAGGCCGCCAACGATTCGAAGAAGCTCGCGGGCGTCCTCGAGGTGAAGGCCAACGGCGACCTCCCCGACGAGCGCGTCGCGACGCTGCGCGACCTCGGCTCGCTCTACGAGGGCCCGCTCAAGGACAACGCCAGGGCCTTCGACCGCTACCAGGAGGCCTTCAAGCTCGACCCCGAGTCGCCCGGCTCCGTGGCCGACCTCGAGCGCTCCGCCGACGCGGCCTCGCGCTGGTCCGACGCCGTCGCCGCGCTCGCCTCGGCGCTCGAAGTGGGAGGGCTCGCGCAGGAGTCGCAGGTGCGTCTGCGCCTGCACCTCGCGGCCGACCTCGCCACGCACCTCGACCGCGTCGACGACGCCATCGGCCGCTACCGTGAGGTGCTCGACCTCGAGCCGTCGAACCTCGACGCCCTCGTCGCGCAGGAGACCCTGCTGCGGTCGAAGTCGCGCTGGCCCGAGCTCCTCTCGGTGCTCGAGCGCAGGCTCGAGCTCGCCGCCGAGCCCGACGACCGCCGCGCGCTGCTCTACGCCGTCGCGACGCTGTCGGAGGGTGAGCTCGACGACGCCGAGCGCGCCGTCACCACCAACCTCGCGATCGTGACCGAGTTCGGCGACGAGGACGCCGCCCTCGCCGCGCTCGACCGCCTCTACGAGAAGCTCGCGCGCTGGAACGAGCTGGTGGACGTGCTCGAGCGCGAGCTCGTGCTGCACAGCGCGTCGGGCGACGACGCGGGCGCCATCGAGCTGAAGTTCCGCCTCGGCCGCACGCTGGAGGTCCACGTCGATCGCGCGAAGGAGGCCGTCGCGCACTACCGCGAGATCCTCAGCCTCGCGCCCGACCACGAGGGCGCGCGCGTGGCGCTCGAGGCGCTGCTGCGCGACCCGCAGCTCCGCGGCGAGGCCGCGCGCATCCTCGAGCCCGTGTACGAGCTCCGCGCCGACTGGGAGGCGCTCATCCGCTCGGCGGAGATCCTCTTCGCGGAGGAGACCGACACCAACGAGCGCGTGGCGCTGCTCTCGCGCATCGGGACCGTGTGCGCCGACCGCATCGGCGACGGGCGCAGGGCCTTCGAAGCGTACGGCCGCGCGTTCCGCGAGGACCCGACGCGCGAGGACGTCCGCGAGAAGCTCACGGGCTTCGCGGGACCGATCAACGCGTGGGGCGACCTCGTGGCGCTGCTCCAGAGCGTCGCCGAGGGGGCCGACCCCGACCTCGCGCGGGCCCTGTGGCTGCGCATCGCCGACGTGGAGTTCCACCACGTCGGGAGCATCGAGCGCGCCGTCGCTGCGTACGAGAAGGTGCTCGACCAGAACCCCTCGGACGTCGAGGCCCTCGAGGCCATCGAGCACACGTACCGCGCCGCCTCGCGGTGGACCGACGTGCTGTCGGTGTACCGCCGCCGCCTCGACCTCGCCGCCGACCCCGACGCGCGCGACGAGATCCAGGCCGCCATCGCCACCGTGCACGAGGAGATGCTCGGCAACCCCGAGGCCGCGGTGCAGACGTGGCGCGAGGTGCTCGACGTCGACCCGACCAACCGCCGCGCGCTCGAGGCCCTCGACCGGCTCTTCATGCGCCTCGGCCGCTGGCAGGACCTCTCGGACAACCTCCAGACGCGCCTCTCGCTCGCCGAGTCGCCCGAGGAGCAGACGGTCATCCAGCTCCGCCTCGCGCAGGTGCGCGAGGAGCGCATGGCCGACACGCCCGGCGCCATCGACATCTACCGCCAGATCCTCGAGCGCGACGCGGCCAACGGCGACGCCATCACGGCCCTCGAGCGGCTCATCGAGCAGCCCGAGCACGCGCAGGCCATCGCCGACGTGCTCGAGCCCGTGTACCGCGAGCTCGCGGCCTACGACCGCCTCGCGTACGCGTACGAGGTGCTCGCGCGCAACGCGACCGACAAGGCGCGCAAGGTCGAGCTCCTGCACCGCATCGCAGAGATTCAGGAGACGGCGCTCGATCAGGCCGACCACGCGTTCGCGACGTACACCCGCGCGCTCGCGGAGGATCCGGGGAACACCGAGTCCATCGACCAGCTCGACCGGCTCTCGCGCGCGCTGCGCCGCCACGAGGACTTCGTCGCGGTGCTCGAGCAGTACATCGGTCACACCGACGACGTCGCGGCGAGGGTGGCCCTGCACCGCCGCGCGGCGCTCGTGGCCGAGGAGCGGCTCACGATCGTGCCGCAGGCCATCGGTCACCAGGAGGCGATCCTCGGGATCGACCCGCGCGACCTCGAGGCGGCGTCGGCCCTCGAGCGCCTCTACGGCGTGTCGGAGAAGCCCGCGGAGCTCGCGGGCGTATTCCTCCGCAAGGCCGAGATCCTCGAGGACCCGCAGGAGCGCAAGGACTACCTCCTGCGCGCCGCGGAGATCTACGAGACGCTGCTCGAGCGCCCCGAAGACGCCATCGCCGCGTACCGTCGCATCAACGAGATCGACGAGAGCGACGTGCCCGCGCTCGACGCGCTCATCCGGCTCTACATCACCCACGAGCGGTGGAACGAGCTCCTCGGCGTCTACGACAAGAAGGCCGACCTCGTTCACGACCCCGACGAGAAGAAGAAGATCTTCTTCGACATGGCCACGGTCTATGAGGGCCAGCTCAACGACCCGGTGAGCGCCATCGCGGCGTACAACAAGGTCCTCGAGCTCGACCCCGCCGACGTCACCGCCATCGAGCGCCTCGACCACCTCTACCAGACGCAGGGCAACTGGACCGAGCTGCTCAGCATCCTCGAGCGCGAGGCCGACCTCGCGGGTGACCCCGCGGCCGTCGTCGAGTTCAGGTACCGCATCGCGCGCCTCCACGAGACGCACCTCGACGGCGTCGCACGCGCGGTCGACATCTACCGCGAGATCCTCGACGCGGCGCCCGAGCACGCGGCGTCGCTCACGGCGCTCACGGCGATCCTCCACGGCGACAAGGAGCCCCTCGCGGCCGCCGCCGTGCTCGAGCCCGTGCTCACCGCGGCGCAGGCGTACGACCGCGTCGTCGACGTGCTCGAGGTCCAGCTCGCGCACGCCGAAGACGACGTGCGCCGCGTCGAGCTCCTGCACCGCATCGCGGACATCCAGGAGCAGGTGCTCGATCAGCCGCCGGCCGCGCTCGACGCGCTCGCGCGGGCCGTGCCTTCGGACCCGCTCAACGAGCACACGCTCACCAACTTCGAGCGCCTGGCCGACGGGCTCACGCAGTGGCCCGTCGTGGCGCGCACCTACGACGCCGTCGTCGAGCGCCTCGCGCAGGACCCCGAGCGTCGGCTGGAGCTTCTGCTCCGCGTGGCGGCGATCCACGAGACGCACCTCGGCGACGCCGACGGCGCCATCGCGCGGTATCGCCTCGCGCTCGACGTCGACGCGCAGAACGCCGCCGCGCTGCGCGCCCTCGACCGGCTCTTCGAAGCGCTGGAGCGCTGGCAGGAGCTCGCCGAGGTGCTGCGCCGCGAGGTGACGCTCTCGGAGGTGTCGCCCGACGAGGCCCTCGAGGTGCGCTTCCGCCTCGCGCAGGTGCTGGAGCACAAGCTCAACGACGTCGACGGCGCGCTCGCGGTCCACCGCGAGATCCTCGACGTGCAGGCCGATCACCCCGGCACCGTCGGCGCCCTCGAAGACATGTTCAACCGCGGTGTGCGTCGGCAGGAGGCCGCCGCGCTCCTCGAGCCCATCTACACGATGGGCGAGCAGTGGGAGAAGCTGGTCGACATCCAGGCCCGCTCGCTCGAGCTGGTGACCGAGCCCGAGGCGCGCCTGCGCGCGTTCCACGGCCTCGCAGACCTCGCGGAGGAGCGCCTCGCCGACGGCGTCGCGGCCTTCGGGTGGTTCGCGCGCGCCCTCAAGGAGCACCCCCTCGACGAGCGCTCGCTGGCCGAGGTCGAGCGCCTCGCGGCGGTGACCGACGGGTGGGCCGAGCTCACCAACGTGTACGCGGACATCGTCGAGGCCGAGACGTCTTCGAACGAGGTCAAGCGCGTCATCGGCAAGCGCCTCGCGCGCGTCCACGAGGAGGAGCTTCAGGACCTCCAGTCGGCCGACGCGGCGTACTGCTTCGTGCTCGACGTCGAGCCCCTCGAGCCCGACGCGCTCGAAGCCCTCGACCGCATCTACAGCGCCGCGGGCGACGCAGCGCGGCTCGCGCCCATCCTCGAGCGCCGCGCGCAGGCCGCGACCGACGACGAGCAGCGCGTGGAGTTCACCTTCCGCCTCGCGCAGATCCTTCAGGATCCGCTCGCGCAGACCGAGCAGGCCGTCGCGCGCTACCGCTCCATCGTCGACACGCTCGACCCGCGGCACGCCGAGAGCCTCAACGCCCTCGAAGGGATCTACCTCGCGGCGGAGCGCTGGCCCGAGCTCTACGACACGTACCAGCGCAAGCTCGACATCGCGACGGGCGACGAGGAGCAGGCCGAGCTCTACTCGCGCATGGCCGCCCTCGCGGACCAGTACCTCGGTCGCGCCGACGACGCGGTGAAGCTCCTCGAGCAGGTGCTCACGCTGCGCGGTGAAGACTCCGAGACGCTGGCCGCGCTCGCGAATCTTCACGAGGCTGCGGGGCGTCACCGCGAGCTCATCGACGTGCTCGAGCGCCAGCTCGCGGCGGAGAACGACGAGGAGCGCAGGGTCACCATCGCGCTGCGCATCCCCGCGGTGCAGCTCCACCAGCTCCGCGACGTGGAGCGCGCGATCGAGGGGTACCGCAGGGTGCTCGACATCGATCCGGGGTCCTTCGACGCGATGCGCGCGCTCGCGGACATCTACCGCGCGCAGCAGGCGTGGGAGCCCCTCGTCGAGATCCTCCAGACGCTCATCTCGCTCGGCGCGGCGTCGCTGCCCGACGAGGAGATCAAGGCGGCCTACACGGAGCTCGGCGGGATCTTCTGGACGACGCTCCAGCAGGGCTACGAGGCCGTCGACGCGTGGAACCACGTGCTCGACCTCGACGCGCGCGACGGCGCCGCGATCGAGGCGCTGCTCGCGATCCACACGGCGCAGGGCGAGTGGCGCGACGTCGTGAACGTGCTCCAGAAGAAGGCCGACGCGCAGGAGACCCCCGCCGCGAAGGTGCCCATCTACCTCCAGATGGCGGGCGTGTGGGAGCAGCAGATCGAGGAGCCCGACGGCGCGCGCCCCGCGTACGAGAAGGTGCTCGAGATCGATCCGCTCCACGAGCACGCGTTCCGCTCGCTCGAAGGGCTGCACCAGTCGCACGAGCGCTGGGACGACCTCGCGACGCTCTACATCGGCCGCCACGACACGCTCTCGGAGAAGGGCGAGGTCAAGGCCGCGGTGCCCTTCATGCGCGCCGCCGCGACGCTCTACGACGAGAAGCTCGGCGACCGCGAGCAGGCCTTCGCGGCCGCGCAGATCGCCTTCGACGAGGACGTCACCGACCGCGAGACCGTCGTCGTGCTCGAGCGCCTCGCGGGCCTCACGGGCAAGTGGAACGACCTCCTCAAGGAGACCCTCGCGGGCTACCAGTCCGAGGCGCAGGGGCCGCGCAAGACCGCGCTCGGCCTCCACGTCGCGCGCTGGTACGGCGTCGAGCTCGGTCACCCCGAGTGGGCCATCCCGATCTACCAGCAGATCCTCCAGGTCGAGCCGGGGAACCTCCAGGCCCTGCACGACCTCGCGACGCTCTACCGCAGGCTCGGTCAGTGGCAGAACATGCCCAAGATCCTGCAGCGCTGCGTCGACGCGTCGCGCACCGACGACGACCGCAGGCGCTTCCGCATCGAGCTCGGCGAGGTGCTCGAGAAGCACCTCAACCAGCTCGACCAGGCGGTGGAGCACTACAACGCCGCGCTCGCGCTCGACCCCCGCGACCGCGACGCCCTCACGGCGCTCGCCCGCGTGTTCGAAGCGCGCGGCGACTGGCGCGCCCTCGTCGACGTGCAGCGTCGTCGCATCGACTGCGCGGAGGATGTTCCCGCGGCCATCGCGCTGCGCCTCGACGTGGGGCGCACGCTCGAAGACCGCGTGGGCGACCTCGACGGCGCGATCGGCGACTTCCGCGCGGTGCTCGAGAGCGACCCGGGCAACCTCGAAGCGCTCCGCGGACTCGAGCGGCTCTACGTCCGCCTCGATCAGCCGCAGGCGCTGCTCCAGGTGCTCGAAGCGCAGCTCGAGGTGGCCTCGACGGAGCGCGAGCGCATCAAGCTCCTCTCGCGCATCGGCTCGATGCTCGAGGAGCAGTTCGTCAAGCCCGACCTCGCCATCGAGCGCTTCGAAGCGGTGCTCGAGATCGACCCCTCCGACGGCAACGCGCTCCGCTCGCTGGAGCGCCTCTACCGCAACACCGCGCGGTGGAACGAGCTCATCCACACGCTCGACCGGCACCTCGGCGCGACGCCCGAGCGCCGCGATCGCGTGGCCCTCTTCGAGCAGATGGGCCGCGTCTACGCCGAGCAGCTCCGCGACCCCGACCACGCGGAGGACGCCTTCCGCAACGTGCTCGAGATCGATCCGCAGCACGTCGCCACGCTCGAGGCGCTCGGCCGCGTGTACGAGGCCAAGCAGGACTGGGACTCGGCCGTCGTCACGCTCGAGCAGCTCTCGGACCTCCTCGGCGGCGACCGCGCGCGCCAGGTCGAGCTGCGCTACCGCATCGCGAAGGTCGTGGAGACGCACCTCCAGGACGAGTACCGCGCGATGGAGATGTACCGCGGCTCGCTCGACCTCGACCCCAACCACGCGAAGTCGCTCGAGGCCCTGCGCCTCATCGCGACGCGCCGCGAGGAGTGGTACGACGTCGCGCGCTACCTCGAGCGCGAGCAGCAGGTGTCGGAGCAGCCCTCGGCGCGCGCGAAGCTCCTCGCCGAGCTCGGGCGCGTGAGCGCGCAGCACCTCGACGACGGCGAGCGCGCGGTGGCCTGGTACGAAGAGGCCATCCGCTGCGACCCCGACCTCGAAGAGGCCGCGTGGCCCCTCGCGATGCACTACGTCTCGAACGCGCGCTGGGCCGAGGCCGAGCCGCTCGCCGAGATGCTCGCGCGCCGCGCGTCGCGCCGTGACCCCGTCGAGCAGATGCAGATCCAGCTCACGATGGGTCGCGTCGCGCAGGCGCTCGGCAAGCTCGATCGCGCCATCAAGGCGTTCACCGCGGCGCAGACCCTCGACCGCTCGAACATCGAGGCGATCAGGCTCCTCGCGGGCGCGTACTTCGAGAAGGCCGACTGGGAGAACGCCTTCAAGAACTACCAGCTCCTGCTGGTGCACCACAAAGACGAGCTCGACGCGGAGGCGCGCGCCGACCTGTACTTCCGCCTCGGCGTCGTGAAGCGCGAGCAGAACGACCGCCGCCGCGCGGCGAACTTCCTCGAGAAGGCCCTCGAGGAGATGCCGGGTTACCGCCCCGCGATCGAGGCGATGATCTCGACGTACCAGGGCGCCAACGAGTGGGATCAGGTCATCGCCTACAAGGGCATGCTGCTCGAGCAGGAGTTCGACGACGAGAAGCGCTTCCCGATGATCGTCGAGATCGCCGAGCTCTGGCAGGACAAGGCCAGGAACCCCCAGAAGGCCATCCAGAGCTACGCCGCGGCGCTCGAGATCAAGCCCAAGGACCGCCCGCTCCTCAACAAGCTCCTGGGGCTCTACCAGGAGACGGGGCAGTGGTCGAAGCTCGTCGAGATCATCGGCACCATCTCGGACCTCGAGACGCGCCCGGAGATCAAGTCGAAGTTCGCGTACACCATCGCGTCGATCTACAACGACAGGCTCAAGGACTCGGATCAGGCGCTGACGTTCTACAACCAGGCCCTCGACCTGAACCCCTCGGAGCTCAAGCCGTTCACGAAGATCAACGAGATCCTCACGGCGCGCAGGGACTTCAAGAACCTCGAGCGCAACTTCCGCAAGATGCTCCACCGCGTGGCGGGCAAGAACGAGAAGGAGCTGGAGTTCAACCTGCTCCACAACCTCGGGATCATCTACCGCGATCGGCTCGCGCAGCCCGACGCGGCCATCAAGGCCTTCGTGATGTCGTCGGAGCGCAAGCCCGATGACCTCATGGAGCACAAGATCCTCGCCGAACTCTACACGCGCGAGAACAACGCCACCGAGGCCGTCGCGCGCTGGCGCACGATCCTCGAGAAGGACCTCACGAACGCCGAGGCCCTCAACTCGATCTACGACCTCTTCTACAAGGGTCGGCAGTACGACAAGGCGTGGTGCGTGGCCTCGACCGCGGTCTTCCTCCTGCGCGACGGCGCGAAGGAGGAGGCGCGCGCGTTCTACGAGCAGTACAAGCCCCGGCGCCCGCTCGCCCCCACGGGCAGGCTCACCGAGGAGCACTGGATCAAGCTGCTCTTCCACCCCGACGAGGACCCCGTCACCGGGAAGATCTTCGCGTCGATCCTCGGCCCGCTGCGCAAGGCCAAGACCCGCCCCGTGGGTCAGTTCGGCTTCACGCAGAAGGAGCAGCAGGACCCGGCCACGTCGAGCGTCGCCCTCGTGAAGGCGCTCGCGAGCTCGGCCACCGCGCTGAGCCTCCCGGTGCCGTGGATCTTCATTCGCACGAACCAGCCCGGCGGCCTCGGCTTCGTGCCCTCGGAGCCCATCGCGTCGTTCGCGGGCAACGGCCTGCTCTCGGGCCTCACGCCGCAGGAGCTCGCCTTCGTCGCGGCGAAGCACATGTCGTACTACCGCAACGAGCACTACGCGCGGGTGCTCTTCCCGACGACGCAGGAGCTCACGTCGATCATGCTCGCGGCCATCAAGCTGGTGAAGCCCGACCAGGGCGTTCCCCCGGAGGCCGAGGCGACGGTGCAGCAGCTCGCGCCGCTCGTTCAGCAGGATCCCATCGCGGCCGAGGGCCTGCGCAAGGTGGTGAAGTTCTTCCTCGAGCAGGGGGGGTCTTCGAACGTCAAGCGCTGGTACCAGGCCGTGGAGCTCACCTCGGCGCGCGCTGGCTTCCTGCTCTCGGGCGACCTCGAGATCTGCAAGAAGATGCTCGCGATGGAGCCCGGCATGCCCGGCGACGTCTCGCCCGGCGAGAAGCTCAAGGACGTCGTGCTCTTCTCGCTCTCGGAGAACTACTTCTCCCTGCGCGAGGCCCTCGGCATCAACTTCCAGTCGGCCGCGGCCTACTGAGACCCGCCACCGTCCGCGCTCCCACGCTACGCGCTGGGAGCGTCGGGCGGGCCCTCTCGCCCCTCCATCAGCCACGGGTTCGCGAGCAGCTTTCGCGTCGTCTTCGCGAGCGTCGCGCCCTGCGCGCCGTCCATGAACCGATGGTCGATCGTGGCCGTGATCGTGAGCTGCTTGCGGATCACGACCTGGCCGTCGACGGCCATGGGCGCGTCCTTCGCGGCGCCGATGAGCACCCAGAGCGGCACGCCGGCGAAGGGCGTCGGCGGCACGAAGCCCTCGTCGAGCCCGAACACCCCCACGTTGGTCACCACGCACGCGCCGAACGGAAACGCTTCGAGCCCCAGCGCGGGCACCGAGATCCCGAGCACGGTGGTGATGAACGCCGTGAGCTTGAGCAGATAGCGCAGCACCCACGTCGGCAGGAGCTTCACGGGCCCCATGCTCTTGTTGAAGCTGTCGTCCTTGCCCTTGTAGAGCTTCTCGGCGAGCTGCTTGAGCTCCTGCGTGGCCTCGACGACGGTCTTCTTGTCGAGGTCTTCGATGCGCGCCTTCGCGAGGTTCTTGCCCTCTTCGAGCGCGACGAGAAAGGCCACGCGCACCTTGTCGTGCTGCACGTACGACCCGAAGCGGATGTAGCCGTTGAGGCTCGGGGTCTCCGCGAGCGCCATCGCGACGGCCTTGCCGATCACCGTGGTGAGCGTGACCTTCTCGCCCGAGGTCTTTCGAAGGTGCTCGACGTAGGCCAGCGCGGGCTCGATGTCGAGCGTCATGCGGCCGTAGATGTTGGGCTCTCGGGGCCCATCCCAGGATGCGATGGCGAGCTTGCGTCGCAGGTTGTTCATGGCCGCGCGAGCGTACGGAACACGCCGCGCGAGGGTCAACGAGCCTTCGACGCGCGCGGCGGATCTCAGCCGCGCGTCATGAGCGTCGCGAGGATCTCTTCGCGCTGGATGGTCCCCGCCATCGCGGCGGCCATCGTGCGGAACACGGGGGCGTCGATGCGGCGCTCCTTCGCAAAGGCCACGACGCGGGGCACGAGCGTGGGCGCCTCGACGCGCAGACCCGCGCGCGCACGGGCCTTCTCGATGGTGGCGCCCTCTCCGAGCGCCATGCCGAGGAGCACCTCGGGGCGCTCGTCGCCCGCGAGCGCGGCCATCACGTCGCCGATGCCCGCCACCGAGAACGACGTCGCGGGCTCTCCGCCGGCGGCCTGACCGATGCGCGATGCCTCGTGGATTCCCCGTGTGAGAAGGCCTGCGAGCACGCCGGGGCTGACGCCCATCGCGCGCCCGAAGCCCGCCGCGACGAGGAGGCACCCGTTGAGCGCGCTGGCCCACTCGAGGCCCGTGATGTCGGGCGTGATCGACACGCGCACGTGCGGACCCTCCAGCGCCGCCCTCACCGCGTGCGTCACCTCGGGGAAGCGCGACGCCACCGCGAGCACGCCGGGGCGCCCCGCGATGAGGTCCTGCGCGACGCCGGGTCCGCCGAGCGCGCCCACGCGACGGCACGGGGTCTCTTCGCGGATCACCTGCGAGATGGGCGTGAGGCCCTCGCCCGAGAGCCCGCGGATGCCGTGCACGACGTAGTGCGATCCGTCGATCACGTCGCCGAGCTGCCGCGCCACGTCGCGCACCACGTCTGACGGAACGGCCACGAGGATCAGCGTGCAGCGCTTCGAGAGCGCCCTGAAGTCGTCGGTCTGCTCGGCGCCCTGCGCCTCGGCGTCGAGCTCCCTGCGACGCGACCAGAGCATCACGTCGCGACCCGCGCGACGGGCCGCGCAGGCCAGCGCGACGCCCCATCGCCCTCCGCCCACGACGCCTACGGTGCTGCTCATGGCGCTCACCCCTTCCTCGCGGCGTGGAACCCGAGCCCGCACACGGCGAGGCGGTTCTGGTAGTAGAGCACGAGGTTGGTCTCGCCGATCATGTAGCCTCCGTCGGTGCGCGTGAGCACCGAGCGCGTGTGGTAGCCCGACCAGGCGCGCACGCTCTCTTCGATGAGCTCCTCGGCGCTCGCGAGGCGCACGCCGGGGGCGAGCACGATGGCGCCCGCGTCTTCGAGCGCGCGGGCCTTCACCATGAGGTCGCTCACGCGCCGCGAGAGCTCGTCGGAGGCGACGAAGACCTCGTCGCGGTGGCGCAGCAGCGAGAAGATGTCGGCGCCGGGGTACATCTCTCGGAGCTTCGCGAAGGCCGCCGCGGCGACGAGGGCCGTGGGCATCGCGACGGTCTCCTTCGAGAACGCGTGGCAGATGGCCTCGCCGAGCTCGCGGGTGTACTGCGCGTCGCGCGCCTCGTCGACGACGTACTCGCCGTCGCGTCGCACGTAGCTCGCGGGGTCGACCTCGCGGCCGCGCGCGTCGAGGGAGCGACCGTCCGCGGCCACGCGGTTGGTGAACGGGTCCATCGGCTGACCGAAGCGGATCACGATGGAGCCCGACGTGCGCGAGAGCTTGCGGAGCAGCGTGAAGATGCGGTCGAGCTGCGTGCTCTCGTCGTCTTCGATGATGTACCGGTTGCGACCCGTCTCGGCGAGGTAGTCCTCGATGAGCGTCGAGGCTTCGAGGGTGAGCAGGTAGTTGATCGTCGCGGGGACGAAGAACACGCGCTGCGGATGTCCGCGACGGAGCGAGTGGGTGAAGGCCTCGACGCCCGTGCCCATGAGCCCGAGCTTGAGCCGCTCTTCGACCACGTTCGACCGGCAGCGCGTGCCGCCGGGGAAGAACAGCGAGTGGTATCCCCGCTCGATGAGCACGGCGGAGTAGGTCTTCAACACCTCTTTGTAGAGCTCGTGCTTGATGCGTCGGTCGACCTTGTAGGCCCCGAGGTTCTGCATGAAGTACGAGAGGAAGGGGTTGGTGAAGAGGTTCTTGCCCGCGCCGTAGCTCACGGGCGGCAGACCCTCGCGCTCGAGCGCGAAGCCGAAGACCACCGAGTCGAGGTTCGACGAGTGCGTCGGGACGAAGACCAGCGTTCCGCGCCTGGCGAGCGAGCGGATCGTGTCGAGGGGGCCCTGCGTGATGAGGTGCCGCTGGAGCAGGCGCGAGCCCTCTTCGGCGAGGGAGAAATCCTTCGGCGCGAGGAGCATCGTGAGCGCCCGCGGGAGCACCCTCGTCGAGAGCGAGAACACCCTGCGATCGAAGTGTCCCGCGACGTCGCGGGCGTAGCGCCGCGCGAGGTCGTCGAGGCGCGCCACGCGGTCGGCGTCGCTCATGCGCCCGACGGTCTTCGCGAGCTCGCGGAAGCGCACGTACTCGCCGCGCTCGTTCCCCGGGTGCCCTTCGAGCCTCCGGATCTCGTTGTACGCGGCGTCGTTGAGGAGCAGCAGAGGGTCGCGGGCCGAACGCACCACGCGCCCGACGACCTCCTCGACGATCGACTCGCGCTCGTCGTTGAAATGAAAGATCGGCGCCTCACCCATGACGCGCGCCACGGTACACGATCCGCGCGAAGGGAGGGAGGCATCACTTCGCCGCGCGGCCTCGCGCGAGGTGCGCGTTGACAACGCCGCGGATTCTGGCGACACCCGCCAGACCGTGCGCGTCGACGACCGTCGAGGGACCTCACCGATACCCAGGATGGTGATGGCGGCGGCCCTCCTCGGGGCGCTGTGGTTCGCCCGCTCACGCCTCGCGCGCGAGGCCGCGGAGCACCCGAAGCCCGACGGGGCGAGGTACCTCCGTGACATCGCGCCGATGCTCCGTCGCGCGGGGTGTGCGAGCGCCACGTGTCACGGCCGCGCGGGCGCCGCGCTGCACCTCGCGCCGACGCTCTCCGACGCGGCCGACGCGGTGCGAGAGTTTCACGCGATGCGCGACGCGGCGCCGACGCTCTTCGAACGCGTGACGGGCCACGGACACCCCGCGGCGCTCGCGGAGGGGTCGTGCGAGGCCCGCGCGTTGAAGCTCTGGAGCGAGGGGCGCGCGGCGCCGGCGTGTCAGAGCGGCGGTCCGCAGGTGCGCGAGGTGCGGTAGCAGACGAGGTTCGTCGGGCACCCGGCGGCCACGCCAGGGTCGCACGGGATGGGCGCGCAGCGCGTGTAGAGCACGCACGGACCCCAGCACGCGCCCGACACCGACGGGACCTCGCCGCCGCCCGTGCACACGGGCGGACGCGAATCGCACGCGACGTGCGCGGGGTTGCAGTCGAGGGCGGCCGCGTCGGGGGCGTCGGTGCCGGCGTCGCAGCTCCACCCCGAGGGCGTGCAGGTGCAGCCGCTGCCGGGCGGGCGTCCGGCGCAGCCGCACTGCGAGACGAAGATCATTCCGTCGGCGCAGCGCCACGCGTTGCTCACGCAGGTCGCGACGGTGAGCGCGTCGCTGCAGATTCCGCCGGGCGTTCCAGAGACACACGAGGGGGCGCTGCCGGTGCACGCGCTTGCGTCGATCGGGGGCGCGTCGAGGGGCGTCACGTCCGTCGGCACGTCGGTGACCGTGTCGGTCGCGACGTCGACGCGGGGCACGTCGGCGGTGGCGTCGGTGATCGTAAGGTCGCTCGCCACGTCGCCCGTCACCGTGTCGCGCGCGACGTCCGAGGGCGCGTCGCCCGCGACATCGGGCGAGGGGACGTCGCCGGGAGGCGTCGCGTCGGCGACCGCGTCGGCGACCACGTCGGGCGTCGCGTCGGGCGAGGAGGTGGCCGTGTCCTCGCAGGCGGAGAGCGTCACGAAGGCCGAGAAGAGAAGGAGGGCGCGCGTGTTCATCGGCGCGAGGATAGAGCACCTCTCCGCGCGATCGAAGCCCCGTCGCGAGAGGCGCCGCGCCGTGCGTCAACGTGTCGCATTCGAGGCTCCGCGAAACGGTGATAGTGCGGGTGTCATGAAGCTCCTCGTCCGCCTCTCAGCCCTCGCGTTTCTTTCGCTGATCGCCGCGTGCTCCGACAGCACCCCCGCGCCCGCCGGGCGCGCGGTCTGCGAGGAGATCGTCGAGCGCTGCCATCCCCTCGACCAGGGCACCGGCGACATCCACGCGTGTCACGAGTTCGCCGAGGCCACGGCGACCACCAACGATCAGTGCATCGCCCGTCGCGCCTCGTGTTTTGCGAGCTGCACGGTCACCGACGCGGGCGCGGACGCCGCCACCGACGTGAGCACCGACGCCGCGAACGACCGCTGAGCCGCGCGTCGTGTGAGGACGTCGTCGGGCTTTCACCGTCGGCGTCCTCCGCGCGCGGTCACGCGGTCTGTCACCTCGCGCTTCGTGATCGGCTCCGCGCTGCGAGTGAAGCAGCGCGGTCGCCGTGAGATCACGTGCGATCGGTCTCGCCCGCAGCGGGTGTTCCCCAACACCTTGCGGGTTCTTCTGGCGCGCCCGAGAGGACTCGAACCTCTAACCTCCAGATCCGTAGTCTGATGCTCTATCCAATTGAGCTACGGGCGCAGCGGGGAGCCGGGTTCTACCAGAGTCGTTCTGGGTGTCAACGAGAAATCTTCGAGGCCCCTGTCGATCTCTCGCGATGCCCTTGTAGGCCCGCGTCCCGGGCTCGATCGAAGACCGGTCTTGCGAGCGGGCGCGCGATCCGTGAGAGTCTCGCTTCGCGTGAAGTCCTGTCCCGCCTGCAAATCGAACTTCCCCGGCAAGACCCCGCGGTGCCCGCTCGACGGGTCGTCGCTCCTCGACGCGGGCGCTGATCTGCTCGGCGGGCGCGTGGTCGCGGGGCGATACCGCCTCATCGACCGCTGCGGCGCGGGCGCTGCGTCGGAGGTCTACCGCACGACCGACGTACGCACGGGGCTCCTCGTGGCCGCGCGGATCCTCCCGCAGTCGGCCGCCACCGACGCGTGGTACCGCGCGCGCCTCCAGGATCAGGTGCGAGCCTTTCATCGCGCCGCGCCGCACGACGCGCTGATCCCCGTGCTCGACGTGATCGAGAGCGTGGCCGAGGGGCGCTCGCTCGTCGTGACGGAGTTCGTCGCGACGCCGCCCCTGCCGCACGTGCTCGTGTCGGGCCCCGTATCCCTCACGTCCGCCGTCGACGCGGCGATCCAGCTCGCGGGCCTCGTGGAGCACCTCCACGCTCGCGAGGTGCTCGCGCGCGACCTCCGCGCGGGGGCCGTGTTCCTCCCCGCGTCGCCGGGCGCGAAGGTGCGCGTGACCATCGACGCGCTCGCCTCGGGGCTGTCGTGTCCCGCGGATCCGCTCCCTGCGATCCAGTCGATCGCGCCGCACCTCGCGGTGGGCTACCTCTCGCCCGAGCGCATCCGCGGAGAGCCCGGCGCGCCGTCGAGCGACGTGTACGCGCTCGGCGCGCTCATCTTCGAGATCGTCGCGGGGAGGCCCATGTTTCAGGGCGTTCCCGGTGACGTGGTGCAGTCGCACCTCAGCGCGCCGCCGCCGGTGCTGCGCCAGGTCCACGCGTCGATGCCCGCGGCGCTCGAGGCGCTCCTCATGCGCATGTTCGCGAAGGTCGCGCGCTTCCGCCCGACGGCCGCCGAGGTGCGCTCGGAGCTCTCGACGATCCGCGCCTCGCTCGGCTGACCTGTTCTCGGACTTTGCCTTCTTTTCAAGCGCGTCGGACGCATCGGACGCGGTACGGTCGCGTCGATGGCAGCGCTCGTCGGCAGGGTGATCCGCATCGCGGCCTTCGTCGTCGTCCTCCCCGCCGCGTGCCTCGCGGGGATGCTCATGTACGGCAAGGCCCTCAGCGAGGCCGAGGTGGCCGAGGGCACGCTCCTCTCGCAGGAGGAGATCCGCGCGCGCGCCGAGGCGGCCGCCCGTCGCTTCGCCTCGATGACCCCCGCGGAGCACCTCCGCGACGCGCTCGGCGCCCTCGACGCGGGCTACGACCCCACGACGCAGACCGGCGGTGACCTCGCGCACGCGCGGCGACACCTCGCGGCGATTCCAGCCGCGTCGCCCGAGTACGCCCGCGTCGCGGAGCTCCGCGCGGAGATCACCGCCCGCGCGCAGCGGCTCATCTGGCTCGCGTCGTGGGTGCTCGGCGAGCAGCTCCGGGATCACACCACGGTCGCCGCCGCCGACGACGCGCGTAGGCTCACGCGTCGCACCGAGCTCGCCGCCGCGCTCGATCGGCTCGCGGGGCGCGGGATCGGCTGCGTCCACGTCGGGGGAGGGCCGCAGCGCAAGGGGCTCCGCTTCGACAGCGACCGCTGCGACCAGGCGATGCTCGACGCGATCGTGCGGCCCGAGCACCTCGGCCCGCTGCGCGACTTCGGCTTCGTGCGCGTGCGGTGCCGCAATCGTCAGGGCGTGATCGACCTCGTGCCCGACGCGGGGCCGCCCTTCGCGATCCCCGTTGGCGCGCCTCGCTGACCCTCGCTACGTCACCGTCGCGAGGGCGCATTTGAGGTGAACCTCCGCCCCCGGCGCGGGGGGGAAATCGACGGGCTCGGGCATGTCGCGCAGCTTCGTCACCTCGCGCTTCGCGTCGCGCGCCGACTCGTGGAGCCACCGCCGGAACTTCATCCGCACGATGCCCTTGTGGTTCGTGCACGCGAGGAGCGACCCCCCCGGCGCGAGGAGCGCGAAGCACGCCGCCGCGAGGCGCTTGTAGTCGCTCTCGGCGGAGAAGCGTGTGCCGTGCGCCGTGGAGTAGCTCGGCGGGTCGAGCGCGATGAGGTCGAAGCGGTCGCGCCGCGCGCGTGCGCCTTCGAGCCACCCGAAGACGTCGGCCGCGACGAAGACGTGCGAGGGCCCCGAGAGCCCGTTCTCCGCGAGGTTTCGCTTGCCCCAGTCGAGCGACGACTGCGACACGTCGACGCTCACCGTACGCGTCGCGCCGCCCGCCGCGGCGGCCACCGTGAAGGGGCAGGTGTACGCGAAGAGGTTGAGCACCGAGCGACCCTTCGCGAGCTCGCGGAGCCTCCGTCGGTTCTCGCGTTGGTCGAGGAAGATCCCCGTCGAGAGGCCGTCGCCGAGGCGCACGCGGTACGAGAGGCCGTGCTCCTTCACGGCGAACTCCTCGGGCGCGTCTTCGCCGCGGAGCGCGTGCGCGGGGGCCACGGTCTCGCGCCGCGTGTCGACGAGCGTGTTGGCCTGCTTGGGGCGGAGCTTCACGTAGACGCCCTTCACGCCGAGCGCGTACACGGCGTCGAGCGCGGCCTCGTCGGCCTCGGGGCCGTAGAAGTGCACCACCGCGTGCTCGCCGTAGAGGTCGACGTGAAAGCCCACGCCGTCGCCGTCGTGCGCGAGCCGGAACGCGGTGGTCTCGGGGTCCGTCGCGAGGCCGTAGCGCAGCATCGCCGCGGCGCGGAGCCGTTCGACGAGGGGCGTCGCGTCGGGCGCGCCGCGCAGCCACGCGTCGAAGATCGCAGGCGTGGGCGCGGTGTACTTCACGCGCTCCGCGCGCGTCGGGTGGTCGAGCGAGAGGTCGCGCGCGTGGAGCATCAGTCGCGGCGCGGCCTCACCGCCGTAGAGGGGATCGCCCGAGAGCGGAGCCCCGATGGCGGCGCACTGGACCCGGAGCTGATGCGTGCGACCGGTCTCGGGGCGGAGCTCGAGGAGGACGCGCTTCCCCTGGCGCGCGAGCACGGTGTAGCGGGTGACGGCGCGCACGGCCTTCTGCGGCGCGCGCGGTGACGGTGCGAGCGCGCGCATGGCGCCGTCTTCGCCGGGGATGAGGTCGTGAACGAGCTGTCCCCTCGCCGGAATCTCTCGCTGGCACAGGGCGACGGCGACGTAGACCTTCTCGACCTTGCGGCCCTCGAAGGCCGCGGCGAGGCCCTTGTTGGCGCCGCGCGAGCGGGCGAAGAGCAGCACCCCCGAGGTGTCGCGGTCGAGGCGCTGATGGACCCCGAGGTAGTAGCCCTCGGGGGTTCCGCCGTGACGCGACGCGAGCCAGCGCTGGAGGCGCGAGACGGCGTCGTCGTGGCGGTCGTGGTCGGGCGCGTGCGTCGAGACGCCGGCGGGCTTGTCGATGACGATCACGTCGCCGTCGTCGAGGAGCACCCAGGCGTCGCGCCAGGGGGCGAAGAGGTCTTCGAGCATGAGTGGCTCCGATGGGTATCACACGGAGCGGCGCTCGGCGGGCGCATCGAGGGCCACGCATCGCTCCGAGGGCCGTGATAGAAAGCGCCCCGTGATGGAAGCCACCGCCGCCACGCAGCCCGCTGCTCCGCTCGTCCGCGTCGACGCGTTCGAGGTCGAGATCCACGTCACCGAGGTCGATGGGACGCGCTTCACGCTGCGCCCCTCGCAGGCCCTCATGGCCTTCTCACGGCCTGCGTTTCCGCTCTTCGAGCGGTGGCTCTCGCGCGCGACGCTGACCCTGCACGCGCGGGGCGTGGCCTCGTCGGTCTTCGACGCGCGCCTCGCCGTCGACGGGACGGCGCTCGGCGCCGTGGCGACGATCTCGATGACCGCGACGGGAGACTTCTCGCTGAGCGCCACGGTGCCCCTCGCCGACGTGGCCGCGAGGGCCGGGACGAACGTGCGCGTGGGCCTCGCGATCACGCCGGGCGATCGCGCGATGCTCCTCCTGAGGGCCGACCTCGTGGCCGTGAAGAACGCGCCGCCCTTCATCGCCTCGCTCGATCTGAGGGAGGCCACGGACTCGCTCCTGGTGAACGCGCCGGAGCGCAAGCTCTTCGACCTCCAGAACCCCGAGGAGGGCTTCTGGGTAGGCACCGGGCGCTGGCGCCTGCGCCTCCTCGTCGACTGGGAGCGCGCCGACGGAGAGGGCGACGGCGCGTGGTCGCTCGACGTGAAGCCCCTGCGCGTGGAGCACAACCAGGCGCGCGCCAACGACCCCACCGACCCGCTGTGGGAAGACCCCGCGCGGCGCTCGGGGACGCGCAATCGTACGTACACCGAACTGTTCCTCGACACGTCGCACCCCTCGTTCGTAGGCCGCGTGGCCCCCGAGGGATTCGATGTGCCCATCACCCTCGCCGCGACGCACGCCTTCGGTCGTTCGGGTACGAACGATCCGGCGCTGCTCCTCACGTGGGAGCGCGACCTGCCCGTGCGCTTGAGGGATCCGATCCCGCTCCTGCCGACCTTCCGTCGGCTCTCGGGCGTCGGCATCGACTTCGGCACGACGGCCACCGTGGCGGCCTTCTCGCACAAGGGCTACCGCTCGCTCATGCGCCTCGGGTCACCGCCCGACGAGCGCACCAACCCCGCGGAGAACCCCACGGTGCTCCTCGTCGAAGACCACGAGCGGCTGTGGGCCGAGATGGGCGCCGCGGGGCCTTCGAAGCGCTTCCCCTTCCTGCTCCGCGTGGTGCAGGCGTCGCACGCGGCGCGCGAGAAGATGTCCGAGTTCCCCAACGCGGTGGTCTCGGAGATCAAGTCGATGCCCGAGCGCGTGGTGACGCTCGACCAGTCGCCGCAGCTCCGCGACCGCGAGCGCCGCAGCGACTTCCTCCTCGACGAGGCGCGCGTCCGCGTGATCGTTCGCACCTACGCGTACCTCCTCGGCAGGGCCATCAACCGCCCCGGTCAGGAGGTCTTTCTCCGCTACTGGCTCACGTACCCCGCGGAGTTCGACGAGCGCGCGCGCACGCTCCTCGTCGACGAGCTCCGCGCGGGCATCCTCCTCTCGATCCCCGAGAGCATCCCCGCGGAGGAGGTCTCGGTGCAGATGCAGGCCACCGAGCCCGAGGCCTACGCGGCCGAGGTGTGCCCCGAGCTCGCGGCGCACCCCGCGTTCGAAGCCCTCGTGGCGAAGTACGGCGAGCTGCGCTTCGCGGTCTTCGACTTCGGCGGCGGCACCCTCGACATCGCGTGCGGACGCTATCGCCCCGCGACGCCCGAAGAGGAGTCTTCGTCGGGGTGCTCGTCGGTGATCGAGACGCTCCAGGTGGCGGGCGATGACCACCTCGGCGGCGACTACCTCACGCACGAGCTCGTGTGGCTCACGCACCAGCACGACAAGCACCTGCCCGAGATGGAGGACAAGGAGGTGCCCATGCAGCGCCCCGTCACCATCCCCGAGAACAAGCTCGCGCGGAAGCCGCACCTCTACAAGCGCTCGCTCGCGGCGCGGCAGAACAAGGTCCGCTTTCAGAACGAGCTGCGCCTCGAGCAGGTGAAGTTCAAGCGCGAGAACGAGGTCGCGCGCGTCGAGTCGCTCGTGGCCCGCAGGCTCGACGACACCGAGGTCGGCCTCGAGTCGCTCAAGTCAGACCTCGCGGGCGTGCAGAAGCGGCTCTCGGCGCACCTCGAGGAGCGCATCCGTGACGGCGCGCGACAGCTCGCGAGCATGATCGCGTCGACGCCGTGGGAGCCCGGCGTGGCGCCCGGCGGCGCAGGCGGCGCGACGTGGAAGGACAAGGGCGTGGTGATCCTCCTCGCGGGCAACAGCGCGCGCTCGGAGTACGTGGAGCGCGCCCTCGCGCAGGCCCTCGACGCGCCGGACCTCAAGGTGTGGCACCCCGGCGACGCGTTCGCGCCGCAGGGCGTGGTGCTCTACGAGACGCCGTCGCGCGTCGAGCGCGGCGCAGAGATCACCGGCGTGACGCCCAAGACGGCGGTCGCGCTCGGCGCGCTGCGCATCGCGAACCGCGACGTGCACCTCGTGAGGGCCGCGCAGGGCTTCAGCTATTTCGTCGGCGATCTGCGAGGGTTTCCGCCGAAGTTCGTGGCGCTCATGCCCATGGGCACGCTGCCCTCCGACGCCGCCGCGTGGGGCCCGCACTACCTCGACTTCGGCGCGTGGAATGGCCAGAAGCCCCTGCGCATCTCGAAGGAATTCGAAGCGGGGAAGATGTCGGCCAACGACGCGCGGATCATCTCGGTGCGCCCCGACCTGCCCGACGCGCCGGGGCGGCTCTACGTGTGCGCCACGTCGCCGACGCAGATCGCGCTGCACTTCGTGATGGCGAACGATCAGGTCGCGCGCACGAGCATCAACCTCGCGCAGTACTTCAGTTGAGCGGTCATGAAGCGCGCAGTCTTCGCCGCCGCGCTCGGCGCGTGGGCGCTCGGATGCACTGAAGACACGAAGGGCTCGCCCGTCGACGCTGCGCCCGTGGTCGCGGACTCGTCGCGCGACGCGGTCGCCGATGTCGCCGTGACGCCTCCGCCCGCGCGACGCTTTCTCCACGACGCGCAGGGCCGCGCGCTGGTGCTCCACGGCGCCAACGTAGGCTCGAAGGACCCGCCCGATCACGTCCCCGCGATCACGCAGGACGACGTCGCGCGCATGGCGAACACGTGGGGCTTCAACTTCGTCCGCTACCTCATCTTCTGGGACGCGGCGGAGCCCACGCCCGGCACCATCAACACCGCGTACCTCGACGCCGTGGCCTCGCGCCTCGACTGGTTCGCCGCGCGCCACATCGACGTGATGCTCGACATGCACCAGGACGTCTACGCGCGACGCTTCTGCTGCGACGGCGCGCCGGAGTGGGCGATCCGTGACGACGGACAGCCCTTCGCGCTCCAGACGACGTGGTCGCTCAACTACCTGCAGCCCGCCGTCGAGCGCGCGTTCGACAACTTCTGGGCCTACGACGGCCCGCACCGCGACCTGCAAGATCACTACGGCGACGTGTGGGTGGCCGTGGCGCGGCGCTTTCGCGATCACCCCGCGGTCATCGGCTACGACCTCATCAACGAGCCCTCGCCGGGCTCGCGCTTCGACGCGCTCGAACCCGTGCGCGGCGTCGGCGCGGGCGAAGAGAGCGCGAGCGCGCGCTTCGATCGAACGCTCCTCGCGCCCTTCTACCAGCGGCTCATCACGCGCATCCGCGCCGTCGATTCCGATCGGTACATCTTCATCGAGCCGCGCTTCGGGGCCGCGGGCGCGGGGGCGGTGCAGTACTTCCCCACGATGACCGATCCCCGCGCGGGCGAGAGCCGCGTCGTGTTCGCGCCGCACCTCTACTCGCTCCCCTACGAGGGCGCGATGGTCTACAGCCCGACGGACCGCACCGTCGACCGCTGGGAGGCCGCGCGCATCGAGGAGACGCGCGCGCAGAACTGGCCCATCGTGATGGGCGAGTTCGGGATGGATCAGACCTTCCCCGGCGGGGCGAGGTACCTCGACGACGTGCTCCAGATGGCCGACCGGATGATGGTCTCGTGGGCCTACTGGTCGTGGTCTCCGGGCACGTGGGGCTTCTGGGATCCCGCGACGAGCACCGAGCGACCGAACATCAACCAGCTCGTTCGGGTCTATCCGCAGCGCGTCGCGGGGACGCCCCTCAACTGGTCGTGGGATCGCACCGCGCACACCTTCTCGCTCACCTTCGCGAGCGCCCCGGGCGTGACGGGCGCGACGGAGATCTTCGTGCCGGTCTCGCGCTTCTACCCGGGCGGCTACGCGCTCACCGTGAGCGACGCCGCGGGGAGCTGGGACCAGTCGTGGGACGCCGAGCGGCAGGTGCTCTCGATCACGACGCGCGCGACGAGCGCCACGCACACGGTGACGATCGCGCCGCGGTAGCGGTCGACGCTCAGGCGGGCTTCGCGATGTGTCCGGCGCGCGAGAGGTCGGCCATCGTGTCGAGGATGCTCTGCGTCGTGTCGCGGAAGCGCAGCCCGAGCTCGCGCTGGATCTTGCCGTTGTCGTAGCGGGGCACGCGGCCGACGTGCGTGCGGAGGTACGAGCCGATGCCGCGGGGCTGCGCGTACGAAGAGAGCTTCACGGCGTAGTCGCCGAGGGCGCAGTCCATGCCGAGCTTCGGGAGCTTCGTGCCCGCGTAGCCGTTCTTCGCAAGGAGCTCGACGAGGTCGCGCATGGCGACGGTCTCGGCGGCGCAGATGTAGCGGCCCTTCGCGTCGGCGCTCTCCATCGCGAGCACGTGGGCGAGGGCGACGTCGCGCACGTCGACGAAGCCCCAGGTGAGGTTCATGATGCCCGGATAGACCCCGCTCACGAGGTCGACGAAGAGCTGGTTCGACGCGCTGAAGGTGGGCGACAGCGACGGTCCGATGACGATGAAGGGGTTGAGCACCACGAGGTCGAAGGCGGGCTTCTCGGCCTCGATGAAGTCCCACCCCGCGCGCTCGGCCTGGGCTTTTGAGAAGTAGTAGGGGTTGCGCGTGAGGCCGCTGCGCGTGTTCCAGTCGGCCTCGGTGAGCACGCGGTCGTTCTCGGGCTCGTCGGTGATCGCGGCCATGCTCGACGTGAGCACCACGCGGCGCACGGTGCCGGCCTTCTTGCACGAGGCCATCATCGAGCGCGTGCCCATCACGGCGGGGTCGACGAGGTCCTTCTGCGGATCCTTCGCGTCCATCTTGAAGGGCGAGGCCGTGTGGAGCACGTGGGTGCAGCCCTTCACGGCGTCGTCGAAGGACCCTTCGCGCATGAGGTCGGCCTCGACGAGCTCGAGGCGCCCGGCCGCGCCGGGGAGCGCGCGGAGGTGCGCGAAGTCCTTCTCCTTCGAGAGGTTTCGCACGGTGCCGCGGACGCGATACGCCCGGTCGAGGAGCTCCTTGATGATGTGGGAGGCGATGAATCCGGTGGCGCCCGAGATGCACACGGGCGCTTCAGTGATGGGGGTCGCGGTCATGTCTCGGCGGTCTCCGTCGTCGGTGACGTTGGGGATTGGTTCTGGCCTGCGCCGAGCGTGAGATGCGGGCGCGGGCACGTCGGGCGCACGATGCTTCATGCGCGCCTCCCGCTGCAACGGGCATCGACGTGGCGTCCGACGCTTGACGGGCCTCCGCGATGCGGCGACCGTTGCGCCTCCGATGGCGAGGACCACCCGACGCGCGCTCGTCGCGATGCTCTGCGTCTCTGCGCAGGCCTGCGTGGGCACGTACGAAGACCTCGCGGCGCTCGACGCTTCGAACGACGGCGCGCTCGACCCGCGAGACGTCGCCGACGCGGACGATGCGCGCGACGCCGCTGCGCGCGACGGGGGTGATGCGAGCGACGCGGGCGACGTGAGCGACGTGAGCGACGTGAGCGACGTGAGCGACGTGAGCGACGTGAGCGACGCCGCGGACGTCACCGACGCAGACGCTTCGCGCGATGTTGCCGACGTGTCTGACGTAACGGACGCTGCGCCACCGCCTCCGCCACCACCGCCGCCTCCACCGCCGCCACCGCCGCCGCCACCGCCTCCTCCGCCCGAGCCTGACTTCGCGTCGATCGCCTGGGATTCACCGGGTTACGGCGTGTTCTATCGCGACAGCCAGAACCCGCGCGGCAACGACGTGTTCATCGGCTACGCGTGGCTACGCGGTGCAGGTCCGTGGTCGTGTGTGCGTGGGTCACGCGGCTCTACCTCGACGCGCTCCGGGCGCGCGGCGTGAGGCACGTCTACGCCGTGCAGGGGCCGCGCGACTCGCTCTACAACGCGCAGGAGATCGGCAACTCGCGGCTCATCGCGCACATGCTCCCGCGGCTCGCGCCGGGCGCGCGCATCCTCGTGGCGGCGCACTCGAGCGGAGGCTTCGTGGCGAGCGAGCTCCTCGTGCAGCTCTACGCGCGGGGCCTCGACCCGACGCACCTCACCGCGGGGCGCGTCTCGTACTGGGACCTCGACGGCGGGGCCGTGGGGCTCAACGCGTCGATCGTGGGGCAGCTCCATCACGCGTGGTTCGTGTGGGCCTCGGCCAACGGGGTGCAGTCGCCGAACGCGAGCGTGATGCGCTCCCTCGGGAGCACCTACGCGAGCGCGGGCGGCGCGCTGATGATCGACGCCAACGCCTCGGGGTGTCGCGCGACGTGGTGCGTTCACATGACCCTCATCACGAACACGCCGCACAACCCCGACGCGTCGAGCGCGATGGCCGACTACGCCTCGTTCGACGCGTCGCACACGGTGGCCACCGCGTACCTCGCGCGCACGGCCTTCGGAGCGCCGTGAAGGCGTGTTAGAACCGGTGCCCTCATGGCCGACGAAGATCCCATCGCGAAGCTCTGGGTCCACGCGATGCGCGTCGAGCTCGACGCCGTGGTCACGCGCTTCGAAGCGCAGCTCAAGCAGCACGTCGCGGTCACCTCGGGCGCGCACCGCGACGAGATCGCCACGCTCGACGCGAAGCTCTCCGTGAGCGCCTCGCGCGCCGCCGAGCTCGAAGCGCGCGCCGCGGAGCTCTCGAAGCGGCTCGCCGAGCGCGACGCGGAGGTCGCGAAGATGCGCGCGCTCCAGAACGAGGCCGCGGCGGAGATCGCCGCGCTGCACGCCGAGGTCGACGAGGCGAACGCGACGCTCGCAGCGCGCGACGCGGAGCTCGCGACGCTGAAATCGATGCTCGGTGAGCTCGGGGCGAAGGTCGAGTCGCTCGACGCGCAGTTCACCGCGGAGCGCGCGTTCGTCGCGGCCCTCACGGCCTCGGCGGGGACGCTCCTCTTCGACGTGGCGCAGCTCGCGCTCGGGCAGAGCCTCGAGGCGACCCCGGCGTGCTTCGGCGCGATCAAGGCCCGCAAGGCCGACGCGCTCCTCGCCGCCGTGGTGCGAGAGCGCGGCCGCACGGTCACCCGTCACGCGCTCACCGCCGTGGAGCGGGAGGCCCTCGCGCGCGCCGCCGAGGCCGCCGGCTGCGCGCTCATCGACGTCGCCGCGGGGACGCGCTTCGCGAGCGCCGCGATGGAGAAGGTCGCCGCGCGCTCGAGCCCGCCGACGAGGACCACGTGCTCGAGTGCCTCATGCCGGGCGTGCGCCTCGCGGAGTCGACGGGGGCCGCGGTGCACCCCAAGGTCGTGGTCGCCACGGCGTAGAGCGTCGCCGCGCCGTCGGGGGTCTTGTGGTAGAACCGCCGCGCCCGAAAACCAGCGGCGGAGGCGACGGTCATCGATGTGGAGCCCTGACACCCGGAAGCAGCGCGCGAGCGAGCTCAAAGCCCTCGGCGATCGCATCACCCGATACCGCCAGCTCACGGACCGATTCGGCGGGTACTTCAAGCCCGAGAGCGACGCCGCGAGGCAGCTCATGGAGCTTCGGCACAAGCTCGAAGACCTCCAGGAGCGCGCCGCGCACCGCACGCGGAGGCTCGCCAAGGGCGTCGTGAAGATCGGCGTCGTGGGGCTCGAGAAGCAGGGCAAGAGCGCCTTCCTGTCGGCGTGGCTCCAGTGCGAGAAGCTGCTGCCGTCGGAGGCCGAGCGCTGCACGTGGTCGACGACGGTGGTCGAGCCGAGCGCCGAGGGCGAGTTCCGCGCGGTCGTCGAGTACTACGCGAAGGACGAGTTTCAGCAGCGCATCGCGAGCTACTTCGACGCGATGGAGCCCGGCAGCGCGCGCGCTGGGAGGCCTCACGGAGCTCGAGCTCTCGCGGCTCAAGGCTTCCTACAAGGCGCGCACGGGCCACGAGGTCGACGACCACGACGCGCGCGTCGCGGCGAGACACCGCCGCCTACGCCGAGTTCCGCGAGATCATGCTCACGCTCGGTGAGATCAAGGCCCGGCTCAACCGCGCGCCGCAGACGCTCACCGCGCAGAGCCTCGACGAGCTGGCCGAGATGATCCGGCCCTACATCGCCCTCAAGGACACGCGCTCGGGCAACCGCCCCTACGCGGGCGTGCGCGCCGTGAAGCTCGTCACCGTGATGATCCCGGTGCGCGGGGCCATGCCGGGCGTGGTGCTCATGGACCTCCCGGGCATCGACGCGCCGAGCGACAAGGCGCGGAGAGACACCGAGGAGGCGCTCGCCAACGAGGTGGACATCACCATCTTCGTCAAGGACGTCACGCGCCCTCGCTCGTGAACCAGGAGCTCGAGCTCCTCCGCGCGATGCAGCGCGCCGATCGCTCGATCACCCTGAAAGACAGGCTCTTCGTGGTGCTCACGAAGGTCGACCTCTTCGATCGCCCCGACGAGAACGGCAACTGGCACTGGCTCCTCGCCGTGAGGAACTTCAAGGACCAGGCGATCGACCGCGTGTACCCCTACAGCAAGGTGTGGGCGCACCAGGGCGTCGACGCGAGCCACCCCGTCGCGCGGCAGGTGCAGGACTTCTACAACCTCACGCAGCCCGCGAGCGGCCTCGAGCAGCTCCAGGGCGCCATCGGGCGCTACCTCAGCGAAGACCTCGAGGCCCTCGACGTGGCCTCCGTCGAGTCGATCCGCAAGGAGTTCAACGAGCTCGAGACGCGCCTCCGCGGGCTCCTCGTGTCCGTGAAGGAGAACCTCAACGAGCAGGAGTTCGAGCGCCGCAAGGAGCAGCGCTTCGACCAGCTCTGGGAGCACATCGTCGCGGGCGAAGACGCGCAGGGCCTTTTGCCCGCCATCAAGGCCAACCTCTCGCGCTTCATGGACACGGAGATCAGCGAGGAGGCCCGCAACGCCCGCGCGGCGAGGGCCAACCTCCGCATCGCGGAGATCCGCAACGACCTCCTCATGCGCCTCACGCCCGAGGAGGCCGAGAGCAAGCGCAGGCAGATGCCCTCGCCGGGTCTCATGAACGAGACCGCCGTCGAGATCGAGATGCGCAAGCAGATGCGTGAGCGCGTCGCGGCGCGCGTCGCGGGCCTCGGCGAAGACTTCCGCGACTCGGCGCGAGAGAGCATCGACCGCATGCTCGGCGAGCTCTTTCTCCGCGCGGAGTATCAGGGCGGACGCCTCGAGATGCTGCTCCCGCCGGGCGGTCCGCTCCTCGACCGCATCGACGCGCTCGGGCGCAGCGGGCAGGTGAGCGAGGCCGTGCTGCGCTATCAGAACCGCGAGATCGCCAAGGCCGACGTGGCCTTCGAAGTGCTCTCGCGGTACTTCGCGCGGCAGATCATCGACATCCTCGACGCGACGGACCCGACGGACCGCGAGATCCGCGAGCGCGAGATGCGCGGGCTCGAGCAGTTCTTCGGCATGGACATCGCCGACAAGGCGACGCGCAACGACCCCCTCGCGTCGATCCCGCAGGCGGGCTACGCGCCGCCGACGCGCGCGGCTCCCGCGGGCTTTCCGCAGACGACGCCCGCGCAGTTTCCGACGCAGCCCGTGGAGATGAAGCCCACCTCGCGCGTGGCCGAGGTGATCGACCGCTTCCGCAATCGAGGCAACGACGGCGCGCCGCAGCCCGGGGCGCAACCCGCCGCGCCGCAGGCGCCGTGCGCGTGGGCTATCCGCTGCCGGGGCAGCCCATTCCGCGCGACTGGTCGAAGATGCTCGGCCGCGTGCGCGCCGACGTCGAGCGCATCTGCAACTTCCTCGAGGCGCTCGCGAAGCACCCCCGCGGGCTCCAGAAGTACCACGAGGAGGCCGTTCGCACCGTGCACGACTCGTGGCTCGACCGCGAGGGCGAGCAGTCGCTGCGACGCTGGGCGCGGAGCGAGTGCGTGCGCATCTGGCCCAACCACTTCGCCGCCGACGAGGCCGAGGCGCGCCGCGCCCGCGAAGACATCCGCGCGCTCGAAGAGCTCTTCGGCACGCAGTAGGGAGACGCACGATCATGGCCACGCCCGACCCCCGCCACGCCTACGTCCGCGCGTACCTCTCGGCTCTCGACGACCTCGACCGCGTGATCGCCTCGCTCGCGGGCGCCCACGCGCGCGCGAGTCGCTCAAGCCCTACGACGACGTGCTCCGCGATGTGCCCGGCGCGCCCTCGTTCGCGCCCGCGGCGCTGCGCTCGACGGCGGCCTGTGGCGCCCCCTCGACGTCGTTCAGCTCACGGGCCTCACCGACGTGTACGAGGTCGTCGGTCGCTTCAGCTTTCAGGGCGAAGACGACGCGAACCTCAAGGCCATGAGCAGCGCTCTCGGCGTCGCTGCGCGCCGAGGTCGATCGGCTGCGGGCCTCCTTCGCGGGCCTCGCGCGTCCCGACGTCCGCTCGCCCACGAGCACGCCACCGCGCTCGAAGAGAAGGAGCTCACGACGAGCCGCGCGCGCAGGCCGAGCTCCTCCAGCAGTTCGAACCCGCCGCGGCGCAGCTCCGCGAGATCGCGCAGAAGCTCCTCGGCGCCGTGCGCGCGGAGAAGCGCCCCGACCTCTCGAAGCTCGACACCGCCGAGAGCCAGTACCAGGACTACGTCACGCGCGTGCAGGGGCTCTACGGCAAGGCGCTCCCGTTCCTTCGCGCGCAGCTCTCGGAGCTGTGTCGCCTCGCGGGCGCAGACACGCCGCAGTCGTGGCCCGACGCGCTGCCCTTCGCGCCGACGCTTCCGCCGGACCTCGTCGCGGCGCCTCCCGCCGAGACGCCCGCGCTCGCGCAGGCGCGCCAGCACGCAGAGGCCTGGGTCGCGCAGGAGGCCGCGCTCACGCGCGCCCAGGACGAGCTCGGGGTGCAGCTTCGAAGGGCCGAAGGGGAGCTCACCGCGCTCGCGCAGCGCGAGGCCGACGCGCTCAAGGAGCTCGCCACCGCGAAGGTCGTCGTGCGCCTCGCTTCGAAGCTCGACGAGCTCGACGCGCTCCGCGGTGAGGCCGCGGCGGTGCAGGCCGAGGGGCAGGCGCGCACGCAGTCCTTCGCCAACCTCGCGGCGGAGGTCACGCGCCTCGGCGGCGCCATCACGGCGCTCCAGAAGGACGCGACCGAGCAGGCCCAGGCCATCGAGGGCAAGGAGGCCCTCGTCGCGGAGCACCGCAAGAAGGAGCCCGCCCTCTTCGGCAAGGACGAGTGGGCGCGCAAGCTCGAAGGTCACGAGCGCGAGCTCGAAGAGATGCGCGCGGACCTCACGAAGAGGCAGCAGGGCATCGTCGCGGCGCAGGGCGAGGTGGGCAGGGTGCAGGCCCGTCAGGCGTCGGAGCAGGCTGCGATCTCGGGCCTCGCGCGGCGCCATGAAGACCTCAAGACCCGCGACACGGCGCTCCAGCAGGAGATCGCGCGCATCGAGCAGGAGCTCGGCCCGGCGCGGCCCGCGCGGCGCGTGAGCGTGCAGCAGGCCGAGGAGGTGCTCGCCGCCATTCAGGCCGCGCGCAACGAGGCGCGCGCGAGGGTCGAGCGCACCGGCGCCGAGATGCGCCGCATCCGAGAAGACTTGGACCGCGCGGCGGTGCAGGTGAAGCAGCTCCAGGCCGACAAGGATCGGCAGCAGAGCGCGCTCGTCGCGGCGCACAAGCAGTCGACGACAGCCTACGAGGAGGCGCTCCGCACGCTCGCTTCGCGGCGTCAGGCGGCCTTCGAGAGCCACGCGCAGCAGGTGCTCTCGGGCCTCGAAGACTCGCTCGCGCAGGTCGACCGGGTGTTCATCGACCCGGCGAGGCGGGCGCTTCTGGTTCGCGCGGGGGTGATGTCGGGGGCGCCCGGTCAGCTCCGCGATCGCGCGGTGGCCTTCGGTCAGTGCGTGGCCGAGGCCGCGCGCCGGAGCGAGGAGGTCTTCGCGACGAGCCTCTCGACCCTCGACGCGGTGGAGCGCGAGATCGTGGTTCGCGCGCCCGAGGTCTGCCGTTCGGCCTGGTGATCTTCGCCGTCCCGGCGACGTTTCTCTCTCCCTTCGCTCAAGTCCTGCGGCCCCTCCGTCGATGTAGAGGATCGAGCGGTGATGTGCCGCGGGAGAGGGGCCTCGAGATGAAGAACAACATCGTGGACGACGACCGCTGGGAGAGTCTGCCCCCGCCGCGGGCGGCGTCCGAGAGCGCCGTCGGGCACTCCGAATCGTCGCCCGACACCTGCGTGTTCGGCGCGGCGAGCGCGCGTCCGAAGCCTGCGGTCGTCGGGATGCCCGCGCGGATCTCGCTGCGCGCGCAGGCGATCGTCGACTCGTTCCGGCCCGAGGCGGTCACCGCGTCGACCTCGCCGGGACCGTTCGGGCCCGTCGCGGGCATGGCGATGTTCGAAGACGACTCGGAGGTCTCGGACATCGGGGTCTTTCGTCGGTCGGCGATCCTGAGGCCGCTGAGCGGGAGCCGCGTGCGCGCGCCCCGTCGTTCGATCCCCGAGGCCGCGAAGCCCGCGGTGACGGTGGTCGCGCCCGTTCGCACGCAGCGCGCGCTCGCGTTCGCGGTGCTGGTCACGGTCCTCGCGATCGCGGGCATCGCGTGGATCTCGTGGGTTCAGCGCGCGATTCGTGAGACCGCCGACGTGGTGGTCACGCTGCTGTTTGCGGTGAGCTGAAGGCGTCCGGGGGAATGGGTGACGTCGCTACGCGCGAGGGGCGCGTCGGCGACGAGCGAGCGCGAGGAGCGCGAACGCGAAGAGGGCTGCCGGGGTGGCGTCCTTCGAAGCGCCATCGGGCACGGTGCATCCGGCGCATCCGCCGCGGTGAGAGAGCGTTTGCGGCGCGCTGGGGGCGTCGGGGGTCGACGTGACGACGACCTCGCTCCCCGAGCCGGGTGACATCGGCGCGGGCTGCGTCATCACGGTCGACGTCGGCACGGAGGCGTTGACGGCGAGCTGACGGTTGATGGCGAAGCCGTTGACGATACCGCCCGCCGCGCGGAGGTCGACGCCCTCGGGCGCTTCGGAGGGCTGTGCGACAGGGAGCGGTGCGCCCGTTGCGCCGGGCGTCGGCGGCGTGTCGTCGACGGCGACGAAGGATGTGTATTGCGACACGAGGTGGTGCTCGAGCGCCGTGGTGGTGATCGCCTCGACGAGCTCGGCGCTCTGTCCGTTGCGGTGCATCGCGCGTTCGAGCGTGGCGATCTTCTCGCGGGCCCAGAGGCGAGAGACGGCCTCGTGCGCGGGCTCCACGGCGGGCAGATCGATCGAGATGGTCTGTTCGAAGGGGCGACGACCGAGGCGTCCTCGGACGCGGAGCGAGCGGCGACCGGGCTCGCTGTAGCGGCCATAGACCACCAGCGGTTGAAAGGCCGAGAGGTCGGGCACGGGCGAGGGGAAGGTCTCGCGCACGCCCGCCGCGCCCCAGTCGAGCGCGACGTCGACGAGGTAGGGGCGCCCGATGCGCTCGTAGAAGCGCTCCACCATCGAGGTCGCGTCCTCGTTGGGGCGAAGGAACTCCGCCGCGCCGCGTCCTGCGATCGACACCTCGCTCAGGAGGTAGCGGTTCACCGAAGACCCTACGCCGAAGCCGAAGACGCGCGCCGATCCGAGCTCGCGCTGCGTGAGTCCGAGCACCTCGGCCTCGTTGCCGATGTAGCCGTCGGTCATGAAGACCACGTAGCGCAGCCGCTCGGGATCGCCCGCCGCCGAGAGCGCCGCGTGGATGCCCGCGAGCTGGTTGGTTCCGCCTCCGCTTCGAAGGTTCGCGAGGTACTGCAATCCCCGCTGGATGTTCTCGGTCGAGGCGCCGAGGGGCGTGGGGCTCATCGCCGACGCGGTGTCGGCGAAGTCGATGATCTGAAAGGTGTCGTCGCGGCGCAGCGTCGCGAGCGCGCGTCGAATCGCGGCCTTCACCGATGTCGAGGGGAACGCGCCGACATCGAGCCCGACGTGTCGAGCAGGAAGAATCTCGCGCGCGGCGCAGCGTGTCGTCGGGCGGATCGTTGCGGGGCGAGCACACGAGCGCGAAGTAGCCGTCGTGGCTGGCGTCAGGGCGGTGCGCGCGCGAAGAGGGCCGCGCGCACGTCGGGGACGTCGAGGCGCCAGCGGAGGATGAAGTCGCGGTTGGGGATCTCGTCCTTGTCGCGGAGGGTGACGGCGAAGCCTTCGGGCGAGGGGCGCGTGACGACGACCTCGTGGGCGGGCGTGTCGACGGCGGCGACGGGCGCTCCCGCTTCGACGCGCATGCGGAGCGAGATCGCGTGGCCCGAGCGCGTCCCCGGTGCGTTGTAGGTGGGCGAGATGCGCGAGCCGTCGGCGACGCGGTCGGTGTCGGGCTGCGCGCCGTGACCCGAGGGCATCGCGGCCGTCGGCGCGCCGGGGATGTAGCGCGGCCCGACGGTCATGGGGAACACGGTCTCCCAGGTGCCGTGGTCGTAGCGGGCGCGTTCGAAGTAGTGGAGGCTCACCTCGATCTCGCCGCCGGGGTCGATGTTGGCGACCGAGAAGGTGAAGATGTTGGGCCGCTCCTGTTCGAGGAGGGCCGCGCGCTGACCCTGCGCGCGCGCGTCTTGATAGCGCTGACGGGCGGCGTCGCGGCGCTCGATCACCGCGCGCACGACGCGTCGGCCGACGTGCATCTCCATCGCGTCGACGGCGGCGTTCTCGGGGAGGGGAAAGGTGTAGACGGCCTCGATGCGCTGGCTGAACGTGTTGCGAAAGCGCTCGGTGACGTGCACCGAGACGACGTCTCCGGCGACCTCGCCCTCGACCTCGGTGCGCGTGAGGGGAAAGGCCCCCTGCTCGTGCCCCTCGGGGTCACGGGCGACGAGCATTCCCTCGGCGTTTGCGCGCGATGTCTGCGCCACCAGCGCGAGCGCGAAGCCACACAACAGAACCCACCAACGCATGACCGGCCTCCAGGGTTGAACGGGCAACCGACCGCTGCGGGGAAGAGGATCGACGCGCGCGCGGCCAGCGCTTGAAACGCCCGCCGCGCGTGGCCCTTACGCGTGCGCGCTCACAGACAACCCGTGACCGTCATCGCGCCCGCGAGCGTCGGGTCCCACACGTCGAACGCGGGCGTCGTCGGCGCTCCGTCGGCGGGAGGCGCCCAACGGCAGTACGTCCACGGCCCGGTGCCGAGGCGCATGCGCCACCCGTAGGCCCGCATCGCGCAGTCGGTGGGCGCGCGCGGCGTCGACTGATACTCGACGTGCTGACAGTTGCCCGTGCCGAGGGGCATCGTCGAGTCGCGGTGGTCGACGTAGCGACCGTCGGTCCACGTCCACGTCGCGCCCGACGGGTACGACCCGCTCGGGCCGTAACCCCACTGTGCCGTGAGCTCCGTGGCCGTGGGGACGTCGGTGCAGCCGCGGTTCGTCACGCCCGTCGCGAAGACCCTGCCGTACACGGGCGCGGTCGCGGTGGCGCCTGCGGCGAGCGAGTGCGTCCTCGGGTACGGGAGGTTGCAGTATCCGACGCGCCTCGCGGCGGAGGCCGCCACCGTAAGCCTCGTCGCATACACGGGGCTGTACTCGTGCGGCGTCGCGTCGATGAAATCACACGCCGTCCACGGTCCCGTTCCGTAGCGCGCGCGCGCCGCGACCGCGAACTCATCGGCGGTCGCGGGGGCCGCGAAGGTGCCCTGATAGCGGTCATAGTCGCGCGCTCCGGTGGCGCCGCGGCCGTCGATGTCGCGGTCGTACGAGGCCGCTGCCCAGGTCCAGGTGCTCGACGCGGCGAGGGGCTGCGATCCGCCGGGGCCGTAGCCCACTTCGACGGCGACCATCGACCCCTGACCGGCGCCCGAGGTGACGCCCGACACGAAGACCGCGGCGCCGAGCGCGGGGCTCGTGGCGCCGGGGGCGAGGTCCATCACGCGCGGGTCGAGGAGGTAGCAGTGATCGACGCGTCGCGCGGCCACGTCTGCTGCGTCGCTCGCGTCGGAGGCGTCGCTCATGTCGCTGACATCGCTCGCGTCGGAGATGTCGCTCGCCGCGTCGGTGACGTCTTGCGCGATCGGGATGTCGAAGCGCGGGATCTCGAAGCCCGCCACGTCGATCGCGTCAGGCGCGTCGTCGGCGTCGAGGCCGAGGTCCTTCGCGGGGGCGGCGTCGGAGGGGAGCAGCGTACCGTTTTCGGCGCAGGCCGCGAGGAGCGTCGCGGCGACGAGCGCAAGCGTGCGAGGCGTCATCGGGCGGCGATGCTACCGCGGTCGTGTACGTTTCGGTGGCGTTCCTGCGGGGCCGTGGCGCGGCGACAGAACGACGCGCCACCAGCGGTTCGTTCGCGCACTTCGGCATTGAGATACCCGTCGCGCGCGTGGTGAAGTTTCCGCAGGAGGACACTCGATGCAGCGGTACTCGATCATCTTGCTTTCAGGGGCTCTCGCGTCGCTCGTCGCCTGCTCGTCGAACGGGCCGGGAGGCATCCCCTTCGACGACGACGCGTCCGTCGACGCCGACGACGTCACCGTGCCCGGTGACAAGGCTCCGCCCACCGACAACGCCACGCCCGACGTCGCCCCCGACATCGCGCAGCCCGACGTGGTGAAGCCCGATGTCACCGTCGACGTCGCCACCGACATCGCGCCCGACATCACGCCCGACGTCCCCGTCGACGTGGCGCCCGACGTCACCTGTCCCGCGGGCCAGTCGGCGTGCGGGATCACCTGCGTCAACCTCCAGACCGACAACGGCAACTGCGGCGCCTGCGGCGCCACCTGCGCGGGCACGCAGTCGTGCGTCGGCGGCACCTGCATGCCGATGTGCACGGGCGGACTCACGCGCTGCTCGGGCATGTGCGTCGACACGCAGACGAGCACGGCCAACTGCGGCCTCTGCGGCAACGCGTGCCCCACGGGCCAGGGCTGCGAGCTCGGCGCGTGCGTCGCGATCTGCACCGCGGAAGAGACCCGCTGCGGCGGACGCTGCGTGAACACCCGCTCCGACGGGATGAACTGCGGCTCCTGCGGCAACGCGTGCCCCTCGACGCAGATGTGCTCCTCGGGCGCGTGCGTCACGACCTGCTCGGCGGGTCAGGCCCTCTGCGGCGCGGGCGGCGGACGCCCCGGGAGCTGCGTCGACCTCGCGTCGGACAACGCCAACTGCGGCTCGTGCGGCAACGCGTGCCCCGCGGCGCAGCGCTGCGCGGGCGGCATGTGCGGGTGCCCGACGGGGCAGTCGCTCTGCGGCTCCGCGTGCGTGACCACGCTGACCGACAACACCAACTGCGGGATGTGCGGCCGCGCGTGCCCCACGAGCCAGTCGTGCGCGGCGGGCGTGTGCGCGTGCCCGACGGGGCTCACGGTCTGCGGTTCGGCCTGCGTCGACACGCAGACCTCGACCGCGGCGTGCGGACGCTGCGGCCTCGCGTGCAACACCGGCGAGCTCTGCGTCGCGGGGGTCTGCACGACGCCCGCGCCCGCGAACGACAGCTGCGCGACGCCCACGGTGATCGACCTCACGCGCGGCCCCGCGCTCACGATCACGGGCACCACGTCGCGCGCGACCGACAGCGCCAACACCTGCCGCCCAAACGCCGACGTGTTCTATCAGTTCACGCTCACTGCGCGTGAGATCGTGTACTTCGACACCTTCGGCACGATGTGGGACACGTACCTCGGGCTCCAGCGTCCGGGGTGCGCGGCGGCGGCGACCAACTGCACCGACGACTCGTGCCTCCTCACGCAGTCGCAGTTCACCGCGACGCTCGACGCGGGGACCTACCTCGTCGTCGTCGATCAGTTCGGCACCGGCGGCGGAGACTTCACCCTCCACGTGCAGCACTACCCCGCGGGCGGCACCGTCGCGCCGCTCGACCTCTCGACGGGCAGCCGTCGCCTCACCGGAACCACCTCGGGCACCGGCGTCGTGACCTCGACCTGCTGCTCGGGCGGCGCGGAGAACACGTACTTCACCACGACGTGTCCGAACTTCACCGAGGTGGCCTTCCGCGCGTCGACCTGCGACCTCGCGACCTTCGACACGGAGCTCGACTTCCGCAGCGGCAACCGCGCGGCGGCGGGCGGGAGCATCTGCAACGACGACACGGGCGGCGCCTGCGGTCTCCGCTCGACGGTGTCGGGCCGCGTGCCCGCGGGCGCAGGGCTCCACGTGCTCTACGCCGACGCGTGCTCGGGCTTCGGCCCGTACGGCATCGACCTGCTCATCGGCGACTGCGCCACGGGCCTCACCTCGTGCGGCGCGGCCTGCGTCGACCTCCAGACCAGCGCCACCAACTGCGGCGCCTGCGGCAACGTCTGCGCGACGGGACGCTGCTCCGGCGGGGTGTGTACGGTCACGCGCTGCACGCGCACCGTGACCTCGTCGCTCAACATCACGAACCCCTACACGTCGCCGATCACGCTCAGCTTCGCGATGGTGG
>JAXLYG010000062.1:0-65652 GCA_046351535.1 Polyangiales bacterium
CGCATCCTCGCGCCAACTGGGGTGTCCACGGAAGCGGGGCAGACTCAGTGTTGCGCGACGTGTACCGGCCGTTGATCTCGCAGCAGAAGGCCTACCACCTCACGATGAAGCGCGGAGCGCTCGGGGCTGACCTCGCCTCGCTCGCGGGCTTCTTCTCGTCGCCCTGGAGCGCGGTGGTGCCCTCGATCACCGGAGAGGATCGCGCCTGGGTGCTGAACGCCGTGGGCTTCGACCTGCGCGCCCTGGGGCTGACGCGAGAGTCCCTCGCGCCGGTGCATGCGGCCCTCAAGGTGCGACTGGACCTGGAGAGCTGGGGCGAAGCCGCCCACTCGGCGGGGGATCTGAGCGAGATCCACCTCTGCCTCGGAGAGATCGGACGAGCCGTCGACTTCGCCCAGCGGAGCGTCGAGTACGCGGATCGGAGCGACAACGCGTGGCGTCGCTGCTCGAGGCGCATCACGCGCGTCGATGCGCTGCATCAGGCGGGACGCCACGACGAGGCCGAGAGAGCCTTTCGCGACGCCGAGACCTTGCGGCGGAGGCTGAAGCAGCCGCCGTTCTATTCGCTGCATCACGATCGGCACTGCGACCTCCTCCTCGACCGCGGGGCCGCCGACGCCGTGATCGCGCAGGCTCAGAAGCGGCTCGCGAAGGTTCGACCGACGCACTGGCTCGTCGACGTGGCCCACGACCACCTCGCGCTCGGGCGTGCCCAGCTCGCGCTCTCCTCGGCCGGGAGCGCGAGCGCGAGCCTCCTCGCGCGGCGTCACCTGCGCGAAGCCGTGGAGCGCCTGCGGCGCGCGGGCGTCCAGGAGTACATCGCGCGCGGACTCATCGCCCGCGCCGAGTTCCACTCCTTCGCGGGTGAGTTCGCCGACGCGAGCCGCGACCTCTCCGAAGCGCGGTCCCTCTCTGCTCGTTGCGGCCTTCGCCTGCACGAGGCCGACGCGCACATCCAATGGACGCGCCTGCACCTCGCGCAGGTGAACCTCGCCGAGGCGCGCGCCTCGTTCGAGCTCGCGCGCGGCCTCGTCAGGGCCACGGGCTACGGTCGTCGCGACGCGGAGATCGCGCGGCTCGAAGCCGCGCTCGGCTGACGCTTCGCGCTCGGATCGCGCGAGGGGTGGAGGGGACGTCAGGGGCTCAGCGGAGGTCGGTCGTCAGCGCCGCGCGGAGGCGACGCGACGCGCGCCCGCGGGCCGCAAGCGCGTGCGCCTTCAGGGGCGGCGCAGCAGCGTCACGGCTCTCGCATAGCGCCCGCGGCAGTGCGCGAGCTTCGCGCGGATCGCCTCGGGGGCGTCGACCTCGCGCGCCACGACCGAGAGCCCGAGCGCGCGGTAGTAGTCCGCGAGGTCGGCCCACGGCACGCACCACACGGCCTCCGCGCCCGCCGCGTCGAGGAGGCTCCGCACGAGCGCGCGCGCGACGCCTCGACCTCGCCAGTCGTCGCGCACCCACATGCCACCGAGCTCGACGTGGCCGGCTTCGAGCCGCACGAGGCGCCCCTGTCCGACCCGCTCACCGCGCGCTTCGATCGCGACGAGCACGAGGTCACCGTCCGCCGAGCGAACGAAGTCGATCGCGTCCCACGTGGCCTGGATCGCCTCCATCTCGTCGCTCGTCGCGGCGCGCACCGCGAAGGCCATCTCGCGCGCTTCTTCGCTCATCACCGCGCGACGTTACGACGGTTCGCGCGCGAGGGTGGAGGGCGGGTCTGCGGCGCGGCATCCGTCGGTGGGGTCGATGACGATCGCACGCACGTTGGCCCGCAGCGGCGCGAGGAGGGTGACGTCGAGGCCCGCGCGCGCCGCCGCTCGCGCCGCCCGTTCCCGCGCCGTCGCTCGCGCCCCCGGTCCAGTCCCCGATGCGCGCGTCGATGATGGGCGTCTCGTCGCGGCCGCTCGGCGCGCCGTCGCGCGCCTCACCGCAGCCTCCTCCTCCCGCGTCACCCGCCTCGCCACAGCCGCCGTTGCCGCGTCCCGCGCCGCCGCGGGGAGACGACCCGGTGACGCTCCCCGTGGCGAGCATGGCGAAGTCGGCGAAGCCGATGCAACGAGGGGTGTCAGGCCTCAAGGCGAGGCTGCGCGCGCCCACGATGAACCTCGACGTGAGCGCGACGCTTCTGCTGGCGACGCCCGCCCCCGAGGTGCAGCCCATCGAGGCGAGCGCGACGATACGCGCGAAGCCCTCGCTCCTCGACGACTCGCCGCCGCCACCCGTCGACATCTTCGAGACGCTGCCTCCGACACGGATGCAGACGATTCCGCCGCCGTCGCGCAAGGCCGCCGAACTACCCCTCGGAGGCCCCGACGCGAACCCGGTGCTCCCCGGCGCTTGCGTGTCGATGGCATCGCCGCCACCCGAGCCGAAATTGCGCCCGAGCACGGTCGCCCTCGACGTCGGTCCGTTCGTCGAGTCGACGACGATGAAGCGCGACGACGCGGCCGTCGTACGTGCCGACGAGCGCGCCCGCCGCGCAGCCCGCCCGTGCCGCGAACGATGCCATCGTCGACAATCCCACGCAGCCGGGCATCGTCGCGCCGCCGCCGAGCGCGACGCCGTGGAATCCGCCGACCGAAGCGCGTCCGCTCGCGCCCTCGGCCCCGCCTGCGCCGATGTCGCTCGAGACGCGCACGACGCTGTGGATCGCCGTCGCCGTCGTGGCGGTGGTGTTCGTGCTCGTCGTCGCGGTCAGCTCGGCGTCGAGGTCGCGGGCGGTGCGGGGGCCTCGGCCTTCGCGCGCATGCGGAGGTTGAGGAGCTCGACGAGGAGCGCGAAGCCCATCGCCGCGTAGAGGTAGCCCTTCGCGATGTGCTGTCCGAGGCCCTCGGCGAGGAGCATCACGCCGATGAGGATCAGGAACGCGAGCGCGAGCACCTTCATCGTCGGGTGACGCGCGACGAAGGCGCTCACGGGCTCGGCGAAGGCGAGCATCGCGGCGACGGCGACGAGCACCGCGCACACCATCACCCAGACCTGCTCGGGGGGCACCATGCCCACCGCGGTGATCACCGAGTCGAGCGAGAACACCGCGTCGAGGAGGGCCACCTGCGCGATCACCGCGAGCTGCGACGGCGCCTTGCCCGTCGAGCGCGACGTGTGGGTCTCACCCTCGACCTTGCGGTGAATTTCGACCGTGGCCTTGGCGACGAGAAAGAGCCCTCCGCCGAACAGCACGAGCTGGCGACCGGTGAGCGCGAGGCTGCCCACGGTGAGCAGCGGACGCGTGAGCGCCAGCACCGACGACACGCCGAAGAGGAGCGCCACACGGGTGACGAGCGCGAGGGCCAGGCCGATGCGCGCCGCCCGCTGACGCTTCCCCTCGGGGAGCACGCCCGTGAGCACCGAGATGAACACGATGTTGTCGATGCCGAGCACCACCTCCATCGCGATGAGCGAGAGGAGCGCGACCCACGTGTCGGGATGATCGATGCCTGAGAACATCGTGGGTTCAGGCCACCGCGCGCGACGCGTCGGGCGCCGGCTCGCGCACGAGCACGTCGGTCTCGCACCACGCGTCGAGCAGGGCCTCTTCGAGCGCGACGTGCGGGCGTCGCGCGGCGCTGCGGGTGTGCACCGTGCGGGCCGAGGCGCCTTCGAGGCAGAGGTCGACGGTGACCTCCCAGACCTCGCCTTCGCCAGGACGGAGCGTGCGCGTGACGCCCACCGTGACGCTGCGCACGGCGTCGCCGAAGGGCGAGAAGGCGCGGCGCGCGTTGGCCGCGATCGAGGCGCTGAGGGCGCTGCGCGTCCCCTGGTCGAGGCCGAACAGGTTGAGCTCGATGAGGATCGGGAGCGTCGCTGGCGCGCGGGTGCGTTCGGTCATGGCTTCACCTCGCGACGCTGCGGTGCATTGGCGGTGCCACGCCGAGAGGCTCCGATTCATGGGGATTCGCGCGCAGGGGGGATGCGTCACGAAGCCGCACGGGGTACGCGCGGCGCGCCCCCACGGGGGCCGTGGTCACGCCTTGCGGCGCCGGGCCGTCAAGCGTCGAGCGATCTCGTCGACTTCGCCCGCGTCGAGCACGAAGACCGGCGCGGGCTGATCGCGGGCGGCCATGGTGCGGGCGAAGTGCATCACCTCGTCGGGCGCGTCGCCGGTCACCTTGAGACGCCCGCTGCTGCGGTGCTGGCTCGCGGTGATCACCTCGCCGTCGACCACGACGGTGCGCCACTCGCGACCGGGCGCGCGCGGGGGCTTTACGAGGCAGAGCCGGGCGGTTATATAACCAACAGGTTATTGAACCGACGGGTGATACACGCCATGAAGACCGACCAGCTCGACGCCACGTTCGGCGCGCTCGCGGACCCGACGCGGCGCGCGATCCTCGCGCGGCTCGCGCGCGGCGAGGCGACGGTCGCGGAGCTCGCGAAGCCCTTCGACATCAGCCAGCCGGCGATTTCGAAGCACCTCAAGGTGCTCGAGCGCGCGGGGCTGATCTCGCGGGGCCGCGACGCGCAGTCGCGCCCGTGCCGCCTCGAGGGGCGCCGCCTGCGCGAGGCGACGGAGTGGATGAACCGGTACCGGGCGCACTGGGAGGCGAGCTTCGACCGCCTCGACGGCGTCCTCGACGAGATGAAGAAGGAGGAGACGAGACGTGGAAGAACGAAATAGGTCCGAGAGCGCGCCCGAGCTTCGGATGACGCGGGTGTTCGACGCGCCGAAGCGCATGGTCTTCGAAGCGTGGAGCAAGGCCGAGTACGTGTCGCGGTGGTTCACCCCCGCGCCGCTCACGACGCCGAGCTGCGAGGTCGACCTGCGGCCGGGCGGCGTGTTCCGCCTCGTGATGCGCATGCCCGACGGCACGGAGTTCCCGATGGACGCGCGGTTCACCGAGGTGGTGCCCGAGGCGCGCATCGTGTTCGAGGCGACGGTCCACGGGGGGGTGAAGGTCCACACGACGGTGACCTTCGAGGAGCACGACGGCAAGACGACGCTCGACGTCCACCAGACCTACTCGCACGTCACCGACGCCACGCGCGGCGCGCACGCGGGGTGGACCTCGACGCTCGACCAGCTCGCCGCTCACCTGCGCGCGCGCAAGGGCTGAACCGAGGCCTCACGCGGGCGGCGCCGACGGTCCGGTGTTGCTCCATCGTGCCGCGGGACGCGACGTCAACGGGGTGTGGTGCGCGGCGCACCTTCCCAAGGGGGCGTCGGGTTCCGGCGCTCACGCGACGACCGCGTCGGCGCCGTTCCCCAGGACGCCGCCCTCTTCGCCCTCATGAGCGCCTCTCCACACCGCCCGTGCTTCCAGCGTCGCAGCGTGGACATCCTCCGGCGCGCCGGTTGACGCCCCCGCCCTCCGCGGGAGACACCCCACGGATGCGAAGCCCGCTCCGACCGATCCATCGCTGGGGTGCGCGGGCGTTCCGGCCGTCGGGCCGCGTGGTCGCGGTGCGCCCTCGCGCGACGGGGTCAGCGCGTGGGCCCTCGTTCTTGCGCGTCGGCGCGTGGTGTGTCACGCGCTGGGGCCTCGACGACGGGCGCGAGCGCGCGGCCTTCCGCGTCGAGCGCGCGGGCGGGCGCGCCATGACCTTCGACCGCGACGAGACGACCGTCTGGGTCGACACGCGCGACGGCGACGTCGAGGCCTGGGACGTCGCCACCGGGGCTCTCGTCGCGCGCTACGAGGGCGACCCCCACCGGGTCAACGCGGTCCACCTCACCGACGACGGGGCGCTGCTGCGCGCCGCGTACGGCCACCACGCGTGCGTCTCGTGGGACCGCGACGGGGGCCGCCGCGCCGCGTTCGTCGTGCCCTCGATCGTGGGCTTCGCGCGCGACAGCGCCCTGGTCGCGTCGTACCTCCCCGGCGCGAAGCTCCGCGTGTGGAACGCCCGCGACGGGTCGGTGCTCGGCGAGGTCACCGCGTACGGCGGGATGTACCCGCTGCACTACTGCGCGCTGCTGCCCGGCGGCACGCAGGCGCTGATCGTGTACGGCAACGGCGCGTGCGCGCTCGTCGACTGGGCGCGCGGCGAGGCGCGCCCGATCGCCGCCGGGCTCAAGAACGCGGGGGGCGGCTTCTCGGTCTCGGCCGACGGCGCCACCGCCGCCACCTGCGAGAACCTCGGCGCGCTCGCGCTCTGGGACGTGGCCTCGGGCGAGCGCCTCGCGACGCACGCGCTCCCCTTCGACGCGATGGACGGCGGGGCCGCGTTCGACGACGCGCTCTCGACCCTCGTGGCCTTCGACGGGCGCAGCGTCGTGCACGCGTTCGACGTGCGCCGGGGCCTCGCGCGGAGCGCGACGGCGGAGCCCCGCGGGCGCGTGCGCTCGTTCGTCTTCGCGCCCGACGGCCGGAGGTTCGCCGCCGTGCACGACGACGCGGTGACGCAGGTGCACGACCTCGACGCGCCGTCGGCGTCGCGCCTCCTACGCCATGAGCGACCGGTGTTCTGCGCGGCGTGGTCGCCCGACGGGCGCGTGCTCGTCACGGGCTCCCACGACGGGCTGCACGCGTGGGACGCGACCACCTGCGCCGAGCTCGCCCCCATCGAGCGCGGCGGGGCGGTGTGCGCGGCGCGCTTCGAAGACGACGGCCCGGGGCTCGTGCTCGCGGGGTGGCGCGGCGACGGCAAGAAGCACTCGACGGCGGTGTGGCGCCGCGCGCTCGACGCCGGGGAGCCCTCGTGGTGCTGGCGCGTCGATCCGCTCTCGGTGGGTCACACCCTCGACTGGGCGTCGATCGCGGCGCGCGGCGAAGACCGCGTCGTGGTGCTCGACTGCCGCGGCGGGACGCACACCCTCGACGCGCGCACCGGGGCGCTCCGCGCGGAGACGCGCCCGCTCAGCTGGCTCGAGGCCGCCGTGCGCTTCGCGTGCGACGCGGGCAGGACGGCGGTCTTCGGCATCGCGTACCCGACGCGGGGACAGAGCCCCGACCCCTCGCTGCGCGCGGTCGACACCGAGTCGGGCGCCGAGGGGCGCACGCTGTACTTCCCCGGCTGGCCGATGCCCTTTGCGGCGCTCTCACGCGACGAGGCGCTCGTCGCCGCGGCGGGGCGCAACCCGGGCTGGCACGGCGACTGGAGCGACCCGGGCGAGGTGCAGGTCTGCCGCTGGCCCTCGGGCGAGCGCGTCGGCTCGCTCAACCTCCTCGTCGAAGACGACCTGCCCTCGTCGCTCGCGTTCAGCCCCGACGGCGCGCTGCTCCTCGTGGGCACCGAGCGCGGCGTGACGCTGACGTTCTCGCTGCGCGACCTCGAGCCCCCCGCGTGACGCCGCGCGCGCCCCCAAGCGCCTCTACGCCGCCGTCTGGTCGGCGCGCTGGGCCCTCGAACGGGGGAACGAGACGCGCGACGCCGCTCGCTACCAGGACTCGCCGCGCTCGCTGACGATCTTCAGCTCGGGCCGCGCGCGCCGCCACTCCGCCGGCATGGCGCCGTGTTGCAGGTCGGGGTCGAAGGTCAGGCTTCGAAGCGACGGGAGCGCGTCGGAGTCGAGCATGCGCGTCACCGCGTCTTTGAGGTGAAGCACCTTGCCGAGCGAGAGGTGCTGCACGCGCCCGAGCTTCGTCGACGAGGCGAAGGCGGCGAGGGTCTCGGCATTCCAGAGGCAGGCCGAGAGGTCGAGCCGCTCGACGGAGGAGAGCCACCCGGCCTCGCGCATCGTCGCGAGCTGCGCGGCGCTGAGCGTGCTGCGAGGCAGCGAGAGCGAGCGGAGCCGCCACGCCGGGAGCGCCATGAGCGCCGCCGATCCGTTGTGTCCGAAGCGAAGGCTGAGCTCCTCGACGGGGAGGTTCTCGAAGCACGCGAGCCGCTCACCCGGCAGGTGCGCGAGCGCGAGCGCGCGGCAGCGCGGAGCGTCGAAGCGCGCGGTGGGAGCGAGTGAATCCCAGGGGATGTGCAGCGAGAGGCGCTCGAGGGAGCGCGTCCACGTGGGGTCACGCAGCGCCTCGCACGCCCCCGGCGGGTACGTGTCGAGGTGGAGCGAGAACGCTCGCAGCGCGCGAGCGCGCACGACCTCCGCCGCGGCGTCGACGACGGAGGCGAGCGCTCCCTCGGGGCGTCCCTGAACGTGCAGCGCTTCGAGCGCGGCGAGCGACGCGCCCGCGGCGAGCGTCGAGAGCTCGCGCGCAGAGAGCTTCGCATCGCAGAGGTGGATCTCTCGCAACGCGGGCACGCGCGCCTCTTCGGCCAGCGGGCGCAGGGTCGGCGCGGCTCCCTCCGACGACGCTCGCTCCGTCGTGCCCGCGAGCGACCGCAGCGTGAGCGATCGCAACGCGGGGAGGTTCGCCGCGCTGAACGCCGCGACCAGTGGGCGCGCGCTCCAATACTCGCCGAAGCGGAGGTCGAGCGACTCGAGGCCGCGGAGGTGTGGCGACGAGAGCAGCGCGCGGAGCTTCGCGGGCTCGGGCTGGTACTCCCACGAGAGCGAGAGCGTCGAGACCTGCGCGAGCGCGGGCGACGCGGCGAGGGCGGGGGTGTCGTCATCGTGGCGTCCGTTCAAGACGCGATACGTGAGCGCCATGCCGGGCCGCGCCCACAGCCATGAGAGCACCCGGGGGGGCGCGCGGAGACCGACTCGCTTCGCCCACGACACCGAGGCGAGCGCGAGGTCCGAGGAGATGCGCTCCGTGGTCACGGCGAGGTGCAGCGCGCGGAGCGAGGGCCCCGGGGTGACCTCGGTCACGAGCGTCGGCACAGAGCGCTCGTCGATCAAGCTCCCGCCGAGGTTCAACACCTCGAGCGTCGGGTGCGCGAGGAGCGCCATCGCGTCTTCGGGCGAGACGTCGTTGTGCTGCAGGTCGAGCGTCGTGAGCCGCGGCAGGCGCTCGACGAACGAGGCCACCCGACGGTGATCGTTGCCGTGGAGCGAGAGCCGCTCGAGCTCCGCGGGAGGGCGCGCGAGCATCGGCGCGAGGCCCTTGTCACCGAGCCGATCGAAGGATTCCTTGCGCACCCAGTTGAGCGTGAGCGAGCGCAGCGCGGGCCACCATCGCGCGGCCGTGAGGGCTTCGACGCCCGCCGCGCCGAAGCGGTTGTACGAGAGGTCGAGCGAGGCGAGCGAGGGGAGGGGGAGCGTGGCGAGGCGCGCGATCGCTTCGTCGTCGAAGCCTCCCTGGCGGAGACCGAGCTCTTCGAGGGTCGAGAGGCACGGGCTCGCCGCGAGGAGGTCCAGGAACGCCGAGGCGCGCTCGGCGTCTTCGGCGCTGTCGTTCATCCAGAGCGTGAGGGCGCGCACGCCCGCGAGGTGCTTGCTCTTGAGCAGCGAGCGGTAGAGCGTCGTCGCGACGGTGAACCCGAACGACGCCACGCCGAGCGCGCGCGCCGACGCGAGGAGCGCCCCGAGGTCAGCGGCGCGGAGCGGAAGGCACGCGCCGAGGTGCGTGAGCCCCTCGCACCGCGCGACGAGCGCAGGGAGCGCGGAGAGGTCCGCGGCCGATCGGCTCGACTTGGGGAGGAACAGCGAGAGCGCGCGGAAGGCGCCGCGAGGGAGCGCGCGCAGGGCCCCTTCGAGCAGGGCGCAGAGGGCCTCGGGCGAGTCGGCCGAGAGCTCGAGCGAGCGCGCGAGCGAGGCGAAGGGCGAGGGGGCTCCGGCGATGCGCGCGTGGAGCCAACGGAGCGGCAGCGCGCGCTCGTGGTCGCTCCACTCGGCGAGGGCGGCTTCGAGCGCAGGGGCGTGGCCGAGCGGAGCCTCGTGAGGCCAGGCGTCGAGCGCGGCGGTGAAGGCCCTCCAGCGCTCGGGCCCCGAGCGCAGCGCGTTGTCGATCTCAGACTCTCGCAGCGCGGTGAGCGCGAAGGTCGCCGCGTCTCGCGCTGCGATCGACCGGGCCCTCAGCGTGAAGAGGTGCGCGCACTCGCCCCGAGCGAGCTGCGCGACGAGCCCGCGTGGTTCATGCGGGGGCGTGTATCACGGCCACGACAGTGTGCGGGCTCGTCGCGCAGCGGGCGTGGACAGATCGCGCAGACTGCGAACTCGTCTCTCGCTCTGAATACACACGCCTCGTCGAGGTCGCGAGCGCATCGACGCGTCGGTCGGCCGCGTCGCTCGCGGGCGCAGGCGCGTCGGGCGTCGACGCGTAGGCCTCGCGGAGCCACCGGGGCAGCGGTTCGAAGGCCTCGGCGTGCGACTTCACCTGTGCGCGACGCGCTTCTTTTCGGGGTCGAAGATCACGTCGACCTCGAAGGGTCGAGCGCGCGGGGCAGAAGAACACCCGAGGAAGGTCTTTCGCACCCTCACGAACGCGTAGTACACGCGCTTCGAGAACATGATCGACCGCCCCGACGCGTGACCCGCTGCGGGCCGAGCGCGCAGCAGAACCGACGGACCGCGCGCCACGCCGAGGCGAGCTCCTCGTCGAGGTCCGCCGTGAGCGACGCCTCGGTGACGTTGCGCCACGCTTCGCGCATCGAGGAGAGGTCCGCGCGCTTCGCTGCTGGCTTCTTCGCTGCTGGCTTCTTCGTTGCGGGCTTCTTCGCCGCGGGCTTCTTCGCTGCTGGCTTCTTCGCTGCTGGCTTCTTCGCTGCTGGCTTCTTCGCTGCTGGCTTCTTCGCAGCGGGCTTCTTCACGACCATCGCGAAGCAAGCGTCGGTCGCCACGACGGGGCGGTCAACGTTTCGTCGGAGCGGTCGAGCGCCGACACGCTCCGCTCCAGAACGCGCGAACGCTGCTCGTCGCGGGGGTGCGTGCCACGTCGATGACGTCGAGGGTTGTATTCGATACGCTGCCAACGATGAGGCCACGCCCGCGATCTCTCGAGCACACCGCCATGTTGAAGCCTCTGATCGCCATCGCCTGGGTCGTGTCGCTCGCAGCGTGCGCTTCGAACATTCGCGGAGGCGCGCCGCGCCGCGCTGCGTCTTCACCGCGCGCGCCCCTGGCGGAACGCGAGGAGGCTTGCGTTCGCTTTCCGTCGTTGTCGCTGCCAGATCCGCCGTCGGGATTCCCCGCGCAGGTGTGCTGGCGAGCGCCGCTCCCCGAGGGAGACACGCTCGGCGAGTGCCCTCCTACGATGGCTCGCATCACCGGCGGGACGCTCTCGGTGCTCGCGCCCGAGTTCGCTCGCCGCACCTGCGCGGTGGCTCCGTTCTGCATGGACCGCAGCGAGGTCACCGTCGCGGAGTACCGCGCGTGCGTGCGGGCGGGCGCATGCGTCGGACCGAACGATACCGTCGACGCCGTGCGCATCGAGGCGACGACGCAGGCGCGGCACGGCGCGTTCTGCAACGCGCGCTTCACCGACCGCGAGGAGCACCCGCTGAACTGCGTCTCGTGGCCTCAAGCCGTCGCGTACTGCGCATGGCGCTACGGCGCCCACGGAGCGGTCCCGACCGAAGACCAGTGGGCGTGGGCCGCGCGCGGCGCGACGGAGCGCGTCTACCCCTGGGGCGACACGCTGCCGGAGCCGCACACGGCGAACCGCTGCGGCGCGAGCTGCCTTCGCGCGCTCGGACACGCGCAGGGCGAGGCCACCGTCGACGGTGAGGGAGACGGCTACATCACCACGGCGCCCGTGGCGCGCTTCCCCCGCGGAGACTCTCCCTTCGCGATCCACGACCTGGCGGGCAACGTCGCCGAGTGGACCCGCTCGCCCTACGGACAGTACCGCCGCGCGCCCGACGGAAAGCTCGCGTTCCACGCCGAAGACCCCGCGCTGCGCGTCGTTCGCGGCGGCGCGTGGGCGCACGTCGAAGAGGCGCCGCTCCAGATCGACGAGCGCGCGTGGCTGCTGCTCACCGACCGCGCGTCGTGGGTGGGCTTCCGCTGCGTCGTCGAGGCGGAGTAGTCGCCCGGCCGACGACGTCGTCTCGGCGGCCGTCCGTCGACGCCAACGCAGCGCCCGTCGAGGTCCGCAGCGTGTCGTTCGAGCACCCTCACAATCGACTCGGGGATCGCGAGCGCGGTGGAGCGTCGCCACGCGAGACCCGACGGTCGACGGTCGCCCGCGGGGCAAAGCAATGTTTGGAAACTGCCTCGCGCGTTGAGCGAAGGGCCCCGCGCGGTGCATGTGGTCGTGCGAGCCGCGCGATGCCCAACCGCTCCGTCACTGAGTTCGTCTCCGCCGTGATCCTCGGGAGCCGCCCCCGCGAGGGTGAGGCCCCGGTCGTGCGCGGCGCTCCGTGGCTCGGGTCGGCGATCGACTTCGGCCGCGACGCGCCCGCCTTTCTGGCCGACTGCCGCCGTCGTCACGGCGACGTGTTCACCCTCACCGTCGCCGGGCAGCGGATGACCTTCGTGCTCGATCCGCACAGCCACGCCGCGGTGCTCAAGCTCCAGGGTGACCTCTCGTTTCACGAACTCGCCCACGAGATCTCGGCGCGGGCCTTCGGTCACGAGCTCCTCCGCGGCGAGCGCGCGGCGGCGATGGAGCGGGCCACGGCCGCGCACCTCAAGGGCCCCGCCCTCGCCACCCTCAACGAGCGCGCGCAGGAGCGCCTCGACGCGTGGCTCCGCGGGGCCTCCGTCGACGCCGAGCGCCCGGTGGAACTCTACGACCTCGTGCGCCGCGCGCTCTTCGCCGTGGGCGCCGAGACCCTCTTCGGCGACGGCCGCTGGGACGACGCCGCGCGCGCCGACTTCGAGCGCTTCGACCGCAGCTTCCCGCTCCTCGCGGCGGGCGCGCCCGCGGCGCTCCTCGGCGTGCGCGGGGCCCGGGCGCGGCTCGCGGCGCGGCTGCGTCCGGGGGCTTCCAACGCCAGCGCGATGTGTCAGCAACGCGCCGCCGCGATGGGCGCCGGGGCCCTCCCGACGAGGTCGGGCGCGTCGATCTGTCGGTGCTCTGGGCCGCCCTCGCGAACACCATCCCCGCCGCGTTCTGGACCCCTCGCGCACCTCGCCGCCGACGCCGACGCGCGCGCCCGGGTGGTCGACGAGGTGCGCGCGCACGCCGCGGGCGGGGGCTCCGCGGCGCCGTCGTCGCCGCACGCGCTCCCGTGGCTGCAGAGCGCGGTGTCCGAGGCGCTGCGCCTGTCGAGCGCGTCGATCACCCTCCGCCGCGCGCTGCGCCCCACCGCGCTCACGCTCGACGGCGGGCGCGCCTACGCCGTGCGCGCGGGCGACCTCGTGTGCCTCTTCCCGTGGCTCATGCACCACGACGCGGAGATCTTCCCCGAGCCCGAGCGCTTCCGCGGCGACCGCTTCCTGCCCGGCGCGCCGCCGTTCACCAAGGGCGGCAGGCGCCTCGCGACGCCGCTGATGCCCTACGGCGGGGGCGTGAGCCTGTGCCCCGGGCGGCACCTCGCCAACGCCGAGATCCGCCAGTTCGTGTTCGCCGTGCTCGCGCGCTTCGACCTCGAGGCGACGCGCGACGCGGTGCCCCCGGCGGACCACTCCCGCGCGGGCCTCGGCGTGCTGCCGCCGCGCGGCGACTTCCCGGTGCGCCTCCGCCGCGCGCCCCCAACCCCCTGACCAGGAGACGACGATGCCCCCACGGACGGTCCCCGCGAGCGCGCTCACCCGCGCGCGCCCCGCGACGAAGCACCGGCACATGCGCGCGCCGCCGCCGCACCCCTACGGCTGGTTCGCGCCGCTCCGCGCCCACGAGGTGCGCGCCGGGGCGCCCACGTCGTTCGAGTTCATGGGGCGGTCGCTCGTGGCCTTCCGCGACCGCGGCGGCGCCGTGCGCGTGCTCGACGCGGCGTGCCCGCACTTCGGCGCGCACCTCGGGCACGGCGGCGAGGTGCGCGACGGGCGCATCCGCTGCCCGTACCACAAGCTCGATTTCGACGGCGAGGGCCGCTGCGTCGGCGCCGCGGCGCACTACGACCCCGCGCGCGTCGGGCACCTGCGCGCCCGCACGTGGGCCAGCCAGGAGCGCTACGGGCTCGTCTGGGTGTGGCACGGCCGCGACCCCGCGACGCCCGACCGCCCCGTCGCCCTCGACGCGCTCGACTGGGACGGGTGGACCGACCCGATCACCAACGACGGGCTCCGCGTCGCCAACCTCTCGCCCCTGTGGCTCGCGGAGAACATCGCCGACCTCGCGCACCTTCGCACCGTGCACTGCTGGGATCTCGACCGCGTGGTGGCGCCGCCGGGCGCCGACGCCGACGGAACGTTTCGCGTCGCCGTCGACGTGCGCTGGCGCCTCGGCGCGCGCTCCCGCGACCCGCGCGTGCAACAGCTCGGGCGCCTGGTGAACAGCCCCTTTCACCTCGACGTGCGCGCGCACGACGCGGGCATCGTGGTCGCCCACGCGAAGCTCACCGAGGAGCAGGGATCCATCGCGCTGCGCAACGTCGTGCTGGTGTGCCCCCTCGGCGACGGCAGCGCGCGGCTGCGCGTGCTCGTGTCGGTGCGCCGCCAATGGACGGGCGTCGCCGCGCGCGCGCTCCGCTTCGTCACCGGTCGCGGCTTCGAAGAGCTCCTGGCGCCGGTGTTCCTCGCCATCGGCGTGAGCGATTTCAACTCCGACGCGCGGGTGTGGGAGCGCCGCAAGCACCTCGACAACCCCGTGCCGCTGCAGGGCGAAGGGGCCTTCCTCGAGTTCCGGCGCTGGAGCCTTCGCTTCTGGCCCGACGACCACGAGCCCGACGCGCCCGAGCCCGACGCGCGCGAGCCCGACGCGCCCTCCACCTCGGACCGTGGAGGGTTGCAGTCGCCGACGCCGTGAACGAGCTCCCGCTGCTGTTCCCACGCGAGTCCGCGCGCTCCGCCGACGACGAGCGCGCCTTCGACGCGTACGCCGCGCAGCTCACCGAGCTCACCGCGGCGTGGCCATGCTGGTGTTCACCGTCGCAGGGTGGCCCGTCGATTCCTCGGGGATGTGCGCTGCGCGCGCTCGACGAGGTAGTCGACAGGCCCTGGAGTCCGAGCGGCGACGCACCGCGCGCGACCTCCACGGCGACCTCGGACAGCGCCACGACAGGATGCGCTCGTCGCGCAGCAGCGTGGACAGATCGCTCGGACTGCGAGCTCGTCTCGGCGATCCTCCTGCATGGCGCTCGCCGCTGCGTGCCGTCGGACTGCCGATCCGCCGCTGCGAAGGGGCGGCGCGTCGCGCGTGCGGTCGCCCGGGCCACGCGCGGCGATGCGGCGTCAGTCGCCGTGGCTCATCGACTCGACCACCGACTTGAGACGGCGGGTCTTGTCGGTTGGCGCGCATCGCGCTTTCATCACGGGCGCGACGAGCCGAGAACGCTCGGCTCGCCGCGGTGCGCAGCGTCATCCGCGTCCTGCCCTCGCCCGCGGGCTCCCAGGTGTAGGTCGTCTCCATCGGAAAGGGCTCCGCTGTGCGCATGACGAGCCTGACGCCAGGGATGAGTTCCACGATCTCGTAGGTGTAGGCGAGTCGCCGCCCGAGGAAGTGCGCGACGAACGCGACGCGAGTGGAGCGCAGCGGGGGGCGTCTCCACTGACCGACTTGATGTTCTCGTACCACCGCGGGGCGTGGGGGTCGCCCGCGAGGCCGAGACCACCTCGCAGCCGCGCTCGATCACGATCTCGGTAGACACGTCGACGGGCACGATGAGCGACCTCCCGCGGACGCTTGTATCGTCGCCCGCACCCCGTGACAACCCCAACACGCAGACGCCCTGGGGTCCGCGACCGCGACGAGCGCGCAGATCGCCGCGCGCACTCAACGCTCTGCGACGAGAAGGACGACATGAAGCCGAAGAAGCGAGAGAAGGCGCGCGCGAGGACGATGCGTCGCCGCACGGGGCGCTGTTCTGGTCGCTCATCGACGCGCTCGCGCGGGGGACGCGCGCGTGGTCGAAGGGACGCTGATGGGCGGACGATGCGCGCGTGTCGACGGAGAGTTTCTCGCCCTGGTCGATTACAAGGGATCGGGGATGGTGGTGCGAAGCTCCCGCAAGCGCGCGTGGAGGCCCTGATGGAGCGCGGCGTGGGGCGGCCGTTCGCGCCCGCGGGTCGCGTGTTCAAGGGGTGGGTGTCGGTGCCCGAGCCCGACGGCCCGCTGCGGGCTTCGCTCCTGCGAGAGGGTGTGGCCTTCGTGGCGCCGAAGGGCTGATCGGTGCGCGCTCGCGCGGCCCCTCCATCGCGCGACGTCGCGCGCCGATCGAGCGCCACGGTATGTCACCCCTCGCAGCGTCGAGGTGCGCCGCGGTGACGCGTCTGAGAGAAGCTGCGGCCGCGGCGAGGGACGCGCGCTTCACCTCCGCTGCGACCGTGCCTCGCCCACCAGTCGCCGGAGGTAGTCCTGCACGGGCACGGTCGTGACGCCTTCGCAGCCGAGCGGCTCGGATCCGACCTGCTGCGCGTCGTCACCTACGAGCTGCGCGATCGCGCGGAGCACCGCGAGGTAGGGCGATGGCGCGGAGACGTCGGTCGCATCCCAGCGCCATGCGACGTCTGCGTCATGTGACGGAGCAGACGGAGCTTCCTCCGAGCCATCGAGCGCCCCTGCGTCGAGCGGTGGCGCATCGAGCCGTTCGAGGAGCGAGACCGCGCCGCGCGCCCGGTCGAGGGTGCTCTGGAGGCACTGCACGAGGTTGTGGTTCCGACGCTCGCGACAGCCCTCACCGCCGCACTCGCCTTCGACGTTCGGAACCCGATCGAGGTCGCGCTCCGCCACCTCGAGGCGCGCTCGGTAGACCGCGAAGGCGCGCGCGTCGCGCAACGGTCGAAGCGCGGCGAGACGCTCGACGCGCACCTCGCCGCCGTAGTCGCCCATCTGGTCGCCGCGGAGGTTGATCATGTCGGGCAGAAGCGCCCGCACCGCGAGCTCGACCGCGAGAAAGACGATCCGTCGGTCGTCGAGGTGGGCCGTGCCTCGGAGGTCGACGAGGTCGAGCTGAAAGCGATCGACCCCGACGCGCTCGAAGGCGTCGACAAGCGCCCCGAGGAGGGGATGCGCTGGCCCCGGGGGCGGGAGGTCGGGCGGCACGTCTTCGGGCCCGTCGAGTCCGGCGGCGTCACCCGCGACGTCGAGCGCCCACGGTGAAGGGAGGTCACGATGCGCGGCCGCGTCGTGCGACGGTGCGGTCTGACGGCAGCCGTCACAACCGGCCGACCCCAGCACGAGGAGAGAGACCGTAACAGCGAGCGATGTTTTCACGGCGCAGCCCCGAGGATGCCGGGATGAGATGCCGCGTGTCACCTCCCCTCCCTCGCTGGCGACGGTTACGCGCTCGGTGGCGCGGGGGCGGTGCCACGACGGCTTTCATCGAGGGCGGTGTGCTTCGCGAGCCCCTGACTCGCCTCGCCCGCATGGCGCGATGGTTCGGCGACGTACGATCTCGTTCGAGGCCGAACGATCCGGCGCCGGTCGGCGCTGCGCCGCGAACCGTGATGATCTCCGCCCGCTACGAAGACGGCGGCGCCATGCGCGACGCGGTAAGGCGGGACCGTTCGCGGTGGAGGTCGGAGATCCGTTGAGAGTCGGATCGAGAGGATGGAGCGTTGCGAAGCGACGGGGACGCCTCGAGACGTGAGGCGGACGCCGCCGCGAGAGCGGCAGTCGAGCGACGGCGACGTCGTCGGCTCCTCGGCAGGGGCGCAGAAGCGCCGCGCCGCGCCGATCTGGACGAAGGCCGGGCGCTCTGCCACCGTGCGTTTTCAGATGGGAACGGACAAGAAGCACGCACCGGCGGACCCCTCGCGCGCGGTGTGTGACGTCGGCACCTACATCGTCGGTCTCACCGCCATCGCATCGGGCGCCCTCGCAGCGTCGACGATGGCGCACCGCCGCGGCGGCGCCTACAGCGATCAGGTGACGCTCTGGGACGGCGCCTCGGGCGCGCCCATCGGAAGCTTCGGCACGGGCGCAGGGAGCGTCTGCTGGCAGGCGGCCCTGAGCCCCGACGGCCGTTCCGTCGCGGCGGGTTTCGGTGACTGCACCTTTCGCGTCTGGGACGCGCGCACCGGCGAGGAGCGCCTCCGCGAGAAGCTCGGCGGCATCGTCGCGTCGGTGACATGGTCCGACGACGGTCGCTTCGTCTTCACGGGCAACTGCGGCGACCACACCGTGCGCCTCTGGGACGTCGCCGCGGGCGCCGTCATCGCGCAACACAAGTCGAAGCGCTCCATCATGTGGTTCACGTCGATGGCCGGCGACGCGCGACGCGCGGCTTCGGGCAACGCCGACAAGCTCGTGCACCTCTGGGATCCGCGCGAGGCCGTCGAGCTCGCTCCCCTCGCGGGACACACGGGCAAGATCCTCGGGCTCGCCTTCTCGCGTGATGGCACCCGCCTCGTGTCGGCCTCGGCCGACAAGACCGCGCGCGTGTGGGACGTCGCCGAAGCCCGCTGCGTCGCGACCCTCGTCGGGCACACCCGCCAGGTGAGCGCCGCGTGCTTCACCGACGACGGCGCGGTCGTGACCTCGTCTGCAGACAACACCGTTCGCGTGTGGCGCGGCGCCACCTGCGACGACGTGCGCGTGTTTCGCCTCGGCGCCGTGAAGGCCGACGGCGTGGCCTCGACCGGCGGTGAGGTGTTCGTCGGGTGCTCCGATGGTGTGATCCGCGCCTTCGCGCTGTGAGACCGCGTCGCCCTCGGCGATCGCACCCGAGCGCGGCACCGCCGCTGGATCGCTTCATCGCTCGAGTCTCTCGTCTCGACTCGCGGTACGACCTCACGAACCCACGGGGACGATCCCGTCAACGGTGACGTTGCGTCGCTGTGCGGCCCCGAAGCGGCTGCTCGTGTCGCTCCAGTCAGCCCTGACGACGCTGCGCAACGTGGTGGAGTTCACCACGCGCCCCGACGACCCCGCGCGCGAGGCGATGCGCTTCAAGACGGTGCTGCGCCCGACCTTCGCGCTCGCCGCGCGTGGGCAGAAGGTCGCGAGCGCGGTCATTCGCGCGGACGTCGCCGACGATCAGCAGCTCGCGCTCGACGTGCTCCTCGACTGCGTCGAGAAGCGCGTCTCGAAGCCCCCGACGCGCCGCAAGCGCGGCCCGGAGTGAGCGAACGCGAGTCCCGCGCGTTGATGCGCTCGTCGGGGTGGCGGCGCTGGTCGCGATGAACGGGCTGTGGTTTTGGGAGTTCCTCGCGCTGCGGCAGCACGGGCGCGTGGTCGATGCGCGGGTGGTCTCGCGCGCGCGCCGACGACACGCGCGCGAACCGACACGGCGATGGCGCGCTCGATCTCGCGCTTCCGACGGGGCGCGACGGTGCGCGTGCGCGTCAATGGAGTCGCCTACGAGAACACGCGCGAGGGCGGCTTCGTGCCGGTCACGTTCGCATCGCGTCGGCCCGACATCGCGCAGGTCGGCAGCGGAGAGCTCGGACTGCGTGACGGAGAGGCGATCGTCGCGCTGTCGATCGTCGTGTAGCTCGTGCTCCGGGCCACGACGCGCGCAGGCGCCGCTCGTCTCGGTTGGCGGGTGAGCGGTGAGAGCTACGGTGTCTGCGCGCCCACACGGACGTGGCGCGTGGACCACGACCGCTACCGCCTCGCGCGAATCAGGTCGCCGCAGTCGCCCCAGCCGAACACGCCGTGCGCGTCTTCGGCGGCCGGGTGGAACCGATCGCTCGACGCTTCCTCGGGAAGAACCGCGCAGGCATGAAAGGTCGCGAGGTCGATGGGCGGGTCATCGCGGACGGGCTCGTCCCGGTCGAAGAGCTGCGTGCCGTCGTCGAAGAAGCCGTGTCCCAACGGGCGAAAGTGGCGCGCATGCGCAGACTCGATGGGGGCGAAGTAGTAGCCCGTGGAGTTCGCGCAGGTCTCTGGCCCGCACGACTGCGGAGAGGGCAGCCACACCTGCCGCCCTGACACGATGTAGAAGCCCGTGGGCACCGCACACGACTCGGTCACCTCGACGAAGACCGTCTCTTCGGGGCGTCCGTGCGCCCGCCAGTCGGAGTATCGACTCGCGACGAGCCCGACGCGCGAGCGATAGAAGCCGTGCTCGCGCGCAAAGCGTGATGCGAGCCGGTGTCGCGCGACGATGCGACAGTCGGTGACGGCCACGCACGGGGCGTCAGGCAACACCTCCCGCGGTGGCGGAGGCGGCGGAGAGACCACGACGCCCTGCGCCACGGTACGTACCCGGTGGTCGACGGCCTCGGGTTCGAGCTGGTGCCTCGAAGGGTCTTCGACGCAGGCCAGCAGGAGGATCGTCGTGGTGACATGGCGCCGGAGCATGGGCGGCCATCAGCACGCGACGGGCCAGTACTCCGGCGTGCGCTTCAAGCATCACCGACGCGTACCGCGCGAAGAGCGAGCAGGCGGCGCGCGCGCTCACCGTGATGGCGATGGTGCCTGGCCTGCCGCGCGCGTCGCCCCGATGGAACGCGCTGACACGGGTGCTCTGACGCGGACGCGGTCGTGACCCGGCGCACGAACGCGGGCATCCTCGCACCGATGAACGGCCGCGCCCTGGTCGCCTCCTCCGTCGTGTGCGGTGCCGTCGCGCTGAGCCCGTTGGCGCGTGCGGAGGACGACACCTACCTGAACGTCGGGCTGCTCCTCTCGTTTCCGATCGAGGCGCCCGCGGCGCAGGTCGGCATCGGGGTCGAGGCGTCTCTTCAGCGCTACCCCGATCGGGGGTTCGCCGGGATCGGCGGCTTCCTCCAGGCGCAGTACCTCCTGGGCGGAGGGTGGCGGGTCGACGGCGGGGTCCAGGGCAGCGCCACGATCCTCGGGGCGGAGCTCGGCCTCGCGCTCGTCGCTCCGCACGCGAACGACCCCTACCTCGGGCTCCACACCAGCTTCTACGGCTCCTTCGGGTACGTGGGGATGGCCCTTCGATGGACGCCGCGACTCGTCGGGACCGCGCCGATCGCGCACGAGATCAGCCTCGCGCCCACGGCGAAGCTGTGGTGGCACATCGACGACGGCGGGACGTTCCGGCTCTGGGATATCCCGTGCGGCAACCTCATCGCGACCTGCGGCGCCACCGTCGGGCGCCCGCTCGTGGTCGACGGCGTGGCCGTGCGGCCGCCGGCGCGGGGAGTCCACACCGACGACGCTGCGTGGTGGATCCGCGCGATGACCGAGGAGTACGCCTCCGTCGCTGCCTTCGCGCGGGTCTCCCTCTCGCTGATGGCCCTCGGCGCGCCCCCCGACCTCGTCGCCCGCACGCACCGCGCCGCCCTCGAGGAGGTCGACCACGCGCGCCGCTGCGCTGCGGTCGCCGCGCACCTCGGCGCGTCGGTGGAGCCGGGGCCCTTGCCCGAGGCGCTCGCGCCGATGCCCGCGGCCGACCTCGCGTCGCTCGCCGTCTCGACGGCGCTGGAGGGCTGCGTCGGCGAGGGAGCCGCCGCGCTCGACGCCCTGCGCGCGCTCGAACGTGCCGAGGGCCCCACCCGCGACGCCCTCGCCGTCATCGCCCGCGACGAGGCCGAGCACGCGCGACTCGCGTGGGACACCGTCGCCTGGTGCTGTCAGGCGGGCGGCGAGGCCGTGCGCGCGCGGGTGGTGGCGGCCCTCCTCGCACACCCCGCGGCCCCGCGGCGCTCGCCCCTGGCGTGGAGCCTCCGGCGCGCGAGGCGCAGGGCGAAGGCGCACCCGCGCGCGTACGCGACCGCGGGGTGACGGCGCGCCGTGGAAACGCGACGAGACTCAGCAGCAGATGTTTGAGGTCGCAGGCATCGGCCCCGCACACGCGCTCGCAGGCAGGAATGCGAACGCGCTATTGGTACAGAAGACCGTGCGGGTCTGTGTCGTCCCCGAGATGCACGGAGTCGGGCACATCGAAGGGTTCCATGCGCCCGTGTACCAGAACGCGTCGGGGTGGACCATGCTCGCGGAATCCGCGGAATCCGCGGCATCCGCGCTCACGACATCCGCGCTCGCGACATCTGAGCTCGCGACATCTGCGCTCGTGACATCTGCGCTCGCGACGTCTGCGCTCGCGACGTCTGCGCTCGCGACGTCTGCGCTCGCGACGTCTGCGCTCGCGACATCCGTGGAGGTGTCTGCGGGCGGGCTCGTGACATCTTTCGCCGACGTGTCAGCGGGCGGGCTCGTGGCGTCGGCAGCGGTCGCGTCGGCGACGTCTTGCGGCGCGTCGAGCGAAGGTGAGGTGTCGACCTGCACGGCGTCTGCGCGGTCGTTGACGGCAGCATCGCCAGCCGCAGGCGAGTCGCTGCATCCCGCGAGGAGCGCGAGCACGAGGGCCCACGAAAACCCATGACGATCAGAGGCGCGCGTCGATCGTGCGGAGCTCAATTTCATCGTCGCACTAGACCGGGTCGAGGCGCCCGACGCAAGCGCTCCGGGGCCTCTCGTGCGCCGTGGCGTCGCCTGCGTCGAGACGCCGAACTCCCTCTGCACGCAGTCAATGCTGAGCGGCGGATGTCCGTTGCCGAACATGTACGTCTCGAAGTGTTTGCGCACGCGATCGGTGGGCACCCACGCCATCGCCGAAGAGAAAGACGCCGCCCACCACGTCGTCGAGGTAGTGCCCGCCGTCACGACCGCATGCGTGCTCGTCGTGCAGCGGGAGCGGGCAGATCATGTCGCGGCAGCGGTCGTTCGAGCAGGACTTGCAGCAGTCGTCACTCCCGACGCGCTTGCGCTTGCAGCAGCACACGGCGTCGCAGGTTGGGGCTCCGCGAGGCCGCGCCGTGGTCGTGTGCCTCGCCGTGACGGGCCTCTGCGCGTCGGAGTCGAGCCTCTGGGGCGTGCCGTGGGCCGATGTGCTCCGGTTCGTGGTGAGGCTCGGCTGCGCCATCGCGCGGGCCTGCTACGCCGTCAACGCGGCGGCATCGACGGGACCCGCGCGGTGACCCCCGTCGAACGCCTGCACGCAGGTCAGTCCTCGTACCCCAGGAAGCCCCCCGTGTCGCCGCCCGCCCAGCACCCGGCGCGGCACGACGGGATCACCTCCGCGCACTGCCTGGAAAACGGCGACGTCGGCACAGAGATGTCAGCGCGCTCGTGCCCCGTCGGGCGACAGACGCGCCCGTCGTAGCGACCGGCCACGCGCACCAGCCCGTGCACGTAGATGTCTCCGCCCACCGAATAGGCCGCCCCCTCGGCGCGGTTCGCGTAGCAGGCGACGTAGCAGCCCGGCGTGCCCCGGAAGGTGCTGTTGGTGGGCACGGGGGCGCCGTCGACGGTGAAGTCCGGCGGCAGCAGGTCGGCGGTGCTCTCAGGCACTACGGCCGCTTCGCAGGCGCCCTCCGCGCGGTACGGGGCCGTCGGGCGACAGGCGCCGCCCTGCATCGTCTGCCCCTCGCAGCCGCAGTACGGTCGCATCACGGGGAGCCCGCCGCAGAGGTCGTTGCGCTGGCACACGCCGTCGCGCTGATCGCAGCCGGGCGCGAAGCCGCACGACATGCCTGAAGGGCAGGGCCGCGTTGCGCTGCAGCCGATGGGGCCGTTGCGCGTCGCGGGCGAGCCCGTCGACGTGCAGCCCGCGAGCGCGAGGGCGAGGAGGGCGTGTCGGAGCGAGCGCGCGGTCATGAATTCACCTCGGCGAGAGAATCCCCTGCGTGTGTCCAGGGGGACAGGCACCGGCACGTCATTCGTCATCGACGCCCTCTGAACACCTGTCGGGTGCGTCGTCGTTGATCGCGGACTCGTCGGGTGCGAGACGTGTGGCGAGCGTCAGGGCGCGACGCCGTACATCATTCGCCACGCGGGTTCGAAGAGGTAGCGTCCCATCGCGTCGCGGGGAGAGACGCCGCCCGCCTGCGTCGAGCCGTGGCCGTCGGTGGTCATCGCCGCGGAGGTGAGTCGGTGCGATCCGTCGAAGGGCGACGGCGTCGCGTCGAGGTTCGTGAGCGCGCCCGGGAGCCGCAGCGACGCGAAGGCCGCGACGTGCCCGCCGTGCTGCGGATCGGCCATGTGCGTGAGCCCCCAGAAGCTCGTGGCGGGCGTGACGCCCACGCGCGTGAGCCACGCCTGACCCGAGTCGAGGGGGCCCGAGAGCATCACCGCGCGCACCACCGGACGCACCTGCGCGATGACCCCCGACGAGCTCGCGCCGTGCGAGATCCCCGAGATGATGATCGATGACCAACGGGGGCGTGCGCCGTCGATGAACCACTGCCAGTCGCCCGCGGGGTTGCGCTGTTGCAGGAGCCTGAGCGCTCGCACCACGCGCGTCTCGATGGAGTCCGCGGGCGGGATGTTCACGAAGGGGTGGTGATCGACGCCGTCGAAGGCTTCGAGTCGGCATCCCGCGATGTCCGCGCCGCAGTTGCCGACGCCGTAGTCCGACACGTAGCAGGGCCCGAGCACGTGAAAGCCCCACGACGAGAGGAGACGCTCGTGTTCGTTCGAGCCGCACGTCGTCGGAGCGCCCGCGCCGTGGAGGTAGACCACCAGCACGTTCCGCGGGGCGACGCGCGTGTCGAGGTAGGCCGTCTCGGTGCCGAGTGCGAGGCGCGCGGCGGGGTCCGCGTCGTTCGCGCGGAAGTTGAGCGTGTAGAGCTGCGGCATCGTTCGATCGACGCGAGGCCCCGTCGTCGCGTCAGAAGGGGCGTCGGCCGCTGCGTCGCGCACATCGGAAACGCCGTCGCGCGCGGCGTCGGTGGCGTCCGTGCGCGCGTCGAGCGACGCGTCGGACACATCGAGGAGCGCGTCCGTGCGCGCGTCGAGCGACGCGTCGGACACATCGAGGAGCACATCCGCGCGAACGTCGAGCGACGCATCGGACACATCGACGAGGACGTCGACGGAGGCGTCACGTGCATCGCTCACGTTCGTGTCGGCGTGGACTTCGACGTCAGGCGCGAGGGTGGAGACGTCGGAGACATCCGTGACGTCGATGGGGGAGTGGAGGTCCAGCGCCATCACGTCGACGGACGACTCCGCCGCCCCATCCGCGCCCGCGTCGACCGTCGCGTCGTCGCTGGAACACCCGGCCACGGCGAGACAACACCACAGGGCGGCGCAGACGACGCTGTCGCGGGCTGACATGGTGTGACGGTATCGCGTCGCGCGTCTCGTCCGCACGCGTGTTCGCACCCGTGTCGGCGAGGCGCCGCCCCTGCGAGACGTTCACCCGCGTACGCCACGACGGCATTGCCTGTTCGTTGAACAGCGGTAGGGGACAGGTCGCTCGCTACGCGATGCGCCGACGCGTGCGGCGCGCGGTCACTGCACCACGACGTTCACCTCGCCGCGCTGCTGCGGGGTCACCACCGAGCCGTCGTTGTACCGAAGCTCCAAGCGGATGCGGTGAGCCCCGGCCGTGACGAGCGTCGCGGCGTTGCCCAGCGTGCCGTCGGGTACGAGGAAGGGGTCCACGGTGCCCGGGACGGCCCTGGCTTCTGCGACGGGCCCGCTCCCGTCGATGAACGCGACGACCTTCCCCACGCCGATCATGCGCGTGGTGCCCTCCCCGAGCTGGAACGCCACGGGCGTCGGGCCGCTCGCGTCCGTGCCGCGCACGTTGAAGCGCACCTCGATGGCCTGCCCCACGGCGAAGGTCTGGTTGGGCACGGGCGAGAGGACCGTGACGCTGGGGGCGTTCGAGGCCGGGACGGCGGACTCGCCGCAATGAAGCGCCAGGGCGGCGATGACGAAGAGACCCGATCGCTTGCGCGTGACGGACATGAAGGCTCCTCGTGAGGGATTCGGGCGATGCTACGCGCAGTCGCGCCGCGGCGTCTGGTCGTCGCTCGGACCCGCGCGTCGTACGGCGTCTCCAGAGGGCGCCGGAACGCTTCACGCCCGGCGCGCGCGGATGCCGCTCACAGCGTGTCCCAGTAGAGCGGGTCGCCGAGCTCGACCTGACCGCACTCCACGCGACGGCTGCGGTCGCGCGCGCTCGCGGCGCCGCTGCGTCCGGTCACCACGCCGTGAATCACCGTGAGCTCACCCATCGGGATGGCGCGCGTGGTCACCGCGTCGCCCATGCGCACCGACCACGCGACGTCGGACCGATCGCGCGCGCGCCCCGTCCACTCGTGGGCCGTGAGCGCGCTGTGGCCTTCGAGCGCGCACCAGCCCTCGCCGCTCCACGCGTAGGTCCACGACCACGCGACGTTCGACGACGACGCGAGCGCGAGCCCTCGCACGAAGAGCCCGACGCCCAGGCCGCCCGGATCGATCCAGATGTCGTCGGACGCGCCCGCCCCTCGCACGCACACGGTCACCGAGGTCGGACGCTCGAAATCGCGGTCGTCGACGGTGGGATCGTGCGGCAGGAACCGCAGCGAGCCCTGGCGCTCCATGTCGCCCACGACGGCTCCCCAGGCGCCCTCGATGCGCGCGAGGGCGGTGTAGGGCTCCGTCGCGTGGCGTCGACGCACGTCGCCCCAGCGCGTGAGCCGATGGTCCGCGCTCCAGTGCTGCCACTGCGACCACGTCGCCTCGTAGGGGGCGTCGCCGGGCGAGAGTTCCACGACCCACCCGTCGCCGTCGGGCGCCGCGAGATCGACGAGCGAGCCGACGTCGCTTCGAAGCGGCTGCTGCATCTCGATGTCGGTCACCCCCGAGCGATGGAACCAGTGCACCGAACAGCGCGTAGTGGCGCCCTCGTCGCGCGGTCGCGACGCGTCGAGCAGGCACCGTTCGAGCAGCACGCCCGCCGCGCTCACGCCCCTCGTCGCGTAGACCACCCGCGCGCGGTCGCTGAGATCGAGCTGCGCCTCGGGCCACGGAGCCTGCGCGTGGAAGCTCCCCGCGACGCCCGGCGCGTCGCCGCGCCACCGAAGGTCTGCGGTCACCCGCTCGCCGTCGAGGGCCGTGCGGATCTCGACGCGCGCGCCGTGGTGGAGCAGCGCGGTCGCTCCGGGCGGGGGAGGCGTCGCGGCGACGGGCGTCGTTTGTCGGCAGCGCAGCAGCGTGAACGGGTGCGAGTCCGGGCGCGCCGCCGCGCCGGCCGCTTCGAGCTCCGGGCGACGCCACACGCGCGCGTCGGCCTCGCCCTCGAAGGGCACCAGATGAGAGCCCGCGATGAGCATCCCCTCGCGCGTCACCTCGATCTGCGCGTGCGACGACCGCTGCCACGTTCGAGGGCGCACGCCGCGATCACCGCACATGCGCTCCTGTCGAACCCAGCGCGCGCCGCCGTCGCGCGTGCTCAGGACACCCGTGCGCGTCACGATGACGCCGACGCGATCATCGACGAAGAGCGCCTCTTCGGGCTCGTCGCAGCCGTCGAGCTCCAAGGCCGCGTACGCCGCGCCCTCTCGCGTCAAGACGATGCCGCAGCGGTGGTTCGGCGCGTCGTGCGTCAGCACCGTGCGGAGGCCGTCGTGGGAGCGAATCATCACCACGTCGTGCGCCCCGCGCCCCGTCGGCGCGAGCGCGCGCAGCGTGGGGGCGCCATCGGTCCCGATGGAGATCACGCGTGGCGCGGCGCCGCGCGCGGTCACGAATGCCGTGCCGCGTTCGATCCCGTCGAGCACGGCGGCGAACCCGTTGAGCTCGACGCGCCTCCACGCGGACGCGGGCGTCCCCACGGCGGTCGAAGAGAGCGACGGGCCGTACTCGACGATCACGCTGCCGTCGGGCGCCGCCGCGAAGTTCGAGGGAGTCGCCGGGGGCGCGAGCTCACGCACCGTCATCGCGGCGGGGTTGAGCAGAAGGAGCCGCGCCGGCGCGTCCTCTTCGGCGTGACAGTCCGCGAGGAGCTCGTCGCCGAAGGGGCTCAGGTCGCAGTATCCGAGCGGGGCGCCGGTGACGTCTACCGCGCGGCGCGTGCCGTCACGGCGAAGCGCGACGAAGCCCTCGTTGCGCCACGCGATGAGCTGGTCGCCATGCGCGCGCGCGACGCCCAGCGCGGCGTCGAAGCGCAGCGTCGCGCCGTCGGGCCAGAGGTGCTCGCGCCACCACGCGCCCCACCGCGCGAGGGCCGGCTCGGCGGAGTGGTCTGTGCCGCGCGCGTCGGTCTTCGCGAGCGCGTCACCGCGCTCATTGAGGCGCCAGCGGAAGCGCGCCCCCTCGATGAGCGTGGCGCCGCGGTCGTCGACGGCGAAGCGCAGCGGCGTGTCGCCCGGGGTGTCGAGGTTCGTCCACGTCTCACCGCCGTCGTCGGAGAGGCCCACGAGGTTCGGGCTCACGAGGGCGAGGGCGCGTCGCGGTCCGACGAAGCGGAGGTCCGTCGCCACGTCGGCGTAGTCTGACTCGATCGTCGCGGGGCGCGCGCGCTCGTCGAGGCGAACCCACGCGCCGTCGTCGAGCCGCAAGGCCGCCGCGGCGACGGTGCCCGCGTCGGGGGGGAGCTCGTCGCTCATCAGTCGTCGCGGGAGCGGCTCCGACGCCTCGAAGGGACCCGTGAACGAGCGCGCGGTGAGGGCGAGCCCGTCTCTGGTGAGGAAGTACCAGCGCCCGTCGTCGCGCTGTTGCGCCCAGGAGAGGCTGCGCTCCGTCAGCGTCGACGACACCTCGACGCCGTCATCGCGCACGATGACGCGGAGGTTGCCCGCGAGGAGCAGGGCCTCGTGCGCGTCGACGCGGACCACCGTGGGCAGCGCGTAGTCGTGCGGGATCTGCGCCGGGCGAGCGCGCGTCGAGGGGCCCGCGTCGGCGCTCGTCGGAGCCGTCGCGGCGTCGCGCTCGACGCGGACGGGCGCGACGGGTGTCGGGCGCGCCGAGGTGGAGCAGCGGGGCGTGAGCGCGAGGAGCAGAGCGACGTCACGAGCGCGGAGTTGCATGGCGTCGGGCGACGCTAACAGCCCCGAGCGCGCGCGGTGAACCGCCTTCGATCGCCCGTGAACGCAGGGAATTCCGAGCGTCGATCATGGGACGTCGTCTGTCGGACGTCTGAGACACGCCGCGACCGCGGTGTGAACCGTTGCGCCGCCCTGCGCTGCGGTCGTGCCTCCTACCGCACGCACGCGCAGCAGCGCGAGGGGTCGGTGCTGCCGGGTGATCCGCACCAGCCGCTCACCGCGCCCGCGGCGACGCACGCGGCGTGGCAGTCGGTGGCCGTCGTGCAGCGTCCGCAGCCGTCGTCGCTGCACGCGCAGCAGCGGCCTTCGACGGCGCTGCCTGGCGCCGCGCACACGCCCGCTCGTCCGCCCGACGCGCGCTGACACGCGGCCGTGCACGAGTCGCCCCAGGGCACACATGCGGTGCAGCCCCACGCCGTCGGCGCCGCGCTCCCGGTGGCGAACGCCGCCGCGATGCGGTTGCGGTTCCAGCTCGAGACCGAGGCTCCGCCGAACCACACGGCGAGGGCCGTATCACCGTCGACTTCGAGGAAGGGGGTCACCTGTCCGAACGCGTCGTACGCGGCGCCCGAGCGGGCGAAGAGCCGCCCGCGGTCGACCCAGCAGACGCCGTCGGGGCTCGTGGCCCAGTACGTCCCGTCGCCGCCCTCGCGGAGCATCACGTACGCGCCGCCGAGGTGTTTCACGTCGACGGCTCCGGCGTTGCGAAAGAGCGGGTTCGCAGGGTGACGGACGAAGTTCACCCCGTCGGTCGAGGTCGCGAGCCCGACGTGGCGCTGCCCGCTCGCGGTGCCGTCGTACCACATGCGATAGACGCCGCCGTCGTAGAGCACCGCGGGGCGTCCGACCTTCTCGGCGTCCCAGGATCCCGCGGGGCCGACGCCGAGCACCTCGCGCACCTTCGCGAAGCCCGTGAGTGAGGACGACTCGGCGAGCCAGATGCGGTCGTTCTCGGCGGTGGGCGCGTCGGTGTAGTACATGCGCCAGCGTCCGCCGACGCTCACCACGCTGGGGTCGTTGACGTGGTTCGAGGTTCCGCGGTCGAGCGCGGGCGACGGCGCGGACTCCGAAGGCCACTTGCGCCACTCGCCTCCGTCGCGCGCGACGGCCACGAAGATACGGTCGTGTCCGTCGCCGCCCTGCGCGCCGTACCACATCACCCGCGCCCCGCTCACGCGCTGGATTTCAGGCGCGTAGACGTTGTCCTCTCCCTGGATCGACGCGCTTCGAGACGCGACGAGCACGGGATTCCCCGCCCACGGCGCGAAGCCCGAAGGCCACCCCGTCGGGAGCCGCGGATCGCATCCAACCGCGACGTCCGTGGGCGCGGTGACGTCTGCGCGTGCGTCGGTCGCGGTCACATCGGTCGCGGTCACGTCGGTCGCGGTCACGTCGGTCGCGGTCACGTCGGGCGCGGTGACATCCGCTCGTGCGTCGGATGCCGTGACGTCGGTGCTCGCGTCGAACACGGGCGTATCGAGCGGTGCGTCGGTGGCGGCGAGGTCGTCGACAGACGCGGCGTCGTTCGCGTCGGAGGTCGCGTCGTTCGTCGGGGGCGTCTCCGCCGCGCGAGCGCAGCCGAGGAACGCGAGCATGAGCGCGATGCATGGGCGTGACATCGCGGCGGAGGATATCCCCCTCTCGCGCGCGGCGAATCAGCGACCTTGCGCGATGTGGCGCTCGCCCTCGCGGCCGTCGCCGCTTCGGGTCGCGGAGGTCGCGAGGGCGCGGTGGACCTCCGCGATCTGCGCGTCGATCGAGACCTCGACCGTGGCGAGGAGGCGCGTCTCGCGGTCGTCGAGCACGCTCGCGTCGCGGGCCACGGCGGCGTCGCGCGCGTCGAGGAGCGCGTCGATCTGCGGCCGAAACAGTCGCAGGAGCGCAGGCAGCGCGCGGCACGCGACGGGGCCGCGAGGCGCGTCGTCGAAGGTGAACCGATCGAGGAGCGCGCGCAGCTCGCCCGCGGGGCGCCAGCGATCGTCCGTCGCCCAGCAGTTGGGCGCGAAGAGGCGCGTCGGGAGCCCGCACGCGTCGATCGAGACGCCGACGAGGTGCACGAGCTCGTCGCCCTCGGCCGTCGCCCCGGCGAGGCGGACGTGCGTGTGAAAATGGCCGAGCTCGTCGTCGAGGTGCGCGTGAAAGTAGAGCTGCGCGCCGCTCACCGGGTCGCGCAGGTCGTCGGCGGGGTAGTGCCGCTCCTCTTCGAATGCGTCGTCGCCGATCAGCTCGCCCGCGAGGTGCGCGTCGCGCGCGGCGAGGTCGCGGTAGCACTCGATGAGCGCGTCCCCGGCGCGGCGCAACGCTTCGAGCTGATCGTGCGAGCGTCGCATGGCGCGCCTATCGCGCCGCGCGGCAGATGATGAGCCCGGCCTTGATGCCCGTGCGGAGCGCGGGCTTCAGCGCGCTCGTCGCGAGCTGCTTGACGGTCGTGATCGCGGGCTTCTCGTCGTTCGTGTGCTTCATTGGATGCTCTCTTTCGTCGTGCGGCGTGAGAGGTGCCGCGACGACGGAGGGCCTCATCGCAAGGCCGATGCCGGAGCGTGGACTCGCTGTGTTCGCGCGAGCGCGTATGCGGCGTTCGACGCGGCGACGGCGCCTGCTGCGCGCGAGGCGCGCCGGGCTCGAGCGCGACGCCGCTCGCCGCGTGCGCAGTTCGAACGCGCGCCGATGCACGACTTGAGAAGCGCCGCGCGCAACGCCCGCGAGAGGGCTGGAAATCTCGCGCGGCATCCGCGTTGCGATGGCCGCCGTGCCCCGCCAACGGGGCTGAAGGAGACCACGACCACCATGAAGAACCTCGCCCTCTGCACCCTCGCCCTGCTTGCCTCCATCGGCTGCGCCCCCGTCGACGACGCCGCCGACACCGCCGCGGCGCCCGCCACCTCGACGACATCCACGACGCCGCCCACCACCGCGCCCACCTGCCGCGGCTTCACCGCGACCATCGTGGGGACCAACGGCAACGACTTCATCTCGGGCACGGCGGGGCCCGACGTGATCGTCGGCCTCGGCGGCGACGACATCATCCTCGGCTTCGACGGCGCGGACATCATCTGCGGCGGCGACGGCAACGACACGATCCGCGCGGGCGCGAGCTACGACCGCGTGTGGGGCGACGGCGGCAACGACACCATCAACGGCGAAGACGACAACGACTACATCGACGGCGACGGCGGCGACGACGTGATCTTCGGCGGGCGCGGCAACGACGGGCTCGTCGGCGGCACGGGCCGCGACCGCGTCTACGGCGACGACGGCGACGACAACCTCACCGGCAACGACGACGATGACATGCTCGACGGCCGCCTCGGCGTCGACGCGTGCGACGGCGGGAACCACGTCGCGGGCGACACCGCGGTCAACTGCGAGACGGTGACCAACGTCCCCTGACGAGCGGCACTCGACGCGTTCGGCCTGGCGCTCGTCGCCCCGCGTGCGGACCGCCCGAGGCCACGCACCGCACCGCACCGAGGCTGCGGTCAGCGCCAGCGGGCCGGTGCCCACGAGCGTCCAGATCGCGGCGCGCGCGCCTCGCGATCGCGCGGCGTCGGGCAGCGCGGGGCCCGACGAGGGCGTGTACCTCAGGCGAAACATCAGCGACGACGACGCGAGCAGGCGGGGTACTCGTCGATGATCCTCTGGAGCCCGGCGATGCGCGCGGGCGCCTTCGCGCTCACGAACCTCGGACGCTCTTCGAAGACCCTCGCGGCGCTCCTCCTCGAGCTGCACATGCTCCTGCGCGACGCCGAGCCCGCCGCGAAGCGCCCCGTGAAATAGCCGTGACATCGCGGCGCAAGCGCCCTGGCATGGCTTCGCCTCCGCACCTCTCGAATGATCGCCACCGGTCGAGCCGACTCGTTGGTGGGAGTCGAACGTCGGGTCACACACCGCCCGACGCTCGCTCGCGCCGCGTCTCACAACCCCTCGACCGAAGGCGGCGACTCGATGACGACGATGAGACGAGCAGCACGGCTCGCGGTGGCCTTCGCCCCGCTCGTGCTCGCCGGGTGTACCGACGCGGGCAACGCGCCCGCGCCGACGCCCGCGCGCGGCAACCTGATCCGGGACGAGCTCCACAACGGGGGAACGACGGGCTTCCTCTTCCTCCCGCCGATGGTGCCGCGACCCGCGCACGTGGGTGACTTCGTCCCCTCGGTGGCCCCCACCGTGCGCATCGACGAGATCACCTCGACGGGCGCCACCGTGCGCACCCTCGCCACCTTCACCGCCACCACGGGCCCCGACCGCGAGCGCCTGCGCACGCACTTCGAAGACCGCGACTGCGACTCCGACGACGACGACGGCGACCGCGACCCCGAGGGCTACTTCTACGCCCGCTGGAAGACCAACAACGCGAACCTCTCGGTGACCGCGCTCTACCGCGCGCGCGTGCTCGTCCCCGCGGCGGGAGGCGGCCTCCGCGAGCTCGGCTTCGCCGACGTTCAGGTCGTGCGGAGCGAGCGCGAGTTTCGCACCGTCGACACGCAGAACTTCACGCCGCTCATCAACGGCAAGACGCTGCGCATCAAGTTCCGCATCGACCGCCCCGCGGTCGACGCCGACCGGGACGGCGTCTTCGACTGGGTCGACAACTGCCCCGCGACGGCGAACCCCACGCAGCTCGACTCGAACCGCAACGGCAAGGGCGACGCGTGCGAGTGCTTCGGCGTCGTCTGCCGCGCCAGCGACGCGTGCCACGCCGCCGGAACCTGCAGCCCCGCCACGGGCCTCTGCTCGAACCCCGTCGCGCCCAACGGAACCGCCTGCTCCCTCAGCGGATCGAGCGCCGTCTGCACCAACGGGACCTGCCGCATCCTCACCTGCGCGTCGGGCTCGGCCAACTGTGACGGCGACGTGAGCAACGGCTGCGAGACGTCGACGACGACGCTCACGAGCTGTGGCGGGTGCGGCCTCGCCTGCGCCGCGCCCGCGCACGCCGCCGCGAGCTGCGCGACGGGCACCTGCGCGTTCACCTGCGACGTCGGGTGGGCCGACGCCAACGGCGCGCGCGCCGACGGGTGCGAGCTCGACATCACCACCGACGCGAACTGCGGCGCGCCGGGCAACGCCTGCGTGTCGGACACGAGCGGGACGTCGTCGTGCGTCTCTGGCGGCTGCTCGACGATGGCGTGCCCGTCGGGACGCGCCAACTGCAACACCGCGATCGCCGACGGCTGCGAGGTCTCGCTCGGCGCCGACGCCGTGAACTGCGGCGCGTGCGGTCGCGCCTGCGTCGTCGACCACGCCACCGCCGCCTGCGCCGAGGGCGAGTGCGTCGTCGGCACCTGCGACGCGGGCTACGCCGACTGCAACGGACGGGCGGCCGACGGATGTGAGACCACGCCCTCGACCGACGTGAACCACTGCGGCGCGTGCGGCCACGCGTGCTCCCTGGCCCACGCCTCGGAGGTCTGCGCCACGGGCGCGTGCGCCGTCGGCGCGTGCGACGACGGATGGGCCGACTGCAACGGCAACGCCGCCGACGGGTGCGAGACCGACCTCACCGCTCCGTCGAGCTGCGGGGCGTGCGGCAACGCCTGCTCGCTGCCGCACTCGACGCCTGCGTGCGCCTCGGGCGCGTGCGCGGTGGCGACCTGCGACGCGGGCTTCGCCGACTGCGACAGCGCCGCGGCCGGATGCGAGACCGACCTCTCGACCGTCTCGAACTGCGGCGCGTGCGGAAACGCCTGCGCCTCGGGCCTGAACTCGACGCCGGTGTGCGGCGCCTCGGGCTGCGCCATCATCTGCGGGCAGGGCTTCGCCGACTGCGATCACCGCGCGACCACGGGCTGCGAGGTCGACGCCACGCGCGACCGCGCCAACTGCGGAGCCTGCGGAAACGCCTGCGGCGCCGATGAAATCTGCGACGCGGGCGCGTGCACGCAGGTCACCTGCGCGGGCGCGACGGCCGATTGCAACCACCTCGCGACGGACCTCTGCGAGGTCACCACCGACACCGACGTGAACAACTGCGGCGCGTGCGGGCACGTGTGCAGCTTCGCCAACGCGCCCGCCGAGTGCGTGGGCGGCGCGTGCGGCTTCGCCGTGTGCAACGTGGGCTACGGCGACTGCGACGGCGCGCAGGCCAACGGCTGCGAGGTCGACCTCCACAACGACGCCGCCCACTGCGGCGGCTGCGGAACGGTCTGCGCCTTCGCCAACGCCGCGGGCGTGTGCCACGACGGCGCCTGCGCCCTGGGCGCCTGCCGCGCGGGCTTCGCCGACTGCGACGGCGACGCGAGCAACGGCTGCGAGGCCGACCTCTCGACCACATCCAACTGCCACGCGTGCGGAAACGCCTGCGCGGCGGGCGCCAACGCGACGCCCGTGTGCGGCACCTCGGCGTGCACGATCGTCTGCGCCGCGGGCTTCGCCGATCGCGACGGCAGCGCCTCGACGGGCTGCGAGCAGGACGTCTCCAGCGACCGCGCCAACTGCGGGGCATGGAAACGCCTGCGGCGCTGACGAGGTCTGCACCGAGGGCGCCTGCACCACCACCGCGAGGCGGACTCCGGAAGCCGACTGCAACCACCTCAAGCGTCGGACCTCTGCGAGGTGAACACCTACATCGACGCGAACAACTGCGGCGCGGTGCGGCCGCGTGTGCTCGCCCCACGCGGTGTCGCAGTGCAGCCGCAGCGCCTGCGAGATCGCGACCTGCGCGCCGGGCTGTTCAACTGCGATGGCGACGCGAGCAATGGCTGCGAGGCCAACGTCATCACCGACGCCAGCAACTGCAACGCCTGCGGCACGCGTGCGTCGTCCTGCACGCGACTCCCGCGCAGGAAGAAGGTGGAGTGCACGACCGGCGCCTGCGACCTCGGCCATGCCGATCGCGACCACAACGGGTTCAACGGCCGCGAGGTGAGCACCGCGACCAGCGCCACGAACCGCGGCGACGCCCTGTCCGACGCCCCCTCGGCCGTCGCGACCTGCACCAGCGGCACCTGCGCTACGCTCGTCGCGGGCCAGGCCGACTGCAACGCAGCGCGGCTGACGGCTGCGAGCAGAACGTCGCCAACGACCGCGTTAACTGGTGGCGCCCGCGAAATACGCCTGCGGCGCCGACGAGGTCTGCACCGAGGGCGGCGTGCGCACCGCCGACGTGTTCGGGCGCCTCGGCCGACTGCAACCACCTCGCGACGGACCTCTGCGAGGTCAACACCGCCGCCGATGCGAGCAACTGCGGCGCCTGCGGACGCGCCTGCTCGTTCCCGAACGCGAGCGCGACGTGCTCGTTCTCGAACTGCGTGATGGGCGCGTGCAACACGGGCTACCTCAACTGCGACAGCAGCGCTGCCAACGGCTGCGAGACGCTCTCGTCGAGCGTCACGAACTGCGGCGCCTGCGGCCGCGTGTGCTCGCTCGCCAACGCCGTTCCCTTCTGCTCGGCGGGCGCGTGCGGCGTCGCGACCTGCAACAACGGCTACGGCGACTGCAACGCCACCGCGGCCACGGCTGCGAGACCTCGCCCTCACCGACCGGCGGCCTGGGTGGCGCGCAAGTACCTGTGCGGCGCGTTCGAGCAGTGCTCGGCGGGCGCGTGCTCGTCGATCGGCTCCTCGCTCGCGAGGGGCGCGGCCGCTCATCACAGCTGCGTGTTGCAGAGCGGCAGCGTGCGCTGCTGGGGCCTCGGAACGTCGGGTGAACTCGGCAACGGCGGAACGGCGACCTCCAACGTGCCGGTGCAGGTGTCGGGCCTCACCGACGCGATCTCGATCGCGGTGGGCGCCAGCCACACCTGCGCGGTGCGCAGCACGGGTGGGGTCGCAAGCAATGCGACATCGGCCAGCTCGGCAACGGCACCACGACGTTTCGTCGACGCCGGTGGCGGTCTCGGGGATCACCGACGCCGTCGCGGTCGCGACGGGCACCTTCTCCAGTTGCGCGCTTCGCTCGACGGGGCAGGTCCTGCCGGGGCTATGCGTCGAGGACAGCTCGGCTGGCGACGGTGTCGGCGGCAATGTCAACAGGACCACGCCCGTCTCCGTGGTCGACTCAACAACGCCGTCGAGATCGCCTCAGGCCCGACTTCGTCTGCCCTTCCTGCGCGGCAGCGCGACGGCGGATGAAGCGCTGGGGATGAACCTGGGACAGATCGGTGACGGCACGGCGTCGTCGTCCCCGAAGGAAATACCCTCGTCACGGCCATCCCGGCACCGTCGCGGGATCGCGCTCGGCACGGCGCACACCTGCGCGGTGATGAGCACCGGCACGATTCGTGCTGGGCGCGGGCAGCAACTTCCAGCGAACCTTCGACGGTGCGCACCCGTCCGCCGCGACCACGGCGGACGGCGCGGTGGCATCAACAACGCTGTCTCCGTCGCCGCAACGTCCACAACTGCGCGCGGTGCTCAGCACGGGCGAGGTGCGTGCCGCTGGCCTGGGGTAGCCAGGCGTGCGGACAGCCTTCATTGCGGGCCCCTACCAGGGCCGACCAACGTGTCGGCCTGTCGCCCGCGCTGGGCATTCGACCATGAACAACAGCACGCGCCTATTCCGACGAGCGGCGCGCTCAAGTGCCGGGGCGAGAACACCGAGGGTGCCGTCGGCAACGGGACGTTCACTGGCCTTCGCCGGTCTCTCCGACCGACGGACCAGCGCGGTTCTCCCTACGGCGCCGTCGCCCCTGACGGCGCCGCTCTCCCCGACTCTTCGCAGAAGCTCGTGAGCTTCGTTTCCCCATCGACGACCTCTTCCTCGGGGCGACCCGTCGCTGCGACTGATCGCGACGTCGTCGAAGTCGTTGACGAAGACTGCGCCCGTCGTGGAGGGCGCTTCCGCTCACATCCGCAGCGAGGCGATCCTCCCGTACCCGAGCTTCCCCGCGCCGTAGCGCTCACGCTTCCCCTTCGGCGCCGTCGCTCCTGACGGCGCCGCCCGCCTCAGCCCCCGCGGTCACCGCGCGATGACGCGCGCGAGGTCCTCGGGGGCCTCCTCGGCGACGAAGTGTCCGACGCCGTCGAGCTCGGTCACCGTCGCGTGCGAGAACGCCTCGCGCCAGCGCGCGAGGTGCCGCGCCGTGAAGGCCGGATCGCGCGACCCCCACACGATGTCGAGGGGCTTCTCCGCGAGCCTCGCGCGGCGGGCCCAGAGCGCCTCATTGTGGGCGTTGGCGCCCGCGAGCTCGAGGGCCATCGCGTAGGTCCCCTCGCGGTCGGCGCGCGCCCGAAACGGACCGAGATACTGCGCGTGCACGGCGCCCGTGAGCTTCGCGCGATCGCCGAAGAGCGAGGGCATGAGAAGGCGCGGCGACGCGTTGAGCCAGCGGTACATCACGCGGCCGAGGGGGCTGCGAATCACGCGGTCGAGGCGCGCCACGGCGGGGTCGTCGGCGTTCGACCACATCCACGTGTTCAGCACCACGACGCGCGCCACGCGCTCGGGCAGGTCGAGCGCCACGGGCAGACCGATGGGACCGCCGAAGTCGTGCACGACCAGCGTGAGGTCGCGAAGGTCGAGCCGCGTCACGAGCTCGCGCAGCCGCCGCGCGTGATCGGCGACGCGCAGGGCGCGGGTGTGCTTGTCCGAGAGGCCGAAGCCGAGGTGGTCGGGCGCCACGCATCGGTGCGTCGCGCGGAGGCGCGTCACGACGTCGCGAAACTCGAAGCTCCAGCTCGGCGTGCCGTGCACGAGCAGCACCGCGGGGCCGCGGCCTTCGTCGAGGTACGAGAGCGAGCCTTCGGGCGTGTCGATGGCGCGCGGGGTGAAGGGGTACGCCGTCTTGTCGAGCCAGGGCGGCAGCGTGGGAGCGAGCGTTGCGTTCATGGGCGAGACGATGGTCGCGAGGCCCCGCCGTCGCGATGGTACGTTCGTACCCCCTATGGAGCCCATCGCCGAGGCCGCGGGGCTCTCCCTCGAGCTCGCCGAGATCGCCGCGGGGGCCACGTCGCTGCGCGCGTTTCGCGAGGCGGCCCTCGGGTGCGTGCGCCGCGCGGTGCCCCACGACGCGGCGCTCTTTCACGCGCTCTCGCCGCGCGTGCCCATCGAGACGGGCGCCCACTACGGCCTCGACCCCGCGCGCCTCGCGGCCTCGATGCTCGGGTGGGACGCCCTCGCCGTGCGCCTCGACGCGCTGCGCACGGCGGCCAACACGCACCGCGTCGCGCGCCTCGAAGACGTCTTTGTCGCGGGGACGGCGCGTCATCGTCAGGTCGTCCGCCTCCTCGACGAGCAGCTCGCGATGCGTTCGCTCTGCATCGTGCATCTCGTGGTGCGCGAGCAGGTGGGCGGCGCCGTGGCGCTCTTCGCGCGTCGCGAGGGCGCCTTCGAGCTCCGGCACGCGTCGATGCTTCGGGCCCTCGCGCCGAGCCTCGCGGTGGCCGATCGCCTGGTCGGCGCCCTCGACGCGACGCCCACGGCGCTCACGCCGACGCGCCTGCGCTGCGTCGATCAGCGCCTCACGCCGCGGCAGCGCGAGGTGGTCGAGCTCGTCGCGCTCGGGTGCTCCAACGAGGTGATCGCGAGGGGGCTCGGGCTCTCGCCCAACACCGTGCGCAACGTGCTCGCGCGGGTGTTCGAAGTGCTCGGGGCCGCCAATCGCGCCGACGTGGTGCGCCTCGCGGTGCGCGCTCCGTAGGCGACCCGCCTCCGAGGCCGGGCGACCGCGAAGGGGCGCGGAGTCTTCGCGCGAGCGCGCCGTCGGCCGCCCCGACGCCTCGCGCCCCGCGTATCATCGGCGCCGTGATGGGAACCACCGAACGAGCCGAACTCCAGTCTGCGATCGAAGACCTCGAGCGCGCCCTCGCCGATGCGCCCGACGCGATGCGCGCGATCCTCTCCCAGCAGATCGAGGCGTCGCGCGCCGCGCTCGCGCTCCTCGACGCCAGCGCCGCCGTGACGCGCGAATGGCCCGCGGCCGACGCGCCGATGGGGCCGCAGCTCCGCGCGCTCTTCGCGCCCGACGAGGCCGAGCCTCCGCCCGCGTGGATCGACGACGCCACGACGCGCGACACGCTGCGCGACGCCGACCTGCGGTGCGCGCAGGGGGCGAAGGTCTACCGCGACGCAGACTCGGTGAGCTGCGCGCTCGCGGGAGAGGCCGGCGTGCGGATGTCGGTTCCGCACGGCCTCTCGGTGACCTTTCGCCACGACGGCGGCATGGCGAGCCAGTCGCTCTACGACCGCGGACGGCTGCGCTGGTCGATCACCTATCACCCCAACGGGCGCCGCGAGTCGGAGGGCCTCTACGCGAGCGACGAGCCCAAGCAGTACCTCGAGCACGGGCTCCACACGCGCTACGCGATGAACGGCGCGGTCGTGTCGCAGTGTCGCTGGGTCGCGGGCCGACGCCACGGGTGGCTCAAGCTCTGGGAAGACGACGGCCGCCCGATCAGCGCGACGCGCTACCTCGACGGACGCGAGGTCGAGCGCGTGCTCCCGAGCGACGAGCGCTCGGCGCAGTAGCGCTCCGATCGAGCGCACACGCCGCGCGCCAGCGACTTCTACGCCGACGAAGGCCACCGCGAGGCGCCGCAACGCTCCGTGGCGCGGGTGTCAACACGCGCGCGAGCTGATACCAATGCCCGCGGGGAAGGGCCCGCCAGCCTCCCCGATGAGGCGCACGCATGAACGACTACTTCGCCGAGCTCGGGCGCACCCTCGACCGCCGCTGGCGCGCCGCGCACCGCGACGAGGAGGCCCTCGCCCCCATCGCCGTCGAGGCGCTCACCGAGATGCCGCCGCGCGACGCCGTCGACCCCTTCGCGCTGGCCCGCGCCTTTCTCGAACCCGGCCGCGCGTCGACGCGACAGCTCGCGCCCACGGGCGCCTTCGGCCAGCCCGCCATCACGGTGCACCACGGCCAGGGCTTCGTGGTCGACGTGTACTTCTGGGTCAACTGCCTCTCGGCCATTCACAACCACCCCTTCTGCGGCGCCTTCACGCTGCTCTCGGGGCACAGCCTCCACAGCGTGTGGCGCTACACCGAGCGCGCGCGCTTCGGGCCCCGCGCCTCGCTCGGGGCGCTCACGCACCAGGGCGTCGAGCTCCTCGACGCGGGGGCCGTGGTGCCCTTCTCGCGCGTCGAGCGTCCGTTGATCCACACGCTGATGCACGTCCCGCGGCCGTCGGTCTCGATGGTGGTGCGCACGGTGAAGGCGCTCGAGTACTTCAGGTACCTGCCGCCGGGCGTGCGCCTCGCGATGCGCGACGACGACGACGTCGCGCGACAGCTCGGCCTGCTCGCGATGCTCCGCGCCTCGGGCCGCGACGACTACCCCGACGCGCTCTGCGACTACCTCTCGGCCAGCGACGCCGAGACGGCCCTGCGCGCGCTCTTCGCCACGCAGGTCGGCGCCCCCCGCGACGCGCTCCGCGACCGCGTCGACGCCGTCGTGCGCGCGCGCTTCGGCGACGATGCCGCCGTGATCTTCGCCGCCCTCGACGAGGCCGCGCGCGCCGCCGAGGTCGACGCCGTGCGCGCCGAGCTCACCGCCGACGAAGACCGCTTCGTCGCCTCGCTGATGCTCTGCGCCTCGACGCGCGCGCAGGCGCTCTCGCTCACCCGCCAGCGCTTCGGCGACGACCCCGCGGCGCGCCTCGCGTCGTGGCCCGAGCGCGCGGGGCTCTTCGCGCCCGACGACCGCGCCCCCATCGAGGCGTCGCGCGCGATGGCGCGCACGGGCTCCCTCGCGGCGACGATGGCGCACCTGCGCGAGACCTTCGCCGACGAGTTTGACGACGCGATGGCCGACGACCTCGCGCGCTGGTGCCGACGCTCGATCTACGCGCCGCTCGTCTCGGGCGACGGGTGAGCGGCGATCGCCCTCGCGTCTGCGCGCCTGCGCGGATCAGGTCGCCGCGGTCGCTCGCTGCGTCGCGCTGCGCTCACGGCGCCTGCCCCGTGACGACGGGGGCGTTGCGGTCGTCGAAGCTTCCGTCGTCGAGCTGTCCGCGGTCGTTGCGGCCCCAGCACAGCACCTGGCCGTTCGCCCGACGCGCGCAGGTGTACTCCGCGCCGGCGAAGACCTCCGCCGCGTCTTCGAGCCCTCTCACCTCGGCGGGCGCGAGGCGGTCGAGGTTGGTGCCGTCACCGAGCTGACCGAAGCCGTTGCCCCCCCAACACGCGACGCGTCCCGTCGCGCGGAGCGCGCAGAAATGCTCCGTGCCCGCGACGAGCTGCACGACGTCGCGCAGGCCCGAGACGGGCGACAGGGTGATGCCGTCGGCCTGCGATCCGGCGCCCCAGCACACGACCTCTCGCGTGCTGCGGAGCGCGCAGGTGCGCTGCGTCCCCAGGGCGACGGAGAGCGCGCCCGCGAGGGCCGAGACGAGCGCGGGCGTCGAGAGGTACGCCGCAGGGTCTCCCGGCGCCGCCTGGCGCGCGTCGTTGGCCCCCCAGCAGGCGACGGAGCCCTGCTCGCTCCACGCGCACGCGTGACGCCCCAACACCGGCGTCGCGACGCCGACCCACCGACCCTGTCCCGTCGGGAGTTCGAGCGGGCTCGCGGCGTACGACGTCGGCATCCCGAGCGTGCGCGTGAACGCCTGCACCGCGCCGCGCGACGTGACGACGTACGCCACCGGGTCGCCGCGCTGCCCCACGCCCACGGCGACCTCTCGCGCCGTCTCGGTCACCCGCAGCGGGACCATGGGGTCCGTCTCCTCGTTGGGGCGGTGATTCGCGCAGTGCGCCACATGGAGCGCGTCGACGAAGCACACGTCACCCCAGGCGTTCTGGGTGGCCGACCGCACGGTGCGCCCTCGGAAGAACGCCGCCCGCTCGGGGTCGCGCGAGAAGACCGACCCGTCGGCGCGGACGAAGAGAAAGTCGAAGCGCGCGCCGGCGATGCGTGCGGCGTGATCGAGGGCCCTGACGCGCACGGGCGCGGCGCGGCGAGAGGTGGTCCCGTCGCCGAGCTGACCGCCGCCGTTCTCGCCCCAGCACACGACCTCGCCGCGTTGGAGCACCGCGCACGCGTGCTCGGCGCCGACCGAGAGCGCGCGGAGCCCTCGCAGCGCAGGCACGTCGCGGAGGTCCTGGTAGGTCCACGCGCCCTCGCGAATCGAGACCCGCCCCGCGCACGAGAGGCCGCCCGTGGCGCCGAGTCCGACGCACCATCGCTCGCCGGCCGCTTCGAGGGTCGCCGCCGTCGCGTCGCCGATGTCGACGGGCGTCGGGACGGTGAGGTCGCTCGCGGCGTGCGGCATCCCATCGAGGCGCGCGACGCTGCCCGGCAGCGCGCCCCAGCAGAGGAGCCGTTGACCCTGCGGCGCGCTACGCACCGACGCGCAGCCGAAGCCGAGCCCGACGGCGATGTGCGACGGCGGGCCGTGCGTCCAGTCGGCGCGCACCAGGAGGGGTTCGAGCGCGGTGTCTCCGATCTCGCGCGGGGTCCCGGTGCCGAGCTGGCTGTGAAAGTCCTCTCCCCAGCAGCGCACGTCGCCGGGCGTTCGGACGCAGAGGTGCGTCGCGCCCATCGCGACCTCCTCGACGGACACGGCGAGGTTCAGCCGTCGCGGCGCTCTCGCCATCGCGCCGCTGACGCCGAGGGGCACGCCGTAGGCCGCGCTCGCGCCCCAGCAGAAGAGCTCGCCCCGGCCGGTCACCGCGCAGACACCGTCTTCTTCTCGCGCGAAGTGGCTCGGGGTCATCGCGAGCTGGCGCGCGTCGGTCAGCCCCAGCAACACGGTGCCCGGACGCGTGATCGTCGCGCCCGCGCTGCCGAACTCGGCGCCCCAGCAGGTGACCTGTCGGCTCGCGCCGACGATCGCGCACGCGCTCGATCCCCCCGTCGCGATCGCGTAGGCCGCCCGGCTGAACAGCCCGACCTGCACGGGTTCACGGACGCTCGGAGCGGACGGCTCGACGCCGACCTGTCCGACGTCGTTGCGCCCCCAGCAGAGCACGCTCCCGGGGCCCTCGGGCGGCGGGGTGCGGAGCGCGCAGGTGTGCGCGGAGGCCTCGATGTCGCCCGGCGTGAGGCTGGCGCTCTGCGCGCGGTAGGGGCTCGCAGAGAGGGCCACGATGTCGCCGCGGCAGAGCCCGTCGACGCAGGCCGCGCCGAGGCCGCAACGGACGCCGCACGCGCCGCAGTGCGCCGGCTCGGTCGTGAGGTTGACCTCGCAGCCGTTGGAGACCACCCGATCGCAGTCGCCCCACCCCGCGTCGCAGCGAACGACGCACGCGCCGCCGCGGCACGTCGACTCGGCGCTGCGCGTGAACCGGCACGCGGTGTCGGCCTCCTCGTGGTCGCCGCCGCCGAAGCACCCGTTGTCGAGCCCGTCGCACGCCTCGGGGTGCCCCGGAAATCGCTCGCGGTTGTCGTCGTCGCAATCGTCGGCGCGCAGGCCGTCCGCGCACAGCGCGCCGAAGGGCGCGTGCCCATCGCCGTCGGCGTCCTCCGCGAGCTCGACGCCGCCGCCGCTGGAGCAATCGTCGTCGATCCTGTTGCACCGCTCCGTCGCGCCGGGGTGAATGCGCGCGCCCTCGTCGGGCGTGTCGTCGCAGTCGCCGCCGACCGCGGCGAACCCCCGCGGCTGAACGCACGCGACGACCGACACGGAGTTCACGCCGTAGCGGTCTCCGTCGCGGTCTTGATAGAACACGCGCTCGGTCGTGCAGTTCTCGTCGTCGACGGGCGGCGCGCTGAAGAGGTCGAGCGCCGAGCACGACGTCAGCGCGAGGCCCCACGCGAGCCCGCAGACGCGGCGCATCAGAAGCGACCTCCGACGACCACGCGCCCCGCCGGGTCGAGCGCGATCGACGCCGCGCCCGTCGCGAGCGGGCGCCACCCGGTGCGCAGCCCGACGATGAGGGTCCCGACGGCGAGCGCCGCCGTGATCGCGAGCGAGGCGTCGGTCGCGATGGCGAGCCGCGTCCCCTCGTCGCGCATGGCGACGGTGCGGTTGGGGTCTGCCTGATAGCGGCTCGCGGCGAGCACGGTGACGGTGCCGAGGGCCGCGGTGGTGATCGCGCCCGCGGCCGTGACGCCGAGGGCGCCCCAGAACCACACGGGTCGAAGGCCTGGGCCGTCGGCAGCGGCGCATCAGGGTGGTCCGCGGCGCGCGCGACACCACCGCGATCGACTGCTGCTGCGGCGCGTAGCCGTCGGCGCGGAGCTCGACCTCGTGGCGCCCGACCTCGAGCTCCACGTAGCCCGGCGCCGCGCCCACCTCGCGGTCGTCGATGAAGATCCGCGCGGGGGTGTTGCTCTCGATCTCGACCTCCGAGAGCAGCGAGCGGAGGCCGCGGATCGTGTTGGTGACCTCTGCGCGGAGGGGCGCGTCGGGGGCGCGAGCGCGAGGTACCGCTCGTAGACCAGATCGCGCGCGCCGGGCGTGGAGGAGGTGCCCAGGCACTGCGCGAGGCCGAGCACCGTCGGGCTGGGGCCAGATCGCGAAGGCGTCGGGCGAACTCGCGATGGCCTCGATGCGGTGGCCGCCGCGGAAAGAAGACTACGCCCTGCAGGCGGGGAAGGATGCCGCGCCTGCCGGCGACGTCGACGAGAAGGCACGTCCCTCGGCGACGCCGGGCGCGGGCTGCCGCGACGACCCCCGGCGCGGGGTCGATGTCGGGGAGCATGGCGACCGCGCGTCGTAGGGGCGCGCGCGCATCAGGCTATTGCAGCGTCTCGGGGATGCTGCTCCTGGGGTCCTCCGTAGACACGCGCGGGGCCTTGCGGGCGCGGCTTGTCTCTGCGCGGGCGCTTCGCCCGCGGCGGGGGCGGGCGGCGCGGGCGCAGCCGGCGTACGAAGGCGGTGGCGTCTCAGCAGCGGCGCGCGAGCCCGTGCGGAGAGGGCTGGCCCGTGCGCGACCCTCGCGGGCGATCGCCGCGCCGGCGGGCGGGTCGCGCCCGCGACGGCGGTGACGCTTCTCGGGGTGCGCGGGGCCGACGGCACGGCGGCGGCGCGACGCCGCCGCGCAGGGGGCGGGGGCGGCGCGGCGATGCGTGCGAGGTCGGCGCGCTCGGAGGGTGCTCGGGTGCCGACGGTGATCGCGGCGCGTCGCGGCGGACGAGCCCGCGAGACGGCCGCGGCGGAGAGGGCCGCGAGCGACGGCGGCCATGATCCAGAGGCGAGGCGCGGGGCGACGGGCTTTGGCGCAGGGGCCGCTCGGCGTGACGACGGCGGGTAGCGCCTGGGCGGCGAGCGGGGTCGAGCGAGAGGCCGTCCGGGGCGCTGTCGCGCGTTGAACGCCGGCGATCTCGTGAATCGGTCCGGCGGGGAGCGAGGCGCGGCGGCGGGCCGAAGGTACCGCGCGGAGGCGTCTGCACGGCGCGGTGCGTCGGGGTAGCGGCGCTGGGGTCTTTCTCGAGGAGGCGCGATGAGGCCGAGCTGCGGGGCACGGCCCGCGGAGGTGCTCGCGCGCGTTCTCGACGGGTACACCCGGTAGATGAGCCCCGCGGTGTTGCGGCGGAGAAGGGCAGACCGGTGAGGGCCACGAAGAGGATCGCGCCGAGCGCGTAGAGGTTGAGGATATCGAGCGCGCCTTCCGGCGAGCTGGCCGGGGCTGCCAGACGGCGTCCTGAGCGCGACGCCTGTTCCTGTCCGGGCGACGAGCCAGCGTCGTAGGCGAGGAACTTGAGATGGAAGTCGACGACCTTCACGTCGTCGTCGCCGTCGCGCGAGGCGACGATGTTCTCGGCCGAGGTCGCGGTGCGCGATGCTCGCGGCGTGGCGGCCGAGATGTCGCAGATCTGCGCCGCGATGTGGCGATGCGCGCGAGCGAGAGGGCCTCGAGCGGGCGATCTCCTCGAGGTCGCGGCCGTCGAGGAACTCCAGCACCATGAAGACCGCCCCGTCGGGGAAGCGGCCCATGTCGGTCACCTCGACGATGTGGCGGTTGTGGATGGCCGTCGCCGCCATCGCCTCGCGGCGAAAGCGCCCCACGATGTCGGCCCTCGCGGCGAAGTGGGCGTGGAGGCACTTGATCGCGACGCGGCGGCGGATGAGCTCGTGCTCGGCCTCGTAGACCTTGCCCATCCCGCCTTCGCCGAGGACGCGCACGATGCGATACCGCTCCGAGAGCAGGGTGCCGATGCGCGGATCCACTCCCGGCGCGTCGAGGCCGAGCGGCGTCAACCGCCGGCGAAGTTGACCGTGGCCTGACCGTCGGAGCGCCTTGCCGGATCGCTTCGTCGTCGCGGCGCGGCGTGAGGCCGGCGATGATGGTCAGCGTCGCGTTCGAACTGGTTGTTCGAGCCGTTGATCCACGTGCTGACGTTGATGCCCTCCGGGCGGGTCTCGCTCACGGGATTGAGCGCGCGGGTGTGCCCGTGGGCGCGCGGGGAGTCGGGTGGACGTCGTCGGCCACGATCGCGAGGCGCAGGCGGCGCAGGGGCCGGCGTCGGAGAACACCACCGTGCGGGCGCTGCGGGGAGGGTCGTCGTCGCGCGCGGACGTGCGCCGTTCGCGGGCGTGATCGCCACGGGCGAGGAGTCCGAGTGTCGCGAGGGCGCCGACCCACGAGCGCGCGGTGTCGAGGCCGACGCGCGTGCGGGCTGCGCGGTGGGCCGGAGCGCGGAGGGCGCGGTCGGGGTGTTCGCGTCGGTCGCGTCGGGCGAGGTGACGAAGGCCGACGCCGTGCGCGCCGCCGCCGCGGACGCGCAGGGGGAGGAGCGCGGCGCCGGGGCGCCTACCGCGAGGGGAAGTGCGCGTCGGGTGCTTCTCCAGCGCGAGAGCACGGTGGCGGAGAGGCCCGCGGCCACGGAGGGGCGTTCGCGCGTGCGCGGGCGCCGGCGCGTCCGTGAGATGGCGCTGAGGAGCAGCAGCGACGCGCCATCGGCGGCCGCGCGCCCGTCACGCACTCAGCGAATCACCGCGAGGACCACTGGTCGCCGCCGGTGAGGTCGCGCGATCGGCCGCCTGCTCGGGCATGCGCAGCGCGGCGGCGTGCTTATAGCTCCGGCGAGCTCCGTGAGGGCGATCTCGGCGTCGAGCACCCCGCGATGCCGAAGTCGAGCAAGGCGGGCGACGGAGGGCCCCGCGGCATCCGCGCGAGGAAGATGCTTGTCGGGCTTGAGGTCGCGGTGAATGACTCCGCGCGCGTGGGCTGCGGCGACCGCGCTCACCACGCCGAGGAGGAGGTCGACCGCGTCGACGGAGGGCAGTCGGCCCTCTCGCGCGAGGCGCGCCGCGAGGGTCTCGCCGTCGAGGTACTCCATCGCGAGGAAGGGGGAGCCGTCGTACGTTCCGACGTCGAAGACGTGGACGATGTGCGGGTGCTCGAGGCTCGCCACCACCGCCGCCTCACGCGCGAAGCGGGCCACCAGGTCGCGCCGCGCGGCGAGCTCGGGGTGCAGCACCTTGATCGCCACGCGCGCTGCGCCGCGGATCGGCTGCCGCAGGCCTCGTACATCGCGCCATAGCTGCCCCGATCGAGGGGGCGCACCACCTCGTAGTCGCCGACGCGGGTGCCCGGGGCGAGCGGACCGCATCGGGGGCGCCGTCGATCGGTGCAGGTGGAGTCGTGGTCGCCCATCCGGGTACGTCGCGGCCCTCGCGCGGCAGGAGACGCTGGGCGGCCTGGGCGTCCGCAACCTGTCGCGCGCGTCGGAGAAGTCGAGGGCTCCGCGCTTCGATGGCACGGCGACCGCCACGCTCGGAGGCATCGGGCGCGGCCGCCCCTCGCTGAAGTGGTGGCACTTGCAAACAAGGCTCGGGCGCGGCGATCGGGCGTGTAGCATCGGCGTCGCCTCCGACCGCCCTCCGTCGAAGGACGCGCCATGACCACCCCCACGCAACGCCACGTCGGCGACTCTCTCCACGCCACCGCGATCGAGTCGCGCGACACCACCTCGCCGGAGCGACGCGTGCTGCACGTGCTCGGCGAGGTGATGAAGACCTACCCGCTCTCCGAGGGGCGATCGCTCGTGCTCGGGCGCTCGAGCACGGCCGATCTGGTCATCGACACGCCGTCGGTCTCTCGCTCCCACGCGGCCCTCCACGTGGGCAAGACGCTGCAGCTCGAAGACCTCGGCAGCGCCAACGGGACCAGCGTCCGCGGCGTCGCGCTCGAGCCCCACAAGCGCGTCGACGTGTATCCCGGCGACGAGATCGTGCTCGGCAAGGTCCCCTGCGTGGTGCAGGGCCGCTCGCGCCTCGCCCCGGCCGTCGTGACCCGCTCGCTCCGCACCCACGAGTACTTCGAAGCCCGCCTCGCCGACGAGTGCGCGCGAGGGGAGCCCTTCGCCGTGGCCCGGGTGCGCGTGACGGGCGCCGTCGACTCCCGCCTCGAAGCGGCGCTGCTCGACGCGCTGCGCCCCACGGAGGTGGCCGCGTGGTACGGCCCCGGTGACTACGAGCTCCTGCTGCCCGGCGCGGGCGACGCGGGCGGGCGACTCGCGTCCATCACCGCCGCCCTCGGCGACGCGGCCGCACGGACGAGCGCCGCCGCCTTTCCCCGCGACGGCCGCACGCCCGACGCGCTCATCGAGGCGACGGAAGAGATGCTGCGCGGTGACGCGCCCGACGCCCCGTCGGCGAGCGGCGACATCGTGGTCGAAGACCCCGCGATGGTGAGCCTCCACCGGCTCCTCGGCCGCGTGGCGGCGGCGGACGTCCCCGTTCTTCTCCTCGGCGAGATGGGGACGGGCAAGGAGCTCTTCGCGGCGGAGCTCCACCGCCGTTCGCCGCGCGCATCGAAGCCCTTTCGCGCGATCAACTGCGCGTCGTTCACCGAGTCGCTCGTCGAGGCCGAGCTCTTCGGCTACGAGAAGGGCGCGTTCACCGGGGCCAACGCCGCGCGGCCCGGCATCCTGGAGAGCGCCGCGGGCGGCACGGTCTTCCTCGACGAGGTGGGCGAGCTCGCGCCCTCCGTCCAGGCGAGGCTCCTCCGCGTGCTGGAGGAGCAGAAGGTGCGGCGCGTCGGGGCCGTCGAGGAGCGTCCCATCGACGTCCGCTTCGTGGCCGCGACCAACCGCGACCTCGACCGCGCGGTGGCCGACGGCGGCTTTCGCGGCGACCTCTTCTTTCGCCTCAACGGCTTCTCGCTCCACATCCCGGCGCTGCGCGAGCGCGTGGGCGAGATCGTCCCGCTGGCGAAGCGATTCCTCGCGATGGCTGCGAAGAAGGCGGGCCGCGCCGAGGCGCCGACCCTGTCGCGCGACGCGGTCACGCTGCTCCTGCAGCACCGCTGGCCCGGCAACATCCGCGAGCTGCGCAACGAGATGACGCGGGCGGTGATCCTCACGGACGGCGAGGTCGTCACGCCCGAGCACCTCTCGGTGAGCAAGATGCGGCCGACGACGCGCGCGCCGATGGCGGAGTCGACCCCGCCGTCAGGGCCTCCCGCGACGGGCGTGGAGGGCGTGCGCACGCTCGCGGAGGTGAAGGCCGAGGCCGAGAAGGAGCACGTCCGTCACGTCCTCGCGCTGTGCCACCAGAACCAGACCCGCGCGGCCGAGCTGCTCGGCATCTCGCGGAGTCAGATCGTGAACCTCATCGAGCGATACAACCTCCCGCGCCCTCGCGGCGGAGCCTGAACCGCGCGCTTCGACGTCACCCGCGGGCGAGACGGGCCCTGCGTCCACGCCGAGGCGGTGACCGCGACGGCGCTCAGAAGAAGAGCATCTCGCCTTCGGCGGCGGGCGCCGCGTCGTCGCTCGCCGAGGGCTCGGTCATCGCGAAGCCGTCGTCGACGGTGGTGTCGACGCGCACGTGCACCGCGCGGTCGTCGCCGTCGAAGCGCAGCCAGCACGAGGCGGCCGCGTGCAGGCCGAAGAGCCGCAGGCGGCTCCCGATGGAGCTCGTGGGGATCGCGAACGAGAGCACCACGCCGCGCGGGATGAGCTTGTTCTTCAGCCGGCCGACCAGCATGTTCGTGAACTCCGCGACCGTGTCGCAGAGCACGGCGTCCCCCGATCTCCCGAGGAGCACCTGCTCCCACGCGGTCACCTCCGTGGCCTTGACGGCCATGACGAGGGAGCCGCGGAGCCCCACGGCGGTGTACCCCACCGAGGCGATGACCAGCTCCTCGTCGGCGGCGTTGAAGTCGGGGATCGCCCACGACGAGGTGTGCGCGATGGGGAGCGCGAAGGAGTCGAAGAGCTCGAGCGTCGCCTCGACGGCGAGCTGGTTGATCGTCTCGATCGCCGTAGAAGGCAGCGTCTGCGACGTCACGGTGTACCTCAGTGGCTGCGACGCGCGCGGCCGAGACGCCGCTCAGGCGACCTCGGCGACCGCGTGCGCGAGCGGGAAGACGAACGCAAAGGTGGTGCCCACGCCGCGCGCGGTGTGGATCGCGACGGTGCCGCCGAGGCGCGCCACGACGACGCGCACGGCGCCGAGCCCCACGCCGCGGCCCGACAGGGCGGTGATCGACTCGCGGGTGCTGAGCCCGTCGGCGAAGAGGGCGTTGACGAGGTCGTCTCGGGTGCTCGTCGCGAAGCCGTGGTCGGCGGCGCGCGCGGCGACGGCCTCCCAGTCGATGCCGCCGCCGTCGTCGGCGATCTCGACGTGGAGCGCGCCCGCGTCATCGACGAAGCTGCGGAGGGTCACCACGCCCTCGCGGGCCTTGCCGTGGCGGAGGCGCTCGCACTCGGCTTCGAGCCCGTGGTCGACGGCGTTGCGCACCACGTGGACGAGCGACGAGAAGAAGGGCTGCATCGCGTCGTCGGGGCGGAAGTCGTCGGTCACGACCTCGACGCGCACGGGCTTTCCCAGGCGTCCGGCGACGGCCTCGGCCTGCATCGCGAGGCGACGAAGGTACTTGCGCGAGGGCGTGAGGGTGAGGTCCTGCACGAAGCGCCCGATGTCGTTGTAGGGGACCGCGCGGGCGATCATGGCGAGCAGGGCCGCGTAGTCGTCGCGGGCGAGCTTCAGCTCCGACGAGTCCTCGAGGTAGTCGCGGACGCGCTCGAGGGACTCCTTCCACGCGACGAGCAGCCGCGCGTGCTCGGCGGGGAGCACGGGCTCGTCTTCGCGCTCGGCGAGCGAGTCTTCGATCTCGTGGCACGCGCGCGCCACCTCGCCGAAGCCCATCACGGCGCAGTTGCCCTTGAGCGTGTGCAGGGCGCGCTTCGCCCCCGTCCGCGCGTTCTCGGGCCCGCACTCCGCGAGCAGCGCCTCGCTGTTGCTGATGAACACACGGAACCCGTCGGCGTCATGGAGGATCTGCCGCACGGCGGCCTGCTCCTCGCGCGCGCGCTGCTCGACGATCTCGGCCTCGAGCACCGCGGTGACGTCCGCGATCACGAGGAGCAGACCCGCGAGCGCGCCGCCCGCGTGGATGGGCCGCCACGAGAGCCCGAGGGTCAAGCCGGCGCGCGACATGCGCTCCGGGAGCTGCGCGAGGATGAGCTCCAGCGGGAGCACATCGTCGGCGATCTGTTCGAGGCCGAGCTCCAGCATCGCCGCGCGCGCCGGCTGGTCGGGGAAGAGGAAGCTCGCCACGGACTCGCCCTGTCGCGGCGTGCCGAACCAGCGCACGGCGGCGCGCGACACCTCGCCGGTCACGCGCCCGCGGAGGTCGAGGTTCACGAGCCCGTCGCCGGTGCTGTCGAGGATGAGCCGCAGGGAGTTCTCGCGCTCCGCGAGGGAGGCCGTGCGCGCCTCCACCTGCTCCTCGAGGCTCGCGTTGGTGCGCGAGAGCTCGTCGCGCAGGCGCAGGAGCTCGAGGTTGCTCTCGTGCAGCGCCGCGGCGCTCCGCCGGATGCGCTTGCGCGACTTCCAGAGGGCGACGGCGCCCGCGAGGAGGAGCGCGATGGAGCCCGCGCGCATGGTGCCCACGAGCGTTCGGGTGTTGTCCGCGCGCGTCTCGATGCTCCGGGCCACGGCGCGCTCGACGCGCTCGAGGGTCGCGGCGAGCTCGTCGCCGGCGCGCGCGTCCCTCGCGTGCTGCGCCGCCGCGTCGTCGCGCGTGCGGAAGGCGCTGGTGCGCAGCGCCACGAGCGAGGCGTCGCCCGCGGGGTCGGCGATGTCCGCGCGGAGCGACTCCCAGCGCGCGACGGCGGCCTGCACCACGCGGGCCTTCTCGGGCTCCTCGCGGCACGCGGCCAGCAGCGATTCGAAGGCCGCGCGCGTGGCGGCGACGTTCTGCGGGAGCTCGTTCGCGAGGATCCCGCGGAGCGCGTCCTCATCGGGCGCGACGGCCAGGTTGCCGACGGAGGCGCCGAGGCCGAGCACCCCCTGCACCACCTCCGTGGCCGCCTCGACCTGCGCGCGCTGGCGACCCAGCACGACGGCGCGCACGAGCCTCGCGTCGCCGGGGTGGCGCTGGAGCTCGCGCAGCTGCAGCACGCGCTCGAGGCGCGCGACGCCCGACACGCCCGAGACCTCCTCGATGAGCGCGCGGAGGTCGCCCGAGACGCTCGCGCGCCGCGCTTCGATCCGGCGGGCGAGCTCGATGCGCCGCCGCGCGCCCTCGAAGAGCGCGTCGTCGGTGGCGAGGAACTCGTCGGCCTGACGGCGCATGGCGGCGCCGTCGCGGGGCTGCAGGCTGGCGATCCGCGCGAGCGCGCCGCCGAGCTCGGCCGTGATCGCGGCGCGCGCGCGGAGCGCGTTGAGCTCGGACTCGGTCGTCGCGCTGAGCACGAAGTTCTGGCGGCGGTGCAGCGCGCTCATCGCGCGCTCGACGTCGGCGATCGCGGTCTCCGCGGCGAGGGCCTCGTGCTCCATCGCGCGGAGCTCGCGGCCGAGGCTGAACTGCACGACCAGGAGCGAGGCGCCGAGCACGCAGACGAGCCCGAGCGTGGTGGCCCCGAGGACGCGGAGGTTCTGGATGATCGACGCGTTGGCGCGCTCGGCGGCCGGTGACTCCGAGGGGATCATCGCGCCGCTCCCAGGTCGGTCCAGCGGAGGAGGGGCTGAAAGCGCCCGTCGCGGAGCACCGTGGGCCACACGGCGTCGCTGAGCTGGTGGCGCGCGGGCGAGAGCCGGTGCGTGACGCCGAGCCCGAGGTCGAGGGGCGCGCCGCGTTCGAGCGTGTCGATCCACTGCTCGCTGGTGGCCCCGGGCGCCGCGGCCTCGAGGCCCGCCGCGAAGGCGCGCATCACCAGAAAGCCTTCGAGCGAGGTGAACGTGCGCGCCGCGGGAGGCACCGCCGAGCGGTACATCTCGCACGCGGGCAGCGACGCGTCGGGGTGCGGCACCACCTGCGTGACCACCACGGCCTCGCCGTCGCGGCCGAGGGCCGTCGCGAGCGCCTCGCTCCCCACGAACGAGACGTTGAGAAAGTGCGCCCGGAGCCCGTGCTGGCGCGCGAGCTGGATGAAGCGCGCGCACGGCGCGTAGGCCCCCACCATGATCACGGCGCGCACGTCGACGCAGGGGTCGATGAGCCGCGCGAGCGCGCTCTCGACGTGGAGCGTGTTGCGCGAGTACCGCCCGTGCGGGAGCAGCCGCGCGTCGCGGTACCCGAGCGCCTCGAGGGCCGCGACGGCGCCGTTGTAGCCCGAGTCTCCGTACGCGTCGTTCTGCGTGAAGAACCCGATGTGCTCCGGGGCGACGCCGAGGTCGGTGACGAGCCCGCGCACCATCGCGGCGGTCTCCTGCGCGTACGAGGCGCGGTAGTTGATCACGTAGCGATCGGGCGGCGTGCGACGCAGAAGCCCCGCGCCGGTGAAGGCCCCGAAGAGCGGGACGCGCTTCTCGTTCGCGATGGGCACCGTGACCGCCGCGGTGGGGGTCCCCGCGTTGCCGAGCACGGCGAAGACGCGGCGCTCGTCGATGAGGGCGCGCATGTTGCGAGCCGCGCGCGCTGGCTCGTAGCCGTCGTCGAGGTGCGCCAGCTCGATGCGTCGGCCGCGCACGCCGCCGCGCGCGTTGAGGATCTCGAGCTGCGCCATCATGCCGTCGCGCATCCCGACGCCGAGGGCCTGCGCGGGGCCGCTGAACGCGCTGGTCATGCCGACCCGCACGACCTCGTCGCCCTGCGCGATGGCGTCGCGACGGGTGGCCCGCAACGCCGTCAGCGCGCCGAGCACGCCGAGCGCCGACCGCCTGGAGATGGTTCTGTCCATTGGGGGCTTCCTCCCGGGTGAGTGCTCAGAACGCGTAGACGGTGTTGAGCTCGGCGCCCCACGCGAGGCGCGTCGGGTCGGTGCTCGCGTCGACGGGGTCGAGGCGGTGGCGCGTCGCGAAGAGGTAGGGCTCGACGGAGACCGTGAGCCCCTGCACCGGCGTGAGCGCGTAGCCGAGGCGCGCGGCGGCGTTCCACTCGATGCCGGGCGAGCCGTAGTTGCGCGCGGGGGCGGCGGCGGGTGTGGCGCGCGCGTACCCCGCGGCGACGGTCGACGGCGCGAGCACGCTGGCCGCGCCCGCCGTGAAATGCACGGCGTGAATCTGCGCGAGGGTCACCTTCGCGGAGACCCACCCCCCGGCCTCCTGCACGTTGACGTCGGCGCGTCCGAGGCCGAGCGTGAGCATCCCGAGGTTGGCGGCGTTCTGGCCGACGTAGCCCTCCGCGCGGAGGCTCAGCGGCCCGGCGGTGATCTCCACGTCGATCGCTCCGACGCCCGCCATCTGCGCGTGGCCCGGCCCGAAGCGGAGCTGCGTCGCGAGGCCCGCCGCGTTGAGCATCACGGCCGTCGAGGGGCGCCACGTCACCGAGGCCGCGAAGGTGGGGATGCCCTCGAACTCGAGGTCGGTGAGCGTCGGCCCGTTGTTGGCGCCGGGGAGGCCGACGGCGAGGCGCGCCTCGACGGGTCCGAACGCGCGCCGCACGCCGACCTGCTGGCGCATGAACCCGAGGTTGCCCGCCTGGAAGTTCGCGCCCACGACGTTGTTGTGGTGCGGCATGAGGGGCGCGACGACGTCCCACATCTGCCCTGCGAAGACCGAGGTCTGCGGGTTGATCGCCCACTCCACCGAGGCGATGCGTAACCGCGGGATCGCGGCCACGGTGGGCGACGCGCGACCGAAGTCGATGAAGTCGAGCTCCAGCTTCGCGCGCACGACGCCTCCCTCGCCGATCGACAGCCCGACGCGGCTCTGCGCGACCTGAAACGAGAGCGCGGGGTTGTCGACGTCCGCCGTCGCCACGGGGTTCGCGGCGCTCGTCGGGGCCGAGGCGTTGGGACGCCCGTAGCTCTCCACCGCGCTGTTGGCGTACGCGACCGTCGGGCGCACGAAGCCGTAGACCCGCACGAGCGGCGGCGACGCCGACGGGGGAGGGGGCGGGGGCGACGGAAGCGCGCTCTGCGCCAACGCGGACGAGACGTGTAACGTGATGGAAAGCGCGGCGACCGCGCGCGCGAGTCGATGGACCGTCGTCATGGATACCTCTCCACGACACGGCAGAGCATCGCGCGTACCGGACGCGGTTCTTCCGTGAATCCGCGACGATCACGCGAACGGCGCGCCAGCGGGTTGACGTCACGGCGTCAGCGCTCCGCCGCAGGCGCGCGCGCCGCGTGTCGGGCGAGACACCCTCCCGTCGCTGCGCGAGATCGTGCACGATCGACCCGATGAGCACCGCGCCGCGTCGCTTCGAAGGTCAGACCGTTCTCGTCACGGGGGCGTCGCTCGGCGTCGGCCGCGCGGTGGCTCACGCCTTTCACGCCGAGGGCGCCAACGTGGTGATGGTGGCGCGTCGCGCGGGCCCGCTCGAAGAGGCCGCGCGAGGGCTCGACCGCGCCCTCTGCCTCACCGCCGACGTGGCCGACGTGGGCGCGCTCGCGGGCCTCGTCGAGCGCAGCGTGGCGCGCTTCGGGGCGCTCGACGGCGTGGTGAACAACGCGGGCCTGCACCACCGCGGACCGGTCGAACGCAACGCCGCCGAAGACCTCGCCGCGATGGTCGACGTGAACCTCCGCGCGCCCATCGCGCTGACGCGCCTCGCGCTGCCGCACCTCCTCGCGCGACGGGGCTTCGCGGTGCAGGTGGCGAGCCTCGCGGGCAAGGTTCCGCTCGACGGCGCGGCGACGTACTCGGCGACGAAGTTCGGGCTGCGCGCGTTCAGCATCGCGCTCGCGCAGGAGGTGGGCCCACGCGGCGTGCGCGCGAGCGTGGTGAGCCCCGGCCCCATCGACACGGGCTTCATCATGGACGAGCTCGATCGCGTCGAAGACATCGTGTTCAGCCAGGCGATGTGCACCGCGGACGAGGTCGCGCGCATGGTGCTCGACTGCGCCCACGACGGCCGCGTCGAGCGGCAGTACCCCGAGGGCGGCGGACGACTCGCGACGCTGGGGTACCTGCTCCCGGGGCTTCGCCGTCGGCTCAAGCCGCTGCTCGAAGCCCGCGGCCGCGCCGTGAAGGACCGCCTCCGCCGCGAGCGCGGTCGGTGATCGCGCGGGCGACGCGCTCGCCTCGCGCTCGCGACGCTTCCGTCGGCGTCACGGCGACGCGTCGGCGATGAACACGCTTGACGGTCTGGCGCGCCTCGGGGCCCAAATCCCTCCCCATGCTCGTCCTCGGACACCGCGGCGCCCCTCGGGAGGCGCCCGAGAACACCCTCGCGTCCTTCGAAGCGGCCCTCCGCGCGGGTGCTGACGGCGTCGAACTCGACGTCCGGCGCTGCGCCTCGGGCGAGGTGATCTGCTGCCACGACCCCACGCTCCTGCGCCTCGCAGGCGAAGAGGTTCGGGTCCGAACGACCTCGTGGAGTGACCTCCGTCGGTACGACCTCGGCGGCGCGACGCTCTGCCTCCTCGGCGACGTCCTCGACCTGTGGAGCGGGCGCGGCGTGGTGAACGTCGAGCTCAAGTCCGACGACGCGGATGCGCCCGCCCTCGTCCGCGCGGCCCTCGACGTCATCGTCGGCGCCCCGCGCTGCGCGGTGATCGTCTCGTGCTTCGACCCGGCGCTCCTCGACGACGTCGCCGCGCTCGCGCCGGACCTCGCGCGGGGACAGCTCGTTCCGCCGCTCACGCGCCCCGAGGCGCCGCAGTGCCTCGCCGCGCTCGACCGCCCCGGGCTCACGGCGGTGCACCCGTCGCACGTCAACGCCACGCCCGAGCGCATCGCCGCGTGGCGCGCCCGCGGGCTCGACGTCAACGCGTGGACCGTCGACGACCCCGCGCGCGCCGTCACGCTCCGCGACGCGGGGGCCACGGCGGTCATCACCAACGTCCCGGCGGCGGTGCTCGCGGCGGTCCGCGTCGAAGGTGACGACGCGGGTCGACGCGAGGCCCTCGATCGCCTTCTCGAGCGCTGCGCGGGGTTCCGCTCGCCGTGATGACGACGGTGATGTGGCGAATGCATGACGGCGCCTGCGCGGTCACCGCGTTCGGGTGAGCGCAGGGCGGCTGGCGCGTGGGAGCCTCCGCGACGCGGTCAGTGCGACACGACGGGTTGCAGCTCTCGCGCGAAGAGCTGCGGGACGATCACGCCGCTCGGTCCGAACACCACGGTGGTCGCGCGGTCCCACCGGAGCATCGCGTGCGCGAGCCGCGTCAGGTCGTCGCGCGTGACCTGCTGCACCTCGCTCCGAAACGACTCCGGGAAGGTGGGATCGCGGAACATCACCGCGTTGAACGCGATCGATCGGGTGAGCGACGCGTCGGTCTCCCAGGCGGCGATCGAGTGGGCGCGCGCGCGGATCACGGCGTCGCGCAGCTCCTCCGCGGTCGTTCCGTCACGCTCCAGGCGAGACACCTCGCGCGCCATCGCGCGCAGCACGTCTCCCGCGCGATCGATGCGAACGGTGCCGTGAATGAGCAGCCACGAGACCTCGCGGTCCGAGAGCACCGAGGCGTGCATCCCGTAGGTCGCTCCGAGCGCGAGCCGCACCGATCGGTTGAGGGGTGAGCTCGGCCCCTCACCGAACAGCTCTTCGAGGACGTCGAGCGCGACGCGCGTGCGCTGCGTGGCGTCAGGCGCGGGCAGCGCGAGCACCACGTACGCGACGCGAGCGCCCTCGAGGTGAACGGCCACCGTGCGAGGCCGTTGCTCGGGCGTCGCCGGAGAGATCATCGGCCGCAGCGCGAGGCCCGAGGTAGACCATCCCCCGGTCGCGCGTTCGAGCGCGGCGAGCAGCGCCGGGGGATCGAACCCACCGACGGCGGCCAGCACGCAGCGCGCGGGGTCGTAGCGGGTCGTGAGGAACGCGCGCACCCGATCACCCGACGCCGCGGCCACCTGCTCGGGCGTGGGATGCTCCGTGCGCGCGACGGGATGTCCCGACCGAACACCCACGCGAGCGCGTCGGCGTCGAACGCCTCGGATCGCGACGACGAACGCGCGCTGACGGCGAGCTGCTCGCGAAGCGCGCCCAGCGACGCGTCGGTCAACGCGCCGGTCTGCGCCGCGACGGCGACCGTTCGCACCGCGCACTCGATCCCCCCGGCCGAGGCGGTCAGCGAGAAGCGCGCGCTCCCGTGATCGACGACCGTCGACGCGAACACGTCGCAGCGTCGCTCGATCGCGTCTGCGACCGCGCGCGCGGCGAGCTGCGCCACGCCCGCCTCCTGCCGACGATCCTCGTCTCCGGCGCGCTCGCAGGCCAGCGTGACGCTCACCTCCGTCGTCCAATCGCGCGGCACCATCAGCACCTGGAGCCCGTTGCTCAACATCGCGGACCTGACCGCGCTGGCCTCGGTCGTCGGTCCGAGCAGCGGCGCCTCCTGCGCCGCGCCGCGCGCGGGCGCTGCGAGGCACGCTGCGGCGACGAGCCCTGCCATCAACACGCGTCGCGCGCTCACGGCCCCTCCTCTTCCTCGGATGCGGGCGCGCGGCGGCGCGCCGACCTGGGCGTGAAACACCCGCCCCGGGCGCTCGATGAGCCAGCGGCGCAGCGCCTGGTGCACGGCGCCGGGCGTGATCGCGCGATAGCGCGCGGCGAGCGATCGCAGGCTGCCGGGGTCTTCGGGGTCCTCCGTCAGGGAGCCCAGGCCGGCCACCGCCAGCGGCAGTCGCGAGCGTCGCGCGAGCGTCGTCAGCGTCTCGTCGACGAGCGGCCGAAGCTGCGCCTCGGAGATCCCCTCGGCGCTCATGCGGGCGAGCATGTCGAGCACGCGGCGCTGGAGGGTCGCGTGTTCGACGCCGCGCGCGGCCGGCACGTCGAGCATGAAGACCGAAACGCCGACCATGCTGAGCTCCCTCGCCGCCGCCGTCGCCGCGATCCCCGGGCGAACAAGCTCTTCGCGCGCGCCGCATGATCCAGAGGGCGACCAGGTCGAGGGCGAGGTCGTCGTCGGTGAAGCGCTGCGGCGTGACCCAGCCGAAGAGCAGCGCGTCCGCGTGAGCCTCGTAGATCGGGATGGGCTGCGCGGGTGCGAGCGTCGGGGCCGCGGGCGAAGGCGCCGACGGCCGAGACGCGCCCGGCGCGAGGCCGCCGAGGAGGGCCTCGATGCGACGGCGCCTTCGACGCGGGTGGTTCGCAGCACGAGGTGCTCGATCAGGTGATGGAGCTGCGGGCGTCCGAGCGGGTCGTTGCTCGACCCCACGTCGTAGCGCAGCTCGATCGCGGCGCGCTCGGTGTGGGGCATGGCGACGAGCGCCACCCGCACGCCGCTCGGGAGCGTGGTCACCTCGGCGCGGAGCGGGGCCACCTCCGGGGCCTCCTCGCGCCGTCGTGATCGCGCTACCGCACGCCCTGGGGGCCCCGCCGAGACAGCTCGGCGCGATAGTCAGACGGAGATCGGCCCGTCCAGCGTCGAAAGGCGCGCGTGAAGGCCGCCGCCTGACGGAAGCCGAGCGCGCGCGCGATCTGCGTGAAGGCGCGTGATGGATCGCTCACCTGCGCGATCGCGAGGTCGCGGCGGGCCTCGTCGAGGAGGTCGTTGAACGACGTCCCGTTGTCGCCGAGGGCGCGCTGAAGCGAGCGGACGCTGACCCCGAGGCGACCGGCGACGCGCCCCACCGTCGGCGTGTCGTCGCGCATGGCGCGCTGGATCTCGGCCCTCGCCCTCGCTTCGAGCGAGGCGTCGACGGGCGCCGCGTCGCGCGAGAAGAGGTAGCTCTCCATGAGCCGTCGGAGCGACGGGTTCGCGCTCCGCAGCGGCTCGTCGAGAAAGGACGCGTCGAAGCGGACGCCGTCCTCCGCCGCGGCGAAGACAGGCGTCGTCGCGAAGATGCGCCGGTGCTCCGAGGTGTCCGCCGGGCTGCTGTGCCTGAAGCTCACCTGCCGCGGACGAAAGGGCCGCGCGAGCAGGGCGTTCGCGCGCAGGAGCCACACGGCGACGCAGCACTCGCGAAAGTGCCTCGGGACGCTGTCTGCGACGTGAAAGCGCACCGTGACGCGGGCCTCGCCGCGCGACACCGAGAGGTCGATCTCGGCCCCCTCGTGCTGGAGGCGCAGGTGGCGCTGCATGCTCTCGATCCCGTCGCGGAGCGTGGTGGCGCTCGTGACGGCGAAGTCGAACGCGTCGAAGAACATCGCGTGGATCGCCTCCGCCGCGTGGAGGCCGAAGTGCGGATCGCCGAGGCGTTCGGCCGTGGCGTCCCACGCGCGGTAGGCGTCGTCGGCGAGCACGCGCGCCTCGGGGTCGGCGAGCGTGTCGGGTGAGACGCCCGTGAGCGTCGTGGCCTCGACGATGTCGAGCCCGGCGTGCGCCGCCGCCATCACGCAGGCTCGCACGGCGTTGACGCTCGCGCTGCGCGCCGGCGCGGAGTGGATCACGGAGGGACGTCGCGTCGTCATGCGCCCATTGCTTCGCTCCCACGCCGACGGTGGCGCGCGGAGTGAACCCTTCGGCGTCCAAGGGTGAGCACGTCGCGCGAGAAAGGGGACGTTCTGCATCTTCGAATCACGCTGGAGAGGGAAGACCCATGCACCCGAACACGCCCGCCCGCATCGCTCGTACGCCACGCCGTTTCGCGACCACAACCGCGCTCGCGGCCGCGGCCGCGCTGACCTTCGCCCGAGGCGCCGCCGCGCAGACCCTCACCGAACTTTCGCCGCTCTCTGGAGACACCGGGTCGAACGCGGTGGGCGTGAGCGCCAACGGCGTCTTCGTCGCGGGGACGAGCTGGTCGCCGGCGGGGCTCCGCTCGTTCCGCGCAGGCCCCGAGCGTCGCATCGAGGGGATCGACACGCTGCCCGGCTCGAGCACGACCTGGGCGTGGTCGATCAGCGGCAACGGAGACGCCGTCGCGGGCTCGGCCTACTTCGACTCGGGCGAGAGCCGCGCCGTGCGATGGACGCGCGGGCGCGGCCTCGAAGACCTCGGCGCGTTTCCCGGCAGCCTCTACGGCGGGTTCGCGACGGGCGCGAGCTTCACCGGCGACCAGATCACCGGCGTGTGCACGACGTCGGAGGGCGCGTACCACGCGTTCCGCTGGACGCCGCGAGGGCTGAGAGACCTCGGCGTCGCGCCCGGCGGGACGTACTCCTACGGCTACGCGATCAGCGGCGACGGCGAGGTGGTGACCGGCATGGGTGACTCGTCGAGCGGCGACGGCGCGATCCGATGGAGCGCGCGCGAAGGGATGCGCCCCCTCCCGACCGTCGCGCCGGGAGACTGGTCCATCGGCTACGCGATCAACCGTGACGGCTCTGCCATCGCAGGCGGCTCCGGCTCGAACGCGGTCCTCTGGCGCGACGGCGCGGTGCGCGACCTCGGCACGCTCCCCGGCGGAACCTTCTCGTTCGCCTACGCGATCAGCGGCGACGGGCGCGTGGTCGCGGGGCTCTGCGACGACGCCCGCGGCGCCATCGTCGCGTGCCTCTGGACCGAACACCTCGGGATGGTCGACCTGCGCGAGCATCTCACGGCGCTCGGCGTCGACCTCACGGGCTGGACGCTCGACGCCGCCGCCGCCCTCTCCGCCGACGGCTCGATCGTGGCAGGCCAGGGGACGCACGACGGCCAGTCGCGCGGCTGGGTCGCGCGCGTGCGTTCGATCGAAGGCGATCGCGGCGATCCGCGCGGTCGCGGTCCCAACCCCCACGTGCACCGCAGCGCCTCGCCCTTCGCGTCGCGAGTGCCCGGCTGGCGCGGCCGCTGAGTCGCGGGCGCTGATTTCAACGTCGCGTCGCGCGCGAACGAGCGCGTTCCGATCGCTCCTCGGCGAGCACGACGCGTTCGGCGCGCCTCGATCGCTACGGCGCCCGCCATCGACCGCCCTCAGCGTCGCGTGGTGAGCTCTCGGCCGACGCGCGCTTCGGCGTGGTGCGCGTCGTCGCCCGCATCGCCCTTCGCGTCCGTCGGGTCGGCCGTCACACGAACGCCGGTCTCCGCGCCTGTCGGCGCGTCGAGAATCGCGAGGTGCACGGGGGCGAGCTCCGTGCCCTCGATGCGCTCGATCACGCCTCCGTCGCGGTACCCCTCGCGCGTGGAGCGCTCGACGCGCACCGCGCCCTCGACGTCGACCCACGCGCCGTCGCACGCCACCACTTCGAAGCGGTCGCCCACGCGCCACCCGCTCTTGACCGGCTTTCGCCAGTCGCGCACCGCGACCTCGCGAGCGTGCGACGCGCACGGTGACGCCTCCGTCGGTCTCGACGTCGAAGACGCCGCCCGCGCTCTCGACCTCGTCGGCGCCCACGTCGAAGCGGCCCGTGCGCGTCTGTCCGTCGATGCCCGTGGTGACGTCGGTGGTGCCCTCGGCGGCGTCGATGGCGAGGCTGCCGGGCGCCGGGCGCTGGAGGCCGTCGGCGCCTCGCGCCGCCGCGACGAGGTTGTTGGCGACGGTCACGCGCGTCGGCGGGAGCGGGTTCGCGTCGGGTGGGAGGTCAGCGCGGGGGCGCGAGGGTCAAGCGACGGTCGACGGAGATCGGGCCGTTGACCGTCCACGTGGCGCCGGAGGGGTCGGTGACGACGATGCGGTCGACGCGGGTCAGCGCGCCGAGGCCGAAGTGCGCGACGGCCCACGAACCACCGAGGGAGCCGGGGTTGCGCGTGAGCGCGCGGCGCTGTCGTCGCCCGCCCGCGTCGAGGCTGATCGTGGCGCCGTCGACGTTGTCGGCGAGGCCCACCTGGAGCCAGTGACCCTTCGACGGAACATCGTTGCGGATCAGTCGAAACACCGTGTCGGGGTAGGGACCGTAGAGCTCGGCGAGGTCGAGGTCTCCGTCGGCGTCGAAGTCGGCGGCCGCGGTGACGGCGAGGTCGACGCCGGGTCCGATGCCCGCCGCGTGGGCGAAGCGTCCGACGGAGAAGACCGGCCCGGCGGCGCGCTGAAAGAAGAACAGATCGCGCTGCGGCGCTGCGGTGCGAAGCAGGCCGTTCGCGCCGGGCTGGAGTTCCTCGATGCGCGTGGTCGACGCGGAGCTGGCGACGAAGAGGTCGAGGCGGCCGTCGTGGTCGAAATCCGCGGCGAGGGGCGCCCAGCTCGAGTCCGTTCGCGTGGCGTGGGCGACGCGAGACTCCCACGCGCGGTCGCGCATGAGCCCCGGGGTCACGTCGGCGCCGACCCAGAGCTGACTGGGGCCGTAGTCGGCGATGAAGACGTCCCACCGCGGGCCGTCGGTGAAGGGCGCGCACGCCACGCCCATGCCGTGGTTGTAGCTGTCGAGGCCGAGGTCCGGCGCGAGGTCGGTGAACGATCCCCCGCGGTTGACGTACACGCGGTTGGCGCCGAAATCGTTGGCGACGAAGAGGTCCGTCCAGCCGTCGAGGTCCCAGTCGAGGGTGGCGACGGCGTGGGCGGCGGGGCCGTTGCGCGCGCCCGCGGCGTCGTCGACCGTGACGAAGCGACCGCGCGCGTGGCGCAGCAGCAGCGAGGGCGCGCCGCCCGAGGCGCCGTTCGCGCGGCGGCAGGTGTAGTCCATCCCGTTCGTCGACTCCGTGCAGCGGAACGGGCGATCGCCGAGCTCGATGCGCGTGATGTAGAGGTCCTGCCAGCCGTCGCGGTCGTAGTCGAGGAACACCGGAACGCGCGTGTCGAAGGGCCCCGCGACGGGCACGCCCGCGTCGGCGGTGACGTCGTCGAAGGCCATCGCCCCGCGGTTGCGAAGGAGCACGCCGCCGCCCGCGCCTCCGACGAAGAGGTCGAGGCGGCCGTCGCGGTCGTAGTCTCCAGCGGCGCAGCTCTGCGGGTTGCGCAGCGGGCCGATCGAGACCTCGAGGCGCGTGAACCCGCCGGGGTCGTTGCGGTACACCAGCGCGCGCTCCGCGTTGTCACCGCCGTGCGCCGTCACGACGAGAAAGAGGTCGGGCCGCGCGTCGCCGTCGAGGTCTTCGAAGATCAAACAGGGCGCGAGGGCGCCGCCGGGAGGCGCCCCGAGCGCCACCTCGGAGAACATCGCCGACACGTCGATCGACTCGGGCACGGGTGACGCGGGCGCAGGCGCGTCGTCGTCGCACGCGGGCAGGCACAGCGCCGCGGCGAGGGCCGAGACGAGCGCCGACGAGGACCCGACGCGCCGACACACGCTCACGCGACGACGCTACGTCCGCGCGAGGCGAGGCGTCCAGCGCGTGTCTCGGATTGCGGCCGCGCCACCGGCTGGCGCACCACGCGACGCTTCATGGCGTCGCCTCTCGCGCGATCAGGCGCGCGCCTGTCTCGTGCGGCGGTGTGCTGCGGCGATGGCGAGACCGACGAGCGCCGCGGCGGCCGTGAGCGCGTCACCGGTGCGGCCGTAGAGCGTGCCGCGCATTCCGACAGGGGCCAGGGCGCGCATCGGGCTGTCGCCGCGGGCGACGGTGCGCTGCCGCGTGACGACGTGGCCGTCGCTGTCGAAGACCGCCGACTCGCCGGAGCTCGCCGCGCGCACCATGGGCAACCCGAGCTCTCGCGCCCTCCAGGCCGCCATCGCCGTGTGGTACGGCGTGATGTCGCGCCAGTCGTTGCCCGGCACGACGAGGAGATCAGCGCGACCGCGCGCGGCCTGACGCACGAGCTCGGGGTGATCCGCGTCGAAGCAGATCACCAGGGCGAGCCGACCGACCGCGGTGGCGACGACGGGCACGACGCCGTCGCCCGCGCGCGTCGCCTCCGCGCCGGGGACGGGGTGCGCCTTGCTGTACGTCGCGAGCACCTCGCCGTTCGCGTCGATGATCAGCGCCTTGTTGTCGCTGAGGCGAACGCCCACGTCCTTCACGTTCAGCGTCATCACGACGACGACGCGGCGCCTCCGCGCGACGTCGCGGACTCGATCGACGAACGACCGCTCGTGGCGCGCGAGCGTCACGCCGTTCGCCTCGGACCACACGATGAGCCGCGCGCCCGCGATGGCCTCGCGCTCGGTCGCCTCGACCAGCGCGCGCTGTCGCGCTTCGAACCACGCGTTCACGGCGGGCTCGAGGGCCGGCGGGACGCTGCGATTCAAGAGGTAGATGTCGAGAAACGGCGCCTCGGCGCTCGTCATCGGGGTCCCGTGCAGGGCCCTCCAGTCGGTCTCGTCGAAGACGATGGAGCGCTCGGAGAGCGGTTCGAAGAGCGCGCTGACCTGCACCGTGCGCGTCGGGGGCCTCGGAGTCTGCGCGACGGTGCCCGCCACCCAGAGCGCG
>JAXLYG010000063.1:0-64367 GCA_046351535.1 Polyangiales bacterium
AGCTCGCGACCTCGTCGACCCGTCCCTCGAAGTCCTGACCCCGCCGCGGAACCCCTCCGCACGCCTCCGTCCCGATCCGCCCGATCGAATCCCAGCGCAGTTCCGCACCGAGTCCCCGAGACGCTGGGGAGGGGGACACGCTCGTCCGCGTTTTCTGCTTTGAAACAAGCCATTCGGAGGGAACAGCCGGGCACATACCGCCGAGACGGTCGGGGTCATGGATTACAGAATGAAGTATTCCGTAAACTCTCAGGGGGTGCCGGGAGGGAGTCCACGGGCAGCCGTCCACAGGGGGTGGAGTCTCGGCCAGATGCAGACTCATCGGTTCGTTTGCGGGTGCGGGGTGAATTTTTGTGCCTTCCGGTCGGTTTGTGACGTGGCGGACCGATCGGTCTGTTTGTGTGGCTCTCTCAATCGGTCGTGTTTAGGTGGGATCTTGTCTGCGTCGCAGACGGCGCTCCGCACGGTGTACGCGGAGATCTGATCTGACCGGTTGGTAGGTCAGGTCGAGAGCGGGGAACAGAGCAGCGGCCTGGTGGCGCACACCCGGGTACGGGGCGGCGGGTGTGGCGACCGGGCTACGGGGCAGTTCGAGCGACCAGGGGCGCCCGATCGGGCGGGTGACTGCGGGACGCTCCGGGGTGCTGCTGTCGGTCGTCGGCCCCGCTCCACGAGTTCGTCTCCGCGAGCTGATCGCACCCCAGGAGCGGCGGTTGTTGGCGCCACGACGGGCGTTCCGGGGTCGAGACGCTCCCGCGCCGCGGCGCTGACCTCGAGGGCTGCTGCGAGCCGCCGTGAGCCCGCGCAGGGTCGCAGGGAGGCCCGGCGGTGGCGCTGGTCGCCGAATCGGGCGGACGGGGGTCTGGGAGGGCCCGCGGAAGCAGCCCCCGAAAACCGGGCTCCGCGTTGAGTTGACAGAATGTATCTTATGCGAAGTGATGTGCCTGTGGGCGGAGGAGGGGGATCGCGGCTTTCCCCGGCAATCCAAGGCGTTCTGGGCCCCCGACGGCCGTGGTCGGAACCATTCCCCCACGGCGAGTTCACTTCGCGCGCAACCCCGCGGCGGATCCCGAAACCTCAGGTCCGCGCCCGCGCGGAGTTCAGACGCCGACGCGACTCGGGTTCCCGACGCCCCCCACGCGCGGCAGAGGCGCGTTCACGGCGTCGCGATCCCGAGGTCGCCTCCAAGGCGCGACGCGGATCGTTCGGAGGCGCTCGCCCCGCTCGCTCAGGCTGTCAGGTCGGGTCGGTAGACAGAAATCGCCACGCGTAAACTACGCCGCGATTGGTCTCGAAGAACACGTGGCTGTCGGTCACGAGCGGCGCCCCACTCACCCCCTCGGGACCCAGGCCCGCGAGCGGTTCGCCGTCGGAGGTGCGCACCATCCACAGCGACGCGTCGGCCGAGGGGACGTACAGAATCCCCCGGCGAAACACGGGCTGCTGCAACGCGCGGGTGCCGAGGTCACGCATCCAGGCGACCTCGCCGTCGGTCGCCGAAACCTTGATGAGCCCCAGGCTCGCCGAGGTGGCGTACACGTTGCGGCCGTCGTCGGCGAGCGACGAGATGTTCACCAGGCGGTCGACGCGCCAGCGGACTCCCCCGCCCGCCGGATCGAGGGCGTAGAGGCCGGCGGTGTACGAGGCGACGAAGAGGTTTCCGTCGACGAGCACGGGCGTCGTGTCGACGTCGATCGTGCGGTGCGCCTCGTTGGCGCCGTCGGCGGCTTCGCTGTCGACGCTGGTGTCGCGCTCCCAGATGGGGGTGCCGTCGGCGGGGTCGATGGCGACGGCGCGTCCGTCGGAGAAGCCCGTGTAGATACGGGTTCCGTCGAAGAGCAGGCCCGCGTGACCGCCGCCCGTGATGCCGCCCGGGGGCTCGCGGTGGTAGCGCCAGCGGCTCTCGCCCGTGGCGCGGTTCACCGCGAACACCGTGTCGTCGGCGTTCACACAGTAGACGGAATCACCCGCCACGATGGGCGCATGAACGATCTCGGCCACGGTGGCGAAGCGCCAGCGCATCTCGCCGGTCGCCGCGTTGAGCGCGTAGAGGGCGCCGTCGGTGGAGCCGATGTAGACGGTTCCGCGGTCGATGGCGGGGGTTCCCTCGACGGGCGCGAGGGTCTGAAAGCGCCAGAGCACCGCGCCGTCGCGCGCACGGATGGCGTGGACGCCGCGGTCGAGCCCGCCGACGTAGAGGACGCCCGAGGCGACGTCGTACGCGGGGCGGGCGCGAGAGCGCGCGCGGGCTTCGAGGTCGGTCAGCGTCGCGAGCGGGACGCGCCAGCGAAGCTCGGCCACCGCGCGGACGTGCGGCGGCTCCACCGAGCTCGACTCGAAGCGTGTGCGGCTACCGAGGAAGGCGACGAGCAGCCCGCCAGCGTGAGGAGCAACGCCGGGGCGATGGGTCGGAACACGCGCAGCGATCCTTTCAGGGCCGACCGCCGCCTGCACCGCCGCGCTCACGGAGCGCCTTCTGCAACTGCTCGCGCAGCTCGGGCGGGAGGCCCTGGAGCGGATCTCCGCCGGGGCGTCCGCCGTGCTCGTGGCCCTCGCCCGAAGCCTCGCGCTGACGATCCGCCGCGACCACCGCGGGGTCCGTCGGGTCGATGTCGCGCAGAAGCGCCAGCGACTGCTCGCGCAGCAGCTCTGAAAGGCCGCCGTCGGATCGCTCGCCGCGGGGTGGCCGAGGCGCTCGATCACGCCGTGCAGAAGGTCTTTCGCGCGGGCGCCGTCGTTGCGACGCACGAGCACGCGGGCCTGGTAGAACTGCGCCTGATCGCGGTAGGCGCCGTCTTGAATGTTCTGGAAACCCTGAAGCGCGCCATCGCGCCGTCGAAGTCGTTGAGGCTCTCGAGCGTGAAGCCGAGGCCCTCGACCGCGCGTCCCTGGAGGCCCGCGAGGTCTCCGCCGAGGGCCGCGAGGTACACCTGCTTGGCCTCGGCGTAGCGGCCCATCTGGTAGAGCGTTCCCGCTTCGGTGAGGCGGACGAGCGGGGCCACCGTGGCCGACGTGTTGCCCTGCTCGGCGCGGCGAAGGCGCTCGAGCGTCGTGCGGCTCCGCTCTTCGAGCGAGCGGAAGTGGGGTACGTCACGGCGGGGATCGTCGGCCGCGGGCTCCTCGGGCGTGATCACCGCGAAGGCCGCCTGGAGCGCGTCGGCGTACGCGTTGGTCGCGCGCGCCTCCTTCGAGACGCTGTACGCGCGCCACCCGAAGATCGCGCCGCCCACCAGCACCACCGCGAGCGTGATGTTCACCACGTTGGAGCGGTTCTTCGTGAACCAGTCGCCCGCGTGGAGGGCCCACTCGGGCACGCCCTCGGCGTTGCCCGTGCCCTTCGAGATCGTGCGCGGGGGGACCTTCGGGCGCTTCGCCTCGTCGATGCGGGGCGTCTCTCCGCCGATCGACGTGTTGGGCCCGATGAGCGGATCGCCCGCGCCCTCTTCGCCCTCGACCGTGGCCGAGAGCGCCGGGTCGGCGATCTGCGCCGAGCGCCCGCGGCGAGCGGCCTTCGCCATCGCCCTGCGCTCCGCACGATTACGGGGAACGTTCGGATCCGGTGCGGCCTCGGCCTGCGCGCCGTCGTCACCCTCGGGTGCCTGCTCGCGCTCGTCCTCGTCGTCGCGCTCGTCCTGCTCTCGCTCGTTCTCGCCAGCCACCGTAGACCATTCCTCTCGTACAGCCCCGCGCGGTCGTCGACCGCTTCGGGGCGCGAGACTCTACAGACGAAGCGTCCAGTCAACCAACGCGATTCCCCGGCGACGCCGTGCTATGCGTCGCGGCGCACGTATGCGCCCACTCGCCTGCGCCCTCGTCGCGGCCCTCGCGACCTCCGTCGTGACCCCTCGGGCGCACGCCATCGAGCGTCAGCTCCAGCTCTCGCTGCGCCCCGGATTCTCGTGGTCTTCAGGGCCCCACGGCGGTCCCGGCACGGCCGTCGATCTCGGGGCTTCGTACGGCCTCAACGACGCGTTCAGCGTGTACGCCAACGGCTCGTGGACGCTCGCGTTCCCCGACCTCGCGAGGAACTCCCCGCGACACGGCGCTTCGCTCTCCGCGGGCGTGATCTACGCGTTCGATTATCTGCGCGTCGTGCCCTATCTCGGGCTCGGCGCGCGGGCCAACCTCATGGTGGGCCCCGACATCGGCTGGTGGGGCGCCTCGGCCGAGGGACGCGTCGGCGCCATGTGGCTCGTCAAACGCTCGTTCGCGCTGGATCTCCAGGCCGCCTACGCGTTTCCGTTCTTCAACCGCGACCTCGTGGGCGACATGTTCACGGTCACCGCGGGGGCGGTGCTCCTCTTCGATCTGTGAAGTCGAGGTAGGGCGCGATCCGCGACACCGTGCGAGGGCCGATTCCGCGCACCCTCGCGAGGTCCGAGGGGCGGTCGAAGTGAAGTCCCCTCGCCCTCGCCTCGACGATCCGCCTCGCGATCGCGGGACCGATCCCAGGGAGCGCTTCGAACGCTCGCGCCGTGGCCGTGCGGGGATCGACGCGGAGCGGTCCTGCGTCGGGCGGCGCCGCGAACATCCTCGGAATCTCGACGGGGCGTGTCGGCTGGAGCTGCGCGAGTCCGATCGCGGTGACGATCGCGAGGAGCAGCGCGACGGCGCGGTGGTGGGTCTTCGGCGATGACATGGGGCGCGCGTCATCGGGCGCGCGCCCTCGGAGGTTGCGCGGTCAGTGACGCGTCACGCGGACGTGGCGGATCTCGACGGGCTGAATCGGCGTGTCGCGCTCGTTGCGGTCGACGCGCGCGATGCGGTTCACGAGGTCCGTCGGCGTGCAGCGGCCGAAGATGGTGTAGCTGCCGTCGAGGTGGGGCTTGGCGACCTCGGTGATGAAGAACTGGCCGCCGTTGGTGTTGGGGCCGTGGTTCGCCATGCAGAGAAGGCCCGGCGCGTCGTGGCCGTTGGTGTTCTCGTCGGGGATCTCGTAGCCCGTGCCGCCCATGCCCGAGCGGAGCTGGTCGCCGCCCTGGATCATGAAGTCGGGGATCACGCGGTGAAACACCGAGCCGTCGTAGAACGGACGCTTCGCCCACTGGCCCGCGACCGGGTCCCAGAAGTCGCGGAGGCCGCGCGCGAGGCCCACGAAGTTCGCCACCGTGATGGGCGCGCGATCAGAGAGCATCTCGCAGTTGAAGGTGCCCATCGAGGTCTCGATCTCGGCCACGAGGGTGCGTCCGGGCGGCAGGTCGCGCGTCGCGTCGGCGAGCGTGAAGCGGCCGTGGCGCGGGTCCGGCGAAGACGGCTCCATCACGCGGGGCTGCACGGTGACGTCGCGGGCTTCGGCGCGCGGCGGAGGCGGCGGCGGCGGAGGCGGCGGAGGGTCGGCCTGCGCGGCCACGACCGGCGCGGGCTGCGAGGGCGCGGGCGCGACGACGGGACGCGAGGAGGGCTCCGGCGGCGGCGTGAGGTTGCACGCCGACACCAGCGCGAGGGCCAGCACGGAGGGACGGAGGTTCGCCATGTGTACTGCTTCTCGAAGGACTGAGGGTTGAAGGTGAAGGGGTTGGTGCTTCGAAGGTGGCTCGACGAGACCCTCAGTCGGCCGCGGGGCCCACGTCGAGGAGCTCGACGCGGTCGCCTGCGTTCACGCCGTTGCGCTGGCACCAGCCGCCGTTGACCTCGAGCACGTACAGCGAGTCGCCGGGCACGTCGCGGGGGTCGTCGGTCTCGGGCGTCGCGTTGCGCACGATGCCCAGGATGGTGCGGTCGGGCTTGATGAAGATCATGTCGAGCGGGATCAGCGTGTTGTGCATCCAGAAGGTCTGATGCGCGGGGTCGCGGAAGACGAAGATCATCCCGTGGTCGTCCTCCATGTCGCGGCGGAACATGAGTCCGCGCATGCGCGTCGCGTCGGTGCGGGCGACCTCGACGTGCACGGTGCGCTCGGCGTTGCCGCGCGTGTGGATGACCACCGCGGGGCCCTCGACGCGAGGGCGGGCCGGCGCCTGCGCGGGCTCGTGGGAGGTCCCGCTCGCGGGCTCGGTGGGGGCGTTCTGGCGGCACGAGCCGGCCAGCATCACGGCGATCAGAGTGAGTGTGGAGCGCACGGGGCTCGCACGTAGCGGAGCGCTCCCGGGCTGTCAACCTGACGGTCACGAAGGGGCGCCGCAACACGTCTCCCTCCGCGGGCTTCGCTTCGAGTAGAGTCGCGCGCCGTGACGGCGATGGTCTCGCTCATCGGTGTCGGTCCCGGCGACCCCGGGCTGCTCACCCTCCGCGGCGCGCGCGCGATCGAGCGCGCGGACACCGTGCTCTACGACGCGCTCATTCATCCCGCGGTGCTGCGTCACGCGCGGCCCGACGCCGAGATGCTCTTCGTGGGCAAGCGCCGCGGCGCCGACTCGGCCACGCAGGACGAGATCAACCACATGCTCCTCTACCGCGCGCGGCAGGGGCGTCGCGTCGCGCGGCTCAAGGGCGGCGACCCGATGCTCTTCGGCCGCGGCGCCGAGGAGTGCGAGTTCCTCGCGGAGCACGGGGTGCCCTTCGAGATCGTTCCCGGTGTGACCGCGGCGCTCGGCGCGACGGCCTACGCGGGCATTCCGATCAGCCACCGCGAGCGGTCTTCGTCGATCGCCTTCGTCACGTCGACGGAGCGTCCGGGCAAGGCCCGCAGCGCCCACGACTGGTCTCACCTCGCCACCGCCACACAGACGCTCGTGCTCTACATGGGCGTCCATCGGCTCGCCGACGACATGGCCGCGCTCATCGAGAACGGTCGCGCCCCCACGACGCCCGCCGCGGTGATCCAGTGGGGCACGCACCCCGAGCAGCGCACCATCACGGGCACCGTCGCCACCCTCGCGGAGCTGTGCGAAGCCGCGAGCATCGGCGCGCCCGCGATCGTCGTGGTCGGTGATGTCGTGACCCTGCGCGACACGCTCCGCTGGTGGGACGCGCGACCGCTCTTCGGGAGGCGCGTCGTCGTGACGCGCGCGAAGGCCCAGAGCGGGGGATTCGTCGATGCGCTCATCGACGAGGGCGCGTCGCCCGTGGAGTTCCCCGTGCTGCGATTCGAGGCGCCGACGGATGGCGCTCCCCTCGCCCGCAGCGTCGGCGAGCTCGCCTCGGGTGCGTATGCGGCCGTCGCGTTCACGAGCCAGAACGGCGTCGAGCACTTCTTCGCGGCGCTCGAAGCGCGCTCGCTCGACGCGCGGGCCTTCGGCGCTTCGAAGGTCGTCGCCATCGGACCCGCCACGGCGGAGTCGCTCAAGGTCCGCGGCGTGCGTCCCGATGCGGTCGCGAAGGAGTTCATCGGCGAGGGCGTCGCGCGCGCCATCGGTGGACTGCTCGGTGATGCGATTCGCGGTGCGCGGGTGCTCATCGCGCGGGCCGAGGTCGCGCGCGACGCGTTGCCCAAAGCGCTCGCCGAGATGGGCGCGACGGTCGACGTGGTGCCCGCGTACAAGACCGCGTCGGTGCCCTCCGACGAGGTCGCGATGCTGCGCGAGGCGCTCACCGTAGGACGCATCGACGCGGTGACGTTCACGTCGTCGTCGACGGTCACCAACCTCTGCGACGCGCTCGGCGACGACGCCGCGCAACTGCTCGCTCGCGCGGCCATCGCGTCGATCGGGCCCGTGACGTCAGACACCGCGCGCGCTCGCGGGCTCACCGTCACCGCCGAGGCCACGGAGTACACGACCGCGGGCCTCCTCGACGCGCTGCGCGCCTGGTTCTCTCGCCCCCCTCACCCGGAGCCTTCACCGTCATGACCTTTCCCGTGCAACGCCCCCGTCGACTGCGCCGCAACGGCGCCATCCGCGCGATGGTGCGCGAGACCTCGCTGCGCCCCGAGCAGCTCGTCGCGCCGCTCTTCGTCACGCCCGGCGTGAACCGCAAGAAGCCCATCAACTCGATGCCCGGCCACGCGCAGATCTCCGTCGACCTCGCCGTCGAAGAGGCGAAGGCGCTGTGGTCGCTCGGCATCCGAAGCTTTCTCCTCTTCGGTCTGCCCGATCGCAAAGACGAGGAGGGCAGCGGCGCGTGGGACCCTTCAGGTCCCGTTCCGACGGCCACGAAGGCGATCAAAGACGCGCTCCCCGACGCCGTGATGATGGCCGACGTGTGCGTCGACGAGTACACCTCGCACGGCCACTGCGGCGTGCTCCGAACGCGCCGCGACGGATCGGTCGACGTCGACAACGACGCCACCGTCGAGCGCCTCGCGCGCATCTCGCTCGTGTACGCCAACGCGGGCGCCGACGTGATCGCGCCGAGCGACATGATGGACGGACGCATCGGCGCCGTGCGCAAGGTCCTCGACAGCCACGGTCACGAGGAGGTGATCGTGATGTCGTACGCGGTGAAGTACGCGAGCGCGTTCTATGGTCCGTTCCGCGAGGCGGCGGACTGCGCGCCCAAGTTCGGCGACCGCGCGAGCTACCAGATGGACCCGGCGAACACGCGCGAGGCCATGCGCGAGGTGGCGCTCGACCTCGAAGAGGGGGCCGACATCGTGATGGTCAAGCCCGCGCTCGCGTACCTCGACGTGATCGCGCGCGTGAAGGAGGCCGTGCACGTCCCCGTGGCGGCCTACAACGTGTCGGGCGAGTACGCGATGCTCCACGCGGCGGCGGCCAACGGGTGGCTCGACCTCACGCGCACCGTGAAGGAGACGCTGCTCTCGATCCGCCGCGCGGGCGCCGACATCATCATCACGTACCACGCGCGCGACATCGCGGAGCACCTGTAGATGAAGCGCCTCGCGCTCCTGGGCGCGTGCCTCGTCGCGGTCTCGTGCGGCACGCCACCCGAGCAGGACGCGTGCGCGTCGATCGTCGACGTGACGGCCCCCGGCGCGAGCGACGGCCACGACCGCTGGATCGTCGGCGGCTGGACGAGCGACCGCGTTCACTTCACGGCGCTCACGACCTTTGCGATTCCGCACGGGCTGATGCGCGCGCCCAACGCCGTGCGGTGTCAGGTGTCGTTCTCGGCCGACGGTCCGCTCGCAGAGCAGAGCGGCAGCGTGTGCTTGTGGCTCACGCAGTGCGGCTCTCGCAACGGACGCACCGACCGCGAGGTCATCATCCGCAACTCGGGGTCTGAGAACTTCTGGGCGCGCTTCATCATCGAGTGATGCGCGGCGTGGCGGGTCTGCGCGGGGCTTCGCTCAGGGCGTGGGCGGCGTGACGGGCGGGCGGTCGACGACCTCTTCGTCCGCCGCCGCGCTCACGCGGACGCGCGACCGTAACGGCGGCACGATCGACGCGATGTCGTCGGGGTGAAAGTAGCCCGCGATCTGACGCAGCATCGCGTGTCGGCGGACGAGCAGCGTCCACAGTCGGTCGCGGTCGCTCACGGCGCCGTTCGCCTTCGCGAGCTTGGGGCGTCGCGCGTCGCTCGGACGCGTGTTCTCACGCAGCCACTCGGCGTCGGCGCGGAGCGTGTCGATGTCCTTCTGCGTGAAGGGGTGCATCCCGGCGATGGCGTTGGCGTGCTCGGTGAAGATGCCAGCGACGAGCACCGCGTCGTTGATGAGCCCGGCCGGGCCCTTCGTGCGACCGAGGCGCGCGACCTGATCGGCGGGGAGCTTCCCCTTGTCGGCGAGTGTCTGCGCGGTGTTGACCATGTTGCGGCGCTGCGTCTTCACGCGCTGCACCACGACGGCGTGAGGCTCGGTCGGGGCCGCAGGCGCGTCGGTCTGGAGCGTCGCGTGAATCACGGCGCGCGCCACGTCGGGCGTCTCGAGGGCCCGCTCGATCGAGAGCATCGGGAGGTGCGTGGCGATCGCGGTGAGGTCGGCGCACGCGGCGTCGGTTCCAGCGCGCGCGTTGACGAGCGCGAGCTCGGCGTCGCCGGGATAGGGGATCACCTCGTCGGGCGCGAAGGCGCGCGCTTCGTGGATGAAGTGCGCGAAGCAGGCGACGTAGCTCCGGCGCTGCGCGGAGAGCGGTTTGCCGTCACGCACGCGCGCAGCCAACAGCGGCTGCGGCGGGGTCGACGGACGCGCGACGGAGGGCGTCCCCTTCGCGTGCTGTCGAGGAGGCGGGATCGAAGCTGCCATGCGGGGCGCAACGCTTTCTCGGAACGAGCCCGCGAAGGGAGCATCGCGCGCAACGCGGAGCACAGGAGCGTGACCGGCAGCGCGACCACGCGGCGGGCGTGGCGTCGGGGCGTTCCGATGATGTGTAACGGTGCGCGTTGAAAAAGCATGAGCCGGGGCGAGGCGATATTCTGAGGTTGCGGACCGGCAGCGTCTGCCGGGGGCGCTGTGACGGGCCTGCCCGCGGTATCGTTGCGCATCGTGGAACCCTCGACCGCCTTGTCGTACTCGCCGGAACAGCAACGCATCATCATGCACCGCGGCGGACACCTTCAGGTCGTCGCTTGTGCGGGCTCGGGCAAGACCGAGACGGTCGCCCGACGCGTCGCTCAGTTGCTCGCCGAAGGCGTCGCGCCGATGTCGATCGTCGCGTTCACGTTCACCAACGCCGCCGCGGCGTCGCTCAAAGGGCGAATCATCCGCAAGGTGCAGGAGGTCCTGCCGAGCCTCGATCTCGGTCGCCTCGCGCCGATGTACGTCGGGACCATCCACTCGTACTGCCTGCGCTTTCTGCAAGAGCAGGTGCCGCGATACGCGACCTACGAGCTCTTCGACGAGCACCGGCTGGTCGGCCTCCTCGTGCGGGAGGCGAAGAAGCTCGGCATCGAAGCGATCGAGGGCGACACCGCCGCCGCGAAGGTTCGGCGCTTTCTCGACAGCGCCAGCGTCGTCGAGAACGAGATGCTCGACCTCGCGCTCCTCCCGGCAGGAGACTTCAAGAAGGTCTACGAGCGCTACCTCGACGTGCTCGACCGATACCACGTGCACACGCACAACCTCTGCATCTCACGGGTGGTGAGCGCGCTTCGAGATCCCGCGGTCTTCGATCGGTACCACGCGGGCCTTCGACACCTCATCGTCGACGAGTTTCAAGACATCAACCCCGCGCAGGCCGCGCTGATTCGACGGCTCGCCGTCCCTCCGGTCGAGGTGTGTGTCGTCGGCGACGACGATCAGGCGATCTACCAGTGGCGCGGCTCGTCGGTCGACTTCCTCCGCTCGTTCTGCGACGAGTTTGAGGCGACGCGCGAGACGCTCGGTGTGAATCGTCGCTCGCGCGCTGGCATCGTCGACCTCGCGGGCGCGTTCGCCGCGGACATTCCCGGGCGCGTGCCCAAGGCGATCTCGGCCACGCGATCGACCATCCCTCACGACGTGCATCGCTTCGTGTCGCCGACGCGCGAGGACGAGGTCGCACAGATCGTGACCGCCATCCAGGCGATGATCGCGGGTGGCGTGGCTGCGCGCGACATCGCCATCCTCGTGCGCACGCGCGCCGCGGCTGCGACCTTCGTCGATGCGCTCGGGGCCGCGGGGATCGATGTGCGCTGCGAGGGGCGAGCGGGGCTCTTTCAGCAGCCAGAGGCCAACCTGTTGGCGCGCGTCTTCGCGTGGATCTCCGGTGAGACCGAGTGGAAGCCCGCGCGAGAGAAGACGCCCGTCACCCTGGACCTCGACGCGCTCATCGCGGAGATCTCGCGCTGTTTCAACGTCGCCGAGCAGCGGCTGTCGATGTTGCGCCGCGTGCTGGAGCTCCTGCGAAAAGTCGTCCCCGGGATGAAGGAGGCCGACCTCGTCTCGACGTACCACCGCCTCCTCAACGCGCTCGGGGTGCAGAACTGGGACCCCGACGAGCCTGAGACCGCGCGCCGCCTCGGCATCCTCGGGCGCTTCAGCCGCGTCGTGGCCGACTACGAGCACGTGACCCGTCGCGGTCATCGGCGCATCACCCGCAGTGGGAACAAGATCGTGAAGGCTGGCGCGACCGGCGGCGAGGAGTTCGTCAAGGGCCTCGCCGAGTACATCGCGTACTACGCCCACGCGAACTACGAGGACTTCGCCGGGGAGCCCGACGTCGAGCTCGGCGGCGTCACCATCACGACGATGCACGCAGCGAAGGGGCTCGAGTGGCCCGTGGTGTTCGTGCCGTTCCTCACCGCGGGCAATCTCCCGATGCCGATGGTGGGCAAGCCGAAGGACTGGCTCATCCCTCGCGAGCTCTTTCCCGCGGCACGCTACGAGGGCTCGGTCGCCGACGAGGAGCGGCTCTTCTACGTCGCCATGACCCGCGCGAGGGAGCACCTCTACCTCTCGCGTCACGACAAGGCGAAGTGGAGCGTCAAACCATCACCCTTCTTCGCGCGTGTGAAGGGCGGCGCGATCCCCGTCTCCACGAAGGCTCTGTGGGTGCCCGAGCACGTCGAGACGGCGCCGCCGTCTGCCGATGAGCGGCCGTCGTTCACCTTCTCCGAGCTGGCGGAGTTCGCGCGTTGTCCGGCGATGCTGCGCTTCTCTCGCAACCTCGGCTTCGAGCCCCCAGTCGCGAAGGAGCGAGGCTTCGGCAGCGCGGTGCACTATGTCTTGCGTCGACTCGCGGAGCGAGTGCGTGCCTCGGGGCAGAAGCCCTCTCGCGCCGACGTCGACGCGCTCTTCGAACGTGAGTTCTATCTCCCCTTCGCCGACGCCGACGTCTGGGAGCACCTCGAATCAAGGGCCCGCGCCGTGGTCGACGCGTACCTGACCGACTTCGCCGACGATCTCACCCGCGTCTGGGACGTCGAGCGTCCTTTCGAACTGCACCTCGCGGACATGAGCCTCCGCGGCCGCGCCGATGTCGTGCTCGACGACCAGGGCGGCGTGAAGGGAGCGCTCGCGCTCGTCGACTACAAGACGCGCCCCGTACACGATGGTGACGCCACGCTCGACCTTCAGCTCAAGCTCTACGCAGCCGCTGCGAGGGCCGAGGGCTTCGATGTGCGCGCCGCGTGGCTCCACGATCTCATGGCGCCGAAGTTCGAAGCGAGGCATGAGGTGTCGACCGCCGAGGCCGACGTGGCCGCAGCGGTCGAGTCGTTGGTTCTTCATGCGAAGGGAATCAGCGCGAGGGCCTTCGAGGCGAGGCCCGGCGAGGCGTGTCGCTACTGCGGGGCAAAGCCGCTTTGCGGCGCCGCGAAGGGGTGAGGAGCGTACGGTGCTCAGGGATGCGAAAGAGACTCGGATCGATCCAGTGCCGCTTCGCCAACCCGATGCCGCCGAGAGCATGAGCGCTTTCGATCCGCTGACGCCACGAGCTCTCGCGTCGGTCGGGGAGGCGGTGGAAGACTTCGGTGCTGAAGAGCGTGAAATCGCATGTGTCGTCCTCCGCGATATCACCGACGATCAGACCGGCGTATCCCGCGGAGATTACGACGCGAAATTGCTTCACCCTGAAGGGGACCAGATTCGACTGATGCAGGCGTTCTGACACGAAACGCGCCAGTGCGAGCAGCATCTGGATGGCTTCGTCGCGCAGTTGCTTCGGGACATCGCCACGAGTGGATTTCACTTGGACGAGCGAGATGTGGATACCTCCCGTCGTCCATTGGATCGCGTACACGTCTGCCGGAGTCCGGCTTCCCGGGGTCCGCGTGGCGAGATATCCGAGATCCTCGAACCGGAGTACGACACTGTCCTCGGCGATTCCGCCTAGGTCCGTGTTCGACAGGTCGTAGATGTCCTCGGGGTTATCCTTCGCCTCCCTGCGATTTTTGACACGCTTTAGCCACAACTCCACGGTCTCCTCGACGAACCAGATGAACCATGTTGTGTCTCTCTCGATCATGCGGTGTGCTCCATTGTGAGAACTGAATTCACGATACCTTCGTGGATCTCTGTTCGCAATCGACGCGGACGAAAATCGTCCGGTCTCAGTTGATTGTCTTCAGACCTCGTAGAGCACAGCACCTTGAGCACTCCCGCGATCTACGGCACTCTTCTCAAGGAGCTCGACCAACCCCATACGTGTTTACACCGTATACACGTGAACAGAGCCCCGCCGACTGTCCACCACCTCCCTCTCGATTCACCGCGTGAAGCCCTGCGGGCGCGGCGTGCACACCTCGCTTGAGTTCGGCGGGCGTTTGTGGTTCCGTTCGCCCGCCCCGATGGCCCGCGCCAAGACCTCGAAACCCGCGAAGAAGGCCGCCGCGCCAGAACTCCCGCTCGTCGACGGGGCGTCGACGCTTACCGCCGAGCGGCTCAAGAACCACCTGTGGGAGGCTGCCAACATCCTCCGGGGCCCCGTCGATGCGGCGGACTTCAAGACCTACATCTTTCCCCTCCTCTTCTTCAAACGCATCTGCGACGTCTGGGACGACGAGACGAAGGCCGCTGTCGAGGAGTTCGGCGACGCCAGCTTCGCCGAGGCCCACCGCTTTCAGGTGCCCGAAGGCGCCCACTGGCGCGACGTCCGCGCGATCACGAAGAAGGTCGGCGCCGTGCTCCAGAAGGCGCTGCAATCCGTCGAGCGCGCCAACCAGGGCACACTCTACGGCGTCTTCGGCGACGCACAGTGGACCAACACCGAGCGCCTCTCGGACGCGCTCCTCTGCGATCTCATCGAGCACTTCTCTGCGCTCTCGCTCGGCGATCACAGCGTCGAGAGCGACCTGCTCGGCGACGCCTACGAGTACCTCATCAAGAAGTTCGCCGACGCCACCAACAAGAAGGCCGGTGAGTTCTATACGCCTCGCAGCGTCGTGCGCTTGATGATCGACCTGCTCGACCCGCGTGAGGGAGAGACCGTCTACGACCCGGCGTGCGGCACTGGCGGCATGCTCCTCGCGGCCGTCGAGCATGTGAGAGCGCGCGGTGGCGATCCTCGTCGCTTCTTCGGCAAGCTCTACGGCCAGGAGAAGAACCTCACCACGTCGGCCATCGCCCGCATGAACCTCTTCCTCCACGGGGTCGAGGACTTTCAGGTCGTGCGCGGCGACACGCTGCGAAACCCGGCGTTCTACGACGCGGGCAAGCTCGCGGACTTCGACGTCGTGATCGCGAACCCACCCTTCTCCCTGGAGAAGTGGGGTGACGAGGTCTGGGCCAAGGACCCGTGGCAGCGAAACTTCGCGGGGCTCCCTCCCGCGTCGAGCGGTGACTTCGCGTGGGTGCAGCACATGGTCACCTCGATGGCTCCGAAGACAGGACGCATGGCCGTGGTGCTCCCACAGGGCGCGCTCTTCCGTGGTGGTGTCGAGGGCGCGATCAGGCAGAAGATCCTTCAACGCGATCTCATCGAAGCCGTGATCGGTCTGGCGCCGAACCTCTTCTATGGCACCGGCCTCGCCGCGTGCGTGCTGGTGCTCCGCCATCGCAAGGCGAAGGAGCGCAGGGGCAAGGTGCTCTTCGTCGACGCTTCGGACCTCTTTCGCAAGGGGCGCGCACAGAACACCCTCGAACCCGAGCACGCCGCCGAGATCGAGAAGACCGTGCGTGCGTTTCGCGACGTGGCCCACCGCGCGAAGGTCGCCACCCTCGAAGACATCGCTGCCCTCGAAGGAACGCTCAACATCCCTCGCTACGTCACCCCGGCGCCGAAGGAGGAGGTCCTCCCGCTCCCCGAGGCTGTCGCGAGGTTCAAAGACGCCCTCGCCCGCGCGCGTGATGCGGAGGAGCGCCTGGCGAAGCTCCTCGAAGACGAGGGCTGGCTCTCGTGAGCGGGCTCCACTTTTCAAGCGCGCGCGGCGTCCCCTCTCCCGCCGCTTCCGCGCCCGCCCTCCCCGGCGGTTGCGTCAACGTTGCGCACGTCGGCGCGAGGGGGCGCAGCGACGTGTACCGCCGCGGTTGCGATGGCGCCCGCGGTGACCGATAGTCCCGCGCGATGAGCGGCGGATTCTTGCGAGAGGCGTTCGAACGCGTGGGTTTTTTCGGACGAGAGCTTCTCACCGAAGCGATCGCAACGGAGTTCGTCGAAGATCAGTTCGCGCGCCTCGAAGAGGCGGGGACGACCTCACACGATCGTATCCGCCTGACGCAGGTGTTCGTGGACCTCACGGTGACCCGCGCTCCCGACTGGCCGGGCACCCCCACGCTTGGCGGGTTTCGCTTCCTCGAAGCGGCCGCCAGAGAGTTCTCGCGCCTCGATGGCGACTGGGTCATTCACGGCCCCGACGACGAGAACCCCGAGCCGTGCATGCCGGGTCGAGTGCTGCTGGTCGGAGGTCCCGGTCAGGGCAAGTCGACGTTGGTGCAGCACCTCGTGCAAGCGCACCGGCGCCGTTGCCTCGGGGCGGTTGAAGTCGCGAAGCGACCCGAGGTCTGGCGCTCGGGCCGACCGCACCGACCAGAGTCGGGGGACCTCTCCGGGCGCGTAGAGGGCCTCCGTGACGCGGCGCTCAACGACGACAAGGAGCGTCGCGCGGAGCATGTCCCCTCGCGCGGGCGCCTGCCCATCGTAATCGAGCTCGCGCTTCGCCGCGTGGTGCACCCGGCACCAGGAGACGCCCGCCACCGCCCGCCTCGTCGAGTACATCGCGCACGAGCGCTGGCGTAAGAGCCTCGACGTCGACGCGCTCAAGACCCTGCTGCGCGCGACCCCGTGGCTGCTGATCCTCGACGGACTCGACGAGGTGCCCGCGCGGCACGACCGGGAGCTGGCGCTCCAGAGCGTCGAGCCTTTCATCGACGCTCACTCGTCTCCCACGAACGCCCCGCTGGTCATCGCGACGACGCGGCCGCAAGGCTGGGGCGAGGAGTTCGGCGGATACCTCCCGCTCTATCTCCGCGAGCTGACCCTCGATGAGTCGCTCGCGTACAGCGCCCAGATCATCTTCGCTCGCCACCCGACGCAGCCCCGTCGGCGGGAGCGCATCGAGGAGCGCCTTCGCGCCGCAGCGAAGGACGACGCGGTCGCGCAGCTCCTCCGCACGCCGCTCCTCGCGGCGATCATGGTCCACCTCATCGCCGACGAGGGCCAGGCACCGAGGCTGCGGTGGGAGGTGTTCCAGCGCTTCTACGAGACGATCTACAACCGCGAGGTCGCGCGAGGGACCACGCTCTCGCCCGTGCTCGCCGCGATGCGCCCCGTCGTCAACGAGCTGCATCGGCACGCGGGCCTCGTGCTGCACGCCCTCGAAGAGCGAGACAACGGATCCAACGCCGCGGTCTCGCGCGCGTGGCTTCGCATGGCAGCCCGTCGCCTGATGGAGGTCGACGACGAGACCAGCGAGGACGAGCTCCGACGCGTCGATGAGCTCATCGAGGCGGTCGAGCAGCGGCTGGTGCTCCTGGTCGAGCGCGAGCCGGGGCGCTTCTCGTACGAGCTCCGATCGCTTCAGGAGTTCATGGCCGCATGGGCGCTCACGACGGGGATCGACGCGCACGTCGAGGCTCGCTTCAAGGCGATCGCGGGATACAGCGCGTGGCGCAACGTGCTGCTCCTCGCGATGGGACGACTCTTCTATGAGCGCTCCCCCCTGCGCGAGAGCCTCTCCTTGGGCCTGTGCGAGTGGCTCCGCGACAACGCCTCGGTCCGCGCGACATCCGTTTCAATCTCGAGCATCCTCGCGCTCGATATCGCAGACGACGGCCTCGCGGAACACGCCCCCAGGCTGCTCGCGAAACTCGATGCGCTGATCCCCGCGGGGGTCATCGAGTTCGCCTGGAATGCTGGCGATTCGGGGCTGTCTTCCCCCGATGTCTGGCGCTCCCTCGGCCTGCCGGAGCCTACGCCTGAAGAGCCGACCAGCGCCGCGTTCGAGGCGCTCGTCGCCGCCGCCAATGCGCGCGCCCTCTCCCTCGACATCGTCGCGCTCGACGAGATCCACGTCGCGAACCTGCGTTGCCTCGCCGACGTGCACGTCACCGACCTCGACCGCCCCGACGACCGCGGCCAGTGGATCGTCTTCCTCGGCGAGAACGGCGCCGGCAAGAGCACCCTGCTCCGCGCCGTCGCGCTCGCGCTCACCCATCGCGACAACGCAAGCGCCGCGCTCAAGGACGCTCGCGCGTTCTACGTGCGCCACGGCGCGACGCACGGCACCTGCGCGGTGCACCTCCGCGGCCGACGCTCGCTCCTGACCATTCGACGAGATGACGACACCGAGAGCGCCGAGCCCAACGGGTATCACGGCGAGTTTCCGTGGGTGGTCGCGTACGGATGCCGCCGGGGCAACGCGCTCGGCGACCGCGATTCGAAGCGCGCGCAGACGCCCTACGCCAACATCGCGACACTCTTCGACGACGACCGCGGACTCATCGACGTCGAGACCTGGATCACCCTGCAGGAGGCGGCATCGAAGAACGACGACGGAGCACAACGCGCCTACGAAGCTGTCACTCGTAGCCTCGGGCAGGCGATCGGGCACACGTTCCTCCCCGCGCGCAAGGACGGGCTGTGGGTGAGGCCCGCGAGCGGCCCCGATGTGCAGTTCAGCTCGCTCAGCGACGGCTACCTCACGATGGCAGGGTGGATCGGCGACCTCCTCATTCGCTATGTCTCGCGCCACCACGACCTGCGCGAGCTGCCCGACGACTTCGCGAAGCAGATGACCGGTGTGGTGCTCATCGACGAGATCGATCAGAACCTGCACCCTCGCTGGCAGGTGCGGGTGATCCAGGAGGTGCGTCGCCTCTTCGAGCGGATGACCTTCGTCGCCACCACGCACAACCCGCTCACCCTCGCGGGCGCGCGCAAGAGCGAGGTCTTTCTGCTCACAAAACGCGAGGGGGGCGACTTCACCGTCGAGCCCGCGCAGTTCGACCCGCGCCTGCGCACGGGCACCGAGCTGTACTCGAAGTTCTTCGGCATCGACGACGTCTTTCCCAACGAGCTCGGTCGCTCGCTGCATCGCTACGGCACGCTCTCGGGCAACCCCTACCGCACCGACGAAGAAGAGGCCGAGCTCGCGCGCATCCGCGAGCTCCTCGCGCGTGAAGGGGTCACGCCCGACTTCGAGCCCGTGACGCGAGAGAGCGACGCGTGATCCGCATCTCGCGCGGAGAGGAGCCTGACGAGCTCCGCGAAGAGCGACGCCTTCGCAGAGCGGTTTGCAGGCTGATAGACCTCGGGCAGCGCGTCGGGACGATGAAGCTCGACGACGGGTACCAGTGCGCCTCCGAGGCGCTGAAGGCCCGTGGCGCTCAGGGGCCGTTCTGCGCGTACTGCGAAGGGCAGATCCGTGAGACGGGCAACCCCATCGAGCACTTTCGACCGAAGGCCGCCGTCTACGACGACAAGCAGAGGGTGATCGCGAGCGGCTACTGGTGGCTCACGTGGTCGTGGGAGAACCTCCTCCGCGCCTGCGGCACATGCAACGATCAGGGTCACAAGGGCAACCAGTTTCCGCTGTTCGACGAGGGCGCGAGGCTCGCGCCGATGCAGACGCCGCCGGGAGACGAGCGGCCGCTCCTGATCGATCCGACACGCGAGGACCCGATGCGCTTCATCGAGTTCAGGATCCAGGGGCGTGACATCGACGGCGACGAACAGTGGAAGCCCTTTCCGCGACGCGGATTGACGCGCGACGAGGCCCGCCGCGCGATACGAACGATCGAGGTGTTCGGGCTTGATCGAGGCGACATCCTCGGGTTCTACACCAGCCGCGTGAAGGGCCTCGCGGGGCGGGTCGAGTCGGTGACCGCAGCGATCGCGCGCGGTGACGCGCTGGAGGCCGCCGAGGCTTGGCGCAAGCTGCTCGCCATCGCGTTCGGCCCCTACGAGCAGTACAAGGCGCTCGCGTACGACTACATCCGTCACGCCGTCGACGACGACACGCGATCGACGTGGCACCTCACGCTCGACACGCCCGGCGCTCCGCTCGGCGATCACGCGTCGCGCGACCCCGAGCGGCCTGTCGGCTTCGACGATGTGTCGTGGCTCGAGATCGCGGCCCTCGGGCGATCATCGCCCGACAACGCGTCGATACGCGCGCTGCTGGTGCGGGTCGTAGCGCTCGGACCGTGCACGACGGCGCAGTTGTCGGAGTGGTTCCACCGCAGCGAGAACACGGTGAAGGATCACCTCGAAGCGCTGGCGACCGAGGGGAAGATCGAGCATCGGGCGCCGCGCTGGCACGCTCGCGAGCCCTTGACCCGGACGGACGATGACCCCGCGCGTCGTTGACACCGAGGTGCGTCGCGGGTAGTGCGACGGAGTCCGTGTGGCCTTGAGCTTTCCTCCCTCTGTCACTCCGTCGGGTTGAGATGCCGCGCATCACGCAGCAGGAGCTCGAGTCGTACCTCTGGGGCGCGGCCACGCTCCTCCGAGGGCTCATCGACGCGGGGGACTACAAGCAGTTCATCTTTCCGTTGCTCTTCTTCAAGCGCCTCTGCGACGTGCACGACGAAGAGACCGCGAAGGCCGTCGCAGAGACCGGCGGTGATTTCGAAGAGAACCATCGCTTCGTGCTCCCCGACGACGCGCGCTGGAGCCGCGTTCGCGAGGCGACGCGCGACGTGGGCAAGGCCATCGCCACGGCCATGCGCGCCATCGAGCGCGACAACCCCAAGCACCTCGATGGCATCTTCGGCGACGCCCCCTGGACCAACAAGGAGCGACTCCCCGACGCGACCCTCAAAGACCTGCTGGAGCACTTCTCGTCGAAGGTGCTCTCGATCGCCGACGTGCCCGAAGACGAGCTCGGCAACGCGTACGAGTACCTCATCAAGAAGTTCGCCGACGACAGCGGACACACGGCCGCCGAGTTCTACACCAACCGAACGGTCGTCCACATGATGACCGAACTCCTCGATCCGCAGCCCGGCGAGTCGATCTACGACCCCACCTGCGGCACCGGGGGAATGCTCCTGTCGGCCCTCGCGTCGGTGAAGGCGCGAGGCGGCGAGCACCGCACGCTCAAGCTCTACGGTCAGGAGCGCAACCTCATGACCTCGTCGATCGCGCGCATGAACCTCTTCCTCCACGGGGTCGAAGACTTCGAGGTCGCGCGCGGAGACACGCTCGCGGCCCCTCGCTTCGCCGAGGGCGATCGGCTGCGCACCTTCGATGTCATCCTCGCCAACCCGCCGTACTCCATCAAGCAGTGGGACCGCGGACTCTTCGAAAAGGACCCCTTCGGTCGCAACACGCTCGGCACGCCTCCGCAGGGCCGCGCCGACTACGCGTTCTTTCAGCACATTCTCAAGAGCCTCTCGGCGAAGAGAGGGCGCTGCGCGATCCTCTGGCCCCACGGCGTGCTCTTTCGCAACGAGGAGTCCGAGATGCGCGCGAGGCTCGTCGCCTCCGACCGCGTCGATGCCGTGATCGGCCTGGGCCCCAACCTCTTCTACAACTCCCCGATGGAGAGCTGCGTCGTCGTCTGCCGCAACAGCAAGCCCAAGGAGCGCAAGGGCAAGGTGCTGCTCATCGACGCCCTCAACGAGGTCACCCGCGAGCGGGCGCAGAGCTTTCTCACCGACGCTCACCAGCGGCGCATCGTGGAGGCGTACAGGGCCTTTCGTGACGAACCCGGCTTCGCCTCGGTGGTCTCGATCGACGAGATCGCGAAGCGAGGCGGCAACCTTTCAATTCCGCTCTATGTGAAGCGCGAGTCGAAGACCGTCGTGGCCGAGGGACAGGCTATGACCGACCTCTCGACCTCGTGGCGTCACTTTCGAGAGGAGAGCCGCGTCTTCTGGCAGCAGATGGACGACGTGGTCACGATGCTGGACGGGCTGGTGGAGGAGGCGGAGTCGCGATGAACGGTCGATCGTGCGAGGGATGGCGTCGGGTGAAGTTCGGCGACGTCGTGCGGCTGTGCGGCGATCGAGTCGATCCGAAGGCCGAAGGCATCGAGCGCTACGTCGGACTGGAGCACATCGAGCCAGAAGACCTGAAGATCCGCAGTTGGGGCAACGTCGCCGACGGCACCACCTTCACCAACCGCTTCAGGCCGGGGCAGGTGCTCTTCGGCAAGCGTCGGGCGTATCAGCGCAAGGTCGCGGTCGCTGACTTCGAGGGCGTATGCTCGGGCGACATCTACGTGCTCGAGCCGTCGTCGTCGGAGCTGCTGCCCGACCTGCTCCCGTTCATCTGTCAGTCCGACGCGTTCTTCAAGCGAGCGATCGAGACGTCTGCGGGCTCGCTGTCACCACGTACGAACTGGACGAGCCTCGCCGCGCACGAGTTCCTCCTGCCCTCAAAACAAGTTCAACGCTCGCTAGTGACCCTCCTGGGAGACGCATGGGATTCGGCCATAGAAGCACTTCGAGATGCCATGCATGAAAGTGATCGGCTGACTCAGGCAATGATTCGCGAGCTGATCGGATCTCAGTATTGTGGTTATCACGAATGGCCGGACGTAGCACTGGATGCTGTGGCCTCGGTTGAACGGGGTAAGTTCGCCCACCGGCCTCGGAACCTGCCTCGGTTTTATGGTGGGACCTATCCTTTTGTTCAAACCGGGGACGTTGCGGCCTCGAGGGGAGTGCTGGAACGTGTATCGCAATATCTTAGCGAGGAAGGAAAGTCGTATAGTCGGTCGTTTCCGGTCGGAACCGTGCTTGTTACAATCGCTGCCGTAATTGGTGCAACTGCCATCACTAACTCGGAGATTTGGTGTCCTGATAGCGTAGTGGGAATTATCCCAAACTCTTCCAGTATCGACGTGAGGTTTTTGGAGTTTACTCTCCGCTGGTTGCGTCCGCGGCTTGAGATGCTTGAAGCGACGAAGACTGCACAGAAGAATATTAATCTTCAGGTCCTGAGGCCGCTTAGGATTCGCCTTCCTCCGTTGCATGTGCAGCGGGACGTAGTCCAAGCCATCGCTTCGATTGATGGTTGTGCGTCCACTGCGCTTCAGCGAGTCCGCTCGTTGCAGTCGATGAGACAAAAGTTTCTATCTAGTTCACTGGAGGGGATCGGGGAGTAGGAATGTTCACGGAATCGAACACTGTTGAATCTCTGATCCGCGACGCGCTCTCGGGCGGCGCGACGCACCACACCACGGCGGGCCCCGGGCTCTCTCGCAAGGGCGCGGGTTGGGTCTACGTCGCGGCGAAGCACCTCCCTCGCAAGGACGACGAGGTGTGGGTCGAGCCCTGGTTACGCGAGGCGCTCGTCCGGTTGAACCCCGAGATCGCGGCGGACCCTGACCGTGCGGACGAGGTGATCTACCGCCTTCGCGCCGCGGTCACGTCCGTTCGATCCGACGGACTTGTGAAGGCCAACGAGGTCTTTCTCTCGTGGCTCCGCGGCGACCGCTCGATGCCCTTCGGACCGAACGGGGAGCACGTCGCGGTTCGGCTCGTCGACTTTGATGACGTCGAGCGAAACCAGTGGGTGATCACCTCGCAGTACACCTTTCGCCAGGGGGTGGTGGAGCGTCGCGCGGACCTCGTGTTGCTCGTCAACGGGCTGCCGCTGGTGGTCATCGAGGCGAAGACGCCGACGAGGCCCGCGGTGGGTTGGGTCGACGGGGTGATCCAGCTCGCGGAGTACGAGAAGGACCTGCCCGAGCTCTTCGTGCCCAACGCGATGAACGTCGCGGTTGACGGCAAGGTGCTGCGCTACGGCGCCATCCGCGCGCCCGGCACCGAGTGGGGACCGTGGAACCTCGACGCGAACCTCGCGAGCGCCTCACCGCTGGCTGGCGTGGCGCGCTCGGCGGCCTCGCTGCTGGCGCCCGCGACGCTGCTGGAGCTCATCGAGGCGTTCACCCTCTTCGCGACCGATCGACATGGGCGGCGCATCAAGCTCCTCTGCCGCTATCAGCAGTACGAGGCGGTCAACGGCATCGTCGAGCGCGTGCGGGCGGGAGCGCCGAAGAAGGGGCTCATCTGGCACTTTCAGGGCTCGGGCAAGTCGCTGCTCATGGTGCTCGCGGCGCAGAAGCTCCGCATGGACCCCGCGCTCAAGAGCCCGACGGTGCTCGTGGTGGTCGACCGCATCGACCTCGACACGCAGATCTCGTCGACCTTTCGCGCGAGCGACATCCCCAACCTCGTGCAGGCCGAGACGCGCGAGGAGCTGCGCACGCTGCTCAAGCAGGACTCGCGCAAGGTCATCATCACGACGATCTTCAGGTTCGACGGCGCGGGCCTGCTCAACGAGCGCGAGAACATCATCGTGCTGGTCGACGAGGCGCACCGCACGCAGGAGGGCGACCTCGGCATCGACATGCGCGCGGCGCTGCCCAACGCGTTCCTCTTCGGTCTGACGGGGACGCCGATCAATCGGCGAGACAAGAACACCTTTCGCACCTTCGGCGCGCCTGAGGACAAGAGCGGGTACCTCAGCCGCTACGGCTTCGAGGACTCGGTGCGCGACGGGGCGACGCTTCCGCTGCGCTTCGAGACGCGCCTCGTGAAGCTGCACATCGACCGCGCCACGCTCGACGCCGAGTACCAGAAGCTCACGGGCAAGCTCACCGAGGGGGACCGCGACGCGCTGGCGAAGGTCGCCGCGAAGATGGCCGTGCTGGTGAAGGTCCCCGATCGGGTCGCAACGATCTGCCAGGACATCGCCACGCACTACTGCGCGAAGGTCGCGCCGCAGGGCTTCAAGGCGATGGTGGTCACCTACGACCAGGACTGCTGTCTGCTCTACAAGGCCGCGCTCGACAAGCACCTGCCCGCGGGGAGCACCGACGTCGTCATCTCGGTCACCAAGGACGACGCGCGCTTCGAACCGTACGACCGCACGCGCGACGAGGAGGAGGCGCTGCTCGATCGCTTCCGCGACGCGAGCGATCCGCTGAAGGTGCTGATCGTGACGGCGAAGCTGCTGACGGGCTTCGACGCGCCGATCCTTCAGGCGATGTACCTCGACAAGCCACTGCGCGATCACACGCTGCTCCAGGCGGTGTGCCGTACGAACCGTCGGTACGGCGACAAGAAGACGCACGGGCTCGTCGTCGACTACCTGGGCGTCTTTGACGACGTGGCGACGGCGCTCGACTTCGACGAGAAGTCGATCGGTCAGGTGGTGACCGATCTCGAAGCGCTCAAGGGGCAGTTCCCCGAGGCGCTGGCAGCGTGCGTGGGACACTTTCCGGGCGTCGATCGCTCGCTCACGGGCTACGAGGGGCTCATCGCGGCGCAAGACTGCCTGCCCGACAACGAGCGTCGCGACGCCTTCGCGGCCGACTACGGCGTGCTCTCTCGGCTGTGGGAGGCCCTCTCGCCCGATCCCTTTCTGAAGCAGCACGAGTCCGACTACCGCTGGCTCACCGAGGTCTACGTGTCGGTGCAGCCCCCGAGCGGGCACGGGAAGCTCCTCTGGCAGAGCCTCGGCGCGAAGACCATCGAGCTCATTCACCAGAACGTGAAGGTCGACGCAGTTCGAGACGACCTCGAGACCCTGGTGCTCGACGCCGACATGCTCGACGCGGTGATTCGCAACGGCGACCCCCGCGAGGTCGAGATCAAGGTGCTGCGTCGGTTGCACAAGCACGCGGGCAACGCGAAGTACAAAGCGCTCGGGCAGCGCCTCGAAGACCTCAAGGCTCGCCATGAGAAGGGCATCCTGGGCAGCGTGGAGTTTCTCAAGGAGCTGCTCGCCCTCGCCCGTGACGTCGTGAACGCCGAGCGCGAGGCGCCGCCCGAGGAGGACGTCGACCTGGGCAAGGCGAAGCTCACGGAGCTCTTCGAAGAAGTCCGCAACAAGAAGACCCCGGTGATCGTCGAGCGCGTCGTCGCCGACATCGACGAGATCGTGCGGCTCGTGCGCTTCCCCGGGTGGCAACAGAGCAGCGCGGGGGAGCGCGAGGTGAAGGTCGCGCTCCGCAAGGTGCTCTTCAAGTACAAGCTCCACCAGGAGCAGGAGCTCTTCGACCGGGCCTACGGGTACATCCGCGAGTACTACTGACCGCGCGGGACCATCGCCACCCATCTCCCTACCCAAACGGCGGAACCTCAATCGCACGAGGGCGCGTCCCGCGGGGTCACCGCTGGCGCCACGCGGCGACGGTGGTGCGGGCGACGGCTGTCGGCAGTCGGATCATGCCCTGGATCTCGCGGAGCACCGCAGGGCGCGTGCGCGACGGGCGGAACACCCACACCGGGCCGCGCTGCACGTTGCACGTGGGGCATTGCTCGTTCTCGATCATGACGATGTCGTCGTTGATCGAGACCACGACCGAGGCGACGCCGCCGCGATCGAGGTAGACCGATCGCCACGCGACCTGCGCCTGAACGGACCAGTCGATCGCGCTCGTGGTGGTGGTGTGCAGCACCTCGACCTGGTCGCCGTTGCACGTCACCGACACCCCTGCGTAACGATCGAAGCTCACGTCCCGGCAGCGGTGTTCGAGCGTCTTCCACACCCAACCGCGGTCGTTGAAGTCGGGTACCCAGGCGAGCAGGACCACGAACAACAGGGAATGCAGGGGCGTCGGTCGGCGCATCATTGGGGGCGCATGGAGACGGACGACACGCGGCCGCGGTGCCTTCCGTCGGCGTGCGTGTGTCGATGCCCTGCGTGCGTGGAACTCTCGGCGCGTACCACGCAGCCGCTCCGCTTCGTTGCGACGGCGTCGCTCGTGCTCCCGCTGCTGACTTCCGGTGACGGACGCGGCCGCGGACCCACCGCGAGAGGTCGCGACCGCCATTGAGGCGCGTTCGTCGACGCTTCGACTGCGCCGCCTCGTGGGTCCCCCGAAGGGCCGCGACCATTCGGAGACCCCGCGCGACCTTCTCGACCACCCCGCGCGCCTATTCGGAGAGCTCGCAGACCCGGGTCACCCGTGGTTCGCGACCATTCGGAGACCTCGCAGCCCTGGGTCACCCACGGTTCGCGACCGTTCGGAGAGCTCGCGTGACCTTCTCGACCACCCCCCGCGCACTCGGAGAGGCTCACGGAACGCTGTGATAGTCTGCGTGCAGCGCGATGGGTTACGCCGATCTCAAGAACGACTTCGTCTTTCGCCGTGTGTTCGGCCAGCACGCCGACGTGCTGCGCGGGCTGCTCAACGACTTTCTCGGACGCCGCGGAACGCACGCCATCGCGTCGCTCGAATACCTGCCCCCCGATCAGGTGCCCGACATCCCCGGCGTCAAGCTCTCGATCGTCGACGTGAAGTGCCGCGAGGTGGGAGGCGGGACCTTCGTCGTCGAGATGCAGGTGCTCCCCATCACGGGCTTTCTCAATCGGGTGGTGTTCAACGCGTGCAAGGCCTACGTGGGCACGCTCAAGCGGGGCGAGACCTACGACGCTCTCACCCCCGTGATCGCCGTCACCGTGTGCGACTTCGAGCTCTGGTCCGACGCCGCGCAAGACGCCGCTGGTCAGCCTCGCGTGCCGATGCTGAGTCACTGGGGCATGACCGAGCGACTCAGCGGCTCGACGGGGATTCCGCAGGTCGAGTACGTGTTCTGCGAGCTACCCAAGCTCCGTGATCGAAAGCCCACGACGACCGAGGAGCGCTGGGCGGCGCTCTTCTCCGCGGCCCCGTTGCTCACGCCCGAGACCGCCGCGAAGGAGCCCTTCACGCCCGAGCAGCGGGCCGCATTGGAGCTCGCCAACGAGGCGTCGTTCACCGACACCGAGCTCGAAGCGTACCGAAAGTCACGCGCCGAGGTCTGGCAGATGGTCCAGTACGGCCGCGACTCCGAGGCACGCGGGGAGGCGCGTGGTCTGGCGGCCGGGCGCGCCGAAGCGGTCGCTGCGATCGCGCGGCTGTTCGTACGCAAGCTCGGTCGCGCGCTCACCGACGACGAACGCGCGACGCTCGCAACGAGGCTCGCAGTGCTCGGCCCCGAGCGACTCGGGGATCTCGCGCTCGACCTCGATGCGGCGGACCTAGCCGCGTGGCTCGCGGAGCAGAACGCAGGCTGAGATGTGTGTGTTCGCGATCGCCGCTTACGCGGCGGCGCTTGTCGACCGGGCCATGCTCCGTCGCTCCGAGCCTGACCGGAATGCTTCGAGGCGTCGCGCTACTTCGATCGCGCGACCTGACCCACCATCGCGAGGAGCTCGGGCATCTCGATGGGCTTCTGGAGCACCGCGTAGGCGCCCGCGGCGTACGCGCGACGGCGCGTCGTGTCGTCGACGTGGCCCGACACGAGGATGAAGCGTCGCCTCCCCACGAGCGCGCCGAGCTCTTCGAGCACCTCGATCCCTGAGGCGCCGGGCATGTCGATGTCCGTGACGATCACGTTCCACTCGGGCTCCGCGCTTGGGAACATCAGCGACTCGCGCAGCATCGTGCGGAGCGCCGAGCCATCGTGGGCCTCGTCGGCCACGCCGCCCTGAACCTTCACGGCCCTCGCGAGCGAGCGCCGGACCTCTCGGTCATCGTCGGCCACGAGCACGCGGGCCGTGCTCAATGGTTTGTAGAGCGCAACGGGGGCGGTCATGCGTCGTTCTCCTCCGACTCCCATGCGTTGGATGGGGCGTCGAGAGGTTCCGTTGCGCGGCGGACGCGCGCGATTCGAGGATCCGCCCACGAAGCGCGACTCGCGCCGAGCGTCAAGGCGAGCAGCGCGTCCACTGGATGAGCCGGTCGACGGGGGGATCTCCGCACGCGGCGCTCGCCACGTCGGTGTACCAGCCCTCGCTGCGTGTCCCCACGTTCGTGCAGGTCGCCGTGGCGCCGGCGCAGGTGGCGAAGCAGATCCGATCGCCGTTCGCGCGGTACCAGCCTTCGCTGCGCGTGCCGATCGCGCGACACGACGGCGGCGTGGTCGTCGGCAGGCAACACATCACGCCGAGTCCGCCGCCGCAGGAGTACCAGTCCGCGTTGCCCGTCACGCCGTCGGCGCACGCCGAGGGGACCAGGGCCACGCAGCGTCCTCCGGCGCTCTCGCAGCGAGGAATCGCGCCGTCGGGGGACGTCGCGTCGGCGGTGACATCGGTCGCGACATCGACGGTGACGTCGGGCGTCGCATCGGCGGTGACGTCGGGCGTCGCATCGGCGGTGACGTCCGTCGCCGCATCGGCGGTGACGTCGGGCGTCGCATCGACCGTGGCGTCGGGCGATGCGTCGACCGTGGCGTCGGGCGATGCGTCGACCGTCGCGTCGAGCGGCGTCGAGTCGGGCGTGACATCCGTCGCGACCGCGTCGGTCACGTCGGAGGTCGAGGCGTCAGGCGAGGTCGAGTCGCCGCAATGCGTCGCGCCGAGCAGCGCGAGACCACAGAGCATGAGCTTGCGCATACGGCCAATCTAACGACGTTTCCGCGCAGCGCATCGTCGCGGCGCGCGTTGCGATCATCGGTCGCGGTGCGCCCGCGTGTGCACCCGCGGCGCACGAGCGCGACGAGCACGCACGCGGCGCAGCATCACCGCGAACGCGATGAGCCACGCCGACCAGGACCCTCGTGACGAGGCACCCGCTGCGTGACATCCGCAGCCGCCTTCGAGGTCGTCGACGCGATCGGGGGAGACGTCGGCGTCGTCGGGCGTCGACTCGACGTCGACGAACTCCGCGTCCTCGTCGGCGTCGCGCTCGTCAGCGTCGGTCGCGTCTGCGGCCTCTTCGACGTCGTCGGCGTCGGTCGCGTCGTCTTCGACATCGAGCGCCTGGTCGTCGACGACGTCTGCGCGATCGACGGTGGCGTCGGCTCGGTCTGCGGTGGCGTCTGCGCGGTCGACGGTGGCGTCCGTGAGGCCCGCGTCGGGTCGGGTGCCTGCGTCCATGATGCACGCGCCGTCGTCGACGACGCCGTCGCAGTCGTCGTCCATGCGGTTGCAGCTCTCCGCGCGGGGGAGCGTCTGGCCGGCGCAGGTTCCCCACGCGCCCGCGGCGCAGGTCTGTGTGCCTGCGCGACAGACGCCGCGGCCCGAGGTGCCCGCCGGTCCCGTGTAGCAGGAGCGCGAGAGGCCGTCGTCGACGCGTCCGTCACAGTCGTCGTCGCGGTTGTTGCACGTCTCTGCGACGGCGACGCACTGGCAGCGATCGGCGGGGCTCATGGGGTAGCTCCGCTGGTCGACCCACGCGCCCGGCGACGAGGTGCAGCGACCGCGATACGAGTCGATCGAGGCCGCGGTGGCGGAGCGCTTCCACCCGAAGTGGAGGTGCGGACCGGAGGAGCTTCCCGAGCTCGCGGAGCGGCCGATCTGCTGACCGCATCGAACGCGCTGCCCGCGCGAGACCGCCAGCGAGTTGAGCTGCATGTGGCAGTAGATCGAGCGCGACCCGTCGGCGTGCTGGAGCTGCACGTAGTTGCCGCAGCGGCCGCCGCAGGGGTTGCCCACGTAGCCCGTGTTGGCGCATCCGTTGTTGGTCGCGACCACCACGCCGTCGGCGCCCGCGAGCACGGGCGTGCCCACGGGGACGCCGAAGTCCGTCCCCGAGTGGCCGTCGTAGCAGCGAGACCCGCAGTTGTAGTCGCGGCATCCGCCGCCGCTGTTGTTGTCGAAGCCGTAGTTGACGTTGATCGACGCGGCGAAGGGCCTGCGGTGCCGCACCTGCGCGCCCGCGATCCCCGCGACGAGGAGCGACGAGGCGACGAGCGCGAGCGAGAAGCACGTCGCGCGGCTCATCGAAGGCCCTCGAGCTCGCGAGGCGCCACGAAGGTCACCGCGCGTTGCGCGTCGTGCGTGAGCAGCGTCGGTGATCCCGGCACGTAGACGGGCAACGACAGGCCTCGCTGCGAGCCGCGGACGACGCCGTCGAGTCCGAGCGTGTGCAGCGCGCCGTCGGACTCGTACACCACCGCGTCGCCGAAGATCACCGGCGCCGTCGGACCCGTGGGGAGGGCGACGTCGGCGGGGAGGTTCCATCGCGCGGGGGGAGCGCCGTCGTGGAGGCGATAGAACGCGGGCGTTCCGTCGGGTGAGGCCACCACGAGCACCTCGCGTCCGTCGGGCGAGAGCGCCGGACACCACGACGGCGTGAGCGACGGCGCGAGCGGAGTCAGCGCACCCGTCGCGAGGTCGGCGCGCACGACCTCCAGCGTCGGCGGATCACCGCGCGTGTAGACCACCCGTCGCCCCACGGCGTCGAGGCTCAACGGGCCGTACACGTCGCGATCGAGGAGCGAGGGCTCCGCGCCGGGCGCATCGAGGCGGACGAGCGTGTGCTCCGTCGTGACCACGAGCACCGCGCCAGCGCCGGGCACGAAGCGCGCTTCGAGCGCAGGGGTCTCTGCGTAGCGCCACGCGCGCGCTCCACCGCGCGTCAGCCATCGAAGCGAGAGCGTACGGTCGGCGTCGCTGTTCTCGGGGACCGGTAGCGGACGTCCCACGAGGACGTCTCCATCGCCGCGCATGTCGACCACCACCTCGTCGGCCGCGCGTGCGGTGAGCGGCGCGAGCGGCGTGGGCGGCGTGACGCGACGTGAGGGCGCGACGTCGGGCGTACACGCGCAGACCACGAGGGCGAACACCAGCGAGACGCGAGCCAACATGTCTCGATCGTACACGAGACGCTTCTGAACGCCTCAGGCGCTCAGCGCCGATGTCGCGCGATCACGGCGGGAATTACCTCGATCGCGCGGTCGACGTCACCTTCGGTCACTTCGGGGCCGAGCGTCACGCGCAGCGCCGACGTCGCGCGCCAAGGAGCTTCGGGATAGAGCCGCATCAGCGACTCCGACGGGTCTGCTTTTCCGCTCGAACACGCGGCGCCCGAGGACACCTCGATGCCTTCGAGGTCGAGCGCGGCCACGAGCTCGTGACCATGCACGCCTTCGATGGACACGTGACAAGCGGTCGACGCGCGACGACGCGTGGCGCCGTTCACCACGACGCCTCCGCACGCGAGGAGGGCCGTCTCGATGCGGTCTCGCAGTCGTCCCACGTCGGTCATGCGTGCGAGCCGCCCGGTGAGCGTCGAGGCCGCTGCGCCGAAGCCCACCGCGCCGAGGACGTTCTCGGTTCCCGCGCGGACGCCGCGCTCCTGGGCGCCTCCGGTCTGACGCTGCACCACGCGCTCGCCCGTGCGTAGCCACAGGGCCCCGACGCCCTGCGGACCGCCGATCTTGTGCGCCGAGAGGGCAACCGCAGCCGCCCCGAGCAACGACAGATCGACCGCGACCTTGCCGAGCATCTGCGCCGCGTCGAGCACCCACGTCGCCCGCGCGTGCGCCACGACCGGATGCAACGCCGCGAGGTCGCAGATCGCGCCCGTCTCGTGCTGCACCGCCGAGACCGCCACGAGTGCGCCCGCGCAGAGCTTCGAAGCGAGCGCGTCGAGGTCGAAGGCCCCATCGCCCCCCTGCACCGTGGGGATCCATTCGAAGGGAACGCCGCGCTTCGCTGCGAGGGCTTCCGATGCGGATCGCAGACATGGGTGCGCGCCCGGATCGCAGAAGACGCGCGTCACGTCGAGGGCCTCTCCGACGCCTCCGACGGCGAGGTGGACGGCTTCGGTTCCCCCCGAGGTGAAGACGAGCTCGCGCGGTGTGGAGCCGACGTTCGCGGCGAGCGAGGCGCGCGCGTCTTCGAGGGCGCTGCGGGCGTGACGTCCTGCGCGGTGAACGCTCGACGGGTTGCCGTGGAGCTCGTCGAGCGCGCGCACCATCGCGTCACGCGCGGCCTTCGAGAGCGGCGTCGTCGCGTGGTGATCGAGGTAGACCCGAGGGGCCCGCGTCACTCTCTCGGCCTCGGCGCGCGCGCCACCTGAACGCGCACCAGGAGACCTCCGAGGCGCTGCCCTGCGACCACGAAGCGCGACGCCTGCTCGGCCACCGCGCCGCCGTCGTGGGACTCCGCCACGCCGCGCACGACCGCGAGACCGACGCCCGCGCCGCCGTGCTGTCGCGTGGGCGATCCGTCGGCCTGCACGAAGGGATCGAAGATGCGCGAGAGCCACTCGGGGCGAACACCCGGTCCGCTGTCGGCCACGAGGAGCTCGCAGTGCGTGGCGCTCGAACGGACCTCGACGGCGACGGTTCCGCCCGCGGGCGTGAACTTGTTGGCGTTGTCGAGGACGTGCGCGATGGCCCGCGCCACGCGATCGGCGTCGCCCGTCGCAGGGAGCGGAAGCGTCGGCAGGTCGGTCTCGAGTCGCTGGTTGCGCTTCGTGAAGGCCGCGCGGCGCGACTCGATCGTGCGACGCGCGATGGCGACGAAGTCGTAGGGCGCGAACACGAAGCGCGTGCGACCGGTCTCGAGCTGCGTCACGTCGAGCAGCGAGTCGATCGTGGAGCGCAGGCGCGTGAGGGCCTCGTCCATCGCGGTGAGCGACTTGCGTTGCGCGGCGGTCACGGGGCCGAGCTCGCCGCGCGAGAGGAGCCCGAGGTAGCCCACGAGGGGCGTGAGCGGCGTCGCGAGCTCGTGCGAGACGTTGCGGTAGAACTCTTTACGCAGTCGGTCGGCTTCGACGAGGCGCGCGTTGGCGTCGGTGAGCTCGTGGACCTTCGCTTCGAGGTGCGCCGCGATGCGCTGCCCCTGCGCGCGGAGCATCTCGGCGCTCGCCGCGGAGTCTCCGCTCCCCTCGCGCTCGTCGGCGCCCTCGTCGCGGTTGCCCTTGAGAAAGCCCTCGACGGTGCGCGCGAAGGTGCGGGCGTCGATGGGCTTGCCGAGGAATCCGTCGCAGCCCACGGCGAGCGAGGTGCCGCGGTCACCCTCGGCCGTGATGGCGACGAGGGGCGTGCCGGGCATGCGTCCGCGGAGCAGGAGCGCCACCTCGTAGCCGTCGAGGTCGGGGATGTTGATGTCGAGGAGCACCAGGTCGGGGCGCTGCTCCTGCGCGAGCCGCGCGCCCTCGACGCCCGAGGAGCACTCGATGACCTTGTGACCGGCCGCCGTCAGGAGCTTGCGCACGAGGAGCAGGCTCTGCGGGTCGTCTTCGATGTGGAGGATCGTAGCCACGGGAAGGGGACATCGGTTATCCGTGGACCCGCGCCCGGAAGCAACTCCCCGGTGCGACGCAACGGGTTTCACATGACCGATCACGACTGGAAGAAGGCGACCGAGACGTGGCGCGCCGAGAGCCTCGCGCCCCTCGAAAAGCAGGGCGTCCGACCGAGGAAGGGCCTCCTCGCGGGCGGCCGTGACCCCAAGGACCTCTACACGCCCGAAGACCTCGACGGCATCGACCTGATGGCCGACGTGGGCTACCCCGGCGACGCTCCCTTCACGCGCGGCGTGCAGGCGAACATGTACCGCGGTCGCCTCTGGACGATGCGCCAGTACGCGGGCTTCGGCAGCGCGCGCGCCACCAACGAGCGCTTCAGGCTGCTCCTCGAGCGCGGCCAGACGGGCCTCTCGGTGGCCTTCGATCTGCCGACGCAGATGGGCCGCGACAGCGATCACCCGATGGCGCTCGGCGAGGTCGGCAAGGTGGGCGTCGCCATCGACACGGTCGAAGACATGGAGACGCTCTTCGACGCGATTCCCCTCGGTGACGTCTCGACCTCGATGACCATCAACTCGACGGCGGGGATCCTCCTCGCGCTCTACGTCGCCGTCGCGAAGCGTCGCGGCGTCGCCGCGTCGAAGCTCCGAGGCACCATCCAGAACGACCTCCTGAAGGAGTACATCGCGCGCGGGACGTACATCCACCCGCCGCGCGCGTCGCTCAAGATCACCGGCGACATCTTCTCGTGGGCTTCGAAGGAAGTGCCGCGGTGGAACGTGATCTCGGTGTCGGGCTACCACATGCGCGAGGCCGGCTGCGACGCCGCGCAGGAGATCGCCTTCACGCTCGCCGACGGCATCGCGTACGTCGAGACGGCCCTCGCCGCGGGCCTCGACGCCGAGCGCTTCGCCTCGCAGCTCTCGTTCTTCTTCAACGTGCACAACAACCTGCTCGAAGAGGTCGCCAAGTTCCGCGCCGCGCGGAGCCTCTGGAGCGACATCATGGAGACGCGCTTCGGCGTGAAGTCCGCGAAGGCGCGGGCGCTGAAGTTCCACTGCCAGACGGCGGGCGCGACGCTCACGGCGCAGCAGCCGCTCAACAACGTCGTGCGCGTCACGCTGCAGGCGCTCGCGGCCGTGCTCGGCGGGGCGCAGTCGCTCCACACCAACAGCTTCGACGAGGCCCTCGCGCTGCCCACCGCGCAGAGCGCCACCCTCGCCCTCCGCACGCAGCAGATCATCGCGGCCGAGTCGGGCGTCGCCGACGTGGTCGATCCCTTCGGCGGGTCGTGGGCCGTCGAGCGCATGACGCGCGACCTCGAAGACGCCGCCCGCGCGTACCTCTCGCGCGTCGATTCGCTCGGCGGCATGGTCGCGGCCATCGAGCAGGGCTACGTGCAGCGCGAGATTCAAGACGCGAGCTACCGCTACCAGATGGAGATCGAGCGCGGCGACCGCCCGATCGTCGGCGTGAACGTGCACAAGGAGTCGAAGGGCGAGCCCGTTCCGCTCCAGCACGTCGACGCGGAGATCGAGCGCGATCAGGTGGCGAGGCTCAGGGCCTTCCGCGATGGGCGCGATGGTGAACGCGCCGCGGCGTCGATCGCCAAGGTCGAAGCGGTCGCGCGCGAGGGCGGCAACGTGATGCCGCCCATCGTCGAGGCGGTCGAGTCACGGGCCACCGTGGGCGAAATCGCCGACGCGCTCCGCCGGGTCTACGGCGAGCACACCGAGATCCGCACGCTCTGACGCCGGTCGGGGCCGAGCGCCCGCTCAGGCGAGTCGCCAGAGCACGAACAGCGCAGCCAGCACGAAGAGCACCATTCCCACGGCGACCATCGCCCACAGCCCGCCCTGCTTCTGCGCCGGAGGCGGGGCGAGCGGGCGCTGCGAGTGCGGCAGCTGGATCTGCGGCTGCGAGTTGTGCGGCGGCTGTGAGACGTGCGGCGGCTGCGACGTGTAGGGATAGCCCTGCGCGCTCTGCATCTGCTGTTGTTGCTGCTGCTGTTGCTGCGGCGGCTGGACCGACTGCGCGGCCTGCGCGACCTGCTGCATGAACTGCGGCGGAAGCTCGGCGAGCATCGTCTGCTGGATCGCCGCGGCGTCGTTCGGCGCGGGCGGTCGCATCGAGGGCGTGCGCTGCTGCGCGTAGGGATCGCCCGCCATCATCGTCCGCTCTCCGACGTTCGAAGGCGGAGGCGCCTGGATCGAGGGCGTCGTGGCGTCGATCGCGGGCGGACGCTGGCTCGTGTGCACGGGCTCCGGCGCGAGCTCGCTGCGACGGAGCGTGGGCTGTGTGTAGTCGCCCTGCCCCTCGCCGATGGAGGGGCGCTCCTGCTTGGGCGGCGAGGGCGTGAGCGGCGCGGCGAGCGCGGCCATCGCGGCGCGGGCCTGGTCGGCCATGGGGATCGTGCGCGCGTCGTTGCTCGGGTCGACGGGCGGAGGATGCGGCGATGAGCGGGCCTTGGGCGCGGCCTGCGTGGCGATGCGCGGCGGGCGGCTCGACGCCACGAGGGTGCGAGACTCGCCGGGGTCGCGCGCGGGCACTTCGGCCGCGGGCGGAGGCATCGGCGTGGGGTGACGGTGGCTGGCCGCGAGGGCCTTGACCACGAGGTCGGTCTTCGCGTGATAGCGCGCGGGGTCGAGCGTGCGCGCGAGCTCGCCGAGGCGCTGATCGACGTCGACCTCGCCCGCGGTGGTGACGAAGGCGCGGAGCGCGCGCTCGACGGCGCCGGCGCTCTGAAAGCGCTGCGAGGGGTCGGCCTGGAGCATCCCGAGGAGGATCTCTTCGAGGCTCACGGGGAAGTTGGGGTCGATGGAGCGCGGGGCCGGGACGTTGTGCTGGATGATGTTCCGCACGGTCTCGGCGTCGGACTTGCCGCCGAAGAGGCGTCGACCGAGGGCGACCTCGTAGAGCACGACGCCGAGGGAGTACACGTCGGAGCGGCGGTCGACGGCGCGGCCGTACGCCTGCTCGGGGGCCATGTACGCGAGCTTCCCTTTGATCTCGCCGGGCTGCGTGCGCTGGAGGCGTCCGACGGCCTTGGCGACGCCGAAGTCGGTGAGCTTCACGCGGCCGTCGTACCGGACGATCACGTTCTGCGGAGACACGTCGCGGTGCACGAGCTCGAGGGGCTCGCCGCTGTCTCCGCGGAGCTCGTGGGCCGTGTGCAGCGCGCCCGCCACGTCGGCGCCGATGGAGGCCGCCACCGCGGGAGAGAAGCGCCCGCCGCGCGTCATCGTGGCCTTGAGGAGCGTCGAGAGCGACTCGCCCGCGACGTACTCCATCACGATGAAGTTGGTGCCGTCGTTCTCGCCGAGGCGGCACTCGCGGATCTCGACCACGTTGGGGTGGTGGATCCGCGTGGCGATGCGCGCCTCGTCGATGAGCATCGCGACGAAGTCGGGGTCGTGCGCGAGGTGCGCGTGGATCTGCTTGATGGCCGCGATGTCCGTCGATCCCTCGACGATGCGGGCGATCCTGAGGGCGTCTTCGTCGTAGCGTCCGCGGCGGGCGATCTCCTGGAGCTCCGCGGGCATGGCCTGCTGCCGGGGCTCACGGAGCGCGAGAAAGACGGCCGCCATGCCTCCGCGCGCGAGCTCCGCGAGGACCCGATACGATCCGAGCCGCGCCTCGTCTTGCGGTGCCTGCCACGCGCCTTGATCGGCCATCCGTAGGTTCTCGGTTCGTGCTGGGGGGTGGCGAGGAGTAGTGGTGGTGCGGCGGCGCGCGTTCGAAACGCGTGACGCCGGGCGCATCATAGCCCGGTCGCCCGCGCGGGACGCAAGCGCATGAAGCGCCTCGCCCGCGGTCTCTTGTGAATCTTGACACCGCGTCGCGCGCCAACCTAGAACCGACGAGGATTCAAAGCGTTTCGCGCGTGAAGCGCAGGGCCGCGCCCTCCAACCGCGGACCCACTGAGGAGGATCGGTCGTGCCCAATACGTTGTTCGTGGTCGACGACAGCGCCACGATGCGAAAGGTCTTCGAACTGACCTTCGCGGGAGAAGACGTGACCATCGTCACGCATGACGGCGCCGACGGGGTGCTCGCGAAGCTGCGCGAGGTCAGGCCCCAGGCTGCGATCGTCGACGTCGCGCTCGGCGCGGGGTCCACGGGCTACGACCTGGTGCGGAGCATCCGCTCCGAGGCGGGCGTCGGGGCGATCCCGATCTACCTCCTCTACTCCGAGCACTCGCCGCTCGACGAGCCCTCCGCGCGCTCGTGCGGCGCCGTCGGCGCGATCGTGAAGCCCTTCGAATCGCAGGTGCTCATCGACAAGGTCCGTCAGGCCCTCGCCGTGGGCGCCAAGGGCTCGGTCACCGCCACCACGGGCAACGTCACCGCGCCCTTCGGCAACCCGCAGGCGACGCCCGCCCCCATCGGCGGAATGCCTCCGGCCCCCGGTCGTCCCGCGGAAGGCGCTGCGTTCACGGCGCCTCGCCCCGGCGGCGTGCTGTCGAGCACCTCGTCGGGCGCGACCGTTCCGAAGCCTTCGGCCCCGCTCGCGGCCCCCGTCGCGCGCCCCGTCGCGCCCCCTGTCGCGTCGACCACGCCGGGCGGCTTCGCGGGACTCGCCGGTCGCGGCGTTCCCCCGCCTCCGCTGCCCACGGCGCAGTCGCGTCCCCTCGCCGCGCCGCCGCTCCCTGCGACGCCCGTCGCGGCGCCCGCTGCGCCCGCGGCCGTCGCGAGGCCCGCGTCGACGCACGTCGCGATCGTCGAAGACGACGTGCAGTTCGAGGTCCCCGCGGCGAGGCCCGTCGCGAAGCCCGCGGAGCCCGAGCCCGTGAAGCCCGCGGCGAAGCCCGTGGAGAAGCCCGCGCCGAGCGTCCACGAGAAGGTGACCTCGCCGATCCTCGAGCCCGCGTCGGACCCGCTCACCGAGTCGGTCTCTCGCGCCGTCGAGCAGCGCGTCGGCGGACTGGGCCTCACGCCTGCGCAGGTCGAGGCCGTCACGGCGCTCACCCGCGACGTCGTCGAGCGTGTCGTGTGGGAGGTCGTCCCGCAGCTCGCCGAAGCGATGATCCGCGAAGAGCTAAAGCGCCTCACCGCGGACTGATCCTCTCCTCTCGCACTTCTCTCTTCTCCCCCATCCATTTCGAGTGACGGCGCGCGAGCGCGGGTGATCCGCGCGTTCGCCGCGTCGTGGCGCGCGTGCGCCTCGCCACGGCACCTGCCGCCCATCGGCCAGGGCGCGCGCGTGGTCGTTCCCTCGCTCGTGTTCGTCGGGACGCGCGCGTGGCGGCGACGTCGCGTCGTCGAGGCGTGGTCTCGTCGAGGCTCGCAGCGTCGTCGTGTGCGTCGGTCGCGGCGATCCCACGCACGCGCACCGTCTCATCGTGAATGGGTATTGAGTTCGATTGGTTACGTCGTGGATATGGGGGATCGCGCGAGGTCTGCCTGGGACGGAGGTAGCCCTTGATCGAGCCCGCGCGGGTGGTTGCGCAGAACGAGGCGATCGCGGCGCCCATCGAGCACGACGCGCGAGGTGTTCGGGGGGCGCACACTGCTCGGACGAGCGGCGGTGGACGCACGTGCGGTGGTCCGTGGTGAACGGCGGTTTCTGGCGTTCGTCGAGGAGCGCGCGTTAGTGCTCGGTTCGTGGGCGCGCTCTTCGAGGTACTGGCTCCGACCAACCAGCGGGGGACGCGCTTCGACCTGGGGCTTCAGCGCCTCCGCGCGTCGACCGCCGTGGGGCGCGTGCGTCTGGCGATTCCGACCATCTCGGGCGGTCACGCGGGCGTCGTGCGTGAGGTCGAGGCCCCGCGCGACAAGCTCCTCGATGATCGCCTCGCGGCGCTCGGAGATCAGCTCGTCGGCGTCGACATCCGCGCGTTCGTTCGCCTCGAACGGATCGTGCGTGCCGTCGAAGGCGACGCCATCGGGATCATCAGCGAGTACGTCGAGGGACGTCCCGGCGTCGCGCCGCAAGAGCCCGCGGCGCGCGCGAGGGCCGTGCGGGCCGCGGGCGCGACGCTCCTCGATGCGCTCTCGAGCCTCTCGACGAAGCACGGGCTCGCGCATGGCGCGATCAAGCCCTCGAACCTGCTCCTCGGCGCGCTCGGACCCTCGGAGCGTCCCCTCCCCGTGCGCGTGTTCGACCTCGGCGTCGGCGCCGTCGCGCGGGTCATCACGGAGTACCTCGCGGGCGACGTGAAGCCCTCGTCCCTCGACGGCGCGTTCGCGCCCGCGGAGGGCGTGGCCCGTCTCGGTGGCGCGCTGCTCTGCACGGCGACGACGTGGGGCGTGCCGGGCTACGTGCCCATCGGACACTTCGCGACCGCTGCGCCGCCGACGCGTGGCACCGACCTCTTCGGCGCGCTCGTCTCGCTGTGGGAGCTGCTCACCGGCGCGACGCTCCTCGCGCTGCGTGCGACGAGCGACGACGCCCCGTGGGCGACGCGCGCCACGCGGCTCGCGCTCTCCGCCGACGCGGCGCTCATGGCCTTCGTCGAGAACCCTGCGCGGCGTGATGGGCTGCGCGCGGCCCTGGTCGCGGCGATGCCCGGCGCGCACGCCGGCGCGCTCGGGAACTGGGTCGACCTCTTCGACGCGTCGCTCGCGCGAGGCGCCTCGGATCCCGCGTCGCTCGACGCGGACACGCTCCGCACGGCGCTCTCGTCGCTGCCCGATCCGCACGCGACGGCGACGACGCTCCCCGTGGTCACCATCGAGGAGCCCGAGGACGACGACGCGCAGCTCCCCGCGGTCATCACGCTGGAGCCCGGACGCGAGTATCGCGCGGAGGTGGTGCTCGACTACTTCAGCGGCGAGTCTGACGCGGGCGACCGCGCGCGGACCTTGCGCTTTCGTCACGTCTCGATGCTCGGCGAGGGCGCGATGGGGAGCGTGCACCGCGTCGAGATCGTGCGCTCGGGCGAGGCGCCGCTGTCGGCCGCGTTGAAGCTCGCCGTCGACGACTCGGTGCACAACCGCGACGCGCTCCTGCGCGAGGCCCACGTGCTCCGCGCGCAGCGGCTCGACGGGATGGCGCAGTTCCTCGCGCTCGTGGAGCTCCCGGGCCGTTCGCTCGCGCTGCTGATGTCGTTTCAGCCCGGCAAGGCGCTCGACAAGGTGCTCGCGACGCGGCGGCTCAGCTCCGCCGAGGCGATGGCGCTCGGTCGCAGGCTCCTCGGCACGCTCGTGGCGCTGCACGCCGATGTGTCGCCCGACGACATGACCGAGGTGGTGCACGGAGACATCAAGCCGGGCAACGTGATCGTCCCGATGGACGCGCACGACCGGCCCGATTTCGGCGCCGCGGTGTTCATCGATTTCGGCGTCTCTCGCCTGCGTCTGCGCATCGCGACGCCGCCGAGCACGACCTCCGAACGGGGCAGCTCGCAGGTGCTCGGAGGCACCACGGGGTACATGCCGCTCGGGCACCTCCAGAAGGGTGCGACGCCCGCGTCGGACGTGTTCGCCGTCGCGTCGGTGCTCTACGAATCGCTCACCGGCCGCATGCCGTGGACCGTGGAGGGCGCCGAGCGCTTCAGCCCCTTCGGCCTCGCGTTCGCGACCGAGAAGCTCATGCGCGAGCGAGACGCGTCGCCCGTGAGCTGGCGCGAGGTCCCGCCGTGGCGCCGCAACCTCGGGTGGAACGCGTTCTTCAAGAAGGTCCTCGCGCACGCCGATCCCGATCGCATCCCCGCGGCGCGCGAGGCCCTCGTGGCGCTCGAAGGCGTGCGCCGCGACGTGAGCTTTCCCGCGGCCGTGGCACTCGTGGCGCTCGCCGCGGGGGCCCTCGGCACGTACTGGTTCAACACCGCGTATTGCCCGCAGGGACAGGTGCGCTGCGACGGCGCCTGCGCCGACCTCTCGCACAGCGAGATCCACTGCGGCGCGTGCGGTCGACGCTGCGCCGCGGGCGAGCGTTGCGAGCTCGGCGTGTGCACCCTCACCTGCGCCGACGGCCTCTCGCGCTGCGCGGGCGTGTGCCGCGACATGCAGACCGACCGCGCCAACTGCGGCGCCTGCGGGCACGCCTGCGCGGCCGGCGAGGTCTGCGCCGCGGGACGCTGCGCCGTCTCGTGCGGCGCGGGCCTCACCGAGTGCAACCACGTCTGCCGCGACACCCGCACCGATCGACTCGCGTGCGGACGCTGCGGCCACGCGTGCGACGCGGGCCAGGTGTGCGTGCGCGGCGCGTGCACGGTCTCGTGCGGCGCGGGCCTCGAGAACTGCAACGGCACCTGCCGCGACACGCGCACCGACCGATTGAACTGCGGCGGCTGCGGGCGCGTCTGCGAGGCCGGTCGCGTGTGCTCGGTCTCGCACTGCGTGACCTCGTGCACCGAGGGGCTCACCGACTGCGCGGGCTCGTGCCGCGACACGCAGATCGACCGCGCCAACTGCGGCGCGTGCAACCGCGCGTGCGCCGCGGGCGAGAACTGCGTCGCGGGGCGCTGCCGACAGGAGTGTCCTCCGGGCCTCGCGATCTGCGACGGGCGATGCCGCGACCCGATGACCGACCTCGCGCACTGCGGGGCCTGCGGTCGGGGCTGCGCCGCGGGCGAGCGCTGTGAGGGCGGACGCTGCGCCGTCACCTGCGCCTCGGGGCTCTCGCTCTGCGAGGGGCGATGCCGCGACCTCGCGCGCGACGAGGACCACTGCGGCTCCTGCGGCGTCTCGCTGCGGACAGGGGCAGCGCTGCGAGGGCGCCCGCTGTCAGGTGAGCTGCGCGTCGGGCTACAGCGCGTGCGGCGGCGCCGCCGCCGACCTGTCGCGCGACGAGGACCACTGCGGCTCGTGCGAGCACCGCTGCGACCGCGGCCTCGTGTGCGAGGGCGGGCGCTGTCAGGCGTGGTGCGGCGCGGGCCTCACCGCGTGCGGCGACCGCTGCCGCGACCTCGAGACAAACGAGGTGAACTGCGGCGCGTGCGGCCACGCGTGCGGACGCGGCGAGCACCGCGCGGGATCGATCTGCAAGACGCTCCAGCACCGCGCGATCGTGCCGACCACGCCGCCCGCCGTCATCGACCTCAACGCGCCCGTGCGACCCGCGGGCCCGACCATCATCGCGCCCACGGGCACCGTCGTCGGAAACCCCACGGGCACGCCCGTCACTCCGTGAACCCCACAAGCGCCGCGCGAGGGCCGTTTCTTTGACCTACCTCCGCGCGGTCTGCGAGAGAAGCGATTGCAATGACCACCCCCCGAATCGTGATCGACTACACCCGGGTGAGTGACGACGCGGCGATCCTCTGCCGACGCAAGGATTTCCCGCGCGCGGTGAACGTGCTCCAGCGGCGCGACCCCGATCGGCGGCGCTGGCGGCTCGCGTTTCGAACCGTCGCGTGGTCGGGCGATCAGGGCGTGGAGGGCGCGCGTCGCAACTGGCTCGAGGCCGCGCTCAAGGAGGTCGTCGGCGGCGTTCAAGACCGTCGCCTCCGCGGCGAGCTCGCCATCGACGCGGCGGAGCTCGGCACGTCGTGGGACGTCGGTCAGGTGCTCCCCGCGTACACCGCGCGCGACCTCTGGAACCTCGCCGAGAAGGTCGATCTGCCGATGCAGTACCTCTCGATGGTGACGCCGCTACCGAAGTCCATCCAGGCGCCCATCCAGACCGCGCGCGTCATCGCCGACTGCCGTCGCACCTCCGAGGCGCACCGTCAGATCGCGCAGCGCCTCGCGATCGACGTCCCCTCGACGGCCGTGATCGAGGAGGTGCGCGGGACGCTCGACCAGCGCGTCGCGCAGCGCCTCGCGGAGATGCGCGGCCAGCAGGAGGCCGCCCGCCGATGGCGCGAGCTCGCGCACCGGCTCTTCGGCAACGGCGGCGAGTGACCCCGCGCGGCCTCGCGCGCCCGCCTCTCTCTTCGGTGGTATCTTCGCCGCGATGAAGCTCCGCGACGGCTCTCCCAGTGCTATCGCTCGCGCTCGCCGCGTGCGGACCGAACTACCGCTACGTCTACGACGGCGAAGGCCGCGTTCGAACGCTGCGCGCCCTCGACTACGACGAGAACGCGTCGGCGCCGACGCGCCAGCAGTGCTGGTCCGCGTGGCTCCAGTCGTACGCGTTCGGGGCCGCGGCGGACCGCGTCGAGTACGCGCGAACGCACGCCTCGCCGCAGCCCGCGCAACCGCCTGGACAGCCCCCTCCGCCGCAAGCCGCGACGCCCGCGGTGGCCCTCTCGGCGCCGCAGCCCTCGCGCACGGCGGCGCTCCCGCTTCCGCCGCCTCCGCCGCCCGACGCGTTCTCGACGCCCGCGGCGACGCAGACGGCGGCGGCCACGGCGTGGCGTCGCGAGCAGATCTCGGTGGGCGGCAACCCCATCGCGGCGCCGCCTCCCACGGAGGCCCCCACGACGCCGAGGCCGAGCCCCCGGGCGCCTCCTGCGGCAACGATTGCCACGCGACCTGGCACACCTGCGGGACGCGCTGCACGGGCAACGACGCTGCCTGCGTGGCCCGCTGCGACGACGCCTACCGCGAGTGCATGCGCGGTTGCTTCTGAGCGCGCGTCCGCGCCCTTCCATCACGCAGAATCACGATTTTTGAAAGCGCTTCGGGGGTGTCGCTCACGCCCTCCGACGACGTCGCCACAGACGTCGTCGGGGGCCGTGACGCGGTCGATCAGGCGCCGCGGAGGAGGTCGTAGAGGTCGACGTCGAGCCACGGGAGCGAGACGCTCGCGTGGTTGACCAGCACCGCGTGCTCGTCGAGGAGGCGGCCGAGGGGCTGCGCGTCGATGAGGTGATCGGCGACGTGCCGGGCTGCGCGGCTTCCTCACGGGCGCCCGAGAGGATGTTGCCGGTGGTGACGATCCAGCCCGCGTTGGCGGGGCCGTAGTGGTGGAGCGAGCCGCGGAGCTCGATCACGCGCTCGCGTCCGACCTCGCCGCCGCGCTTGATGATCACCGCGACGGGAACTCCTCGGGGCCGCGGCGCGACGTGCCCGAGAGGTGCACCTCGCCTGCAGGCCGGAGCGACGCGCGGCCTTGAGCGACGAGATCCCCATGCGCTCGAGGAGCATCTGGCGGCCTCGGTGAACGACGCCTGGGGGAGCTCGTTGAGGCGCCGCGAGCATGGCGTCGCGCCGCGTCGCTGAAGGCGTTCGAGGGCCGCGAGCGCGTCGGCTTCGGCGCGGACGAGGTCCGTCGGGAGCGTCCAGTCCACATGAGACCGACGCGGCCGCCGGTCACGCGGAGCCCTGGGGCGCTCACCGCGCGACGAGCGACGCACGGAGTCCATGCGCGCCGCGGCGGTGAGCGCGGGCACGTGGAACTGGGGGTCACCCTGGAGCCGACCGGCGCGCAGCGCATCGTCGACGAGCGCGCGCATCGACACGGGCTGACGGTCTTCGCGGCGCGTGAGGAGCGACACGAGCAGGTCGGCGGCGTCGCGTCCGTCTCGTCGTCGCGAAGGCCTCTTCGCGGTCGCGGCGAGCTCGCGGGTGTCGCGGTCGAAACTGCGATCGCGGTCAGGGCCGCGGTCACGGTCCAGATCACCGGTCGCGGTGTCGCGCCCTTCGCGCGGGGGTCTCGCGGACCTCTTCGGTGCGCGCAGGACGCGCCTCGGCGACCTCCGCGCCCTCGGCGGCAGGCGTGATCTCGGTGGCGGCGCCCTCGGTCCCGGGCGCTCCGTCGCGGCCATCGCCACGACCGCCGGCAGCGACGGCGACGGCGGCGGCGGTGCCGTCCGCGGCGCGATCGACGCCTCCGCCGAGCAGCGGCTCCTCGTCGTCGTCCTCCTCGGGGAACATGTCCGCCGAGGCGGCGAGGCGCTCCTCGCGCTCGATCTCGTCGGCGTCGCGCGGGGTCTCGTCCTCCTCGTCGGCCGGGGGCTTCGGAGGAACGGGCGTGGGACGCTCCGAAACGATGAAGTTCTCGACGGCGGCGGCGACCTTCGCCGCAGCGGGAGACATCTCCTCGGGCGCGGGCACCGACACGACGGGCGTCTCTGCGGTGGGCTCCTCGTAGACCTTCGCCGCAGCCTCGAGGACCTCGTCGGCGACGGGCTCCGCGGCGACCGCTTCGGCCGTCACGACGACGGGCTCCACGGCCTCCACGGGGGATCTCCGCGGCCGCTTCGACGGCGGGGTGACCGGCGTGACGACCACGGGGGTCTCGACGCGCTCCACGATGGGCTCTGCGGCGACGGGCACCGCTTCGATCACGGGCTCCGCACTGTGCTCGGCCACGGCGACGGGCGCGACCGGCGCGGCGTGCTTCCCGCACGTCCTGACGGCGGTCCGGACCGCGGTCTCCGCGGCGCTCACCGTGACGCTCGCCGCCCTGACGGGCTTCGCCACCCTGACGGGCTTCGCCACCCTGACGGGCTTCGCCGCCCTGACGCGCTTCGGCACCCTGACGGGGCTCTCCGCGTCGCTCGCCGCCCTGGCGGGGCTCACCGCGACGCTCACCGGGCTTCGCGTCACCGCGTCGCTCGCCGGGCTTCGCGTCGCCGCGTCGCTCGCCGCCCTGACGCTCGCCGCCCTGACGACCCTCGGCGGGACGATCTCCGCGGCGGTCGTGGTCGCGCCCCTTGCCCTGCGGAGCTCCGCTCTGGGGCTTCTGGGCGGGCTTCGCGGGCTCGGCCGCGGCGGGCTTCGGAGCCTCGGGGGCCTTGGCCTCGGCGGCCTCGTCTTCGCCCTCGGCGCCAGCGTCCGCGTCGACGGGCACGTTGGGGCCCCACTCGCGCAGGCCGAACACGCCGGGGCGCACCCGCACGATGTTCTGATCCGCGGAGTCCTTCTTGGTGAGCGTCGCGAGCCTGGTGCTCATGGTCACTTCGGGCGTCTTGCCGATGTGCGAGAGCAGGTTCTGATCGATCGCGAGCTGCGTGATCTTCTTGTAGTGCAGGGCGCGCCCCACCTTGCGGAGCACAGCCTCTGCGGCTTCGGTGAACGTCATTCCGAGTCCTCTTCTGGTCGGCGGCGCCACACGTCGCCGGTCACCGCGGTGAAAACCACCGCGTCGAGTACCGACGGAACAGGCGCTGCCATTTCTGCCACCGCTCCACCCGCGACACCGACCACCCGGGCGCGTTGGAGCGGCGGCGAACCTACCACCACGTTTTTCACTCCGTAAAGCGCCACCCGGGTCACGCCGCACGATTTCGCGGACTTCTCTCCCGGCGACGCGGCCGTGGCGCTCGCGGCGCGGTTGCTGTACGACTCGCCACGAAAACAGCCATGAGCAGCGAGAAGATCAGCGAAGAGAAGTCCGACGGAGAGAAGACCAACGAGGCGCCGCCCGCTGCGCGCAAGGGCCCCGACCGCTTCACGCTCTACTTCTACGTGATCCTGGCCCTCGCGGCGGCGGGCACCTTCGTCGCGTGGCGACGCGCGCGAAACCCACTGCGGATGTGGGCCGCGCGCGCGGAGCAGTCGCACATCCGCGAGGTCGAGACGACGATGCAGCGCTGCCTCGGCACGTCGACCGCGGAGGGCGTGCGGCGCCTCGCGGCGACGGTGCGACGCGGCGAGCTCCCGGCGCCCTTCAAGGACTGCCACCACGGCGCGATGGCCGAGATGCTCGTGGCGCCCAACGCGTACGTCTCCGAGATCCAGAACACGCCGCTCGAGATCTACCGCGTGCGCGAGCGTGAGCGCGTCGCGCTGCAGCGGCTCATGGGCTCGTTCAGGCTCCTCGAACCGGCCGTCTCGTCGGCGGGCGCGAACCCCACCGCGGCGCAGCGCGAGATCCTCGGCGCGAAGCTCGAGGAGCTCGCCCCCGACGTCGAGCAGGAGCGCCGCGCCTACGAGGACATGCTCACCGTGGCCCGCGATCAGGCGGGCCTCTTCTGATCGCGCGCGGCGGCGCTACTCGACGGTCACCGTGCGGGTGATCCACTCGAAGCCGCCGCGCGTGTCCTGCGCCGAGAACACGAAGGTGACGTTGCCCGCGGTGCGGGGCGCCTTCCACTTGTTGCGCACGGGGCCTTCGGGGCGCTCGGCGGTGTCGACGTAGAAGGTCAGGTCCATCTCGCCGCCGGTGGTGAAGTAGCCGAACTGGAGGCGCTCCGCGCGCGAGACGCTGGCGCCCTGCGTGTCGAGGGTGCGGTACGTCTCGCGGCTCCCGTTGCCCACGCGCAGCTCGATCACGTGGTCGGTGCAGGGGTCGGTCGTGCACCGGGGAACGCGCGCGGGCATGTCTGCGCCGAGCGTCACGGGCATCTGCGTGTTGCCGTTGAGGTAGAGCACCGCCTCGGTGAGCGCGGGGTTGTGGTTGATCGCGTCGGCCTCGGTGGTGCGCACCAGGATCGAGCGCGTCATGAGCGTGCTCTCGGCGTTGTCGCCGGTGCACGTGGGCTGTCGCGTCGTCGCGTCGAAGCCCACGGTGCCGCCGGCGCAGACGAGCGCGAGGCCCTGCACGCGCGCGCGGCCGAAGGGGTCGGTGCCGTAGCGAAGGTTCGGGATCGTGTACGACTGGTCGAGGCCGCCGCGGAGGATCGAGGCGCCTTCGGGCGCGCAGCCGAAGGTGTTGCCCGTGCGCGCGGTCTGCGCGCAGATGACCCACACGACCTGCACGTCGCGCTGCGTGGCGGCGGGGTCTGCGGTCGAGATCGTGAGCCGCACGGTCTCGCCGGGCGCGCCCTCGGCGGCGCGGGGGTCGCTCGCGGCGCGGGTGACGTTCTCGATGCGGGCGCCGAGGACGCGGAAGGTCTTGATCTTCCACGCGGGGTCGAGGTCGCCGCCGCAGCTCACGGAGAGCGCAGCCGCGGAGAGGGTCGCGAGGAGGTCTACGCGTCGCATCTCAGTACTCCGCCCTGATTCCGAGGTTGGGGAAGATCGGGATGCCCGTCACGGTCTGCGACTGCGTGTAGTTGTAGTTGTACTGAACGCCCTCGGGGTTCGAGTTGTTGTAGACGTTCAGCACCTCCAGGTAGAGGTTGATGCTCCCGCGTCGGAAGGTCCACGTCTTGTCGATGCGCACGTCGAGCTGGTGGAAGGGGTTGTTGCGCGCGGAGTAGGGCGTGCCCGGGATCTGCGTGTACGTCCCCGTGTCGCCGTTGAAGAGCGCGCCCGCGACGGGCGTGAGCGGGTTGCCCGACACGAGCCTGAAGCGCAGCCCCGCCTCCCATCCCCGGCCGAGCCGCACGCTCGCGATGGCCGTGAGGATGTGCGTCTGGTCGAACTGAAAGATGCGGTAGTCGGCGCCCGGCGAGTCGCGGCGCTCGCTGCGCGAGATGGTGTACGCGAGCCAGCCGAAGAAGCGCTCCGAGGGCCTGTGCCGCAGGAGGATCTCGCCGCCGTAGATGCGGCCGCCGCCGATGTTGAGGTAGGGCGCGGCGGTGATCGTGGGCTGCGAGACGACCTGGTCGTCGAGGGTCTTGTAGAAGCCCTCCATCGAGAGGCTGACGTAGCGCGAGAAGTCGTGCTCGAAGCCGAGGCTGTAGTGCACCGCGCGCTGCGTGAGGAGGTTGGGGTTGCCCACCGTCGTCGACGGGAGAAAGCTGTTGGGCGCGCCGGAGCTCTGGTTGGGCTGCGGGGGCTGGTTGAAGAGCCCGACGCCTCCCTTGAGGTTCCACCCCGTGAGGAACTCCCAGCGGAACGAGAGGCGCGGGTTGATGCTCCACGAGCGCCCCGCGTCGCGCGAGTAGTCGACGCGCACCGCGGGGACGAGCCGCAGCCCGCGCGCCGGCGTGAGTTCGAACTCGGCGTACGCGCCCGGTCGGTAGAGCGTGTCGGTGGCGTTGGTCGAGACGCGCGCGACGTTGCCGGGGTCGACCTGCTGGCCCTCCGTCGGCGGGCGGATCCCGTTGAACGCGATGGTCGCGGGGCCCCAGAGGATGTCGAGGCCGACGTTGGCGCGAACGCGTCGCGCGAGCTGCGTGCTGAGCTCGTAGCGGCCCGTGCCCTGCCAGAACGTGAGGTCGAGGCCGAAGGCTTCGCCGCCGCCGAAGTTGATCGCGTTGCGGCCGAGCGAGACCACCGCGCGGCTCGTCGTCGTCGACGAGAAGGTGTGATCCCAGAGGAGCTGACCGGTGTGAAACCCGATGCCCGACGAGAACGTGCCCGAGAAGCGCGGGGCCATCTCGTTGGGGCGGTTGAGGATGATCGCGAAGGAGTCGTCGCTGCCGAGCGCCGCGAGGCGCACGCGGTCGCGCGGCGTGGGGCGCCACTCGAGGAGCGCCTGGTAGTCCCAGTAGACCGGGAGCGAGGTGATGGTCACCGCGCTCACGCCGCTCAGCACCGCGCCGAGGATCGCGTCGACGTAGCTGCGTCGGAAGCTCAGCGCGAAGGAGAGGTTGCGCGTGATCGCGCCCTCGACGAACACGCTCGCGTCGATGAGGTTGATGTTCGCGACGGCGCGCCAGCCCTCGCGGCGCGGCCCGCGGAGGCCCACGTCGACGATGCCGCCCTGCGCGCGGCCGTACCGCGCGGAGTAGTTGCCCGGATAGAAATCGATGTGGTCGAGGAGCTCGGTGCTCACCACCGAGGAGAGCCCGCCGAAGTGATAGACGATGGGGATGAGCGTCCCGTCGGCGAAGATCTGCGTGTCCTGCGGCGTGCTCCCGCGGACGATGAGCAGGCCGTTGATGGCCCGCGCCACGCCGGGGAAGTTCTGCACCGCCCTCAGCGCGTCGCCGCCCGTCCCCGGCATGCGGAGGATCTCTCGGAACTCCAGCGTCTGCCGCGTGACCTCGCGCGCCGGTCGCCGCGCGCGCACCGTCGCCTCGCCGGCCTCGTCGTCGCTGTCGGGCGTCCGCTGCGTCGCCGCCGTCGCCGCGGGGATCGCCGTCATCCGGTACGTGGCCGACAGGTCGTCGCGGTCACGGAGCGACTCGCTCACCTCGTAGTCGCGATAGCCCGCGGCGCGCGCCACGACGCGCACCGAGCCTTCGAGGTCGAGGTCGAAGCGAAACGCGCCCTGCGCGTCGGACGTGGCCTCGCGGCGCTGCCCGTTGGGGAGCACCGCGCTCACCGTCGCGCCGACGATGGGCGCGTCGGCGTTGCCTCGGAGCACGCCCCGCAGCGTCGATCGCACGGGAGGACGCTGCGCCGCTCGCGCCGCCGCCGCGCTGAAGCGATAGCGGTACCGCAGCACCGCGGGGACGAGCTGACCGTCGCGGCGCGCGGGCTCGAACACGAAGCGCCGCGCGGCGGCGAGCGCGGCCTCGTCGAGCCCGTGGCCGACGCCCGTGAGCACCTGCGCGTCGGTGACGTGTCCCTCGACGTCGACCGAGAGCTGAAGCAGCACCGAGCCTTCGACGCCCTGCGCGAGCGCGTCGGCGGGATAGTCGGCCTGGACGAACTGCGTGAGCCTCGGCGCCGAGGTCTGCGCCGGAGGCTGCTCGGGGTTGGTCCCCTGCGGCGTCGTCGGCGCGATCTGGGCGGAGGCCGTGCCCGTGAGCACAACGCAGGTCGCCGCGAGTGTGATGGCGAGGCGGTTGCGAGAGCGCATCAAGATCCGCTTCGTAGATGCATCGGCGCACGATGCGGTTGCAAGGCTTTGCATGGACTCGTCGGCGAAGGTCGCGCGGCGCGAACCCGGAGCGCGCGCCGCGTCTCGGTCACTTCGCTCAGGGCGTGGCGACGGCGAACTCGCGGTGAAGAACGCGCACTGCTCGGCGCGGCACACGCCGAAGCGCACGTTGCCGTGGACGCGCACGCCGGGGCCCGACGCGGTGAGCGGCTGTTCAGAGCGCGCGACGGCCTGGGTCATCTCGGCGGCGTCGGCGCGGCGCAGCGAGGTCTTGGGCATCGAGCCGTTCTCGACCGTGGCCTCGACGGCGATGGGGTAGTTCTCGTTGACGTGGAACTCCCCGTTGCCGTGGAGCTCGACGCGGAAGATCCCCGGCGCGGCGCCGCCCGGCGCGGAGGCCGTCACGGTGAGGCGGTACTCGTCGGCGCGAAGCTCCTGCGTGGGCCCTGCGGGCGCGGCGGGCGCGGCGTCGGCGGCTGCGACCGGCGGCGTGGGCGGCGCGGGCGGCGGCGTCGGGGTCTGCGGCGGCGCGGGTTCGGGCTGCGCGGGGGTGCCCTTGCATCCTGCGAAGGCGGTCGCGAGCGCGAAGACCAGGAGGGGCGTAGCGGTTTTCATGGTGGGCGTCCTCGACACTTTCTCCCGCGACGCTGGAGACGCCGCTGGAAACAGCGCTTCGGTACCACTTTCGCGGCGCGAAACAAAGCGCGTTGCAGCCCCGTCGCCTCGCGTCGTACTTGACGCCGTCACGCCACAAGGAAAACGATCGGCCCTGATGCTCCGCCCCCGCCTCACGCTCGCGCTCCTCGTGGGAGCCATCGCGGCGGGTTGCGGCGTGGCGTCGGCGTGCCCTGCGGGGCGCACCTGCGGCGACGCGCGCTGGTACGACGAGGGCGCCGTGGTCGACGGTCGACGCGTCACCGCGGAGGGCCTCGTCGCGGCGTCTCCGGGCCTCTCGCTTGCGGACGCGCGGGGCGACGCGATGCGCGTGTCGTCGCGTCCCGTGTTCGTTCGCTTCGACCTCTCGCGGCTCTCGGGCGTGGCGGGCGTAGAGCGCGCGGTGCTCTCGCTCTCCCCTCACCCCGCGTGGCGCCCCGTCGAGCGGCCTGCGAGGCTCTTCGCGCGAGGCGTGGCGACGTCGTGGTCGACGGAGCGCGTGGCCGCGGGAGAGGCCCCCGCGACCGGTGACGACGCCGCGACCGCGACGCTCGCCGCGGGCGTGCGGGCGCCGCTCCGCGTCGACGTCACGTCGATCGTGAGGGCGTGGGCTGCGAGGACCGCGACGCCCGAGGGGATCTCGCTCGAACTCGACGGCGGCGAGGCGGTCTTCGCGGGCGTCGGGGCCGCGTCTCCGTCGCTGCGCCCGAGGCTGGAGGTCGTCGTACGGTGAAGCGCTCTCGACGCGTGGGCCGGTATCACCTCCTCGACCGCATCGGGAGCGGCGGCATGGCCGACGTGTACCGCGGCAAGGTCGTCGACGCCGACGGCGGCGAGCAGCTCTTCGCGATGAAGCGCGTGATCGAGATGTACGCGGAGGACCCGACCTTCGTGAAGATGCTCGTCGCGGAGTACCGCCTCTCGTCGATGCTCCAGCACCCCAACATCGCGCGCATCCACGAGCTGCTCCGCGCGCCCGAGGGGTACTTCATCGTGATGGAGTACGTCGACGGCAAGGACCTCCGCACGACGCTCACGCGCGGCATCGAGGGCAACCGCGCCCTCGACGTCGCCGACGCCGTGTACCTCATGGCCCGCGCGATCGACGGCCTCGACCACGCGCACGCCGCGGTGACGCCCGAGGGCGCCGCGCTCCACCTGGTGCACCGCGACTTCTCTCCGTCGAACATCCTCATCGGCTACGACGGCAGCGTGAAGATCATCGACTTCGGCATCGCGAAGGCCGACGTCGACCGCGAGCGCACGCAGCTCGGCGTGATCAAGGGCAAGGTGCGCTACATGTCGCCCGAGCAGGCGCAGGGCGAAGACCGGCTCACGGGCCAGAGCGACGTGTTCAGCGCGGGGAGCGTGCTCTACGAGATCCTCGCGGGCGTCCCCGCGTTCCACGCGCCCAACGAGGTCGAGCTCATCTACGCCGTGCGCCGCGCGAACCCGCGGCCGCTGCGCGAGCTCGCGCCGCACGTGCCCGAGGCCCTCGAGCAGGTCATCGCCCGCGCGATGGCGAAGCTCCGCCGCGACCGATACCCCACCGCGGGCGCCTTTCGCGACGAGCTCGTGACCTTTCTCCGCGCCTACGCGCCGGGCTACCGCCGCACGCGCCTCGCGAGCTACATGAAGTCTCTCTGGGCGACGGCGATCGAAGAGGAGCTCGCCACGCTGCTCGAGTTCGCGCTCTCCGACGCGCCCGCGGCGCCGAGCGAGAACCTCCTCGCGCGGGTCTCCGTCGAGGAGTCAATGCAGGAGGTCGCCGCGGCGCTCGGCCCGCTCTTCGAACGCGCCTCTGCGCCGCCCGTGCCCGTGACCCCCGCGGCCTCGCGGCGACCGCTCCCGACGCCGCTCTCGGGGCCGCCCGCGGTGGCGCCGGTGAGCCATCCTACGCTGCCGCCCGACGACCTCTTCGCGACCTCGCCCGACGCCGCGAGCTGGGACGACGTGCAGACCGAGGCCGACCACGCGACCGACTCGATGCCCGCGATCAAGCCTCCGCAGAAGCCCCTCTTCAGGATCCCGCGCAAGTGAGCGCGCGCGCCCTCAGCCTCGTCGCGATGGCGCTCGTTGCGTGCGCCGCCAACCGCGCCACCCCTCGCCCGCCAGACCCCGCCCCGATCACCGAGGAGCCCGACCTCGAGTCCGCGCCAGACGCCTCCGCGGTGCCCACGCTCGACGCGGGCTGCGAGGTCGTCCCGCGCGGCGCGCAGTGCCTCGCCGAGGGCCTCGCGGGGCTCGGCCTCGACCGCGGAGAGGGGCGCTTCGAAGAGCGTCCGCCGCACGCCGTGAGGGTCCACGCCTTCGCCATCGACCGACGCGAGGTGAGCGCGCGCTCGTACCTCCACTGCGTGTCGGAGCACCGCTGCGCCGAGCCCGCGTGCCCGCTCAACCGCACGTCGCGCGAGCCCGCGCGCTGTGTCTCGTGGCGCGACGCGACGGCCTACTGCGCGTGGCGCAACGGGCGCCTGCCGAGCGAGGTCGAGTGGGAGCGCGCCGCCGCGGGGCTCCTCCCCGATCACCGGCTCTACGTGTGGGGCGACTCGGCCCCCGACGGCGCGACGCCGAGGGACATCACCCCCGAGGGCCTCCACAACCTCGCAGGCGGCGTCGCCGAGTGGGTCCTCGACGGCGGAGATTTCTACCTCGCCCTCCCGAGGATTCGCGACGCGGGCCTCGACGGTGGCGACGCCGACGCGAGCCTCGACGCCGTCGCCGAGGACGTGCCCGAGTACGAGCGCACCGAGGCGGGACTCTACGTGCTCGACGCGTGGCAGGGGTCGTCGCGCTCTCCCTGGCGCGTTGTGCGCGGCGGGCATGACGGCGACCCGATCGATCGCCGCACGACGACGCTCCGGCGCTTCAGGCTGCCCGACGATCGCCTGCCGTGGGTGGGCTTTCGCTGCGTCTATCCGCGCTGATCGGGCGCATCCGAGACCGCGCCCCCCGCCTTGCGCCGACGCCGCCCTGGCGAGACCATCGGAGGCCGTTCCGATTCAGATGCTGCGCGTCTCGATTTCAGAGACAATGCGAAGCGCTGAAAGTCGTTCGCGGAGCAGCAGTGAGGTGCGCAGTGGGTAGCTCGGCCCCCGGGATTCGACGCAATCGGACCGAAGACGCCATCCGGCCGTCGTCGCGCCCTGTCGACGCGAACGAGCCGCGGGCCTCGGCGCACGCCGACGAGCTCTCGTGGGTCGACGCGCCGCCGCTCGAGGCCGACGCGATGATCGAGGAGATGTACACGCGCGCGTCGTCGACCTTCTACGCGCTGCTCGGCGTGCCGAACGACGCGACCGCGGCGGTGATCGCGAAGGCGCACGCCGACCTCGGGCGACGCTTCGATCCGAAGAACTTCGCGGGCCGCGTCAGCACGCGGAGGATGTTCCAGGTCGAGTTCATCGCGCGCACGCTCAAGGGCGCGTTTCTCACGCTGACGGAGCCCGCGCGGCGCATCGCGTACGACGCCGCGATCGAGCGCGACGACGGGTCTTCAGACGACCTGAAGGCGAGCGGTGTCACCGCGCGGATCTCGGCCCATACGCCGCCGCCGCGCTCGACGAGGCCGCCGATTCCCGCCAACGATCGCGCGATCAACGTACGCGAGGAGGGACCGAGGCGCGCCGTCGACGCGCCGCCCTCGACCGAGGGTTCGCGGCCGCGCGTGATCGTCACCGACGGGGTCAACCCCGTGCCGCCTCCGCGGAGAGATGTTCCCGTGGGCGAGCCCGGATCGACCGCGTCGCTGCTTCGCGTCGCGCGTGAAGAGCGAGGACCCACGACGCCGCGCCGCGCGTCTCCGACGCCGACGCCGACGCCGACGCCGCGCCGCGCGCCGCCGACCCCGACCCCGCGCGCCGCCGACCCCGACGAGGCCACCGCGCGCCGCCACGAGGGGGCGAAGCAGTGGAAGCTCGCCGTGGCCGCGTGGCGTGGCGTATGCGCGCGCCATCCGAACGACGTCGACGCGCACCTCGGCCTCATCGCCGCGGCGTGTGAGGGGCACCTCGAGCTCAACCTCGCGAGCGACCACGCGCGCATCGCCGAGCGCCTCGCGCCCGACAGCGCCGACGCGGCCGTCGCGCGCGCCAGGGTGATGCTGCTTCAAGGCAGCGTCGCGGGCGCGAAGGGCGCCGTGCAGCGCGCGCTCTCGCTCAACCCCGAGCACCCCGTCGCGCGAGACCTCGCGAGGCGGCTCAAGGTCTGAGCGCGAAGCGCTTCACTCCGCGGTGAGCCCGCGCAGCGCGCGGTCGTGGAAGAGGAGCATCTCCACGCCGCCAGGGCCGCGGTTGAAGATGTAGTCGTGGGGGCCTTCGACGAGGCGGAGGTCGTGCGGGATGCGCCGCCCGTTCATCGCGTCGTGGAGCGCCATCACGTGCCGCGTGAGCGAGTCTGCGCGTGAGCCCACGAGCCTCACGCGCTGCGGAGGCGCGACCGACCGTCGTCGCGAGAGCACGCGCTCGACGCGGCGGTTCACGGCGGGTTGCAGCGCGCCCACGACGCCGAAGACCTCGGGGTGCGAGAAGCCCGCTTCGAGCGCCGTGAGCCCGCCGAGCGAGACCCCGTCGACGCCCGTCGCGCCGCGGTCCTGAAGCACCGGGAGCTCCCTCCGCGCGCGCGGCACGAGCGTCGTGGCGATCCAGTCGGCGTAGGACTGCGCGAGCGTTCCCGCGTCGCCGTCGAGGGTGTCGGGGGTGTAGGGCGTGACGACGATCACGCCGCGGTAGGGGCGTCGCGCGAGGTCGCGCCGCAGTCGCTCGTACCGCGCGGGCTCGACGAAGCCGAGAAAGGCCTCGCGTCGCAGCGGCGTGTGGCGCAGCTCCGCGTCGGAGGACCCGAGCTCGTAGTCTCGGGCCCACCCCCACGCGCCCGCGTCGACGCCGCGGTTCGACTCGCCCCAGCCGTGAAACGCGACGAGCAGAGGCCATCGCGTCGACGGGTCTCGCCGCGCGGGCATGAGCACCGCGGCCTTCATCGGACCCACGGGGCTCGTGGAGAAATCCCAGATGCGCGCCTCGAGCGTCGAGGGGCGCTGCGTGGGCGTGGGCACCTGGGCGAAGGCCGCCACGCCCGCGACGACGGCCGCCGCGAGCATGACGAGCGTGAGCGTGAGCGCCCGCCCGGGCGTCGTCCTCGTGCGAGGTGTCGACGCGTCAGACGGAGCGCTCATCGCGGTGTGGTGGGAGGAGGGATCGGGTCAGCGTCCGCGGCAGGTGCCGAAGACGCAGAACTGACCGCGACCGCAGGCGTTTCCGCAGCGACCGCAGTTGGCGAGGTCGAAGTTGGTGTTGGTGCAGCGACCGCCGCAGAGGGTGCTCGTCGCGGGGCATCCGCACGAGCCGCCGACGCAGACCTGACCGGTGCCGCAGCGGTTGCCGCAGGTGCCGCAGTTGTTCGCGTCGTTGTTGGTGTTGAGGCAGCGACCGCCGCACGACGAGAGCGGCGCGGGGCACACGCAGGCGCCGCCGCGGCAGTCGAAGGTGGCCGCGCAGCGGTTGCCGCAGGTGCCGCAGTTGTTGAGGTCGTTGTTGGTGTTGGTGCAGCGTCCGCCGCACGACGAGAGCGGCGCGGGGCAGGTGCAGCGTCCGCCGACGCAGGCCTGCGTGGCGGCGCAGGCGTTGCCGCAGGCGCCGCAGTCGAGCGGGCTCGAGCTCGTGTCGACGCAGAACCCGCTGCAGAGGATCGTCGAGCCGGGGCACGCGCAGCGCCCGCCCATGCAGGGCGTCCCCGAGGGGCACGCCGTTCCGCAGGCGCCGCAGTTGGTCGGGTCGGTCTGCGTGTCGACGCAGGCCGTACCGCAGGCCACGCGAGGCGCCGTGCACATGGTGGTCATGCGGCACACGCCCGCGGTGCAGGTCGAGCCCCTGGGGCACACGTTGCCGCAGCGTCCGCAGTTCGCGGGGTCGGTCTGCGCGTCGACGCAGCGCGCGCCGCAGGTGGTGCGAGGCGGCGGACAGGGCGTGCCGCACACGCCGCCCACGCAGACCGCAGCGCCGGGGCAGACGTTGCCGCACGCGCCGCAGTTGTTGGGATCGGTCTGCGTGTCGGTGCATCCGCCGCCGCACTCGACCTGCGGGAGCATGCACCGGCTCTGGCAGCGACCGGCGACGCAGGCCGCGCCCATCGCGCAGACGTTGCCGCACGCGCCGCAGTTGTTCGGGTCCGTCGTGGGGTTGATGCAGGTGCCCGAGCACTGGATCTGCGGGGCCGCGCAGGTCGAGCCCACGCAGGTGCCGCCGGAGCACATGTCACCCGCGGCGCAGCGACGTCCGCAGGCGCCGCAGTTGGCGGGGTCGGAGCGGAGGTCGGAGCATCCGCCGGGGCAGATGCTGCGCGGGGGCATGCAGCCCGGCGGAGAGCCGCAGCGGCCGAGGAGGCAGAGCTCGCCCGCGCCGCAGCGGTTGCCGCAGGTGCCGCAGTTGGTCGGGTCGATGCGGAAGTCGGTGCAGCCGCCGTTGCACTCGACGAGGGGCGCCGTGCAGCGCGCCTGGCAGCTCCCGAAGGAGCAGAGCTGGCCCGCCGCGCAGCGGTTGCCACACGAGCCGCAGTTGAGCGGGTCGTTGAGCGTGATGACGCAGGTGCCGCCGCAGCGCGCCGAGGGGAAGGGGCACGTGAGCGTGCAGATGCCGAGCGCGCAGGCCGCGCCGGCCGGGCAGGTGGTGCCGCAGCTCCCGCAGTTCGACGGGTCGTTCTGGAGGTTCACGCACGAGGCGCCGCAGGTGACGTTGGGCGCGGGGCAGGTCGTGCGGCACATGCCCGCGGAGCACACCTGGCCGTCGGCGCAGCGGTTTGCGCACCCGCCGCAGTTGGCCGGGTCGGTCTGCGCGTTGACGCAGGTGCCCGCGCAGTTGAGCTGCGAGGTGTCGCACACGAGGGCGCACACGCCGCCCGAGCACACGCGGCTCGCGGGGCACACGACGCCGCAGCCGCCGCAGTTGTTGCGATCGGAGCGCAGGTCGGCGCAGGCCATGCCGCAGAGCGACTGACCCGCGGGGCAGATCGACATGCAGGTGCCCGACGAGCAGGTCTGCGTCGCGGCGCAGGCGTTGTTGCACGAGCCGCAGTTGAGGCGATCGGACGAGAGGTCGACGCACGCGCCCGCGCACTCCGTCGTGCCCGGCGGGCACACGGTCACGCAGCGGCCCGCGGCGCAGCGGCCGGCGCGGCAGACGTTGCCGCACATGCCGCAGTTGTTCGGGTCGCTCTGCGTGTCGGCGCAGCGATCGCCGCAGGTCGAGGCGGCGGAAGGCACGTCGGGGGCATGTCCGGCGGAACGTCGGGGACGTCGACGTCGAAGGGCACATCGGGCACGTCGACGTCGAAGAGCACGTCCGGGCACATCGACGTCGAAGGGCGTCGGGGTCGATGGGAACGTCGAGGACGTCGGCGTCGAAGGGCACGTCGGGCACATCCACATCGACGGGCACATCGGGGCGGTCGACGGGCACGTCGGGAGCGCGCTGTCGGGCGTATCTCGGTCTCGAGAAGCCCGGTGCGGCCACAGCCCGCCGCGAAGAGCGCGAGTGCGCTCGCGAGCGCGGTGAATCGGAGGATTCGCATGAATTCTCCCCTCCTGAAGGGAGTGTTTGAAGGAACGAGGTCGAACGAGCCGCCGCTGCGTCGGGCCCGTGAACCCGTCGCTCGACGCGCGGCGATCATGCGTGCCGACCGGAGGGGTAAAGCGGTGTAGAGTCCGCCGCCGATCGACCCGCCGTGAAGTCCCATCCCCTCGTGTGCGCGGCTTTTCTGGCCGCTTCGCTCGCATCGACGACCCCCGCCTCGGCCCGCTGCCTCGTCGCGCCGGGGCCCGACAGGCTCTCGACGTGGCTCGTCGCAGACCCCTACCGCACCGGTCCCCTCGCCCCTCGCCCCTCGTGGAACGCCGTGCTCGACGGGCTCCTCACGCAGCCCGCGCGCGGGGCGGCGCTCGGCGTCGGCGACACGAACCTCCGCCCCTCGGCGACGGGCGCGGGTCCGTGTGGCGCGCGGCTCGCTTCCAGATCGCGCGTGGCTCGACGTGGGCGCCGTGCTCGGCGGGCGCGGCGGACGCGTGGGCTACGCGGCCCTCGTGCTCGACGCGCAGACCGACGGCGCGCGCTACCTCATGCTCGGCTCCGACGACGGTCTCAGTGCGGCTCGACGGGCGCGAGGTGTTGCGTCGCGCGTCGCCGCGGCCCTCGCACGAAGACCTCGACGCCGTCAGGCTCGACCTCCCCCGCGGCCGTCGTGCTGGTGATCAAGCTCGCCTCGCGCGGCGACATGTGGACCTCTTCGCGCGCCTCGTGAGCGTCGCCACGCCCGACCCCGGCTGCGCGTCGGCTCCCCCGACGTGGACGACAACGCGTGCAGGGCGCTCGGAGCACGCCGCCGGCTCATCACCGTCGCCCGTCGCGTCGTGGCCGAGGAGCACGCGCGCGGACGTCGAGGTGTCGTTCCCCGGCGGCGTCGCGCGTCGAGGAGGCCGACACGGGCGTCGACGTGAGCGTCGCCGTGCGCGCGCAGGGAGCACCGACGCGGGAGGCGCGCGCGACGGTCACGCTCTCCGAGGGCGGCGCGCTCCACGAGCTCTTCGCGCGAGACGCGCAGGGCGAGATCGCGCTCACCGTGGGGAACCACGCAGACATTCCCTGTCCGCGTGGCGCCGACGGTTCGGGCCGCGCTGCTGCGGTCTCGCGAGCTGCTCCGCCGCTCGACAGCGCCGTTCATGCGCGACGTCTCGCTCGCGCCGCCGCCCGCGCCGAGGGCCACCGCGGAGCTCCCCGCGGGGTCGATCTGGTCCGTCGAGCGCGTCGCCGAGCGCCTCTCGGAGCTCGTGGCCGACGGCGACCCCGACGCGGCGCACCTCGCGACCGAAGCGTCGACGCTGAGCGCGCTCCTCGACGACGTGGCCGCGAACCGCGACCCCTACGCGCGTCGCACGGGCGCGCTCCGTCGCGCGTACCGGTCGCCGCTCGACGGGAGCCTGCAGGAGTACTCGGTCTTCATCCCCGCGGCGTACCGCAGGGAGCGCGCGATGCCGCTCGTGATGGGCCTTCACGGGCTCCACGGCACGGCGCATCGGATGCTGCCCATCCTCACGGGCCTCTACGACGAGGACGAGCCTCGCTCGCACGCCGATCGGTACCTCCCGCCGATGCCCGAGGTGGGCGCGATCCTCGTGGCGCCCTTCGGCTTCGGTGACGCCGCGTATCGGCAGCAGGGCGAGCACGACGTGATGCGCGTGCTCGACGAGGTGCGCGGCGCCTACCACATCGACCCCGATCGCACGTACATGACGGGCCTCTCGATGGGGGGAATCGGCGCCGCGTGGGTGCCGCTCCATCACCCCGACGTGTTCGCCGCGACGGCCGCGCTCTGCGGCTATCACAGCTATTTCGTGCGCAACGACACGCGCTGCGTGAGGCGACCGTGGGAGGTCTTTCTCATGGAGCTGCGTTCGAACGTCAGCTACGCCGAGAACGGGCTGCACCTCCCGCTCTACGTCGTGCAGGGGACGCTCGATCGACCCATCACCAACTCCACCGTGCTCACGGAGCGCTACACCGCGCTCGGGTACACGCTCGAGAGCGAGTTCCCTCGCCTCGATCACAACGTGTGGAGCACCACGTACGCCAACGGGCGCATCGTGCCTCACTTCCTGCGCTACCGACGCGAGGCGAACCCGCGCAGCATCCGCTTTCGCACGCCCGAGCTCCGGTGGAACGCCGCGTGGTGGCTCACCGTCGACGCGCTCTCCGACGGCGCGGGCGCGCCGCAACGCACCGGTCGCTGGGGCGAGGTCACGCTCGACACGCAGCGCGACGCCACCGGTCGCGCCACCACCTCGGGCGTCTCGGCCCTCACCCTCACACCGCCGCGGGAGGGCCTACGCGCCCGGCGCGCGCGCGCGCTTCGGCTCACCCTCGACGGAGACGCCGTCGAGCTCCCCCTCGGCGCGCCGACGTCGCTCGTGCGCGTGGCGGGACCTCGGCGCGGGGCCGCGTCCGACGGCGCGCGGGCGGTCCGATCCGCGAGGTCTACGACACGCCGCTGCTCTTCGTCGTGGGCACCGGCGACCCCGCGGAGGTGCGCGTCAACGAGCGCGTGGCCGCGAAGTGGTCGCAGCGATCGGGCGTGCGCGCGCGCTATCCCGTGGTGCGCGACGACGCGTACACCGACGCGATGGGCGCGGGCCGCACGCTGGTGCTCATCGGTCGCAGCAACCGCGTGCTCGCGCGCATGGCCGCGAGGCTCCCGCTGCGCGTCGACGAGCGCGCGGTGACCCTCGGCGAGCGACGCTTCGAAGGGCCTGACACGGGCGCGGTCTTCACGGCTCCCAACCCCGACGACCCGACGCGCCCGGTGCTCGTCATCGCAGGGACCACGCCCCTCGGGACGCTGCTCTCGTGCGCGCTGCCCGACCTCGTGCCCGAGTACGTCGTGTTCGACGCGAGGGTGGCGCCGGCCCGCGGGCGCGTGGTGCTCGGCCCCGAGGCCTCGGTGCGCGCGGCGGGATTCTTCGACTTCGAAGGTCGCCCCGTGGGCACCGACGCAGACCCGGAAATTCCTCGCACGTAGCGCTGGGCGTGACGCGCGCGGCGGTGATCGCCCGCGGCGCGTGACGTCTCTCTTCGCCACGTTGTGGAATTTTGCGACACCGCGAAGACCCGCGCGCACAAGCGATTTTCCGCGCCGACGGCCGCGCGCGCGCGTCGCGCCTCGCGGCATACGCGCTGCAATCGCACCGAGGATCGCGTTCCCGAGCCCTGTCGCGACGCGCAACCCCCGACCGAGAGCTGAGGACACGCTGAATGACGCCCGAGCGCACGCTGCACGGACACGCCGATCCACCCGCGGGCGACGAGGCGGCGCGAGGACCGGCGCGGCGGCTCGTGGTGCTCGTCGTCGATGACGAGCCGATGATTCGCAAGATCGCCACGCGGATCATCGAGGCCGCCGGCTACGACGTGACGGTGGCGGTCGACGGCGTCGACATGCAGCGCCAGTGTCAGCGCGCCGCGATCGAGCGCTGGCCCGAGGCGCCCTTCGACGCGATCGTGTCCGACGTCGACATGCCCCGCTGCGACGGAATCGCGGCGCTCACGGCGCTCCGCGCCTGCGGGATCGAGACGCCCGTGATCCTCGTGTCGGGGCGCTTCGATGACGACCTTCGCGCGCGCGGCCTGGCGCTCGGCGCCGCGGCCGTGCTCGCCAACCCTTCGAGTTCGAGGTGCTCTCGGCCGCGCTCGCGACGGCGTGCGCGCGTCCCGCCAACGCGGTGCCCGTCGCGGCCTACGAGCGCGACGTCGCCCACGCGCGACCCGGACACTGAGTCGTCGGCGTCGTCGGCGCGACACGCGACGCGCGCGAGAGACCGCGACACCACCTCACAACGCCCCTGCGCTGACCTGACGCGGAGGCAACGCCACGCGCTCGATGACCGATCCGTCTGCGCGCCGCGCCTCCCATTGAAACGCGCTCCGCGTGACGCGCGCGAGCGCGAAGCCGTGGGACCGCTCCCTGTGATGGACCCACCGACCCTGCGCGTGAAAGTCGTAGAGTGGCGCGCCCGCGCCGCCGAAGACGAGGTAGCGCGTCCCGAGGCCTTCTTCGACGACCGTTCCATCGGCGCGCATGGGCTCTGACGACTCGTAGTTGTGAACGTGGCCCGAGAGGTCGACGTCGACGCCGTACTGATCGAAGAGCGGCCCCCACGCGCGCGCCGTCTCGACGTCGGGTCTGTGACCAATGGCGTCGGTGTGCATCGGCTGGTGGTGCATGGTGACCACCCACGGCGTGCGCGCGCGATCGACGTCGCGCAGCGTCGCTTCGAGAAAGGCTCGCTGCGGCCCCCGGATGTCGGCGTCGGGCACGGTGACGTCGTTGAGCACGACGACGCGCAGCGGCCCCCAGGTGGCGGCGTACCAGTGCTCGTGGTGTGACTCGTCGCCGTTCTCGGGGAGCGCGAACTGGTCGTAGTAGACCGCGGCCATCCCCTCGTGATTTCCGTCGGCCCAATACGCGGGTGTCGTGGCGAGGAGCGCCTCGGAGGCTTCGAAGAACCTCGCCCAGAGCGTCATGTCGCCGCCGTCTGCGACGGCGTCTCCCGTGAAGAGCAGAAGGTCGGGCGCCTCGCGCGCGGCGGCGTTTGCGATCTGGCCCCAGACCTCGGGGTGCGTCCGCGCGTCGCCCGCGATCATCACGTTCACGGGCTCGGGGCCCGAGGGCGCGGTGTGGAACTTCCACGTCGGCTCGGCCGCGTCGTCGCCGACGCGATACTCGTACGCGCTCGCGGGTGAGAGCCCGCAGAGGTGCACCTCGTGGTGTCGCACGCGCGGCGCACCCGGGAGCGGGTACGAGTAGCCCTCGACGCGCTGCCACACCGCGGCCCCCGGCGTACGGAAGCGCACGACCGACGAGCGCGACGGGAGGTCGGTGTTCCACTGCACGACCATCGAGCGCGAGGGGTCGCCGACCGCGGTGAGGTGCGTGTGGCGCGCGCGCGACGAAGGGCCGCCGCGATCGAGATGCGGCGTGACGGCGAGGTGCCCCGCGTGCGGCGGTCGCACGAGGTAGTCGCAGCCCTTCGGCCGCGCGGGGAAGCTCACCCCGGCGGTCCGCGACGTGCGGAGATTCTCCCCGTCGGCGTCGTCGGCCTGCGCGGACGGCGGCGTCCGGCGACAGGCCGAGGCGAGCGCGATCGCAGCGAGGAGAGACGCGGTTCCGTGGTGGCTCGATCCCATGACGCCCTCGCGAGAGATTCGGGAGAAGCGCGGTTGCAGATCGCGTTCCGGCGTCGTCGGCGCGCGCGAGATCGTCGCGCCGGCCTCGTCGCGATTCGCCACGGCGAGGCGGCGTGC
>JAXLYG010000064.1:0-63272 GCA_046351535.1 Polyangiales bacterium
GCATCGCCGTCACCGTCGACCTGCTCTCGACGGGCGTCGACGTGCCCGACCTCGAGGTGATCGTCTTCCTGCGCTTCGTCCGCTCGCGCATCCTCTTCGTGCAGATGCTCGGCCGGGGCACGCGCAAGAGCGACAACCTCCCCGACAAGTCGCACTTCACCGTCGTCGACGCGTTCAACGGGAGCCTCGTGCGGTACTTCCGCGCGGCCACGGACATGACCGAGGCCCCGCCCGACAAGCCCTCCAGGCCCATCGGCAAGGTCATCGACGACATCTGGGCCAACCGCGATCGCGCGTATCAGATCCGCTGCCTGGTCAAGCGCCTCCAGCGCATCGACAAGGAGATGTCAGGCGAGGCGCGCGACCTCTTCGCCGCGTGGGTCCCCGACGGCGACCTCGCGGCCTTTGCGAAGGCGCTCCCCTCGAAGCTCGCCAGCGACTTCACGGCGACCATGAAGCTCCTGCGCGACGAGGGTTTCAAGAAGCTCCTCGTCGACCATCCGAGGCCCCGCAGGGTCTTCACCATCGCCGAGCACCAGACCGACACGGTGCAGAGCGAATGGCTGGTGCACGGCCTCGACGGAAAGGAGTACAAGCCCGTCGACTACCTCACGGTCTTCGAGACGTACGTGCGCGACAACCCCGACCAGATCACCGCCATCGAGATCCTCCTCGACGCGCCGAAACGCTGGAGCGGCAGCGCCCTCTCGGAGCTCAGGACGCGGCTCAAGACCGCCGGCCCCGGCTTCGATGAGCGCGTGCTCCTCAAGGCCCACCAGATCCGCTACGACAAGGCCCTCGTCGACATCATCTCGATGGTCAAGCACGCCGCACGCTCGACCGAGGCGCTCCTCTCGGCCGAAGAGCGCGTCGCGCGCGCGTTCGACGCCATCACCGCCGCGAAGACCTTCACGCCCGAACAGCAGAGCTGGCTCTCGCGCATCCGAGCTCACCTCGTGAAGAACCTCTCCCTCGACGCCACGGACTTCGACATCATGCCCGCGCTGTTCGACTACGGCGGCTATGAGGCCGCGAACGAAGACTTCGACGGCGCCCTCGACGCGCTCATCGAGCGCATCAACGAGGCGGTGGCCGCGTGACCGACGCGAAGCCCACCGCCCGCGTCGACGTCGTCGCGAAGCTCTGGGGCTACTGCCACGTGCTCAGGCACGACGGCATCGGCTACCAGGACTACGTGATGCAGCTCACCTACCTCATCTTCTTGAAGATGGCCGACGAGCGGAAGATCAAGCTCCCGCCGGGCTGCTCGTGGACGGAGCTCAAGGCGCTCAACAACAGCGTGCTCCTCGACGGCGAAGAGGACGAGAACGAGCGCAAGCTCGTGAAGGGCTACCAGGACATCCTCCGCACCCTCGCCAGACAGGCGACGCCCCTCCTGAAGGAGGTCTTCACGGGCGCCACCTCGCTCTTTCGCAAGGCCGTGAGCCTGCGCAACCTCATCGAGCTCATCGACGGCCAGCGATGGACGGCCATGGGCGTCGACGTCAAGGCCGAGATCTACGAGGGCCTGCTCGAGAAGGCCGCAAGCGAGGGCAAGAAGGGCGCGGGGCAGTACTTCACCCCGCGTCCGCTCATCCGTTCGATCGTGCGGTGCATGAAGCCCGACCCCGCCGAGCGCGCGGGCTTCAAGCTCTGCGACCCCGCCTGCGGCACCGGCGGGTTTCTCGTCGCCGCGTACGAGTGGTGGGCGGCGAAGGCCCGCGGCGGCGACGTCGACCGCGCCCTCGCGGCGCGCGTCCGCAAGGGCATGTTCTACGGCAACGAGATCGGGGTCGACCCGCGACGCCTCGCCGTGATGAACCTCGTGCTCCACGGCGTCGAGCCCGCGATCACGCAGGGCGATTCGATCTACGAGAACCCCTCGGCCGAGCGCTTCGACGTCGTGCTCACCAATCCCCCCTTCGGCACCAAAGGGGCCGACGCGGCGCCCGAGCGCGAGGACTTTCTCGTCGAGACGAAGAACAAGCAGCTCAACTTCGTGCAGCACGTGATGACCGTGCTCCGCGACGGGGGCCGCGCGGCGGTGGTGCTCCCCGACAACTGCCTCTTCGGCGACCAGGCGGGCGAGGTGTTCAAAGACCTCATGGCCGCGTACGACCTCCACACGGTGATCCGCCTGCCGAGGGGCACGTTCACGCCCTACGCGCAGGGCGTGAAGGCCAACGTGATCTTCTTCACCAGGGGCTCGAAGACCGATCGCGTGTGGATCTACGACGCGCGCACCAACGTGCCGGGCATCACCAAAAAGAGCCGCCCGCTGACGGAGGCGCACTTCGCGGAGTTCGAACGCTGCTTCGGCGCCGACCCCAACGGCCGCTCCCCGCGCAAGACCGACGACTCGAAGGACGACCGCTGGCGCAGCTTCACGCGCGACGAGGTCGAGGCCGCGGGGTGGAAGCTCGACGGCTTCCGCTGGCTCAAGGAGGAGGGCGTCGAAGACGTCGACGATCTGCCCGAGCCCGACGAGCTGCTCGGCGAGATGATGGGCGACCTCGAAGCGGCGCTCACGGGTCTCAAGAGCCTCACGAAGACGCTCGACGCGGTAGAACACGGCGCGCCGTGAGCGACGACAGCGAGCTCTGGGAGCTGCCCGAGGGATGGGCGTGGAAGCGGGTCCGAGAGGAATTCGATTCGTGGGGGGGCATGACCCCGCAAACTTCGGAGTCACGCTTCTGGGAAGGTTCGATCCCGTGGGTCTCGTCGAAGGACATCAAGGCCGATCGGGTGCTCTCGTCGTGTGAGCTCATCACGGAGGAGGCTCTACGCGAGACTCGTCTGCGGATGTGCCCCGTCGGATCGGTGCTGGTGGTGGTGCGCAGCGGGGTGCTGGCGCACTCAATCCCCGTCGCGATCACAGAGCGAGAGGTGACGATCAATCAGGACTTGAAGGCGTTCTACTCGAAGACCCAGCCGCTCAACGCGTGGTTGAAGCTCGCGTTCCAAGCTCGAGAGAGAGCGATTCTCGATGCCCATCGGAAGGACGGCACAACCGTGCAGAGCCTCAACTTCGAGGCTCTCCGCGACCTGGAGATCGCGTTGCCTCCGCCCGAGGAGGCAGAGCGCATCCTCGCAACACTGGATCCGATGCTCACCCGCGTCGCAGAGGAGCGGACGCGATTGGAGCGCGTGAAGAAGAACGCCGCGAGGACGCGACGGAGCGTGCTGGCGGCGGCCTTCCGCGGCGAGCTGACGAAGGCGTGGCGAGGCGCGAGCGACGGCGGGGGAAGCGACGGCGAAAACGTTGAGGAAGGCAAGCGCTTCCCGGTTCCGAAAGGGTGGGCGTGGTCGACGATCGGTACATCCTTTCCCGTGCACGTCGGGGCGACCCCCCCACGCAAAGAACCGACCTACTGGCAGGGTAGTATTCCGTGGGTCAGTTCCGGAGAGGTTTCGTTCTGCAGGATCAAGAGCACCCGCGAGACGATCACGACATCCGGTCTCGATAGCTCAAGCACACGATTGAACCCGATCGGCAGTGTGCTGCTCGGGATGATCGGAGAGGGAAGGACTCGCGGTCAGGCCGCGATCCTCGACATCGAAGCCGCGAACAACCAGAATTGCGCAGCGATCTGGGTTTCGGCAACCAAAACCCCGCCAGAATACGTGTACTTCTGGTTGGTACATCAATATCAGCGCACACGCGACGATGGCGCAGGGAACAATCAGCAGGCGCTGAACAAGTCTTCTGTTCAGGCGATCCCGATCCCCCTCCCGCCGCTCGACGAGCAGCGAGAGATCGTGCGCATCGTCGACCGCTGGTTCGCGGTGCTCGACGACGTCGAGCGGCGCGTCGACCGCGGGCTCGTGGCGTGCGATCGGCTGCGCGAGTCGCTGATACAGAAGGCGTTCCGCGGGGAGCTTCTGCCGCGTGCCGCGACGAAGCAGCCCGCGACGAAGCCCGCCGCGAAGGCGGCGCAGCTCACGTTGCCAGGGCTGAGCGACGAGACGTGAGCCTCCGCAACGCGCGGACGCTCAGCCCACGCGCGACGGTTCGTCGGACGAGGCGCTGCCGAAGAGGTCCGGCGAGCCGCTCGCACCGACGGTGCGGATCTCATCGACGAGGGAGCGCGTGAGCTCCCACCGCGTCGCGTCGACCACCCTGGCGTTGTGCTGGAGCGCGACCATCGCGCGCTCGCGCTCGTCGCCACCGCCCGCGAACACCAGCGCGACGAGGTCGACGGACCACGCGCGCTCGCTCGACGGAACGCGCTGCTTGAGCTCGTTCTGGTAGGCGCCGAAGCGGGTGTTCACGTCGCGCACGTCGCTCGCCAGCTCCTTGCGCGTCGGCACGATGGGCTCGATGAGGATCAGCGACGACGCGCCGAGCACGTACTGGCTGACGGACTCGAGCTCGCGCACCTCGACGAAGGGGCCGCTCGAAACGGCGCCCGGCTTGAAGTGATCGCGGACGTACTGGTCGACCTTGTACTGCTTGAAGAACGCGCGGCCGTGCCAGGTGCGCTGCGGGGCCTTCTTCTGCGCGTGTTCGTCGCGCGCGGGCGGCGTGACGCGGCGGCCTCCGGCGAGCATCTCCTCGGCCCAGGCGCGGGGGTTCGAGACCGAGGCGGGGAGGTCGACGCTCTTGCCCACGTAGACGTTCGGCGCGGGAGGGCGCACATCGAACGAGCGCGCGGCGCGCAGCGAGAGGAGCACGAGGCGGAGGAGCTTGTGCTCCTCGGCGTCGCCAAGGCAGCGCTCGTCGGGGAGGTGAGGCGCCTCGACGAACTGCACGCCGCTCGCAGACTCGACGAACGCGCCCACGGGGAATCGGCGCCCGAGGAACGGGTCTGCATCGAAGTGGATGAGTCGGTAGCGCGCGCTCATGACTGCATCAACTCGTAGTGGTGGGAGACCTGTCGGGCAAGATCGTCGAGGACGTCTTGTCGCCCTCGCAGCCAGAAAAGTACCGCGGCCTCCTCGCGCGAGCCAGACAGCGCGCACGCTTCGCCGACGTACTCCTTCAACACCGCCTCTGGAATTTCGCGCGCCCGGGTCACCCAATGCGCGAGGTCTGGCTGCCACAAGCTCGGGTCGAGCGGTGTGATCCGGTCGGGCGCGGCGACCGCGTTGCCCGCGCGGCCTCGCGCATCGGGTCGACCGACCCACGCAGCGTCGAAGTCGAGCGCCAGGAGATCGAGGGAATCGCCCGGCCCGATGCGCAAGATGAGGTTCTCGTCGTGGCGGTCGGGGTTGCCGAGCCACGCATCGACCACGGTGATCGCCGCGAAGGTCGACGGGTTGCCGACGAGGTGGAGCAGCTCCGGCTGCCAGTGCACGATGCGCTCGTGGGCGCTCGCCCAGACGAAGGGACGATGCGACGAGCCCGGCGGCCCCTCGCGCACAGCGGCACCAACGGGGATGGGGATGCCGAGGTCGTCGCAGATCAACCATCCGATCGCCTCGGCTAGCACGCCCGCAGCCGAGATCTCGGTCTTGTAGATCCAACGTGTGTTGTCGGGCAGATGGCGCGCGTGGCACGCCCTCGTCGAGCACTCCACGGACACGGGTTCGCAGAGCTCGAGGTCTGCTCGATCCATGCGCCGGATGTTGTTCGGGAACATCCCCATCGCCATTGGCCGGACCACGGTGCGGGAAGGTACGTTCGATCGTCTACCGCCTCCAAGAACCGCGCATTCCAACGCGGGCACAACGGATTTCACGAGCCGTCGGTGCACACGCACCGATGCTGCTCGTCTGGAGCATTGATCGCTCAGCGGGTCTCTGCGACGCGGCAGTCGGTCTCGAAGAACTGCTGCTCGGAGCCCCGCGGGGGCGACGTGCATCTCCTCGGGGCGGGCGAGCGCAGCGCGCCACGTGGCGGAAGACGCTCGGATCGGTCCTCGACCGTGGCCCCGATGACACGCCGCAGTCACATCGCACGCGGTGCGACGATTCCGGCTTCATTCCGGGTGGTTTCGACCCCGCAACAGTCTGGATTCTTCCGTTGTGGACGTGTTACCTCACCTCTGTAACGGCAGAGGTTCGAACTGCCCGGCTTGAACGACTGCTGCCCATCACAATTTCTGGAGGCCATGTGTCGCAGTGGATGAAAGTCCCCACGGCGGGAATCTGTCTGTGTGTCTTCGCCGCGCTCTCTTCGCTGGGATGCGACGTGGGTCGGAGCGTGCTCGCTCCGCTCAACGATGCCAGCACCGACATGACGCTGCCCCCGAGCGACGGCCCGACCGACGGCGCCACCGACGGGAGCCTGCTCGACGTACGCGCGGGCACGCGCACATGCTCGGACTTCGTCGCCTGCGCGTCCACGTGCGCCGCGGGCTCGGGCTTCGCCGCCTGCGTCTCGAACTGCGCGAGGGAGCTCCGCCCGGCGTCGCAGCCCCTCTTCGACAGCTTCGCCACGTGCATCCGGGCGTCCTGTGACGGCGGCATCGACGACGGCCAGTGTGCAGGCTCGATGGCCACCCTCACCGCCTGCGGCGCGCAGTTGAGGGCGTGCAGCGCCGACGGCGCCCCGGCCGACGGAGGGATGGACGTCCCCGTGACCGACACCCCCGTGACCGACACGCCCGCGACTGACACCCCCGCGACCGACGGCCCGCTCACGACCTGCAGCGCGGCCTTCTCGGTGGGCTTCCCCCGCTGCAGCGGCACCGCGAGCTTCTGGTCATGCATCACGGCGCTGCGCACGGGCCTCGCGGGCGCGGAGCTCACGCGCTTCAACGCGCTCACCACCTGCGTCGAAGCGGCGTGCGGGGCGACCCCCACCGAGATGTGCGCGTCGACGCACTGCTACCAGGAGGTGACCAACTGCCACCCCGTCTGCGCGTTCGCCGCGTCGTGCTCGCTCGCGACCTGCACGAGCGCGGACTGCCGCGCCGCCACGATGAGCTGCAGCGCGCCGCTCGCGGGCGCCGAGGCGACGCACTTCGCATCGCTTCGGAGCTGCCTCGAGCGCGTCTGCGGCGCCGCACTCCCCTCCGCCTGCCTCACCAGCCCGAGCACCGAGACCATGTGCGCCACGGAGCTCGTCTCGTGCGGAATCAGGGTGGGTCCCCCGAGCGACGGAGGCGTCGACGCAGGCGTTGACGCGACCGTGATGGACGTGCCCGTGGCCGACGTGCCCGTGACCGACGTGCCCGTGACCGACGCGCCCGTCGACACGACCGTGCCCACGGACCTCCCCATCGGCGGCCTCGGCTGCATCGACGGGGTCCAGCACTGCATCCCCTCGTGCCCCGAGCGCGACGTCGACTGCATGCGCCGCTGCGCGAGCGGGATGCGCGCCGCCTCGATGACGCTGTTCAACAACCTCATGACCTGCCTCACCGGCGCGTGCGGCTCCAACAGCAGCTACATCTGCTTCCAGGCCGCCGCGGACGCCCTCTGCAGCGCGCAGATCACCGCGTGCATGATGGACACCGCGGGCACCGCACCGCCGCCCCCCTGCGGCACCCCGGCGAGCCAGACCGGCGAGTCGACCTGCGGCGGGATGTGCGTGAACACGTCGTACCGCAACAACGCCAACTGCGGCCTGTGCGGCGCCGCCTGCGCCGCCTCGGAGACCTGCTCCTTCGGCGCGTGTGTGCCCCACGGCGTGGCGAACATCGCGCTCCAGTGGGACGGCATCGGCGACGTCGACCTCGTCGTGCACACGCCCTGCGGCAACGTCGTGAGCGCGCGGCAGACCTCCAACTGCGGCGCGACCTTCGACCGCTCGAACTCCACGGGCGTCGGCCCTGAGAGCATCTCCTTCGCGGCCACGCCGATGTCGGGGCGCTACATCGTGTGCGCGATCCCCAGGACGACGATCCGCGGGACGAGGCCCGGGTCGCGCGTGCTCCTCGATCGCACGGGGATGCCGCTCTCGATCACCCCCGTGCCGGTGTCGGGCGTCGTGACCGACCGACTGACCGGAGAGTTCACCGTGCTGTCGACCACCGTCGACACCACCACCGACGACTGCACCGCGACGAGCCCCTTCCACCTCGCCGACATCGACCTCTGAGCCCCGCGCGAACGACGAGGAAGGAACACATCCCCAATGGCACCCCGCAACACGCTCTACACCCTCGGCATCGCGCTCGGCGCGCTGCTCGCGACCCCCACCGCGCACGCGCAGATCCTCAACCGCTTCTCGCTCCGCGGCGAGCTCGGCGCCGGCATCATGACCCCGTCCGTGCAGCGCGACACGCTCGCCTACGACGGCCTGCACCTGCAGGCCACCGGGCGCATCGGCTTCGACGTCGTCGACTGGCTCTCGCTGCAGCTCTCGGTCAACAACGGCTTCTTCTTCGCGAGCGGGCAGCAGACCACCGGGCGCACCCTCGCGCTCCAGCTCGGCCTGCGGCTCCAGCCCGCGATCGGCACCGTCGGACGCGTCTGGGCCGACATCAACCCCGGCTACTACAGCACCGGCACCGACCGCCGCATCGGCCTCGACGCGGGCCTCGGCTTCGAGTTCAACCTCGGCCGCGCCTTCGCGCTCGGCCCCGTCGCGCGCATGCACTGGATCCCCGCCGACACCGCGATCCACCAGAACAGCGACGCGTTCTACCTCTCGTTCGGCCTGTCGTTCACGCTGCGCGTGCCGCCCACGGTCGTCGAGGCCGTGCTCGACCGCGACCACGACGGCGTGCTCGACCCCGTCGACGTGTGCCCCGACGTTCCGCAGGGAACCGTGCCCGACCGCACGCGCGCCGGGTGCCCGCGCCTCGACACCGACCACGACGGCGTCTACGACGACGAAGACACCTGCGTCGACGTTCCGCAGGGCGACCACCCCGACGCCGCGCGCCGCGGATGCCCGCGCCCCGACACCGACCACGACGGCGTCTTCGACGACGAGGACGCGTGCGTGACCACGCCCGCGGGCGACCACCCCGACCCCGAGCGCCGCGGCTGCCCCGACGGCGACGACGACAACGACGGCGTGCTCAACCACGCCGACCAGTGCCGCACCGTGCACCAGGGCCCCGTGCCCGATCCGCAGCGCGCGGGCTGCCCCGTGCCCGACCGCGATCACGACCTCGTCCCCGACCCCGACGACCGCTGCCCCGACGAAGCCGGAATGCCGCAGCCCGGCACCCCCCGCCACGGCTGCCCCGGCCAGGTGGTCGTCGAGGCGGGACACATCCGCATCACGAACCCGGTGTTCTTCGCGACGAACGAAGACGTGATCCTGCCGCAGTCGTTCCCGGTGCTCACGGCCGTGCGCGACGTGCTCGTGGCGGTGCCCGGCGTGCGACGCGTCTCCGTCGACGGCCACACCGACGACGTCGGCGACGACGCTTCGAACATGGACCTCTCGAACCGCCGCGCGCAGAGCGTCGTGCGCTGGCTCACCACGAACGGCATCGCCGCCGATCGCCTCGAAGCGCACGGCTACGGCGAGACGCGCCCCGTGCGACCCATCGCGGGCCTCCGCCGTCGCCAGCTCCGCGACGCGCAGGCGACCAACCGCCGCGTGGAGTTCAACATCCTCGATCCGGCGCCCGCGCCCGACGCCACGCAGGCGGGCGTGCAGACCGCCGCCCCCGTCGCCGCGCCCGCGCAAGAAGAGCACGGCCACGGACGACACCGCCGCCGCCACCACTGATTCCACCGCCCCACCACACGAGCCCTCGGCGCGTACGCTCCGGGGGCTCGTGTCGCGTGTGGCGAGGAGCGTTCAGCGAGTCTCTGCGACGCGGCAGTAGCAGTAGACGAACTGCTGCTCGGAGCCCCACGGGGTGACGTGCGTCTCCTCGTCACTGCCGACCTTCTCGAACGCTGCGCCGAAGACGCCGTGGATGCCCTCTGCGTCGTAGCGGACGACGTCGAGCCCGCTGCATCGCTCGGGTCCCGCGGGGCCGAAGGTGGCCACGACGATGTGCGCGCCGGGCTTGAGCGCGCGCCGCGCGATCGCGACGTAGCGTCGACGCGCGTCGTCATCGCGCAGAAAGTGAAACACCGCCCGGTCGTGCCAGAAGTCGATCGACGCGGCGTCGAGCGCCACGGTCGTGGCGTCGCCGACGATCCAGCGCACCGAGGCCGCGCGGTCTCCGAGGCGGCGCCGCGCGACGTCGAGGGCCCGCGCCGAGAGGTCGAGCACCGAGACGTTGGTGTAGCCACGGTCGAGGAGGTCATCGACGAGCGTCGAGGCCCCTCCCCCGACGTCGAGGATGGCCGCGTCGCGCGGGAGGCGCGCGGCGTCGATGAGGGCCAGCGAGCGCTCGAGGTGCGGTCGATACCAGCTCACGCCCTCGGCGGGCTTGCGCGCGTAGACGTCATCCCAGTGGTGCTGCGGCGAGGTCGTCGTGTTCATCGGTCGGCGTTGCCTCCGAGCGTGTAGGAGCCACGTCGCGGGCGCGTTGGGTTCGCGCGGCGGGGCGGAGCGGGAGGCGGCGCGAAGCGGCTCCCGGGTACCCGCGAGGCGGTGCGGACCGGCTCCCGGGTACCCGCGAGGCGGCGCGAACCGGCTCCCGGGTACTCGCGAGGCGGCGCGAACCGGCTCCCGGGTACCCGCGAGGTGGTGCGGACCGGCTCCCGGGTACCCGCGAGGCGGTGCGGACCAGCGCCCGGGTACCCACGAGGCGGCGCGAGCTGGCTCCCGGGTACCCGCGAGGCGGTGCGGGCTGCTTGCGTCGTCGTTCGCTACGCGGGCGGCGCGGGGGGATTCACGGGGGTGGCCTTCGCGACGGGCTCCTCGCGGGCCTGATCGAGCAGGGCTTCGAGCGTGGCGCGCAGCGCGGTGACCTGCGCGCGGGCGTCGCCTTCGGGGAGGTGATCGCGGTGCCAGTCCATGCTGCGCGTCACGTCGTTGAGCGCCTGGACGCACTCGCTCATCGCGATGCGCACGCGGTCTGAGGGAGAGAGCGGACGCTTCTCTCCATCGCTCATGCCGAGCCCCTTCGCGAGCGCGTCGGTGGTCTTCTTCACGTCGTCGACCAGCGCGCCGAGCTTGAGGAGCGCGAGGTCCTTCGAGAGGCGCTCGTCCTTCGCGAGTCGGAGCTGCGTGCGCCCGAAGGAGACCTCCTCGGGCTGCGCGATCTGCGTCTGCCCGGTGCCGTCACCCATCAGCATCGACGCGCGGACGCGCCTCGCGGCGGCCACCACCGCGGGGTCCTCGTCGTTCTCCGCAGCGGTCACCATCGCGGCGAGGCGACGCTGCACACGGTCCCACGACTGATCGAGCGCGTCGGTCGCGGCGCCCGGCGCCATCGCCTTGAGCAGCCGATCGAGCGGCCACATGAGTTGCAGCTTCCACGCGACGGCCCGCGGCGCGTCGAGGAGGTTGGGGGGCGCCTCGTCGTCGCGTTCGAAGCGCGCGGTCTTGAGGGCCGCCCAGGGCCCCTGATCGAGCGACTCGCGGAGCCCCGCGATCACGTGTTGAGAGAGCCCGCTGAAGCCGTATCCGTTCGCCATCGGTGTGCCGTCCTCCGAGGGGAGCGACAGAGCAGCGCGCGTGCCGAGACCGCGCCGGGCGCAGATCGCGACGCACTGACGGAGCGCCGAAAGACGCGCGCGTTCGAGGCGAAGAAGCGCGGAACGGTGCGACGGTTTTGACATGCCAGCGCGCTGACGCGCCGGTGCGTTGACGCTGAACGAGCGACGCCGGGAGCGGCTGCGCTCCCCGTTACTGGACACACGGCGCCTCGCTGCGCTTCGATACGCGCCGCATGACGCAGAGGCACACCCCTGCGGTCGGCGTCGTGGCCCTCCTGGCTTGCGCGTGGTCCTTCGCGCCCTCTCACGCCCCGAGCGTCGAGCCCGACGTCGCCCCCGCGAGTCCGCACCGCCATCACCGCCACCACGGTGACCGGCGTCGCGGCGAGCGGCACCGACATCACCACCACCGCCGCGAGCACGCGCCGCCGAGCGCGCCCGTGGCGGAGCCCGAAGCGCCGCCGCAGGAGCGCACCGACGGATGCCCCGAAGGCATGCTCCGCGTCGAGGGAGCGTTCTGCCCCGACGTGCGCCAGCGCTGCGAGGAGATGTCCGACGACGGCCGCGAGCGCTGCCTGCGCTTTCGAAAGCCCTCGGTGTGCCGCAGCCGAGAGCGCGAGCCCATGCGCTTCTGCATCGACCGCTACGAGTGGCCCGGCCGCGAGGGCGCCACGCCCGCGGTGCTCGTCTCGTGGAACGACGCCGTGCGCATGTGCCGCGAGGCGGGCCGACGGCTCTGCACCGAAGACGAGTGGACCCTCGCGTGCGAAGGGCCGCAGATGCTCCCCTATCCCTGGGGCTACACGCGCGACGAGACGGTCTGCAACATCGACCACCACAACCTCGCCTACGATCGCGACGCGGTGACGGGGAACGACCGCGAGGCCGCCGACGCCGAGGTCGATCGCGTCTCGCAGGCGCGTCCGAGCGGCGCGTATGCGCGGTGCGTGTCGCCCTACGGCGTGCGCGACATGACGGGCAACGTCGACGAGTGGGCCGTGAGCCGCACGGGCACTCCGTTTCAGTCAGCCCTCAAGGGAGGCTACTGGGGGCGCATCCGGGCGCGCTGTCGGCCCGCCACGCGGCGTCACGACGAGAGCTTTCGGTACTATCAGATCGGGTTCCGCTGCTGCGCAGAGGTGGCGAGCGGACGGTGAGGACAGGGGCGGAGAGACCGGAGCGGTCAGTTCGTGGCGAAGGCCTGGACGCCGACGTCGCCGCCGCCCGAGTACATGATGATCTCGACCTGGAAGGTGCCCGTCCACGTGGGGCAGAGCTGGCGGTTGAGGCCGAGCACGGGGAAGTTGTCCGTGGCGACGTCCTGATCGACGACGTTGCCGCTCATGTCGCGCATGCGGAGGTCGAGGTCCTGCACGCCGGGGCCGCCCACGCCGATGATGCGGTAGCAGCGGCCGGGGTTGATCTGCACGGTCACGAACTGGCTCTGCCCCTGGCCCATCGACGCGCGGAAGAGGTTCGTCACCGGGATGTACCCCGCCGCGAACTGACGCGCGCGCATCGACATGTTGTACGAGACGAAGTCGTTCTGCGCGTAGCCGTCGGTGACCCATCCGCCGCCGACGACCATGCCCGCGTTCACGTTGACGCCCGCGTTGACGTTCACGCCGCCGCCGTACACAGGCTGCGGCTGCTGGTAGACGGGCTGCTGCTGCACGACCACCTGCTGCGGCTGCTGATAGACGGGCTGGGGCTGCGCGTACACGGGCTGCGAGGTCACCGTGGTGGTGCCCGGCTGCACGGTGATGGTGCCCGCCGTGCGGATGGGCGTCGTGCGCACGACACAGTCGGTGAGCGCGAGGCCCGCGACCAGCGTCACGGAGCAGCGGAGGACCAGAGAGAGCGTTGAAGACAGCGTCATCGATGCGACTCCTTCAGATGAGAAAAGACCCGTTCGTCGGGCTCTGAGAACGATAGCTGCGCCGTGATTCGGGGGTGCGGATCTTCTCGGAACCCGTCGCCCGGCGCAACCAAACACCCGGAGCGGTGTTTGTACGCGTAAAACGCGCGGATCTTCGATCGCCTACACACTTCTCGCGGCGGCGGCCTCGGTGGTCGTGACGGTGGTCATTTCAGCGCGCGAGAATTTCGTCGGTGCCGCGCAGCTCGACGCCGGCGCGCTTCATCTCTTCGAGGGCCGCGACGCCGCCGGGCCCGGTGACGGCGGCGACGGCGTCGGTGGCGACGACGACGCGAGAGCCCGCGCGGTCGGGGCGCGCGGCGATCCACGCGCGCAGGCCGAGCGCCGCGGCGCGCACGCAGTAGTCGGTGGCGACGCCGAAGACGACGAACTCCACGGCCCCGGCGGGGGCGCGCGCGTCGAGGACGCGCGCCGCGTTGGGGTTGGCGAAGAGCGAGTAGACCTCCTTCTCGAAGTACACGGCCTGCGTGTCGGGGGGCACGCGCGAGGCCGCCGCGGGGTCGTCGACCGCGGGCACGAAGAAGAACCGCGCGGGCAGCGTCTCGGGGAGCTTCAGCCAGCCCGCCGTGCCCTTCACGCAGTGCGGCGGAAAGTTGGGCCGCTCGCCGTCGGGTCCCGCGTTGCCGCTCGTCGCGAACTCCCACGCGTCGTGGGCGTGCGAGTCGACGCTGCCCACGATCGGAGCGCCCGAAGCGACCGCGGCGCTCACGAGCTTCGCGCAGGGGCCCATCGCCGCGGGCGCGCCCGCGACGAAGAGCGCGCCGCCCGGGGCGCAGAAGTCAAACTGCGTATCGACGTCGACGAACACACGGTTCATGGAGGCACCTCCGCGGCGCTGACAGCCCGCCGCGGCGGAGCAATTCAGACCCCGCGCCGGGTGTCAAGCGAACCCTTCGGGCCCTCACACCCGCCCGGAGATCCGTGTTAGTGACGGAGCATCGATGGCGCGGAGGCCCCGATGAGGCGCCGCCGTCCGCTTCCCTGGAGATCACCCGATGACCACGACGCGTTTCTTCCTCTGTGCGTTGCTCCTCTCGACGGCCTGTATCTCTCGCGGCGGCGGCACCGACCCTCCGGTTGAAGATGCGAGCGTCGACATGACGATCCCGACCGACGGCACCGTGAGCGACATCGCCACCGACCGCGTGCGTCGCGACGTGACCTGCGCCCCGACGATGACCCGCGAAGACACCGCGGCGCGCTGCAACGACGGCCTCGACAACGACTGCAACGGCTTCGCCGACTGCGACGACTTCGCCTGCCAGACCTGCGCGGTCCCCGCGTGCCTCACGGGCGGCGCGGTGCGCCTCCGCGACGGCGGCACCTGCACCTGCGGCTCCACGGCCGAGAACACCATGGAGACGTGCAGCGACGGCATCGACAACGACTGCGACGGCTTCTTCGACTGCCAGGATTTCTCCTGCCAGACCTGCGCGGTCCCCGTGTGCCTCGCCGACGGCGGCCTCAACCGCGGCGACGCGGGCTTCTGCGTCTGCCGCGGCACCGAGAACAACAACACCGCCTGCGGCGACGGCGTCGACAACGACTGCGACGGCTTCGTGGACTGCGGCGACTTCGACTGCACGATGACCACGGGCGTCACCGTCTGCGCGCGCGACGGCGGCGGTCGCACCGACGCAGGGCCCTGCGACGTCCGCAACCCCGAGAACACCAACGCGGTCTGCGGCGACGGCATCGACAACGACTGCGACGGCTTCGTGGACTGCAACGACTTCGACTGCTCGCGCAGCAGCTCGGTCAACGTCTGCGGCAGCGACGGCGGCTCCTCGCGCTGCGACGCGAGCGGCACCGAGAACACGAACGCCACCTGCGGCGACGGCGTCGACAACGACTGCGACGGCTTCACCGACTGCGCCGACTTCTCGTGCCGCTCGTGCGCCATCACGGCCTGCGTGATGGGCGGCAACATCACCCTCCGCGACGGCGGCGTGTGCATGTGCCGCGGCGAGGAGACGAGCAACACGGCCTGCGGCGACGGCGTCGACAACGACTGCGACGGCTTCACCGACTGCGCCGACTTCGACTGCTCGATGAGCGACGGCGGCGTGGTCACCGTCTGCCCCCGCGACGGCGGCGGACCGGGCTGAGCATCGCCTCCGCTCGCGCTCCTTCGCGGGTCTCCGCGGGTCTCCGCGGGTCTCCGCGGCCCTCCCTCACCCCTCGACTCCCATCGACTCGTTGAACGCCCCGCCGAGGCCCCCCACGCGCAGCGCGGAGGGGGCCTCCTCGGGGGCTCGCGCTACCCGCGTCCCTTCCACGCGGGGCTGTGACGGAGCGCGTTCCGCGCGGCCACCTCGGCCTGCGGACGCGCCATCCCGTTGCGCGCCATGAACTCGTCGCGCACGAGACCTTCGAGCACGTCTTCGTAGGCGCGCAGCGAGCCCCGCGCGTCGGTGCAGTGCCGGCAGTAGGGGTTATCACCGCGGCCACCGCCGTGGTCTCGCTCACTCATCATCGGCCGCCCGCAGCTTTCGCAGGCGGCGCCTCCGGTCAATCCCATGGGTCACCTCCGTGGTCGAGCCGCGACGGTGACCCCGAAGGGCCTGTCTGGCAAGCGATCGCGGCGTGTGTCGTCGCTCATGTTTCCCGCTCCTCCGCCGATTCAAACCGATCGAGTGGCCCAGAGCTCTCACGCAGAGGAAGCACGTGACTGACAGACTCCGCATCCTGCTCGTCGAAGATGACGCCGCGACGCGACGCGCCCTCTCGGCGCATCTCTCCCGCGCCGGCGACCTGGTCGACGCAGCCGAAGACGGCCGCGCGGCCCTCGCGCTCCTCGCCTCGCGCGACTACCAGCTCGTGCTCGCCGACGTGCGCTCTCCACACGTCGAGATCCAGGCCCTCAGCGAGGCCGCGTGCGCCCGTACGGCTTGCGCCGCGGTCGTCCCCATGAGCGCCTTCGCCTCCGTCGAACACGTCACCGCCGCGATCCGTCAGGGGGTCTACGACTACCTCCTCAAGCCCGTCGAGGCGCAGCACGTGGCGGCGCTCCTCTGCCGCGTCCGCGATCGCATCTCGATGCGCCGCAGGCTCGACGCGCTGCGCGGCACACTCCCCGTGCGCGACGCGCTCGAGGTGCTGATGGCCGGCGGCCCCTCGATGGCCTCGCTCAACAAGCTCGTTCGCGAGGCCGCGGGCTGCGACACGCCGGTGCTCCTCACGGGCGAGGTGGGGACCGGCCGCAGGCTCGTCGCGAGCGCCATCCACGCGCTCTCGAAGCGCGCCGAGATGCCCCTCGTTCGCATCGACTGCAAGGACTCCCCCGATCGCCTCGCGCGCACGCTCTTCGACCCGTCGCCCGATCACGGCCTCGTGGCCTCGGCGCGCGGCGGCACCCTGGTGCTCCTCTCCGTCGAAGCGCTCACGAGGGACCTCCGCGCGAAGGTGCTCCAGGCCGCGCAGCGCCCCGACAGCCCGCGGGTCATCGCCGTGAGCGCGGGGATCCCCTCGGTGCCCGCGCGCCGCGGCGAGCTCTTCGCGTGGGTGCGCGGCATCGAGATCGTGACGCCGCCGCTGCGAGAGCGCCGCGAGGACATCCCCCGCCTCGCGGAGCACTACGCGAGCCTCGCGTCGGGCGGACACGCGCCGCGCATCGCGCCCGACGTGACCGCGGCCCTCATCGACGCCCCGTGGGAGGGCAACCTCCCCGCGCTCGAGGCGGTGATGCGCGGGGCCATCGCGCGCGCCGCCGGGAGCGACGTCATCACGCGCGAGCACCTGCCGCCCGAGCTCGCCGCGCGCGTCGACAACGGCAGCGCCCTGGTCGAACAGGTCGAGGCCTGCGAGCGCGCCGTGGTGCGCCGCGCCCTCGAAATCGTGCACGGCGCGGTGGCCCGCGCGGCGCGCGAGCTCGGCGTCCCCGAGCGCACGCTGCGCCGCAAGATGCGGCAGTTCGGCATCGCGAAGGAGTCGTTCCGCAAGCGGAGCCGACCGAAGCAGCTCCCGGTCTGCGCGCCGCACGCTTGACCGCGCCGGGGTCGAGCGAATACGCAACGCCCCGAAGTGTCCGCGCGCCTCTCACCGAACCACCTCCGCGTCCGCGCGGCCTCGCTCGTGGTGGCGGCGTCGGCGCTCGCGACGGCGTTCACGTCCCCCGACCCGGGCTCCCCCGGCGCGCCCGCGCAGCGCCTCACGTCCGCGATGGAGCGCGCGACGGGCCTCCACATCGACCAGCTCCTCTTCGAAGCGCCGTCGCCGTCGGGGTGGCGCGCGGCGCTCGACGGCGCGCACGTGGTCTTCACCGCGTCGGAGCGGCCGGGCGCGCCGCGAGACGTGTACCGCGCGCGGGTGAGAGTCACGCCCGCGGGGCGCCTCCTCACGCTGCGCGGCCCGGTGAACCTCACGCAGAGCGCCATCGGCGATGACGGCCCCCTCGTGCCCGAGTCGGGCGGCACCCGCGTGGCCTTCGTGACCCGCGCGTTCGGCCAGGTGCAGAGCGCGGCGGTGCTCGATCCGACGGCGCCCTCGCAGCGCGCCGTCACGCTCCGGCACGGCGTCACCAACGCGCTCGCGACGCTCTCGTGGCGCGGCGTCGAGCGGTGGGACCTGCGCCTCGATCAGCCGTCGTCGCGCGTCGCGCTCCGCTTCGAGCACGGCGCGCTCGTCGCGCGGACCGACGCGGGCACGTGGCGCGCGGACACCTCGCGGGCAGACGTGACGCCCGCCGCGGGGGCCTCGCTGGTGTTCCAGCGCGAGGCCGAGAAGCCGCTGGTGCACTGGGCCGTCGACACCGTGCGCGGGCTCTCGTGGGTGGGTCCGACGCCCATCGCGTGGCTGGAGCAGAAGGTCTTCGGCGCGCGCGATTTCGCGCGGCGATACGCGTTCCGATGGTTCGGTCAGCGCCCCACGGACGAGAGCCGCGCGGTGTCGCGAGAGGCCGTCGACGAGCCCGTGCCCGAGGGCCGCGAGATCGTCACGGCGCGGCGCGACGGAGACCCCGACTGGCCTCCCGCCGACGTCGCGCCCCCCCTCGCCCGCTCGCTCGGCGGAGAGCGCGGAGAGGGCGTCTGGGTCGAGGCGTCGCCGCCGTGGGTGCGTCGCCACGAGGGCGCGCCGCCCGCGTTCTACCGCACGTGGCTGCGGCTCGACCCCGAGCGCCCGTACACGCGCGTGGTGCTCCTCGCGATGGACCTCCGTCAGCTTCGGCTCTCGATGCAGGCGGGCGTCGAGGACCCGGTTCCGCTCGTGGGCCCTCGCGGCGACGGGCGCATCCCGCGCGACCCCGCCGTGCTCTCGACGCTCGTGGGCGCGTTCAACGGCGCGTTCAAGACCGAGCACGGCGAGTACGGGATGGTCGTCGATCGCAGGGTGCTGCTCCCGCCGCGACCGCGCGCGGCCACCGTCGCCACGCTCGACGACGGCCGCGTCGCGATGGGGACGTGGGACGCCGTCCGCGCGCTCCCGCCGTCGGTGGTCTCGCTGCGGCAGAACCTCGATCCGCTCACGGCCGACGGCGTCGAGAACCCCGCGCGCAGGTCGCAGTGGGGCTTCGTGCTCGGCGGCATCGAGACCATGCCCACCACGCGCTCGGGCCTCTGCATCACGCCCCACGGCGCGGCGCTCTACGTGTGGGGCGACGAGACCACCGGGCGCCTCCTCGCCCGCGCGATGCGCCTCGCGGGGTGCTCCTACGGCATGCACCTCGACATGAACCCGGGGCACGCGGTGTTTCACTTTCTCCGCGTCGACGACCTCGCGGCGAGGCAGCGCCAGCACCAGAGCCTCACCTCGGGGATGCGCGTCAGCGGCGAGCGCTTCGTCTTCTACTCCCCGAAGGATTTCTTCTACCTCACGCTGCGCCCGCTGCGACCGCAAGGCCTCGACGGCCCCGCGTGGGAGCCCGTCGACACGCAGCCCGCGCCGCGTTGGATCCCCGCGATCCTTCGCAAGCGATTCGGTTCGGTGAGCGTCACCTCGATCGCGCTCGACCGCGTCACACTCCGGCTCCGCGCGGGCCGTCGTGAGCCCGTCGACCGCGCGCGCCTCGCGGGCCTCGACACGCTCATCGCGCCCGAAGGAGCCGAAGTGCTCGGCGCGTTGGAGCTCGGCGTCGCGCGCTCCGCGAGCGAGCCGCGCGGCCTCTCGGTGGAGGGCCGCGCCGTGCTGCCCTTCGTCGCGCGACCGGGCGACGCGCGCTTCGAACTCACCGACGCGGGCGCGACGATCACCGCGGGGCCCGTGCGCGAGACCACGCGCGACGCGATCGAGGGGACGCTCCTCGTCGAGCGCGGCGCGGCGGTCTCATCGGCCACGTCGGAGCGCGCTTCGCAGACGGCGCTCGGACTCACGCGAGATGGTCGGCTCCTCGTCGCGTGCGGGGCCGCCGACGCCGCGGAGTTCGCGCGCGACCTCGTCGACGCTGGCGCCGTGACGGCGATTCTTCTTCGCCCGAGCGAAGGGACCGACGCGCGCTGGGGCGGCGGCGTGCTCGACGCGTACGCGCAGACCGCGCTCTTCGTGCTCGGCGCGCCCGCGCCGCCGCCCGTCGCGCGCCTCGAACCGATCCTCGCGGCGGCGCACGGCGCGACGACCGTTGCGCCGACGCCCGTCGCCCGATAGAACCGGACGCCTTCTGCGAAGAGGAGACCCCATGCCTGTGAATGTCGAAGAGGTCCAGCACCGCGTCGTCGAGATCCTCACGGCGGCCGGATACCCCCACGAGGTCGAGGGCTCGCGGGTGCGCGTCGAGCGCGGCTCCTCGGCGGTGTTCATCACCGCGCACGAGTGGCAGGAGCGCTTCGTGATGATCGAGCTCCTCAGCCCCGTGCTCGACGGCGTGCAGGTGAACGAGGCGCTGCTCCAGAAGCTCAACACGCTCAACGAGAAGCTCTGGTTCGGCAAGGTGTACACGCGCAACGACGAGGTGTGGCTCGCGCACAACCTCCTCGGCGATCACCTCGACAACGAGGAGCTCATCGCGTCGGTGGGCATGCTCGCCGTCGTGGCCGACCGCATCGACGACGAGCTCCAGAAGCGCTTCGGCGGACGCCGATGGCGCGAGAGCGTCGAGTCGAAGTGAGCCCCGAGGATCGGGTCGCTGCCCCTCAGGCGGCGACCCGGTTCCGACCGTCGCGCTTGGCCTGGTAGAGCTTCGCGTCGGCGACGCGGATGAACTCCTCGGCCGTGCGGATGCCGGGGTTCCACTGGGCCACGCCGAGCGAGATCGTCACGGGGATGCGCTGGTTGTCGAAGAGGAAATCGAAGCCCGCCACCATCGCGCGGATCTCCTGCGCGAGCGTCACCGCCCCCTGGGCGTTGGTCTCTGGTAGCAGCAGCGCGAACTCCTCGCCGCCGTAGCGCCCGAAGACCTCGCCGCGGCGGATGCGCCCTCGCACGATGCTCGCGACCTCGCGGAGCACGTGGTCGCCCGCGAGGTGGCCGTAGGTGTCGTTCACCTTCTTGAAGTGATCGATGTCGAACATGATCAGCCCGAGGGGCCGACCGTGCCGCGCGGAGCGGTTGAGCTCGTTGTCGAGCTGCTCGAGCAGATGGCGCTTGTTGTGAGCCTGCGTGAGCCCGTCGGTCACCATCATCTGCGAGATGGTCGACATGAACTCCGCCTCGAGGTCCTCGCCCGAGAGGTACTTCAAGATCACGTCGCCGATCTTGATGCGGTCGCCGTTGCGGAGGACGGTCTCCTTCGAGGCGTGGTCGTTGACGTAGGTGCCGTTGGTGCTGTTGTTGTCGATGAGCCACCACTGGTCGTCGCGGCGCAGGAGCCTCGCGTGACGGCGCGACACCGAGTCGTAGTCGAGCACCACGGCGTTGCCCACGTCGCGGCCGATGGTGAGCTCCTGCAGCGGCCCGTCGAGGGGGACGCGCTTGCCGAGCGGCCCGCGGCCCTCGCGCGTGTAGATCACCACGAGGCAGTCGGAGCCCCCTCCCGCGGGGCGCTCAACGCCGCCACGGATGACCTGCGTGCGGGCCTGCCAGTTGGGCTCCGCTTCAGGGGGACCGTTAGGATCTTTCGGATTCACCATCAGGGGTTCCGAGCGGGATCACGGTATCGGGCGCGGGGGCGGAGCGTCAAGCTTCGCATCCCTGCGGGCGCCGCTTCTTTCGCGCTGGTGTGCGCGCGCACACCAACGCAGGACGTGTGCGGCCTTGGAGTTCAATCCCCGGCGTGAAGAACCCACCGAGCCTCACGAAGGTCCGCGAAGCGCTCGCGCGAGCCCCCAGGGTCGCCGTGAAGGTGGCCCTCGACAGCGGCGCCTGCTGGGCCTTCGCGGTGCGCGTCGACGAGCGCCGCGGAGACGCCCGCGTGCACATCGACCTGGCGGGCGCGCGCGTGGTGCTCACCGCCGACCGCGTGCTGGAGGTGGCGCCGTGAGCGACGTGCTCTCCGAGGTCCGCTTCGACGATCGCGGGCTCGTCCCCGCGGTCGCGCAGGACGCGCTCACGGGCGAGGTGCGCATGGTCGCGTTCATGTCGCGCGAGGCGCTCTCGCTCACGCTCTCGACGGGCGTCGCGCACTTCTACTCTCGCTCTCGCAACGCGCTCTGGAAGAAGGGCGAGTCGAGCGGCAACACGCTCGCCGTCCGCCGCGTGCTCCTCGACTGCGACGGCGACTGCGTGCTCCTCATGGTCGACCCCGCGGGCCCCACCTGCCACACCGGCGCGCCCTCGTGCTTCGCGCGCGAGGCCGACGGCGACGCGTGGCGCGAGGTGGGCGCGCCGCTCCCCGCAGCGAGCGAGCTCTCGGCGACCATCGAGGCGCGGCGACGCGCCCCCGCCGCGCAACGCTCGTACACGCGTGCACTGCTTGACGGAGGCGCCGCCGCGATCGGCGCGAAGCTCCGCGAGGAGGCCGACGAGCTCGCGCGCGCGACGGCGTCGGAGTCGCCCGAGCGCGTCGCGTCGGAGGCCGCCGACGTGATCTATCACCTCATGGTCGCGCTCGCCTCGCGCGAGGTCTCGTGGCGCGACGTGCTCTCCGAACTCGCGCGTCGCGCGGGTCGATCGGGCCTCGACGAGAAGGCTTCGCGGCGGCGCTGACGGACCTCGCGCGAGGTCAGGAATGTTCGCGTTTTCTGTCCCCTTCGGGTAGCGTCGCCGTTCGCACCCTATGGCGCGGATGCTCTCGTTTGCGATCGAACCCTCCGACGTGCTGCTCGCGCTGCTGCGCCTGCGCGCGTCCGCCGAGGCGGGCCGATGGCCCCGCGACGTGTCCGCGCGCTTCAGGGCCGCGACGGAGCGCGAGTTTCAGCGCCTCGAGCCGTGCGTGCGCGCGATCGGCGTGTGCTACGTCGAGCTCGAAGAGCGCAGCGTCGCGGAGCTCGACCGACGGCCGCAGTCGCGCTTCGCCGACGTCGACGGCGCGCTCCACCTCGGCGCCTGCTCCATCGAGATCGGCGTCGACCTCGACCACCTGCGCATGGCCGTCGACCGCGGCGACGCGAGCGTGCGCGAGAGCGCCGCGACGCTCGCGACGGCGCTCCGCAACGTGCTCTGGTACGCGGTGCACTCCGACCTCCTCGTGTGTCCGCTCGCGCTCCTCGGCGGCGCCGACGTGGGCCCCGAGCGCGCGCTCGTCTTCGTCGACGCGTACCTCGCGGGCGCGTGGTCGCACAGCCGCCCGCCGGACCCGCCGCTCCCGCTCGACCCCATCGTCGCGGAGATCACGCGCGCGTCGCACTCCCTCGACGACGACCACCCCCGCCTGCCCTTCAGCGAGGCGACCGCGGTGTTCAAGCCGATGGCCGACGGGTCGGTGCCCGACCTCGAAGATCAGCCTCCCCTCGCGGCCATCGGCGACGAGCACACCTCGCCCGCCGAGTCCGCGCGCTCGACGAGCCACGCGCACCTCGTCGCGGCGCACCCCGAGGTGGGCCTCCTCGACGACGACGGCAACCTCACGGCGGGGATGCACCCGCGGCTGCGCGTCGACGTCGATCAGTACACGCTGCCGGGCAAGCTCGCGCTCGACGTGCTGCCCCCCGACGCGCTGTTCTTCCTCGACCAGTCGGGGGCGCCGTGGCCCTGCAACGCGAGGCAGCTCAGCGCGGCGCGCGCGGGTCTCATGGAGCGCACCCCGGCGCCCGGCGCCGACGCCCGACAGAACGCGGCCGCGCGGGCCTGGGTCGAGCGCGTCGAGCGGGGCTTCACGGAGCTCCGTCAGCGCCTTTCGCAGTAGGGCTCCGCGGCGTTACTCTCGCCGCGTGAAGTCGCTCCTACGCCCCGTCGCGGCGCTCGTCGTCGCGGCCTCCCTCGCGCTCTCCCCGCCCGCTTCGGCGACCACCACGCGCCCCGTGACGCTCACGGAGCTCACGCGCTCGTCGGACGACGTCGTGGTGGGCACCGTGCGACGCTCGTCGAGCCGCTGGGACGGCGGGTTCATCGTCACCGACCACGAGGTCGAGGTCGTGACCGCGCTCAAGGGTCGCCTCGGCCCTCGCATGACCATCGTGGTCCGCGTCGCGGGCGGCGTCGTGGGGCGCATCGCGCAGTCGATCCCCGGCGCGCCCTCGCTCGAAGACGGGCACACGTACATGCTGTTCCTCTCGGGCGGGATCTCGACCGCGCGCTACCTCGCGCACATGACCGCCGCGGTGGTGCCCGTGGCCCTCGACGCGCGCGGGAGCGTTCAGGCGACGGTGCCGTCGTCGCTGGTGTTGACCCCCGCGAGCGGCGCGTCGGCGCAGCGTCCGACGGCGGTCGCGCTCGATCAGGTCGCGCGCGCCGTGAGCGCGGTGTCGCCGTGAGGGCGCTCGTCTCCGTCGCGCTCCTCGCCGCGGCGTGCGGGCTCTCTCGTGACGCGAGCGCCTACTGCCGCTCGACGACGTCGCGGCAGCGCGCGACGGCGCTCGGCGAGTGCGTGCGATCGGGCATCCCCCTGGGGTGGAGGGCGCGCTGCACGGGCTTCTCGCTCTACCGCGCGGGCCTCCCCGCGGAGGTGACCACCGCGGTGCTCGACCGCATGGCGCGCACGGCGACGACGGCGTGGGCGCGCGTCCCCTGCGATCAGGACGGGCTCGGGAGACAGTACTTTCAGGTGCTCCCCGTCGATCAGACCTGGCAGCCGTCGGGCTACGACGCGCAGGGCCAGAACGCGAACACGGTGTTGTTTCGCCACACGTGGAACGACAACGCGATCCACCGCCCCGGCGCCATCGCGATCACCATCGCGACCTTCGACTCGTTCACGGGCGAGATCTTCGACGCCGACATCGAGCTCAACACGCACGACGAGGCGACCAACCGCGACGGCTTTCGCTTCTCGACCGCCGCGAGCGTCTCGGACCCCGGCGCGGCGGACCTCCAGACCATCCTCACCCACGAGTTCGGTCACTTCATGGGCCTGTCGCACAGCGACAACGACCGCGCCGTGATGTGGCCCGAGGCGGGCCTCGGAGAGATTCGAAGGGACCTCACCGCCGACGACGCCGCGGGCATGTGCGCGATCTATCCCGAGGAGAACACCCCCAACGCGCGGTGCATCCCCGTCCCCTACGGCGGCCTCGCCACGCAGCAGGGAGGCACCCTCGTCACGCCGGGAGAGTGCCGCGCGGCGCCGCACGGACGAACGCGCGCCCTCCTCGTCGCGCCCTGGTTCCTCGCGGTCTTCGTCGCGCTCCGCCGCCGTGAACGCGGCGCCACGCGCGCGCCGTGACAGCGCGAACCCGGAGGCCACGCGCGGCGCCGGGTGTGAACGTTGAGATACGGTCCGAGGGGCGCTCAGTTCGACGAGGCGCGCGCTCATCGCACGGCGAAAACGCCGTTCCACCCGCGAGGACCGGGGAGGGCGGAGGCGCGCCTCGGGGGCGTGCGCCCGATGAAATCCTCGGGCGGGCGGGAACCTCCGCGCGGCACACGCGTTGCGATGTCCGTGGCGCGGAGGTCAACGAGCGCCATGAACGTTTCTTCTTACCAGAGCCTCTCCGATTCGGACCTGCTCCAGCGCCTGCTGACCCACGAGCCCGGCGCGTGGCGCGAGTTTCACCGTCGCTACGACCGGATGATCTGGACCTGCGTCCACCGCGTCGTCGTGCGCTTCAACAGCGTCGTCGCCTCGGACGCCATCCAGGAGATCCGCGGAAACTTCTACGCGAGCCTCCTCGCCAACGACATGCACAAGCTCCGGCGCTTCGAGGTCGAGCGCGGCAACAAGCTCGGGAGCTGGATCGGCCTCATCGCCATCAACGCGACGTGGGACTACCTCCGCGCCTCGGCCCGTCGCCCCGTCGTCGACCCCATGGCCCTCGCCGAGGAGCTCCACGATCACGGCGACCACCTCGCGCACCAGATCGTCCGCGAGGACTGCGACCGCCTCGCCGCCGTCGTGAGCTCGCTCTCGCAGCGCGACCAGGAGTTCGTCAGGCTCTACTTCATCGACGGCCTCTCGCCGCAAGAGATCGCCGAGCGCCTCGGCCTCAACGTCAAGAGCGTCTACACCAAGAAGCACCGCCTCACGCGCCAGCTCCGCGAGTCCTTCGCGACGCAGCGCGCCCGCGCGGCCCTCGCCCCGTCGCCCGCGGTGCCCGTCGCCGCCTGAGCGCTCCGCCGCCTCCGCGTTTCGTCGACCCGCCCGCCGTTCAATTGCCCATCTCCCCAGCGCCTTCCTACGCTTCGCCTCGCGCGATGCGCCCCCTCCACGCCACACCCTCGCGAGCCGCGCCCGTGACCCTCGCGATGGCCGTGCTCCTCGCGTCGCTCGCCGTCGCGCGCAAGCTCACCGAGCGACGATCGGGCGACATGCTCTCTCGCTTCGGCGCGCTCACGCTCCCGCTCCAGGGCTGGCGCGACCTCTGGCGCCTCGCGTCGTACGGGCTCGTCCACGCCGGCGGGACGCACCTCGCCGTCAACCTCGCGGCCCTCGCCTTCTTCGGCCGCATCGCGGAGCGGACCCTCGGCGCGCGACGCTACCTCGCGGTCTACCTCGCCGCCGCGTGCGTCGGCGCCGCGGCCGTCGCGATGAGCGCGACGGAGCCCGTGATCCTCGTGGGCGCGTCGGCCTCGATCTTCGGCCTCGTGGGCGCGTCGCTCGCGTGGATCGCGTGCGACCGTCGCGCGCGTGCGGCGCCCGGCGCCCGCGCGGACCTCGCGGCGCTCGCGGTGGTGATCGTCGCGCAGGTGCTCATCGACGCCGCGTCGCCGACGCCGTCGGGCGCGGCCCACGTCGGAGGGGCGCTCGCGGGGGTGATCCTCGGCCTCGCGTTTCGGCTCGATGAAGCCCCCGTCGCGCGCGTCACGCGGCGCTGAGCGAGGTCAGCGCGGGGGGCGAGAGAGCGTCCAGTGGCGGTCCGTCGTGCGGACCACGGAGACGTCGTGGAGGCCCGCGGCGTTCGAGGCTTCGCGCACCTCGTCGACGGTGAGCGCGGCGTGGAGCGAGGCGCGGAAGAGCGAGCGCGCGAGCTCCTCTTCGCCGCCCGCGTAGCGCTCGACGAGGGCGTCGACGTCGGCCGCCCGCTCGGGGCGGCAGAGGTCGCGAACGAGCACCGCGGAGCGGCCCCCCGCGGCCTTCGCCACGGCGCGGAACACCGTCACCGGGTCGGGGACGTGGTGCACGAGGCTGTTCGAAACCACCGCGTCGAAGGACTCGGGCGCGTAGGGGAGCGCCGCGACGTCGCACACGACGAGGCTCACGCGCGACGCCACGCCCGCGTCCGCGACGTTCTCGGCGGCGCGGCGGAGCATGGCGGGCGCGAGGTCGACGGCGGTCACCGTCGCCTCGGGCGACCGCGCGCAGAGCTCGATGGGGATGAGCCCCGTCCCCGCGCCGAGGTCGAGCACGCGCTTCGCGTCGGGCGCGAGCGAGACGAGGTCGTCGACGAAGCGTCGGTTGACCGCGCTGTGGTCCATGCGGTCGTAGGCGAGGGCCTCGGCGGCGGAGTCCATCGCCTCGGGCTCGAGCGTGCGCGCGAGCCTCGGGGCGTCGTCGCGTTCGAGCATCCCTTCGGGGAGGTCGTGGCCCATGCGGTCCTGCTTGGCGCGGAGGTATTCGCGGCTGTGCGCGTTGACGGCGACGGAGACGGGCTCGCGGCGCTCGACGCGGGCGCCCTCGGCCTCGAGGCCCGCGACCTTGGCGGGGTTGTTCGTGAGCAGCACCACGGAGCGGACGCCGAGCGCGCGGAGCATCTCGGCCGCGGGGCGGTAGCTCCGGAGGTCGTCGGCGAAGCCCAGGAGGCGGTTGGCGTCGACGGTGTCGTGGCCCTGTGACTGAAGCGCGTACGCGCGGATCTTGTTGCCGAGGCCGATGCCGCGGCCCTCCTGGCGGAGGTAGAGCACCACGCCGCGGCCCTCGTCGGCGATGCGACGGAGCGCGAGGTCGAGCTGCTCGCGGCAGTCGCACTTGAGCGAGTGCAGGGCCTCGCCCGTCCAGCACTCGGAGTGGGCCCTCGCGAGCACGGACTCGCGGCCCGCCACGTCGCCGCAGACGATCGCGACGTGCTCGACGGGCGCGCACGACGAGTCTCCGCCGCAGGGGCGCTCGCGGAAGACCATCACGCGGAAGAGGCCGTACTCCGTGGGCACCGGAGACTCGGCGTAGAGGTCCAGCGCGTAGTCGTCGGGGGCTCGTGTCATCGGTCGTAAGGGGCGCGGAGCATCGTCGCGACCCATGCGGCGCGTCAAGCGAGAGCGTCGGTGCGGCACCGCGACGCACGGCAGAAATGACGATCGGTGCGCGGCCCTGGGGTACGCTCGCGCCCCGCAATGAAGATCATCAGTTGGAACGTGAACGGGCTGCGATCCTCGCTGAAATCAGGCTTTCTCGACTGGTTCAAGGCCGCCGACCCGGATGTGCTCAACCTCCAGGAGATCCGCGTCGAGTGGGACGAGCTCGACCTCTTCACGCAGCAGGCCCTCACGGCCAACCACGACGTGTGCTGGTTCCCCGCGAGGTCGAAGAAGGGCTACGCGGGCGCGGCGACGCTGACGCGCAAGGGCCTCGGGTTCGCCCACACGCCGGGCCTCGGGATCAAGGCCTACGACGACGAGGGGCGCATCATCGTGAGCCGCTCGCCCGCGTTCACCTTCATCGCCGGGTACTTTCCCAACGCGGCGGCGGAGCTCGTGCGGCTGCCCTTCAAGCGCAAGTTCTCGAAGGACCTCACGGCCTTCATGCGCGAGCGCCACAAGGCCGGCGAGAAGCTCGTCGTCGTGGGCGACATGAACGTCGCGCCCGAAGAGATCGACCTCGCCAACCCCAAGACCAACCGCAAGAACCCCGGCTTCACCGACGAGGAGCGCGAGGACTTTCGCGGCTACCTCAAGGCCGGCCTCGTCGACGTGTTCCGCGCGCGTCACCCCGGCGAGAAGGGGCACTACTCGTGGTGGTCGCAGCGCGGCGGCGCGCGGGCCAAGAACGTCGGCTGGCGCATCGACATCTTCCTCGTGAGCGAGGGGCTCGCGTCGAAGGTCACCGACGCGCAGATCCACGCCGACGTGAAGGGCTCCGACCACTGCCCCGTGAGCCTCGTCCTCGACGTCTGACGGATACTTTCGTCGGCCCCGCGCGCGGTGGTACGACACTCCACGGTCATGATTCGCAAACGCGGCACGTGGATCGCGTGCGTCGGCCCCATCGGCGTCGGCAAGAGCACGCTCGCCGCCATCGTGGCGCGGCGCACAGGCTCGGAGTTCGTCCCCGAGCGCTTCGGCGAGAACCCCTTTCTCGCGCGCTTCTACGAGCCCGGCGGCATCGAGCGCTGGGGCTTTCAGACCGAGGTGTCGTTCCTCACGCAGCGCGTCGACCAGGTGGGCGAGATCGCCGCCATGCTCGCCGACGGGCGCAGCGTGGTGACCGACTTCACCCCGCAGCAGAACCTCATCTTCGCGCGCATCACCGTCGACCCGCTGGAGTTCGGCCTCTACCGCGAGCTCTACGACAAGCTCTTCGACGCGCTCCCTCGCCCCGACCGGCTCATCTGCCTCGACGCCGAGCTCCGCACGATCATGACCCGCATCCGTCGCCGCAAGCGCGACATGGAGTCGGGCATCACCGCGGACTACATCCGCAAGCTCCGCAAGGGCTACTCGACCTGGCGCGACAACCCGCCGTGTCAGACCCTCTGGATCGACACGTCGCGCATGCCCATTCCGAGCGACCTCGTCGCGCGCGCCAACGCCCTCGACGCCGTGATGCACTCGCTCGAGCCCGACACGCGCGAGGCCCTCTTCGGCAAGACCGGCTGAGCCCTACGCCCCCGCGCCCCTGCGCAGCAGCGGGAGGTTGCGCGCGATGAGCGCGTCGGCCAGCGCGACGACCTCGTTGTTGTTCAGCGTCGCGCGCTGCAGGAGCGCGGTGTTCACCACGTTGAAGCCCGCCTCCCACGCGGGGAGCTGGCGGTCTCGCGCGGGGCGCATCCCCGCGAGCGGCAGCGGCTGGACGTAGCGCGCGCGGCTCACCACCATCGACGTGATGTCGCGCTCGTCGAAGTCCCTGAAGAGGCGCTTCAGGCCGCGGTCGATCGTCGACGCGCGGTGCCACTCGTCGGGCTCGTCGAAGCGGGGATCGGCGCTGTCCATGTAGCGCGGGAGGTAGACCAGCGAGCGCCCCGCTGTCTCTTCGCGCGACACCAGCGTGGTCATCTCGATCACGCCCGTGAGCTCCACCGACTCGTCGCCGACGTTGAGCACGTAGTAGGGCGTGAGGGGCTTCTTGAGCGCGAGCGTCACGCACACCACGCCGAGGTACGCGCGCGACGTGGGGTTCTGCGCTTCGAAGAGGTCGAGCGCGCCGTGGAGCTCCGTGGGCGTCACCGCGCGCGCCAGCGACGAGGGGCCCGTGAAGAGGACCTTGTCGTAGCGCCCGGTGACCTCTCCGTCGGCGGTCATTCGCGTGAGCTCGCAGCCTCCGTCGACGGGCGTCACCGCGCGCACGGGGGACCCGACGTGGACCTTCGCGCCGCGCGCTTCGAGCTTCGAGACCAGCGTCGAGACGATCCGCGCGTAGCCGCCGCGCACGTAGCCGAGGGACTCCTTGTGCTCCGCGCCGCCGCGCGCGCCGGTGAGCCGCGTGAGCGTCGCCCAGATGAACACCGCCGCGACGCGGTCGTGGTACGCGCCGAACTTCGCGCGCAGGAGCGGGCGCCAGAAGCGCTCGTAGCCGCGGCGACCGCAGAGCCGCGTGAGCCACGCCTCGGCCGTCACGTCGTAGAGCGACCACGGGTCGGCGAGCTTCGTCGCGTACGCCACCGCCGCGCCGAGGCGCGCCTTGTCGACCACGGACAAGAGCGGAAAGCGCAGGTAGTCGGGCATGCCGCTCATGTCGAACATGCGCCCGTCGGCGAAGTACCCGGTGCCCGTGCGGGTCCATCGGAGGTCGCCTTCGAGGCCGAGCTCGCCGAGGAGCGAGAGCAGGTGCGCGTCGTGCGGGAGGATGCAGTGGTAGTAGCGGTCCCAGACGAACTCGCCGAAGTCCTGCGGGCACACGAGGCCGCCCGCGGTGGGCGCGGCTTCGAGCACGGTCACGTCGTGGCCCTCGCGCTGGAGCTTCCACGCGAGCGTGAGGCCGAGCATCCCGGCGCCGACGATGGCGAAGTTCATGACTGCGCTCCGAAGCGCATGTGACGGAGCGAGCCCGCGCCGCGCGCGAGGATGCGCGACGCGTGGGTCTCGACGTTGACCATCTCGAAGTGCGCTTCGAGCGCGTCGACCACGACGTCGAACCACGCGAGCTTGCGCGCCGTCGGGAGGTTCATCCCGGGGAAGAACTGAAGCGCCGGGACCACGTCGCCCGAGATGAAATCGAGCGGGTGCAGGAGGAACGACGGCTCGACGCGCCCCGCGCGAAAGGCCGTGATCGCGGTGTGGAGGTACAGCCTCGCGAGGCCCTCGTTCGCGGCGAGGAGGTAGAGCAGGTAGCTCATGTGAATGGGCGCGCGCGTCGCGGGCATCGTCGTGACGGGGATCTCGAGGAGTGACCTCCCGTCGACGTCCCAGAGGTAGGGGTCGATGGGGCGCAGGCCGTCGGAGAGGTTGCCGAAGAGGTTGCGGCGCTTGTGACGTTCTTCGTCACTCAGCCCGTCGCTCTTCTGAAAGTAGTAGAGCCTCGCGAGGGGCCCGAGAAAGGTCGGAAAGGTCGAGCAGTCGTAGAGGTATCCGCGCTCGACGAGCGCGCGCAGCACGTCGGGGCCGAGGGAGAACCCCGGCCCGCGGAAGCCTCGCGGAGACCTCCCCGTCGCGTCACGGATGGCCGCGTCGGCGCGCGCGAGCTCTTCGAACACGGCCTCCCTGGTCTGCTCGTGGAGCCAGGGCTCGTGGTGAAACGAGTGGTTGCCGATCTCGTGTCCCGCGTCGGCGATGGCCCTGAGCGCGCGGTGGTTCTTCGCGAGGGCCGCGTCTTGCCCGACGATGAAGAAGGTGATCTTCAGGCCGCGCCGTTCGAGCCTCGGGAGCACGCGCTCGACCACCGCGTCGAGGTACGAGGGGAACGCCTCCCAGCCCGCGTCTCCGTGGGTCTTCATGTACGACCACTGGTTGTCGAGGTCGAGCGAGAGGCTCATGCACGGGCGCCCGCGGGCCGCGCCGTCGTTCGATTCACGCATCGTCGAAAGTCTCGCAGAGAGCGCGCAGAGAACTCAACGCGCGAATGCGCGCGGCGGCACGCGGTAGATCGTCGACCGCTCGCTCGCCGACACGGCGTCGAGGCGGCCGCCGGGGTGTTGTGCCAGCGCGTCGCGCGCGTCGCTGCGCGCCCAGACGAAGTCGTAGCCGCGGAGTTCCTCGGGAGAGAGCGCGTCCGGCGTGCGGGCCGTGACCGGCGTGCGCCTCGTGCGGTAGCGGAGAATCTGCTGGCCGGGCGCGTCGAAGAGGTCGGGCACGTAGGCGTCGCGCGCGATCACCGCGAGGTCGGTGAAGTGCACGAAGAGCTTCTCGTGGGGATCGTTGCGCCGCCACCACGCGACGGGCAACACGCTCGCGTGCCGCGGGAGCGCGCGCATGAGCTCCATCTCGACGGCCGCGCGTTCGTTGAAGCGGGCCGCGGCGGCGCGCTCGTCGTTGCACTTGTACGCGACGAGCGACGCGAGCGTGAGGGCCGCGACGACGCGGTAGAGGCGCTGCGCGGGCGCAACGACCGAGGCCATCGCGAAGAGGAGCGCGGGGACCGCGAAGCGAGATTTGATCGACCCCTCGTCGCCGATGCTCACGGGCATCACCCACATCGCGGCGACGGTGAAGAGCGCCGCGACCGCGGGGACGCGGCGGATCGACGGCGCGAGGACTCGCCTGTGCGCGGCGACCGCGAGCGCGACGAGGGGCGGGAGCGTGAGGGCGATCGCGGCGAGGAGCGTCCCGCCGTGGGCGCGGAGGAAGAGCGCCTCGTCGAAGAGCTGCGCGAGCGCGCGGAGCGAGTGGTCGAAGCGGGGGGGCGCGCGCTGAGACCACTCGCCCTCGCGCGTGAAGACCGCGTTCGCGGCGAGGCCGAGGCCGATCGCGAGGCCCGCGAGCGCGGCGAGCTCGCGGCGCGTGGGGAGGCGCTTCGAAGCCCCGTGGGCGACGACGTGCGCGCCGACGAAGGTCAGCAGGAAGAGGTAGTCGTAGAGGTGCGCGAGCCACGTCGCCGCGGACCAGAGCGCGAACGAGAGGAGCGCGCGAGGGCGCTCGCGGACGGCGTCCCAGGCGACGCACGCGGCGAGGAAGCACGGGAGCCCGAGGAGGAAGTTGGTGCTCCCGAGGCTGTAGTAGAGGCTCATCGTGACGAGGGGCGCGAGCGGCAGGAGCCCATTGTCTCCCTCGCAGAATCGACGCGTGAAGGCCCGCCACGCGGCGGGCAGCGCGAGGGCGTAGAGCGAGAGCAGCGCCTTGCCCGCGACGAGCTCGCCGAGGGGTCGCAGCGCGACGAACCAGACGAGCTCCGAGAGGAGGTCGGGGACGATGCGGTGCGACACGCGGAAGCGCGCGACGAAGAACGGATCGGACTCCCACAGCCCGCGCAGCACGCGGAGCGAGGCGACGTGGTTGGCGTGGTCCTGCGCGGCGACGTGCGCGAAGCCCCAGACGATCGCGAGGTTCGCGGCCACGCCGAGCGCCGTGATCGCGACGAAGGGGTCGCCGAGCGCGCGGAGGCTACGAGCGAGCGGCGCCACGTTCACGGCGACGACGCGCGAGCGCGGAGAAGAGCGCGAGCGCAGCGAGGGAGGACGTGCGACGCTTCGAAGCGCGCCCGGTGCGACAGCCGCAGCCGCCCGATGGCGCCGCGGAGGGAGGGTCTTCGGACGCGTCGACGATCACGCCGACGAGGGTGCCAGGTCCGCTGTCGACGATCTGCCCCACGAGCGTCTCGGGACGGTCGACATCGGGCTGCGAGGCAGTGTCGAGCGCCGCGTCTCGCGGGGGAACATCGGAGACAGACGCATCGATCGCGGGCGGCGTGTCGATGGTGAGGGGCGTGTCGATGGTGAGGGGCGTGTCGATGGTGAGGGGCGTGTCGAGGGTGAGGGGCGTGTCGATCGAGGGCGCGACGTCGACCACCGTGGCGTCGAACGTGTCGCGCGGGACGTCGGGTGTCGCGACGTCGATCACGGGCGTGTCGCGGGGCGCGTCGATCGCCGCGTCGAAGGGCGTGCCCGCGTCGAAGGGCGTCGTGGAGAGCGCGTCGAGGGAGAGCCTCCAGGTCTGCATCTGCTGACGCGCGAGGCTCTCGGTGAGGGCGCCCGCGGAGACCGTCGCGGCGCCCGTGTCGGTCTCGATGTGCGTCGCGCGCTGCGCGCCTCGGAGCGTCGCGCCGGGCGTCGTGAGGCGGAACGCGCGCGTGGCGTCGGAGAGGTTCCAGAGGCGCACGATGACGCCGCGGTCGATGCCCTCTTCGGCGGGCTTCACGGCCCACGGGATGACGTCGGGCGAGTCGACCGAGAGGAGCCCGTAGCGCAGCGGCAGCGAGGCCCCCGAGGCGGGCGCGAGGGGCGCGGCGACGAGCGGGTTCTGGTGTTCGAGCGACGCGCGCATCGCGGCGGCGGGGTCGTACGCGCCGTGCGCGATGAGGGCGTAGCGGTTGAGAAACGCGCGGTCGCCGCCCTGGTTCGCGAAGCCGAGGTCGGGTCCGTCGACCTGCATCCCGGCCACGGCGAAGATCGACGGGCGCGAGACGTCGAGCGTGTCGGGGGTGCTCGCGCCGACGCGCATGAACTGGCTGTCTCCGTTCGAGAGCGTCACGCCCCACGAGGCTTCGCTCACGTCGACGAAGTGGTTGAGCGTGAGGTAGTCGGTGCGGGCGTTGCGATCGGCGTAGCTGCCGCCCGCGGAGACGCGGTCGACGCGCGCGATCATGCCGACCTCCTCGTGGCGGATCGCGTAGCCCGCGGCGCGGAGGTCGAACTGGTAGCCGCTCGTGGCGCCGAAGTTCTGCGTGATGCGGTTCTCGACGTCGACGCGCTCGACGCCCGCGTACACCGTGACGCGCGTCGTGTGGGCGGGAGCGCCTCCCGCGGTGACGCGCAGCGTGGCCGAGACGGGCCCCGAGGACTCCGTGGTGACCACGCCCGGAGAAGACCCCGTGAGGCGGTTGAGGGCCGCGCCCGCGCGCACGAGGTCGCGGTCCGCGGCGCGGTGATCGAGGAGGCTCGTGATCGATCCGTCGGCGCCGACGGTGACCCGGTAGCGCGCGCTGTCGAGCGTCGCGCCGCTCACCGAGAGCGATTGCGCGAAGACCTTTCCAGCGCCGGCGCGCACTTCGAAGACGCTGTAACCGACGCCGGGGATGTCGCGCGCGAGCACCCGCACGCGGCTCGCTCCGCCGTCGCTCACGATCTGCGAAGGGACCTCTGCGCCCGACGCGAGGTCGACGACGTGCAGCGGCGCCGCGACGGTCGAGGGGAGGTCGACGGGCTCGGTGCGCGTCCACCCGAGGGGGTTGAACACCACGTAGCGCTCACGGCCCGCCGTGGGGGCCGAGATCATCGCCGCGAGTCGCGCGAGGGCGTCGCCGTAGAGCGCGTTCACGTAGGCCTCGACGCGCGCCACGGAGTCGCGCTGAAAGGCCTCGCGGGGGGCGCGGCCGAGGGGCGTGTCGGCGGTCCAGTCGTGGTCGAAGTACATCCCCATGCGCATGAACGCGAGGTCGCGGGCGTCGGATCTGCCTGCGAGGAGCGACGGGTCGCGGAGGGCGACGACGGTGGCGAGGGCCTCGGCCGCGCGGAGCTTCTCGACGGCGCGTCGCATGCGCGCGCTCACGTCGGCGAGCGAGGCGGTGAGGAGGTCCCACTCGTTGCCGAAGGCGCCCGTGAAGGTGGGGATCGTGGCGCCGTACGAGCGCGTGAAGTCTTCGAAGAAGTCGGTCTCGTTCGAAACGATCACGCGGCGCGTGGGCGTCGAGCGCGCCATCGCCGTGGTGATCATCGCGTCGGTCATGGTCTGCAGGTCGTCGTGTCCGTACCCGAAGGCGCCCATCACGTCGTAGGGCCAGCGCGCGCGAAAGCCCGGGTCGCTGGTCATGTACGTGACGGCGGCGTCGGGGTGGCGCGCCTCGGCGTAGCCCCCGATCGAGTCGTCGCCGTTGGAGGTGTTCCACTTCATGACGACGCCGCGGCCGTCGGGTCCGACGAAGTTGTAGATCTCCCGCTGTCGCACGCCGCCGAGGGTGCGTGACGCGCAGCCGCAGACGCCGCGCCACGAGTAGCGCGCGCCGGCGCCCGCCCAGAGCGACGCGACGCCGCCGGGGAGGGTCATGTTCTCCATCGCCTGCACGACGTTGAAGTCGAGGCCGTAGCGCCGCTCCAGACGCCCTGAATAATAGAGGTCTCGGAGCACGGCCTCGGTGGGCATCGCGCCGTAGAGGGGCACGAGCGACTGCATCGACATGGTGATCGAGCCGTCGCGCAGGCGGCTCACGAGGCGGGCGAACTGCGCGGGCGTGCGGTTGCGCTCGTACTCCCAGACCCAGAGGTTGTTGTCGCAGGTGAAGCGCCCGCGGAAGTCGGGCGCGTTCGTCGCCGTGCGGTCGATCTGGTCGAGGTAGTAGTCGAGCATCGCGAGGAAGGCCGCGCGGTACGTGACGTCGGTGCCCGTCCAGAAGTAGTCGGTGTGGTCGTCGTTGCCGAGGTAGACGCGCTGCTGCGCGTCGGCCGCGGAGGTCGCCGTGAGCGCCGCCGCAAGCGCCGCCGCGCCGAGCGCGCTCAGGGTCCGTGGTCTCTGCACGGCGCGCATTGGACCACGCGTCGCGCGCGGTGTCACAGGGACCTTCGCGCGGCGCGCGTGTCGATCGCACCTTCCCTCCCGGGCGCAGATGCGCTCTACCATCACGGTCCCGTGAACCTCCGCAGCCTCCCCCGAAGCGCCTTCGTCGCCCTCTCGCTCGTCACCGCGTGCCGCGCCTCGGAGCCCGGCGAGCGCACCGTCGCGCACCGCCCGAGCACGCAGCCCCCCGCCGCGCAGCCCCCTGCCGCGCAGCCTCCCGCGATCGATCCGCCGTCGCCGTCGAACACGATGGAGCCGTCGCTCACGTACATCGAGCGCGTGACCGGCGGTGCCGACCCCAACGACGCGCTGCCCATGATCGTCGCGCTGCACGGCATGGGAGACCGCCCCGAGAGCGCCTTCGAGACCATGTACTCGCACCTCACCGCGCGGGCGCGCGTCATCCTCCCGAGGGCGCCGACGCCGTCGGGCGAAGGGTTCTCGTGGTTCACGTTCAGGGCGGGCGCGCGCGACGACGCCACGATGGGTCCGCAGGTGGCCCACGCGGCGGACCGCATCGACGCGCTCGTGACGCGCCTCGCGGGCGCGCGGCCGACGCAGGGCAAGGCGCTCGTCGCGGGCTTCTCGCAGGGCGGCGTGCTCGCCTACGCGCTCGCGCTGCGGCACGGGCGGCACTATCAGGCCGTGATCCCGATGGCGGCCTTCGTGCCGCCGACCCTGGTGTCGCAGGGCTCGTGTTCGAACGCGCCGCAGATGCGCGCGCTGCACGGCACGGCCGACGCGGTGATTCCCCTCGCGTGGGACCGCGAGTCGATGACGGTCCTCGACACGGCCCGCTGCGCCGTGACGCTCTCGGCGATCCCCGACCTCGGGCACACGTCGTCGCCGCTGCTGCTCGAGCTGCTCAACTCGACGGTGCGCGGATACCTCGACGCGCCGAGGTGACATCTCCCCGGCGCGTCGCGGGCGGCGCTTCAGCCGATGCAGACGAGGGGGAGGTAGATGGTCGTCGACGGCGTGGTCGAGAAGGTCGTCGCGGTGCCGTGGTGGCTCTTGACGACGCGGCGGCAGGGCACCGTGTTGGTGTGCTCGTAGAGGATGTCCCAGAGGTTGTCGCCGTTGACGTCGCCGGGGCCCCAGAGCGCCCAGCCGAAGTCGAAGTCTGACGAGGTCGGGGTGAAGACCACGGCGTTGGTGGCGGAGAGGCCCGTCGAGGCGCCGTTGATGACCCGCACCGACACCGGGACGCTCGACCACGCGACGTCGGCGTAGCCGTCGTTGTTGGTGTCTCCGAGGCCCGCGACGTAGGGGCCGCCCGCGCGCACGGAGAGGCTCGCGCCGTAGGGCGTGGCGCCGAGGCCGTTGGTGCCGCCGGGGTAGACGCGGAGGGTGTGGACCACGGCGGTGACGCTCGACTGCGAGCCGGTGACCACGTCGCCGTAGCCGTCGCCGTTGACGTCCCACGCGAAGTCGAGGTCGCTCATGCCGGTGATCGAGGCCGAGTAGCTGGCCGCCATCGACGTGCCGAGGAACTGATGGATCGTCGCGGCGCTCCCGACGATCACGTCGTCGAAGGCGTCGTTGTTGAGCTCGCCGGCGCCCTGCACGCGCGAGCCGAAGCCCGTCACGCCGACCACGGTGAGCGTGCGCGCCGCGGTGGTGCTGATTCCCCCCGACGCGCCGTGGAAGACGTACGCCGCGCCGTTGGTGCAGGCGCCCGCGCAGGCCCCGACGATGACGTCGCCGTAGCCGTCGTTGTTGGTGTCACCGGCCCACGAGACCGACACGCCGAAGGAGCTGCCCGTGGCGCCCGAGAGCGTGCGGCTCGCGCCGAGCCCCGAGGCGCTGCCGAGGTACACGTACGCGGTGCTGATGGTGGGCGCGCCGACGATGAGGTCGCCGTAGCCGTCGCCATTGACGTCGCCCGCGGGCGACACGGCGAGGCCGAAGCCCGAGCTCGCCGCGCCCGTGAGCGAGTACGAGCGCGTCGCGGGGAGCCCCGTCGCGGAGCCGTTGAAGATCGCCACGGTGGGGGTGGCCGCGTAGTCGTCGTTGACGGCGAAGTCGGCGTAGCCGTCGCCGTTGAAGTCCGCCGTGACGCCGAAGGCGCTCGCGCGCGTCGCGGTGCGGACGGAGTTCGCGAACTGCCACACGGGCGACGCGGTGGCGCCCTGGTTGGTGCCCGCGCGGCCGTAGAGTCGCCAGTAGAGCCGCCCCACGGGGAGGTCGGCGGTGGGGGTGTACGAGCTCCCCGTGACGGTCACGTCGAGGAGCGTCGTCGTGCAGGCGCGCGTGGCGCACACCTGGAGCCGCGCGCCGTCGATGGGGCCGCCCACGGCCCAGGTGAACACCGGGCGGCGCGTCGTCGACCACGAGAACGACGAGGGCCCGAGCTGCTGCGGCGGCGGGAGCGGCGCGCACACGATCGTCGAGCCGAGGGGGATGGCGTAGTAGCCCGCGTTGCAGGCCTGGCGGCAGGTGCCCGTGACGCAGCTCGTGGAGCCGTTGGTGGGCGCGGTGCAGACCGTGCCGCAGGCGCCGCAGTTCGAGGTCGAGGTGTTGAGGTTGGCCTCGCAGCCCGTGCTCGTGAGGCCGTCGCAGTTGCCGAAGCCCGCGGTGCACGCGCCCATCGCGCAGACGCCGCGGGCGCACGCCGCCGCGGCGTTGGCGAAGGAGCACGCCGTCCCGCAGGCGCCGCAGTTGGTCACCGACGTGAGGAGCGAGGTCTCGCAGCCGTTGGCGAGCATCGCGTCGCAGTTGCCCCAGCCCGGCGTGCACGCGCTGATGCCGCACACCCCCGCGGCGCACGCGGGCGTCGCGTTGGCGAAGGAGCACACGCGCGCGCAGGCGCCGCAGTTCGACGTGTCGGTCTGGAGGTTCACGCACACGCTGGCGCAGTTGGTGAGCGTCCCGCAGTCGCGCATGCACTGGCCCATGCTGCACAGAAAGCCCGTGCCGCAGGCGGCCCCGCAGCGTCCGCAGTTCGCGGCCGAGTTGCTGAGGTTGACCTCGCAGCCGTTCGACGCGACGCCGTCGCAGTTGGCGAAGCCCGCGTTGCACGCCACGACGGTGCACGCGCCCGCGGCGCACCCCGCCGTGGCGTTGGCGAGCGAGCACGCGGCGCCGCAGGCGCCGCAGTGGGCGACGGTGGTGTTGGTGTTGGTCTCGCAGCCGTTCGAGAGCGCCCCGTCGCAGTTGCCGAAGCCCGCGTTGCAGGTGATGCCGCACGCGCCGGAGCCGCAGGTCGGCGCGCCGTTGATGCCGCCGCAGACGTTCATGCACGCGCCGCAGTTGGTGGTCGACGCGTTGGTGTTGGTCTCGCAGCCGTTCGCCACGGCGCCGTCGCAGTTGCCGAAGCCCACGTTGCAGGCTGAAATGGTGCACGCGCCCGCGGCGCCCCCGCCGTGGCGTTGGCGAGCGAGCACGCGCGCCCGCACCCGCCGCAGTGCGCCGCGGTGGTGCTGGTGCTCGTCTCGCAGCCGTTCGACACGAGGCCGTCGCAGTTGCCGAAGCCCGCGTTGCAGGCGATGGCGCAGCGGCCCGCGGCGCACGACGCGACGCCGTTGGTGGCGTTGCACGCGGCGCCGCACGCGCCGCAGTTCAGAGCCGACGTGAGGAGGTTGACCTCGCAGCCGTTCGTCGCGACGCCGTCGCAGTCGGCGAAGCCCGCGTTGCACGCGATGCCGCAGGCGCCGCGCGCGCAGGTCGCCGAGGCGTTGGCGCGGGCGGGGCACGCCGCGCCGCAGGCGCCGCAGTTCGAGGTGTCGGTCTGGAGGTCGACGCAGCGCCCGGCGCAGAAGGTCGTGGGCGACGCGCACACGCTCGCGCAGGCGCCGCTCGAGCACACCTGCCCCGCGGCGCAGGCGCGGCCGCAGGCGCCGCAGTCGCCCGTCGTGGTCTGGAGGTCGGTCTCGCAGCCGTTGGTGGCGATGTGGTCGCAGTCGCCCCAGCCCGTGGCGCAGGCGGCGACGGCGCAGAGGCTCGACGAGCACGCGGGGGTGGCGTGGGCGAGCGAGCACGCGGCGCCGCACGCGCCGCAGTGGGCCGAGGCGGAGCGGAGGTCGACCTCGCAGCCGTTCGAAGCGACGCCGTCGCAGTCGCCGAAGCCCGCGTTGCACGCCGAGATGGCGCAGCCGCCGCCCGAGCAGACCGCCGTGGCGTTGGCGAGGGAGCACGCGCGCCCGCACGCGCCGCAGTGCGAGAGCGAGCCCGAGAGGTTGGTCTCGCAGCCGTTCGAAGCGACGCCGTCGCAGTCGCCGAAGCCCGCGTTGCAGGCCGAGATCGCGCAGGCGCCGCCCGCGCACGAGGCCGTGGCGTTGGCGAGCGAGCACGCGCGCCCGCACGCGCCGCAGTGGGCCACCGTCGCGCGGACGTTGGTCTCGCAGCCGTTCGAGGGGTTGCCGTCGCAGTCGCCGAAGCCCGACGCGCAGGCGAACGCGCACGCGCCCGCGGCGCACGAGGGCGTGGCGTTCGAGGGCGAGGGGCAGGCGTTGCCGCAGCGTCCGCAGTGGGCGAGCGAGGTCGCGAGGTTGGCGCAGGAGCCCGCGCAGTTGGTCTCTCCCGCGGCGCAGGTCGAGCGGCACACGCCCGCGGAGCACACCTCGCCCGCGGCGCACGCGCGGCCGCACGCGCCGCAGTTGGCGCGGTCGGTGGCGGTGTTCACCTCGCAGCCCGTCGCGGCCATCGCGTCGCAGTCGGCGAAGCCCGCGTTGCAGGTGAACGCGCACGCGCCCGCGGCGCACGCGGCGACGGCGTTGGCGGGCGCGGTGCAGGCGTTGCCGCAGCGTCCGCAGTGCGAGGCGTCGACGCGGGTGTCGACCTCGCAGCCCGTGGCGGTGACGGCGTCGCAGTCGCCGAAGCCCGTGTCGCAGCGGATCGCGCAGGCGGTCTCGGCGCACACGCCCGAGGCGTGGGTGGCGCCGGCGCAGCGCGTCCCGCAGGCGCCGCAGTTCATGGCGTCGGAGCGGATCTCAGCCTCGCAGCCCGTGGCGGCGTTGCCGTCGCAGTCGGCGTAGCGCGTGGTGTCGGTGCACCGGAGCGCGCAGCTCCCGGCCTCGCAGCGCGCGTCGCCGTTGGTGCCCGAGGGGCACGCGTTGCCGCAGCGTCCGCAGTTGCGCGCGTCGGTCTGCGTGTCGACGCAGACGCCGCCGCAGACGGCGCCGGCGCAGGGCTCCGCGGTGCACATCACCCGGCCCTCGACGGTGGAGCACGCGGGCGTCGGCGCCGCGCAGCGCGTCGCGCAGGCGCCGCAGTGGTCGGGCGCCGTGAGCGAGGCCTCGCAGCCGTTCGAAGCGTCGCCGTCGCAGTCGCCGAAGCCCGGGAGGCACGCGAAGCCGCACGCGCCCATCGCGCAGGTGGGCATCGCGTTGGCGGGCGTGGGGCACGCGCGGCCGCAGGCGCCGCAGTGGGCGACGCTCGTCGCGAGGCGCACGCAGGAGCCCGCGCAGCTCGTCTCGCCCTCGGCGCAGTTGTCACGGCACGCGCCCGCGGAGCACACCTGCCCCGAGGGGCACGCGCGGCCGCAGGCCGAGCAGTTGCGCGCGTCGGTGCGCACGTCGACCTCGCAGCCGTTGGGCATCACGCCGTCGCAGTCGGCGCGTCCCACGGAGCACTGCGGAACGCAGCGGCCCGCCGTGCACGACGAGAGGGGGTTGACGACCTGGCAGTCGTAGTTGGTCTGACACTGGGGGCGGCACTGTCCGTCGAGGCACGCCTGGCCCGCGGCGCAGTCGCTGTCGCGCACGCAGCCCGCGCCGGTGGTGGGCGGCGGGATGCAGGCCATCTCGCCCGCGATGTCGGCGGGTCGGCACCGCGCGCCGCCCGGGCAGTCGGCGTCGCTGCGGCACGTCGCGCGGCACACGCTGCCCGCGCACGCCTGGCCCGAGGCGCAGTCGGAGTCGAACTCGCACTGGCCGACGTTGATGCGCTCGCTCGTACAGCCGTCGACGAGGAGCGCGAGCGCGGCGAAGAGCACTGCGCGGAACATGGGAGAGCGAAGCGTTCGGTTCATAAGTCCACCCGTGCGTCTCGGAGGGAGGGAGGTGTTCGGGAGAATGCGCCCCTCTCGGCCGTTGCGTTGGGGGAGCAATGCACCAGCGGGGCGCGAGCCGTCAACCCGCCCGCCGGCGAGATCGCCCGCTCGACGTCGGTACCCGCGGTCGGTAGCGTCGCCCTTCGAAGAGAGGCGACACCCCGTTGGAACACGCGCATTTCGACAAGCTCCTGCGGCTCCTCGACCTGGAGCGCGACGAGGAGCGCCTTCGGCTCGACGACCTCCTCGCGACGCTCTCGCCCGAGGCGCGCGCCGAGCGAGGGATCACGCTCCTCGACCTCGTGAGCGTCGACGAGTCGCTGGGGCTCGGGGGGCGGGTGCAGCTCGACCTCGAGCGCGAAGACCGCTCGCCCCTCGCCGCCCGCATCGATCAGGGTGACCTCGTCGACCTGCGCCCGCGACGCGCCGAGGTGCCCGAGCCCGCGCGCGGGATCGTCGTGCGCCGCAGCCGTTTTCGACTCACCGTGGGCTTCGACCGACCGCCTCCGCCGTGGACGCGCGAGGGCAGGCTCACCGTCGACCTGCGCCACAACGACGTCACCTGGACCCGCTCGCGCGCCAACGTGATCGCGCTCCGCGACGAGAAGCCCTCGCGCGGCGCCTCTCGCCGTGACGTGATCCTCGGCGCGCGCCCGCCGCGCTTCGAACGGCTCGTCGAGGTCGAGCACCCGCGCTTCAACGCCGAGCAGCGCGGCGCCCTCTCGCGCATCGCCGCGGCCGAGGAGCTCGCCCTCCTGCACGGACCGCCCGGCACGGGCAAGACCACCGTGCTCGTCGAGGCCATCGCGCGCGAGGTCGCGCGCGGGCGCAGGGCCCTCGTGCTCGCGCCGAGCAACGCGGCCGTCGACCTCCTCGTGGAGCGCACCGCCGCCGCGGGGCTCGCGCCCGTTCGCATGGGGCACCCCTCGCGCGCCGCGGAGCGGCTCTACGGCTACACCCTCGAAGGGCGCGTCGAGGCGCACGCCAACCGCGAGGCCGTGCGCGACCTCTTCGACGAGGCGTACGAGCTCCTCGGCTACGCACGCAAACAGCGCGTGCGAGGCCGCGGCGCGGACCGCCGACAGAACGCGCGCGAGGCGGCGGGAGAGGGCCGCGCGATGCTCACCGAGGCCCGCGCGAGGGAGCGCCAGATGGTGCGCGAGGTGATGAGTTCCGCGAAGCTCGTGTGCGCGACGTGCGCGACGGCGGCGGGCGACGACCTCGACGACGAGCGCTTCGACGTGGCCTTCTGCGACGAGGCCACGCAGGCGTCGGAGCCCGTGACCCTGGTGGCCTTTCTGCGCGCGCCGCGGGTGGTGCTCGCGGGCGATCACAAGCAGCTCCCGCCCACGGTGCTCTCGCGCGCAGCCCAGGAGGGCGGCCTCGGCGTGAGCCTCTTCGAACGGCTCGTGGCGCTCCACGGCGAGGCGCGCACGATGCTTCGAGAGCAGCACCGGATGAACGAGTCGTTGATGCGCTTTCCCTCGGCGCAGATGTACGACGGCGCGCTTCGCGCGCACCCCTCGGTGGCCCACCGCACGCTCGCCGAGGTGCTCTCCCACGGAGCCGACGTCGACGCGCCGCCGGTGCTCTTCGTCGACACGGCGGGGCGCGGGTGGGACGAGTCTCGCCCCGCGGGCGACGAGTCGATCCGCAACGTGGGAGAGGCCGAGTGCGTGGTGCGTCACCTCGCGACGCTCCTCGACGCGGGCCTCGATCCGACGGAGGTCGCGGTGATCTCTCCGTACGCGTCGCAGGTGGCCCTCCTGCGTGAGCTCGCGTCGTCGCGAGGGCTCTCTGCCTCCGTCGAGATCGACACGATCGACGCGTTTCAGGGGCGCGAGAAGGACGCCGTGCTCCTCTCGACGGTGCGTTCGAACGCCGACGGTCAGATCGGCTTTCTGCGCGACCTGCGACGTATGAACGTGGCGATCACGCGGGCGCGCAGGCACCTCTTCGTCGTGGGCGACGGCGCGACGCTGGCGCGCGACGGCTACTACCAGGCCTTCATCGACCACGCCGAGTCGCTGGGGGGCTACCGCAGCGTGTGGTCGTGGCCCGGCGCCGACGAGATCGCGTAGCCGCGGCGCGCGGCGCGTCGGCGCCGTGTTAGAAGCGTCGGGCGATGCCTGTTCAGTGGTACCCGGGTCATATGCCCAAGGCGAAGCGCGAGCTCGCCGACCTCATGCCGTCGCAAGACGTGGTGATCGAGGTGCTCGACGCGCGCATGCCCGCCGCGAGCGCGAACCCCGTGGTGGCCGAGCTGCGGCGCGACAAGCCCTGCGTGAAGGTGCTCAGCAAGAGCGACCTCGCCGACCCCGAGGTCACGCAGCTGTGGCTCCGTCACTTCGAGGCCGATGATCGCGTGCTCGCCATCGCCACGTCGCTCGCGAACGCGGCCGAGGCGAGGGTGCGCGTCCCTGCGCTCTGCGAGCAGATCTCGAAGCGCACGCGCGGCGCGACGAAGACCACGCGCGCGGTGATCGTGGGCGTCCCCAACGTGGGCAAGTCGACGCTCACCAACACGCTCATGGGGCGCAAGGTGGCCGCCGCGAGCGACGTCCCCGCGGTGACGAAGGTCCGTCAGCAGGTCGAGCTCCCGGGCGGCATGGTGCTCAGCGACAACCCGGGGCTCCTCTGGCCGAAGATCGAAGACAACGCGGCCACGATGCGCCTCGCGCTCTGCGCGGCGATCCCCGACACGGCGCTCGACTACGAGAGCGTGGCCCTCTTCGGCGCGAAGTACTTTCTGGAGCGCTACCCCGCGCTGCTCATGGCCCGCTACAAGCTCAAGGCGCTGCCGCCCTCGCCCACGGCGCTCATCGAAGAGATCGGGCGTCGCCGCGGGTGCCTCCGCGCGGGCGGCGTGATCGAGGTCTACAAGGCCGCGAGCATCCTCGTTCACGACTTTCGCTCGGGCGCGCTCGGGCGCATCAGCCTCGAGCGTCCGCACACCGTGACGGCGCACACGCGCAGCGTCGCGCCCGACGAGCCCGACGCGGGCGAGCAGTAGTCACCACTTCGCGGCGTCGCGTGCGATGCGCGCGCGCTGCGACTCGCGCAGTCCGAACGCGTCGGCCACGAGGTCGTCGAGGGCGCGCTGCTCCGCCGCGGTCACGCCGTCGTTGCGCGCCGAGAGCCTCGCGCCGAAGGCCGTGAGCGCCTCGACGCACGCGGGCGGCGGCGACGGAATCGCGCGGAGGTGACCGATCTTCACCTGCGGCATCCCGAGGCGCGCGTCGCGGTTCGAGTAGTAGTGCCGCCAGCGGATCACCGAGGTGTTGAGGTACGCGACGAGGAGGTCGGCCGTGACGCCGTCGCGCTCGAAGCCCGCGAGGATGCTGTTGCGAAAGCCCGCGCCATCGGCGCGCACCGCGATGGGGACGCGCGCCGTCTGACGGATGAGCACGGCCACCTCGCGCCACGCCTCGGGCGCGCGGAGCCTCGCGCCGAAGCGCCGCGCGTCGGCCCACAGCGAGGGAGGTCCCCTTCGAAACGCGGCGATGTCGGAGCCCACCCGCAGCGCGACGGTGTGCGTCGTATCGGGCTGCTCCGCGAGGTGATCGACGTCGTCGCCGCTCGTCTGGAGCCCGCGCTCCCCGAAGACCGACGGGTCGAAGGGAGGGCCCGAGAGGCGCGCGAGGAGCTCCCTCGCCTCGTCGTCGACGTCGGGTCGCTCGATGGGCCACGGCGCGTCGCTGCCCACCGCGAGCGGCGCGGCGCGCACGGTGGAGTACAGCACCATCGAGGGCTGAAACACCCCGAGAAAGCCGTCTTCTCCGAGGTCGGGGAGCTCGGGGTCACACACGGCGAGGCGGTCGTGCGCGGCGCGCGAGGGTCCGTAGCCGTCGAGCTCGGCCATCGAGCTCGGGAGCACGAGACCGAGGCGTCCCGACGGGCGCGCGACGGTCGCGGCGCGCTCGACGAACATCGCCTGCAGGTTGCGATACCCGTGAAACGACGCGTACTGCGCGAGGTAGTGGCGCCGCAGCGAGGGGTCGAGCGGCTGCGCGGCGCGGCCCGCGTACGAGACCCACGGAGGGTTGCCCACGAGGGCGTCGAAGCCTCCGCCGCGGGCGACGTCTTCGAAGTCGAGCGACGGGCCGACGAGCGAGTCTCCCTCGCGCAACGCGCCGTCTGCGAAGGTGATCGGCAGCGACGCGTCGCACACCCAGAGCCACAGCGCGCGGCGCGCGAGCTCCACCGCGAAGCCGTCGAGGTCGACGCCGTACACGCACCGCGACGCCACCTCGCGACGCGCGTCGAGGTCGGTCGTCGCGCGCCCCTCCGCGCGCCAGCGCTGCGAGAGCGCCTCCGAGAGCTGGCGGCAGGTCTCGAGGAGAAACGCGCCCGCCCCCATCGACGGGTCGCACACCCGCAGCGCGACGACCGCGTCGGAGTCGCAGCCCGCGAGCAGCGGCGCGAGCGTGCCCCGCACCACGGCCTCGGCGAGCGCGCGCGGCGTGTAGTGCGAGCCCGATCGCTTGCGAGACACGCCCCCGGCGATCGACAGCGCGCCGTCGGAGGCCACCGCGAGCGAGTACGAGAGGAGCCGCTCGTACACCGCGCCGAGGTGCTCCGCGCCGAGCGAGGCGTACGAGACGGTCGCGCCGTCGAGGGTCGTGAGGGCCTCGAACACGGCGCCGCGCTGCGCCTCGGGCACACAAGCCGTGACGCCGCCGACGGTCACCTCGACCGCCGCGCGCGCGGGCCACGGGAGCTCCACCGCGCGGGCGAGGCGCGCCGTGATCGCGTCGAGGAGCGCCCGCGTGAGCGCCTCGCAGGCCTCCTTCGGGCGCGCGCGCGCGGCGTCGAGAAAGCGCGCACCTCCCGCGGCGACGAGCGCGTCGAGCAGCGCCCGCAGCGCGTCGATCGCGCGCTCCGCGAGCCTCGTCGACACGTCGTCAGGGGCGATGGAGCGCGCGCGCATCGGTGGCCCCGCGAGTAACACCGCGCGGGCCGCGAGGGCCACAACCCGGCAGGGCGCGGGCCCACCGTGACAGGATACGTCACGCACGGACTCGCGGTCTCGCGAGGTCCGTGGCATGACGGCCGCGAGGAGTCGATCACCCGATGAGCTTTGGCAAGAACCCCCATGTGGCGAAGGCGACCGCGGCCGAGCAGAAGGCCCGCGCGGCGAGCGACGAGAACGCGCGTTCGAACGCGTGGCGCGAGGCCGCGAGGCAGTGGGAGCGCGCCGCCGAGCGCGAGAAGATCGACAAGCGCATCGCGGAGTACACCCGCAACGCCGAGGCGGCGCGGCGCGAGGCCGACAACGAGGGATCGTCGGAGGAGGAGCCCGAGGCGCTGTCTGCGCCCGCGGTAAGCGCGCCCGTCGACCCGAGCACGCTCAACTGACGGTCGCGCCGGGCGGTGGTCAGAACCAGGCGGTGACGCCGAGGGTGAGGGTGTCCTGCCAGCCCGTGTTGGCGATGGGCTCGCCGGTCATGCGCTCGTTGAGCACGGCGCCGCGGTAGAAGAGCGAGCCGTTGCCGAGGTCGTGGCGGTACTCCGCGCGCACCGAGAAATGCGGGTGCGGGAGGACCTCGACGGTGAAGGTCCCCTCGCCGAGCGTGGTGACGTCGTTGAGGTCGAAGAGGCTGCGGCTGCCCGCGGGCACCCACTCGTGCAGCACCTCGAGGCGCGTCGCGGCGAAGAGCCAGTCGAAGAACTTGAAGCGCGCATAGGCCGCGACGCCGGCCCACGCGCTCACGCCGAGGCGGTTGGGCTCCACGCCGGCGAAGGCGTGCCAGCGGAACTGGAGCCGCGGCGTCGCTTCGAACTCGCCCCAGTGGTCGAAGGTGTGGCGCACCCACGGCCCCTCGCGCGCGGTGCGGTCGCGCTCGACGCCGAACATGTACTGAAAGTTCAGGAAGAGCTTGTCGGTGATGGCCCACTCGGCCTGGAGGAGCGCGGTGCGCGCGTTGTTGTTGTCGTCGATGACGCGGTCCCAGCCCGAGTAGATGCCCGCGCGGACGGTGAGCGCGTCGTTGAAGGTCCAGCTCGCGCGCGCGCCGGTCATCTGGAACGGGGCGATGTAGAAGAGGTTCGAGGGAGACCAGTTCCAGTTCTTGTAGATCTCGACGTACTCGACGCCGAAGGGGGCGACGAAGAGGCCCGCGTCGATCGAGAGGGGCGTGCGCCCGAGGAGCCGCGGGCTCCACCCGAAGGTCACCTCCTGGAGCAGTCGCCAGAGGAGCTCCTGCTGCGCGCGAGGGAGCGTCGTCGCGGGGTAGTACGCCTCGGCGGCCAGCGCGCCGAACTGCATCACGATGTGCCCGTGGACGCTCTGCACCTTCCACGCGAGGTCGAACGCGAGGTTGTTGAACCCGATGTGATCGTGCTGGATGTCGTAGATCCGGTACGCGTTGATCCCGTTCGACGGGTCGTTGAAATTGTACGCGTAGTAGAGCTCGCCCCAGCCGTGGAAGACGAACTCCGGCGCGTCCGACGGCGTCGCGGGCGCAGCGGGCGCAGGCGTCGTCGCGGGCGTCGCAGCGGGTGTCGTCGCGGGCTGCGTTGCGTCGGGCTGCGATGCGTCGGGCTGCGAGGCGTCGGGCTGCGCGGGCGTCGCGGCGTCGCGCGGCTCGCCGTTCGCGACCTGCGACGGAAGCAGCGGCAGCGTCGTCGGCAGCGGCGGAAGCGTCTGCGGCGGCGTGACCTGCACCTGCGTGCCAGCAGGCGACGGATCGGGCTGCGTGATCGCGGGCTGCGTGATCGCGGGCTGTGTGAGCGCCGCAGGTTGCGTGGGCGCCGCGGGCTGTGTGAGCGCGGGCTGTGTGAGCGCGGGCTGTGTGAGCGCGGGCTGTGTGAGCGCGGGCTGTGTGAGCGCGGGCTGTGCGAGCGCGGGCTGCGTGGGCGCCGCGGGCTGCGTGGGCGCGCCGTACGGATCGGCCTCGAGGCGAGGCGCGGGGCGAGCCGCGGGGCGAGCCGCGGGCGCAACAGGCGGCCGATACGGAACGCGCGGCGCAGGACGCGCGGGGATGATGCGTCGCGGCTGCGCCCACGCGGAGGGCGTGAGCGACGAGAGCAGCAGCGCGATCGCGACGGGAGAGAGGCGCTTCAGCGTGGGACCGTTCATCGGCCCCGCGAGTGAATCACGAGCGCGGCGATCGGAAGGACCTTTTTTCTCACCGCGCGCGGTGAGCGCGGCGCGACGCGGCGGGGAGCACCACGAGGTGCAGCTCGGCGTCGGCGCCCTGCGAGGCGAACACCGACTGCGTCGTCGGCAGCGTGACCGACGCGAGCGCGCGACGGACGCAGCGACGCTCCGCGCGCGGAGACGAACGCCCCGGCACGAACACGTGGACCTGTCGCGCGCGCCCCCTCGCGTCGACGGCGGCGAGGAGGTCGACGCGCGCGTGCACGCCAGAGAAACACCCGTGGAGCAGCGGCGCGAGCGCGAGGCCCATCACCGCGGGGTGCGACTCGGCAGGCGGCGTCGGCAGCGCGCGCGGCGCGGGGTTCGAAAGCGTGCGCGCGAGCTCCGCGGGGGTCGGCGGGAGCGGAGGCTCGCGCTCCTGCGCGTCGAGGTCGAAGGCGAGGTCGGCCTCGGCGCGCGCCACGTTCGACGCGGCGTCGCGGGCCACGAGCGCCACGCACGCGAGCGCGCCGAGGAGCATCGCCATCCCCACGGCGGCGCCCCTGCGGTGCGCGCGCGCGAGGGCGGGGTGCGGCTCCTCGGGGTCGAGCTGGTCGTGGAGCCAGTGGTTCTCCGCGCGGAGTCGGTCGTTCTCGCGCTGGAGCGCCTCGACGCGAGCGAGCGCGGCGTCACGGTCGTCACGGTAGCTCGGGCTCATGCGCGACGAGGCTACCGCGCGAGGCGCGCCCGTTGGAAGGGCGTCAGCGACCGAGGCCGAGCGCGCGCCCGAAGGAGCCGCTCCGGGGCACCGGGCCGGGGATCACCGTCGCGGCCGCGGTGACCATGGCGCCGCGCCACTCCGCGCTCGACGCGGTGCGGTACACCGTCACCGACGAGAGCGACGAGTCGGTGTTGCTCGCGGCCGCCACCACGGCGTCGCAGTCGCCGTCGTTGTCGAGGTCTCCGAGGCCCGCGACGGTGGCGCCGAAGGCCGACCCCGCGGGGCCCGTGGCGAAGGGCACCACCTCGACGCGGAACGACGGCGTCGGCGCGCCGAGCACGGCGAAGGCCTGGTTCGACGCGGGCGCGCCGACGAGGAGGTCTGCGTACCCGTCGCTGTCGAGGTCGCCCGCGCAGCGGGATCGCGGACGCGAAGCGCCCGAGGCCGCCGATCCCCGACGAGACCTGACCGACGTAGGGGAGCGCGCGCGAGCGTCCGCCCAGAAAGAAGTTGACCCTCGCGCTCGTGGCGTCGCCGACGGCCACGTCTTCGAAGCCGTCGCCGTTCACGTCGGCGCCCGCGAGCGTGGCGCCGAAGAAGTAGCCCGGCGAGGTGGCGGCGACGTTGACCGCGACGGGCGCGCTCACGCCCGACGCGCCGCCCCAGAGCACGTAGAAGAGCCCCGTCGAGCCCGCCGGAGCGCCGGGCGCTCCGATGAGCACGTCGGCGTAGCGGTCGCCGTCGAAGTCGCCCGCGGCCACGCCCGACCCGAACGCGTGGATCCCGTCGGACATGGGGAACGCCGTCGCGCGATCGAGCGCGCCCGTCGAGATTGCCTGGCCGTAGAAGACCGCCGCGGCGCGGCCGTCGGCGATGCCCGTGGCGAGGTCTCCGTAGCCGTCGTGGTCAAGGTCGCCGGCGCCGATGACGGGCGCGCCGAAGCTCGCGTACACGGTGCCGCCGATGGTGCTCGTGAGCGTGGCGAAGGGCGTCGCAACGAGGCCCGCGGTCGCGCTGCCGAGGTACACGTACGCGACGTTGGCGCGCGTCCCGACGACCGCGTCGGGGAAGCCGTCGCCGTTGACGTCTCCGGCCCCCGCCACGCTGGCGCCGTAGGTCAGCGCCTCGGCCGCCGTGAGCGTCGCGGGGGGGCGCAGCGTGAGGGTCGGCGCGCTCGGGTCCGCGATGCCTCGCGCCGAGCCGAGGTAGAGGTCGACGCGACCGGGCGCCGTGCCCGCGGGCTGCGAGGTCGTGCCGATGAGCAGGTCTGCGAAGCCGTCGCCGTTCACGTCGGGGACCGCGCCCCAGGACGTGCTCGGCCGCGGCTCGCCCGCGTCGGGGGCGGCCGTCGGCATGGGCGGCGTGACGAACTCCGCGACGGGCGACCACGGCCCCGGACACACCCCGACGTAGCCCCTCGCGCGCCAGAAATACGTCCCCGCGGTGAGGTGCATCGGCGCGCGCCCCGTCGCGGGCTGACCGGGCATGGCGGGCGGCGTCCCCGGGTTGGCGGAGTACACCGTGGCGCACGCGCGATCGGGGCACACCTCGAAGCCCGTGTTGGTCGAGCCCGGCGGCACCGTCCACTCGAGGATCGTCGCCCCCGACGACACCACCGAGCCCGAGATCGGCGCGATGATCCGCGGCGCCGTGAGCGTGGGACAGACAACGTCCACCGCGGCGTCGCTCGCGTCGCTCGTGTCACCGAGGTCGCCCGCATCACGGACGTCGCTGACCTCGCTCGCGTCGCTGACATCGCTCGCGTCGCTGACATCGCCCGCGTCGGGCGCGTCGAGGGGCGGGGTCTCGGGGGCGTCCATCACCACGGCGTCGGTCTGCGGCTCTTCGAGCACGGGCGCGTCGAGGAGCACCACGTCGCGCGGCGGCGGACGCACCTCGCCCGTCGAGGTGCGCTCGATGGGCTCGCAGCCGGCGGCGCCGCACACGAAGCCCGGCCCGCACACGCGGTTCACCGGGTACCCGCAGCGCTGCGGGAGGAACATCTCGAAGTACGAGAGCTGGTGCGCGCGGAAGCGCACGAGGGCCTCCTGCGTGAAGTTCTCCTTGGGGTTGCCGAGGTCGGCCCACACGCTCACGTGGAGGCGCCGCGCGTCGTCGGGGTTCGACGCCACGAACGACACCTCGCCGGGGATGCGGTAGATCATCGCGCCCGCGTCGATGCCGCGCCCGACGCCGCCGTCGACGCCTTCGAGCACGTACGATCGGTCGAGGAGCGTCGCCGCGGAGCCCTCGCGCTCCGCCGTCACCCGCACCTGCCGCAGCGCCACCGCGGGGATGAGGTTCGTCGTGATGACGATGACGATCTCGGTGGGGTCGTCGCGCGTGCAGCCCGCGTCGAGCGCGACGGCCGAGAGCAGCAGCGTGAGCGCGCGCCGCGATCGCTTCATGGCGTGACCATCGCGTGTTCGACCACCTGCGTCCACGTGGGATTGTACAGCGGTCGCGCGCCCTCGGAGGTCGCGCCCACGACGGCGGCGATGATGCCCCCGAGCGCGAGCGCGCCGCCCACGACGGCGACGGGGATCACCCAGCGCGGCAGGGCGTTTCGTTCGAGCGAGGCGTCGATGCGCACGACGCCCGTGCGGCCCACGTCGACCCTGCGGACGAAGGGCACGTAGCCGTCGGCGCGGAGCTCGACCTCGTAGCGCCCCGGCTCCATCGGGCTGCTCTGGTAGCGGCCCACGGCGACGCGCTCGCGGTTGACGTACACCGTCGCGTCGGAGACCGACGACTCGATCACAAGCCGCCCCTCGCGTAGCGGCCGGAGGGTGACGCCGCGCGTGTCGCGGAAGCCCGCGCGAAACTCCTCGCTCCAGCGCACGGGGGTGTGCTCGGGCGCGGTCCACGTGAGCACGTGGGAGCCCGGGTCGAGGCGCAGCGGGCGCTCCGGGGGAAAGCTCAACGGCGCGCCGCCGGGGGCCTCGTACACGCGGTCGTCGATGCGCAGCTGCGTCGAGGGCGGAGACACCGTGACGGTGAGCTCCACCACCTGGCGGCGCATCTCCGCGACCTCCTCGCGGATCGCCTGGAGGCGCTCCGCCGTGGCGTCGGGGTCCGGCGCGTCGAGGTAGCGCTGAAAGGCCTCGATGGCCGCGATGCGTCGACCGAGCCCGCGGTACGCGAGCGCGAGGTTGTAGTTCACCACCGGCAGCGGGCGGCACGCGAGCGCGCGCTCGAAGGCCGGGGCCGCGTCGGCCCAGCGCCGCTCCGCGAAGGCCAGGAGCCCCGCCTCGAAGGCCGCGCGCGCCTCGCCCTGCGAGCAGGTGTCCGTCGCCTGCGCGGGCTGCGCGGACGCCGTCTGCGCGCGCGCCTGCGCCGGGAACAACCCCAACGCGAACATCAGCGCTGTCACCCTTCGCACGGTGAACCCTCGCGGCTCCGAGAGGCTGTGGCGGGCGCTCGTCAACGCGATGACAAACCACCGCCGCGCACGACCTCTGCGCCACGAACCAAGCACCCATCTGCGACGCGCGTCAAGCGCCATTGGCGCCGCGCCCGAGCGCGCCCGACGGTGACAGACTATGTCACACGGCCCCTTGTGCGGGCTCCGGCGCAGACGCATCCTCCGTCGCACCTCGACACGGAGATCGACGCCATGAGCAACACCGCCGCCGCGCTGAAGTTCCCCATCGCCAACCTCGGCCCCGACGCCACCGACGCCGCGTGGCGCATCGCCGGCGCGCAGCTCGTGAAGCTCACGCGCGAGCCCCTCGTGGCGGCCCTCTCGCGCAACCTCGGCCCCGGCGACGAGGCGCTGCGCGCGCGCATCGCGATGTTCCTCGACACGGAGCTCGGCACGGCGATGGTGACCGCGGTGCTCTCGATCGCGCTCTCGGCGATGCCCGCGATCCCCCTCCCCGGCGCCGGGGCGAACGCCGTCCCCCGCCTCGCGCAGGAGCTTCGCGTGAAGGCCATGGCCGACGCCGCCGACTTCGCCGCCGACCTCTTCATGGGCCCGCTCCGCGAGTCGCTCTCGATGTTCATCCTCACGGCGGGCGTGCAGCAGGCCTCGCTCGGTGACGGCGAGCGCCTCAACGCTCAGTCCGCGTCGCCCTCCTGGTCGACCTCGCCGGTCTGAGGCATCGCGTTCGGGGTCGCGAGCTCGTCCTGCTCGATCCAGCGGTAGAGCGTCGGCAGCACCAGCAGCAGGAGCGGCGTCGCGAGCGCCACGCCCCCGACGATCACCAGCGCGAAGGGCCGCTGCGTCTCGCTCCCCATCGCGTGCGACATCGCCGCGGGCAGGAGCCCGAGCGCCGCCAGGGCCGCCGTGATGAGCACCGCGCGCATGCGCCTCGCGGCCCCCTCGATGAGCGACACGGAGCGCGGCGCGCCGCTGTTCTTCAGCTCATTGATCGACGACACGATCACCACGCCCGAGAGCACCGTCTGCCCGAGGAGCGCGATGCCCCCCACCACGGCCGACACCGAGAGGCTCACGCCCGCGAGGCGCAGCGCGAGGGCCGCGCCGGGGAGGCACAGCGGCGCCGCGGCGAGCACCACGAGGGCGCTGCGCGCGCGCCCGAACGCGCCGTAGAGCAGCAGGCAGATGAGCAGCACCGCCACGGGGACGATCACCGCGAGGCGGCGCATCGCGCGCTGCTGGCTCTCGAACTCGCCGCCCCAGACCATGGAGTAGCCCGCGGGGGTGTTCACCGCGGCGCGCACCCGCGCGCGGGCCTCGGCCACGACGGAGCCGAGGTCGCGCCCCTCGATGTTGAACTTCAGCGCGATGAAGCGCTGCGCCTGGTTGCGCTGGATGGCCGCGCGGCCGAAGCCCACGTGCACCTCCGCGAGCGCGCCCAGCGGGACGCGCGCGCCGTCGGGCGTGCGCACGGGGATCTCACGGATGCGATCGACGCCGACGCGGAAGGGCTCGGCCACGCGCACGGTGACCTCGATGCGGCGCTCGCCCTCCCAGATCTCCGTCGCGGCGGTGCCGCCGATGGCGGCGGAGACCACGTCGTCGACGTCGGCCACGCGGAGGCCGTAGCGGGCGATGGCCTCGCGGTCGATGTCGATGCGGAGCTGCGGCGCCACGCCGGTCTGGTAGAGCCCGAGGTCTCGCACGCCGCGCACGGGGGCGATGGCGTCGCGGGTCTGCTCGGCGAGGCGCTGCATCACGTCGAGGTCGTCGCCGAAGATCTTGATGGCGACCTTGCCCTTGATGCCCGAGATGCTCTCGAGCACGTTGTCGACGATGGGCTGCGAGAAGATGTAGTCGACGCCGGGCACGCGGTGGAGCTCGGCGCGCATCGCCTCGACGAGCTGCGCGCGGCTGCGGCCCGTGGTCCAGGTCTCCTCGGGTTTGAGCGAGACCATGATCTGCGCGACGGTGACCGACGCGGGGTCGGTGCCGTCCTCGGGGCGCCCGAGCTGCGAGACCACCTCGCGCACCTCGGGGAACGACCCGATCACGCGGCGGAGCTGCGGAACGATGCGCGCGCCCTCCTCCAGCGACTGCGACGCGGGGAACACCGCGGTGACGAACATCCCGCCCTCGTTGAGCTCGGGGAGGAACTCGCTGCCGAGGCCCCTCCCCGCGCCCACCGTGACGGCCACCGCGGCGACGAGCGCGGCCACCACGATGATCGGGTGCGAGAGCGTCCGCGCGATGGTGCGCTCGTAGCGGGCGCGCAGCGCGGTGATCCACGCCGGCTCCGCGTGTCCGCCGTGGGCGGTCGCCTTCGGGAGCCTGATCGCCACGCGCGAGAGCGCGGGCACGATCGTGAGCGACCACACGAGCGCGCCCAGCAGCGCGAAGCCGTACGTGAGCGCCATCGGCGCGAAGATGCGCCCCTCGACGCGCTCCATGGTGAAGATGGGCAGGAGCGCCGCCGTGATGATCGCGAGGGAGTACACCACGGGCCGTACGACCTGCGCCGCGGCCTCGCGCACGACCTCTGGCCGTGTGAGCTCGGGCCGCGACGCGCCGACGTGATAGACCGTCTCGACGAAGATCACCGCCCCGTCGACGAGGATGCCGAAGTCGACCGCGCCCAGTGAAATAAGGTTCGCGGGCATCTTCAAGATGCGCAGCCCCGTGAAGGCCGTGAGCAGCGCCAGCGGGATCACCGTCGCCACCACGAGGGGCCCCCGCAGCGCGCCGAGGAACACCGCGAGCACCGCGATCACCAGCAGCGCGCCTTCGAGCAGGTTGTGGCGCACCGTGTGGAGCGAGCGCTCCATGAGCTCCGTGCGGTCGTAGTAGGGCACCACGCGCGCGCCGCGCGGGAGCACCTCGCGGTTGAGCCGCTCAACCTCGCGGTGGATGCCTTCGAGGGTCTCCCCCGGCGGCGCGCGCTTGCGCAGGAGCACGATCCCCTCGGGGGCCTCGTCTTCGTCGCCGCGCCCCACGACGCCGCGCCGCGGGACGTGCCCGAGCACCACCTCGGCCACGTCGTCGATGTGAATGGGGACGCCGTGCGAGGCCCGCAGCGCGATGTGCGAGAGCTCCCTCGGGCTCTGCAAATACCCGAGTCCGCGCACGACGTACTCCTCGGCGCCGTGCTGCATGTAGTTGCCGCCCGCGGCGCCCGACGAGCGCTGCAGGGCCTCGACCACGTCGGAGATCCCGATGCCTCGCACCGAGAGCCGCGTGGGGTTCACGCGCACCTGATACTGGCGCTGAAAGCCTCCGAACGAGACCACGTCGGCCACGCCGGGCACGCGCCGCAGCGCGCGCGAGACCACGTAGTCTTGAAGGCCGCGGCGGTCCATCGCGGTCATCGACGGGGCCTCGACGGTGTAGCGGTAGATCTCTCCGACGGGCGTGCTCTCGGGGCCGAGGCGCGCGGTGAGCCCCTCGGGCAGATCGACCTGTCGCAGCCGCTCGGCCACGCGCGTGCGGGCCATGAAGTCATCGGTGCGGTCTTCGAAGGTGCACGTCACCTGCGAGAGCCCGAAGACCGAGACCGAGCGCAGGTCGACCATGTCGGGCAGGCCCGCGAGCTCGCGCTCGATGGGGATGGTCACCTGGCGCTCGGTCTCCTCCGCCGCGCGCCCGGGCGCGAGGGTGATCACCTGCACCTGGAGGTTGGTCACGTCGGGAAAGGCCTCGATGGGCACCCCGAGCATCTGCGTGTAGCCCACGAGCGCCGCCACCACCGCGACGGCGATCACCGCCCAGGGGCGCGAGACCGCGAGCTCGACGAGTTGCTTCAACATCTCAAAGCACCTGCTCGGCCGCGGCGTCGAGGAGGAGCGCCCCCTCGACCACGACGCGCTCTCCGGGCCTCAGTCCGTCGATCACCTGCGCGCGCCCGTCGAGCTCGGCGCCGAGCGTCACGTGCCTGCGCTGGTAGTGCCCCGGCGTGGTCTCGACGAAGGCCGCGTAGCCCGACGCGTCGGTCACCAGGGCCGTGACGGGCACGAGCGCGACGCCCTGCGTCCGCGTGCGGAGGGTCACCCTCGCGAACATCTCGGGCTTGAGCGCGTGCCCCGGGTTGTCGAGCCGGATGCGAACCACCAGCGTGCGGGAGTTGGGGTCGACGGCCTCGGCCACGTGGTCGACCACGCTCGTGAAGCGACGCCCGGGCAGCGCGGGGACCTCGATCTCCGCGCGGTCTCCGGGGTGCACCGCGGAGCCCTGCGCCTCGTGCAGATACGCCAGCACCCACACGTGATCGAGGTCGGCCACGAGGAACGCGGGCTCCGACGCGTCGGGCCTCGCCTCGGCGCCGACCCGCAACGACCGCTGCACGACGGTCCCTGCGATGGGCGCGCGCAGGGTGTAAAGCCCCACCGCGACGCGCGGCGCGCCGAGGCTCTGGAGCACCGCGCCCGCGCGGCTTTCTTCAGTGCGCGCCGTCGCGAGCGCGGTGCGCGCGTCGATGACGTCGCGCTGTGATCCCGCGCCCTCGGCGGCGAGGCGCTCGGCGCGCGCGAGGTTCTGCTCCGCGGCGATGCGGTTGATGTGGGCCTCGCTGAGCCCTGCGCCCGCGCCCGCGACCTCGGCGGAGTACATGCTCGCGAGGGCGGCGCCCGCCTGCACGTGGTCTCCGGGCGCAGCGAGCAGGCGCATCACGCGCCCCTGAACGGGCGGGATGATCGCCGCGACGTGCTCCTCGTCGAACGAGACGTTGCCCTGCACCACCACCGCGGCGCCGTCGGCGTCGAGCGCCACCGCGGCCACGCGGACGAAGGTCGCGGGGTCGAGGCGGTGCGCGGGGGCGACGTCATGCTGACGAGGCGATCCGCACGCCGCGAGCACGACGAGGCCAGAGAACAAGGTCGTGACGAGCCGATGCATACGCGCCGCTTGTGCAAGCGAGAGACCGCTCGACGACGCTTGGAGGGAGCGCTCGCCATCCCCTCGCAGACGGGGATGAATGCCCCGAAGTCCCGGGCCACGCGGGCGATTTCCCCCGGCGCCGCGGCGCGGATCGCATCACCGCGACGGGGCGCGATGGGACGGGAATCAGACCTCCGCGACCTCGACGGGCGCCCCCGTGACGTCGCGCGGCACCGCCCGCTGCCACCCCCCCGCGAGGCGCGCGCAGAGCGCGGGGAGCACCAGCAGCGTGAGCAGCGTCGCGCTGAGGAGCCCGCCGATCACCACCGTCGCGAGGGGCCGCTGCACCTCGGCCCCCTCGCCCGTCGCGAGCGCCATGGGCAGAAACCCGAGCGACGCCACCGCCGCCGTCGTGAGCACCGGACGCAATCGACGGAGCGCGCCCGACACCGCCGCGTCGTGGGCGGTCATTCCCTCGGAGAGCGAGGCCCGCACCTGCGTCACGAGCACGAGGCCGTTGAGCACCGCCACGCCGAAGAGCGCGATGAAGCCCACCCCCGCCGAGATGCTGAGCGGCATCGCGCGCGCCCACAGCGCGAGCACGCCCCCCACGGCCGCGAAGGGCACGTTCGCGAAGATCAGCGCCGCGGGCCGCACATCGCCGAACGACGCGTAGAGCAGCGCGAAGATCAGCGCGAGCACCGCGGGCACCACGATCGAGAGGCGCAGCCGCGCGCGGGCGAGGTTTTCGAACTGTCCGCCCCAGCGCGCGTGGTAGCCCGCAGGGAGCCGCGCGGCCTCGTCGACGCGGCGCCGCGCTTCGGTGACGAAGCCCCCGAGGTCGCGGCCGCGCACGTTGCACTGCACGATGAGGCACCGCCGACCGGCGTCGTGGTTGACCACCTGCGGCTCGTCGACGACCTCGACGCGCGCCACGGCCTCGACGGGGACGATGGCGCCTCCGCCGAGGTGCAGCGGCACGCGACGCAGCGCCTCGACGTCGACGCGCGCCCCCTCCGAGAGCCGCATGCGCAGCGGAAAGCGTCGACGCCCCTCGATCACCTCGCCCACGGTCACACCGCCCACGGCGTCGACCGCGAGGAGCACGTCGTCGACGCTCGCGCCGTAGCGCGCGACCGCCCCGCGGTCGACCTCGACGCGGAGCACGGGGAGGCCCTCGACGCGATCGGCCCGCACGTCGACGGCGCCCGGCGTCGACGAGAGCGCGCGCGCCACGCGGCGGCTCGCGGACGAGAGCGTGGCGAGGTCGTCGCCGTAGAGGCGCACGGCCACGTCGGCGCGCACGCCGCTCAGGAGCTCGTTGCTGCGCATCTCGATGGGCTGCGAGAACCCGAAGGCCACGCCGGGCAGGGCCTCGCGCAGCGCGTCGGACATGCGCGCCACGAGGCGCTCGCGGTCGGCCGGAGGAGGCCACGCGGCGCGCGGTCGGAGCATCACGAAGACGTCGCTCTGCTCGACGCCCATGGGGTCGTTGGCGATCTCGGGGCGCCCGGTCTTCGACACCACGGTCACCACCTCGGAGAAGCGCTGGAGCGTCCGCTCGATCACCGCGGCCTGACGCACGGACTCTTCGAGGGAGGTCGACGGGAGGCGGTTCACCTCGATCACGATCGAGCCCTCGTCGAGGCGCGGGACGAACTCCGACCCGAGCGAGCGACCCGCCGCGACGCTCAACACCAGCAGCGCCGCGGCCACCGCGAGCGGAACCACCGGCCGACGCAGCGAGGTCGCGAGGAGCGGCGCGTACACCCGCCGCGCGGCCACGAGGAGCGGCGACGGGAGGTCGCGCGTCTCGCGCGAGAGGATGATCGACGCGGCGGCGGGCACGAGCGTGAGCGAGAGCGCGAAGGCCGTCGCGAGCGCGAAGAGCACCGTGAGCGCCATGGGGTGGAACATCTTCCCCTCGACGCCTTCGAGGGCGAGCACGGGCACGTAGACGAGCGCGATGATGAGCTCGCCGAAGGCCGTGGCCGAGCGCACCTCGCGGGCCGACGCGAGCACCACGGCGTCGCGCTCCCGCGCGGTGAGCGGCCGCCCGAGCGCCTCGCGCCGCGCCGCGAGGTGGTGCACCGCGTTCTCGAGCAGGATGATCGCGCCGTCGACGAGGAGCCCGAAGTCGAGGGCGCCGAGCGACATGAGGTTCCCGCTCACGCCCGCGGCGCGCATGCCGATGAAGGCCCCGAGGGTGCAGAGCGGGATCATCGCCGCGCCCACGAGGCCCGCGCGGAGATTCCTCAGCATCAGCAGCAGCACGAGGATGACCAGCGCGCCGCCCTCGGCGAGGTTGCGCCCCACGGTGCGCAGGGTCTTCTCGACGAGCTCCGTGCGGTCGTAGAAGGGGTCGATCCGCACGCCGCGCGGCAGCACGCGGTTGATCTCTCGCACCTCGTCGGCCACCGCGGTCGAGACCGTGCGGGAGTTCTCTCCGAGGAGCATCACGGCCATGCCCACCACGGCCTCGCCGCGCCCGTCCCTCGACGCCGCGCCCTGCCGCAGCATCGGCGCGAAGCGCACGTCGCCGAGGGCCCCCACGAGCACCGGGGCGTCGCCGCGCCGCGCGACCACCACGCGCCGCAGGTCGTCGAGCGAGCGCACGAGCCCGTCGCCGCGCACCACGAGCCCCTGCGGCCCTCGCAAGATCGCGCCGCCGCCCGCGACGCGGTTGGTCCGCTGGAGGGCGCCGTACACGTCGCCGAGCGTCAGCCCGTGGGCCACGAGGCGCTGCGGGTCGACGCTCACTTCGAAGGTGCGGAGCTCGCCGCCGAAGACGTTCACGTCGACGAGGCCGGGCACCATGCGCAGCCGCGGCGTGACCTCCCAGTCGAGGATCTCGCGCAGCTCCATGGGCGTGCGCCCCTCGCCGCGGACTTCGAACTGGTAGATCTCTCCGAGGCCCGACGACATGGGGCCGAGCTCGGGCGTTCCGATCGAGGGAGGCACGGCGGCGCGCGCCTGCGCGAGGCGCTCTCCGAGCATGAGCCGCGCGGTCGCGGGCGACACGTCGTCGTAGAAGACCGCCGTCACCGCCGACACGCCGTAGCGCGACAGCGAGCGGATCTCTCGGAGCCGCGGGAGCCCCGCGACGGCGCGCTCCACGGGCGCGGTCACGAGGCGCTCGACGTCGAGGGGGCCCAGCGAGGGCGCGCTCGTGAGCACCTGCACCTGCACGTTGGTGATGTCAGGCACCGCGTCGATGGGCAGCGCCAGGAGGCTCTGCGCGCCCGCGAAGACCAGGCACAGCGCGGCGACGAGCACGACCCAGCGGCGACGGATGCTCCACGCCAGAACGCGGTCGAGCATCACTCCTCCTCGCCGAGCGACTCGCGTTCGAGCTCGCCGAGGAGACCGAAGGCGCCGCGCACCACCACGCGGTCGACGCCTTCGAGCCCTTCGAGCACGGGGACCCGCCCGGACTCCTCCTCGCCGATGCGCACGGGCCTCGCTTCGAAGCCGTCGCCTGCGGGCACGAACACCACCCGCGCGCCCTCGTGGGATTGCACGGCCTCGCGCGGGAGCCAGCGGCGACGCTCCGCCGAGGGGATCCACACCGAGGCCACGGCGCTCGCGCCCGGACGCAGCGCGCCGTCGGCGTTGTCGAGCGCGACGCGGCCCTCCGCGGTGCGGGTCACCGGGTCGATCACGGGCGCCACGACGGAGACCGTCCCGGTGAACTCCCGGTCGCTCCCCGCGACGCGCACGGTCACCGCGAGGCCCGGTCGCACGCGCGGGAGGTCTTGTTCGAAGAGCCGCAGCGAGGCCCACACGCGGTCGGTCCGGCCCACCACCGCGATGAGGTCGCCGCCCGCCACCACGCGCCCGATGGCCACGGGGAGCGCCGCGACGGTGCCCTCGACGGGCGCGCGGATCACGCTCCGGGTCTGCCCGTGGCTCGTGCCCGCGCGGAGCTGCGTGATGTCCGCCTCGCGCAGCCCGAGCACGTGGAGGTGCTCCTCGGCCTCGCGGAGCTGCGCCTGCGCAGCGGCGTTCTCGGCCTCGGCGCGGCGGAGGTCCTGCGTGGCGCCCACCTGCTCGACCTGGAGGGTCCGAGCGCGCGCGAGCGCGTCGAGCGTCTGCCGCGAGCGCGCGACGGCCATCTGGTACTCCGTCGTCACCTGGTGGAGCTCCACCGTGTCGATCTCGACGAGCGGCGCGCCCTCGCGCACCACGTCGCCGATCGTCACGCGCAGCGCCACCACGCGCCCCGTCACCCGCGCGCCCACTTCGGCCATGCGAGACGGGTCGGCCTCGATCGCGGCGGGGACGATGAGCCCCGGCCCGAAGCGCTCCGCCCGCAGCGCGTCGACCACCACGCCGAGGTTCCGCGACGCCTCCGCCGAGAGGCGCACCCGGTCGCGGGCGGGACGCGGGGGGGGCCGCCCCCCCCGCCCCCCCCCGGCGGGGCGCCCCCCCCCCCCCCCCCCCCCGGGGCGGGGGGGGGGCCCCCGGGGAGGGGGCCTCCGTGTCGATCGTCGAATCGAGATGTGCCCGCGGCGCGCGCGTTCCTACCTTCGCGCTCACGGAGGACATCATGAACATCAGCGCACACGGGCTCGACGGCGTCGTCGTGGCCGACACCCTTCTCAGCGACGTCGACGGCGAGCGCGGTCGCCTCGTCATCGCCGGACGCGACGTCGAGTCGCTCGCCTTCACCGCCACCTTCGAAGACCTCGCGGCGCGCCTCTGGAGCACGTCCCCTCACGACGTCCGTCGCGCGCTCGGCGCGGCGCG
>JAXLYG010000065.1:0-58673 GCA_046351535.1 Polyangiales bacterium
CTTCGCGCGCTCCCAGACGCGTGACGCCGCTCCATCGCGGGTGCCGCTGGCGTTTCGTGTCCGCCCCGACGAGCTCACGGGCGTCACGCCTGCTCGCCGTGTCGTGGCGCATCCCCAACCCCGAGCGGCGGGACTGCTTCCCCGAGCGGCGGGACTGCTTCCCCGAGCGGCGGGACTGCTTCCCCGAGCGGCGGGACTGCTCCCCCGAGCGCCGGGACGCGTCCCCGAGCGGCGGGACGCTCCCCCGAGCGCGACGGTGCTTCCACCGACCCGGGGGACGCCTCCCCCGAGCGCGACGGTGCTTCCACCGAGTGCGACGGTGCTTCCACCGACCCGGGGGACGCCTCCCCCGAGCGCGGCGGTGCTTCCACCGAGCGCGGCGGTGCTTCCACCGAGCGCGACGGTGCTTCCACCGAGCGCCCCTACGCTTCCACCGACCTGGGGGACGTCTCCCCCGAGCGCCGGGATGCCTCCACCGAGCCGCGGAGGCGCCCAACGACGCCGCGGGCGCGCCCAACGACGCCGCGTCGCCCGATCACGACGCGCGTGTGTCGGGCAACGCGGCGCGGGGATCGGGCTACGGGCTCTGGCGGAACATCCCGCCGACCGCGTGGAGCACGCTGTCGGGGATCACGAAGTCGCCCGCCGTCGAGGCGCCGTGCGCGCCCTGCTGCGCCGTCACCGTGAAGGTCAGCGGCGCGTTGCCGTTGGGCGTGTTCTGAAAGCCCCGCTCGACCGCGCGACCCATCTGCGGATCGATCTGGCTGATGAGGTGCGCGATGCCCATGGGGAGGGTCGTTCCGGCGAAGACCACGTGGTCGGCCGTGAGACCCGGGATCTCGACGGGCGACGCGTGGTTGGCGCGGGCCTCGCGGTAGTGCGCGAGCACGTTGGCGCCGTACCCCACCCAGAGGTTGTTCCCCTCGGGCACGAGCAGCACTTCGAGCTGCGGCCCCGTGCGGAACACCTGACGGAGATCCGGCGATCCGCCCGCGGGGATCGGGATGATCGCGTGGAGGGTTCCGGCGGGCAGGCCCGGCGTCGGCGGCGTGCGGATCGTCGCGGGGTTGAGGTGGATCTCGGTGTTCGCGTAGCGCGCGATCGCGGGCCTGCGCAGCGCCGTGAGCAGCCCCCGGAACGCCGTCACCGACGGGGCCGCGGGCGCGTCGAGCTGATACGTCGCGAGCGTCCAGCGGGTGTTGTCCGCCGCCACGCTGGAGCTCCCCGCCGACACGACGCGGTTGTACCCGGGCATGCGAAACGCCGTGGTGATCGCGTTGCGGAGCGCCGTCACGTCGGCCGCGGGCAGGTGCGCCGACGCGGGGGTCAGCGCGCGCGCGAGCACGGGCCCCACGAGGTCGAGCTCGGGACGCAGCGACGCGATCGACGTGGCCCCCGCGTAGTACGACGTCGCGCCGGGCGCGAGGCGGTGCAGGAGGTCGACGGAGGGGTGCGCGTCGCGCATCGCGCCGAAGAAGCGCTCGACCATCGGGGCGCTCACCCCGCGGAACCCGAGCTCCCCGTGGAGCCGCGTCGCGCCGTCGTAGAAGCGCAGCGAGAGGCGCGCGACGTCGAGGTCGGCGAGGCCCTGGTTGAGCGAGCGCGCGAGCTGGTCGCGGAGGTACGCGCGCACCTGCTCGACGAGCTCGCGGTCCGCGGGGTCGGCGTCGTGCGCGAACTGCGACACCATGCGCTCGGTGGTGGTGCGGAGGTCGTCGGAGAAGCGCGCGCGGAGCTGATCGGGCGCGACCTCGATCACGAGGTCTCCCGCGTCGGCCGCGAGGGGCGTACGGGGCAGCGTGCGGGTGAGGTACGGCAGCACCGCGGCGATGTCTTCGAAGTGGTCGGAGCAGACGATTCTCGCGGCGTGGGCGTCGCCGAACGCGGGGCTGAGCGCGCACTCGGGGCCCGCGTTTCCTTCGGGCGCGGGCGTGCGCTCGATGCGACGGACGCCGTTGGAGACGGGCGTGAGGCGGTGACCCTGCGAGAGGGCGTCCTCGGCGCGGGGCATCGAGAGGGCGCCGAAGGCGAGCACCACCCGCGCGCGGTCGTGCTCGCCGAGGTACACCACCACGTCGAGGGGCGCGTCGAGGTCGAGCGCGTGAACGAGGGCCGCGTCGTCGCCGAACATCGAGGGGATCTGCTCCTCCATGCTCGTCACGAGCTCCCCGAGGCCGAGGCGCTCGCCGAGGTGACGCGCGGCCCCGCGCGGCGACGGAGAGCGGACGGTCACAAGCAGCGCGTCGGGCGCGGGCGCGGGCGACAGGTCGACGGGCGGCTCCGCGGCGACGACGACGGGCGGCGGTGGCGGCTGCACGGCGACCGGCGGCGTGGGCGACGCGCTGCACTGCGTGAGCGCGCCCGCGAGGACCATGCACGCGACGGTGCGCGCGCGGCGAGAGGCGATGTCGGTGGTCATGAGGCGCGGGAGGATAGTGGCAGCGCCGCGGCGCGAGAAGCGCGATCAGCGCGTGAGCCAGTTCCAGAGGAGCACGGCGGGGAGGGAGATGAACGCGAGGTCGCCGTCGATGCCGAGCACCACGTCGAGGTCTCCGACGGCGGGGGTGTATCTCCCTTCGAGCCAGAGCCCCGCGGACATTCCGTACGACGAGTGGAAGTTCAAGCTGCGCGAGCCCCACCACACGCGCCCGAGGGCGCCGAGCGCGAGGTGCTCGGTCTCGGTGAGCGTGTACGTCGCCCCCGCCGACACGACGAGGGGCGTCGAGGTCGAGATGGGGAGCAGCACCGAGGCTCCGACCGCCGCGACCGCGCTGTCGAAGTTGTCGGTCCACACGGACGCGAAGGGCCCCACGCGGACGTGAAAGGGATCTCTCGGACCGAAGAGAACGTCGGCGCGGAGCCCGAGGGAGAAGAGTCCTCCGCGCTGCGCTTCGGGGAGCGCGCGCACGCCGCCGCCGAGGGTGATCGCCGCGGCCCACTGCGTGTACGCCAGCGCCGTCGCGGGCGAGGCCGCGAGCGAGAGTGCGACGAGCGCGGCGACGGAGCGCGAGGACATCACCGCACGAGGTGAGGCACGGGCCCGCGCAGCGCGTCGGTCGAGACGGGGACGTCGGGGTTCACGGGGACGGTCGTGTCGAAGGGCGTCACGGTCGACGCGCCCGCGCCGTAGTCGAGGTGGAGGTGCGCGACCTGCCAACCGGGCTGGAGGTCGGCGAGGGGAGACGTTTCGAATCCCGCGGTGGGAGTTCCTTCGCCGCGCCACGCGATGACGAGGGGGCCGAAGCCGCGCGACTCGTCGCCGGCGCTCACCGACGAGGGCGCGTCGTACATCGCGTTGTCGTTGAGGTCGTCGTACACGAAGAGGAACGCGACGGCGGCGGGCACGCCGTACGCGCGTCCCTGCACCTCGGCGGGGGGCGCGCCGGCCTGCACCACGAAGTACGTCGCGTAGGCCCCGCGGAAGGTGAGCGCGGCGCCGTTGGTTTCGAGGGGCGCGGCGCCGGGGCGATCCCAGAGCAGCGCGAAGCGGGGGTGACGCATCGGCCGTGGAATCGCCGCGTCGCGGTACTGCGCGACGCCCACGACGTTGAGGTTGGCGAGGGTGGGCGACGAGGGCGCGCGGGCGAGGGTGGTGCGCGAGCGCTCGACGCCCGCGGTGTAGTCCATGGCGACGGTGCCGTCGGCGTTGCGTTCGAAGCGCAGCACGGGCATTCCGCCCGCGACGGTGAAGGTCCCCGCGGCGTCGTCGAGGATGCCCGGCGCGGTGGTGCCCGTCGCGCTGTAGTTGTCGCCGTCGGTGCGCATCGGCGTGTAGGGGTAGAAGTGCTGCGCGGCGAGCGTTCCGAAGCTCCAGCTCAGGCGCGTGGGTCGCACGTTGAAGATGCCGTTGGCGCGAAAGGGCGTGGGCATTCCGCCGGGCGTCGGGATGGGCGTGTCGCGGTCGGTGAGGCGCGTGCTGGTTCCGTCGGGGCTCGTGTAGTCCCATGCCACGACGCGCCACCGCCCGAGCAGCGAGGGGAGTCCCCCGTCGACGCGCGGGACATCGGGCGGAACGACCATTCCATCGGGGGGCGGCGTCACGTCGGCGCCGATCACCGTGCCGTCGGGCGGAACGGTCACGTCGGAGCCGATGACCGTGCCGTCGGGCGGAACGGTCACGTCGGAGCCGATCACCGTGCTGTCGGGCGGCACGGAGGCGTCGATGCGGATGACGGTCCCATCGGGCGGGACTGCTCCGTCGGTGCCGATCACGGTCCCATCGGGCGGGACTGCTCCGTCGGTGCCGATCACGGTTCCATCGGGCGGAACCGCTCCGTCGGAGCTCGCGGGCGCATCGGCGGAGGGTTGATCCGCGGGCGTCGCGGCGTCGGGGGAGATGGCTCCCGTGACCGTGTCGGAGCACGCGGCCGACGCGCTCAACGTGGCGGCGAGGAGCGTTGCGCGGAGGGGGAGCTTCATGGCGCGGCCACTCTTGCGATCCTCGTTCCTCGACGCAAGCGCTTTTCCACGGGCCTCGCGCGTCGTCGCGCCGCGCGCGGGTGTTACGCGATTGACGGTTCCCGCTGCGGTCGGGCGTCGCATACACTCGCGCGCCGTGATCCGTCTGACCCGTCCGTTCTTCTCCGAGGCCGAGACCTCCGCCGTGGCCGACGTGCTCGCGTCGGGGATGCTCATTCAGGGCGCGCGCGTCTTCGACTTCGAAGCCGCCACGGCGCGCTACCTCACCGCGCTCGCGTCGCCTCCGCTCGACGGCGCCGTTCACGCGATCGCCGTCGCCACGGGGACCAACGCGCTCGAGCTCGCCGTCGCCACGGTGCCGCGCGCGGGCGGCGCGTGGGGGGCGCACGCGGGCGACGAGGTGCTCGTTCCGACGGTCACCTGGCCCTCTCCCGGTCACGCCGTGGCGCTCTCGGGCGCGACGCCGGTGCTCGTCGACGTCGACCCCGACACGTGGTGCATCGACGTCGAGGCCGCTGCGCCGATGGCCTCCGCGCACACCGTCGCGGTCATCGTGATCGACCAGTTCGGCGTACCCGCCGACGTCCCCGGCGCGCGCCGTACCTTCGCCGGAATCGACATCATCGAAGACGCCGCGTGCGCGCTCGGCTCGACGCTCGGGGGCGTTCCCTGCGGGCTCGTGGGCGACGTGGGGATCTACTCGTACCACCCCCGCAAGGTCATCTCGACGGGCGAGGGGGGGATGTTCCTCACGCGTGACGCGCGCCGCGCGGCGCGGGTGCGGGCGCTGCGAAACCACGGTCAGGTGAGCACCGGCGTGTTCGAGTGCGCGGGTCCCAACGCGCGCATGAGCGAGCTCCACGGCGCGCTCGGCGTGGTGCAGATGAAGAAGCTCGACGAGATCCTCTCGCGTCGCCGCGCGCTCGCGGACGAGATCCGAAGCGCGCTCCCGCTCCAGTGGCAGCGCGCGCCCGAGGGAGCCACGGTGAACCATCAGACCCTCGGCTTCGTGCTCCCGAAGCCCGCGCAGGGAGACCTTCGAAGCGCGAGGGACACGCTCCTCGCGGCGCTGCGAGACGCGGGCGTCGAGGCGTCGATCCTGTCGTACGCGCTGCACCGCCTGCCGCAGTTCCAGACGTACGCGGCGAACCGGGGGAGGCGCTTCCCCGTCGCCGACGCGGTGGTCGACGGGGGCGTCGCCGTGCCGCTGCACCCGGGGATGTCGTCGATGGACGCGGCGAAGGTCATCGACGCGGTGAAGACGCACGCGGCGTGGGCGCTCGGACGCGCCGGAGAGGTGCTCGGATGAGCGAGGCGATCGTCGAGGTCAACGGGCTGGTAAAGACCTTCTCGATGGGCTTTCTGAGGCCCACGGCGCGCCTCCCGGGGGAGCCCCCGACGTGGCTCGAACGGGCCGTCGCGAAGGTGCCCTACGGCGACAAGCTGCACCGCGTTGTCGAGGCCGTGAAGGGGATCACCTTCGAGGTCCGCCGCGGAGAGATTTTTGGTTTTCTCGGCCCCAACGGCGCGGGCAAGACCACGACGATCAAGACGCTGCTCGGGCTGATCTTTCCGACGCGCGGCGAGGCGAAGCTCTTCGGGATTCCCGCGGTGGACCCCGAGGCGCGACGGCGCGTGGGCTACCTCCCCGAGAACCCGTACCTCTACCAGTACCTCAGCGCGATGGAGATCATGGATCTCTTCGGCCGCCTCGCGGGCATCCCCACGGCGAAGCGCCACGCGCAGTCGAAGGAGCTCCTCCAACGCGTCGGCCTCGGCAGCGTGATGGACCGCCCCGTGCGCGGTTTTTCAAAGGGAATGCTCCAGCGCGCGGGGCTCGCGCAGGCGCTCCTCGGCGACCCCGAGCTGTTGATCCTCGACGAGCCCATGACGGGCCTCGACCCCATCGGCCGCAAGGAGGTGCGCGACCTCATCCTCGAGGAGCGTTCGCGCGGCCGCACGGTGATGTTCTCGTCGCACATCCTCTCGGACGTCGAGATGCTGTGCGACCGCGTGGCGATCGTGAACCGCGGCGAGCTCGCGGCCTACGGTTCGTTCGACGAGCTTCTGCGCAAGGAGATCCGCGCGGTCGAGATCGAGCTCGCGGCGCTCTCGGAGGACCTGCGCGCGCGCCTCGGCGCGATGCCCGCGGTGACGCTTTCGAAGTTGCACGACCACACGATCGCGTCGGTGCAGGGCGAAGACGAGGCCCACGCGGTGCTGCGCGCGGCGCTCGACGGCGGCGGTCGCGTGGTGGCGGTGACGCCCAAGCGCGAGACGCTCGAGGACCTCTTTCTGCGCAAGGCGATCGGCGCGACCGCCCGCGAGCGCTGACCCTCGCGCGAGACGCGCCGAGACGCACCTGGGGGCCGCCCCCACGAGAGAGACCAGGGTTCGCCCCCACGAGAGAGACGCGCGAGACGCGCGAGACGCGCCCAGGGTTCGCCCCCAAGGGATCTACGCAATAGGGGCTCACCCTGGGCTACGTCGAGGCACGGATCACCCTCTTCGAGGGTTCAGAAGGCATCGAGCGGCTCCCTCCCCTGAACCCGTCGAAGACGGGTGATCCGTGCAGGGCACAGCCCAGGCCGAGCCCCTATTGCGTAGATCCCTTGGGGGCGAGCCCTGGGCGCGTCGCACGCGTCCCTCCCAGGGCGCCTCTCGCCCGACTTCAAGGGCTTGAACGCGGGGCGCGTTGTGCGATCCACTCCGCGCCATGGCGACCCCGAAACGCACCGCGAAGAAGCCTGCGAAGAAGCCCAGCCCGAAGAAGACCGCTGCGAAGAAGCCCGCTGCGAAGAAGCCCGCTGCGAAGAAGCCCGCTGCGAAGAAGCCCGCTGCGAAGAAGCCCGCTGCGAAGAAGACCGTCGCGAAGAAGACCGTCGCGAAGAAGAAGACCGCTGCGAAGAAGAAGCGCCGCGCAGCGTGGGAGGAGGCTCCCCTCCCGAAGCCCATCGCGCTCACTCCTCTCGGTGACGTGCCGGAGATCACGCTGCGGGAGTCGGGCGAGACGTTGACGATCCACTACGAGGCCGCGCCCGCGCAGCCGCTCAAGGGCGAGGTGCTCGAAGGACACACGGCCTTCGTGCAGGCCTTCGCGTTCTCGCGCGACGGGCGCGTCCTCGTGACGGGCTCCGAAGACGCGACGATCCGCGTGTGGGACGTGGCGACGAAGACCTGCCTCCGCACGCTCACGGCGCACACCTCGGCGGTGAACTGCGTGTGCTTCACGCCCGACGGCGCGCGCCTCGTGTCGGGCTCCGACGACTGCACGATCAAGGTGTGGAACCCCGAGACCTGGGAGGTCGAGCGCACGCTCACGGGCTCGAACGGCTATGTGAGCGAGGTGCATCCCGCGGGCGAGGGGCGCGTCGCGTCGTCGGGCAACGACGGCACGATCCGGCTGTGGGAGCTCGCCACGGGCGCGTGCCTGCGCGAGATGCACCAGGGCTCGTGGGTCAACGCGATGGACGCGTCGCCCGACGGACGCTTCGCCCTCGCGTCGTCGACGGACAACGTGATGCGCCTGTGGGACCTCTCGACGGGCGAGGTCGCGAAGAGCCTCCTCGACGCGTCGGCGCTCAACGTGGGCACCGTGATGGGGCTCATCGTGGCGGGCGAGAACCGCAGCGGCGTCGGGCACGCGAGCTTCGCGCGGCACGTCGTGTGGAGCGCCGACGGCGCGCGCTTCTACTCGTCGTCGAAGGAGCTCATCGAGTGGGACGCCGCCACGGCGACGGAGCGCGCGCGCCTCGACGGCAACGGCTGGGAGATCACGGGATTCGCCTTCGTCCCAGGCACGCGCGAGGTCGTCGTGTCGAGCCAGGACGCGATCCTCGTCTACGACTTCGACGCCAGGAAGCTCCTCGCCGCGGCGCCCTTCGCCCACGGCGGAAACACGCACATGGTCGCGGTCTCGCCCGACGGACGCCTCGTCGCGTGCGGCTCCGAGAAGGGCCCCGTGGGACTGTGGGCGCTCGACGACCTCCGCGCCGGGGCAGTACCCGATCGACACGTCGCGCTCCCGCACGCGGTCGCCGTCACGGCCGATGGAGCCTTCGCGCTCTCGGGCGGCTCCGATCGCACGACGTGGTGGCGCGACCTCGGCACCGGCGCGTCGAGCAAATACGCCTTCGCCGACGGGCTCTTCGTGTCGCCGGTGCTCTTCACGCGCGACGGTCGACGCGCGCTCGCCATGAACGACAAGGCGACGATGGCCGTCTTCGACGCGCGCACGGGGAGGCTCCAGGGCACCGGACGCTTCGCCGACACGCAGAGCTACAGGCCCTTTCTGAAGCTCCGCGAGCTGCGCGACGGGCGGTGGCTCGTGGGCTCGGTGGGCGGTCCGCTCACGGTCTGGGACCTCGACGCGCTCGACAAGGGCCCCGAGACTTTCAAAGACGAGGCGGGGCACGTCGTGGCGCTCGAGCTCGACCCCGAAGGGCAGGTCGCCGTCACCGCGCAGTACCACATGGGCGGGCTCGCCGAGGTGCAGGCGTGGAACCTCTCGACGCGCACGCTCCGCTGGCACGCGAAGGTGCCCACGCAGGGCTACGCGAGCGGCGTGAAGATCGTCGGATCGCGCGTCGTGGTGGGCACTTCGAAGGGCGCGCTGCTCACGCTCTCGCTGCACGACGGCGCGCTGCTCGGCGCGCTCTCGATCAGCCCCGACGAGTACCTCATGGGCATGACGGTCACGGGCCCGACGGAGGTCGTGGTGCTCAACAAGAGCCCCGTGCGTGTCGACATCGCCGAGGGGCGCGTGATCGAGCGCATCGCGAATGTGCCCGAGCACTTCTACCAGGAGCTCGAAGGCGAGCGTCGCGCGCTGCGCATCACGGCCGAGAGCGTCGCGGTGGTCGACCTCGTGGCGCGCACGATCACGCCGCCCCTCTCGCTCGGTCGCATCACGTCGATCACGCCGACGGCGGGATCACCCTTCCTCGCGATGGCGCCGATGACGCCCGAGCGAACGGGCACGGTCACGGTGCTCCGACGGGAGGCGCCCGAGCCCTACGCGGTGCAGGGCCCGACGCTCGAACCCCTCGAAGCGCCTGAAAACAAGCCCTCTGCGAAGAAGCCCGCGGCCAGGACGTCGCGACGAGGCGGCAAACCGGCGACCGTGAAGGCGCCAGGCCGCAGCAGACCCGCGAAGAAGCTCGCGAAGAAGCGCGTGCGCTGGGTGCCGACGTACAGCCCGCCGAAGAAGGGCGTCACGTACCGCTACGGGCGCTGGACCTTCACGTGCGCGGGCGCCAGCAAGCGCGACGTCGTGCTGTGGAACGAGGGCGCGCGGACGGCCTTCGAGTTCATCGCGCAGTCGAACGGCTGGTGGCACATGCTGCACGATGGGACGGAGTATGTCATCTGGCCCACCGACGGCGGCGACCCGCAGAACTTCTTCTCGCGACCGTGGATCGACGCGCTCCCCGAGAAGATCGTCGAGGTGCGCGACGGCGAGCGCTACGAGATCTGCCAGTTCCAATGCGGCACGACGCTCGCGTTCGACGGCTCCGAGCTGCGCGTGACCTTCTACGACAAGCGCGTGCTGACGATCCCGAAGGACGGCGACCTGATCGACTTCGACGGTCGCAGGGGCGAGCGCATCTACACGCGCTCGCGTTGACGGCTACGCCTCGGCGCTGACCTCGGGCGCGGCCTCGGGCGCGACCTCGGCGGGGGCGGCCTCCGTCGTCTCGGCGGTCGCCTCGCGCGGCGCGCGGACCTTCACGGGCTTCGCGCGCAGCACGCGCAAGAGTTCGAGCTCCGTCGGAGACACCACGCGCCCCTCGTGGAGCGCGCCCATCGCCGTGCGGATGTAGCGCGAGGGGCACTCGGCGCCGAAGAGGGCCTCGATGACCTCGCTGGCCTTCGCGGCGCCCGTGGCGAGCATCCTCGTGCGGAAGCGCATCGCGAGGAGCGCCCCCGCGTAGCCCGCGCGCTCGACCGCGTCGTCGCCGTCGTCGACGGTGAGCCCGTCGAGGTGCGCGGCGACGTCGACCTTCTTGCCCACGCCGTCGATGCGACGGATGACCACCATGGGCCCCTCGGCGCGGCGCGCGTCGATGTGGGCGCGCACCTCGTCGACGGAGTGGAAGCCCTTCTCGCGCAGCCACGTCCACGGCACCGCGGCGACGTACTCGGTGGCGTCGACGATCTTCGAAACGCTGGGATCGTTCGGGCCGAGGCGCATCGCGGCGGTGAACACGAGCCCGTCGGGCGCGCCGGGCTGGAGCATCGCAGGGAGCGTCTCGGGGTCGGGCTCGCACGCGAGCTTCACGTCGACGTACTCGTCGAGGGTCGACACGCCGAGCGAGAGCGCGGGGCCGAACATCATCTCGGGCTTGGGGTGAAAGCCCTGCGAGTAGAACATCGGGAGCTCCGCGCGACGGAACACCCGCGGCACGAGGCGCACGAGGTCGAGGTGGCTCTCGAACGCGGCCCTCCCCGTGCGACGGAAGGCCACGCGGTACCGCTGCGGCTCGCCCTGATCGAACGAAGCGCGGGGCCGACGCTCCTCGGGGGTGATGACCTCGGGGCGTTCTTTCTGCTCGCGACGGTGCTTCGCGCCGAGCTGCGAGAGGGCGACGAAGCGCTCTTCGCGCATCGTGCCGAGGTCGCACGCGACGCCGCAGTCGTAGCAGACGAGCTTGCGCGTGTCGGCCTTCGCGTCGTCGAGGTTCGTGTGATGGATGAACTGCCCGACGGCCTTGCCACACGGGGGCGAGAGCCTGTCGCTCAAGGCCTTGCGGTACTCGCGGAGCAGGAAGCCGTCTTCGATGCCGAGGTCGAAGTGGTCCCACGGGAGCCGCGCGCCGACGGGGATCGTCCCGAGCAGGAGGCTCACGTCGACGGCGCCGTGGGCGAGCACGTCGGACCACACGTCCCAGCGGAGGCGCTCCTCCCACGAGTCGAAGCGCGCGCCGCGGCGGTAGGCGTCTTCGATGGTGTCCGCGAGCCTGCGGTCACCGCGCGCGAGCACGCCCTCGATGGTGCTCCCGTGGCTCTCGTGGAGGCGCAGGTCGACGCGCGACCGCTTCGCCTCGTCGCGCAGCACCGACTGCTTGCGCTGGATCTCGTCGAGCGCGTCCATCGCGCACCACTGAAAGGGCGTGTGGGGCTTCGGCACGTGCGTCGAGACCGAGACGGTGACGGTGGGGCCCTTGCCGCGCTGCACCTTGCGACCGACGTCGCGGGCCTTCTTGCCCGTCTCGACGATGCCCTTCACGTCGTCGTCGGCCTCGGTGGGCAGGCCGATCATGAAGTAGAGCTTCATCTTCGACCAGCCGCGCGAGAAGACGCGCTCGGCGGTCTCCATGAGCTGCGCCTCGGTGACGTTCTTGTTCACCACGTCGCGCATGCGCTGGGTGCCCGCCTCGGGCGCGAAGGTGAGCCCCGTGGCGCGCACGCTCTGGATCTCGTCGAGGAGCTCTTCGCCGAGCCCGTAGGCGCGCAGCGACGAGACCGAGAGCGAGACCTTCTCGTCCTTGAGGCGCTCCATGACCTTCTTCACGAGGGGCGCGATGCACGAGTAGTCCGCCGTCGAGAGGCTGGTGAGCGAGGCCTCGTCGTAGCCGCCGTCCTTCACGGCCTTCACGATCGTGTCGACGACGCTCTCGGGCGAGCGCTCGCGCACGGGGCGATAGATCATCCCGGCCTGACAGAAGCGGCAGCCCTCGGTGCAGCCGCGCGCGATCTCGACGGAGATGCGATCGAAGACCGTCTCCGTCGCGGCCACGGGTCCGTCGTGGGGAAAGGGATGCGCGTTGAGGTCGGGCACGAAGGCGCGCCGCACGGGGAGCTGCGCCTCGGGCACGAGCGGTCGGTCGATGACCTCGCGCCCCGAGGCCTCGTCGAGCTTCGTGGCGTAGAGCGAGGGCACGTACACCCCGGTGATCTTCGCGAGCTGACGCAGCCGCTCGGCGCGCGGAACGCCCGCGTCACGGAGCGCGCGCCAGGTGAGCGCGACCTCGGGGGTGACGTTCTCGCCGTCGCCGACGATGATCGCGTCGAAGAAGGGCGCGACGGGCTCGGAGTGCGTCGCGACGGGGCCTCCCGCGAGCACGAGCGGATCACGCTCGGAGCGCGCGCTGGCGCGGAGGGGGATGCCGCCGAGGTCGAGCATGAGGAGCACGTTGGTGAACGTGAGCTCGAACTGGAGCGAGAAGCCCACCACGTCGAAATCGCGCAGCGCGCGGGCGCTCTCGAGGGTCACGAGCGGGAGCTTCCGGTCGCGGAGCTCGGCCTCCATGTCCTTCCACGGGGCGTAGGCGCGCTCGGCGGCGAGCTTCGGGTGCCCGTTGAGAATCCCGTAGAGGATCTTGAACCCGAGGTGGCTCATCCCGATGTCGTAGAGGTCGGGAAAGGCCAGCACGACGCGGGTGATGGAGGGATCCCACGGCTTCGCGACGGCGCCGTGCTCTCCGCCGAGGTAGCGCACGGGCTTCTCGATCTTGTGGATGAACGCGGCGTAGGGGTGCTCGGTCGTCGTGGTCATGGCGGGCGTGTGCTTGTGGAGGTGCGTGAGGTGCGTGTCAAGCGGTGGAGCGGGTGATACAAGCGTCGCGCTCGTGAACTGTCGCCTGTCCGCCCCCGGGTGGAGCGCCCCGATCGCGATCTCCCTCTCGGTGTCGCTCGTCGGCGTCGCGCTCGCGCAGCCCCTCGCCACGCCTTCTACACCCGCGGATCTCTCGCGCTTCGTCCGCGTCGAGGGGCGGCGCTTCACGCTCGGAGGGCGTCCCTTTCGCTTCGTGGGCGCCAACGCGTCGATCATGCACGGCGCCTCGCACCGCAGCGCCGCGCGCTCGACGCTCGACGCCGTCGCGCGCGACGGTCTCCGCGTGGTGCGCCTCTGGGCCTTCGGCGAGCAGCCCGAGGGCGCGGAGCCCTGGACCCGCGACTACGCCTTTCGCATCGGCCGCGACGCCTGGGTCGACGAGAGCTTCGCCCACCTCGACCGCGTGCTCGCCGCGGCCAGAGAACGCGACCTCCGCGTCATCGTCGTGCTCGCGAACCGCTGGAGCGACTACGGCGGAGTCCCCCGCTACCTCGACCTCGCGGGGCTCACGGCGCCGGGCGCTCCACCCCTCGCGCCCGAGGCCGCCCTCGCGCGCTTCTTCGAGAGCGACACGGCCGGCGCGCTCTACCGCGCTCACGTCGCGCGCGTCGTGGGGCACGTCAACGCGGTCACCGGCGTGGCCTACCGCGACGACCCGACGATCCTCTCGTGGGAGCTCATCAACGAGTCTGACGTGCCGCCCCGCGCGCGCGCCTCGCTCATCCGATGGACGCAGGAGAACGCGCGCTACGTCCACTCGCTCGACGGCGCGCACCTCGTGTCCGCGGGGCACATCGGGTACACGCGCGCGACGCAGCGGGCGACGTGGCTCGCGCTCCAGCGCCTGCCCGAGATCGACTACGCCGACGCGCACGCGTACCCGACGCAGCTTCGAAGCGTCTCGACGCTCGCGGACCTCGACGACTTCGTCGACGACCCGGTGCAGCTCGCCCACCACGTCGTCGGAAAGCCCTTCGTCTGGGGCGAGCTCGGCTTCACGACCAACGCGCGCACGCACCGCGGAATGCCGCGTACACGGTGGTTCGAGCGCTTTCTCGCGCGCTCGGAGCGCGACGACGTCGACGGGGCGCTCGCGTGGATCTACAGCGCCTCGGTCGATCCGCCGCACGACCACGGGCTCTTCGTCGACGCGCCGGGAGAGACGCGCACGGCTGACGTCCGCGCGGTGCTCTCGCGCTACGCCGCGCGATGGAGCTCCAGCGATGGTGTCGAGAACAATCCGCGCCTCGGCCCCGCGCGCGGAGAGGATCCGCTCTGGGTCACGCGTCGGGTGTTCCGCGGCACGGCCTTCGTCACGCCGCCCTCGCGCGGCTCGCGTCGGTGGAGCTTCGCGCCCGAGAAGTGGGCCACGTCGGAGTCCGAGAACGTCGGCCGCTGGGATCGCTTCGCCGTCTCGCACGAGTACGCGAGCGGCGTGGCGACGTTCACGTACCGCTTCCTCGTGACGGCGGCGTCGAGGCGCGCGGCGCTCGCATCCTCGAGCGTGCGCGTGCGATTGCGCGCGAGCAGCGAGCTCCCGGGGCGCGGCGAGGGGAGCACCGAGGCCGACCGCTCGCTCCTGCGCCTCTCGATCGACGGCGCCGCGGTGGGCGAGCTCGACGTCCCCTGCGACGACGGCCTCGGCGCGTGGATCGAGCGGGCCACGGACGACGCGCGCGTGATGGCCGCGCTGCGACGCGTGGGCGTTCACACGCTGCGCCTCGAGGTGCCCGACGGCCCGCGCGCCAACGGGCTGTGCATCTACGGCGCCGCGACGGGCCGCGAGCCGCTGCCCGAGCGCGTGGGAGACCTCCCGGGCCGCGTGACGATCTCGCTGGAGTGAGCGCTACTTCAGCGCCGCGATGCGGTTGCCCGTGAGCACGCGCCACGAGTGCTCGACGAAATCGCTGTCGCAGAAGTGCCCGTCGCCCGGCCGGAGCTGGAGCGTCACGTTGAAGCCCGCGCCGCGCAGCGCGCCTTCGAGCGCGCACGCGTACTGCACCGACACGTCGGGGTCGTCGGTGCCGTGCGAGATCACCACGGGGAAGCGGTGCCGCGCCGGCGAGACCTCCATCGGGAGCGCGGGGCCCTCGCAGCGGCACCACCCGGGCATCGTCGGGTAGCGCGCGCAGTCTGCGACGCGGCCCGCGCGGAAGTGACATCCGCCCGTGGTCGCGCAGCGCACGAGCCCGCCCGAGTTGAGCGCCACGCCCGCGATGCGGTCGCCGAGGGTCATCGCGACGGTGAGCGCGAAGAACGCGCCGTTGGAGTGCCCCATCACGAAGACGCGCGACGGGTCGACGCCGTAGTCGCGCCGCGCCGCCGCGATGATGGCCCGCACGAGCAGGAGGTCGGCGTTGCGGTCGGGGTCGTGGAGGGGCGACGTCTCCCACCAGCGCTCGCCCGACTGCTCGGGGTGATCCCAGTCCGACGAGGGCATCACGCGCGCGTCGGGGGCTGCGATCACGGCGTTTTCGGTGTGCGAGAGCCCCAGGGCGCCGCACTCGTCGATGACGCCCGCGCCGTCGCCGCGCGTGCCGTGGAGGATCACCAGCAGCGGCGGGTGCTCGATGAGCCGATCGGGCACGACGAGGGCCACCTCGCGGTCGTCGCCCGCGATGGTGAGCGTCGCGCGGTGCGGCCCCGGCGCGCGGGGAAAGCTCCCCTCGAAGCGCACGGGGTCGAGGGAAGCCATGGACGCGGCGGCGCGTGCGGCCTCATCGCGCGCGCGCTGCGAGCTCGTGTTCGCGGCGGTGCACGAGAGCGCTGCCGCGACCGGGAGGATCCACCGGATCGGAGAGATCGTTCGGGGGCGAACCATCGGTGTGTTGGCGCGACGTTGGGCGCTCTCGGAAGGTCGAGCGCGCGCCGCGCATCGTCGCTCTCTCTACGACACTCCGCGGGGGGCTGGCAAGATGTTCAGTGGCCCTTCGGGATCTTCGTCTCGCGCGGCGTGAGGAGGGTCTCGGCCCAGCGTCCGTCGCTCTCGCGGGTGATGCGGAGCACGGAGGCGTTGGTGGGGTTGGGCTCGGTTTCGAACCACTCGACGGGGAGGTTCATCCACGCCATGCGGAAGGCCCGCTGCGTGACGCCGTGGAGGAACACGACGTGGAACGCGTAGCGCGAGCGGTGGAGCTTGCCGAGGAAGAGGGTCATGCGCTCGACGACGTCGGCGCGGCTCTCGCCGTGGGGGTAGCGGAAGTAGAAGCGCCCGAGGGCGTCGGTCATGCGCTGGAGCCGCGCGTGGCGCGCGGGGTCGGTGGACGCGATCTGCTCGTCGGTGAGCGAGTCCCAGTCGCCGAACTCCTGCTCGCGGAGGAGGAAGGACTCACGGCAGCGCACGAGGCCCGCGGCGTCGCCGAAGGCGCGGGCGAGCACGAGGGCCTGCGTCTGCTTGCAGCGGAGATAGGGCGAGTACCACGAGCACACGAGCCCCGGGTCGAGGCCGAGGCCGCGCAGCGCGTCGCCCGCGGTGAGGGCGGCGGGGTCGTCGGCGGGGCGCACCAGCGGGATCGCGTGGTCGGGCGTGGTGAGGTACACCGACGGGTCGTCGTTGGCGGTCGAGCGGGCGTGGCGCACGAGCACGACGGTCTTCACGGTCTGGAGCATCGGCCGGGGGAGATACCACCGCGCGGCCCCGTCGAGGAACCGGACACGGCGTGCGTGCGAAGGGAGGTGACGTCGGGCGGAGAAAGTCCGAGAGTGCAGGTCGGACCGGGCGCGCGACAGCGCGACCGTGGAGAGACGGTGCGGACATGAATCAGCCTACAAACCGCCAGGGACCAGCGTTGCAGATCGAGACCCTCCGCGGGCTCTTCGGCGACGACGACGAGTCGATTCGAGAGATCCTCCAGACCTACCTCGACGACCTCAAGACGAGCGCCGAAGAGCTGTCGACGACGGCCGGCGCGCGCGATCGAAAGCGCACCGCGCGGGTCGCTCACAGCATGAAGGGCGCGTCGGCCAACGTGGGCGCCAACGGCCTCTCGGCGCTCTGCGCGTCGGTCGAGCACCGGAGCGTCGACGCCCCGTGGGACGAGCTCGACGGGCTCGTGGCCCGCGTGCGAGACGAGGCCGTCGAGGTGCTCGCCTGCGTGAGGAACGAGGTCGCCCGCCTCGCGTAGAAACTGCGCTGGTTTTCGGGGTTGGCAAGCTCGCGGGGTGGCGGTATCAATTGGCCCGCCGCGGGGGCGCCCGTGAAGTGGCCCCGTATGCTTGCAGGATCTTGACGCTCGCGGTGTGTCGAGGTCGTGCGGGTGGATCGAACAGCAAAGGGGCTTCGAAGCCTCCACGCAATGTCCCAGACCCAGGAGAACCGTCGATGATGACCAGGCATGTGATTCTCACCCTCGCGACCTGCGCCGCTCTGCCGCTCGCCAGCTTCGCGCTCGGCGGCTGCGGCTCCACCACGGTGCAGGCGCCCCCCGTGACCGTGAACACCGCGCCCCCGCCCCAGCAGACCACGGTGGTGCAGGCGCAGCCGGTCCAGCAGGTCGCGGTCGTGAGCGGCACCTGGGTGCCGAGCGGCGTGTACGACGAGATCGGCAACAACATGGCGCTCCGCGCGCGTCAGTTCGCGCTCGGCTACGGCGTGGCCTCGGACCTCATCCGCGCGACGATCCGCCAGGGCATGGAGGGCGTCATGGTCCCCGGCACCGTGCAGGCCGGCTACTGCTACCGCATCATCGCGGTGGGCGGCACGGGCGTGCGCGACCTCGACCTCTTCCTCTACGACCCCACGGGTCGTCAGGTCGACGCCGACCGCGCGCCCGACAACTACCCGGTCATCGGCCTGAGCCGCCCGCTGTGCATCCCCCCCGGGGTTCCCGCGCAGTCGGCGCAGCTCCGCATCCGCTCGTTCACGGGCTCGGGCGCGATCGGCGTCCAGATGTTCGCGCAGCCCTTCAACGGCCAGATGGTGCAGCCCGTGATGACGGGCCCCGTGGTCGGCGGCCCGATGGTCGGCGCGCCCGGCATGGTCTACCGCTGAACCGCCTCGACGCGGGGCGCGCTCCCGCGTCCGCCTGACCTCCCGCCTCGCCCTCCTCGCCCAGACATCTCCAATCGAAAAGCCTCGACGGACGCGCCGATGTGCTCGTGAGCGCCGCGCGCCTGTGGGATATCCTCGCGCGCGATGGTGCTCCCCGGTGTGAACGACCCTGAACGCTCGCGGCGCTCGGTGGGCCTGATCCTCTACGTGATCGGGATCCTCTTCGGCGCGTCGCTCTTCATCGCGGTGTTCATGGTCCCGCCGCTCTTCTCGAACGACCCGCTCTCGCGCTACGCGGCGATGGCCTCGGCGGCGGCGCTCGCGTTCCCCGCGGTGGTCGTCTACATGACCGTGCCGCGCCTCCTCGACCGCTACGACCCCGAGCCCGCGTGGGCGCTCTCGATGGTCTTCGTGTGGGGCGCGCTCGCGGCCTGCGGCGTCTCGGGCGTCATCAACACCATGGTCGCCGCCGCGATCGGCGACAGCGCCTCGGCGGTGGTCTCCGCGCCCCTCGTCGAAGAGTTCATGAAGGGCCTCGCCCTCGCGGGGATGTTCTACTTCTGGCGCCGCGAGTTCGACGGCGTCGTCGACGGGATCATCTACGCCACCTTCGTCGCCCTCGGCTTCGCGGCCGTCGAGAACGTCGTCTACTACGCCCGCGCCGCGCGCCAGAGCGGCGACGCGCTCACGGGGCTCTTCGTGCTGCGCGGCCTCGTCACGCCGTGGGCGCACCCGCTCTTCACCTCGATGACGGGCATCGGCTTCGGCGTCGCGCGCGAGAGCACGCGCCCGCTCCTGCGCTGGGGCGCGCCCCTCCTCGGCTACCTCGGCGCGGTCTTTCTCCACTTCGTGTGGAACGGCTCGTCGGTCTTCTCCGCGGCGATCAACGTCCCGCTGGTGCTGATCCTCCTGCCGCTGTGGTTCCTCTTCGTGGTGGCCTTTCTGGTGATGGTCGTGGTGCTCGTGCAGCGCCGCGGCGGGATCATCCGTCGCTACCTCGAAGACGAGCTCGTGCTCGGCACGATCACCCGCGAGGAGTTCGAACTCACCACCTCGGCCTTCGGCCTCTACCGCGCCGCGCGGGGGCCGCACGGCAAGGTCCGCCAGCAGCTCATCCGCGCCGCCGCGCGCCTCGCGCTCTCGAAGTGGCACGCGGGCAGGGCCATGAAGGGCGCGCTCAGCACCGTGAGCTTCGACTTCATCGGCCCGCTGCGAGACCAGATCCGCGCGCTGCGAGCGCAGATCCCCAACGCGCCGCAGCCCGTCTCGGGCATCCCCGGGATGCGCCTCCCGGGCCCGCCTCCGCCGGGCCCCCGCTGGTAGCGTGGTCCGCGCCTCGCAACGCCGACGAGCACCCATGAACACCTCCCTCGCTTCGCCTCGCACCCTCGTCGCGGCGGCCTTCGTCGCCGCGTCCTCCCTCGCGCTCTCCGGGTGCCCCAAGCCCGCGCCCGAGGGCGACGACCTCTTCCGCGTCGCGGTCAACGGCGTGCCCGGCGGGGCCCTCCTCTCGGCCTGGGGAGGCGGCGGACAGGCCGTCTTTCTCGCGGGCGGCTTCGTCAGCGTCGACCCCGCGCGCCTCGCCGGAACGGGCATGTCCGCGGGGCGCCTCGTCGAGTACGCCCCCGGCCGCTTCACCACGCGCTGCCGCACCGACGCGGCCCTCTGGTGGGTGCACGGCGTCGTGACGAACAACGTCACCACGGAGGTGTGGGCCGCGGGCGATGGCGGCACGGTGTTGCGATATCGCAACGGCAACTGCGAGGTGCTCCCGCTCGGGATCACCTTTCCTGAAGGCGCTCCGACGCTGTGGGGCCTGTGGGCGCAGGCGCCCGACGACGTGTGGTTCGTCGGCGGATCACCGCAGCCTACGGGCCCGAAGGGCGTGCTCCTCCACTACGACGGCGCGCGCTTCGAACGCGTCGAAGGTCTCCCCGAGTTCGCGCGCACCGAGAACCTCTACAAGATCACGCGCAGCGGCGATCAGTACGCGATCGTGGGGTCGGGCGGCGTCGCGCTCGCGGGCACGGGCAGGGCCTTCGCGGCCATCGAGACCGGCGTGATGACCACCGACAACCGTCTCTTCACCGCGTCGTGCGCGGACTCCGTGTGCGTCGCCGTGGGCGGCGTCGCGGCGGGGCTCGTGCTCACGGGGACCTCGGGGCCCGCGAGCCTCCGCGTGAACCCGCAGCTCGCGGGCGTGTCGGGCCTCAACGGCGCCTGGGCGCAGGACGCGCAGAACATCTTCGTCGTGGGCGTCAACGGCTTCACGATGCACGTGCGCCCGTCGAGCTTCGCGTTCTTTCAGTCGTACGCGGCGCCGTCGCGCACCTTCGCGACGCTGCACGGCGTGGGCGGCAACCGCAACGTGGTCCTCGCCGTGGGCGGTGAGCTCGACGACCGCTCGTCGACGCAGCGCGCGGTGGTGCTCGTGCGCGGCGACGACGCCGAGAGCTTCAGCTTCGACGGGCGCACGTACAACGCCGAAGGGTCGCTGCGACGCTCGCTCGGCGGCAGCGGTCAGTGACCCGCTGCGCCTCGCGCGAGGGCTTCAGACGCCGATGAAGAGCCGGTGGCCGAAGTTGCGCTCGAGGCGCGCGTCGAAGATCTTCTGCGCGGCGCTCTCGATGTCGTACTCGACGCGGCGAAAGTGGAACTCGCGCGTGTCGGTGTCGTAGAGCACGAAGCTCGCGCGGTTGTCGTAGTCGCGCGGCTGACCGACGCTCCCCACGGAGATGATGTACTTGCGGTCTTCGCGGAGCTCGAAGCTGCGCGGCGGGCCGTGGAGCTCGACCACCTCGGTGGGCGTCAGCTCGAAGACCTTGCAGAGGTGCGAGTGGCCGATGAGGGTCAGGTGCCCGAGGTCGTCGTAGAAGGGCAGACACTCGCGCGCCTGCTCCGGCGCGAAGATGTAGTCGAACTCCTCGATGCGCACGGGCGAGCCGTGGCAGAGCTGCACCTCGGTGTCCTCGACGCGGTGCGTGTAGGGCAGCGCCCGCAGCCACGACATGTTCTCGTCGGTGAGCAGCGACGCGTGGAGGTCGAGCGCCCTGCGCGCGGCCTCGTAGTAGTAGCTGTAGTCCATGCGGCCCGCGACGGCGGCGTCGTGGTTGCCGAGGATCGTCGCCCGCGCGACGGAGCGCACGATGTCGGCGCACTCGTTCGGTGATGCCCCGTAGCCCACCACGTCGCCGAGGCAGTAGAGGACATCGGGAGCCTCACGCTGGAGGGCCTCGGTGACGGCCGAGAGGGCCTCCACGTTGGCGTGCACGTCGCTGAAGATGCCCAGGCGCATGAGGGAACTGGCCGCCGATCCTAGTGAAGCGATTCTGGGAAGTCCACGAAGGACATCAGGTCGACCCCGAGGTCTCGCGTTGCGACGCCTCGCCCGAGGTCTGCACCCGCGTCACCACAGGCTGAACAAGGCGTTCGAGATCCCCGTCACCGCGACGGAGGGCATCGTCCCAGGCCCGGATTTCATCTTGAAGGGCCAGGGCGCGCGTCGCGGCGTCTTGAAAGGCCTTCGTGCCCTCGGGGCGCGTCCGCTCGACCTCTTTTGAAGCCCCGCAGCGGATCGCGTGACCGATCGTCCAGGCGAGCTTCTCGCTCTGGTCGGTGTCGGTGCGCGCGAGGGCCCTCACGGCGGCCACGCCGAATTCACCCGCCGCCCACGCGGCGAGCTTCCAGTCGGCGTTGTCCTTCGCGAGGGCGCGCTGCACGAGGGGCGAGAGCGCCCGCCGGAGCTTGAGCACCCCCGCGCCCGCGGTCGCGACGGCGGCCACGGCCCTGCGCTTCGACGCGAGCAGCTCGACCCACACGTCTCCGAGCGCGTCACCGCCGCGAACGAGCTCTCCCGCGAGCTCCGCGGCCTGCGGGCCGGGGAGCATCTTGAGGGCCTTGCCGATGGCCGCCTCGTGCTTCGCCGCGTCGCGCCGCGCGAGGGCCCGCGCCGCGAGGAGCCGCGCGCCGGGGTGATCGATCCAGCTCACGAGCTCGCTCTCGCTCATCGTCGCGTAGCTCTCGGGCGAGGGCGCCGCGCGGACGTCGGGAGGCGCCACCGACGCGGGGTCGTCGGGGTCGTAGAGCGACGCGATCGCCACGCGCGCCGCGTCGGGGACGCTCACGCCCACGCGCTTCGCCCACGCCAGCAGCGGCGCCCACGCTTGCGACGCGCCGCGGGGCGTGCGGCCGATGGTGGTCGCGCCGCCCTCGACGGTGCGCGCGTAGGCCGTGAGCGCGCGCGTCGCGAGGGCCCGCTCGTCGGGCGCGATGCCGAGCTCCAGCGCCCTTCGTACGAGGGCTTCGGAGGGGACCACGCCGCAGCGGAGGGCCGCGAGGCAGAGGCGCTTTCCGAAGGCTTCGACCTGCGTGACCGAGACGCCGCGCGCGACCACGAAGCGATCGAGGAGGCCCTTGTCGAGCAGGGGCTCGTACGCCGAGAGGGCGCCCTCGACGCCCGTCGCGGTCGAGAGCGCGTGGTCGTCGGTGAACGACACGGTGATCGCGTCGCCGCCGTGCCACGTCACGCCGTCGCGCGCGAGGGCTTCGAGGGCGGCCTGGTGCGCCTCCGCGGTGCCCGGCTCGCGCGTCGTGAGGAGCGCGAGGACGCGCTGCGCGTTGGCCTCACACGGAGCTCCGAGCGCAGAGCCGCCGAGGGCGCGACCGAGGGGGCTCACGACCTCGGCGCGCACGCGGAAATCTCGCGCGAGGCTCTCGACCACGGCGCGGTCTTCGGGGCGCGTGAGGTCGAGCGCGACGCGGGTGTACACGGGCGCCACGCCCTCGGCGCGGATCGTGAGCACCGCGAGCGGCAGCGTCGCGTCGGGGTCGGCCTGGAGCACCGGCACCACGGCGCCGCCCGCGAGCTGCTGCGCGATCTCGGCGGAGCCCTGGAACCACACGCGCACCTCGCCCTCGACCACGGCCACGTAGGCGCGGTCGCTCCGCGGCGCGGGCGCTGCGGGCGCCGCGGGCGCGACGGACTCGGGCGTCGTGAGCGCCGGCGCGTCGAGCGGAACGCCCACCGCGAGCGTCTCGACCTCGGGCGCGCTCGGCCGGGGATGCTCCCCCGTCGCGAGGGCGCGCACGGGCGCGAGGTCTTCGACGTCGACCTCGAGGGCGTCGTCGCTCACGGCCATCTCGCCCGAGGGGCGCTCGGGCTCGGGGAGCTCGTCGACCTCTGCGATCTCCGCGGGGGCGCGCGACGAGATCGACGCGCTCTCGACGATCTGCGAGTCGCGGCGGCCCTCTTCCATCACCTCGGAGGCGTCGGTGACGCTCACGTCGAGCCGCGTCGCGGCGGCCTCGTTGGTGGCGTCGGAGAACGTCGCCTCGCGGTGATGGAGGGCCTCCTCACGCGCGCGGAGCCGCGTCTCGCGCGAGGTGAGCGCGGCGATGTTGGCGCGCAGCGCGAGCTCTTCGGACGCGAGGTGCTCCTCGCGGGCGACGACGTCGGCGGTGCGTCGATCGAGCTCCATCTCTCGCTCGGCGAGGTCGTTCTGCGCGGCGACGAGCTCGTCCTCGCGGCGGGTGACCTCCTGCGCGCGCTTGTGGAGCCGCTCCTCGCGCTCGGTGAAGGCCTTCTGCGCGGCCTCGATGCGCGGGTCCGTGGTGCCGCTCTGGCCCTTGACCTCGTCGAGGTAGCGGCGCAGCCCCGCGGGGCCCGTCACGGTGCGCCCCTCGCGCACGTACGAGGGCAGCACCTCGCTCGCGTCCGACGCGAGGCGCGTCAGGAGCTCCGCCCGGAGCTGAAGCTCCTCGTGGGCGCGCGGCGGAGGGATCACCAGCGCGAAGCGCCGCGCCGTCGGGTCGTGGAAGATGTACGGCACCGCGAGCTCGAGCTCCTGCACGCGGTGGAGCGTCCCGTCGAGCGCCTGCCGCGCGAGGAGCGGATCGGTGAGCACGTTGACCTGCCGCACCACCTCGACCCTGCGCGGCGCGCCGTCGGGCGTGGGCACGAACGCGTGCTCGCGCCGCGTCACGCCGAGGGGACCCGCATAGGGAGGCTCATTGACCGACTCACGAGGGCGCTGCGAACTCATGGCGACATGATCCGGGTATCACGCCGCCACACACGCACGAAAGCCATTTCACCCGCGACCCCATCCGTGGCAGAGCGGCTCCATCGAATCACATGGAAGATGACCTCCCCGAGTTCGACCCCGCCGAGGTGCCCGAGCACGTCAAGGCGTTCTGCCTCGCGTGCGTCCAGTACGTCCAGCGGGCCACGGGCGTGATGCTCGACTTCACCCCCGACACCCTCCCCCTCCTCGACCACTATCTCCAGGGCGTCCGCGAGGCCAGGGCCGACGTGAAGGGCCTCGTGGCCACCACCGCGGGCGCCTACTTCGGCGAGGTCGTGCGGCGCATCTACCCCTCGCGCTGGCACAGCCCCGAGGGCGAGCCCGACTCGTGGCGCATCGAGTTCGCGCGGTGCTTTCTGCACTTCAACCCCGTGGGCTTCGCGCGCGAGGCCATCGAGGGCGGCGACGTGGGCGACGGACACGGCTTCGGCGTCAACACCGCAGACATCCCCGCGCTCGAAGCGGGCCTCGCCGCGTACGGAGAGGTCTCCGAGGGCGACTACTACCTCCTCTCGACGCGCTTCGAAGTGCTCGCCCCCGTCGTCGACCGGCTCCTCGCGAACGCCCTCGCGCGCAACGAGGGGACGCTCGACTACGGCCGCGCGCTCTATCACCAGGCGCTCGACGGCGACGAGCCCTCGTGACGCGGTAGTCTCTCGCCGTGTCCATCGACAAGGTCCGCGACGAGCTCAGGGTCTACATCCGCGCCCGCTACCCCGCCCTGTGGCTCTCGACCGACGAGGAGGAGCGCACCGCGCGGATGCTCGCGGCGCTCGGCGGCGAGCTCAAGCGCCCGGTGCTCTCGTGGACGTGCACCACGGGCTTCGACGAGGCGCGCTTCGTCCTCGACCGCGCGGTCACGCCGAGGGGCATCCCCGACGCGCCTCCGCCCGCGCCGATCCGCCAGCCCGAGAAGGCCCTGGAGCACCTCATTCAGCACCCGGAGAAGGCCCTCTTCGTGCTGCACGATCTCCACCCCTACCTCGAAGACCCGGTGATCGTGCGCAAGCTCCGCGACGCGGTGAGCCACGCGCGCAGGGCCTTCAAGACCATCCTCATCGTGTCGCCGATCACGAAGATCCCCGAGGAGCTCGCGCGCGACATCACCGTGATCGACGTCCCGCCGCCCGACGAGCGCGAGCTCGCGTCGCTGCTGCGATCGTTCATCGAGTCGCTGCGCTCGGTCGGGAGGGTGACCGTCGACGACGACCCGACGCTCTTCGAGCGGGTGGTTCACGCCGCGCGGGGGCTCACCGAGACGCAGGCGATCCAGGCCTTCTCGCGCGCGGCCGTCAACGACATGCGCTTCGGCCTCGACGACCTCCCGCTGATCCTCGACGAGAAGAAGCAGATCGTCCGTCGCAGCGGGTCGCTCGAGTACTTCGACCACGACGAGTCGCTCTCGACGGTGGGCGGCATCGACGGGCTCAAGCAGTGGCTCGCGTCGCGCACCCGGGCCTTCGGAGACAAGGCCCGCGAGTACGGCCTCCCGCAGCCGCGGGGGGTCCTTCTGTTGGGCGTGCAGGGCTGCGGAAAGAGCCTCACGGCGAAGGCCATCGCGTCGCACTGGCGGCTGCCCCTCCTGCGCCTCGACGTGGGCAGCGTGTTCAGCCCCTACGTGGGCGGGAGCGAGGCCAACATGCGCAAGGCCCTCGCGACGGCCGAGGCGCTCGCCCCGGTGGTGCTCTGGCTCGACGAGGTCGAGAAGGGCTTCGGCGGAACCTCGGGCTCGGGCAACGCCGACGCGGGCGCGTCGCTGCGCGTGTTCTCGACCTTCCTCACCTGGATGCAGGAGCGAAAGCGTCCGGTGTTCGTGGTGGCGACGGCGAACCGCATCGCGGAGCTCCCGCCGGAGCTGCTGCGCAAGGGCCGCTTCGACGAGATCTTCTTCGTCGATCTCCCCACGGCGAAGGAGCGCGAGGCGATCTTCGAGATCCACGTCCGCAAGCGCAGGCGCGACCCGCGGAGCTTCGACGTGGGCGCCGTTGCGAAAGCCACCGACGGGTTCAACGGCGCCGAGGTCGAGCTCGCGCTCGTGTCCGCGATGTACGCCGCGTTCTCCGCGGGGCGCGAGGTGAGCACCGACGACGTGCTCACCGCGGCGAGAGAGACCGTGGCCCTCTCGACGACCATGGCCGAAGACATCGCGGCGCTGCGGATGTGGGCGAAGACGCGCGCGAGGAGCGCGAGCGGCGGATAGCGCGAGGGCTCAGACCCGGCGGAAATCTCGGATGACGTCGACGCCGCTGTCGAGGTCCGGCGCGCCGGGCACCGAGGTCGTCTCGATGAGCCCCACGATGGCCTCGGGCCACACGTGCCGCGCGACGTTGCAGTTGGCGGGCTCGTTGTCGAAGAAGGCCACCACGCGCCCCACGCGGCGGAGCACCGGCAGCGACGCGCGCTTGAAGGCCTCGTCCGAGAGCGTCGCGTCGGGCTTGAGCACGAGCTCGACGCCGATCTCTCCCACGGGGAAGCCCCACTTTCGCAGGCTCGTCACGGTGCCCGGCAGGAGGTCGGTCACGTCGCGGCCCGCGAGGTACACGATCGTGGCGCCGAGCTCGTGGCAGGCGCGCGCGAACTCGACGGCGCCGTCCTTCACGGCGTCATACTTCAGGTACTTCTCGGCGAAGAAGCGGTCGCGCCAGAAGCGCGTCGCGTCGCTCACGATCTCGACCTTCGTGAGCCCCTGCGCGCGCAGCGTGTCCGAGAGGAGGTAGTGGACGCCCTCGGCCGTGAGCGCCTCGAGCGCCTCGGCCACCTCGGGGAACTGGTCGGCCACCTCCTCGGCGTACTCCGCGAGGATCTGCACGGTGCGCGGGCGGTTGTCATAGAGCGTCCCGTCGAGGTCGAAGACGACGAGGGGCGTCGTCGACGCGTCGGCCTCCGAGGCTCGCTCGAGCGCGCGTTCGAGCACGACGATCTGATGGGGCAGGGGCGGTGGGCGCATCGGGGCGACGCTATCGCCGCGGCACACCTCTCTGCAACGGTCGAGACGCGCCATCGCGCGGCGTCGTCAGGCGTCGGGCATCGCGCGGCCGTACGAGACCAGCGAGTCCTTGAGGCGCGTCGCGGCCGTGGTGCGGTGCAGGTCCTCGCGCCACGCGAGGTAGATCGTGTCGGGGATGTTGGGCAGCGCGGCGTGCAGCCGACGCAGCCTCCCGTGCCCCCCGTAGCCCGCCACGCGCCGGGGGAGCACCCCCACGCCGATGCCCGCCAGCGTCAGGCTCTTGACGAGCTCGAGGTCTCCGCACGAGAGCGTTCGCGCGGGCAGCGTGCTCTCGCCGCTCAACCGCTGGATGAGCTCCTGGCACTGCGAGACGCGCCCCGAGTACACGAGGGGCCCGCGACGAAGCCGGTCGAGGGCCTCGTCGCGCGAGGCGAGCTCGGGCTCGTCGACGCAGACGAAGAAGTCCATCGCGTCGAGAAAGAGCTTCACGAGCACGAGGTCGGGGTGCGGCATGGGGTTCACCAGCAGCCCGTAGTGCACGTCGCGCGAGAGCACCGCGTCGCGCACGGCGGCCGTCGTGCCGTTCCACAGCGTGAGCTCGATGCGCGGCGACGCGTCGAGGAACACCCGCATGAAACCCGGTAGAAAATAGGCCCCCAGCGACTCGTGGCACCCGAGCACGAAGCGCCCCTGCTCGTCGCCCTCGAGGCCGCGGATCTCGTGCTCCATCCGCTCGACCGACGCGAGCACCTCGCCCGCGTGGCGCACGAGGGCCTCGCCCGCCGCCGTGAGCCGCACGCCGTCGCGCCCCCGGTGAACGATCATCGTCCGGAGCTCCGACTCGAGGCTCTTCACCGCCCCCGTCAGCGTCGGCTGCGTGACCCCGAGCGCGCGCGCCGCGGCCGAGAGGCTCCCGTGCTTCGCGATGGCCTGCACGTAGCGCAGGTGGGCGAGGTGCACCGCTCAGCCCCCGCGCGCGACGTCGATCACGACCTTCGCCACGCCCTTGCGCCCCGCGCACGCGAACGCCGCCTCGGCCTCGTCGAGCGAGAACACCTCCGACACGAGCGGTCGCACGTCGACCGTCCGCGCCGTCAGCGCCTCGATGGCCTTGTCGAAGGGCCCGCAGCGCGAGCCCACCAGCGTGAGCTCGTCGATCACCACGGGCGCGAGCGAGAGCGCGTGCTCGCCCGCCACGGTGGTCTTGAGCACCACGGTCCCCCGGGGGCGCGCGAGCCGGATCGCGTCGGCGAGGCCCGTCGCCGAGCCCGTCGCGTCGACCACCACGTCGAAGCTCCGCGCGAGCGAGGCCGCCTCGTCGACGGTGCGCTGCGCGATCGCGTCGCCCGCGAGCGCGAGCTTGTGGCGGTGCCGCCCGATGAGGGTCACGCGCGCCGCCGCGCCGCGGAGCACCCAGGCCGTGAGCAGCCCGAGCTTGCCGTCGCCGAGCACCGCGACGCGGTCGTCGCCGCGCACGCGCACCTGCTCGAGCACTTCGAAGGCCGCGGCGAGGGGCTCGACGAAGACCGCCTCGTGGTCGCTGATCGAGTCGGGCACGCGGTGGAGGTTCTCGCGCGGGGCGGTCACCTCGTCGGCCATCGCGCCGTCGTGGCCCACGATGCCGAGCACGGTGCGCGTGGGGCAGTGCGTGGGACGGCCCGCGAGGCAGGTCTCGCAGCGGCGGCAGGCGTTGTTGATCTCCGCGACGTAGCGGTCGCCGCGCGCGTCGACGCCGACGAACTCGTGGCCGAGCACCCCGCGAAAGCCCATGTAGCCCCGCGCGATCTGGAGGTCGGTGTCGCAGATTCCGACGGCCCGCACCCGGAGGAGCACCTCGCCCTCGCGCGCACATGCGGGCGGAAGGTCGCGGCGGAGGGCTACGCGCGCGCCGTCACAATAAAATCCTCTCATCGTGGGCGGGGAGTCTCGCAGAAAATCCATCGCGGCGCGCGGCGCATCGCTGCGGCACGCACGACGCGCCGCGCGAGCGCCGTTGCCTCATGTCGCAGCCATTGGTTAGATTCCCAACTACCTGCGCCAGATCGTCGTCCGGACGGATGAATGTTCGAGCGGCGCCGCGCTACACGACGGATACTCGGAGCCCCTCCCACGACTCGCCGATGCGAATCCTCCACGTCATCAACTCGTTGAGACCCGCCGGGGCTGAGCGACACCTCGCGAACCTCCTCGGGCCCCTCGACGCGCTCGGCGTTGAGAATCACCTCCTCACCTTCGTCTCGGGCAACGGCTTCGAAGAGCAGGTGCGCAACCACGTGCGCCGCGCTGAGATGGGCGTCGGCAAGCGCAACCTCGCCGCCGCCGTGCGCATGGCCCGCGAGGTCGACGTCGTGCACACGCAGCTCGTCTTCTCTGACATCGTCGGCCGCACGGCCGCGGCCGTCGCGGGCACGCCCTCGGTCACCACCGTGCAGACCTCGGTGTGGGCCGCCGAGAACCGCGAGCACGTGCGCATGGGCACCCTGCGCTACCAGGCCACGCGCCTCGCCGACGCGGCCACCGCGCGCCTCGCCGAGCACCACTTCGCGGTCTCGACCAAGGCCATGCGCGCCTACGTCGACGGCCTCGGCGTGCCCGCCGACCGCATGGAGGTCATCACCAACACCGTCGACCTCGCGGAGTTCGACCCCACCAAGGGCCCCTCGCGTGAGGAGGCCCGCGCGGCGCTGGGCTTCGCGCCCGACGAGTTCGCGGTGGTGGCCCTCGCGCGGCTCATCCCGCTCAAGGCCCTCGACGACGCCGTGCGGGCCGTCTCGATCGCGTCGAAGTCTCGCCCCGTGCGCATGGTCATCGCGGGCGAGGGCCCCGAGAAGGAGCGCCTCGAAGTCCTGGCGCGAGAGCTCCGCGCGCCGGTGAGCTTCCCCGGCCGCCTGCCCGCGACGCGCGTGCTCAAGGGGGCCGACCTCTTCATGCTCCCCTCGTGCTACGAGGGCATGCCGCTGTCGCTCATCGAGGCGATGGCGATGGGCGTGCCGGGGCTGTGTTCGAACATCCCCGAGAACACCGAGTGCGGCGGCGACGCGGCGGCCTACGCGAAGGTGCGCGACGTCGACGGCTACGCCCGCGCGATCGCCTCGCTCGCGGCGGACCCCGCGCGACGCGCTGAAATGAGCCGCCTCGGGATGGTGCGCGCCCGCGCGTTCTCGGCCGACTCGGTGGCGAAGCGCTTTCTCGAAGGCGTCGAGCGCGTGCTCGAGGGCTGGCGCGCGCGACACCGCTGAGCTCGAACGCCGCGACGCTGTAGACGCAACGGACGCCGCGGGTATAGGGCGATCTCCGCCACCCGCCGCACCCCGAGAGACCCGATGAGCACCGCCGACGAGCGCCCGTTCTTCACCGTCATCACGCCCACGTACAACCGCGCCGCGATGATGCCGCGCGTGCTCGGCAGCCTCGCGCAGCAGGACTTCGACCGCTGGGAGGCGATCGTCGTCGACGACTGCGGCGCCGACGACACCGAGCGCGCGGTGGCCTCCTTCGGCGACGCCCGCGTGCGCTACCTCCGCCACGAGCGCAACCGCGGGCCCTGCGCGGCGCGCAACACCGCGGCGGCCGTCGCGCGGGGGCGCTGGCTGCTCATGGTCGACAGCGATTTCGAACTGCTCCCCGGCGCGATGCGGGCGCTCGAAGCGCGCTGCCTCGCGGCCCCCGACGACGTGGGCAACGTGGCGTCGATCATGTCGTGGGACAACGGCCCGCCGTCGCCCATCCCGACGCCCGAGGCCGACCTCCTGCTCGACTATCCGTCGTACCTGCGCTGGGTCTCGTCGCTCACGCACACCGAGTATTTCAACTGCGTGCGGCGCGAGGTCTTCGACGTCGTGCGGTACCCCGAGGGCCGCGCCTACGAGTCGGAGTTCAACCTCAACCTCGCGAAGCGCTTTCGCTTCGCCCTCGTGACCGTGCGCGCGTGCCTGGCCCACACCGACGCGCGCGATCGGATCACCCGCGGCCCCGCGCTCCAGCGCGCGAAGAGGCTCCTGCGTGATGCGCCCGACTGGTCGCGCAGCGTCGAGGGGACGCTCCGCGATCACGGCGACGCGATGCGCGCGGCCTCGCCCGCGTACTACGACCACTACGCGGTGCACCTCGCGAACCTGCGGCTGCTCAACGGAGACCGCCTCGGCGCGATCGCCGCGCTCGGCGAGGCCCGCGCGTCGCGGGTGGCGCGACCTCGCACGCTGCTGCTCACGGCGCTCGGCCTCGTCGACCGACGCGTGCTCGCGCTCGCGCAGGGGATCCGCTCGTAACGGGGGAGCGTGAGAGGGGAGTGAGAGAGAGCTTCGAGGCTCAGACCTCGCGCGCCCAGCGGAGGGCGTCGCGGATGGTCTGATCGAGGTTGATCTTGCGCTCCCAGCCCGTGAGGCGAGAGAGCCGACGCGTGTCGGGGACGCGGCGCAGCATGTCTTCGAAGCCCCCCTCGGGGAAGGCCGCGGCGTAGGGCACCGCGTGGATCTTCGAGGCCGAGTTCGAGAGGGCGATCACGCGCTCGGCGAGGGCGTGGATGGTGATCTCCTCGTCGGAGCCGATGTTCACCACGCGGCCGACGGCGACGGGCGTGTCGACGAGGGCGAGCACCGCGCGCACGCAGTCATCGACGTGGAGGAAGCACCGCGACTGCTGGCCCGAGCCGTGGACCTCGAGCGCGCTGCCGTTGAGGGCCGCGGCGCAGAAGCGCGGGAGCACCATGCCGTAGTCGGGGCACTGGCGCGGCCCCGTGACGTTGAAGAACCGCGCCACGGTCACCGGCAGCTTGTGCTCGTGAAACCACGCCAGCGCGAGGAACTCGTCGAGCAGCTTGGCGCACGCGTAGCTCCAGCGGTGCAGCGAGCTGGCGCCGAGCACGCTGTCGTCGTCCTCGCTGAAGGGCACCTTGGCGTTCTTGCCGTAGACCTCGCTCGTCGACGCGAAGAACAGCGGCCGCGCGTGGGCCGCGCACGCGGCGAGCACGGTCTCCGAGCCCTCGACGTTCGTGCGGATCCCCGCGACGCGCTCGGACATGATCTTTCGCACGCCGACGGCCGCCGCGAGGTGCACGACGTGATCGGCCTCGGCGACGAGCGAGCGCACGAGGGCGCTGTCGACGACGGAGCCCTCGACGACGCGGAGCTCGGGGTGCGACGCCACCGCGGCGAGGTTCGACCGGCGGCCCGTCGAGAAGTCATCGAGCACCGCCACCGTGTCGCCGCGCGCAAGGAGCGCCTCGGCCATGTGACTCCCGATGAAGCCCGCTCCGCCCGTGATCAGATAACGCATGCTGCCTCTTATTCTCCAGTCGTGGCTCAGGTGTCCAGCACGTACGTGCGCGGCTCAGGCCCGCTTGCGCGCCTCGAGCGCCCGCTCGATCCCGCGGAGAAAGCGCTCCGCCACCGCGTCGGCCGAGTAGCGCCGGGCCCGCTCCGTCGACCGCTTCGAAAGCTCCGCGCGTCGCGCCGGGTCCTCGATGAGCGAGAGCATCGCCTCGGCGAAGCGCTCGGGGTCGCGCACCGGCGAGTACACCGCCGCGTCGCCGCCCGTCTCCGTGTTCTCGGGGATGTCCGAGCACAGGCACGGCACGCCCATCGCCATCGCCTCGATGAGCGACACGGGCATCCCCTCCATGTACGACGGCAGCACGAAGAGGTCGGCGGCCTTGAGCACCGACACCGCGTCGCGCCTTCCCACAAGCGAAACGGGCGCGCCGAGCGCGTCGATCTGGGCCTGGATGTTCCCCCGCTCGGCCCCTTCGCCCGCGATGACCATGCGCACCGGGTGACGCTTCGAAGCGATCGAGACGGCCTTCACCGCCTCGGGCAACGCCTTGAGCGGAATGAGCCGCGCGAGGGTCACCACGGCGAACTCGTAGGGCGCGAAGCCCAGCGCCGCGCGGGCCTCCTCACGCGACGGCCCCTTCGCGGGATCGAACGCGCGCAGGTCGACGGTGTTCGCGATGACCTCCATGCGCTCGTGCGGAACGTCGAAGCCCTCGGTGTAGGCCCTCGCGGCCTTGGCCGACACGGCGAAGAAGTGCGTCGCGAGGCGCGCGGTGAGCCCGTCGCTGATGCGAAACGCGTGGTAGCGCACGGGGTCGAGCGCGAGCACGTGACGGTTCTCGGGGGCCCACGCCGACGTCTGGATCGTGGTGACCGAAGGGGTCCCCGCGACGGCCGCGGCGGCGCGACCGAGGATGTCCGCGTAGGTGAGCTGCGTGTGCACGACGTCGACCTCGCGGGCCATGCGCACGGTGGCGCCGAACGCGCGCGTGCGGCCGACGGCCATCTCCGCGCGGCGGACGTGCTTGCGCACCTGCTCCTCGAAGCCGTTGCCGGGGAAGAACGTCACCAGATGGTTCTCGACCCCGAGGGCGTCGAGGGGCCCGAAGAGGTTCGCGAGATGCCGCTCGGCCCCAGAGGGGTCGAGGGAGTTGATGACGTGGAGGATTCGCATCGGCCCTTCGAGGTGTTGGTTCGTGGCGCGCGGACGACGCGGCGTTCACGCGGGCGGCGCGATGCTCACACGTCTCCGCGGTCGCTCCAAGACGCTTCTGTAGCGAACGCCGCGCGAACCGTGCTAGGGCCCTGCGCCGCGATGGTAACGGCGACGATGCGCGTAGGCGTGACGGGCTCGAGCGGGCTCCTCGGCGAAGCGCTCTGCGCCGCGCTCGAACGCGCGGGGCACGAGGTGCGAGGGCTCGACCTGCGCGCGCCCGAAGGGAGCGACCGCCACGGAGACATCCGAGACCTCGCGCGCGTGGCCCGCTGGGCCGAGGGCTGCGACGGCGTGGTGCACCTGGCCGCGGTGTCGCGCGTCGTCGACGCCGAGCGAGACCCCGAGCGCTGCGAGTCGACCAACGTGACGGGCACCGCCAACGTGGCCTCCGCCGCGGCCTCCGCGGGCGCATGGACGCTCTTCGCGTCGAGCCGCGAGGTCTACGGCGAGCCCGCGCGATTGCCCGTCTACGAAGACGACCCCGTCGCGCCGCTCAACCGCTACGGCCGCAGCAAGGCCGAGGGCGAGCGCATCATCGCCGACCTCCGCGCGAGGGGATCGCGCGCCGCGGTGCTCCGCTTCGCGAACGTGTACGGCTCGACGCACGACCACCCCGACCGCGTGGTCCCCGCGTTCTGCCGCAACGCTGCGCAGGGCAAGCGGCTCCGCGTCGACGGCGCGATGCACACCTTCGACTTCACGCACCTCGACGACACGGTGGGCTGCATCGTGAAGGTCATCGAGGCGCTCGCCGCCGGGGCGCGCGATCTGCCGACGATCCACGTGGCCTCGGGGCGTCCGACGACGCTCGGGCAGCTCGCGGTGACGGCCGCGGCGGCGGGGGGATGGCGCTCCGAGATCGTCGAGGCGCCGTCGCGCGACTTCGACGTGTCGCGGTTCTGCGGCGACCCCTCGCGCGCGTTCGAGGTGCTCGGGTGGCGCTCCGCGCGCACGGTCGAAGACGGCGTCGCGGAGCTCGTCCGCGCGTTCTCGCGCGGGTCGTAGATCGAAACGGGCCGCCGCGGTTGACGGGCGCGCGTCGGTGAGGCATCACCGCGGGCGAGCGCAAGCTGAGGCTCAACCTCACGTTCAAACCACACGTCGGCAAAGTGCGCGGTTCGAGTCCCGCCGCGGCCATGGATACGGCCGTGTAGCCCAACGGAAGAGGCACCGCGGTGGCATCAAATTGAGGCTATCGCTCGAGACTCAGCATTGCCGTCGGAGGTCACATCGCTCACCCCGTCGCGAACACGCCAGATGCCGGTTCAAGTCCGGCCCTCCCAGCTCTGGTGGGAGGTCGTCCAACGGCAGGACGGGCGCCTTCAAGAATGACGATGGGGTTTCAAACGTGGTGATCACCGCAAGTGGCGGCTCATGCGGGTCGGGGAAGGCTACTCCCCGGCCCGCGCTAATTTAGGGCCCCGCGAGAGAGTTCTCCCCCGACGTACCCATCGCGAGTCCGTGACGGAGGTCACGGCCGAGCACGGGTCCTCCGATCTACCTGTTGTAATTGCTGCTCTCGAGCAGGATCACGTTGGTCTTGCTGCGCGACTCGCCCACGGAGGTGACGTACACCGCGGGGCGGTCTTGAACGGGGCACACCTTCTCGCACGCGCCGCAGCCGATGCAGAGCTTCGGGTCGACGTGGGGACGCTGCACGTGCACGGGGTGACCGTTGCGATCGGGGACGTCGTTCTCCTCGACCCAGATGGCCTTCGGCGAGGTCGGGCAGAACTCCTCGCAGACGATGCACGGCGTGGCCATGGCCCACGGGAGGCAGCGGCCGTGATCGTAGAAGGCCGTGCCGATCTTGATGGGCTCGATGTGGCGGATCGCGCTGCCGAGCTTCTGCTCCTCGTTGATCTTCTGGATCGCGCCCGTGGGGCACACCTGGCCGCAGAGCACGCAGGTGGGCTCGCAGTAGCCGATGCGCGGGATGAGGATGGGCGTCCAGAGCCCCTCGATCCCGCTCTCGAAGAGCGCGGGGTGGAGGGCGTTGTTGGGGCACACCTTCATGCACTCCGCGCAGCGGATGCAGCGCTCGAGAAAGTCTCGCTCGGCGACGGAGCCCGGCGGTCGGATGAGCCTGTCGTAGTAGTTGCTGTCGATCGTGTCCGAGGCGCGCGCGAGGGGGAGCACGGCGGCGCCCGCGGCGGCCGAGACGAGGGTCTTCCTGCGGTCCATCCCGGCCTGCGTGAGCGTGGTGCTCTTGCGGTTCGGGAGCCATCGGAACTTGATGACGTCCTCGGGGCACGAGGTCTCGCAGTTGAGGCACATGTGGCACTCGTCCTGGCGCCACTTCACGCCGCCCTGGGGGCTATCCGCGCCCTGGCAGTCGACGAGGCAGAGGTTGCAGTCGGTGCACTTGGAGTGGTCCTTCTCCATGCCGACGAGCGCGTGCCGCGCGATGAGCCCGAGCGTGGCGCCGAGGGGGCAGAGCACCCTGCACCAGAACCTCGGAATCCAGCGGTTCGCGAGGAGCACCGCGAAGAGCAGCGCGCCGATGACCCACGTCTGGTGAAAGAAGTACTGCTTCGGCTGGAGCACCGTCGCGACGAGCGCGTCGCGCGTGGCATCGGTCGCCGTCTGGAGCACGTGCACGTTGCTCTGCGCGACGCCGTCGAGGCCGCGCCCGGTGATGTAGTTCACCGCGGGGAGCACCGCGAGGCCGATGGCCCTGACCGAGATGCAGATCGGGTCGAAGAGCCCGCCGATCGCGCTGCCGCACACCGCCGCCACGAGGAACGCGCCGAGCAGGTAGTACTTCGCGTTCTGATACCCGTGGGTCATGTTCGCGCGGACGCGCCGCGCGCCCGTGGTCGCGCCCTTGGGGTTGGGCACGAGCCACGCGAAGAAGTGATGCAGCGTGCCGAAGGGGCAGATCCAACCGCAGAACACGCGACCGAAGACGAGCGTGATCGCGACGAGACCGACGGACCACCACAGCGCGCGATACACCGCGTGCGTGGAGAGAAAGGTCATCAGCGACACGAAGGGATCGGCCAGGAGGAAGGCCTCGACGGGGTACGGCATGCGCACCGTCGCGCCGCCCGTGAAGCCGCCTCGAAACTCCGTGCGCACCAGCAGAAACAGAAACAGGAACAGAAAGCCCGCCTGCGAGACCCTCCGCGCGTTGCGCAGCGCCGAGATCACCTTCCGCGGCGCGATCCCCGACCCCGGACGCTTCTTCTGCTTGAAGCGCTGTCGGAGCCACTGCGACGCGCGATCGATCACCGACGGCGCGGCCGTCACGGTCGCCGCCGCGGTCGCTGCGACGGGTGAGGGCGCGAGCACCTCCTGCGGCGTCGGAACATGCGCGACGGGCTTCAGCGAATGCGCCGCGGGCTGTTCGGGCGCGTCGAGCGCGGGCACGTGACCCACGACGCCGAGCCACGGAATCGGCTTCGGGAGGTCGCTCATGTGAGGCTCACCCTCGGGCGGTGAATGGCGCTCGCCACCGAGGCCGCGTCGTCGAGCGCGGGCACGGCGATCGCGAAGCGCTCCGCGCCGTCGTGCGCATCGAGCGCGATCTCGCGGGGGCGAAGGTCCTGCCAGCGTGTGGTGCCGATGCGACGCTCCTCGGCGATGCGCAGGTACGCGAGGTTCTCGGGGCGCTGCCCGATGAGCGTGCAGCCGTACGCGTCGGCCGCGACCTGGTCGATCGTCGCGACGACCGTGTCCATGCGCCGCGTGTCGTCGACGTTGCCGCCCTGCGGCCCGTTGCGGAGCAGCACGCGCACGCCATCGAGCACCGTGAGCGTGGGTCGCATGAAGGTCGCGAGGTCGGCGACGGACATGTCGATGCTCTGGTGGAGACGGTTCCTGCGACCGCCGAGCGTGCCGTACCAGTTCTTCATCGCGGCCGTGTATTTCGCGAGGTTGTGATGCTTCGCGACGGGGCAGTTGATGACCTTGTCGGCCTCGATGAGCGTGCGGTAGACGGGCCACTCGTCGAGCACCTCTCCGCGCAGCCGCATGGTTCGGAACCGATGCTCCGCGGGCAGGATCACCTCGGCCCCCGCGGCGTGCGCGCGCGCCCAGATCCCCGAGCGCTGGAAGCATCGCCCCGGATCGTTGCAGCTCGCGTCGGTGACCACCACGCGCTTCGCGCCCGCGTCGAGCGCGAGCCGCACGACGGCCGCGACAACCTCGGGGTTCGTGTTCGCGGCCTGGATGGCCGTGCGATCCCACCCGATGTTGGGCTTGATGGCGACGACGTCGCCGCGCGAGATGAAGCGGCGCATCCCGCCGAGCGCGGCCACGGCCTGCTCGACGAGCGCCGTCGGCGTGGTGCCCGGAACCCCGTGTGCGACAGCGAAATCGCACGGACCGCCGCGGTCGGCGACGCGGTAGTCGCGCACCTCGCGAGCGCCGCGCGCGGAGTTGACGCTCCACCCGCCGCGGTCGAAGCGCGTCCGCGCGATGAGGCTCGCGCCCGCGAGTACGCCGAAGGCCTTGCCCGCGCGGATCAGCGCCTCGCGGCGGGTCGGTCGAGGATCACTCATGAAACACCGGTCTCCAGGTGGATCGAGGCGCCCGCCCCACGAGGGCGATCACCGCTGCCTCGTGTGTATCGAGCGCAGGGAGAGGAGCGCAAGTCCCCGTCGACGAGGGCTGCTTTGAGAGAGTCTGTCGAGCGTGGGAGACGTTCAGGGTGAGGCGGCCAACGCGGCGCGAACGCGCTCGACAGCGGCCTCGCGAGCGGGCGCGCGGAGGCCCTGCACCCCCGCGTCTGCGAGCACGACGACGGTGGCGCCCTTGCGCGCGACGATGAGCTCCCCGGCCGCGGACGAGGTGCTGAACGCCTCCTCGCCGAGCCCCGCGATCGTCGCGGGATGCTGCGCGCGGAAGAGCGTCACGAGCGCGCGCGCCTCGTCGGGCGTGGACTTCGAAAACACCGCCACGCGCCACCGCGCGCCGTCGGCGGAGCGGTAGTGGCCCACCCATCCGGCGCCCGTGCGCTCGACGCCGAAGACGCCTTGCGCGAGGTACGTCGCGCCGCCCCACACGAGCCCGTCACGCACGAGACCGGGCGGAGGCGTCGGCGCGGTCGTCTCGCCGGGGAGCGCCGCTGCGAGCCGCGTCGCGATCGGAGGGAGCGCCTCGCGCGCGATCGCGCGGAGCCCGTTCTCGTCTCGCTCGCCCGAGTCGTCGACGAGGTTGATCTGCACGAGGTGCTGCCCCTTCCAGAACACGAGCTGGCTCGTGCCGAGAAAGCCGCCTCCGCCCTGCTGCACGGCCTGAGACTCGAGCGACGAGGGGTCGCGCCCGTCGCTGAGGAGCATCGAATACTGGCCGAACGCCCCGAGCGGAGAGCCCATGTCGTAGACCTCCGCGGTGATCACGAGCTCGGTGCCGGCCTTCCGGTAGTCCGTCCGCGCGAGCTCACGGAAGCCATAGGAGAGATATTTCTCCCCCGCGCCGTCGATGAGCTGAAAGAGGTCCTGTCCGCGAATGAGACGCACCGCACCCGACTGCGTCCACGCATCCATCGGCGCGCCCTGCGGGAGGAACCTCGCGCTGTCGTGAAAGTCCGCCGCGGGCGCAGGGGGATCGAAGGCCGCCGTGGGCGTCGGGGTTGCGCTTCCGTTGGGCTGCGCGACGGGTGTACGCTGCGCGGGCGGCGGCGAGGGTCTCGGTGCGGGATCTCGCTTGCACGACGCCAGCAAGATCAGCAGGAGCGGAGCACGAACGTTCATGGCGCGGCTTGATACGGTTCTCGCCCAGGCATCGCAAGTGTCTGGCAACCTGCGCGCTGACGGGGTCCGCAATCGTTGCGTAGTCCCGCAAGCCCTTTCCTGCGGCGCACAAGCGCTTCGCGAATCCCGCGGCGAATTCTCGCGTAGGCGGCGTCGAATCATCGGGGCATATGGGTTGCAGTCGCGCCACCCCGTGCCCTCGCGCCCTTCAACCAGCCGCGGCTTCACGCTCGTCGAAATGATGATCGTGGTGACCATCATCGCGGTGGTGTCTGCGCTCGTCTTGCCGTCGATGTCGCAGTCGATCCGCGACTCGCACACGCAGCAGGCCGCGGTGGCCGCGTTCGACATCGTGCGCGAGGCGCGCAGCCGGGCGATGTACCGCGGCGTGGCGCACTCGCTGGTGCTCGACTCGACGTCGGGCGCGCTGGTGATGAACGTCTACGAGGGGACCGCGGCGTCGTGTCGTCTCTCGCGCTTCGGCTCGGGGCTGTTCGACCCCGCGCTTCGCGTCTACTCGCTCGACTTCGGGTCCGCGACCTATACGCGCGACGGCATCGTGGCCGAGATCCGCTCCTCGTCGCTCTTGAGCAGGCTGCAGATCTGCTTCACGCCGCTCGGGGTCGCGTACTTCGTCTCTCCCGTGGGGAGCCTCATCGCGGACTCGACCACGTCGCCGTTCACGTGGAGCAACAGCCCCTCGTCGACGGCGGGCGTCGGTACGGCTTCGTTCACCATCAACGTGTTCCGAGGGACCTCGGCTTCGCCGACGGGCGTGGTCCGTCAGGTCGTGATTCCCCTCTCAGGCATGCCGAGGATGCGCCCGTGACGTCGCGAACGAGCCATGTCCGTCCCTCGCGCGCCCGCTTTCAGGGCGGCTATACGCTCATCGAGGTGATGGCCTCGATGGCCGTCCTCGGCACCGGGATCATGGGAATCCTCGCGATGCAGGGCGCCACCGTGGGCGCCAACCGCCGCGCGAGCGAGCTGACCACCGCGACCAACCTCGCCCGTCGCTGGCAGGAGCGCCTCCGTCGCGACTCCCTCCAGTGGAACTACCCCTCGTACGGCAACCCGATTTCGAACATCAACAACACCTGGTACTTCACGCCCCTGCTGACCTCGACGGCGACGGGCTGGGTGCTTCCGACGCAGCCTTCGGGCCTCACCGCCGGCACGCCGCTCGAGAGCGCCGCGGCGGACTGGTGGGGCAACGACGTGGCCGTCGGCGACGCGTCGACCTACTTCTGCACGCACGTCCGCCTCACGCGTCTCATCGCCGATGAGCTCGTGCGCGCCGACGTCCGCGTGTGGTGGTTCCGCCAGGGCGGCGTGCGGCCGACCGCGTACGCGAACTGCGCGAACTCCGCGGACCGCGACCTCATGGGGTCCGACACAACCAACGTTCGCTGGGTCTACATGACCCAGACGATCGACCGTCACGAGCTGTGATCATGGCGCGCAACCCTACCGCACGAGGCTTCACGATCGTCGAGCTGATGGTGTCGATCACCATCACGTCGGTGGTCGTCGCGGCCCTCTACTCGGTGTCTCGCGCGACGACCGAGACCTTCAACCAGCAGCAGCGCGCCGCGGAGATGCAGCTCCGCCTGCGCCTCGCGATGGAGCGCATGCGCGCCGACGTCGCGCGCGCCGGGTACATGGCCTCGCCCAACTCGGAGGTCGACCCGCGGGTCTGTCCGAAGCCGTCGGTGCTGATCCAGCCCCTCTCGATCACGCGCACGCTGACGACGACGAACCCCATCCCGAACCCGAGCGACAACGTCTTCGTGCAGCCCGTCACCCTTCGAATGATCGGGAACTACACGACAGCCGACGAGTACCTCGTCGAGAACATCACCGGGAATCAGGTCCACCTCCAGCATCGGACGCCGCAGTGGGCGGCGCGCATGTCTGCCGCTGAGTTCGCGCGGGTCTTCATCTCCGCCGACCCGACGCACCCCCGAATGATCCGCATCTCGAGCCCGACCGGAACCATGCAGTTCTTCCGGGTACGCTCGGGGACGTATCAGGCTCCGAGCGCGGCGACGAACCCGGAGCTGATCCTCGACTCGACGCCGACGGTCGTCGGCGACGCGGTGATGATGGGCGCGGGGGCCGGCTGCGGCATCACGGGGCTCGGCACCGGGTCGACGGTCGCCCCCGTGGACATGGTCGAATACGCGATCCGCAGCGGCTCGACGATGCGCACCACGGCGCTCTCGGACCTCTATCCGTCGAGCGCGACGGAGGCGGCGCTCAAGACCGACCTCGTGCGAAGCGAGTGGGCGCTCGAATCGACCACGGTCGAGCTGCCGAACACGGCCCAGCTCGTCGGCGAGTACGCTGTCGACCTCGACGCGACGGTGACCGCAGACGAGGCGACCGGCGTGAGCCCCGTGTCCATGCGATCGTTCGCCTGGGGCGACGACACGAACATCAACCGGTACGCGCAGAACATGATGGGATCGGGGTCGGCGTCGGGGCACTTCCCGCAGCGGATTCGCTCGGTGCTGCTGCGCCTCTCGATCCGCGACCGCCTGCAGGACCCCGCGTTCGGCTGGGTCGCGCGGTCGGCCGCGACGGTGCCGCTCTCTCGCTTCCGCGTGTACTCCAACCAGCTCGGGGCCTCTCGCGTGCGAACGCTCACGTCCGAAGTCGTGCTCACGAATCTGGCAGCGAGGAACCTCCGGTGAAGACCACCCGAACCGCGGAGATGCTGAGCCGTCGCGCGGCGCGCGCGCGACGCGGTGAGCGCGGCGTCGCGATGTTCATCGTGATGATGCTCATCGTGATGGTGAGCGCGGCCGGGGTGATCGTGACGCGCTCGGCGTCGCTCGAGATCCGCTCCGCGGGCTTCGTGCGTCAGGCGGGGCAGACCCACTACGTCGCCGAGTCCGGCGCGACCGCGGTCATCGCGCGTCTCAGGCTCAACTGTCAGGCCTACGTGAACGATTTCCTCCGTCGCAGCGCCCTCGACCGCACGACGTGGACAGACGGTTGCCCCGAGGTCTCGGTGAGCTCCTCTGAAGTCTATCGCAAGCCTTGCTATCGCTTCGCCAGCACCGATCCTTCGATCCTCGGCTCGGGTGCATCGATCTTCCAGACCGCGTCCGGGATGGGGAGCACGCGCGTTCCTGGCTCCTTCGGTGCGGGTTACCTCTCGCCGAGCTTCGGGGTCACCGTGACCGAGCTCTACGGCGAGACCGCCGCGGCGCCGGGAAGCGATGTAGGCGGCTCAACCTTTTCCGAGACCATCCGACAATCAAGGTTGATGATCGACGTAACCGGCACGACAGAGCTCGATCGTTCGCTCGCTGCGTACGCTGTCGACACGAACAACGTCGCGCACGGAGCTGAAGCGCTCCGCGCGATCTCGGTGATCCTGTGCAGCAACTGAGGCGCTCCATCAAAACGTCCCCGAAACACCCCCTCGCGGGGGCTGCGGCCCCGCTCGTCGCAGGGAGAACGACCATGAGCCTCAAGGGTTCCACGGTGATCGCCGTGGCCACCGCGGCTGCTTCCCTGCTCGGCTCGTCGGCCGCGTGGGCGCAAGTCGACGCGCGCATCCTCCGCCCCGACATCATGCTGCTCGTCGATACCTCCGGGTCGATGGAGTTCCGCATGAACGCGCGCGACGACTCCGGCGACTGCACCCGAGACGACGGCGGCAACTGCATCAACTGCTCGACGGGCGTCCCGCAGTGCTCTTCTTCGTGTCCGACTGAAGAGTCGCGCAACCGCTGGATCACGGCGCTCGAGGTCCTCACGGGCACGATCCAGGGCTACACCTGCGTGCAGGCGCCGCGCACCGACCCCGCTCAGTACGACTACCGCTACCAGATCCCGCACCACGAGCCGATGTCCTTCGGACACAGGCTCTTCGAGCCTGGAGCCCTCCAGGCCTCTGACGGGATTGTCGACGTCTACGCCGATCGCGTGCGCTTCGGGCTGATGACCGGAGACTTCGAGCAGGACCCTCGCGACGACGTCTCGGGGATGTGGTCCTACGCCGATCCCCACCCCTTCGCGCCTCCCATGTGCGCGACGGTCGAGAGCTGGAACTTCGGCGCCAAGCGCGCCTCGCTCGACGACAACACGTCTGACATCGTCCCGGGAGGTCTCGTCTCGGTCGGCGACGCCAGCGCAGACACGTCGACGCTCGCGCGGATCAACCAGACCGTGCAGCAGGCCCTCGTCGGTCGGCCTGCGTTCGGCATCCTCACGGCACGCGAGGGCGTGCGCCCCATCGGCTCGACCCCGATCGCCGCCCTCCTCGATGACGCGCTCTATTACTGGACCAACCACGCCGACGTCATCGATGGCTCGACGACCGGGCGCGGCGATCCCTACTACCAGTGCCGCAACCGCGCGAACATCCTGATCACCGACGGCGCTCCGACGGATGACTTCTGGCGCGCGCAATGCCGCGGCGGCGGGCTCTGCCCGTACGACACGCCCTCCGAAGTCGCGATGCGCATGGCGGCTGTCGGGCCCACGTCTCCGGGCGTGCGCACCTACGTCATCGCGTTCGATCAGAACCCCGCCGTGGAGGCCGCGCTCTCGCCGATCGCCCTCGCGGGAAACACGCCCAGGGTCTATTACGCCAACGATCGTCCCTCGTTCGCGGGCGCGCTCTCGACGATCCTCGACACGGTGGCGTCTTCGACGTCGACCCGCATTCCGCCCGTCTACGCGACCTCGGGCATCCCCTCGGCCATCGGCACTCCGCAGTATCAGTTCTCGACCGCGTTCACCATCTCCCCGGGGCTCCCGTGGAGCGGTTCGCTCACTCGTCAACGGACCGTCTGCGAGTCTCCCTCCATGGGTGCACCGCCCGTTCCGACGGAGAAGGCGGTTGACACCTCCCTCGGCGACGACTTCGGGTACAACCTCCGGGCAGCCTACCGCGCCACGCAGACGGGGTGGGGGCAGCGCTACCTCTGGACCTACGTCCCGGCCGCTGCAACGACCGCGGCGCAGCTCACAACGAGCCTCACGAACGCCACCTCGGGGACCGCTGGATTCGCGCGTGATCTCCCCGCGCTCGCGGGCACCCCGGCGCTCTTCGGATATACGAGCACGCCTGAGGTCAACACCCTGATCTCATGGTTGAGGGGCGATGCGGGGACGGTGCGTGAGTTCCGTCCGCTCGGGGACATCTACCGCTCCACGCCGGTGAGCGTCCAGGCGCCGCTCATCGACCTCCCCGACCAGAGCTTCACCTCGTATCGCGGGCTGACGCTCTCTCGCATGACCGCGTCTTCTGCCGCCAACGCCGCCGCCTCCCTCCGCCGCAGCGATGTGCGCGTGGGCTCGCGCGAGGCGATGATGTATGTCGGCAGCAACGACGGCGTCCTCCACGCGTTCAACACGGACAACGGCGAAGAGGTCTGGGGATTCGTACCTCCCTACCTGGTTCCGACCCTGCGAACCCACTACCCCTCGACGCGCGCCTTCGGCGTTGACGGTACCCCCGTCGTCAAGGACGTCGTCTTCGAGCGCTCGGCGGCCGCTCCGCCGACGGCAGCGTCGTGGCGCACGGTCCTCGTCGTCGGCCTTCGTAACGGCGGACCTGCGTACGTCGCCCTCGACGTGACCGACCCGTATCAGCCGCGCTTCCTGTGGCAGTTCACGGACCCCACGAACATGGTCGCGGCGACGGGAACTCCGTCGATCGGCACGCTCTACTTCACCCCTGTCGACCGCACCGTTCCTGTCGAGCGCGCGGTGGCCTTCATCCCCGGCGGCGCCGGGCGCTCCTCGCTGGGCGCGTGCACCGCGACCTCGCACGCGCTCCCGGCTCGCAACGCGATCCTCGCAACGCCTGATAGCGGAAGGGGCACGCGCCGTCCCTACAACCGTTGCTGGGACACCTCGACGGGGCAGTACCTCTACGTGCTCGATCTCCAGACGGGCGAGGTGATTCGCCGCCTCGGCGCGGGCATGCCCGTCCGCAACGGCAACGCGTGGGAGGACACCGTCCCCACCGGATCGCCGCTCACCGGCGCTCCCGCGCTCTACAACGGAACGGCCGGAGCCGTCACCACGCGCGCGTACCTCGGAGACGGCGACGGCTTCGTGTGGCGCGCCGATTTCAGCAGCCGCGATCCTCGCTACTGGTGGATGTCTGACGAGTACGACATGTACTGGGGGTCTACCTACGACCACGGTCAGCCCATCATCGAGCGCCCGATGATCACCGTCGGAACGCGCGGTGAGGTCAACGTCGCTGTTGGCTCGGGTGATCCCGAGGTGCTCGACGACACGCTCAACGAGTATCGCGTCGCTTCGTTCACCGAGACGACGGCGACGGACTCCAGCGGCGCGGTCACCTCCGTCGCGGTGCACGAGAACTGGCAGATCCGGCCGGGCACCGACACCACCAGGGACTTCCAGACCGGAGAGCGCATGACCGGCTCGATGACGGTCTTCAACGGAGTTCTCTACTTCGGTTCATTCACGCCTCGATCGACGATGAACCCCTGCGACTTCGGCTACGCCCGCCTCTGGGGCCTCGACATGACCCGCTTCGACACGGGCACCATCTACGATTACCCGAAGGCGCGCCTCGATCTCGACGGTGACCCGCTCACGGCGAGCGACATCGTCCGCGCCTCTCGCGACCTGAACTTCAACGGCACCGAGACGGACGACGGAAACTCGGTTCTCTTCGGTGTGGCGATCTCGAGGCGCATGAGCTGCAACGTCACCGCGACCGCGCCCGATCCGATCACGGGGATGCCGCGCAGCTACGTCTCTTCGTCGACCGGCGGCGAGTACCGCCTCGTGCTCCAGACCGCCCAGGCCGGACGCACTGGCTCCACCGGGCTCAACCCGATCGTCACGCGCCGCTTGCCGCGTCCGCAGATGCCTGCGCGAGTCGATTCCTGGGCTGCGATCTTCGAGTGATGCGCGCCTCGCCCTTCGTTCTCGTGATCGCGTTCGGTGCGCTCGGTGGCTGCCGCCGTGCGCGCCGACCTCCCCCTCCGCCTTCAATCCCGACGGTTCCCCACCAGGTCGCGGCGCCTCCGGTCGAGGAGCCTCGCGTCGATCCTGAGGAGCTTCTCCCTGGGACCTCGCAGGCCTTCGGGCTCGCGCTTCCCGTCAACACCGCGGTTCGCTTCGAAGACTCGGAGACGCGGATGTATCACGTGAACGCGCAGATGCCGCGCGTGATGCGATACCTCCAGCAGCGCCTCGAGTTCGCGACTGCCGACATCCAGCCGCTCGGCGCGTTGATCCGCCACGCGCGGCTTCGCGACAACGACGCCGCGACCGTCGTCGACGTCGGCGTGCGCGATGAAGGCGACCGCACGCTCGTCACGGTCTGGAATCGAACCCCCGTGCCCCAGGCGCAGCCGCGCTCGATGGAAGACGCCCTCCGCGCCGCGGGAATCGATCCGCAGACGCACCAGATGAACCCCCGTTACAACCGCTGATTCAGCCGCCCACCGCGGCTTCGATCGCGAAGGTCACGGTGACCCTTCCGAGCTTGACGGATGTCCCATCAGACACCTCTCGGCTCGTGTCCTGATGGGTCGCGCACGCGAACCCGCCCGGTGAAGGCGTGAGCCGAAGAGACGCACCTTCGACGAGGCGAGGCGGCAAGCGAATCGCGGCGCTCTCGTCACCCGAGATCTCGGCCTCCGTGAGCACGAGCAGGTGAACGAGCCCCGCACCGAACGCGTCGATGCGCGTAAGGCGAGCCCAGCGGGGGAGGACGCCGCGCGTCGAGGGAGCGTGCTCGAAGCGGAGCTTCACGTGCGGACCCAGGCCGATCTCGTCGCCGTGTTGGAGCGAGACACCTTGCGACGACGCGTCGATGACGCGACCCGAGACGGAGGTCCCCGTGCTGGAGCGAAGGTCGAAGAGGAGCGCCGCGCCGCCTCTCCACTCGAGGCGCGCGTGGCGTCGGGAGATGGTGCGTCCCCTGCGATCATTGTCCGCGTTGAAGGGGACGCAGCGAGGCACGACGTGTCCGGTTCGCCCGAGCACGACCCGCGTCGCGGACACGATCTGAACGGGACCGACCCCCGCGTCGGTCACCATCTCGGCGCGCGCCAACGGGGCGTCATCGTGCGCTTCATGGATGGTCGGCATCGCGAGGCCGAAGCCTCCGATCCGCTCGATCGCGGCGCGCATCTCGTCGGCGCCCTGAAAGCGCTCGCTGGGGCGCTTCGCGAGCGCGCGGCGCACGACCGGCTCGAACGCGCGAGCGCCTTCGGGCACCGCCTCGTCGAAGGGGCGAGGCGTCGAGAGAACGTGCGCCGCAGCGAGCTCCCGCAGCGAGTTCGCCTCGAAGGGAGCCCGACCCGTGAGGAGCTCGTAGAACATCGCGCCGACGGAGTAGAGGTCGGAGCGCGGATCAACGGGGCCGCCCTGCCACTGCTCGGGCGACATGTAGTCCGCCGTCCCCATCACGGCGCCCTGCGCGGTGCGTAACATCACGGAGCCCTCGAGGTCGGTGTCGAGGACCTTCGCCAGACCGAAATCCGTGAGCCTCGCCATCTCGCCCACGGGGTGCCCCGGCGTCGGCGCGAGGAGCACGTTCTCGGGCTTCACGTCTCGGTGGAGCACGCCCCGCGAGTGCGCCTCCGTGAGGGCCGCGAGCACCTCCGTCGTCCAGATCGCAGCGGACGGCGCGGGCGCAGCGCCGTCGGCGATGGCCGCGTCGAGCCCGCGACCGAGCACGGCCTCCGTCACGAGGTAGCGCTCTCCGTCGTCGAGCTTGCCTACGTCGAGCACGCGAACGACGTACGGCGACGAGAGCACCGAGGCCGCGCGCGCCTCGCGCGAGAAGCGTGGGCCCTGCGTCGGGTCGCCGTTCGCGACGTGCTTCAGCAGCGCGACGGCCACGAGGTCACGCGAGAGCAGGTCACGCGCGAGGTAGACGTGCTTGACCGCGCCGCTCCCGAGGAGCCGTAGGACCTCGTAGCGCCCGGCGACGCGCGTGCCTGGGGTGAGGACGTCCACGGGGCGCGAGGGTATCACCGCGTGCGGCGGCGGAGGATGTCCTGGATCTGCTGCGCGACCTCGGCACGCTCGCTCACGAGCGCGTTCTGGAGCACCTGGGCCGCCTCCTGCGCGTCGTTGCGGATCAGAAGGTCGCGCGCCTGCTGCCGCTCCTCCTGCGTGCCGTGGATGAGCGTCCCCACGAGGTACTCGACGGCCTCGCGCGACGAGATTCGGCCGATCGAGCCGAGCGCGGCCTGGCGCACGCGGGGATTGTCGGCCTCGCGATGCAGCCGCGACAGGGGGTCGAACGCGTGCGGAAAGTGAAGCGCCCCGATGGCGTCGACCGCGGCGCTCACGACGGCGGCGTCCTGCGCGTCTTGCACGCCCTTCATGATCACCGTGAAGGTGCGCTTGAAGAAGAGCTGCCGCGCCGCGCGGAGACACGCGACGCGGACCTCTCCCCGGCCGCGTTCGAAGAGGTGTTCGAGCGGCGAGAGCACCGCGTAGAGCTGCACCTGACCGAGCGCCTCGGCGAGCTGCGCGAGCGTCGTCGGGTGGTTGGGTTCGCGCGCCATCAACGCGACGAGCCGCGCCAGAAGCGCCTTGCGCCGCACGAAGTCGGGGAGCGTCGTGTCGAGCAGGATTTCGCCGCAGGTCTCGACGGGGTCGCCGTGCTCCTCCCACTCGATCACGTCGTCGTTCCAGATGTCGGGGTACGCGACGGGCTGGCGGAGGTAGTCGGGCAACGGCGGCGCGCGCGCGGGCTCGTCCTGCGCGGTCGAGTACTGCTCCGCGAGGGCCTTGTAGCGCTTCGAACGCTTCTCCTCCGCGCCGGGAAGCTCCGCGAGCGCGCGGAACACGGACACCGCCTGCGCGTGGAGACCCACCGCGCTGTACGCGCCCACCGCAGCGAGGAGCGCGTTCTCGGCGAGCTGCACGCTCCCGCCGCCCGCGAGCGTGTGCTGCGCGGCTCTGCGCCAGGCCTCGGCCTCTCGCACGCGAAGCGCCGCGTGAAAGTTCAGCCCCACGCCGCGCGCGTAGTCGCTCGCCTCGTGGAGAATCGTCGCGACCGCGTGGTGCTCGCCGGCCCGCTCCGCGCGCGAGATGAAGTCCTCGTAGTACTGCAGGGCGTAGTACTTGAGGTGATCCTCGCGGAGGATCCGGATGCAGTTGAGGTATCCCTCCGCGAGGTTCTCGAAGCTCCCCGTCTCGGCCCCCAGCGTGAGGAGCACCTGAAAGCAGTCGAACGCTCGCTCGCGCATCCCCCGCGCCTCGAGCATGTCTGCGGCCTCTTCGAGGAGCCTCGTCGCGCGCACCCGACAGCGATGCGCACCCACCGGGTCACGGAGCTTCTCGAGCACGCGCCCGAGGTTGAAGCTCACGAGCGCGCCGGTGTACGGGTCCTCGCGCAGCCTCGGATCCGCGGCGACCTCCTCCCAGAGCGCGCGCGCCGCGGGGTACTGCTCGGCCTCCTCGAACTGGATCGCCGCGTGCGCAGGCCACCGGGCGGCCCGGTAGTGCTGCGCCGCGAGGGCGTGCTTTCGATCGAGCTGCGCCGCGCGCGCGAGGTCGCGAGGCTCGCTCGTCACGAGCTGCGCCATCCTCGCGGGCTCGCGGAGGTAGAGCAGCACAGTGCCCGCCGCGCGGAGCTTGCCGAGCTGCGTGAGCGCGTCGGCGAGCGTGCGGAGGATCTCGTCGTAGTCGCGCGCGGCGAGGTGCGTCTGCTGCGCCTGCGCGAAGAGGATCTGCTCGGCCCGGTCAGGCTGCCCCGCGCGGAGCGACTGGCGCGCCCGCGCGATATGCTCGTCGTTGAGCACCGTCGACATGGCTCAGGCCTCCCCCGCGTGCGCGCGGCCCTTCGACGGGAGCGACTCGCGTCGGGCCTCGCTCGTCGCGGCCTCCACGATCGAGAGCGCCCGCGTCGCGCGCTCGTCACGGTCCTTGAGCGCCTGATCGGTGACCACCTCGTGAAGCGTGAGCTGCGGCAGGTACTCCAGGTCGAGCGCGCCGCGCGACGGAAGCATGAAGACCCCGCAGAGCTCGGCCACCTCGCGGATCCGCCGCACGAGGTCGACGGGCACGTGACACTCCGCGTGCGTGATCATGTAGACGGTGACGCTCGCGCGGTCGCGGTTGCGATCGAGCTCCGCCGCGAGCTGCGAGAAGACGCGCGCGTAGTTGCGCCCGCGCTCGCCCTTGAACGCGAGGATCCCCGCGACGTGGAGCGACCCGGCGCCGCCGAGGCCCGCGCGCCCCTTGCGAAGCCGCATCGGCTCGTAGAGGCGCGAGTCGAAGAAGCGCACGCTCGCCTCGAAGCCCTGGAGGGTCATGCGCTTGGCGAGCGCGATCGCGAGGCCGCGCGCGAAGACGGTGCGAGCGCCGCGCATCGAGGCGCTCGCGTCGACGAGGATCTGGTAGCTCCGCGGCGAAGGGCGGTCCTGCGCCTCGTGGGCGTAGAAGAGCAGCTCGCGGTCCATGAAGCGCTGTTCGAAGAGCTCGTCGTCGTGGGCCATCTCGGTGAGCACCAGCGAGTCGAGCGAGCCGTTGGGCACCACGCCCGAGTAGCCGTCGATGGAGAACACCTGCTGACCGCCGCCGCTGCGCGTGTCGAGCACGCTCGGGAGGATGTCGAGCGAGAAGTTCACCACGTCGTTGGCCTCGGGGGAGTTGAACACCGCGAGCAGGTCGATGAGCTCGGTCTCGGGCATCGAGCCGTCTTGCCCGACGAGGCCGAGGAGCTCCACCGTGTCGAGGTCGATCTGCTCGATGCCGAGCAGCAGGTGGAGCCTGTGCTGCACGAGGTGGATGAGGAACGCGAACTCGGGCCGGCGGTCGACGGCCTGCCACACCTGCGGCAGGAGCATCTGCGCCTGCGTCAGCGTGTCGGCGTTGATGGGCACGGGCTCGAAGGGCACCGGAGAGCGCCAGCGATCGACCACGGGTCCGAGCGCGCGCGTGAGGAGCGTGGTGAGCACCGCGTCGTCGATGCGCGACTTCTGGATCTGCTCGGCGACGTCGGTCTTCGAGATCTCCTCGAGGAGCGACGCGTAGGCGCGCAGCGCGGTGAGCGACTCCGACGCGGGCCCCTGCAACTGCGGGAGCGGCGGGAGGTCGCGCGGCGGGCCATACGCGGTGCCGAGACCGAGGAGCGCGGCGCCGATGTCGTGCGCCACGACGAGCGGGATGTTGAGCCCGAAGCGCAGGAGGGTGTTGTACCAGGAGAGCGCGCGCATCCCGAGGGACGCCTCGTTCGCGCCGGCGCAGGAGATCGCGAGGCCGCCGAGGGCTCGGACCTCGCCCGGTGACATGCTGCTGATGGCGGCCATACGGGCCGCGGATCGTACACGGATTCCGCGCGCCGCCGCGGCTCGAATGCGACGCGGATCGCGCGGCTACGAGACCGACGAGGTCGCGACGCCGGGGCGGATCTGCGGGGCCTTCACGCTCGACTCGCGGCGCGACACCGGGGCCTTGCGCGCCGAACCATCGCGTTTCGCCGCGCTCGAAGGGGATCGCGACCCGGCCGTGCGGGTCTGGTTGCGGCCGTTGTGCTTGGCCTCGTAGAGCGCCTCGTCGGCGCGCGTGAAGAGGGCCTCGCGCGCCTCGGCGTCACGCGGAAACTCCGCGATCCCGAGCGAGCAGGTGACCGACAGCGGGCCGATCTCGCTCTGAAAGACCTGGCGCTTGAGCTCCTCACGGATGCGCTCCGCGAGCAGAAAGGCGCCCTCGGTGTCGGTCTCCTCGCAGACGATGACGAACTCCTCGCCGCCGAAGCGTCCGACCGCGTCGGTCTCGCGGCGACAGCGGCCGAGCACGGCGCCGAGGCCCTTGATCACCGTGTCTCCCACGGCGTGCCCGTAGGTGTCGTTGACGTTCTTGAACTTGTCGATGTCGAGCACGATGACCGAGAGGGTGTGCCCGAAGCGCGACGCGGCCTTGAGGCGCTTGTCGAACTCGCTCTCGAGCGCGCGCTTGTTGAGGTGCCCGGTCATCGGGTCCGTGGTGGCGAGCTCTTCGAGTCTGCGCACCGCGGCGGCGTTCGAGAGGGCCACCGACGCGTGCGCGGCGAGCACGCCGAGGAGCTGCCGCGTCCCCTCGGTGAAGGCCGCGCGACGGTTGGCCGCGAGGGTGAGCGTGCCGAGCACCGCGTCGCGCACCACGAGGGGAAACACCGAGACCGAGTTGGCCTCCGAGAGCGCGGCCTCACGGGTGAAGACGTACTGCGTCTTCGGGTCGAAGTGACCGCGGTAGGGCAGCGCGTGACGGGCCTTCACCGCGGCGCACGCGATGCCCGAGTTCTCGCCGAACGAGAGCCCCTCGACGACGCGCGGGACCTCCCCCGAGACGTGCCGCACGCGCTGCTCGCCCGACTTCGCGTCGTAGCTCGTCACCACGAGCAGGTCGTGCTCGACGATGGCCTTCGCCGAGGTCGCGACGGCCTGGAGAACCTGGTCCTCCGTGAGCGCCTCGCCGAGCGCGCGCGACGCTTCGAAGAGCCGAGACATGTCGTCCTTGGCGCGCTCGAGCCGCGCGAACACGCGCTCGTTGTCGATGAGCCTGCGCGCCTGGAGCGCCACGGCCTCGAGCGTCGCCTGATCGTCGGCGGAGAACGGGAGGTCGTCGACGCGGTCCGCGACCATGACCCCGCGCACGGTCCCCTGATCGAGCACGGGGACGCCCGCGAAGCACCTCACGTCGTGCGCGCCGCGGTAGTACGTGAGGCCGGGGTGGTCGGCGCGAAGGTTCGAGAGCAGCACGGGCTTCGACATCGCGATGGCCGCGCCCATGGCGCCCGAGGTGATCGGGAGCGGACCCTCGTTGAGGTCCGCGTCGTCGGGGGTGGCGGCCTCGACGAGGCGCAGGCTCTTGCCCTTGGCGTCGGCCCAGTAGAGCGCGCAGGTGCGGAGCTTCATCGTGCGCTGCGCGAGGCTGAGGAGCCCCACGATCGACGCGTGGATCTCTTCGAGCGACGAGCGCACGCGGGCCTCGTCGACCTTCTCGTTTCGCTGCGGCGGCTGCGCGCTGGGGCTCTGGAGCCTGAACGACTGCGCGGCCTCCTTCTGGCGCTTGCGCTCGTCGGCGATCATCTGCTTCGCGTGGTCGCGCACGCGGGCCACCTCGGCGCGCGTGAGCCCGTGGTGGAGCAGCCCCGCGGCGACGACGAGCGCGACCCTGAGCCCGAGCGAGAGCGCGTCGGCGTGGCCCTCCGCGGCGAGGTGGAGCGCGCCTTCGAGCGCGACGCCGTAGAGCACCGGCACCCACGCGCGCCGCGGCTCGCCCATCGCGACGCACACGGCCACCGCGAGCACGGGGAGCGCCGCGAGGGGGCCGTGAACGCCTCCCTCGTACGCGGTCAGCGCGCCCGTGAGCGCGAGCGCGGGCATCGACGAGAGCGCGCTGAAGCTCTGCGGGAGCTCGCCCTGCTGCGCGCGCTTGTGTCGCCGACGCGCCTTCGCCGCGACGGCGAGGATGCACGCGAGGGCGAGCGCGACGTCGAGCGAGCCGACGTCACGCTGCGAGAATCCTCCGTGCGCGATGCGAAGCGCGACCCCCCCCGCGGAGGCGGGCGCTGCGCAGGCACGGACCACTCGGCGAAGGCCTCGGAGAAGGGCGACGAGGTCCATGTACGGTGCGTCGCGGATAGCAGCGATGGCGCGCGCCCGCCAAGAAAGCGGCGGCGATCAGCGGGCCATGCGCGAGGGCATCGCGCTCGACGGAACCTCGACCACGACCTCGTCGGGACGCACCCAGCCGAGCTCCTCTCGCACGGCGCGCTCCCTCGCGCGCGGGTCCGTGGTGAACGCGCTGAACTCCGCGCGGAGCTGGATGAGCTGACGCGCGAGGCGGACGTTCTCCTGGCGCTGCGCCTCGAGCTGCGCGCGGAGCCTGCGGTGTCGCGCGAGGCCGTCGTCACCGAGGGCCATGACGGGCACGGACACCAGCGTGATCCCGAGCACGGCCAGGGGAACGCCGAGGATGAATCGCTCGCGCAGAGGGGCCATGGCCCGGGGTTCTAGCGTTCGCGATCGCGCGGGCGCCAGAAAAGCGCACGCGAGTAAGCGCGCTCAGTCGAGCGCGAGCACGGCGACGTCGGAGTCGAGCGCGACGTTGAGGAGGTCGAAGTTGGCCTGCGAGATCTCGACGGCGCCTTCGGGCGTGACGAACGCGGGGGCGGTCACGGCCCTGAAGTACGGCGGGTCTCGCAGCGAGGCGGCGACGAGGCAGCGCGGCGACGAGGGAGGCAGCGCCGTCGAGGGACGAACCCGCGCGTGCTGCGTGCGCTTCACGAGCTGGATCTCGTCGGTGGCCGCGCGAAAATGGGGTCCGCCGTCGAAGGGGTCGATGCGGTTGCAGTACTGAAACCCGATGCGGCGCAGCATCTTCTCGACGCCGAGGGTCTCGCGGCCGACCTTGCCGATCACGCCCTGCGCCTCGGGCGGCAGCAGCGACGCGTAGATGTCGCCGTTGGGAAAGAGCGCCTTGATGAACTCCTTGTTGCGCTTCGAAAGCGCGTCGGCGTCGAGGTACGTCATGTCGGTGAACTTGCGGCCGAGCGACTCCCAGAGGTGGCTGCGCCCGTCGGGCAGGAGCGGCGGCAGGAGCTCGGCGACGACCTCGTTGCGAAAGAGGCCGCGATGCATCGCCATGAACATGAAGCGCACGTACGAGATCATCATGCCGACCTTGTCGGGCACGCGTCGGCACTCGGGCAGCACGATGAGCCCGCCGATCTCGGTGGGCCCTTCGAAGCTGTGCCCGAGGCGGAGCACCGTGTGGACGAAGTGCCGGTCGAGGGTGGGGCTGTACTTCTCCTCGATGATGACGTCGAAGAAGATGTAGGGCGCGTCGCGGCGCCCGAGCTGCGCGAGGATCTTGCTGGTGCCGATGACCCTTCGCTCCTCGAGGTCTTCGAGCACGAACACGTACTCGCGGCGCCGCGGGTCTTTGAGGGCGCCCGAGAACGATCGCTCCGAGAGGTCGACGATCTCTCGCACCGACTGCGGGTCGTGCGGGAGGTTGATGGTGTTGAGGTGCCGCGCCAGCGCGAGGAGGTCGTGCTCGTCTCCCCCCACCGCGCCGCGGATCACATAGCGGGTCAGGTCGGGCGCAGTCATCGCAGAAGCAGCCTGTCAGAAGGTCCGCGCGCTGTCGACGAGGATGGTCACGGGCCCATCGTTGACCGCGTCGACCATCATGTGGGCGCGGAACTCCCCCGTGGCGACGGTGATGCCGCGCGCGCGCAGCAGCGCGACGACCCGCTCATAGAGCTCGCACGCGCGGAGGGGCTCCATCGCGGCGGTGAAGTCGGGGCGCCTGCCCTTTCGAACGTCTCCGTAGAGCGTGAACTGCGGGACGACGAGCACCGCGCCGCCCGCGCTCACCACGTCGAGGCTCATGCGCCCGCGTTCGTCTTCGAAGACCCTGAGCGTGGCGATCTTCTCCGCGAGGTACGCGGCCTCGGCCTCTCCGTCGCCCCCGCCGACGCCGAGGTACGCGAGGAGCCCCCTCGTGATCTCGCCCGTCACGCGCTCGTCGACGGTGACCCTCGCGCGCGAGACGCGCTGCACGACGGCCCTCACGCGGGCACCTCACGTCCGCCCGGGAGCTTCGCGTCGCTGCCTCGCACGTAGAGCGGCTCGAGGGCGCCGGTGTCGAGCGTGGCGCGACCTTCGAAGGCCTCCCACGCGATGACGCGCGCGAGGGGCGCTTCGAACACGCGCGGCGCACGCGTGAAGCGCGAAGGGGCGCTCGACGACAGCGCGGCGAAGTCCGCCGACGAGAGGTCGCCGACGACGGTGACGACGCCCTCGCAGCACGCGAGCACCCGCTCGCCGACCCTCGACGCGGCGCCGTGGCAGGGCGCCATGAGCACGCGGGGGTCAGCGCCTCGCGCGTTGTAGAGCGCCGCGTAGAGCTCGCCGCGCCGGGCGTCGAGGGCCGCGAGCACGGGGCCGTGCGCGCACCACGCAGAAGCGGCGAGGGCGTCGAGCGACGAGACGCCGTAGAGCGCGACGCCCGACGCGAGGTGGAGCCCCTTCGCCGTGGCGACCGCGATGCGGACGCCCGTGAACGAACCGGGGCCGATGCCGACGGCGATGCGATCGAGGGCGTCGAGGGCGACGTTCGCGCGGGTGAGCACCTCCTCGACGAGCGGGAGGAGCTGCTCGGAGTGGTTCGCGCGGACGCGGGCGACGGACTCGGCGAGGACCGCGCCGTCGTCGATGAGCGCGACGGAGCCGGTGAGGGTGCTGGTGTCGAGGGCGAGGATCTTCACGGTGTTGTGGCTGCGCAGCGGAAGGTGAGGGTGACGGAGCGCGCATCGCGCTGGAGCTCCCGGCGACGATCGCATCGCGCGACGACGGCGGGCTCGCTCCACGCGCTGCCGCGCACGATGAAATGACCGGGGGAGGGGCCCGGCGTCGAGGTCCACTCGGCGGCGTTGCCCGCGCCGTCGAAGACTTCGAAGGGGCTCTGCGCGCGCGGCTGCGACAGCACGGGGACCGTGTCGCCGGCCCCAAATTCCAAGCTGTTCACGCGCGTCGGATCGGCGCGATCGCCCCACGGATACGCGCGTCCGTCGACGCCGCGGATGGCCTTCTCCCACTCGATCTCGGTGGGCAACCGCGCGCCGCGCCACGCGCAGTAGTCACGCGCGTCGAGCCACGAGACCATCACCGCGGGGTGCGCCGCGTAACGCTCGCCAGCGTCGCGTCGTCGTCGGCCCTCCCTCGCGCGGCTCGTCGCGCCGATCGAGGGATCGACCTCGGCAGGCTCGGCGTCGATCACGCGGGCGGTCTCCTCCGCGAAGCGCGCGTAGTCACGGGTCGTCACGGGGACGCGATCGATGGCGTAGGCCGCCACCACGACGCGCTCGGGACGCAGCGGCGCGAGCTCGCCGCGCGCGGCTTCGCGCAGAGATCCCGCGGAGAAGGGGCCCGCGGGGATGGTCACCATGCTCGCGCGCGCAGCGATCGAACGGGGCCCTCCGGCGCCTCGATTGGAGCCGCACGCAGCGAGAGCGAGCATGAGAGCGACGACGACGCGCACGTTGACGAAGGGAGATACACGGCGGCGGCGAGAATCTCCAGCGCGCGAAATCAGCTTGAATTACCGATGGTTCCTAGAAATCGTCATCGGCATGAGTACGAAGTGTTGACCGCTCCGAAGGACGGGCGTACAAGCCGCTTCCCTTCGACGGAGAGCCCCTCCGGCGGCGGGTTTGTCGGTCAAAATCAGCGGCTGAAGAAAAAAGCCAAAGAGTGTTGACAGGCAGACGAGGAGAGAGTTAAGACTCTCCTCCCTCGAACGAAGAGGAACGAGAGTCAGACCGCCAGCGGCGGCGCGACGATCGGTGATCTCTCTGCCCAGAGCGGCGGATGACAGCACGTCATCTCCGATCTTTGAAAACCTGGTTGCAAGAACGATCGAGAGTCTAACCGACTCGCGATCGACGCCGACCTCTGACGACTCCGAACAACTCGGTGTCTGAAGAGACTCGGTAGTGGAAGCGGAATCGTCCGCGCATCACTGGTGAAAACCAGCGGTGGCGACGGACATGTTACTTGAGCATACAGGCTTTAAAAGAGACCTGGAATCGCTCCAACAAACGTCATCGACCGGCACCTCACGGTGTCGGATCAGACATTAATTGGAGAGTTTGATCCTGGCTCAGAGCGAACGTTAGCGGCGCGCCTAACACATGCAAGTCGCACGAGAAAGGGGGCAACCCCCGGTACAGTGGCGCACGGGTGAGTAACACGTGGATTACCTTCCCTGGAGTGGTGGATAACCTGCCGAAAGGTGGGCTAATACAGCATGAGACCACGCAGTTTCGACTGTGAGGTCAAAGCGGGCTTCTGTTTACATGCTCGCGCTCTAGGATGGGTCCGCGGCCCATCAGCTAGTTGGTAGGGTAACGGCCTACCAAGGCAACGACGGGTAGCTGGTCTGAGAGGATGATCAGCCACACTGGAACTGAGACACGGTCCAGACTCCTACGGGAGGCAGCAGTGGGGAATCTTGCGCAATGGGCGAAAGCCTGACGCAGCGACGCCGCGTGGGTGACGAAGGCCTTCGGGTTGTAAAGCCCTGTGGGGGGAGACGAACCGGGTCGTGGCTAATATCCACGGTCCTTGACGGTATCCCTTTAGCAAGCATCGGCTAACTCTGTGCCAGCAGCCGCGGTAAGACAGAGGATGCAAACGTTGCTCGGAATTACTGGGCGTAAAGCGCGCGCAGGTGGTTCGGTAAGTCGGGTGTGAAATCCCGGGGCTCAACCTCGGACGTGCACTCGATACTGCTGAACTTGAGTACTGGAGAGGAGAGCGGAATTCCCGGTGTAGAGGTGAAATTCGTAGATATCGGGAGGAACACCAGTGGCGAAGGCGGCTCTCTGGACAGATACTGACACTGAGGCGCGAAAGCGTGGGAAGCAAACAGGATTAGATACCCTGGTAGTCCACGCTGTAAACGATGACGACTGGGTGTTTCGGGTATTGACCCCCGAGGTGCCGAAGCCAACGCGTTAAGTCGT
>JAXLYG010000066.1:0-58347 GCA_046351535.1 Polyangiales bacterium
CAGATCACCGACGAGCTCGACTGAGCTGCGACGTCAGGTTCGGGCGTCACGATCGATCGCCTGACACGAGGTCCCGACGACCGGCACACGGTCATCGGGACCTTCGGCGTTTTTCGGTGCGACGGGGGCGTTGCGCGAAGACGCGGATCAGCGCGCGAGGCCGCCGCGGGTGAGGTCGAAGAGGGTCATGGGCGCGAGCTGCGTGGCCGCGTCGGTCTGCCACGCGAGCGAGCCGAAGGAGTCAGGCGCCACGCGCACGGGGACGGAGATCCCGCGGGTCGGCGTGAGGTCGAGCGCGGGGTCGCCGGTGCGATAGATGTGGGCGCCGTCGTGGAGGAAGTGCACGAGGCGGTAGGCGCGGTCGCCCCACGCCGCGCGGCTCCGACGGAGCACCTGCTTGTCGGACGCGAAGGGCGCTCGGAACGACGAGAAGGTGTAGTCGTTCGTCCCCGTCTCGACGACGAGGAGGCGCGGCGCGACGAGCGCGTGCAGCACCGAGACGCCGATGTACTCGCGCGCGTCGGCGTGGGTCCAGCGCCAGCACGGGTGGTTCGCGCGGTGGGCGATCACGCCGAGGTCGGGCGCGAAGCCGGCGACCACCACGGAGTCGACGCGCTCGTCGAGGGCGCCCGCGTAGGTCGCCACCTCGCCGCCCATCGAGAGCCCCGTGACGAGCACGCTGCGGTCGTTCACCTGCGGGAGCGATCGGGCGAGGTCCGCCGCGCGCATCATGTCCCACGCGCGCTCGCCGTCCTCCTCCCAGTCGCTGTCGAGGCCGACGCCGTGGATCGAGGGGTGCGTGACGTTGCCCGCGACGGGATCGTCTCCGACCGCGATGTCGGCGTAGAGCCCCGCGCGATCGGCGACGGGCCTGTGCGACACGTCGACGGCGACCACGACGTATCCGCTGCGCGCGAAGGTGTCGCCGTACCCGTACGCGCTGTCGGGGTCCATCAGCGAGCGCGCGCTGCCGTAGTGTCCGTTCGCGGCCACGACGGCGGGATACCCGTCGCGCGGCATCGGGGTGCTGGGCCACGCCACGAAGAGGTGCGAGACGCGCGTCGCGAGCACGCCGCCCTGCTCGTCGGGGATGTCACGCTCGACGCGGAGCTCGGTGAGCGTGTACGACTGCGGCGGCGCGGAGGCCGCGACGGCGCGGCGCGACGCGATGGGCGCGACGTGATCCGCGAGGGTGACGACGCGCGTCGCCACGGGCGCGGGGTTGCCCGACATCGTGAGCAGCTCGATCTGACGACGCGCCCGCGCGGCCCACGCGTCGTGCTCCTCGGGCGTGCGCGCGGTGAGGCCGTAGGAGAGCACCTCGGCGCGGGCGCCGTCCCAGCGACGCGACGCGACGCCGACGCGCCCCGAGGTGGCCTCACCGGCGATGAAGCGCCCCGCGACGACGCCGCGGTAGCGCCACGGGACGCCGTTCTCGTCGAGTTCGAACGAGAGGTTGGCGCCGTCCCAGCGCACGTCGGCGAGGTCGCGCTCCTCCTCTTCGGCGACGGCGCCGTCGCGCACGTTCGCGTAGACCTTCAGCGAGCCCACGAGGCCCGCGCCCGAGGTCGCGCGGTCGATGCGGAGGCGGCCGAGGCGACCGTCGCTCCAGCGCAGGTCGAACGCGCGCGGGACGGGGCTGAGGTCGAGCGCGGTGGAGTTCCAGCCCGTGACGTGGGTGCGGTACTCGACGGCGGGGGGAGGCGTGTCGCCGCTCGACCACGCGACGCGTCCCGCGAGCACGCCGTCGGTGGCGCGCGCGTCGAACCACAAGGTGTTCTCTCCGCGGCTGCAATGGAAGCGAACCCTGCCCTTGTGCACGTCCCACACGACGCGCTCGATGGGGTACGCGTGCCCGTCGCCTTCGACGGAGAGGACGCCGCCGAGATAGCCGTCCGCGCGACGCGTCACCTGCATGGTGAGCCGCGCGATGCCCGTGTCGAGGTGCCACACGCCTTCGAGGTGCGTGTCGTTCGCGACGATCGGCGCCGCGGGGATCACCGGCGCAGGCGCGGGCGCTTCGACGCCCGGCTCCGTGATGGGCGCCGGCTCACCGACGGTGACGACCTCGGCGCAGCCCATCAGAGAGGATGCGATCCATGCGACGGAGGCGAACGCGAGCGGCCGTGACGGCGCGCGGAATGGGCTGACCATGACGCTGTGGCTTCTGCCGACGACAATGGGGGGCGTTGCTCGTCTGCGGTCGGCGGGCGCGCGACGAGGCGTCGTGTCCCCGCCGCCGCGCTGGTTCCGTGCGGCGACTGCGGATTCACTCACCCATCTCCAACGGCGGTCCGACGAAAGCCTTGAGCGACGCGCGAGGCCGTCCGACGGATCGTCCGAAGGCCGCGGGGGATGGCGCGTTTGCCTTATTCAAGGCTTGCGCGCGTCGCGCCGTTTCAACCGAACGTGAGCAGCAGCATGTCCACCCCGCGCGCCACCTCGCTCCCCCCTCCGATCATCGAAGACCCTGTGGAGATCCGAGCGAAGCGGACCACGCTCCCCACACCGATGCGACGCGCGCCGAACCCGCCGCCGCGAACGGCCACGATCCCTCCGCCGGAGGAGCGGCGCTCGGTCGCCGCGGAGCATCGCCTCGCGATCCACCCGCAGGTTCCGAGCTTCCCTCCGCGCCCCGCGTCGATCCCCGTGCTCCAGCTTCAATCGCTGGTCGCGCCTGCGCTTCACGTGCCCCTCACCCGCGGCGTGGGCGTGCTCGCGGCCTGCGTCGCGGCCCTCGTCACCGGAGCCCTCGACGGCGCGTTCGCCGCGCGCGAGGGCCTCGTCTCGTGGCAGGTCGGGCTCGTGATCGTGCACTGCATCATCGCGCTCGCCGCGGCCGCGACGATCGTCGGCGTCGCCTCGGAGTTCGTCCTCGCGGCGGCGGTGCGGCTCGTCCCGCTGCGCCGCGCGTGGTGGTGGCTCATGCGCGGGCCGCGCCTGTGGTTCTCGCGCGACCCGGGGCTCTCCACGCGCCTCGCGCTGGTCATCCTCGGCGTGTTCGCGGCCGTCGCGCCGGTGTTCCCCGAGAGCCGCTTCGTCGTGGGGCACATGCACTCGCAGGCCCTCATGGCGCTCGCGATCACCCTCGCGTGCGCCCTCGCGATCCCCTTCACCGCCCTCGTGGTCACCCTCGCCGCGCCGCCGATCCGCTGGCTCATGGAGCGCGCCGGTCGCCTCGCCTCGCCCGGGGTCGTCGCGCTCGCGGCGGCCTTCGCGCTCTCGCTCGTGTCGCTCTACTTCTGGGAGCTCAACACCGCGTGGCTCGCGCGCCTCTGCTGGCGCGAGGCCGCGGTGTTCGGCTCGTTCCCCGTGGCGTTCGTGGCGTCGCTCGCGGCGATCGGCGCGACGCGCAGCCGCACCCGCGCGGCCTTCTCGATGAAGGTCCCCGTGGGCGTCGTCGCGCTCGTGCTCGCGGCCACGGCCTCGTCGGGTCTCACGCTCGGGCGCAGCCAGTCGGTCGCCGCCGCGGTGCTCACCCACAGCGCCGCGGCCGGCGTCGTGGTGCACGCCCTCCGCGGCGCGGTCGACGTCGACAACGACGGCGCCAGCGCGCTCTTCAACGGCGGCGACTGCGACGACAACGACCCCGCCGTGAACCCCTCGGCCTTCGACATCCCCAACAACGGCGTCGATGAGAACTGCACCGGCGCCGACGCGCGCCCGTTTCACGGCGAGGGCGACGGGGCCTTCATCGCCGACACGGGCGTCGCCGCGAGCGTGCGCCCGTCGTTCCTGCTGCTCACGATCGACACGCTGCGCCCCGACCACCTCGGCGCCTACGGCTATCACCGCCCCACGAGCCCGCACCTCGACGCCTTCGCGCAGCGCGCCGTGCGCTTCGAACACGCGTACACCACCTCGCCTCGCACGCTCCGCGCGCTCTCGTCGGTGTGGACGGGGCGCTACCCCTCCCGCATCGCCTGGGGCCCCGACGCGGAGCACCCGTCGCTCCTCGAGGGCAACACCACCCTCGCCGAGACCCTCGGACGCAACGGGTATCGCACCGCGGCCTTCACGAGCACCGACTACTTCACGCAGCACGAGGGCTTTCTCCAGGGCTTCGCGGAGCAGACGCACGGCGACGAGTTCAAGGCCGACGCGGGGCGCACCGCCGACGCCGCGGTCTCGTGGCTCCAGGCGCGCGCGCACGACGGCGCGGACTTCTTCGCGTGGGTCCACATGCTCGAGCCCCACGCGCCGTACCGCGACCTCTCGGAGCCTCGCGAGTTCGGGCATGCGCCCGTCGACCTCTACGACGAGGAGGTCGCGCGCGCCGACGCGTTCATGGGGCGCATCCTCGCGGCCGCCGACGCGTGGAGCGCACGCAACCCGACGCGTCCCCTCGTCGTGATCGTCACCGCGGACCACGGTGAGGGCCTCGGCGCACACGGCTTTCAGACCCACGGCAACGACATGCACGAGGAGGCCATGCGCATCCCGCTGCTCGTTCGCGCGCCGCTCGCGCCCGCGGGGGTGCGGGCCTCGCTCGTGTCGCTCGTCGACCTGCACGCCACGATCCTCAACTACGCGCGGCTGCGCCCCGTCACGGCCCTCGCGGGACGCAGCCTCGTCGAGGTGCTCCGCACGCCCTCGGCGCCCGAGGTGAGCCCCGCGTGGCGCGAGCAGATCTTCGCGGAGCTCATCCCCACGTGGGAGCACCGCCAGGAGCCGCGCGTGCTCTATGCGCCTCCGTACAAGCTCCTCTGGGATTTTCAGAGCGGGACCTGGGAGCTCTACGACCTCGCGCGAGACCCGCGCGAGACGCGCAACCTCTTCGACGAGCGGCGCGACGTCGCCTCGCGCATGCGCGAGCGCCTCAACGCCTGGGCCCTCGCCGCGCCGCACCCGCCCGGCGCGCGCTGACCCGTCACGGGGGCGCGTCGAAGACCGCGAGCTCGTGCGCGAGCATGCGGTCGCCGTCGAAGATGAAGCGCCCCGAGAACCCCCTGCCCGAGAGCATCACCGGGAGCCACAGCGCGTCGTCAGCCCACATCTCCGCGTAGGGGATCGCGTCGAGGGGCGTCCACAGGGGCGTCGCCTCGTCGGTCTCGATCGCCTCGCCCTCGCACCCGTCGGCCGCGAAGACGTGGCAGTGAAGCCCGTAGCCGTCGGTGAATTGAAAGCGCAGCTCGCCCATCGCGCGGACGCCCGTGGCCGTGACCCCGACCTCCTCCTGCACCTCTCGCACGGCGCACGCGAGGGGCGTCTCGCCAGGCTCGAGGCGACCGCCGGGCGCGTTGATCTTGCCCGCGCCGAGGCCGCGCTTCTTTCGAATGAGCAGCGCGCGCCCGTCGCGGAGCACGAAGAGTAGCGTGGCGACGTCGCGGGGGCGCCACGTCGCGGGGTCGAGGTCGTCGAGGGTCATCACGGGCGCGCGATCCTAGTATGCGCGGCCCGAGCTGACACATACTCGGCGGCGTGAAGCGCCTCGCACTCGACCTCGGCGCGCGCCGCATCGGCGTGAGCCTCCATGACGACGACGACCTCCCCGCGCGGCCTGCGGGCACCGTCGACGTGCGCCCCGACGCGTCGCCCCTCGCCGCGCTCGTCGCGCTCATCACGCGCGTGGCCCCCGAGGAGGTGATCGTCGGACTCCCGCTCAACATGGACGGCTCGGAGGGCCCCGCGGCGCGCGGCGCGCAACGCGTCGCCGCGGCCCTACGAAAGAAGGTCTCGGCGACGGTCGTGCTCTGGGACGAGCGCCGCACCACGACGCAGGCGCAGCGCGCCCGCGTCGCCCGCGGGACGAAGGGGCGCGCGGGCATCGACGCCGAAGCCGCGACGATCCTGCTCCAGTCGTACGTCGACGCCCGACGCGGCGGGAGCGGGTGGGACCCCGACGAGCCGTGAGCCCGCGCGCCTCGCAGCGGCCTTCGAAGCCCGCGCCGCGTCGACGCGCGACGAAGCGCCCGCGCGCCGCCGTCACGCTCGCGAGCGCGGCGGTCCTCTCGCTCGCGTCGGCGGCCGTGCTCGCGGCGCTGTACCTCATGACCCCGCATCGCGGTCGCGGGGTCGCGGTGCGCGTGACGATCCCCGAGCGCGTCGACGCCGCCTCGCTCGCGGCGCTGCTCGCGCGGAGTGAGGTCATCGATCGGCCGTGGGCCTTCGCGCTGGCGCTGCGGGTGACGGGCGTCCACGAGCGCGTGAAGGTGGGGATGATCCCGCTGCGGGACGACCTCACCCCGCGGGCGGTGCTGCGCGCGCTCGGGCGCGGCGGGGGGCTCGCGCGCGTGACGATCCCCGAGGGCTACACGCGCTTCGATGTGGCGCGGCGGCTCGAGGCGTCGGGCGTGTGCGCCGCGGCGGATTTTCTCGCGCGCACGGAGGCCCCCGAGGCGCTCGCGCGCGCGGGGATCTCGACGTCGGGGACGGCGCCGTCGGCGGAGGGATACCTCTTTCCAGACACGTACGACCTTCCGCTCGGGTCGCCTGCCGACGCGGTGGTCGACCGGATGACGTCGCTCTTCTCTCGCCGCCTCGACGCGTTGAAATCAGCGCATCCCGACGGCGTGGCGAGGGCCTCGGCGATCGCGGGTTCCGACCCCTCCGACGTCGACCGGGTGATCGTCACGCTGGCCTCCATCGTCGAGCGCGAGACCGGCGCGCCTGAGGACCGCGCGCGCGTCGCCTCGGTGTTCTGGAACAGGCTCACGCGGCCCGACTTCACGCCGCGGCTGCTCCAGAGCGATCCGACGGTGGTCTACGGCTGCCTCGCGGCGCCGCGCTTCGGGCTCGCGAGCGCGCTCACCGCGTGCGGAGACGCCGACGCGGGCGCCCGCATGCCCATCACCGCCGCGATGCTCGACGACGCGCGAAACCCCTGGAACACCTATCGACACGAGGCGCTCCCGCCCACGCCCGTGTGCAACCCGGGGGCGCGCGCGCTCGAGGCCGTGCTCGCGCCCGCGGCCACCGACGACCTCTACTTCGTCGCCCGCGGCGACGGTCGATCGGTCTTCGCAGCCACCCTCGAAGAGCATCGAAGGAACGTGCGCGCGCACCTCCGCCCGACGCCGCGCGCGCCGTGATTCAAACGGGTATAGTCCGCGCCCCCTCCGCGCGCACGACGATGCAGCAGACGATCCACACGCTCCTGCGCTCCAAGATCCTGCGACGGATCTTGTACGGCTTCGCGATGGTCGCGACGGTGCTCGGCGTGGGGCTCATCAGCACCATCTTCGAGTTCGAAGCGCTCAACGGGCACTTCACCGACCTCCTCGAGCACGACGTCGTGCTCGTCGACGACACCGAGCAGCTCCAGCGCCTCGTGTCGGATCTCCAGAGCAACAAGAGGGGCTACCTGCTCACGGGCGACCCCGACTTCCTCGCGCGCTACACGCGCGGGCTCGTCTCGATCCGCGAGGTCGCGCAGCGCGTCGTGCGAGACACCTCGGGGCGACCCGAAGAGCGGCTGATGCTCGAGCGGTTCCGCGCCGCGCTCGACCGATACATCGAGCTGTCGACCGAGGAGATCGCGATCCGGCAGAGCGCCGACCGCGGCGAGCGCCCCGTGGGAGACCTCCCGTCCCTCATCGCCGCGCGGCCTGGGGCGCAGGTGATCCTCAGCGGCGAGCGCGCGCTCGACGACCTCCGCAGCGCCGAGCTCCGGCTCGTCGACGAGCAGCGCGAGCGCGTCGTCGAGGGCACCGCCCGCTCGCGGCGCCAGGCCGTGATCACGATGCTCGCGGGGCTCCTCGTGGCGGTCGTGTACGGCATCCGGGTGTCGCGCGACATCGGCGCGGCGCTCGCGAGCATCAAGGCCGCCATCGAGGCCACCGCGCGGCGCGAGCCCACCGCCGGCCCCCTCGACCGCGACGACGAGATCGGCGACGTCTCGCGCAGCTTCTACGAGATGGACCACCGCCTCGCGCGCATCGCGTCGGAGCTCAGCGAGCGCGTCGGCGAGCAGGAGCGCACGCTCGCGGATCTCCGCGAGGCCAACGAGGCGCTCGCCTCGGCGATGCGCGTGAAGAGCGACTTCCTCGCGACGATGAGCCACGAGCTCCGCACGCCCCTCAACGCCGTGATCGGCCTCTCGGACCTGCTCCTCGGGTCGCGCGCCGAGAACCTCTCCGCGCGGGCCCGCGAGGCGCTCGAGACCATGCGCGCGTCGGGCTCGCACCTGCTCGCGCTGCTCGACGACATCCTCGAGCTCGCCAAGATCGACGCGGGCAAGATGACCTACCACATCGAGGACTTCACCCCCGCGCCGCTCGTGCGGGCGTGCGTGGCGACGGCGCTGCCGCTCCTCGGCGACAAGCCCGTCGAGGTCACCTGCGAGATCGTCGACGCGTCGACGGTGCGCGCCGACCCTCATCGCGTCCGGCAGATCCTCCTGAACCTGCTCTCGAACGCCGTGAAGTTCACCGATCGGGGCTCCGTGCGCGTGCGCGTCGAGCGAGACGCCGACACCCTGGTGGTCCGCATCGCCGACACGGGCATGGGCATCGCGCACCCCGACCAGTCGCAGCTCTTCGAAGACTTTCATCAGGTGCGCAGCGGCGACGCGCGCCCCTACGGGGGCACCGGTCTCGGACTCGCGCTCTCGCGCCGCATGGCCCGCGCGATGGGCGGAGACGTGACCGTCGAGAGCGAGCCCCTGCGCGGGAGCACCTTCACACTCCACCTCCCGCTCTCGACGGAGAAGAACGACAATGCGTGACGATGGCACCGCGAAGGGCGTCGGGGGCGAGGTGCTCGTCGTCGATGACGTGGCCGCGAACCGATTCCTCTACCGCGCGATCCTCGAGGACGACGGACACCGCGTGCGGGAGGCCGCCGACGGCCCCTCGGCGCTGCGACAGCTCGCCGGCGACGGCGGCGCGATCGAGCTCGTGCTCCTCGACGTCTCCATGCCCGGGATGGACGGGATCGAGGTGCTCCGCCGCGTCCGATCGCGCGCCGACGGCGGGCCCGCGGTGCTCATCCTCACGGCGGCGGCGCGCAACCCCGACGCCATCGAGCGGGGCCTCGAGCTCGGCGCCGACGCGTACCTCATCCGCCCCGTCGACAACCGCGAGCTCGCCGCCCGCGTGCGCGCGGCGCTGCAGATCCATCGCCTCCGCAGGGAGCTCGCGGCGCTGCGTCGCGACCAGACCGCGATGCTCGTGCACGACCTCAGGCACCCTCTCGCGAACCTCTCGATGCTCGCCGAGGTGATCGAGGCCGACGACCTGCGCCCCGAAGACCGACGCGAGGCCGCCGCGACGATCCGGCGCATGGTCGACAACCTCGGCTCGCTCGTCGACTCGATCCTCACGGCGTCGAAGCTCGAGGCCGGGGTGTTCTCCGTCGACCCGAAGCCCGTCGCGCTCGAGGCCTTCGTGGCCCCGTCGGTGGAGGTCTTCGGGCCCCTCGCGACGCGTCGGCGCGTGACGCTCGAGGTGGCCCCGCTGCCCGCGGCGCTCGTCCGCGTCGACGCGGTGCGCGCGCGCCAGGTGGTCGACAACCTGCTCTCGAACGCGCTGAAATTCACGCCCCGCGGAGGCAGCGTGCGCCTCGACGCGACGGTCGAGGGCGCGTTCGTCCGCGTCCGCGTCGATGACTCGGGCAGCGGCGTCCCCGAGGCCGAGCGGGCGGTGGTCTTCGATCGGTACCGGCAGGGCGCCACGGGCCGCACGCGCGGCGGGTCGGGCCTCGGCCTCGCCATCGCGGCGGGCATCGTCGCGGCGCACGGCGGAGACATCCGCTGCGAGGACTCGCCCCTCGGCGGCGCGCGCTTCTCGTTCTCGCTCCCGCGGGCGTAGAGTCCGCGGCCGTCACGCCATGAACACCCCCGCGCTCGGCGACCGCTCGTTGTTCCCTACGCTCACGGCGCGCGCGTACCTCGCGCACGCGGCGATCTCGCCGCCGTCGATCCCGGTGGAGCGCGCGATCACCTCGGCGCTCTCGCTCTACGCGACGCGCGGCGCGCTGGCCTTCGGTCAGACCGTGGAGCAGCGGTCGAGGCTGCGCGCGTCGCTCGCGGAGATCCTCGGGGGCGAGCTCGACGGCGTCGCGCTCGTGCCCAACACGAGCGCGGGCGTCACCTGCGTCGCGCTCTGCCTCCCGTGGAGGCGCGGCGATCGCGTGCTGCTCTTCGAGGGCGAGTTCCCCGCGAACGTGACGCCGTGGCAGCGCGCGGCGGAGCTCTTCGGGCTCGAGCTCCGGTGGCTCTCCGCGGACCTCTTTCGCACCGACCCGACGCGCGCGTTCGAGGCGCTCGACGAGGTGCTCTCCGCGGGCGTGCGGCTCGTCGCGCTGAGCCAGGTGCAGTTTCAGACGGGCTTTCGAATGCCGCTCGCGGAGATCGCCGCGCGGGCGCACCACCGCGGGGCCGAGGTGTTCGTCGACGCCATTCAGGGCCTCGGCGCCGTGCCCATCGACGTGCGCGTCGAGGGCGTCGACTACCTCGCCGGAGGCTCCCACAAGTGGCTCATGGGCACCGAGGGCTGCGGCGTCTTGTACGTGCGCCCCGCGCTCGCCCCCGCGCTGCGTCCGCACGTCGCGGGGTGGCTCAGCCACGAGGCTCCGTTCCGCTTTCTCGTCGAGGGCGCGGGTCTCCTCGGCTACGACCGCCCGCTGCGCGCGAGGGCCGACGTGTTCGAAGGCGGCACGCTCAACGCGCTCGGGTGCTACGCGCTCGAAGCCTCCACGGCGCTCCTCCGCGAGCTCGGCGTGGGCGCCATCTACGCGCACGTCAACGCGTACCTCGACGCGCTCGAGGCGGGCCTCGTCGCGCGCGGCTTCACGAGCCTCCGAAGCGCCGCGCCCGAGGGGCGCTCGTGCATCCTCGGCGTGCTCCCGCCCGCGGGGAGCAGGCACGGCGCGCCGATGCTCCAGCGCATGCTCGGCGAGCGCGGCGTGACCACGTCGGTGCCCGATGGGGTGCTGCGGTTCGCGCCGCACTGGCCCAACGACGCGCGCGAGGTCCCCGCGGTGCTCGCCGCGGTCGACGACGCGCTCGCGGGGTGAAGCGGCGCTACGCCTGCCCCTCGGCGTTGCCGGGGTGCTCGACGAGGTAGCCGAGGAGCTGCACGCTGATCTCGTCGGCCGGCGCGCGCACGCGCGGAGACGCGCCCGAGGGGACGACGATGCCCGCGCCGAGGCGGTGGTGGCACGACTCGCGGACGTGGACGTGCGTCGAGAAGCGGCGGAACCCGTTGTCGCCGAAGAGGATGGTGATCGGGAGGTTCATGTCGTTGACGACGAGCGGCCCGAGCACGCTGATGTCGGTGACGACGAGCGACCACCCCTCGGGGACGACGTACGGCGCGCCGCCCGCCGCGGCCCCGTCGACGTAGAAGCGCGCCTCTTCCTCGGGGGTCCGCGCGCCGCCGCTCTCGAGCGAGAGGAGCTTGTGTACGGGGACGCCGAGGTGGGTCATCGAGGCGCGCGCGGCGCGGTCGACGTGCTCCGCGAGCTTCTGCGGCCCGTCGGCTGCGGCCGCGGCGGCCGCCTGCGCGCGCGCCCCGAAGGCGCCGCCAGCGTCGGCGGGCCCGCGGCGGGCGCGAGAGAGGTCGTCCATGGCCTTCAGCGCGGCGTCATCGAAGAGGTCTGGCTTCGTGGAGTCATCACCCGACATGGCGTCTCTCCTCTCGGTGTGGTTGAGGGGGTGGCGACGCTCCCACGAATCGCGGGGCGGAGGCAATCGCGCTGTGCCGCTCAGCGCTCGTCGACGGGCTTCCACCCGTGCGCGCGGAGGAACACCCGGAGCTTGCCGAAGGTCTCCATGCACTCGGAGTAGTGCGTGGCCGTGGCGGTGAGCCGCGCGGTGCTCCCGTCGTCGAGCCTCGCGACGAGCCGGCCGACGCGCACGTCGCCGCTCAACTGCGTGTTGGGCAGCGGATCGCCGACGGCCTGGTGATACGTCACGCGCTGGATCTCGTTGCTGTCGACGACGACGTCGTGGATGCGCGCGATGGGCTCGCGCAGCACGCACGCATCGCCGAAGCGCACGGTGATCCCGGTGTCATCGACGGCGGCCGTCAGCGCGAGGGGTCGTGACCTCTTCGCGCGCGCGTGCAGGAACCAACCCGTCGCCACGAAGCTCGCGACGCCCGCGGGCCACCACGAGGCGCCGATCACGAGGCCCGCGAAGGCCGCGGTGCACACGATCTGATAGAGCGCCCACGAGGTCCCCGCGAGGTTGGCGTCGGCCCACGCGCGTTCAAAGGTCTGCGGCGGTGCGGCGCGACGCTCGGGCGCTGCGAGCTCTCGATACGGAACCTTCGGCGTCGCGGTCATGGCTCACGTCCCTCCCGTCGCCTCGCACGATCGGGCGACGCGAAACCCAAGTCAACGAAGGAGCGGCTCGACGGCCTTCTTCGTCTTCGCGTCCCTCGTCGCCACGAGGGCGGCGAGCGTCGCGCGTCGGCCCTCGTCGGCCGCGATGCGCGCGAGCCACTCCGTCGCGAAGGCGCGCGCGGAGCCCTTCATCGCGAGCATGTCGAGCAGTCCCTCGATCGCGCTGGCCCCCTCGCTCATGAGATACGCCTCGATGAGCGGGCGCAGCCCCTTGCGACGAAGGAGCGGCGCGAGGTGCCGCACCACCCGCGGTGACCGCACGCGCAGCGCCGCGGGGAGCACCTCGACGAGCGCGTACCACGACGTCGCGTCGCAGCGATTCACGACGAGTTCGAAGAGCCCATCGACGTCGAGTCCGAAGCGGTGAACGAAGTACGGAACCTCCGCCGCGGTCGAAGACGCGTGGTCGTCGGCGAGCTTCTTCAAGGTCGCGCGAATGACCTCGGGGTCGTCACGCAGATAGAGCAGCTCGGGGTTCGCGAGCGTCGAGCCCGCGCCGATCGACCCGCGATACTGCGCGTACACGTCGTCGAGCAGCGCATCGACGGGGAGCACGGGCGCCATCGCGGCGCGGTCGCGCGCGCGAGAGTTCCGCCACCACGCGGTGATCGCAGCCTCCGCCGCGTCGGGCGCTTCGAAGCGCATGGGCGCCGCGAACGAGAGCCAGTGGGCGCCGTACTGCCGCTTCGCGACGGCCGCGACGAAGCGATCATCGCCCCACACGCGCTGCACCAGCGGCGCGAGAAAGGTCGACCACCGCGACTCGACCGCCCAGACCGCGGCGTCGAGATCGTCGTTCGCCGTAGGGCGCTGCTTCCCTCGGGCGCGAGCCTCGCGGGATCGACGAGGGCCGCGAGCCACCGCCCGGCGAGCTGCGCCGGAGGCCTGCGTGCGCGCGACGTGCAGGGCTCCACGACCGAGAGGCACGCGTTGAAGTCGATCCGCTTCGCGCGATACGAGGTGATCGCAGCGGTGACGCGCGACGCCTCCTCGTCGAGACGCGGAGCTCGGCGACATCCTCCTCGTCGGCCGCACGAGCGCGGGACGACGCGGGTGTTCGACGTAGAGCGGGCCGCGTTTCCACCACGCGCGGAGGCGCGCGCGGCCGCGTCGAGGTCACGGAAATAGAAGCGGTCGCAGACGCGCGCTGTCGCCCGCGCCGTCGGGTCCTCGCGTGACGACCTGCGCGGTGAGCCGTCGGAACCGTCGACGAGCTGCATCAGGTGAGCGACGAAGAGGTCGTCGCCCCACACGCGCTGCAGCTTCGGCGCCACGTCGAAGCGCCGCGCGCGCGTGAGCCGCTCCATGAGCCCGAAGAGGTCATCGCGCGGGTTGAGCGTCGCCCCGTCGAGCGTGTCGTCGCCGTCGTCCGTGGTGGGCCTCGGAGCGCCTCTTCGAGCGCTTCACCAAGGCTCGGATCGAGCTCGTCGCGCGAGAAGTCGTGCCTCCGAGAGGCGCCACTGCGCTCGCCACACGAGCACCGAGCGCGGCGGAACGGAGACGTTGCCGCCCATCACGGTCATCGACGCGCTCGCCATGAGGTCGGTGTACGCGCCCGTGGGCATCGCGACCATGCGCGCGTCGTCGGCGCGGTTGATGGCGACGAGGACGTCGTGTCCGCCCGTGCAGCCGCTCATGCGGTAGACCCAGGTGTCCTGCGACGACGAGAGGGTCGTGCGCGCGCCGCGGGCCACGACGGGGTTCTCCGCGCGGATGCGCGCGAGCGTCGAGACGCGCTGACGGAGCGCGATCTGCGCGGGGTTCAGCGCGCTGTCGGCCCAGGGCATCATCCGTCGGTTGTCGGGGTCGCCGCCGCCCGCGAGGCCGATCTCGTCGCCGTAGTAGATCAGCGGGACGCCGGGGTTGGTGAGCATCACCGCGAAGGCCAGGCCGAGGCGCTCATAGGGGGCCGCGTCGGTGGGCTGTCGGTAGTCCATCGTCCACGAGTTGCCGGGGTACGAGCCCTGTCGGCAGTCGGTGATCTGGCGGCTCGCGAAGTGGATGGCGCGCGGGATGTCGTGGTTGCCGATGAAGGTGCTCATCAGCGAGGTGGTGCCGTAGAAGCTGTCGTTGCCCTGCATCCACCCCGCGAAGGAGTCGAGGCGACCGCCGGGCGTGAAGAGGGCCTCGCAGATGCGAGCCTTGAAGGGGAAGTCGAACTGTCCGTCGAGCATGGTGCTCGGGTCGACGAAGGACCGGAGCACGTCGCGGTTGTCGTAGTCGAAGGTCTCGCCGACGAGGTAGAAGCGCGAGCCCATCGCGGGGGTGATCTCGCGGTTGAGCCGCGCGCGGAGGTCCGTGAGCCACGCGCGGGGGACGTGCTTGATGGCGTCGAGCCGCAGGCCGTCGATGCCGTACTCGCGCGCCCACCACACGGCGTCGCTGACGGACCACGCGCGCGCCGCGTCGTTGGTGTACTCGAACGACGGGAGGTAGCTCGTGAAGGCGCAGCGGGTGCCCCAGTAGGCGTCGTTCCAGAGGTCGCCGTCGGCGCAGAGGCGGAAGCGCCCCGCCGCGTCGCGCACGAACCAGTCGTTGTGCGCGCGGTAGAGCCCGCTCTCGACGTCGACGTGCTTCATCACGTAGTCGAAGAGCACGCGGATGCCGTGTCCTCCGGGTGCCGTCGCGCCGTGCGCCGCGGTGACGAGCGCGCGGAGGTCGGCGGCGGTGCCGATGCGCGGCTCGACGCGCGGCGCGGGCGTGGGGTTGCGCGGGTCGGCGTAGCTCACGTTGTCGGGCGACGGCCAGTACCCGTGATACGACGAGTACTGGTGCGGATCGGCCGCCGAATCGATGGCCGCGCCGGCCGTGTCGCGGGCCTTGTAGGGCGCAGAGATCCAGAGCGCGGTGACGCCGAGGTTTGCGAGGTATGGCACGCGCATTCGCAGCCCCGCGAGGTCGCCGCCCGCGTACTGACCGCTCGCGCCGCGCGTCGCGTCGCCGTCGGTCGCGCCGCTCACCTGCATGCGCATCCCGTCGCTGTCGGCGAAGCGGTCGGTCATCGCGAAGTACATCACGGCGTCGCGCCAGTCGAAGGCCGTGAGGTCGCCGCACGACATGGGCGTCGGGCCGCCGCACACGTCGATGACGCTGTTCTCGCCGCCCTGCCCGTCGCTCACGCGCGTGGGGTTCGCGGGGTCGGCGATCCAGCGCGTGCCGTTGATGATGAACTTGTACTGCTGGCGCCCCGTGGTCTCGATGCGCGTCGAGAGGGTCCACGTCCCGTCGGTGCCGCGGGTCATGGGGAGCGCGCCCGCGGCAGGCGTCGCGGGCCATCGGATCCACGAGCCCGAGACCCACACGCTCATCGCCGAGGTGTCGGCGTACGAGAAGGTCACCTGGTTGCACGGCGGAGGCGGCGGAGGGGGCGGAGGAGGCGGAGGCGGCGGCGGCGTCGATCCGTCGGAGCTCGCGTCGGAGTAGCCCGCGTCGGGGCGACAGGCGCCATCGGGGAGCAGCCCGCCGTCGCCGCAGGTGACGGGCTGCGTGGGCACATCACTGCCGAGGTCCGAGACCACGGGCACGTCGGCCACGGGCGGGAGCCCCGAGTCGAGGAGCGCCTCGGTGTTGGTCGCGCATCCCGCCACGAGCGGGAGCGCGACGACGATGTTGCGAGCGAGGGCGAGTCGAAAGGATCGAGGACGCATCGCGCGGGAGGCTATCGCAGCGACCCGCGCGCTGTCTCGCGCGGTGGAGGGGTGAACGCGCGCCGCGGCCGACGAAGAAAGCGACGCGCGCGGGGCAGAAAATCGATGCGAACGTTCAAGTGCCAGAAGGTCTCCGCCGTTCTTCAGGGTTGGCGGAGGCGCTCATCGCCGCCCCGCAGGAGAGGCCCCGATGACGCCCCGACGAAGCCCCCGGTCGCCCCGAACGCAGGTCGCGCTCTTCGCGGCGGTGATCGCGCTCCTGGGGCTCCCCTCGACGGCGGTCGCGCAGGCGATGCGCACCACCGACGCGCCGACGCTCCCCGCGAGGGTCGACACCGACGGTGACGGTCTGCGCGACAGCGACGAGGCCGCCGACACCGACAACGACGGCGTCGTCGACGCCCTCGACGCCGACGACGACAATGACGGAGTCCCCACGCGCGAAGAGCGCCCGGGGAGCCGCGACCGCGACACCGACCACGACGGCGTGCCCGACCACCTCGACGCCGACGACGACGGCGACGGCATCGACACCCGCCTCGAGCGCGCCCGAGACACCAGCCGCGACACCGACAGCGACGGCCTCGCAGACCACCTCGACGCGCGCGACGACCGCCCCGCCGACGCCCCGGTGCTCATCGCCGCCTCCGCTGGAACCATCGCCGCCGACATCGACGGTGACGGACACCCCGACGTGCTCACGGGGCCCGTCACCGCGCCGCCCGCGAGCGCGCCGCAGCACCGCCGCCCGACGCTCCTCTCGATCGCGACCGCGGCCCTCGGGCTCGGGCTCGTGGTCGCCCGCCGCCGCCGCTGATCCCCCTTATCCCCATCCCCGACAGCGCTGTTCCCTCACCGACAGATTGAAAGCTCGCCTCAGGGCCCCGGACACGCGGAGCCGAAGTGCTCCCTCGCGTCGACCGTGACCCCGATCGACCGAAGCTGCCGCGCGAAGCGCTGCGCGTCGACGCAGCGCCCCGAGAGGATGAGGTCGTCGATCTGCGAGAGCGCGCGCTGACGAACGGCCTCGCGAAGCCTCGAAATCCCCGCAGGCGGCGGCGACACGCGCTGGAGCCTCGAGAGCTCACGCGCCGCGGCCTCGACCTGCCCCTGATGCGCGAGCCCGATGGCGCGGTCGACCTCGCGCGCGTTGCCCGGCGACGAAGGTACGCTCGCGTCGACGATGGGCTCCGCCTCGTCCGAAGGATCGCTCGGCTGGAGCGGAGGGTTGATGGGCTGAAGCTGCGGCTCTGACGGCGAGGGCCGCGAGGGCAGAGGTCGCGACGGCGCAGGCGCTGGCAGCGTCGGCGGCGCGATGGGCGTCATGCGGGGCGCGGCGACGAAGCCGGGCGGCGTCCACGTGGTCCACGGGACGGGGCCACGCAGCACGCTGCCCGGCACCTGATGCCACGCGACGATGGTGACGGCGCCGACGGGGAGCGAGCAGGTGATCGCGGCCGAGGCGCTGAGGCAGCGGTACGACGCGACGAAGCCATCGACGACGCGCCAGCGGTCGCTCCACGGGGTCTCGGCGCGCTGAATGAGCCCGAGCGCGGCGCGGTCGACGTGCGCGGAAGGGTCGATGAGGAGGCGCGTGAAGCGGGCGGCGCGCTCGCGGTCATCGCGCCACGCATCGACGAGCGCGGCGATGGCGATGGGGTCTCGCTCGATCGCGTCGAGGTCGTCGAGCTCGGTGTTCGCCGCCTCACGCTGGAGCGTCCTCGTGTCGGCGTCGCGCGCAGAGACCGCGTCGGCCCAGACGTGCGCGTGCGCGCCCGCGCTGGGGGAGAGGAGGTTGTAGAGCGCGCCGGGCCGGTCACGAACGCGACGGCCGAAGGTGTCGTGGTGCATCGCGCAGCGGACGCAGTAGGTCCCCTCGCGAGAGCCCCTCCGCCACGAGCTCACGGTGGCGGCGCCGAGGGCCCCGAGCGCGATCCCCGCGGCGAAGGCCAGCGGCGCATACGACTTCATGGTGTGGTGTGACTCTACCGCGAGAGGCGCGGCGCGCGGAGAGGCGACGTCAGAACGACCAGCGGCGGTACATGAGCGCCGTGAGCATCGCGCCGTACGCGAGCGCCGCGACGGAACCGATCACGGTGGCCGAGAGCACGAGGCCGAGGCCGCCCGCGACGAGCCAGAGGACGAGCGTGTCGACGGGGTGCGCGCGCACGAGCTCGATGCTGCCCTTGAGCGTGTCGACGGCGCCCGACGCGGGGCGGTCGACGTGGATGCACCACACCCACGTCCCGAGGATCAGCGCCGCCGTGGTGCCGATCACGGGGACGAGCGACATGACCACCGCGAGCGCGAGCAGGAGGATGCCGATCACGAGGGAGGCGCCGAAGTGTTCGAAGCCCTTCATCGACTCGCCGATCTCGGCCTTCTCGCCGCGCGCGATGCGGAGGCACATCGCGGTGTATCCCCGCATGAGGGCGGGGAAGGCGATGCCCAGGGTGCACGCGCCGAGCGTCACGACGATGAGCGCGTCGACGAGCAGGGGCCCGAGGTTGTCGGTCTTGATCGACGCCGTGAGGGCGTCGCGGAGCAGGGCGCCGTAATCGGTGTTGTCAGACATGGTGAACGGCCTCGCTTCTGGCGCGTTCCACCGCGCCGCGCGCACTCTACGCCGAGCTCGACCGTACGTTACTCGAAAGCGTTGCAGGGAGACGCGGACGCGCGTTGACAGGCACGGTCGCCAAGGTGTTCGATCCGCGCCGCCCGCGGTGAGATCGAGGCGGGCCGAGAGGGTGATCGCGGCGATGGATAAGGTCTTTCCAGATGCGGACACCGCGTGCGCGGACATCCCCGACGGCGCGAAGGTGCTCGCCGGGGGGTTCGGGCTCTGCGGCATCCCCGAGAACTGCATCGCGGCCCTGCGCCGCAAGGGCACCTCGGGGCTGTGGGTGGTGAGCAACAACTGCGGCGTCGACGACTGGGGCCTCGGGATCCTGCTTGGCAACAAGCAGATCCGGAAGATGACGTCGAGCTACGTGGGCGAGAACAAGGAGTTCGAACGGCAGTTCCTCACCGGTGAGCTCGAGGTCGAGCTCGTGCCGCAGGGCACGCTCGCCGAGCGCCTCCGCGCGGGCGGCGCTGGAATCCCAGGGTTCTACACGCCCGCGGGCGTGGGCACGCAGGTCGCCGACGGCGGGCTGCCGATGCTCTACGGCCCCGGCGGCGCGGTGCTCAAGGCCAGCGAGAAGAAGGAGACGCGCAGCTTCGACGGCCGCGACTACGTGCTCGAGCGCGGCATCACGGGCGACTTCGCCATCGTGAAGGCGTGGCGCGGCGACCGTCACGGCAACCTCGTGTTCCGCGCGAGCTCGATGAACTTCAACCCCCTCTGCGCCTCCGCGGGGCGGGTGACCATCGCCGAGGTCGAGGAGCTCGTCGAGCCCGGCGAGCTCGACCCCGCGCAGGTGCACACCCCGGGGGTCTTCGTGCAGCGGATCTTCCGCGGCACCGGGTATCAGAAGCGCATCGAACGCCGCACCGTGAGGAAGGACTGATGCTGAACCGAGACGAGATCGCAAGGCGCGTGGCGCGCGAGCTCCGCGACGGCTTCTACGTGAACCTCGGCATCGGCATGCCGACGCTGGTGCCCAACTTCGTCCCCGCGGGCGTCGAGGTGGTGCTCCAGAGCGAGAACGGCGTCCTCGGCGTGGGGCCCTATCCGCCCGCCTCCGAGGTCGACCCCGACCTCATCAACGCAGGCAAGGAGACCATCACCGTCCGCCCCGGCGCGAGCTACTTCTCGAGCGCCGACAGCTTCGCGATGATCCGCGGCGGGCACATCGACCTGGCGATCCTGGGCGCGATGCAGGTGAGCGAGAAGGGCGACCTCGCCAACTGGATGATCCCCGGCAAGATGGTCAAGGGCATGGGCGGCGCGATGGACCTCGTCCACGGCGCCCGCCGCGTCATCGTGATGATGGAGCACGCCGCGAAGGACGGGACGCCGAAGATCGTCCGCGAGTGCTCGCTGCCCCTCACCGGGCGCCGCGTGGTGCACCGGATCATCACCGACCTCGCCGTGATCGACGTGACCGACGAGGCCCTCGTGCTCCGCGAAGTCGCGAAGGGCGTCTCCGCCAGGGAGGTGCAGGAGCGCACCGAGCCCACGCTCAAGATCCCGCACGACCTCCGCGAGATCGAGCCCTGAGCCCGTCACCGCTGCGCGCCGAACGTCTCGCCGCGCAGCGGTTTCAGCCCACGGTCAGAGCCCGCCGCGAGACTGCGAAGCCGCGGTGATCTCCGCGACGGCTTCGTCGAGCCGCGCGCGCGCCCTCGCCACGCCAGACTCGTACGACTCGCTCGCCGCGAGGGGCTCGCAGAGGTCGAGGTAGAACTTGATCTTGGGCTCCGTCCCGCTCGGGCGGAGCATCACGCGACCGCCGCCTTCGAGGTCGTACGCGATGACGTTCGAGGGCGGGAGGCCGAGCGCGGTGACCTTGCCCTGCGCGTCGGTGACCGTTCCCGTCTGCACGTCGCGAGTGGCCACGACGGCCTTGCCGCCGAAGCTCGCGAGGGGCTTCGCGCGGAACGCCGCCATCGTGGTCGCGATGGCCTTCATCCCGTCGGCGCCCTTCGCCGTGACGCTGCGCTGACCCGAGACGAAGTACCCGTACTCGCGGTGAATCGCTTCGAGCCTGTCGAGGAGCGTCTGGCCCTTCGCCTTGAGGCTCGCGGCGAGGCCCGCGACGACGTACGCGGCGCTGATCCCGTCCTTGTCGCGCACGAGCGTCGAGACGCTGTACCCGAGGGCCTCTTCGTAGCCGAAGACGAAGCGCGCGCCGGTCTCGCGGCCGACCTCCATCGCGCGGTTGGCGATCCACTTGAAGCCCGTGAGGGTCTCTTCGCAGCGGACCCCGAGCGCGCGCGCGATCACCGGGAGCAGCGGCGACGACACGATCGACATCGCGACGAAGCGATCAGCGCCCTTCGCGCCCTCGGTCAGAAGATGATGCCCGAGGAGCACACCCACGTCGTTGCCCGAGAGCTGCACGAAGCCATCCCCGCGGGGGACGGCCACCGCGAGTCGATCGGCGTCGGGGTCATTCGCGATGACCACGTCGGCCTTCTCGCGCCGCGCGAGGGCGAGCGAGAGGTCCATCGCGCCCTTCTCCTCGGGGTTCGGAAAGGCCACCGTGGGAAAGGCGCCGTCGGGCTCCTGCTGCTCGGCCACCGACGACACGCGCCCCCAGCGAGAGAGCACCTGAAGCGCGAGCTTCGCCCCGACGCCGTGGAGCGCCGTGTACACCATCGACAGGTTCGCCGGCGCCTCGACGCACGGAGAGAGCGCCCGCAGCCCTTCGAGGTAGCGCGCCGTGACGGCCGCGGGAACGACCTTGCAGAGCCCCTTCGCCTTCGCGCCGTCGATGTCCGCGCGCGGCACCTCGCGCGCTCCGCCCACCGCGTCGATGGCCGCGGCGATGCCCACGTCGTGCGGCGGAATGATCTGCGCGCCGTTGCCCCAGTAGACCTTGTAGCCGTTGTACTCCGGCGGGTTGTGGCTCGCCGTGACCATCACGCCCGCGGCGGCGCCGAGGGCCTCGACCGCGTAGGCCGTGAGGGGCGTCGGCGCGAAGTCTTCGAAGAGGTGCGCGACCATGCCCGCGGCGGCGATCACGGCGACGGCGTCGGCCGCGAACTCGGGGCTCATACGGCGGCCGTCGTAGCCCACCACGACGCCGCGCGTCGCAGCGTCGGGGACCTGCGATTTCAGGTATTCGCAGAGCCCCGCGGTCGTGCGGATGACCACCGCGCGGTTCATGCGGTTGGGTCCTGCGCCGAGCACGCCGCGGAGCCCCGCGGTGCCGAACTCGAGCTTCGCGCCGAAGCGGTCGGCGAGCGCGGCGAGGTCGTTGGCCTCGACGATGGCCGTGAGCTCGGCGCGCGTCGAAGCGTCGGGGTCTTCCTCGATCCAGCGAGTGGCGAGGGCCTTCCAGTCGGTGTCTGCGGGGTTCATCAGCCCGCGCGTATACACCTCTGGGGCGCGTCAGGTCACGCGTCGCCAGCGGTCTTTGTCGCGCACCACCTGACCGAGCTTCACCAGCCGATCGAGGTGCGCCGTCGCGCTCCGACGCGCGAGCTCGGGGTGCGCGCCGGGCGTGTCCGCGTACGCCTCGGCCACCACGTCTTCGATCGCCGTCGGGTGCGCCCGCACGGCGCCGAGCACCTTCGCCTCCCTGGCGAGCCGGTGGGAGACGTAGAACTCCAGCCGCGCGACGGCCTCGTCGATGGGGGCTCCGTGCGCGGGCAGGAGCCGCGACGGCGCGAGCGCCGCGAGCCGACGGATCTGGGTGATGTACGCGTCCATGTCGCCGTCGTCGGAGGGGTCGATGAGAATCGTCCCGATCGAGGCGATCATGTCTCCGACGATCATCCAGCCGTGAGCGCGCGCGAAGAGGCAGAGGTGCCCCGGCGCGTGCCCCGGCGTGTGAAGCACCGCGATGTCGAGGGCCGCGAGCGCCGGGTCGAGAGCGTCTCCCTCACGGAGCGCGACGTCGCTCGGAGCCTGAGAATCAAGCCTCGCGAGCGTGTCCGGGTGTGCAAGCAACGGGACACCGAACGCTTCGCACAGGCGCCTCGCGCCGCCGACGTGGTCGCGGTGGTGGTGCGTGACGATCGCGCCGAGGAGCCTGTGCCCCCGCGCGACGCGCCCTCGCACGGCGTCCTCGAGGATTCGCTGCTCTTCGGGCCACGGCGAGGCGGGCTCGACGACGTAGAAATCCCCCTCGCCCACGAGGTAGCAGTTGGTGTCGGTCGCAGGCGGCAACGTCGGTGATCGCAGCGGAATCCGCGTGACCCCGACGCCCACGCGCTCGCCGTCCAGAGCTTCGTTCACGGGCGCGACCCTACCACAGCAAAGCGTGAGAAACGGTGTTAGCGTCGATCGCAGGATGCGACCCATCGCGCTCTTCACGGCCGCGCTCAGCCTCCTTGCGTGCAGCGCAGGGGCGCCTTCCAACAACACCTTCGACGACGCCTCGTCGACCGATGCGACGCGCGATCTTCCGCTCGATACCCCGGTCGATTCCGTCGCGGCAGACGCGCGCGACGACCTCGCCGCCGACATCACCGCGCCCGACGTCACCGCGCCCGACGTCACGGTCACCGACACGCCTCCGCCCGACACGCAGAGCCCCGACGTGACGCCCCCGATGGATGTCACCGGTGACATCACCATCGACCGCGCCGACGTCGCCGCAGACCTCACCCCCGACGTCTCCGACGGTGCGAGAGACATCCCGCAAGACCTCGCCGACGCGCCTCGCGATGTCACCGTCTCCGACGTCACGCGCACCTTCCCCGCGGGCATCGGGATGGGCGCCTCGACGGCGCTCCCGCCCGAGCGTCGCGTGACCTGCGGCACGCCCTCGACGGCCACGCCGAGGGTCACGCCGGGCGCCGCCGATCGCTTCGTGCTGCGCGGCCGCGTGGTGACGCCCACGGGCGTGCTCTCGCCCGGCGAGGTGCTCATCACGGGGGCAAACCTCACCTGCGTCGCGGCGCGCTGCGACACGCGCGCGGGCTACGCGGGCGCCACCGTGATCGAGACCGCGGGGATCATCTATCCCGGCCTCGTCAACACGCACGACCACCCGCAGTACGACTTCCTCCCGCCGTGGACGCCGCCGATGCTCTACGGCAACTCGGACCAGTGGCAGGCCGCGACGGCGTACCGCGCCGTGACCGAGCCCCTCCGCACGAACGAGGCGATGCACACCTGCGCGATGCTCAAGTGGGGCGAGCTCCGCGCGATCGTGTCGGGCACCACCGCGGTGCAGGGCTCGCTCAACCGCGTGTGCGCCACGCGCACCCTCGCGCGCAACGTCGAGTACGGCACCGACTTCGGCGGCGTCGACACGCACCGCACCAACACCCTCGGCATCGCCTCCGTCGCAGCGGCCGACGCGACGAGCCTCCGCGCGGCCATCTCCGCGGGCACCGTCACGGCGTACATCCTCCACCTCTCCGAGGGCGTGAACGAGGCCGCGTGGCGCGAGTGGGGGATGCTCATCGCGAGAGACCTCCTCGTGCCGCCGCTCGTGGTGATCCACGGAACGGCGCTCGGTCGCGAGGAGTTCGACGCGATGGCCTCGGTGCGCGCGCGGCTCATCTGGTCGCCGCGGTCGAACATGGTGCTCTACGGCCGCACGACCGACGTAGGCGCGGCGCTCGACGCGGGGCTCACGGTCGCGCTCGCGCCCGACTGGACCCCCACGGGCAGCCCCAACCTCCTCGTCGAGATGCGCTACGCGCGGGAGTTCTCGCGCGCCGCGATGGGCGGTCGGCTCACGTCGCGAGACATCTTCGAGATGGCCACCTCGCGCGCCGCGCAGGCCGTCGATCGGCCGCAGATCGGCGCGCTCGTCGAGGGACGCTACGCGGACGTGACGGTGATCCCCGACCGCGGCTGCGACGCGTACGACTCGATCCTCGACGCGCCCGTGGCCGACGTGCGCCTCGTGATGATCGGCGGACGGCCGATGTACGGCGACGCGGCCGTGATGGACGCCGTCCCCGCGGCGGCGAGGGCGCGCTGCGAGCCCGCCACGTTCTGCGGTCAGGACAAGCGGATCTGCGTGGCCCTCGCGGACACGACCAACGAGCTCGATCGCACGATGGTGCAGATCGACGCGGAGCTCAGGGCCTTCTCGACGCCCTACGCGCTCGTCCCCCAGTGCCCGCCGTGAGGGCGCGCCCCGGGCGCTTGACGCGCGCGTCGCACCGGCAGTAGGGACTCATCCCATGACCCAGAGCGACCTGTTGCGATCGATGCTCCGCGCCCTCTCCGATGTTCGTGAGCAGGGTGACACCTACGAGACCGGCGACCAGTGGGACGTGACCGTCCACGCTGGCCACAAGGGAGGATCGCTCACGGTTCCCCACGTCGTGCGCGTGACGCTCAAGGGAGACTTCGTGGTCCTCGAGACTTCGAAGAAGCACCAGTTCGCCGTGGCGGCCGACGAGGTCTACGCCGTCGGTCAGGAGCCCTCGGAGCGAGAGAGCAAGAACCGCCGCACGGGCTTCTTGTGATCTGAGCTGAAGGAGAGGGAGCGAGCGCTTCGCCCGCGACGAGGTCTGTCACCGAGCGTCGCGGGCGCATCGCCCGAAGCGGGCCGTTCGATCAGGGAAGGCCGACGCGAACGCCACCGCCCGCCGAGACCACGCCCATGCCGACGCCTCCGCCGACGCTCACGCCCACCGCGGGCGCGACGGGACGCGCGTACACCACGGGCTGCGCGGGCGCCGTGTACACCGTGGTCTGCATGGGCTGCGCGTACACCTGGGGCTGCGCGTAGACGGGCTGCGGCGCGTAGACCACCTGCTGCTGCGGCTGCGTGTAGACCACCGTCTGAACGGGGCGGGCCTGGTAGTACCCCGGGGAGTACGCGACGGGCTGCGCGCCACGGACGACGCACGCGTCGAGGCCGAGGCCGAGGGTGAGCGCGAGGCTTGCGGTCAGGATGTGCTTGATCATCGGGGCGACGCTACCACCTGTCCCTCCTGCTCGGGGGCCGCGATCGGGGGGCTGATCGGACGATCACCCGGCGGTCGGGTTCAGCGCGCGAGGAGGGGATCAGGTGGTGACGGTGGGCGCGCTGACGGGTCATTGGTGAAGCCGCGAACGCGCGACTCCAGCGCGATGATACGGCCGAGGAAGAGAACGCATTTCATCGGCGTTGTCACAAACGACGGGTCGCGTCGGCGCGTCCTCACCGCACATGAGCCTCGGAGCGCGCGCGGAGCCCACGGTTTCGCGGTCGCCGATGCCTTGCCTCACGCGTTCGAGCGGGCTATTCAAGCGCCGATGAACGCAACGGGCTCGGAGGGAGACCTGAGGGTGCTCCGACACCGCGCGGAAGAGGCCCTCCGCGCCTCGAAGCCGCGCGCGCAGATCGTGAAGCTGCTCGAAGAGATCCTCGCGCGGGCCGAAGACGACAGCGACGCGTCGCGCTTCGCGCACCGACAGCTCGCCGAGCTGCGCCTCGAAGAGAGCCCCTGGGCCGCGGCGCTCCACCTCCGTCGCGTGGTGGCGATGTCACCCGACGACGACACGGCCCACGCGCTCATGGGCCTGTGTCACGCGCTCCAATGCAACTACCACATGGCCGTGACCGCGTTCCGAAGAGCCGTGGCGCTGTCACCGGGCAACCCCTGGTACAACCACAACCTCGGTCACCTCCTCGACGTCGCCCTCGAATCTCCCTCCGAAGCCCTCGGGTACCTCAGAAAAGCGCACAGCTCCCGCCCCGAGCAGGAAGACGTCGGCGCCTCCCTCGCCCACTGTCTCGGCCGCCTCGGTCAGTGCGCCGAAGCCCTCACGATCACCCGCGCGCTCCTCCATCGACACCCCGACCACGCCGACCTCCGCAGCCTCGCCTCATGGCTCGAGCGCGGCGCCCCGGCGAAGTCCTCTTCGAAGTCTCGCGCTGGCGAGGTCGGCGCGCCGGCCATCCACGCGATCTCTCGCAAGCTCGACGCGACGGTCGCGCCCCGCTCGCTCCGCAACGTGACCTCCACGGCCCCCGAAGAGGCCCAGCTCGAATCGCAGCTCCGACGCGCCGGCGCCACCGACGGCGAGATCCAGCGCGCCCTGCGCATCTGGCGCGACTTCGAAGCGGCCACGCGGGCTCGCATGTGCGCCGTCACCGCCGCCGCGATCGACTACGCCATCGCGCGCGTCGACGGCGCCACGGCCCGTCAGCGCGAGGTCGCGGCGCGCCACGACGTGAGCGCGCAGGCGCTCGCGTCACGCTTTCGAGAGCTCAAGGGCGCGCTCAACCTCGGCCCCCGCGACGCGCGCTACCGCTGACCCCCGCTCGCGACGGGGATCACGTAGGGCCACGAGAACGTGAAGCGATCCTGCCGAAAGGGCGCGACGCGGGCCCGGTTCACGACCGCCACGATGCACGCCCCGGCGGGCGTTCCAGCCCAGGGCGCCGACACCTGAACGCGCTCGATACGCCCCGAGGCGAGGATCGTCGCGGCCACGAGCACCGTGCCCGACTGCGTGCCCATGCAGCCTCGCACCGCGGGCGTCAGGCCGTTGAAGATCGTTCGGATCTCCGCGGACTCGGGCAGGTCTCGCGTCACCGGCTCGGGCCTCACGGGTCGGAGCGCGGGTCGGAGCACGCGCGCGATCCGCGGCCGGTCACCCGCGTCGTCGATCACCGCGGCGTCTGCGACTTCGACCGCGCGCGCCGCGATCGGAGCGGGCGACGCGTCGAGCCTCGCCTCGATCACCGCGGCGTCACGCGCCTCTGAGACCGCGGGCGGCGCGCGCTCCTCGCGACGCGCCGTGACCGCCGCGAGGGGAGGCGCGCCCGGCGGCGTCTCGACGACGTTCTCGATCCGGCGCGCGGGCGCGAGCATCGAGCGCGCGACGATGAGTCCGCCGAGCACGATGCCGAGCGCGACGAGGCTCGCGAGCACGATGGCGCCGACGCTGCGTCGAGGCGGCGCTGCGGCGCGCGGCGCGGGCAGAGAAAGCGGCGCGGACGATTGCAGCGAGGCGCTCGGGTGTGACGCCGCCTCGGGGTGAGACGTCGGCGCGAAGGGAGCGCTCCTCGGCGCGTAGGGCGCGCTCGTCGGCGCGGGGTGCGACACCACCTCGGGCGACGCGAGGAACGCGGGCGGCGCGAACACCGCGGGCGCGATGGGCGAGGCCACCTCGCCGAGGGGCGCCTCGTCGGTGTCGTCGCTCGTGGCCGCAGAGCCCGTTCCGTACGCGGGATGCGCGCCTTCGAGGGGCTCGGGCGCGACCACGCGCGGACCCGACACGGGCATCGAGAGCGGCGCGGCGACGGGCGGCGGAGGCTCGGCCACCATCTCGGGCGGCGCGAGCGAGACGGGCGTCGGGTCCGCGAGGTCGAGGGGAGGAAACTGTTGAACGCTCGGCGTGACGTCGCCCGAAGAGACCCGCCGCGGCGTGACCGCGGCCCAGCGCACCAGGGCCTCGCGGAGCGCGGCCATCGAGCGCCAGCGTTGCGAGAGGTCGCGCGCGAGCGCGCCGTGAACGATCTCCGCGAGCGCTGCGTCGACGCCGGGCGCGAACGACGTGATCGGCGGCACCTCGTCGGCGAGGATCTTGATGAGCAGCGCGTTGTAGTTGGCCGCGCGATAGGGGCGCTGCCCCGCGAGCGATTCGTAGAGCACGATGCCCATCGCCCACACGTCAGACTGCGGCCCCGTGCGCTCGCCCCGCGCCTGCTCGGGAGACATGTAATCGGGCGTCCCGAGGAGGGCCCCGGTGTGCGTGAGCTCGTTGGTTTCGCGGTCGCTGTCGCGCATGCGAGACACGCCGAAGTCGATGAGCTTCGAAGTGATGCGCCCGTCGGGGGAGCGCGCGAGGTAGATGTTCGCGGGCTTGAGGTCGCGGTGCACGATGCCGAGCGCGTGCGCGGCCGAGAGGGCGTCCATCACGGGCGCGAGGGCCTCGATGAGCTGGTGCGCGTCGAGCGTGCGCTCGCGGCGCAGGAGGTCTCGGAGGTCCTCGCCCTGGAGGAGTTCCTGCACGATGTAGAGGGTGCCGTCGGCGGCGTCGCGGCCCATGTCGAGCACTTCGACGATGTTGGGGTGGGCCACCCGCGTCGACGCGCGCGCCTCGCGCAAGAACCGCTCGGAGATCTCGGGGTGCAGCGCCGCCGCGCCGAGCAGGAGCTTCAGCGCCACGCGCCGCTCCGTCCAGGTGTTCACGGCTTCGAAGACCGCGCCGTGACCGCCGATGCCGAGGCAGCGGGTGATGCGATATTTCTCCGCCACCACGCGCCCCACCCACGCCTCCGCGGGGTGTCGGCTCTCCTCGCTCACGTGGGGTGGTTGCCCTTCCAAGGTCGGCGAGCATACATCACGGCGTCGCGCGGCCACTACAACGGCCGATTGCCTGCGCGCGCGTCCCCGTGGGAACATCGTGGCCCCACCCGTGGACTCGTCACGCCCACCGCCGCGAACGGGTCGACTCTCAACCCACGGGTCGTCGACGCCCTCCCCACACGCGGCGGTCCCCTCGCCCGGATCGCGCGCCGCGTGGAGCGACGAGACGCCGGCCCCCTCGGGCCTCTACCACGACACCTACGCGCCCGAGGCCACCGTCCCCGTCGGCTCGATGTCTCCCGTCGCCCACTGGACCGCGGACCAGACCAGCTCCGACGGAACACCCGTGGTGCTCCACCCCGACCCGCCGCCTCCGCGCGGCGCGCACGCTCCGTCGGGAGAGCCTCAACAGTTCGATCCGCTGAGACCGCCGTCACACCCCACGCAGGGCGGGCTCCCGTCGTCGCGGTCGTTTCTCGCCGAGGCCGAGGCCACGGTGTTGACCGCGCCGAACGGCGAGCTCTTGCAGTCCGCCGACGCGCCCGCGACGCTGCCCATCGGCTCGATGTCGTCGATCGCGCACGCGCCCCTCGTCGCGACGCGGCCGTCGCCCTTCGACTCGGTCATTCCAGGTCCTCCGTCGCCGCAGGTTCAGCCCGCGCAGCAGGCGCCGTGGCAGCCCCCCGCGGCGCCGCCGCAGCCGATGCACCACACGCTCTCGACGGCGCTCCCGCCCCGTCACGCGGCCCCGTGGCAACAGCCGCCGATGCCGCCGCCGCAGCCCCCCGCCGAGCAGCCCTCGCGCGCGACGACGGCCATCCTCCTCGTGGGGCTGGTGATCGTGTCGGTGCTCGTGATGGCGACCCTCGTCGTCGCCGTGCTCGCCTCGCGCCGATAGCCTTCAGCGACAGCGCGCGGCGATCGCGTCGAGGTCCTCGTGGCAGCTCCTGCACGGGCGCTCGCTCGCGCGAAGGAGCGCACCGCAGCGCGCGAGAAACCCCGGCGGATGCGGCGAGAAACCGCCTCCGCCCGCGGCCGTCGTCGCGTGGCAGGTCACGCAGTCCTGCTCGGCGTGACACGACACGCAGGTCGAGAGCGAGCGACGCGCCTCGACGCCGTGATGCCGCGCCGTCACCACGCGCCCCGACCACACCTCCGCGGGCGGATGGAAGCGCGTCTGCGCCCTCGACGACGGCGCCGACGACATCGCGACGCCGCCGCGCTCGTGGCACGCCACGCAGAACGAAGCCTGACGGTGGCAGCTCATGCAGGTGCTCCCGTTGATGCGCGCGTCGACGGGGTGCTGCGTGAGGTAGTCGTTGGGGTGCGTGCGTCGGTCTCGCACGCGCCCGTCGTGGCACGCGGCGCACTCGTCGTCGCGGTGACACACGGCGCAGCGCTCGGGGTTCTCGCCCGCGGTCGCGCGGTGCGTGAACCAGAAGTCCGCGTCGTGGTGCATCCCGCGCATCCACCGCGGCGGGTTGAGCCACGCCTCGCCGAAGCGCGTTCGAAGCACGCCGTCGGCCTCGGTGATGTGACAGGTCGCGCACGCCTCGGGGGCCGCTCCGCCGGCGCGGTGGCAGGTCACGCACGACTCCATCGCGGGCAGCTCGAGGCGCGTCGCGAGGCCCACGGCGCGCATCTCTCCGTGGCACGACTCGCAGCGCTGACCGCGCGAGACGTGGGTCCGGTGTGAGAAGCGCAGGTTCGCGGGCGCGATCTCGACGCGCGCCACGCGCAGCGGCGTCGCGGCGCTCCACCCGACGTGGCAGCCGTCGCATCGCGTGACGGGTGTCGACGCCCGCGCGGGCTGCGCGCGGTCGATGGCGTGGCAGGGCAGACAGGTCGACTCCGCGGGCACGAGGCGGTCTTCGACGCGGTCGCTCGCGGCGGCGCTCGTGTGGCAGCGGACGCAGGTCACGCCCGCGACGCGCAGGTGTCGCGCGTGATCGAAGCGCAGCGGCAGCGACTGCTCGGGGAAGATCGCGTGCGAGGGCGCGCGGCGCGGCGGAGCGCTCGCGGGGCGTGGCGCGAGGGGCTGCGCGTGCGCGGCTCCGCACGAGAGCGCGAGGAGGACGAGGCACACCGTCGCGAGGAGCGCGCGCATCAGTTCGACATCCTCAGGGTGACGAGGGCCACGGCGCGGAGGCGGTGACCGACGATGCGGTTGACGTCGTCTTCGACGTTGAGCTGAACGTCGGCGACGCGGCCGATGCGCACGGTGGCGCCGGCCATCACGCCGAGCGACGCGACGCTGCGCTCGGGACGCAGCGGATCATCGACCCACCACGCCGAGAGGCCCGCGTCGACGCGCAGCACCTGCCACCGGATCCACGCGCGCCCCGTGAGGTCCGCGCCCGCGCGGACGCCGAGCTCGCCGCCCTCGCCGTGCGCGCGCAGCGATCCCTCGTAGCGCGGTCGACGCAGGAGCAGCGCCCCGTCGCCGCCGCCCGACCACGCGTCGGGGAGCGTCGGGGAGTTCGGCGACGCGGGGCTCTCGGAGAGCGCGTACCTGCGGCCGAAGGTCGAAGCCGTCACGGTCCATCCCCGGCCGAGGGGGAGGGCGCCGCGGAGGCGCGCGTCGTCGGTGGGGTCCGTCCAGAACGAGGCCCACACCGAGGTGAGGTCGAAGGTGGGTCGCCAGCGAGATAGTTCGACACCGAACGATCGCTCGGAATCATCTGCGTACGAGGCCCCGAGCGTGAGGTTCGACACCGTCTGCTGCGGGATCGAGTGCACCGCCTCGGCGAAGGCGCGCCACGCGGGCGAGAGCGTCACGTCGACGGAGGCGCCGAGCTTCTCCTCCGCGACGCCGTCGGCGCCCCACACGCGGCGCCACGTCGCGCGCGCGAACACGGGGCCGTCACCCGCGGTCTCGATGGCGGCGGCGACGGCGCCCGCGAGCGAGGCGTCGCGGACGCGCGAGGCGAGCGACGGGTCCCACCCGGTGCGGTCCGCGCGCATCACGCCGTCGCGCTCGTAGCGCCCGTTCGAGAGCGGAAAGCCCGTGCGGGTCTCGAGGCCGCCGTACGCTTCGAAGACCACGCGGTCGGCCACGGTGACCCTCGCCCGCGCGCCGTCGAAGAGACAGAACCCCAGCGGATCGATCACGAGCTGTCGCCCGAGACGCACCGTCGTCGAGCCCCCGATGAGCCCGCTCCCTTCGAGGTACGCGAAGGGCAGGTCGAGGGCGCGGCGCGCGAAGAGCGGCGCGAAGTCCGCCGCGCGAGAGCGGTTGAGCTCGTCGAGGCAGCGGTCGGTGGTGGGGTCGCACGACGAGCCGAAGTCGCTGTCGAGGCGCAGCCGCGCGCGCACCGACCAGGTGCCCATGCGACGCGTCCGCTCGACGCCGCCGAGGGTCAGCGTCTGCGTGATGCGACGGAGCGAGAGGAGCGTCGCGTTGCCCGGCCCGCGGACCTGGTACGCCTGCGCCTGCGTGTCGGCGCGCACCTCGGCGTCGAAGGCCGCGGCGTGCGAGGTCGCCGTCAGCGCAGCGAGCGCCAGCGCGCCGACGTGCAGGCGGCCGCGCGGCGACACGTTACGGGAGGTCGCTGACCTTGACGCCGCCGTAGCGGGCGATGAGCTGGTCGTCGTAGTGGTCGGCCACGACGCCGACGCGCTCGATCAGGTGCGCCACCTCGGAGGGCTCGAGGTCGCGCGTGCGGCGCTCGGCCACCACCACCACGCGGTCTTGATGGAGCCCGAAGGCCATGCCGCCGAGGCCTGTCGCGTTGAGCTCCAGGAGGGTCTTGAAGAGCTCGGGGCGCACGGCGTCGTCGACCTTGATGATCGGAGACACGACGCGCAGGCGAGGGTCCTCTTCGCCGTCACGCGGCGGGCGGAGGAAGATCGCGACGGCCGCGCTGCCGCGCATGAGCGACCACGCGCGACCCTGCCCCGGAGGCACCATGCGCACGGTCTCGGGGTCGATGCCCTGCTTGCGGATCATGGTCTCGACCATCTCCGCGGCGCGTTCGATCTCGGACTCCTGGTTGCGGGTCTCCACGGCGACGTTTCCCCTTCGGTGCTGCTTCGATAGACGGTCGAAAACCCCGAAGGGAGTCGCACCCCGAGGCGTCCGTTGTCAAGGCGCGCGCGCGCCCTGACGGCGCTCAGAACGTGAGCGAGAAGGTGGCTCCGTGCGGCGCCGCCGAGGTGCCCGGGAGCAGCGCCCAGCGGGGCCTCGCGGGCGCCTCGCGACGCGCCTGACCGTCGAAGACCACGTAGGTCGCGGGGTTGGTCACGCCATAGATGAGCATCGCGAGGCCCGCGCCCTGCGCGATGGTGTCGAGCGTGAGGATGAACCACCCGCCGCTCGGGACGCTGTCGTTCGAGAGGCCGAAGGCCACGGGGCCGAGCACCGGCGCCACGAGCCACCACGCGCTCGAACGCCCGCTGCTGCCCGAGACGCCGTCGGAGACGCTCCCCGCGAGGCCGCCCACCATCGCGGTGATGAGCCACGTCACGCCGAAGGTCACGCCGCCGCCGATCGTGAGCCCGAGGCGCGCGCGCGTCTCCAACCGCCCCCCCGGAGGAACGGGCCCGCCGTCGTACGGGATCCGCGTCGGGCGATAGCGCGCGTAGGGCGACTGCGGCGGCGCCATCACGTACACGGGCTGCGGCGCGACGTAGACGGGCTGCGCCACCTGCACGGCGACGGGCGGCGGCGGCGCGCCCCAGGGGCTCTCCTGCGGATTCGCGATGGGCGGCGGGGGACCGGGCTGCGCCGGTGCGACCTGCGCCGACGCGTCGAGCGCGGCGAGTGAGAGCGAGAGCGAGAGCGCGACGCCGACGAGCGACCTGTTCATGGGATTGGCCGCGAGGGTCATCCGCGGGCGCTCCCTCTGTCAACGCCCCCGATTCTGTCGCGCGGGTCGGGGCCGCGCGCGCTCGCGCCGTTTCGCGCGCGGGGGTCGTGATGCGCGCTCCGAGTCCGTGATACCCCTTGCGGCCCGATGGATCACGCACCCGAGACACAGACCGTTCGGCTCATCGTCCGCTACGACGGCACCGGCCTCTCGGGGTGGCAACGGCAGCGCGGCGTCCCCACGGTGCAGGAGCACCTCGAGATCGCCGCGAGCACCATCGCGTGCGAGCCCATCACCATGCGCGCCTCGGGTCGCACCGACGCGGGCGTGCACGCGCTCGCGCAGGTCGTGTCGTTCCGCACGAAGGCCATCGTGCCCGAGCGGGGGTGGAAGCTCGGGCTCACCTCGAAACTCCCGCCGCAGGTGTCGGTGCTCGACGCGCGCGTGGCCGCCGACGGCTTCGATCCGCGCAGGGCCTCCGCGGGCAAGCGCTACCGATACCTCGTGCACGCGGCCCCCGTGCGCGACCCACTGCTGCGCGAGCGCGCCTGGCACATCTGGGGCGACCTCGACCTCGGGCGCATGGAGTCCGAGGCGACGGCCCTCGTGGGAGAGCACGACTTCAACGCCTTTCGCGCCGCCGACTGCGACCGCGTGAGCGCGCGGAGACACATCTGGCGCATGGCGATCATCCCCCGCTGGCACGGCCACGAGGGCCTCATCGCCATCGAGGTCGAGGGAACGGCGTTCCTCAAGAACATGGTGCGGATCATCACCGGGACGCTCGTCGACGTAGGCCGCGGGAGGCTCGCGACGGGCACCGTGAAGGCTCGCCTCGCCGACGGCGATCGCACGCGCTCGGGGATGACCGCGCCCGCGCAGGGCCTCTACCTCGACGAGGTCTTTCTCAAGCCCGAGTGGCTCCTGCCCGACGACGTGCTCCGACCGCGGCCCGCCTACGCCGACGCCGTGCTCTACGGCGCATCCTCCCCCTCGCACGACCTCGAAGAGGACGACGAATGACGCTCCGCTACGCGCTCCCCGCTGCGCTCCTCGCGCGCCTGCTCACGCCCTCCGCCGCGCTCGCCGACCCGCCCGCGCCCAAGGTCTGCGTCGCCGTCGCGGGCGACCCCGACGAGTCGATGCGCGCCTCGGCCGAGACGCTCGCCGACGCGGTCTCGCACCGCGAGGGTCTCCGCGGCGTGGCCGACGCCGACGCCCGCGCCGCGCTCCGCGGAGACGCGATCACCGACGCCGCGCGGGCCACCGAGGTCGCCGACCTCGCCGCGGCGCGACGCTCGCTGCGCGGCGAAGACCGCGACGCCGCCGCGCTCGACACCGTCTCGACGCGCCTCGGCTGCGGCCTCGTCGTGGAGCTCATGGCGCGCCCCGCGGGCTCCCTCGTGCGCGTGTACGACCCGGTGCAGCGCGCGTGGCCCGCGTCGCGCGAGGTGACCTCCGTCGACGTCGCCGTGATCGATCAGGTGGTGCTCCCCGCGCTCGCCGTCCGCACGACCAACGCGACCGCATCGAGCGACGCGTCGACGCCGACCGACGCCTCGGCGCCCGCCGATGGTTCGACCGCGAACGGCACCGCCGCGCAGGCTGGACCCGCGGCGAATAGCGCTCAACCCGCGAGCGGTCAGGGATCTTCCGCGGCGAATCGTTCGGGTACGAACGACCGCAGGGTCGCGCCCGCGCAACCCGAGTCTCGCAGCGTGTGGAGCCGCGCGTGGCCGTGGATCGCGGTGGGTGGAGTTGCGCTGGCCGTAGTGGGTGTCTACTTTCTCGCGCAGGAAGGCGCCACCACCTCGACGACGAGGGTCACGGTCGTCCACCCTGGAGTGCCATGAAGTTTTTCCGTCGCCTCGTGGCGCTCGCGCTCGTGTCCCTCCTGTGGATGTTCAGCGCGCGCGAGGCCCGAGCGCAGACGGTCGACCTCACGGCCCGCATCGCACCGCCGCGCGGCGCGCGCGACCTCGTCGACGGCCCCTACGCGCCGGGCTCGATGACCATCCCCGCGCTCCCCGTCGACCACGTCACCGCGCGCCGCGGGCCGCTCACGATCTCGTACCCCCGCGCGCTCGAACCCGTCGTCGCGCAGAGCCTCCGCCGCGCCGAGGGCGACGCGCGCGCCATCGCCGCGCAGCTCGGGATGCACGAAATCCCGCAGCTCACCGTGCGCCTCGTGGCCGACCCCGACATGATGCGCAGGCTCGCGCCCGTCGAGGCGCCGCCGCCCGACTACGCCGTCGGCGTGGCGTACCCCGCGGTGCGCCTCGCGCTGGTGTCGTCGATGGCGCCGCGCACGTGGTCGGCGAGCAACATGGCGCAGGTGCTCCGTCACGAGCTCTCGCACCTGCTGCTCGCGGAGGCGACCCACCACGCGACGCTCCCGCGCTGGCTCTCGGAGGGCGTCGCGGTGCACCAGGCCGACGAGCACTCGTTCGAACGCTTCGAAGCGCTCGCGTCGGCGAGCTGGACGGGGCGCCTCCTGCCGCTCCGCAGGCTCGACGAGGGCTTCTCCGAGGGCGCCGATCAGGTGAACGCGGCCTACGCCGAGTCGACGGATTTCGTGGGCTACCTCCTGCGCATCGACGGCCCCACGCGCTTCGCGATCCTCGTCGATCACCTCCGCGAAGGGATGCCCCTCGAAGAGGCCATCGAGCAGACCTACGGGGCCTCGATGCCCCGCGTCGAAGACGAGTGGCGCCGCGACCTCGACGGGCGCGTGGCCTTCGCGCCGCTGTGGGCGGGCACCGGGCTCCTCTCGATCGGCGGCGCGGTGCTCGTGGTCGCCGCGCTCATCCGACGGAAGCTCAAGAACAGGGCGACGCTCGCGCGCTGGGAGTCTGAAGAGCGCGCCCGCCGCACCAACCGCTGGATGCTGCTCTCGCGACCGCCGTTGCGGCTCGTGCCGCAGCCGGCCCCCGAGGCGCGGCGCGAGGACGAGCTGCCGCGGGTCCAGCACGACGGCTCGGAGCACACGCTCCATTGAGAGCGTTGCATTCCGAAGGCGCGGAGGCTGAGAATCGCCGCCGTGCGTGACGACGCGAAGCCCTCCCCGTCGTTTCCGCCCGCCGAGGCGCTGGTCGACGCGCTGCGAGAGCGGGTGGTCGAGGCGGTGGTGAAATCCCTGAACGGCGCGGTCTCCACGGAGCTCCTGCGGGAGCGCGTGGGCCCCGCGGTGACCGAGGCCCTGCGCGAGCACGCGATGGCCATCGTCGATCGGCTGCTGCGCGTCGAGCGCCTCGCGGGCGCCGGGCAGCTCTCGGCGGGCGTCGCGCACGAGCTCCGCAACCCCCTCGCGGTCATCGAGACGTCGCTGTTCATCCTCAACGAGCGCCTCGGCAGCGACCCCCGCACGCAGCGGCAGCTCAAGCGCATCGGGGAGCAGGTCACCATCGCCACGGCCATCGTGAACGACCTCCTCGAGACCGTGCGCGACCGGCCCCTCGCGAGCGAGAACGTCGACCTCGCGACGGTGGCCCGCGACGCGCTCGGGCGTGTGCCCCGGCCGTCGAACATCTCCGTCGACCTCGACCTCCCCGAGTCCGTCGCGCTCGTCGAGGGAGACCCCCGCAAGCTCGCGCAGGTCGTGGTGAACCTGCTCTCGAACGCCGTGCAGGCGCTCTCGCTCGCCGACGTCGAAGCGCCGCGGCTCACGCTCTCGGTCCGCGTCGACGGGGTGCACGCGCGGCTCGACGTCGACGACAACGGGCACGGCATCCGCGCCGACGCGCTCCCGCGGCTCTTCGACCCGCTCTTCAGCACGCGCCCCGACGGGACGGGCCTCGGCCTCGCGCTCTCGCGGCGCATCGCGGAGTCGCACGGCGGGACCCTCACGGCCGAGAACCTCCCGACGCGCGGCGCGCGCTTCACCCTGCGCCTCGCGCTCCGAAAGCAATAGCTGATGTCCGCGCGCCCGGTGCTCCTGATCGTCGACGACAACCGCGACCTCGCCGAGAACCTCGCGGACATCTTCGAGCCGCGCGGCTTCGACGTGCACCACACGACCAGCGCGAGCGAGGGGCTCGCGTGCGCGCGAGAGACGCGCTTCGACCTGGCCTTCGTCGACGTGAACCTCCCCGACACGTCGGGCACCGACCTGCTCCCCGCGCTGCGGGCCACGTCGCCGTCGGGCGAGGTGGTGGTGATCACGGGTCACGCGACGCTCGACTCGGCCGTGGCCGCGGTGCGCGGCGGCGCGTTTCACTACGTGGTCAAGCCCTTCAAGGTCGACGACCTCGTCGCCACCGCCGAGAGCGCGCTGCGTCAGGGCGCCCTCCGAAAAGAGCGCGCGCGCCTCGCGGCCATGCTCGAGACCTCGGAGCGGAGGTACCGCGGCGTCGTCGAGTCGACGCAGGTGCTCGTGCTCGGGCTCGACGAGCGCGGGGTCGTGCGGCTCTTCAACCGCCGCGCGTCGGAGGTCACGGGCTTCGGCGCCGACGAGATGGTGGGCCGCGAGCTCCTCTCGACGCTCTTTCCACCCGAGGCGCGGGAGCACGTCGGCGCGCACCTCGCGGCGGCCGCGACGGGGCGCCACGGCGAGGAGTTCGAAGCGCCGGTGATCACCCGCGACGGCCGCACGCGCACGGTGCTCTGGCACGTGGTTCCGTCAGGGATGGGACCGCGCGACGAGGGCGACCCGCTGGCCCTCTACGCCGTCGGGAGCGACGTCACCGAGCGCCGATCGCTGGAGCGCCGCGCCGCGGAGCACGAGGCCCTCGCGCACATGGGCACGCTCGCGGCGGGCCTCGCGCACGAGATCAGAAACCCCTTGAACGCAGCGCTTTTGCAGCTCCACCTGCTCGGGCGCAACATCGAGAAGCTCACCCCCGACGGCCGCGGAAACCTCCCCGACCGCGTGCGCATCGTGACCGAGGAGCTCCGTCGCCTCGAACGATTGCTCTCGGAGTTCCTCGAGCTCGCGAGGCCGCGGCCGATGGCGCGCGAGCCCGTCGACCTTCACGCCCTCCTCGAAGAGGTGATGTCGTTCCAGGACCCCGTCGCGCACGAGCGTCAGGTGGCCCTGGTGCGCAGGCTCTCCGAGGGCGTCGCCGTCGGCGATCGCGAGCGGCTGAAGCAGGTGTTTCACAACCTCGTGGTCAACGCGATGGAGGCCACCGCCCGCGGCGGCACGGTGACCGTGTCGTCACACCGCGAGCCCGACGGGGCCGTGGCGATCTCCGTGAGCGACAACGGCCGGGGCATCCCCCGAGGGACGCTCGAGAAGGTCTTCGAGCCCTTCTTCACCACGAAAGAAGCGGGCACGGGGCTCGGCCTCGCGATCGTGCGGCAGATCGTCGAGCGCCACGGCGGCCGCGTCGAGCTCGAGAGCGTCGAGGGCAAGGGGACCCGGGTCACCGTGATCATCCCCGCGTCGAGGGGGGCCTCCAAGACCCCGGCGTAGAGTTTTCGAGGTTCCGCGCGCGACGCCTTGCAACGCGCGTTGGGGTGCGAGAAAGATCAGCGCCCACGATGCGTACGCTCCTCTCCCGCTCCCTCGTCCTCCTGTCTGGCGCGCTGCTCCTCGGCGCGGCCGTCGAAGCCCAGAACGCCCCCACCGCGCCCGCCACGGCCGGTCGCGTGCTCTCGATCGCGACGCTCGCGCCCGCGGGCTCGACGTGGATGCGCGGCCTCGACGCGTGCAACCGCGAGCTCCGCCGACGCACCGCCAACGCGGTCTCGCTGCGCTTCTACGCGGGCGGCGTGCAGGGCGACGAGAGCGAGATGGTGCGCAAGATGCGCCAGGGTCGCCTCGACGGCGCCGTGATGACCGGCGTGGGCCTCGGGCAGATCCACCGCCCCGTGCTCGCGTACATGCTCCCCGGGATGTTCCCCAACCGCGAGGCGATGCAGCGCTCGCACAACGCGCTCGCCACCGAGGTCGAGACGCAGTTCCGCGGGCAGAACTTCGAGCTCATCTCGTGGGGCGACTCCGGCGCGCCGCGGCTCTTCTCGACGCGTCAGGTGCACACCCCGCAAGACCTCGCGCAGACGCACCCGTGGGTGTGGCGCGACGACGTGATCCTCCCGGCGTTCTACACCGAGGCCCACGCGACGGGCGTTCCCCTCTCGCTGCCCGAGGTGCTCGGCGCGCTCCAGACCAACCGCATCGACACCTTCGTGGCGCCGCCCTACGCGGCCGTCGCGCTCCAGTGGTCGTCGCGCGTGCAGTTCGTCTCCGAGGGAACCGGCAGCCTCAGCATCGGCGGCATCGTCTTCTCGTCGCGCGCGTGGGCCACCGTGCCCGAAGCGCAGCGCCCCGTCGTCAAGGAGGTCATCAACAACTTCTCGACGCTCGTGGCCCGCAACGTCACGCGCGACGACGAGAGCGCCCTCGCCTCGATGCGCACGCGCGGCATCACCCTCGTCACGTACACCGACGCCGAGCGCGCCCAGTGGACCGCCCTCTTCGGCCGCGCCCGCACGCGCCTCGTCGGCACCATCTCCGACGCCGCGTGGATGGACCGCGTCCGCACCGCGCGCTGACTGTTGTGGAGGATCAGGCGATCGGATGAACAGGCGTGGGCGGCGTGACCGGCTTCGCGGCGCTCTTCCGAACGCGCGACTGGTTGGGCGTCAGGGTGCTTCGAAGACCCCCAGGCGAGAGCTTCGGGATCGAGGGGTCGACGACATGTGCCTTCGCGAACAGGTCGAGCGCCGACTTCAGGAACCAGAGGCTCACTCCCTCCCACCAGTCGATGTCACCCTTGCGCAGGCCCGCTTTCGAGCTCGCCCCGACGGTCGCTTTCGCGTCATCACGCAGGTCGGTGGCGTCCTTGGTGATCTTCTGTAGGTACGCGGCGTCGAGCGCGCACTCACGCTTCTCTGACGCGATGTGAGCGAAGAGCGAGCGCCCTTCGCGAGCGAGCGAATCGAGGGAGTCTGCGAGCTCCATCGGCGTCGCGACCGCGCAGCACGCGTCGTCGATGCGCCCCTTCCAGGCAGAGTCGTCGCCGCACTGCGCGATGAGGTTCGAGCGGTAGATGTCGCGGCGTGCGCGTCCGGCGATCATCACCTTGACGGTGTTGACCTCGATGGCTTGACGCTGCGTGCGTTGCGAGGTCTTGCGCCGCGTGAGGCGACCTCCCAGAGTCTCCGCCTGCAACAGCGCAGAGGAGGCCGCCGAGAGGAAGCGACCGTTGATCGACGCGAGGAGCTCACGCTGCGCGGGCGTTGCGGTGGCGAGAAAGTCGCCCACGTCACCGAGCATCACGACCCCGTCTTCGACCAGACGCGCGGTCGATACGCGCTGCCCTCGCGCGAAGAGTTCCGTGGCCGTGACGCCCCACACGAAGGCCGCGATGGTGTCTCGGTCGGCCTCTCCGTACATCGCCACGAGCGAAGCGGCGGTGTGAATGACAGGCGGGGCGAGCGTCTGGCTCCTCCCCGTCACGACTGCCTGCGGAACGTTCACTCTGCTCATGGAGCTGTACCCCTTCCCTCGTCTGATGGAGAGGCGCGACCTTCGCTGCCTCTCGCCAGTTTCAACGGTCGGTCCGCTGCCGATCTGTAGGGGGCGAGATACTTTTTTCTCTGGAGGCTCTCAGCCGCCCCCCGCGAGCGCCTTGAGCAGGGCGTCGCGCGCATCGCCGTAGAACTGGACGTCAACGCGCGTCGCCATCTCGTCCGAGAGGTCGAGCAGGGTGCGACGGGCGGAGACCGGCATCAACACCACGGCCGCGCCCTTCTCCACGGCGATTTCGACGAGCCGCACGGCGTCGGTCACGGGTTCGATCGAACCGCCGAGGTTCAGCCCACCGACGACCACGAGCCCGCCTCGCAAGCTCCGCCCAAGGAGCGCGGACGCCATCGCCATCAGCGTCGCCACCCCGGTGCTCGCCGCGCCCCGCGCCGGGTCAAACGCTCGGAGCTGCACCGTGAACTCATGCGCCCGCGGTTCGCGGTCGCCCACGAGCTCGCGCGACCGCGCATAGAGGTTCTGCTCGGCGCATCGCACGCTCTCGGTGAAAGGCGCTGGCGGCGGACGGTTCAGGATCCTCACGCCGCCACCGGGACCGTGCGCGACCTCGATGCGGTAGAGCCCGGGGTTCTCTTCCCCGCCGGGGCTCACCGTCCAGACCTGTCCGGGCTCCAGCGGATCGGAGCTCACGCTCTGCTCGCTGTGAAGCTCCGGCGTCGCCACGAAGTGCTCCACGCCATCATTGCCGAGCGAGTAGCTGAAGTGGGTGTTGCGAAACTCCGCGGCGCCGACGCGTCGCTGCTGCTCCTTCACCCTGCGCCGCATTTCCAAAGCGAGGCGCGCGGCCCACTCCAGATCTTCGTCAGGCACCACAGACTCCGGGTCGGGGTGCAGGAGCTTGAGGAGCCCATTCAGAGTCTTGTGGACGGCGTTCACGTCGCGACCGCTGAGGGCTGCGCCGAGGTGGAGCCTCCCCTGCGTGGCAGGGAGGCGCGTCTGCGCGCGGAGGTGCGTCATGCACTCCGACCAGAAGTCAGAGACGAGGCCGAAACGCTCGGTGAACAGGTCTCGGTGCATCTTCGGGACGTCCCAGCCGGGTAGGTAGGCGTGGACGCGATCCATGAAGGCCGTGTCGTCGCGCATCTCGGGCGGCAGTGGGCCGAAGAGGTGCCCCACGCGCTGCTGGTGCTCGACGTCGACGTCGAAGTTGCCCACCAGCACGACGCTCCCATCAGCGCGAATGCTCTCCTTGCCCCGGCTGAACTCGCCCGACTCCATGTAGCCCTTGAGGATGTTCACGCCGTCCTTCTGGTCGAAGGAGACGCCCGACACCTCGTCGAAGCAGACAACGTCGTACTGGCAGACAAGGCCCCGCTGGCCCGTGGCGTTGTTCACGAACATCCTCGCGACGGTGGCCTTGCCGCCCGAGATGAGGTGCGCGTACGGCGACACCTGCTGAAACAGGTGGCTCTTGCCCGTGCCGCGCGGCCCCAACTCCACGAGGTTGTAGTTGCGCTCCACGAAGGGGACCATGCGAAGCAGCAACGCGTCCTGCGCGCGGGCGCTGAGCTTCTCCGCCTCGAAGCCCACGCTCCGCAGGAGGAACGCTCGCCACTGCGCGGTCGTGAACTGGCGCCTCCCTCGGGCGAGCACATCGAGCACGTCGCGGTGGGCCACCTGCACCTCGCGCAGCGCGTCGATGGCGAAGGGGCGGCCGTTCTTCTCCTGCGCGATGGCGGCGTCGTACGAGAGGTCCACTTCGGCGTAGAAGCCCCCTGTGAGCATGCGCTCGTGGGTGCGCACCACACCGTCGTCGATGCGCACGTCCTTCAACTGAAGGCTCGGCAGGGTGACGAGATAGCTGTCGGTCTTCGCGTCGAGGCGCGCGCTCACGAGGTCGATGAGCTTCACGGAGCCCTTCTCTCTCGCGCGTCCCTTCAGCAGCTCCTCCTCGCCCGCCCGGACCGTTCGCGATTGGAGCTGGCGCCCCACGATCTGGAGACCCTCGTCGATCTCGTCGGGGTCCGTGCTCGCGCAGTAGCGCCCGAGGAGGAACTCCACCACGTAGGTCGGTACGGGGTACTGGCGCCCGAACGTGCGGACGAGGTCCTTGCGCACCACGAAGCCGTCGAAGGCCGCTGCGGCCGTCCTGTCGAGCGCGTCGAGTTCCACGGGGTCTCAGCCTCCGATCGAGAGCATCTGGCTGTGCACCACGCCGCCGTCTCCGTCGAGCAACACGAGGTACGCCGCGGTTCCGGCGAGCTCGTGATCTGACACGAGCACCGACACGGAGCCGTCGCCTCCGAACGGCTTCACCGCCGAGATGAGCGAGGTGGCGCCGTCGTTGGCCTTCGCACGCACGTCGACGCGTAGCCCCTCGAAGCCCGACGCGATCTTCACGGCGCAGCGCATGCTCTTCCACGTCACCGCGATGCCGGAAGGGAGCGCGTTTGCCTTGCCCCTCGACACCCACAGGTCGGGCGTGAGGCACTCGTGCAGGCTCAGGCCGCCGTGCGCATAGTCACTGCCCGCGTAGAAGACCGCGACGCCGGGGGCGGCGACGATCGTCACCGCGGGGCTCCATCGCCAGGGGAGCGTGGCGAGGCCCGCAGCGCTTTGCGCGGTGGACTTCAGCACCGCGCAGCGCCCCCATTTGTCCTCTGTCACGCTCGCGTCGAGCGGGCTCTTCGGGAGCCCGCCGGGGAGCAGCACCCACCCGTGGTCGGTCACCACCCGCAGGCGCTTCCACCCCTTCTCGAGCAGCGCAACGATGCGGTCCGCGAGGGCGTCGACGTGCTCCCGTACGTGGGACGCGAGGCGAGACTGCACCGCGTGGCCATCGTGGTCGAGGTCGCCGTACTCCATGTATCCGCGCCCCGACGTGTCGCCCTCCGCAGACTCCGTGAGCACCTGGTAGCCGACCTCGGAGAGCAGCTTGCGAAACGCCTCGGCGACCACCGGCTTGCCCGTGGCCTTGACGATCGGCGCGAAGTCCTTGCCCGTCTCACTGCCCGTGAGCATCGCCACGACAGGCGACGCCGCGTGCTTCGAAGTCGCGGTCACCGAAGGCATCCCGATCCAGCGCGTGCCCATCGAGACCGTGAGACCCCGAGCCACGAGCTCGTCGATGAGCCAGCGAGAGACGTCGTAGCGCAGCCCGTCCGCGAAGAAGAGAACCTCGCCGTGACCCACCGTGAGCGGCTGCTTCGCCTCGTCGGAGTACCCCGGAAAACCGTAGGCCACCACGAGCTGTTGGAACCGCTGCGCGGACTCGTTCAGCCACGGCCCATAGACCGCCCGAAGCGCACCATGCACGGCCCCGAGGTCCGCCTCGCGCTGCACGGCTGCACACGCGCGAAGCGCCGCGAGGTCGACCTCCCATCCGGCGTTCGTCCACGCCTGCGCCATCGCGTCGGGGCTGTCGCCGGGGAGCGGACGCTCGGTGTCACGCGCGATCTTCGCAAGGTGCTCCAGCGCGCCCGCGAGCGCGGCCCCGCCCGTGGGAATCGATGCCCACGCCCAGCGCCGCCGAAGGCCGTGTCGAGCTTCGAGCTCCAGCACCTTGCGACGCGCGTCCGGCGCGGGTTCGTTTTTCAGCGCGACGAGCGCCACCCGCAGTTCGTCCTCCATCGAGGCGTTGACCGAGGGGTAGCGCTCGCGGGCGTCGAGGGTCATCTGCGCGGGCGGCGCGACACCCTGCAAGCGTTGAAACACCCTGTGATACTTCGTGACGTTCTCCGAGAAGCGCCGCCAGAGTGACAGCCACGCGCCGTCGGCCGCGCAGAGCTTCTCCGCCGCCACGCTCGCACCGTCACTCTTGAGATTGATCTGCCACGTCTGCGCGCAGACCTTCTGGAGGGCGGTCCAACGGGCGGGGTCGTGCCGCTTCACGAACCCATCGGGGTCGTCGAGCCACTCGAGAAACTCTCGCACCGGGTCGTCGACCAGCAGCTTGCGAAAATCTGCACCGACGAGGCGTCGCCCGCGCAGGCTCTCCACCGGCGTCTCCGCGACCTCTCTCAGCGCGAGCAGCATCGCCTCGGAGGTGTCGCGGTCCTCCGCCACATCGAGCCCGAGGCCCCCGCTCGTCGTCGTGAGGAAGGCCCTCACGGTCCAGTCGCGCGCGTTCTCCTGCGCCCAGATGCGGCCCCGGTACTGCAACCCCGCCAACGGCGCGAGCGACGGTGCGCACTCGTCGACGGCGCGCAACTCTTCGCGGGCGACACCCGGGAGGTAGACGACGGGCGGCAGGTGGTCGGGCCAATCGACGTCGACGCTCCGCGCGAGCGCGCAGCGCACCCAGATGGCAGGGCCCGTACGCGTCGCGGAGTCTCGCTCACCCACGGTCACGAGCTGCGGAATCCGCGCGCGGAGCAGCGGCGCGACGGCCTCCCACTGGCGATCGCGGTCGGGCCAGAGGATGAGCAGAGGCGCCTCCTCGCTCGCGCGGGCGTACTGGCGGTACTGGTCAAGCGCGGCGATCAGCGCGTCGAGCACGGTCTCCGTCACGAGGGTTCTCCTTCGGTCTCTCCGGCTGGCGGCGCGACCGCGTCACGCGGCGGCAAGTGCTGGCGCTTCCACTCGGCCCACTCGGTCTCGAGCTCCTGGTTGTACCGATGCGACTTCTTCAGCCACTCGGCCTTGAAGCGCCGCGCTTCGGCCATGACCTGCGCGTCGTGAAGCGTGTCCTTCTCGATTTGGACGAGCCGGTCGAGCACCTTCGCCCCGCGCTCCGCGTCTTCATCGGCGAGGCTCAACGCGACATCGAGCACCGAGACCGGTGCAGTCGTTTCGTCGTCGTCGGGCGCAGCGAGCATGAGCGCGTCACCGAGCTGCGCGGGGGTCAGCGCCTCCCAGGCCCGAGGCGCAGCTTCGTAGAGCTCGAAGATGAGCCGGTCCCAGGTGCAGAACACCGTCGCGCGTTCGTCGCTCACCCGCTCAGCGTCGAGCCACGCGATCGTACGGGCATCGTGGCGGAGAAGAATGTCCGCACGCATCGCGCGGCGCTGCCGCCCCTCTGCGCCCTGTCGCCACGAGTCGAGCACCCGGTCGAGCTCGCGCCACACCCCGTCCGCCGCATCCATGTCGACCGGCGGACGCTCGACCCGCACGCCGTAGCGCGAGAGAAAGGCTGCGATGCGCCGCTGAAGGTGCGTGCGAGCGAGCACGAAATCGCCAGCGGCCAGCGAGGGCTGAAACCCGAACCCATCAAGGTACCGGGAGAACGCAGATCGCGCCGACTCTCCATCCTGACGGAAGCGCGTGCCCATCCCGACGAAGTGGCTCACAAACGCGTTCTTCGAAGCGCGCAGGTCCGGCTCGTCGGCAACGAGTTCGCGATACGGCCACGCGTCGTTGAGGTGCACAGCCATCTCCTCCACATAGTCCGCGGGCACCATCACGTCGACGCCGTGGCGCTTGAGCTGATCGTACGCGTGGCGCGCGGCGGCCGAATATCGCTGCGCCACGGGTTCGTAGAGGAGCCCCGCGAGCATTGGCATCGCCACCGAGGAGTCGAGCACCGCCCGCAACGCACGTCGCCCCGCGATCGCAGAGACGAGCTGCGAGGTGTTAAGGCTCACGAGGTTGACGAACACCTCCCCCGCGAGGAGGTGACGCCCGAGGGAGGAGTTGCGGACCGCCTCCGCGATCGCGAGGAGCGCGTCGCGGTGGTCGTCGTCGCCGTCGAGGCCAAAGGCCATGAGGCTCTCCGCCAGACGCCGCGTGCGCTCCCTCGCCTCGGTGAACGACTCGTTCCTTCGAGCGTGCGCGAGCGCGTTCGCAGTCCCCCTCGCGTCGTCCACGAGCAGAGCGCTGACGTCTCCCACGAGCTGCTCCGCCAGCATCTCGCGACGACTCGCCACGCGGAGCCACGGGCGCAGCGCCTCGGCGAGCGAGGTGACCAACTCCTCGCGCGCCCGCACGCGCAGCTGGCGAAGTGCGTCTTGCTCACGCCGCACGTCTTCGCTCACCCGCACGGTCCCGTTCTGGCCGCCGACTCTGCCCTCCTGGCGAAGACGATCGATCGCGGGGCGCACTTGATCGCGCTGGGTCTGTGAGAGTCCGAGGCTCAGCGCCACCCGATCGACGACGTCGTCCATCGCGAGGCTCCCTCCGGCCCTCGACACGACCGAGATGATCGCACGCTCGATCACCCCGCGGCGAAAGGTGTCGGGCTCGACCCCGAAAAAGGCGTACGACCACGCGACCTCCTGGCGCATGTCGGGCCGCTCAAAGGCCCGCGCCGGAGGCTCGTCCCGCCAGAGCCCCAGAAGCTCCAGCGCCTTGGGAATCAGCCCCTTGCGCTGGAGCAGCGAGGCGATGCCCTGCGCGTCCATCTTCTGCAGCGTCACGCCGTGCGGGGCGAGTTCGTCTTGAAGCTCTTGAAACTCGACGTCGGGCAGACGGCGAGAGCTCACGAAGAGCATGTCGGTGACCCCGAGCCTCGCCTTTGCCTTCAGCGCGTCCTCGCGAGCCTTCGACCGCCACGCAGCCTCCACGGAGGTCTGCACGGCGTACCGTCGGCCTCCACCCAGCGTGAACACGCGCAGGTCACGACCGCCATCGTTGGGGCCGTCGGTGATCTCGGGCTCGAACCCGCGAGCGTGGAGACACACGAGCGCGATCTCTCGCAAAGAGGCCGGGTCCGCGGCCCCGATGAGCCGCACCAGAACTTCGAACTTCATGGGGGCGGCGCTCCTGGCAGGCACGACGCGGCCTGCGCGAGGCGATCTCTATCGGGCTCCGGCGATCTTCTCGAACTCATCGTGCAGTTCGGTGAGGAGTCGCCGGTGGTCGTTGTTCGGAAACGATCGCGCGAACGCGGCTTCGATAGTCTTCCGATCGGGCTGGAGGTGTTCGACGCCGCGCCGGGTTCGCCCTTCCTTCGCGGCGACCCACTGCTTGTGCTCGTGCTCCATGTAGGCCCTCGCCAGTTTGACCGCCTCTGACGCGTCGCGAAGGCCCTGGAGGTCGGCGCTCTTCCATCTCGATCCGAGCGAAGGGTACAACCCTCGCAGCGTGTTGAACGCTGCGGCCTGACCGGCCGCGATGAGAAACAGCCGCTTCTGGTTGAACGCGTTCACGATGGTCTTCAGCGTGTGCGCGTACTCTTGCCGCTCGGGGAGACCGAGGGTCTGGAAGTCCTCGAGTTCGTCAATCATCAGCACGACGCCCAGCCCCGGCTCTCGCATCGCCAGCATGTCGATGATCGCCGTGAGATAGGGAAGAGCCACCGCAGGCGGGAGCTTGTCGCGCACAAGCACACCGAAGGTTTCGCGCTCCTCTTTGACCGTCTGCTGGCCCCCAAGCCAGCGGACGAGGAACCTCACAGCCTCCGCGTTTCCCTCCTTCTTCTCCCCGATCCTTGCGGCATGCGAGAAAAAGCGTCCGAAATCCGTCGATCGCATCGTCTCGGGGAGACGATGCGCACCGGCCGACCATGCCTTCACCAACGCCTGAAGACGAGGCTCTCCGAGCGCGGCGAAGAGTTCGCCCATCACACGTCGGGGGTGCGCCTCCTGGGCCGTGAGGTAGCGCACGGCGAGCCCAGACGTAAGGTTTGCGCCCTTGAGCCGCTGGAGCTCGAGCTCCACGTGGCGCAGAAAGTTGGTCTTACCGAGCCCTCTGGCCCCCTGCAGAGCCCAGAAGCCCCCCGCGTGGCCAGGGTTCTGGAGAAACTGCTCCATCTCGCGTTTGAGCGCGTCAAGTTCGGGGCGTTCGACGAACACCTCCGCCACGACCTGCGCCCCGGTTGGAAAGGGGTTGCGCAGGTAGTTCAGCGCTTCGACGCCGCGGGAATTGGTCTTGGAGGCGATATTTGAGAGGAAGCCCATCACGCACCGCCTCCGAGAGACACCACCTGGCAGGCGTGCCCGGGGAGGATCCAGTCGCCGCGCTTGAGATCGACCGCGAGATATTCCGCCACATGGAGCTCCATGTCACCAGGAACGAGCGCGGCCATCTCGTCGCCGCGATCTTCCGTGGCGCCCCCCGCGACGAGCCGCCTCGACGTGATCAGGGTCGACAGACATTGACGAAACAGAGGAAGCCCCATCGGCACCTTCCCCTGAACCGAGCGTAGCAGCTCCCCCACCTGAAGTCCGCCCAGAGAGGCTTCTCCGGCGAGGCGCGAACGAGCCTCCTGATCGAGCGCATCACTCGCCGCGCGAACATCGCACCAGGGCGTGCGCCACACAGCCTGCGAAGTCACCAGGAGCGCCCCGAAGGCGTTGCCCAGGCGAAGCTGCGTCTTCACGTCCTCGACGCTCCAGCCCATCACTGCGGCCACCGCCTCGGCGTTGGAGGGAACACCGCTTCGATCCATCGCGCGTCGTACCGCACGCTGCGACCCGAGCTTCACCACGTCTGCGGCAGCGTCCCGGAGCCAGTCAGCCCACGCGTCGACATCCGCCGACGAGAGCGCTCGCCACCGCTCGGCCAACGCTGCGCCGCGCGGAGTCAGGGCCTCGTGATCGTCTGCCCCCTCGATCCACCCGAGCGCGCGAAGGTACGACGCGTGACGGCGCCGCTCCTTGCCCTGTAGCGTCCAGGGGCGTCCGAGTTGCAACCCCACGATGATCTTCACCAGCGCCGCCGCTGAGGGAGCCCTGCGGTGCGGCGTCACCTCGTCGGCCCCGCCGGACAATCCCTCGGCGCCAGAGCCCCCGAGCGGGGGCGGAGGCGGCGATGGCGGCCGTGGCGGCGCAACGGGCTCTTCGTGACCCTCGACCTTGCGGCCCGAGAGCTTGCCCACCCGCGCCCAGAGCGCTTTCGAGTTCCCCTCCAGATGAGTACAGTCGTGGCCCTCAGACGGCACCCCGACCTGCCACCCCTCGCGGGCACCCGGTTCGATCACGCCCACGCCGCCAAAGATCCAGGCCAGCTCCTCGAGGAAGAGCTGCAAGCGAACGTGCCGCAGGTTGAGCGTCCACGGGTCGATGAAGGGCGAGGTCACCAGCTCCTTCGAGGCCCGGTGGGTGTCCTCGCAGAGCGCCACGTCGAAGCCTTCGAGGGTGCCATGCGCAGCGAGCTTCGCATCGTTGGTCAGTAACCACAGCCGCACCTTGCCGAGCTGGTTGCGGTGCGCCCTCACGGCTTCCAGGATCAGTCGGTCTCGCTGCGCATTTGCACCGATGTTCTTCCCATCCCCCTCATCGCGCTCTCCGTCGCACTCGTCGTCGAGCGACGAGCCGACGTTCGACCCCAGGAACCGCACGAGCGGATCCGCAGGACGCGCAGTGTGGAGGACGTGCGTCTTCTTCAGTCGCCGCACAACCCTCGCGCTCGCCGTCGCCTGGGCGCGCTGACGGGCGCGCGCTCCGACCGAATCCCCCTTCGGCTTGCCTCCGTGCTCTTCTCGCTGCTTGTGCAACTCCATGAAGACCTGATCGGGGATGGCCGCGTGTGTGGCGTTCGCGCCCCGCGCCGCCAGCGCGTGACCGAAAGATCCCAACGCGAGCGCGCTGGTGTCCGAGATGATCCCCAACGGCGCCCGCGACATCAACGCGCGCACGAACTTCTCGGGGAATCGCGCTGGGAGCAACCCAAGGCGCATCATCGTCGCGCCCACGACGCAGCCGAGCGCGGTGTCGCCCTTCACAGACTCCGACGGGGAGAAGCTGAAGGCCCACTGTCCGCGGTGATCCCACAGGCGATCGAGCTTCTTGAGTCCCTTATCCCCCGGGAGACTCGACGGCACCACCACCAGCGACCCCAGCCTGACCCAGGGCCCGTCTCCGGTGCCTCGCACCACGATCCGATGAAGCACCCTCGTCATCGCTTCTCCCTCCGTCGTCGCCCCGGCATCGCGAGCGCGACGCCCATGCGCGTACCCCCCGTGCGTCCGGCTTGACGACGGACGGCCAGGGTCTCACCGAACGATGCCAGCACCAGTCCGAGGTCGACCTCGAAGCCGCCGACCGACGCGGGCAGATGCACCCGCGTGGTCGACTCCCCGATGCGCGAGAGATCACCGATGAACCCGCCGCGCATCCGACGGAGATCCGTCTCTGGGATGCGCTCCTCGAACAGTGCCCGACCTTCAGGCCCCTCGACGGGGCGGTCGGCGTCGAGCATGATCACCTCGCCCTCGGCCTCATGGTCATCGTGGTTTTCGTCACCCCAGAGCCGAACCCGAAACCTGCTGAAGCTCACTGCCCACCCCTCGCCTTCGCCTCGCGCGCCTTCTTCTTCTCGTCGAGCGTCGTGTGGTGATCGTTGATCCGCTCGCCCTGAAATCGCTTGAACCACGGCGCCGTCGTCGGATCCTTGCCGCGGTCCTTCTTCCAGTCGATGCCCTTCAGGTTCTTCGACGGCGTCCGAAGAATCCCCGCCTGAACGAAGGGCCGGATGTTGAGCCGCACCCCGTCATCGAGGTCGGGCTCCCACCCGAGAGGCTGAGACTCCAGCGGCTTCCATCGGACGAAGATGTCGTAGGGCGACTCGCCCTTCAGAATGGTCTGGAGCTTCGTCTGAAGCGCGCGCGCCGCCGTGAGCCGCAGCTCCGCGCCGTCGACCTTGCTCGACGCAGCGGTTTCCTGCCGGAAGATCCAGTCGCCGAGGTCGACGTCGATCAGCGTCTCCAGCGCCTGCTTCGTGAAGCGGTGGTAGTGGATCAGCACCGAGAAGCCGCCCGGCAGCCCATCCCACACCTGCCACACGAAGGGACGGTTCTCGAAGAGCTGACAGTGCGCCGCGAAGAAGCGATCGCGCAGCCACCCCTCCAGCGTTGCGCCCGCGGCTCCCTCGCGCGTGAGGAGTTCGTCGAGCGTCGACGTCGTCCAGCGCGCGCCATAGGCAGCGACGAGGAGGTTGAGGAGCCGGTCCGCGGCGGGCTTCTCCTGACGGATCGCGGGGATGCCCACGAGGCCGTCGTTGTCGACCAGCGCGTCGAGCACCGGATCCTCGGGCTGATCGGGCCAGCGGTAGCCCACCAGCCGCGCCACCGCGACCTGGAGCGGGCGCGTCGAGCTCGGGACGTCGCCCTTGAAGAGCCACTGCGTCGGGTCATCGCTGTGCGGTCTGGGAAGGCCGTCGGGGTATTTCTCGTCGGCGACCTTCTGCCAGTGGGCGAGGTCGAAGGGTACCTGAGGCAGGGTTCCTGAGGTCACTTTCAAGCCGTTATAGAGCTTTCTAACATTTCGCGAGAACTCGCCCGACTCGCAATACGCCCACAGTGCAGGAAGATGACTCTCATCGGAAGGAACTACGGTCGCCACATTCGTATCGACGGGTTCACCTGTTCCGATAGTACAGGGAATTCCACCCATCACCGTTACCACCACGGAGGGGCGTCCCCAATACTCGACGCCACGCAGCAGAGCCTTGCCTGCTTCTACTTCGGCGTGCAGTTCATCGCCCATGTTGAGAACGAGTTCGCGCCCGGTATAAGGCGAGGTAACGGAGAACGATGACTGCCATCGAACCCATGGCTTCTGGACGAAATTCAATTCCCAGAAGGAGCGACCGAAACGAGGAAGATCCGCAGGTGATACGCCCCATGACGCGGATGCGAAGTCCCCGAGAAGACGGGTTTGATCTGCGGCAAGAGTCGAGAATCGCGCTTCCGGACTTGATCTCACATCGGCCTGACGAGTCGCCTCGATCTCCACTTTCAGGAGTGCTTGGTCTTTTGAGTCTGCGCCCACTTCAAACGACACATCGATGGAATAGATGACATGACTGGGGGTGGGAGTAGCTGACTCGAGCACCGCAGCGCATACGTTGACCACCTCGCCAGAGATGGTTCGAAATCCACCCGCACCGATGCGCGCGAGAAAGCGCCACTCATGACTATCGAGCAGTTGACGCCGAAAAACCTGATAAGAACGAAGCTCGATAAAGCTCTGAGGTACGACAACAGCGCTGACGCCACCTTCGGTCAGGAGACCCTGAATACGATCTACGAAAGCGATACCCAAGTCATTGATCGTGTCGCCATGATAAGTTTTGAGGAATTCGAGAAGATAGGGATCCTGTTTGCGGCGCAGAAGATACGGCGGATTCGTACACACCAGCGTGTATTTCCCGGCGAGCAGCGAGGCGGCCTTCGCGATCCCCTGGGCGACGCTCCCGAGTTCGGTGCCCTCGTCGCTCCCCGCCCACCTCTCGCTCGCCAGCGCGTTCTTCAGCAGCGGCTGGAGTTCTTCGAACGACGCCTCCAGCAGCGTGTCCCGCGTAGCCGTGGGATCGATGAGGCTCCCAAGTACGGGCGCGTTCGCGAACTGCGCATAGAGCCGCTCCATCCCAGCGCGGAACTTCGTGTTGCCATTGGCGAGGGCGAGCCAGTCCCCGAGCTTCGAATGAATGCCGAGGCCCACACACGCGATGTGCAGTTCGGGGAGCTGGGACCAACGCTCCACCCGCGGAAAGGTCCACGCGGCGAAGCTCACCGCGAACGCGGCGATCTGGGTGCAGCGGGGATCGAGCTCCAGGCCGTGGAGGTTGTCTTGAATGACCAGCTCCGCGGCGACTCTCGGCAACAGCCCCTCTTCCTTCATGCGGAAGCGAACCAGGAGGTCGAGCGCGGCGACGAGGAAGTGCCCCGACCCGCAGCAGGGATCGAGGACCTTCAGCTCCTTCGCGGTCTTCGGCCACGCGTCGAAGGTGCCCGACGCGGGGGTCCCGTCGTCGAGAAAGCGCAGATAGGGCATCTCGACGGGGAGATCGGCCTTGCCGTGTCGCCCGACCCACCACGCCCCCAGGGTGTTCTGGAGGAGGAAGTCGACCATGTAGGGCTCGGTGAAGAGCTGCGTGACGGCGGGGAGCTCGTCGGCCCCGATCTTCTTCTCGGACTTGTTGACGCGCTCCTTCTCGGCCGACTGCCAGAACTGGTAGACCCATCCCAACGCGTCGCGTGCCTTGAACACGGTCACGGGGAGCGCTTCGAGGAGCCCTTCGAGCGTCGCCTGCCACGCGCGTGACAGGTCGACGGAGAGCACCAGCGCGCTCGCGCCGAAGATCTGCGGGAGCATCGGGGCGGCGCACTTCTCGGCGGCCTCCCAGCGGCTGCGGAGCCCCCACTCGGTGGCCCACTCGGCGAGCTCGTCGAGCGAGACGGGGTACCCCTCGGGGTGAAGCAGCAGGCTGTTCTCCGCGAGGAAGCGCGCGAAGAGCATGCGGTGCCAGTGGGCGTAGGCGCACTCGCCGACGAGCCGCTCGATGGGATGTGTCTTGTCGTCGCGCTGCTTGTCACCGAGCTGCCGGGCGTGGGCGTGGAGCCTGTTGCGCAGCGCCTTCTGCGTGTCATCGAGGTGCGCGCCGGGCTTCGCCTCGCCGACCGTGAGCTGCACGAGGGCCTCGCGCGCGCCCGCCTCGGCGGCGGTGCGCGCGGTCTCGACGGTGCGCTGGAGCGTGCGGCGATCGTTGTCCGTGAGGGTCTTCACACGATCACCGGCCCGAGCTTCACCTTCGCGTCGAGCGTCGCGCGAGCCTCTTCGATCCACGCTGCGACGTCTTCAGGCGTGTGCAGCGTGCGAGAGGGGAGCTTCACCGAGACCGCCCTGGGGGCGATCCGCTTCGCGGCCTCGACGCGCGCCGATTCAGAGCGCGTGGGGAGCGCGTCGCGCTCCGTGTGCCAGCCCGAGAGCGACCGCGCCGAGAGGCTCCGCTCCACCTCTTCCGCGGTGCCCGCCTTTACCGAGGGAACCGTATCGAGCGCCAGCCTGCGGAGGATCTCGCCGCGGGCGACCTCGTCGAGCTTCTGCCACCCGGCGTCGGACGCGAGCGTCGAGCTCCCCTCGGCGTGCGCGTCGGCGTAGCGCTTCGCGGCGTCAGAGAGCTCCTGGCGCAGGCGCTGTACGACCGTATCGAGGAGCGGCGCCACGGGGTCGGGGTTCAGGAGGAGCTGCCGCTCTTTGCGTACGGCCGCGACCTGCGCGCGGAGCGTGTCGAGCCCGTCGAGCTCGCCCGCGTGACCGAGGAGCTTGTTGAGCAGGGTCCAGGCTCCGATGCGCGCGTCGATCGCGTCGGCGGTCTCCTTCCAGCGCTTGTGGGTGCTGCGGAGGTCGTCTGCGCGGGTGGCGGTCTCGACGAGGAGATCCTGGTCGACGAATCCGCGGAGCGTCGTGACGAGCGAGAGGTCGGGGAGCTCGGGTCGAGGCGCCTCTCCCCCAGCGCGGGCGCGAAGCGTCTCCAACTGGTCGAAGAGGGTGGCGAGCGCGGTCCCCTCCTCGTTGACCTTCACAAGGACGCCGAGCTCGGCGAGGAGCGAGCGCACCGTCCCCTTCTGCTGGATGGTCGCGACGACCGAGACACACTGGAGGGTGGCCGTGCCGAGCCGCTTCACATCGAGCGCAGCGACAGGGACGGGCACGTTGCCCTCCGCGGCGCGGAGCTGCCCCGCCACGAGCAGGGTGAAGAGCACGGCGTCGACGGCGTCCTGCGGCCATCCGTAGGGCGAGGCCATGAAATGAGCGCGAAGCTCCTTGCCGGTCTTGCCCGAACCGAGGTGCTTGAAGATCGCGACGGCCACCTTGTGTGTCTGCGCGTCGCCCTGGTGCCCGACGGCCTTGAGCGCGTCGGCGTCGCCGTCTCCCTTCGCGCCACGGGCCTTCTTGAGGGCCTTCTCCCACGAAGCGTGGTCGGCGTCGGCGAAGTGCGGAAAGAGGCGCCCGATGGCCTGTTCGCCCGCGGCCTTCAGCATCGCGACGAACGGATCCTCGGAGCCCTGGGGCGCGGCGATCTCCGTGCCCCCCGCGAGCATGACCTTCGCCTGGTCGAGCATGGCGCGCAGAAGGTCATTCACACGGCGCGACGCGTTGGCCTTGCGCGATTCCATGGCCTTCTGGGCCTCGTCGCGCTCCACGCCACCCTCCTTGTCTTTGGACACCTGCGGGGGCGGTGAATCGAGCACGGCGCACGCGGCCTCGAACTCGGTGAGGGCGTTGTGCAGCTCGGTCTCTGCGGACTTCGGCAGGAGGACGGCCACCGCCGCGGAGTCGTTGCCGAGCGCGAGCATCGCCTTGCGGACCTCGCCGTAGGTCGCCGACCACTCGTCGCGGAGCCACACCAGGATCCTGGATCCGTCGGACTTCGGCGGTTGATCGCCCGTGACGAGCTCAGCCTTGCGCACGGTGTTGCTCGCGCCCTGCTGCAGCGTGAGCTTGTCGACGATGGCCTGCGTGTACGCCTTGAGGATCTCGGCGCGCTTGATCTGGTACTTCGGGAGGTCCCTGCGGATCTCGCCCACGCGCTCGCGGAAGTGGTGATCCCAGACGGCGCTCTCGCCTGTCTGCCAGCGGTACTCCCCCTCGACGATCATGAGGTCGCCGTCGCGCTCCATCTCGTAGAGCACGTCTTCAACGAAGGAGCGAAGCCCTCGGCTGCCCGTGGTCAGGTCGGTGACGAGGAGGTCGGTGAGATCGGCGGCGTTGGCGCGCACGAGGATGTCCGCCCCCTTTTCGCGCGGGAGCCTCGCGATCACGAAGGCCAACGCGCCGACGCGCGCCTTGAGACGTCCGCGCTCGCCGCCCGCGCGCCACGCCTGGAGCTTCTCGTGCGTCGTGCGCGGGAGCACACCGGCGTTCAGGAGGTTGACCTCCTGGTTCTCGATGACGAAGTCGGCGCCCACGACGTGGCCGATGGGGAGATCGGCAGTGTCGCGCGACGCCTCGTGCGTGAGCGTGAGCTGGTTGCGGAGCTGCGCGGTCGCACCGGCCTTGTCGACCGCGCGCAGAGCCTTCTCCCAGAAGCGCCGCCGGGCGGGGAGCACGGGGTAGTCCGCGACGAAGTCCGAACGATCGGCTTCGCTGTGCCGGATGGTGGAGTTGGGGAGGTGTCGCGCGATCTCGGTGAGGTTGGCGGCGAGCGCGTCGCCGAGAGCGCCGACCGCGGTGGGGCTCTTCTGGAGCACGACCTTGCGGATGACCTCTTCGACGTCGCGGTCGGAGAGCGGAATCGGCAGCACGAAGCGGGCCTGGATTCTGTTCAGGAAGGGCGTCTCCGAGCTGATCGCGCTCTGCCCCGTCGCGACGAGGAGCACCCTCGCGTCGAGCTGCTTCTGGATCGCCTCGGCCACCTCTTGAACGTCGACGGAGCGCGAGGCATCCGCGGCGATGAACTGCTGGACCTCGTCGAGCACGATGAGCGTGAGCGGCAGTTGCTTCTTCGAGCCGCAGAGTGCCGTGCGAAGCACCGAGATCATCGCCTCGGTGCTGAGGTCCGTGGCATCGGGAAACTGCGCGAGGAGGAGCTTTCGAAACGACGAGGGGTCGAGGTCGGGGCGCTGGGCGATCACGGCCTCGGCGATGATCTTCGAAACGTAGAAGGTCTTCCGCTCGGTGACCCACGACCGCCCGCGGGCTTCGACGGCCGCGCGCACGGCATCGAGGATGTTGTTGTCGCGGAGCCAGAGTTCGAAGCTCCCGACGGGGAAGCTCGAATCGAGTCCGATGGATTCGAAGACGATCTTCACCACGGCGAGTCGCACGCTGCTACCCGCGCCCGACGAGAGGGTGCCCGAGGCCGCATGGAGGGAGACCCCGCGCTGCCTGGCGCGGTTCGACAGGTCCTTGAGGTGGTCCGAGACGCCGTGCGGGAGGTTCTTCACGAGCCCCCTCGCGGTCGCTCCGTCGGCGAAGGTCAGGTCTGACCACAGGGCCCTGAGCATCTTGACGAAGTGGGACTTGCCGCTGCCATAGAAGCCGCTGACCCAGACCCCTGGCTGCGTGTCGCGGTCGAGGTTGTCGAGGTACCGGTCGAGGATGATCTCGGCGCCTCGCGCGTACTCCCCCTCACAGACAAAGCTCTCGAGCTCGCCCCGCAGCACATGGAGCTCGGCCTCGCTGCCGGGCTCGTTGACGCGTGTGACGCCCTTGTTCGCGAGCGACCATTTCCGCGGATCGCGGAGGTAGACCTCGTGGTTGTTCATCGTGTCTCCGAGTCGTCGGCCTTGATGGGAATGGCGTGGTAGTTCCAGCCGTCCTGGGCGTCGAGCAGGCGATAGACGCTGTCGCGGTGGGTGCCGGGGAAGAAGACGAGCAGCCGCCCGCGGATGGCGGTGTTGACCTCGTCGAAGAGAGCCGAGACGCTCATCAACCTGAAGAGCCCCGACACGCCGTGCAGCGCGAGCACGTCGTCGGGTCCGCGGCGATCGAGCGCCGCGCGAACGGACGCTACGAGCTCCGCGCGAAACAGGTCGAGCGCAGGGCCGAGTGCCGCGGGAGATTCGAAGAATTCGTCACGACACTCGTGGCCGCCGAGCCAGCGACCGAACGCGTGGGTGAGGTCCATCTCGTGCCAATCGTGCCCCGCGGCCCTGGTATCCGCCGCAAAATGGCCGAGGCGCGCGCGAACCTTTCGCTCGTCCGCGGGGTCGTGGATCGCACACCAGATGCGTTGTGGGTACGGCGGC
>JAXLYG010000067.1:0-55495 GCA_046351535.1 Polyangiales bacterium
GTCGCGGAAACTACGGGCTCGTCACCCCGTGGCTCGATCGGCTCTGCGGGACGGACCTCTCCGCGCGCTGACCTCGAGCGCCCGGTGCAGCGCTTCGAAGGCCGCGTCGAGCGTCGCGCGATCGGGCGTCGCGGGCGACGACACCTCGCCGAGGAGCGCGAACGCCTCGGCGGGACCCGCGGCCACCTTCACGAGCTTCGACTGACCGAGGATCGCGAGGCCCGCGCGCATCACGCCGCGCACCACCGCGTGCCACGTCGCGTCGCCGAGCGGCGTCGTCACCAGGCGACGCGCGCGAGGGAGCACCAGATCGAGCCCCGCGCGAATGTCCGCGCGCTCCTGCAGCCGCGGCGGGCCCGCGCTCGGGAGCAGGAACTGACACGCCACGATGGACTCCGGCGTGCCATCGAGGAGCCGCGACGCGACGCTCGTCACGTGACGGATTCGCTCGGCGCGCGCGGGGCGCTGCCACAGCGTGAGGAGCGTGTCTCCGAGCGCGACGGAGGCCACGCCGTCGAAGACCTCGACGTTCATGTGCGGTACGCGTCGAGGAACTTCGCGGGCACGCCGTCGACGCGCGCGAAGACGTCGAGCAGGTCGATCGCCGCGCCTCCGTCGGCCTTGCGCGCCATGCGCTTCACGGGCTGAAAGAGCTGCGAGTAGTCGTAGTGGCTCGCGTCGTGTCGCGAGCCCGGGGTCTGAACGGGCGTCGGCGGCTTCGTCGAGAAGCTCCAGAAGCCGTAGTTCACGGCGCCGCGGGCGGCGAGGGCGCGGTGCGTGATCCAGAGCTTCCACGCGCCGAAGACGAGGGCGCCGGGGGCGATCGCGTGCGCGGCGATCTTCGCCTCGACGCGCTCGTTGAAGCGCAGGGCGAAGTCCACCGTGCGCATGCGCTTCGCGTCGTCCTGGTTCTTCACGAGGCCCACGTAGCCGATGGGGGCGGCGGCCTGCGCGAACATCGCGTCGCAGATCGCCACGTCGGGCGCCACGCAGTCGAGCGCGCGGCAGAGCGCGACGGTCTCCGCGTACGTGACGGGGAGCCGCACGCCCGCGCGCCCGAGGAGCGGGGCCTTCATCGCGTCGGCGGCGACGGTCACGATGAGGTCGCGGACCTTCACCTCGACCCAGGCGAGCGGCTCCGTCGCGCCGCTGTGAAATGCGTCTACGAGCAGGCCCTTCGCGGGCGATGACCCGGTGAGCTTCGCGTCTGGCATCGAGAGTTCCTCCGCGGCGCGGATCGTAGCGCGCGCGCCGCGGAGGCGATGCAGGGATCGTGTGCGGGAGGTCAGTCGGGGAAGGCAGCGACGTACGCGCGGGCCGTCGTCGACGAGGCCGTGCAGCCGCTCTGGAGCGGCGGGTTGAACGAGCCCGTGAGCGAGCACATCGCGTTGTCGGCGCTGATGCGGATGCGGCCGAGGCCGCCCGCGCCGCCGTTGTAGCTGCACGAGCTGTAGGTCGCGAGGCCGCCCGCGCCGCCCGCGGCGGAGACCTGTCCGCTCACGGTGAGCGTCGGGGCCGCGAGGAACACCAGGCCGCCCGACCCGCCGCCGCCGCCGCCCGAGCTCGCGGAGGAGTCTCCGCCCGCGCCGCCGTTCGCGCGTTGGGCGCCGGTGGCGGTGTGGGTTCCGACGGTCGCGATGCGCAGCGCGCCGCCGCCGCCGCCGCCGCCGCCGCCGCCCGCGCTCGAGCAGCTGTTGCACTGGCCGCCGGCCGCCGCCGCCCGATCCGGGCTGGAAGGTCGTCGCCGCGGCGAGGTCTGGCCGCGGCCACGGAGCCGATCGATCCGCCGCCGCCGCCGGGGGCGCCGTAGGTCCCGCAGCCGCCGTAGGCGCCCGCGGTGCCCGCGTACACGCCGGTGGCGACGCCGCCGGGCGCGGGCGTCGTCCGAGGGCGAGCTGCCGCCCGTCGATGCGCCGCCCGTCGCGCCGCCCGACGAGGCGCCCGCGCCGCCCGCGAGGCCGTAGCCGCCCGCGCCCGCGCCGCCCGCGTAGCCGCCGCCGCCGGTGCCGGGGTCACACACGCCGCCGCCCACGCCGCCGCCGTTCGAACCGACGCCCGTGCAGCTGCTGCGAGAGGTCCCGCCGCGGTTGCCCGGCGCGCCCGATCCGCCACTGCCGCCGATGCCGCACGCGCTCGCGCCTGCGGCGCCCGCGGAGTTCACCGCGCCCGTCGCGCCGCCGCCGCCGCCGCCGTAGTAGCAGGTCGCCGCCACGCCGTTGCCGCCGCGTCCGCCGCTCACGTCGATGGCGCCCGCGACGGTCACGGTGCCCGTGGCGCGCAGGTCGAGGGTGCCGGTCCCGTTGGTGGTGATCGTCACGCCCGCGGGGATGTTGATCGTCGTGAAGTTGTGAACGCCCGGCGTGAGGATCGTGCTGGCCGTCGGGTTGAACGCGCCCTCGCTGCCCGTCGAGGGCCACTGCGTGCACACGTTGTTCGAGCACGAGCGGCCCGTCGCGCAGCACGTCGAGCCGCAGACGGGACGCCCGTCGGCGCAGCCCACGCGGCAGCTCCCCGCGGCGCACACCTGGCCCGTGGGGCAGGCGGTTCCGCACGCGCCGCAGTTGGCGGCGTCGGTCTGCGTGTCGACGCAGGTGGTTCCGCACGCGGTGAGGCCCGTGCCGCACTCGAGCACGCACACGCCCGAGCGGCACGCCTGCATCGACCCGCACGCGCGGGCGCAGGCCCCGCAGTTGCGCGCGTCGGTCTGCACGTTGACCTCGCAGCCGTTCGACACGGCGCCGTCGCAGTCGGCGAAGCCCGACGTGCAGATCGCCACGGCGCAGCGCCCGGCGGAGCAGCTCCCCGTGGCGTTGGCGGGCGCGCAGCGGGCGCCGCACGCGCCGCAGTTCGTGGTGCTCGTGAGCAGCGCGGCCTCGCAGCCGTTGGTGAGGTCGCCGTCGCAGTTGGCGAAGTTCGTCTCGCACGAGAACGAGCAGAAGCCCGTCGAGCACGCCACGCGCGCGTTGGGCCCGGTGGGGCACACGGCGCCGCAGCGCCCGCAGTTGCCCGTGTCGGTCGCGAGGTTCGTCTCGCAGCCGTTGGCGGCGCTGCCGTCGCAGTCGGCGAAGCCCACGTTGCAGGTGAACCCGCAGGCGCCCGCGCTGCACGTCGAGGCGGCGTTGGCCCTTGCGGGGCAGGCGTTTCCGCACGCGCCGCAGTTGCGCGCGTCGTTGCTCGTGGTGACCTCGCAGCCGTTCGACGCCATGCGGTCGCAGTCGGAGTAGCCCGTCGCGCAGACGATGCCGCAGACGCCCGCGGCGCAGACGCCCGTCGACGTCGACGTGCTCGCGCAGCGCGCCCCGCAGGCGCCGCAGTTGGTGGGCGACGCGGTGAGGTCGGCCTCGCAGCCGTTGGAGGCCAGGCCGTCGCAGTCGCCGAAGCCCGCGGCGCAGGTGAAGCCGCAGGTCCCCGCGGTGCACACCGCGGCCGACGCGTTGGCGGGGACGGGGCACGCGGTGGGCGTGTATCCGAGGCCGTCGGCGTTGCACACGCGGCGGTCCGTCGTCGACGCGCAGCTCAGGGCGCCGGGGGTGCAGACCCACGCGTTGCAGCGTCCGCTCGCGCAGCTCGAGCCCGCGGGGCAGGTCGACGTCGCGGTCGAGAGGCCGTCGGGGTTGCACACGCGCACCGACGTCGACGACACGCAGGTGCCCATGTCGGGGGTGCATGTCCACGGGCGGCACACGCCGCCGGAGCAGGTCTCCATCGCGGCGCAGGCGGTGACGTTGGCCGAGAGCCCGTCGCCCGAGCAGACGCGGCGCATGTTGCCCGCGACGCACTCCACGGCGTTGGGGGTGCAGACCCAGGGGGTGCAGTTGCCCTCGCGGCAGCTCTGGCTCGCGGCGCACGACGAGCTCGTGTACCCGAGGCCGTCGGCGTTGCACACGCGGCGCGTGGTGGTGCCGGTGCACTCGGGCGCGCCCGCGGTGCAGATGCGCGCCATGCAGCGCCCGCCGCTGCACGACTCGGTCGGCCCGCACGCGGTGGGGTGTACGAGGCCGTCGGCGTTGCACACGCGACGCTCGCTCAGCGAGGTGCAGCTCTCGGCGCCGGGCACGCAGATCTGGGCCTGGCAGGTGCCCGCCGCGCACGACATCGCCGTGCCGCAGGCCGACTCGCTCCAGCCGCTCCCGTTGGCGAGGCACACGCGCGCGCGGCTCATGCTCACGCACTCGCGGGTGCCGGGGGTGCAGACCTGGCGCGCGCAGGTGTGATCGGCCGCGCAGAACTGGCCCATGGAGCAGTCGGCGTCGGCGGCGCAGTCGGCGCAGACGCCGCGCGCGGTGTCGCAGACCTGATCGAAGGCGTTGCACTCGCGCGACGAGCGGCACGGGGTCGGCGGCGGGACGCAGTTGTTCCGCACGCACACCGCGCCGCCGGTACAGTCGGAGTCGGTGGCGCAGTCGACGCAGTGGCCCGAGCTCGGGTCGCAAACCTGTCCGGGGCACATGCGCGAGGAGGTGCACGCGACGCCCGCCACGCAGCGGTTCGACTGGCACACCGAGGTGGGGGCCATGCAATCGGCGCCCGTCACGCACTGCACGCAACGCATCGCCGCGCGGTCGCACACGGAGCCCGCGGCGCATTGGGCGTTCGAACGGCAGGTGGTCGGCGCGTCGGAGACGTCGGGCGCGTCGGAGGCGGCGTCGGCGGGCGTCGCGTCGGCGACGTCGGCGGGCGTCGCGTCGTCGGCGTCGGCGGGCGTCGCGTCGCCCTGCGCGTCGGCGACGGTGACGTCGGTCACATCGGAGGGGGCGGCCGCGTCGGCCGTGTCAGACACCGGTCGGTCGCTACTCATCTCCGCGGGCACGTCGCCCGGCGGTGGGTTCGAGGTCGTGCTTGGGGAGCACGCGAGGAGCGTCAGACACCCCCCGAAGATGCAAAGCAGTTGGTCCGTTCGACTCATGGGCGCGGAATCTATTCGAGGCCCTGTCTGAGCGTCTACAGGGCCCCGGTCGAAGGTACACTCGCGGCCCTCTGCCGCCCTCCCGAGGACCGACGATGACCGCTGAGCTTCAAGACGTGATCGCGGCGCTCCATCGCGACGGCGCGCGCACCTCGACGTCGTGCGACCTCCTCGCCGCGCGCTCGCCCGATGAGGCCGTCGAGGCCCTCGTCGCCGCGCGCTTTCCGCAGTACGCGGCGCGCGCCGTCGAGGCCCTCGGCGCGCCGCTCGCGGAGGCCTTCGCGCGCAGGGCCGGGGCGCTCTCCGCGCAGAGCCCCGAAGCGTTCGTGGTGCTCGGCGGACTGCTCGCCGCCGCGCATCGCGAGGGTCGCGCGCTCGACGCCCGCTTCGACCCGCTGCTCGCGAAGGCGCTCACGACGTGGTGGGCCGACGAGGTCCACGTGATCCTCGCCGCGGGCCTCGCCGCGCTCCCCGCGAAGCGTCGCGAGGCGGCGGTCTTCAGCGATCCCGGTCGCATCGCGTGGCGCTACCTCTCGGCGTGCGTGAGCGAGTCGGCGCGTCGCCTCGCCGTGCGCGTGGCCTCCCTCGACCCGCGCGATGACCTCTTCCCCTCGGCGCGTCACGAGGTCGTCGTCGGGCTCACGTCGCTCGCGCCCTCCGTCGCGCCGCTGCTCGCCGCGGCCCTTCGTAGCGGCGACGGCTCGCGCGCGGGTCGGCGCGTCCTCGTGGCCTCGCTCGCGCGCCTCGACGGAGAGCTCGACGCCCTGCGCGCCTGCCTCGACGACCCCGATCCCCTCGTGCGTCGCCTCGCGCGCGACGGCTTCGACCACCGCCACGTCGAGCTCTCGCCCACGGCCCGGGTGCCCGACGCGTGCCTCCGCGCGCGCGCCCTCCGCGCGTCGATCACCGCGGGCGAGCGCGACGCGATGGCCTCGTATGTGCGCGACGCCGCGCGCGACGCCAGCGAGTCGAAGCGCACCCTCGACGCGGTGTTCGACGACCGCGCGCGCCCCGTGGCCGACGCCGCGCGCGCCTTCGCGACGGCGAGCGACCTGTGGATCGACGCGCTCCGCTGCGGCCGCTGGGAGCCGCCCCTCTACGCGTACGAGCTCCTCATGCGGCGGAGCCTCGCGGCCTCGGAGCCCGACCCCGTCGCGCCGTGGCTCGTGGCCGACGCGCTCTGTCGGATCCCGCCCGACGAGCTCGACCCGATGCGCGCGCATCACGCGTTCCTGACGCTCCCCGACGCGGTGATGGCCGAGGTGGTGCGCGCGCTCGGCGCGACGCTCTCGCCCGAAGACGCGGGCAATCCCCTCGGCCTCTACGACTGGCTCGCGGCGCGCGCCGCGCCCGACGCGCCTGCCTTCGCGCGCGGCGTGGTCGACCCTGATCCGCGCGTGCGGCTCGTGTGCGCGCGGGCCACGGGGCGGCGCAACACGGCGGCCTCGGCGTGGTCGCTCTCGACGCTGCGGCGGGCCTTCGACGCCCTGCGCGCGAGCGGGCACTGGGGCGAGTTTCGCCTCGTCGCGATCGATCACGTCACGCAGTGCTGGGAGCTCTCCGCGCTCGACGCGAGCGACGAGCCTGATCGCGCGCGGGCCCGAGACGAGGCCGCGATGGCGCTCACCCTCGGCGCCGCGCAGGAGCCGCTCGAAATGGCCCGCTGCTGCCTCGCGCTCCTCCTCGCGGACGAGGAGGTCATGCGCGATGTGACGTGGAGCCCGATCGCCTTCGAGGCGCTCACCGCGGGCATGATCGACACGAGCGTGGGCGACGACCCGAAGACCTCGCGCGTCGAGGCCACGCTCCGCGTCGAGGCGCTCGTCGCGTGCCTCGATCGATCGGCCGTGTGCCTCGCGGCGCCGGGCGCGGCGCGGGTCGCGTGGTCGCAGGCGTGGTTCCTCCAGCACCCCGAGCGGCGGTACTCCGTCGCGGTCGCGTACCTCAACGACCAGTGAGGGCGTGAGGCGGTCGGCACGACTCCAGGGTACTGAAAATTTGTTCAGCTTTTTCTTGGTGCGATCGTTGGGCTCGCGTTACAAGCGCACCCCTGTCGAGCGACCGCGTCACGCTTCGCGGCGCTCAGGGAGGCGGAAGAGACATGAGCGAAACGAGCAAGGGGCGCTTCGTCTGGTACGAGCTGCTCACGACCGACACGGCCGCGGCGAAGGTCTTCTACGGCGAGGTCATCGGGTGGAAGACGCAGCCCTTCGGCGGCGATGACTACGCGATGTGGGTGGGCGCTCAGGGCCCCCTCGGCGGCGTGATGACGCTGCCCGAAGAGGCGAAGAAGATGGGCGCGCCCCCGCACTGGATGGCGCACGTCACGGTGGCCGACGTCCGCGAGAGCGCCGCGAAGGCGCGGGAGCTGGGGGCACGGGTCTACGTGGAGCCCAAGGACGTCCCGACGGTGGGCACCTTCGCGATCATCGGCGACCCGCAGGGCGCGACCATCTCGCTCTTTCAGAGCGCGCAGGAGATGCCCCCCCACGACGCGTCGAAGCACGGCGAGTTCTGCTGGAGCGAGCTGGCGACGACGGACCTCGCCGCGTCGACGGCCTTCTACGCAGCCCTCTTCGGCTGGGAGACCGTGATGGACCACGACATGGGCCCCATGGGCGTCTACCGCCTCTTCGGCCGCGGAGAGAAGCAGTACGGCGGGATGTTCACCCCGCCCGCCCAGATGAAGATGCCCTCGGCGTGGCTCTATTACAGCATGGTCGACGACCTCGACTCGGCCATCGCGCGCGCCACCCGCGGCGGCGCGAAGCTCCTCAACGGCCCGATGGAGGTCCCCGGCGGCGCGCGCATCGCGCAGCTCCTCGATCCCCAGGGCGCGGCCTTCGCGCTCCACGCGCTCAACCCCGCGAAGTGACGCGCCGCCCTCCGCGGATCGCTCGCGTAGGGCTCCGCGGAATTTCTCACTCCCGCGGTGAGCGCATCGGGTCGTAACGTCTCCTTCGATGCGCCTGAAGTCCGCTGGTCTCCTCTTCTTCTCGCTCTCCGTCACCGGCTGCGTCGGCTCTTCGATCATCGGGCCGCGCGAAGACGCCGCGCTCGACGTCGCCGCCGATCGCGCCGGAGACATCGTCGAAGACCGCGTCCCCGACGCGCCCGCCGACGTCGCCGTCGATCGCCCCGACGTGACCGACGCCGCGCGCGACGCGAGCGACGTGACCGATGCGGCCGACGCGCCCGACGTGACCGACGCCGCGAGCGACGCGCCCGCGAGCGACGTGCCCGTGAGCGACGTGCCCGTGAGCGACGTGCCCGTGAGCGACGTGAGCGACGCGTCGCCCGTCGACGTTCCGCTCGTCGATGTGCCGCTGACGGACCCCGTGCTGATGCGTCCGGGGCGCAGCGGCGCCATCGCCCTCACGCGCGACGACCGCATCGCCGTGACGGCCAACCGCACCGCGGACACGGTCTCGGTGCTCGCGATCTCGACGGGCCTCTCGCCCGCGGCCCTGCGCATCGCGGAGGTGCCCACGGGGGCCAACACCGAGCCCTGGCAGGTCGCGATGGGACCCGACGGAGACAGCGCGTACGTGCTCCTCCGCAGGGGGCAGCGCGTGGCGAAGCTCTCGCGGCTGCGGTCGGCGCTCCCGGTCTTCGGCGCGACGCGCGCGGTCACGGGCTCGGAGCCCACGTCGATGGCGCTCTCGCCCACGGGCCGCACGCTCTACGTCTCGAACTGGGGCGACGGCACGGTCACGGTGATCGACACCGCCACGATGAGCGCCACGGGGACCATCGACCTCAACGCTCCGCTCGCGAACTCGGGGATGCTCGGCGACGGCCTCAACGGGCGCCGCGCGCTCGCGCACCCCCGCGCCATCGTGATGACCAACAACGGCGACGCGAACGACGCCGACGAGACCCTCTTCGTCACGGAGTTCTTCGCGATGCGCCGCGCGACGGGCGTGCCCACGGGCCTCGAGCGCTTCGATCAGAGCCACCAGGGCGTCGTGTATCGCGTCCCGGTGGCGTCGCGCGTGGTCGCGCTCAGCACCATCGCGCCGGTCACCGACGTCGGGTTCCGCGCGGGCGACGGGACCGTCGCGGGGTGCATCCCGAACCAGCTCTACGCGGCCGCTATCGCGCAGAACAAGGTGTTCGTCACGGCCGTGTGCGAGTCGCCCCGCGGCCCCGTCGGCGCCATCGCCCCGGCGGTCACCGACGGCGGCGTCGACGCCTCGACCGACGCCTCGACGGACGCCTCCGCCGACGCGAGCGCCGACGCGTCAGACGTGCCGCCGGTGCCCCCGCTCGACCCGACGGGCGCGAACTTTCGCACGGAGCTCACGGGCGCGATCTTCGCGATCGACATCGCGACGGGCGCGGAGCTCACCACCGCGCGCGTGCTCTTCACGCAGCGCTTCAACGCGCTCTACGACGCGCGCCGCGACGCCGACAACGCCGGGCGGCGGTACCCCCTCATCCCCATCGACATCGATTTCGTGCCGAACGCCTCGGGGAGCACCGCGACGAGCAACGTGGCCTACGTCGCCGCGTACGGCTCCGACGCGCTCTTTCGCGTGACCTTCTCGGCCACCACGGCGGCGTTCTCAAGCGTCGGCGCGACGACGGGCAACGCCTTCACCGACCTCGCGTCGGTGACCGCGCCGAGCACCGCGGGGAGCGGCCCCACGGGCGTCACGACGGCGAACCTCACGAACACCAACGCGTTCACGGTCAACGAGTTCACGCGCAACGCCTCGGCGATCGACCTCACGGCGCAGCGGGTGACGGGCACGGCCGAGACGGTCACGCTCCCGCCGACGGCGAACCAGGCCGCGCTGCGCGGTCGACGGTTCTTCGTCACGGGCCTCGGGCGCTGGTCGTTCAAGGGCCAGGGGTGGAACTCCTGCGAGTCGTGTCACCCCGACGGCCTCACCGACAACGTGACCTGGTTCTTCGCGCGCGGACCGCGGCAGACGCTCTCCCTCGACGCCACGCACGACGCGATGGGCAACCCCCGCGTGATGAACTGGACCGCCGTCTTCGACGAGGTGGCCGACTTCGAACTCAACGTCCGCGGCAACTCCGGCGGCGTCGGCGCCATCGTGCACCGCCGCAACGACGGCGCCGCCACGCCGAGCGTCACCAACGCCGACCGCATCATCTTCGACGGCACCACCGCCTCGGCGCCGCAGGTCGCGACGGCGACGCTCGCCGACGGCCTCAGCGGATCGATCGACGCCATCGCCTCGACGACGGGCACCGCGACGCCGCGCAGCGTGCTCGACGACTGGGCCGACCTGCGCGCGTACGTCACCACGATCCGCACGCCGCGCGGACCCACCGGGATCGCCTCGGCCGACGTGAGCGCGGGCCGCGCGCTCTTCGCGTCGCACAACTGCGCCGGGTGCCACGGCGGCGCCGACTGGACGGGCCTCGGTCGGCGCTTCTACGCCCCCACGGCGACGACGAGCGACCGCGCCACGGGCTCGCTCGTGCGCACGTCGTGGACGCGGCCGACGAACTTCCCCGCGACGGTGATCCCCGCGATGGCGACCTTCAGGCTGTCGCCCTTCGACGCGGCGAACGATCAGATCACCTGCGTGCTCCGCAACGTGGGGACGTGGTCGATGACCGGCGTCGCGCCCGCGGGCGTGGGCGTGCTCGAGGCGCGCGCGAACATGACCACGGCGTCGCAGGGCGCGACGGGCTTCAACCCCCCGTCGCTGCTCGGCGTGGCCCACAACGCGCCGTACTTTCACGCGGGCAACGCGCGCTCGCTCGAGGAGCTCTTCGGCGACGTGTTCGTGGGGCACCACCGGGCGTACAGCCCCGCCTTTCTCACGGGCGCGGCGCAGGCCACGGAGCTGCGGCAGATCGTGGCCTTTCTGCTCTCGATCGACGGAGACACGGTGGACTTCCCCGTTCCGCCGCGGGTGACCCCGGGCACCGGGATGCCTTTCGAACCCGACCCCTGCGCCCAGTTCCGCTGAGCCGTACTCCAACGGTCACCCTCGGATCGTTGACAGGATGATCCGCGGAGGGGATCGTTCGCCCCCCGCGACCCGCGGGACCATCGCGCATCAACTCCCCGACGGAGGCTCTGACATGGCGTCTGAATTCGTGAAGACCGTGAACGACAGGAACTTCCAGACCGAGGTGCTCGAGGCTCAGGAGCCCGTGCTCATCGACTTCACGGCCACGTGGTGCGGCCCCTGCAAAGCCCTCGCGCCCATCGTCGACGACCTCGCGAAGCAGTACAACGGCAAGGTCAAGGTCGCGAAGCTCGACATCGACGACAGCCCCGAGACCCCCTCGCGCCTGGGCATCCGCGGCGTCCCCACCGTGATCGTGTTCAAGGGCGGCCGCGAGGTCGGTCGCCAGGTGGGCCTCGCCTCGAAGGCCAAGATCGAAGCCCTCTTCTCGGGCTTCATCAACCCCGCCTGATCGCGCGCCCCCGCGCCGCGGCCCTTCACCGAAACCACTTTCAAATAGCCCTCGCGCAGCGGTCGTACACGCGGCCCTTGACGTTCTCGAAGGCTCGGTGATAGAAGCCGCGTCCGTCCTCGGGGTTTCTCCTCGCAGATTCTCCTCCTGTTCCCTCAACAGGGCCCCCTCGAAGACCCCTTCTCTCCACGTTCTCGCAACGGGTTGAAGGTGTCCGCTCTCGCCGCTCTCGCAGGCGCCGCGAAGGCTTCTCCCGAAGCCCCACTCCGGTGCCCCTCGCGACGGTCGACGATGACGCGGAGCGGTCACATCCATGACCTCGCGGCCCGACGAAGGGGACGCACGTCAGGTGATCGCGTTGAAAGTCGACACACAACACCTCAAGACCGAGATCGAGCCTCTCGCCGCCGTACACGGCGTCGAGCTCGTGGCCCTGGAGTGGCTCCAGGGACCCGGTCGCGGCGTGTTGCGGCTCTACATCGACCGCCCCGGCGCCGACCCCCGCACGCCGCCCGACGAGCGCGGCCCCGGCGCGACCGCCGACGTGTGCGCGCGCCTCAGCCGCGACGTGAGCGCCGTCCTCGACAAGATCGACGAGGAGCTCATCCCGATGGCGTACGACCTCGAGGTGAGCTCGCCGGGCTTCGAACGCCCGGTGCAGAAGCGCGAGGACTTCGAACGCTTCAAGGGCCTCACGCTGATCCTCAAGGCCCGCCACGCCATCGAGGGCCGCGGGTCATTCGAAGGCCCCATCACGGGCACGAAAGACCTTCCCGACGGCGACTACGCCGTGTGCATCACCGTCGAGAACGACCGCGCCGTCGAGGTGCCCACGCGCAACATCGCGCGGGCCCGCCTCGCGGAGATCAAGGCCCCGAAGCCCGCGAAGCCTCCGAAGGCTCCGCGCAAGAACCGGCCGCCCACGGGCGCCGCACAGAGCACTGCAGACCACGACGTGCGGAGCGACGCGACTGAGAGCGCCGCCCGTGACGAGAGGTAGAGACTCGCAATGGCAAAGACGACGCAACCGCCGGCTCCTGCGGGGCCGAACCTCAGCCAGACGCTCGACATCGTCGCGAAGGACAAGGGCATCGACCGCACGCGGCTGGTGAAGACCCTCGAGGCCGCGATCCTGTCGGCCGCGCGCAAGCACCTCGGCGGGACGCGCGAGCTCGACGCGCGCTTCAACGAGCGAGAGGGCGGCGTCGACCTGTTCCAGATCATGCGCGTCGTCGACGTGGTGACGCAGCCCGAGCAGGAGATCCCGCTCGACCTGGCGCAGAAGTTCGGTCTGGCCGATGAAGCGGGCGAGCAGCTCGCGTTTCAGGTGTTCTACCGCCCCGAGGACGCGCCCAAGGGCGACGCGCAGGAGCAGAAGTTCGGCGACATGCTCCAGCTCCGGAGCGTGCGCAAGGGCTTCGGCCGCATCGCCGCGCAGGCCGCCAAGCAGGTGATCATCCAGCAGGTGCGCGACGCCGAGCGCGAGAACATCTTCAACGAGTACAAAGACCGCAAGGGCGAGATCATCACGGGCATCGTGCGCCGCTTCGAGCGCAACGACCTCATCGTGGACCTCGGCCGCACCGAGGCGATCCTGCGGTCGCGCGATCAGGTGCCGCGCGAGAGCTACCGCCCCGGCGAGCGCATCGTCGCGTACGTGAAGGACATCGAGCGCGAGGCCAAGGGCCCGCAGATCATCCTGTCGCGCGCCGACGTGGGGCTGCTCATCAAGCTCTTCGAGAGCGAGGTGCCCGAGATCTACGAGGCCATCGTGAAGATCGTCGCGGCGTCGCGCGAGCCCGGCGTGCGCAGCAAGATCGCCGTGCAGTCGAAGGACCTCGACGTCGACCCCGTGGGCGCCTGCGTGGGCGTCAAGGGCTCGCGCGTGCAGGCCGTGGTGCAGGAGCTCCGCGGCGAGCGCATCGACATCGTGCCGTACGACCGCGACCCCGCGCGCTTCGTGTGCAACGCCATCGCGCCGGCCGAGATCTCGCGCGTGATCATCAACGAGGCCGACCACGCGATGGAGCTCGTCGTCCCCGACGAGAAGCTCTCGCTCGCGATCGGGCGCAAGGGCCAGAACGTGCGCCTCGCCTCGCAGCTCACGGGCTGGAAGCTCGACATCATCTCGGACACCAAGTTCAAGCAGATGGAGGAGGAGTCGATCAACGCGCTCTCCCTCATCGCGGGCGTCACGCCGGCCATCGCGCAGACGATGTACAAGCTCGGGTTCCGCTCGCTCGAAGAGGTCGCCGAAGCGGGCGCCGACGAGCTCGCGGGCATCCCCGGCCTCGGCGGCGCGGAGAACGCCGACCGCATCAAGAACGCCGCGGAGAACGCCATGGAAGAGGTGCGCCAGCGCCGCATCCGTGACGCCTCGAAGCGCACCGAGCCCCTCTCGGAGCGCGAGCGACTGCTCTTCGTGCAGGGCGTCGGCGAGCACACGATCAACCTGCTCGGGCAGGCGGGCATCTCGACCGTCGAGCAGCTCCACGGGGCCTCCGAGGAGTCGCTCCTGCGAGAGACCGGCCTGGGGCTGCGCAAGGTGAGGCAGATCAAGCAGGGCGCGGCGACCTTTCTGAGCTCGGAGCAGAAGGTCATCGACGAGGCGCAGCGCGCGGCGCGAGCCGCCGCGAAGGAGAGCGCCGAGGCCCACGAAGAGACCCAAGGCCCCGACGGCGAGACCCCCGCCGCGGACACGGCGAGCTGAGCGGCGCGCGACGCCGACGGAGACGAAGAACCCCGAGATGTACATGGCCACCCCGAACACCCCACGACCCCGACGGAGCGACGAGGCGAGCGCGCAGCGCGGACCCGAGCGCACCTGCGTGGGCTGTCGACACGCGGCGCGACCGAGCGAGCTCGTGCGCCTCGTGGCCGACGCCCAGGGGGGCGTGGCCCTCGACCCGAAGTCTTCACGCGGAGGGCGCGGCGCGTGGGTGCACCCCACGAGGCCGTGCGTCGAGGCGATGGTCAAGCGTCACGCCGCCGAGCGGACGCTCAAGGTGGACGTGAAGCGCGACCTCGACGCGGGCGCCATCCTCGCGTCGCTGCGAGAGAGCCTCGCGAAGAAGGCCGCGTCGCTGCTCGTGGTGGCCTCGCGCACCAAGACGCTGGCGATCGGGGCCGAGGCCGTCGCGGCCTCGCTCGAGCGCGAGCGGGTGCCTGCGGTGGTGGTGGCGCGCGACGCGGGATCGGTCGCGAAGGCCATGGCGGATGAGGGTTCCGGTGGCGGCACGCGCGTGCTTCGCCACTCGACGAAGGCGGAGCTGGGTAGTCTGTTCCACCGCGGTGAGGTCGCGCTCCTGGCGCTCCTCGACACGCGCATCGCGGCGGAACTCGCAGTGACGATCGATCGCCTCGCGGCGCTGGAGGACTGATGACGGGTACGGTGAAAGTCTATGAGATCGCCGAGGATCTCAAGCTGGATACGGAGACCGTACTCCAGAAGATCCAGGCCCTTGGCATCCCTGCGAAGAACAAGATGTCGAAGATCGACGCGGCCTACGTCGACCACATCAAGTCTTCGCTCGCGAAGGATCGCCAGGCGAGCTTCGTCGAGGTCGAGGTCGCTCCCGGCGTGCGCAAGCTCAAGCGGGTCGATCCTCCGCCTGCGCAGCCCAAGCCCGTCGCGCGCCCCGCGGTCGCGCACGTCGCCGAGGCCCCGCGCGTCGTCGCGAAGCCCGTCGAGCACGTCGCGGAGGCCCCCGCGGCGCCCGTGACGAAGCCCGTCGAGCCCGTGGCCGCGAAGGCCCCGGAGCCCGAGAAGGCCCCCGAGCCCGCGGCCGTGAAGGCCCCGGAGCCCGTCGCGGTGAAGGCGCCCGAGAAGGCTCCCGAGCCCGAGAAGACCCCCGAGCCCGTCGCGGTGAAGGCGCCCGAGAAGGCCCCCGAGCCCGCCAAGGCCCCCGAGCCCGTCGCGGCGAAGACGCCCGAGCCCGTCAAGGCCCCCGAGCCCGTCGCGGTGAAGGCGCCGGAGCCCGTCAAGGCGCCCGAACCCGTTGCGGCGAAGGCCCCGGAGCCCGTCAAGGCGCCGGAACCCGTCGCGGTGAAGACCCCGGAGCCCGCCAAGGCGCCGGAACCCGTCGCGGTGAAGGCTCCGGAGCCTGTCAAGGCGCCGGAACCCGTCGCGGTGAAGACGCCCGAGCCCGTCAAGGCGCCGGAACCCGTCGCGGTGAAGACGCCCGAGCCTGAGAAGGCTCCCGAACCTGTGGTGGCGAAGGCTCCCGAGAAGGCGCCCGAACCCGTGGTGGCGAAGACGCCCGAGAAGGCGCCCGCCGTGAAGGCCCCCGAGCCCGTCGCTGTGAAGCCTGTGGAAGAACCCCGTCAATCCGCGTCGACGCAACCCGAGGTCGCCGCGCTGGCGGCGCAGCCTCCCCGGCCCTCGCAGCCTCCGCCCGGCCCCGCCGTGGCGAAGCGCGGGATCGAGGTGTGGGACCCCATCACGCGCACGGTCAAGCACGTGGTGAGCGATCAGCCCTCGGGCCCGCGCACCACGATGTCGGCCCCGTCGACCGCGCCCAAGGTGGGCCTCGGCAGGCCGCCGCGCGTCACGACGGTGTTCCCCGCCCCGCAGGCGACGGGACGCAGGCCCGGACCGAGCCGCCCTGGCATGGGCGGGCCGATGAACGTCAAGCCCGGACCGAAGACGGGCCCCTTCGGCGCGCGTGGCAACCAGCCCTCCGCGGCGCCGAGCACGCAGGATCCGAAGCGCAAGCCGGTCATCAAGATCGAGCAGCAGATCTCGCTTCAGGAGCTCGCGCGGCGCATGAACCTCAAGTCCACCGAGGTGCTGATGAAGCTCCTCCAGCTCGGTGGCGTGGGGAAGAACATCAACTCGACGCTCGACGCCGACACCGCGACGCTCCTCGCGAGCGAGTTCGGCTTCACCGTCGAAGACGTCGCGCTCGACACCGACGCGATCATCAAGAAGGCGCTCCCCGCCGACACCGTGCAGGACCTCTCGACGAGGCCCCCGGTCGTGACCGTGATGGGTCACGTCGACCACGGCAAGACCACCCTCCTCGACGCCGTGCTCGGCATGCGCGTGGCGGAAGGCGAGGCCGGCGGCATCACCCAGGAGGTCCGCGCGTACCGCGTGCAGACCCCGAAGGGCCCCGTGGTCTTCTTCGACACGCCCGGTCACGAGGCCTTCACCGCGCTTCGTATGCGCGGCGCGCAGGCCACCGACGTGGCCGTGCTCGTCGTGGCTGCCGATGACGGCGTGATGCCCACCACCGTCGAGGCCATCAACCACGCGAAGGCCGCGAAGGTCCCGATCGTGGTGGCCCTCAACAAGATGGACAAGCCCGACGCCAACCCGACCCGGGTGCTCGAGCAGCTCCTTCAGTACGACGTGATCACCGAGCAGTTCGGCGGCACGACGCTCGCGGTGAAGGTCAGCGCCAAGACCCGCATGGGCATCGAGGAGCTCCTCGAGAACCTCGCGCTCCAGAGCGAGATCCTCGACCTCAAGGCCAACGCGAAGAAGGCCGGCGTGGGCACCGTGTTCGAGTCGAAGCTCGACAAGGGCCGCGGCGCCGTGGCGCGCGTCCTCGTGCAGGAGGGCATCATCCGCAACGGTGACATCCTCCTCGCGGCGAGCGGCGCGTGGGGCCGCATCCGCGCGATGTTCGACGACCGCGGCAAGGCGATCGACAAGGCGGGGCCGAGCACGCCCGTCGAGATCCTGGGCCTCAGCGAGCCGCCGACGGCGGGTGACAAGATCTACGTGTGCGCCGACGCCCGCAAGGCGCAGGAGGCCGCCGAGCAGCTCAAGCTCGCGCTCAAGAAGCCCGCGGGCGGATCGGGGCCCGACTTCGACGTCTCGAAGTACCTCTCGCAGAGCGAGACGATCACGGTCAACGTGGTGGTCAAGGCCGACGCGCAGGGCGCCGTCGAGGGTCTCTCGAAGGCCCTCAAGGAGCTCAGCACCGACAAGGTGAAGGTCGTGGTGCTCCACGCGGCGGTGGGCGCGATCACCGAGACGGACGTGCAGCTCGCGGTGCCGTCGCGCGCCGTGATCATCGGGTTCAACGTCAGGCCGGCCGGCAAGGCCACGGCGATGGCGGAGGACCAGAAGGTCACGATGCGCTTCTACAACGTGATCTACGAGGCCGTGGACGACATCAAGGCCCTGATGGTCGGGCAGCTCAAGCCCACGCTGGTCGAGAAGGCCCAGGGCAAGGCCGAGGTCCGTCAGGTGTTCAACATCACCAAGGTGGGCACCATCGCGGGCTGCATGGTCACCGAGGGGACGATCAAGCGCGGGGCGCAGGTCAGGCTCGTGCGCGACGGCGCGGTGAAGTGGACGGGCAAGATCGGCTCGGTGCGGCGCATCAAGGACGACGTGAAGGAAGTCACGCAGGGCTTTGAGTGCGGCATCGGGCTCGAGAACACGCCCGACCTCAAGCCCGGTGACGTGCTCGAGGCGTTTGAACACGAGGAGGTCGCCGCGCAGCTCTGAGCGCGGTGACGGCGCAGGCAACCCACACGGGAACGGCGGCAGAGGGGGCGTAGAGAGCGCCTCTGCCGCTGCTGATCCCCAAAGAAGCCCCACGGGACACGGTCGCTCATGCAGCTCACGGGGAAGACCCGCTTTCAACTGATCGACGAGGACGGCGACGACCTGCCGGGCTCCTGGGAGTTCGACTGGGCGGGCCGCGATCCCTTCGAGGTCGTGGTGGCCGCGGTCACCGAGGTCTCGGCGCGTCCGTGGAAGTGGTCCACGCGCAAGATCAACTCGGGCAAGCTCTCGCCGCAGCGCTGCCGCGCCCTCTCCGCGCGCGTCGCGGGCGTTCTTCGCAAGGAGAACCGCCCCCGCGCCGCCGAGTGCATCGCGCGGGTCATCGCCGAGGAGTTCACCCCTCGACGCAAGATCGACGTGAAGGCCGTGCGGGCCGTGCTGGCGAAGCTCGACCCCGACGTGCCCGAAGACGCCGACGAGCGCCCCGAGCTCCTCGCCGCGGTGATGCTCCGCAAGTTCCGCCGCGCGCTCAAGGCCGCCGTCGAGTGCGACGGGGGCCTCCGGGTCTCATGGCAGGTGGAGTGACCCGCTCCCTGCGCCCCTCATGATCGTCGCGCTCGTTCGAATCCGCATGCACATCCCCGCGGCGCGCTCCCTCAAAGACCGCCGCGCCGTGGTGCGCAAGGCGCTCGACCGCGTGCGCGCGCGCTTCAACGTCTCGGCCTCCGAGGTCGGCGACGTCGAGCGCTGGCAGATCGCGACGCTCGCCGCGGCGCTGGTCACCAACGACCAGGCCTTCGCCAACGAGGTGCTCGACAAGGTCACCGCGACGATCGCCTCGGCGGTCGCGGGCGACGCGATGATCACCGATCGTGAGATCCTCTTCGAGCGCTACAACGACGACGAGCCCGTCGGTGAATCCGACGGTCTACGCCAAGGAGTTTTGCCCCATGACGACGGCGAAGCGTGACAACCACCGCGTCGACCGCGTGTCGGCGCGCGTCCAGCAGGAGCTCGCGACGATGCTCCAGCGAGAGTTCACCGACCCCAGGCTCACCGGCGTGGTGCTCTCGCACGTCGCGATGACCGACGACCTCGGCGAGGCCACGGTGTCGTTCGTGGTCATGGGCGACGGCGCCGACCGGCCGCGCGCGAAGGAGGCCGTCAAGGTGCTCCGGCGCATCACCCCGACGCTGCGGGCGAAGCTCGCGGGCGCGCTCGGCATCCGTCGCGCCCCCGAGGTGACCTTCGTGATCGACGAGGGACGCGAGGCCGTCGAGCGCCTCGACGCGATCCTCGCGGAGGTCTCGAACGAGCTGAAGAAGAGCGACGGCGACAAGCGCTGAGGCGCGCACCCCGAGGGAGAGGCGCCCCGGCGCTGCGTCAGCGAGAGGTCAGAGCGAGCACACGCGCGAGCGGCAGGTCTGGCCCGTGGGACAGGCCATTCCGCACGCGCCGCAGTTGGCGTTGTCGGTCTCGATGTTCCTGCACACGCCGCCGCAGTCGACGGTGGGCGAGATGCACGAGATGGTGCCCGCGGTGCAGGCCCCCGCCGCGCAGATCATCCCCGCGGGGCAGGCGCTGCCGCAGCGTCCGCAGTTGAGCGCGTCGCGCTGCGTGTCGGTGCAGGCCGTGCCGCAGAGGGTCTGGCCCGCGGCGCACTGGCAGGTCGAGTCGCGGCACACGAAGCCCGCGCCGCACACGTTCCCGCAGCGGCCGCAGTTGTTGGCGTCGATGGCGCCGTTGACGCAGGTCGTCCCGCACATGAGCCGCGGGGCCGAGCAGGTGCCGTCGTCGCAGAAGCCCGTGCGACACACGATGGCGCCCGAGCACGCGTTGCCGCACGCGCCGCAGTTGAAGCGGTCGACGAGGAGGTTGGTGCAGAAGCCTCCGCAGCGCGTCGTCCCCCCCGTGCACGAGGGGACGCAGCTCCCGGTGTCGCACTCCTGCCCCACGGGGCACGCGCGGCCGCAGCCGCCGCAGTGCGCCGAGTTGCTGAAGGGGTTCACGCAGGTCGAGCCGCAGCGGATCTGCGGCATCGGGCACGACGCCGTGACGCAGCGCGAGCCGAGGCAGTCCTGCGCGTCGGGGCACACGTTTCCGCAGGTGCCGCAGTTGGTTCGATCGGTGCCGACGATGACGCAGCGTCCGCCGCAGTTGGTCTCTCCGACGCCGCAGGTCACGTCGGGGATCGAGGTGTCGGCGCGCGGAACGTCCGTGACGCTCACGTCGCTCGGGGGCACGTCGATGGACGTGATCACGTCGACCGCGGTGCTCACGTCGACGGGCGCATCGACGACGGGCACATCGACGACGGGCACATCGACGACGGGCACATCGACGACGGGCACATCGACGACGGGCACATCGACGACGGGCACGTCCGTGGGCGTGGTGTCTGCGACGGGAACGTCGCCGGGGGCGTCGGTGGCGGGCGCGTCCATCGGGGGCGGCGCGTCGGTGACGTCGGCGACGTCGTTGACGTCCGCGGGCTGCGAGGAGTCCGCCGCGGTGTCACTGGCGGTGTCGTTGGAGGCGTCGACGGGGGCCGTGTCGACGGTGGCGTCGGTGGCCGCGGTCGGCGGCTTCGCGTCGGTGCCGCAGCCCGCGATGGCCGCGGCGAGCACGAGCGAGAGGAGCGAGGGACCGACGACGGGGAGGCGCGTCGCGCACGCCCCCGAGGCGAAAGCATCTCGAAGGTTCATCGGCTCGCGATGCTAACACACAGGAACTTTCCGTCGGAAAGCTCTGAGGTCAGGCGACGACGGGGGCGATGACCATGCGGGCGATGGGGTGATACGACGCCGCGTTGCGCTCGAACGCGCGGCGCGCGATGGCGACCGTCTCGGGGTGATCCATCAGGGCGCGGTAGAGGGGCTTGAGGAACTTCATCCGCCCCACCTCGCCGAGGAGCGACTCGGCGCGCGGCCACGCGGGCGCGTAGCCGGCCCTGATCGCCACGAGGAGCCACGCGCAGAGCACCTCGTACGCGGTCTTTCGCGTGAGGTCGAAGCGCGCGTCGAGCTTCTCCGCGGTGCTGCGCGAGACCTCGTGCGGGATCGATTCGAGGTAGAGGAGCCACTCGGTGGGGCTCCACCTCGCGGCCACGTCGACCTCGGGCACCGCGCCGCCGAGCGACTCGATCGCGTCGAGGAGCGCCGAGCGCGAGACCGGCGCGTTGGCGGGAATCCCGTGGCCGTCGATCCACGCGGGCGCGTCGATGGCCGCGAGCGCGCCGGGGAGCGCGCGGTCGGTGAACGCGAGAAAATCCTCGGTGGTGATCGCGCCGAAGCGGAAGGTCGCGATGTACTCGTGGATGAACGCTTCGAAGCGCGCTCTCCCCACGTGCTCCTCGAGGGCGAGGAGGAACAGGCAGCCCTTGTCGTAGGGCACTTCCGAGAACGCGTCGTCGGGGTCGATGCCCGTGAGGTGCGTGCGGAGGCGCGTGAGCTCGGGGCGTCCCTCTTTGAAGAAGCGCGCGACGGCGCGGTCGAGCCCGCGGCGGCCGAGGGCGTTGTGAAGCGCGGCCGCTTCGGTCCCCTCGGTGGCCTCGACGATGCGGAGCTCGGCGTAGCGGGTCCAGCCCTCGTTGAGCCAGAAGTGCTCGGCGTTGGCGTTCGTGATGAGGTTGCCCGTCCACGAGTGGGCGAGCTCGTGGGCCACCACGCGCACCTGCGAGCGATCGCCCGCGAGCAGCGTCGGCGTGAGGAAGGTCAGCCTCGGGTTCTCCATTCCGCCGTAGGGGAACGACGGCGGCATCACGAGCACGTCGAAGCGGTCCCAGTCGTAGGGGCCGAAGAGCGTCTCGCCGGCCGAGAGGTGCCGGTCGATCTCGGCGAACTCCCACGCCGCGGCGTCGACCACCGAGGGCTCGGCCCACACGCGGCTGCGCGCGCCCACGTCTTTCGACGTGAGGTCGCCGACCGCGAAGGCGAAGAGGTACGGCGGCACGGGCTGCGGCATCGCCCACGACTCGACGGCCGTGTCACCGCGCACGTCTCGCCGCACGAAGGCCGCGGCCATGAGCGCGCGCAGCGCCGCGGGGACGGTCACCTCGGCTTCGAAGGTCACCCGCAGCCGCGGCGTGTCTTGCAGCGGAACCACCGAGCGCGCGTGGATCGCCTGGCACTGCGAGAACAGAAACGGCTGCTTCTTGCCCGCGGTCTGCGCGGGGTCGAGCCACTGGAGCGCCGTCGCCTCGGGCGAGGTTCGATAGCGAACCGTCACCGACGCGGTGCGCGACGCGAGCGCCACGCGGAGCCGCGCGCCGAGGACGGGATCCGGTGCGCCGAGTTCGAACGCGAGCGGACGGCCCTGGTCGTCGGAGACCGACGCGATGGCGAGGCCCCGGGTGTCGAGGTCGAGGTCTCCTTCGCCGGGCTCGTGGAAGATCAGCGTCGCCTCGGCCTCGATGACGCGGCGTTCGAAGTCGACGCGGGCCTTCCAGCGGAGGGCGCGCGTGCGTGGATGAGAAGAGTCAGCGTAGGAGTGTGGGTCGAGACGGGGCATCGATCGGGGGCGCGATCCTGCCACGGTCGCTACCGATTTCGTCTGCGAAATCTCGTCGCCCTGGGGTGCGGCGTCGCGCACATCACGGAGCGCTCACGCGGAAGGGCACGGTGATCCCCGCCTCGAGGAGGGCCCCGTTGGCCTGGTCTCGCTCGTCGAAATAGCAGCTCCAGCCCAGGGCGGCGCTGAGGTCGACGGGGCCGAGCTTGAACTGGACGCCGCCGAGCGCCGTGCCCCAGAGCGTCGTCGGGACGTGCGTCGCGCGCGAGAGCTGGAGCCTCCCGCGGAGGTAGACCTCGACCCAGGACCAGGGCCGCGCGCCGAAGCCGAAGCCCGCGTAACCCCCGAAGGCCACGCGCTCCCACGCCTCGAGTCCGTCGGGGTAGAGCAGCGGCGTCGCCGCAGCACCCGTCGCCGACGCGCGCTGCCCCGCCTCACAGGGCCGCGTGGTGTCGAGGTTGTTGCCGCAGAGCGCGCCGCCCGCGCCCGCGCCGAGGCCGAACTCCGCGTCCATCCCGAGGCGTCCCGCGAGGTGCGTGTAGCGGATCCCCGCGCTGCCCGTGGCCGAGTACTCCGTCGCGTCGCCGCTCGCCTCGACGCGCAGCCCCGCGCGCACCGGGACGCTCACGCCGAGCGATCCGTAGCGCGCGCCCGAGGTCCCCACGGCCGCGAAGACCGCGCCGAGCCCGCGCGTGAGCCTCGCGGGCGCGCCGAACTGCGCGGCCCTGATGGGCGGCGCGAAGGTCGGCGGCACGCACCCGGCCATCACCGCGAGCGCGACGAGGGCCGCGTACGCGCGCGCTCTCGCGACCCTCGCAGCGCTCACGTCGGTGGCTTCGTCTCTCATCGCGTCACAGTGCGACGGGCTGCGCGCCTCGCGTGATGCGGAGCGCGCGGTCGACGCCGGGGAGGTCGTACTCCGTGGTCATCCCGTCGGGCCAGCGGACGGTGACGTGCGCGGCGCCGTCGGCGCGACCGAGCCCGAAGTGCTGCGTGACAGGCATCTGCGAGCCCCAGGTGGCGCTGCCTCCCTCGACCTCGCGCATGCGCGTGACGCCCATCGCGTCGCGCACGGTGACCCGCGCGCCGAGCGCCGCGGTGTTGCCTGTGGGCTGCGCGAGGCGCAGCTCGAGCCAGTGGTTCCCGTTGCGAATGTCGTTGCGGTAGAGCGTCCAGTTGCCGCTCGGGCCCGTGACGAGGTCGAGGTCTCCGTCGCGGTCGACGTCGATCCACGCGACGCGTCCGTTCGACTCCGTCGACACGCCGCCGAGGTAGGTGACCTCCGAGAAGTGGTGCCCCGCGTCCTGGCGGTAGAGCCGCGAATACTCGTACGGATAGGTGCTCGCGACGTAGAGGTCGAGGTCGCCGTCGTTGTCGAAGTCTCCCCACGCGCTCGAGATCTCGCCCTCGGTGAAGAGGATCCCCGCCTCGGCCGAGACGGTTTCGAAGTGATAGTCGGGCGCGCCGGTGTTGCGCAGGAGCCGCGAGTGGTCGGTGAGCACGCCGATCTCGTCGTAGCGGGGGTGCGCGATGTTGGTCTCGTACGCGTCGAGGTCGCCGTCGTTGTCGTAGTCACCAAAGGCGTAGCCGAAGGACGTGCCCGGCGAGCCCTTGTCGTCGCCCGCGCTGCCGAGGTCGCCCGCGACGTTGGTGAAGTGGCAGCGGCCGTCGTTGCGCCACGCGTCGTTGGTGTTGCCGCCGTAGTTGGCGACGAAGACGTCGCGGTCGCCGTCGTTGTCCCAGTCGACGAAGGTCACGCCGTAGGTGGGCTTGTTGTCGCCGCGCGCGGGGAGCCCCGCCATCGTGGTGAAGTTCTCGAAGCGGCCCATGCCCAGACCGCGGAACACGAAGTCGGGCGCGGGGTTGCGGGGATACTCGCGGAGCCACTGACCGACGACCAGGTCGAGCGTGCCGTCGTTGTCGCAGTCGCCCACGGAGCCCGCCGCCGTGGGGCCCACGGGCTCCATGTCGTCGGCGCGCACGGTGAAGCGCCCGTCGGAGCCCTGCATCCAGACCTTCGACTGCGAGGGGGGATCGAAGGGGCCGCGTCCGTCGCGGTAGACGCCCGCGTACACGTCGGCGTCGCCGTCGCCGTCGAAGTCACCCCAGAGCGCCATGCGACCGACGGCCATGTCGAGCCCGGTGCGCGCGGAGATGTCTTCGACGGTCCCGTCGTGCCGCGCGCGCCACACCTGGAGCGAGTCCGTCGAGACCATCGCGGCGGTGGTGGTGCGCGTGCCGACGAAGTCGTCCCAGCCGTCGTTGTCGACGTCGACGAAGCTGGTCTGGTTCGAGGTGCCCGTGAGGCCCGAGGCGCGGGTGTTGTCGGTGAACCACGCGGGGCCCTGCCGGTCGCAGATGTTCTGTCCGCGCGCTTCGAGGGCGTACTCGTAGACCGCGCTCATCGCGCCGGTGAGCGGGATCCAGCGGAACGTGGCCGAGTCGCCGCCCATCGCGACGAGGCGCTGGATGAGCGCGTCGCTGTGCACGTACGAGCGGGGGTTGCCGCCGCGCGAGGCCGCGAAGGCGAGGCCCATGGGCTCGGTCACGTGCTCGACGACGACCCACACATGACGCGAAGGGAACAGATCGAGCGGCTGCGGCAGCGTGAGCTCGACGGGATCGGTCGACGTGAAGTCGAGCTCGATGGGCGCGATGAGGTCGCGCTCGACGTCGGGCTGCGAGCGGCCGTAGTCCTCGGTGATGCGCACGCGCACGTGACCGCCGGCCATGCCGCGGAACATCATCCAGAGGCGCTCGACGCGCGTGGGGCGCTCGACGACGAGGTGCGTCGCTTCGAAGTCTCCCGCGGCCATGTCGCGCACGGCGCCGACGATCATCTCGGGGGCCGTGGAGTACGCGTAGGCCATCGCGTCGCCGCGCCGCGGACGTCCCGCGCAGACCTCCTGGAGCAGCGCCTCGGTGGAGCCCGGAGGCGGCGGCGGCGCGTCGCTCACGTCGGTGACGTCGGTGATGTCGGCGGCGTCGGTGACGTCGGACGCGTCGAGCGAGACGTCGGTGACGGCGGTGACGTCGGGCGTGGCGGCGGGCGTGTTCGAAGAGCACGCCGCGAGCGCGGCGAGGAGCGGTGCGACGCGGCGGAACATGCGAGAGACCTCCGTGGAGGACGTGGCGGTTCTTTAGAGGTCGAAGACCTCGCCTTCGAAGCCCGCGGTGATGGGCATCGAGGCGCGAGAGGTCTTCACGAGCGACGACACGAGGCTCGCGAGCGTGGCGTCGTCGTGGTCGGGATCGTGGTGAAAGAGCACGAGGCGCTCGGCGCGCGAGAGCTCGGCGAACTCGACGGCGCGTTCGAAGGTCGTGTGGCCCCAGCCCACGCGGGCGTCGTACTGCGCGTTGGTGTACTGCGCGTCGTGGATGAGCAGGTCGACCTCGCGGGCGAGGTCTTGACCCGAGGTCCAGCCGTGGCCGAGGAGCGAGCCGCGGACGCCGAGCGCGGGCTCGTGGTCGGGCAGGTACGCGAGCGTGCGGGCGCCCTCGGAGATGCGGTAGCCCACGGTGGGGCCGGGGTGACACACGAGCGAGGCCTCGACGGTGAACGGTCCGATGCGCATCGCGCCGCTCGGGACCTCGTGCACCGTGAGGTTGCAGGGCAGGTCGCGGAGGCGCACGGGGAAGAGCGGCGGTGACATATACCGTCCGAGCCGCGCGCGCAGGGTTTCGAGGGGAGACGCAGGGCCCCAGATGTGGACCTCGAGGCCAGGGACGTAGAAGGGCGCGAAGAAGCCCATGCCCTGGATGTGGTCCATGTGGAGGTGCGAGATGAGCACGTCGACGCGGCTGCACGTGCCGGGGATGGTGCGGCCGAGGTTGCGGATGCCCGTCCCCGCGTCGAGGACGAGGACGCTGTTGTCGTCGGCGCGGACCTCGACGCACGAGGTGTTTCCGCCGAAGCGAGAGGTGTCGGGTCCGGGCGTGGGGAGCGAGCCCCGCGTGCCCCAGAGCTTCACCCTCATCGCGCCTCGCCCTCCCAGAAGAGCGCCACGGCGCCGAGGAAGCGCCCGGCCTGCCCCACGAGCGGAAAGGCCGTGACCTTGAGGTGCCTGCGCTTGCCGTCGAGGCCGATGATCCAGAAGTCGCGGTGCACCGGGTGGCGCGTGCGCAGCGCGGCCACGAGGGGCAGGTCGTCGGCCGCGAGGGGCTCGCCCGCGGGGTCCGTGGGCTTGAAGAGGTTGGCCCAGTGCGCCGCGGGGAGCTCGCCCGTCTCTTCGAAGCGACAGCCGAGGAGGGCCTCCGCGGGCTCGTTGTAGAAGAGCAGGTTGCCCGCGGGGTCCGCGATGAAGATGGGCATGGCGAGGTAGCTCGCCAGCTGCCTCATCAGGATGATCTCAACCTCCCTCTGCATCGTCGTCGCCCTCCAGCGTGCGGCGGAGGATATGTGCATTCGGGCGTCGCCGTCGACAGCCCATCTCACGGTCCGCGTCGCTTCGAAGCGCGCTCCTCGCGCCGCGTGAACCGTGATACCTCAACGGATGATGCGAAATAGCTTGTCTGTAAGAGCGTTCGTGGCCTCGCTCTCGCTCCTCGCGGCGGGTTGCGGCGACGAGGCTCCGCCGAGGCTCATCGACCCGCGGGCCGACGCCGCCGCCGACGCCTCCGACGCGAGCGGCGACGGAGCCACCGACGCGGGCGGCGACGCCTCGACGGGGCCGCGCTACGAGGTGCTGCGCCTCGACGCGGCGCGGTCGGAGTTCCCCGACGCGGTGACCACGCGCGAGGGGCGCGGCTACGTCGCGCTGCGCTCGCTCCGACGCGTGATCGAGGTCTCGCCCGACGGGAACTACCGCGCCTACGCCGAGGGGCCTCCCAACGCGTCGATCCGCGGCATCGCCTTCGACCTCGCAGGTCGCATGCTCCTCACGGTGGTCTCGACCACGGCCTCGCAGTCGGGCCTGTGGCGCGTCGACGCGGGGGGCGGCGTCGCGACGCTCTTCTTTCACGACGACGCCCTGGTGAACCCCGCGGGCGTCGCGGTCGACAGCACCGGCGCGCTCTGGGTGACCGACAGCGACCCGGGGGCCGTGTGGCGCGCGCCTCCCGGGGGCGGCGCCCTCGCGCGCTGGTCGAACGCGCCCGAGCTCGCAGGGGGCGCGGTGGTCTGCGGCGCGACGGGGGCGGTGCGCACGGGCGCGAACGCCATCGCCGTCGACCTCTCGGGCGGCGCGGTCTACGTGACCAACCCCGATCGGTCGACGGTGGTGCGGCTCCCCATCGCTTCGAACGACGCCGTGGGCACGGTCACGGTGCACACGAGCCGCGACTGTCCTCGCCTCGCGGGCGCGTGGGGAATCACCGTGGCGCCGGGCAACACCTTCCTCGTCACGGCGAACACGGTGAACGCCATCACCCGCGTCGCGCGCGACGGGACCCTCACGACCATCGACGTGCCCGCGGGGCTGCTCCGCTCGCCCGCGGGGCTCGCGTGGGACGCCGACAACGCCGTGCTCTGGCTCGCCAACTCGGCCAACGCCGACGCGACCCGCCCGGGAGGGAATCCCCTCCCAGGCGTCGTTCGACTCCCCATTCGCTGAAGGGATTTCAGGGAGGCAGCGGGACGCAGGTGGTGCCCACGCAGCTCTCGCCGGAGTTGCAGCACTGGCTGCAGCCGCAGAGCGTCTGCGTGCGGTTGCAGAGCGCGGCGCACGAGCCCGACACGCAGATCTGTCCGCACGAGCACCCGCCCGGACACGACGACGGCGCGCACTGATACTGCGTCGGCGTCGCGGGGTTCGAGCTCCGGCTGCACGTGCTGCCCGCGGGGCACGTCCCGGCGCAGTAGCCGCCGCAGCCGTCGGTCTGGTTGCACGTCGCCGACGAGGGGCACGACGACACGCAGCGGCAGCTGTTGGTCGTCGCGTCGCACGCCTGGCCCGTGGGGCAGCGCCGCCCCGTTCCGCACGACGCGCCTGATCCGCAGGGGTTCGGGATCATCGTCCCGCAGGTCACGGCCTCGGGCGATGGCGCGCTCGCGCAGGTGAGCGAGCACGCGCAGACCCCCGCGACGCAGCTCTGCGCCGAGGAGCACGCCGTCCCGCAGCCGCCGCAGTTGCCGCGGTCGGTGGCCGTGTTGACGCACGCGCCGCTGCACAGCGTGAGACCGCTCGGGCACACGCAGCGCCCGCTCGCACACGTGGTGCTCGACGGGCAGCGGTTGCCGCACGCGCCGCAGTTGGCGTTGTCGTTGGCCGTGTCGACGCACGCGCCGCTGCACGACGTGGTGCCCGAGGGGCACACGCAGCGACCGCCGCTGCATCCGGTGCCCGAGGGGCAGCGCGTTCCGCAGGCGCCGCAGTTGTTCGAATCGGTCGAGGTGTTGACGCAGGCGGTGCCGCACGCGGTGGTGCCCGTGGGGCACGCGCAGCGACCCGAGACGCAGGCCTGACCGCTCGGGCACACCATCCCGCACGCGCCGCAGTTGGTCGCGTCGGTGCTGGTGTTCACGCACGCGGAGCCGCCGCAGTAGGTGGTTCCCGTGGGGCACGCGCAGACGCCCGCGAGGCACGACTGGCCCGTGGGGCATCGCACGCCGCACGCGCCGCAGTTGGTCGCGTCGGTGTTGAGGTTCGCGCAGGCCGCGCCGCAGAAGGTTGTGCCGCCGGGGCAGCTGCACACGCCGCCGACGCACGACTGCGCGCCGGGGCAGACGTTGCCGCAGCGTCCGCAGTTGTTGCGGTCGGCGCTGGTGTTCACACACGCGGTGCCGCAGTAGGTCGCGCCCGTCGCGCAGCCGCAGACGCCCGAGAGGCACGACTGGCCCGTGGGACACACGTTGCCGCAGCGTCCGCAGTTGCTCGTGTCCGTCGCGGTGGCGACGCAGCGGCCGCCGCAGACGGTCTGGCCCGCGGGGCACTGGCACACGCCCGAGACGCACGATTGCCCTGTGGCGCAGGCGTTTCCGCACATGCCGCAGTGCGCGGTCGAGGTCGCGGTGTTGACGCAGGTGACGCCGCACAGGGTGGTCCCCGTCGCGCAGCCGCAGCGACCCGAGGCGCAGGTCTGCGTCGCGGGGCACAGCGTTCCGGTGCCGCAGATGGGCCCTCCGGGGCACACGTTCGGAATGGGGATCCCGCACTCGACGGTGGTGGGCGACGTGGTCGGGCAGCGCGGCGCGCACTCGCACACGAAGGTCACCGGGTTGCACGCCTGGCCCGTGGGACAGAGCGTTCCGCGGCCCGGGCAGGTCATGCCCGGACACGAGTTGGGGATCATCGCGCCGCACGTCACCGCCGACGCGGCCGGACACGTGGGCACGCACTCGCACATGCTCGTGGCCGTGTTGCAGCGCTGGCCCGCGGGGCAGAGCGTGCCCGTCCCCGTGCACGACATCCCGCCGCAGGTGTCGCGGATGGGGGCGCCGCACATCACCGCCGACGCGGCCGGACACGACGGCGCGCACTCGCAGCGACCCGTGGTGGCGTTGCAGCGCTGACCCGACGCGCAGAGCGTCCCCGTCCCGCACGAGGGGCCGCCGGGGCAGACGTTGGGGATGTCCATCCCGCACGCGACGGAGGCGGGCGTGGTGGCGGGGCAGCGGGGGTAGCACTGGCAGCGCCCGCTGACGCAGGTCTCGCCCGAGGGGCACTGCGTTCCGGTGCCGGGGCAGGCGTTGCCGAGGCAGTCGTTGGGGATCATCGCGCCGCACGCGACGGTGCTCGGCGGCGCGCACGAGAAGATGCACTCGCACGCCCGCGTGGTGCTGTTGCAGCGCTGACCCGCGGCGCACTGCGTCCCCGTTCCGCACGAGGGGCCGCCGGGGCAGTTGTTGGGGATGTCACGCCCGCACGCGACGATGCCCGGCGTGGTGGGCGGACACGACGGGACGCACGCGCAGTGACCCGACGAATTGCAGACCTCGCCGGGGTTGCAGCGCGTCCCGACGCCGGGGCAGCTCGCGCCCGAGCACGCGTTGGTGATGGGCTGACCGCAGTCGACGGCGCTCGCGGGCGGGCACATCGGGATGCACTCGCAGCGCCCCGCCGTGCAGACGTTGCCCGAGGGGCAGCGCGTGCCCGTTCCGCACGAGGGACCGCCCGCGCAGATGTTGGGCACCGGCGCGCCGCAGTCGACGCCGTCGGCCGCGGAGGCCGCGGGGCATCGCGGGGCGCACTCGCAGAGCCGCGTCTCGGTGTTGCAGCGCTCGCCCACGGCGCAGCCGCCGTTGCAGCGTCCGCCGCAGCCGTCGTCGGCGCCGCACATGGCGTCGGCGGGGCATCGCGGCGTGCACGCGCAGGTGCCGGTCATCGGATCGCAGACCTGACGGGGGTCGGGGCACGTCCCGGCGCAGCGTCCGCCGCAGCCGTCTTCGGCGCCGCAGGGCGCGTCGGGCGGGCACACGGGGTTGCACACGCAGCGGCCGAAGACGCAGCGGTCGTTCGCGCCGCGGTTGCAGGGCATCGGGCACGCGCAGGTCTCGATGCACGTGCCGTTGGTGCAGACCTGACCGTTGGAGCAGCTCACGCCGGTGCAGGTGTTCCGCGTGCAGGTGCCGCCGACGCAGACCTCACCGGTGGCGCACGACACGTTGTCGCAAGGGGAGGGCGGCACGCAGTCGACGTTGCACGCGAAGCCCTCGGGACACTGCGCGTCGCAGCGCGCGAGGGGCTCGCACATGCCCGTGGAGCGCGAGCAGAACTGCCCGTCGGGGCACGTCACGCCGGAGCACGGGGCGGGGTAGCACCCCGCGACGCAGCGGCCTTCGAGGCAGGTCTCGTTGACGCCGCAGCGCACGCCCGCGCAGGGGTCGCGCACGGGCACGCAGCGCGCGAGGCAGCGGTCGGCGCCGCACACGTTCGCGGCGGTGCTGCAAGGGTCGACGGCGCAGAAGCCCCCGAGGCAGATCTGACCCATGGGGCAGAACGCGTTGCTGTCGTAGCAGGGGATGCGCACGTCGGGCGGAGGACCGTCGTCGTGGGTCGCGTCGAAGGCGTCGAGCGTCGCGTCGATGCCGCGGTCGGTCGCGACGTCGAGGGCGGCGTCGCCCGTGTCTTCGATCACGTCGAAGCGCCCGCCGGAGTCGGTGTTGGCGCAGGCCACGACGAGCGCGGCCGCCATCGCCAGGAGCAGCGGTCTCAAGGTCTTCATGCGGGGGTGTTTCTCCCGTGCGCTCAGAGGGCAGAGCGAGGCCAAAGGAGGGAATGCAGAGCGCGCGACGTTGACACTATCGGAGGCTCGCGTCGGGCGAAACAGCCACGCTCTGGGAATCTGTGACCGCGTCGCGCGCGCGGTGAGGCATCGGTGACGCGCGCGGGCGTGCTGCCATCGCGTGTAGACTCGACGCCGTGCTCAACAGACCCACGGCCGTGATGGCCGCGCTGGGGCTCGCCGCGTGCGACGCGCCGGGAGCCAGCTATCGACCGCTCACCGACGCGCAGGTCGACAACTTCATCATCGTCGACGCGCCGCCGGCGTTCCGCACGCTGCCGACGGTGCCCGTGGGACTCGACGGGTATCGCCAGTGGGATCGCCTCCCGTACGTTCGCATCGGCGTGCGCGCGGGGATGCGCAGCACCTACGACCGCACGGGCGGGAACGAGGCCGCTGACGCGAGCCATTTTCTCCGCGCGGAGCGCGATGACTTCTACGTCCCGCTCGACCTCGAAGGGCCCGGGGTGCTCTATTTCGCGCGGGCGAATCACTGGCACGGGAGCCCCTGGCACTACGTCGTCGACGGCTACGACCGCGTCGTGCAGGAGAGCTCGACGGCGACCCCCGATCGCCCCGTCACGCCGTCGGTGATGCTCCCCACGTCGGCGCTCCCTTCGCCCATGGCCTTCACGTGGACGACCACGCGCGGCGCGGACCTCAACTGGGTCCCCGCGCCCTTTCTCCACACCTTCACCATGGGCTACGGGCGCACCCACTACGGCACGGGGTACTTCATCTTTCACCGCTTCGCCGAGGGGGCCGACAACCTGTCGCAGCGCCTCCGCCCGTGGGACGGAACATCGCCCCCCGACGCCGACGTCGTCGACCTCCTGAGCCGCGCGGGCACCGACATCGCCCCGCGCGGTGAGGAACTCCGCACGCGCGTGGGCACCTCGGACGTGCCCGCGTCGGGCTCCGTGGCGCTCGACGCGACGGGCCCCGGTCCCTCGATGATCCGCGCGATGCGCTTCAACGTGACGCGCGAGCAGGCCCTCGCCTTCGGACGCGCGCGCATTCGAATCACCTGGGACGACCGCGCGACCCCTTCGGTGGATGCGCCCGTGGATCTCTTCTTCGGCGCGGGCGTGATCTACAACCGCGACGTGCGGGAGTACCTCGTGAAGGGGCTCCTCACGAACGTGCGTTACAACGGCGCGGTGGTGGTGCTCTCGGCGTTCTTTCCGATGCCCTATTTCCGCAGGGCGCGCGTCGAGCTCGTGGGCGCGGGGACGCCCATCACGGGCGTGAACTGGGAGTTCCGCGGCGAGGCCCTCGACGCGCCCGAGCCGTGGGTCGGGTACTTCCACGCGACGTACCGCGACCACGGCGTGCCCACGCCGGGCGTCGATCTCAACTTCCTCGACACGCGCGAGACCGAAGGGGGCGGCGACTGGTGCGGGCTCTTCACCGGGACGTCGTTCACCTTCAGCGACCGCGCCGAGCTCTCGACGCTCGAAGGCGACCCCCGCTTCTTCTTCGACGACGCGCGCTCGCCGCAAGCCTACGGAACCGGCACCGAGGAGTGGGCCGGCGGCGGCGATTACTGGGGCGGTCAGACCATGACCCTCCCCCTCGCGGGACACCCCGCGGGCGTCGACGCGCCGAGCCACGCGCAGGCCCCCGAAGACCTCATCCAGTCGGCCTATCGGCACCTCGTCGCCGACGCGATGCCCTTCGGTCGCAACGCGCGCATCCAGTTCGAACACGGCGCCACCGACGAGTCGACGGAGCACTACCGCTCGGTGACGTACTGGTACGGACGTCCCGGCGCGTGCCTCGTGCCCACCGACGCGCTCGACGTGGGCGACACGGCCGACGAGACCGCGCATCGGTACGCGTCTCCGATGGCGTCGGCGCCAGAGTCGCTCACGTCGCGCTACGAGCTCGGCGTCGACACGGTGGCGGGGCGCGAGGTGATCCCCGCGGTGACCGACACGGGGCGCCACACGACGACGGCGTCGGAGTTCTCCGTGGCGATCTCGCCCGACAACGTGGGCGTGATGCTGCGCCGCACCTTCGACTACGCGCTCCCCGATCAGCGCGCCGAGGTCTTCGTCGCAGAGGACCGCGAGGGCGCGGGCTTCGAGTCGGCGGGCGTCTGGTACACGGCGGGCTCGAACCAGTGCGTGTATTCGAACCCCCCGACGGAGACGGGCATGCCGCAGCGCGTGATCCAGACCTCGCCGCGTCGGTGGCGCGAGGACGAGTTCCTCCTGCCGCGGAGGCTCACCGAGGGGCGCCGCTCGATTCGCATCCGCGTGCGTCACGCGCCGATCGCGAGGCCGCTCATCCCCGACGGCCCCGCCCGCCAGTACGCGTGGAGCGAGTTCAAATACCAGGTGTACTCATACGTGCTCCCCGCGCGCTGAGCGAAGCGCAGGCGCGCTCCCGCTTGCACGACGAGCGGAAGTACACTCGCGCGATGTCTCTCCGTACGGCGATCGTGGGCGCCTCGCTGTTGCTCCTCTGCGCGTGCTCGTCGACCACGGTGGCGACCACCTCCGACGCCTCGCGCGACACGCCGCTGGCTGATGCGCCGTCGCCCGATGCGCCGTCGCCCGATGCGCCGTCGCTCGACGCGCCGTCGCCCGATGCGCCGTCGCTCGATGCGCCGTCGCCTGACGCACCGTCGCCCGATACGCCGTCGCTCGATGCGCCGTCGCCCGATGCACCGTCGCCCGATGCGCCGTCGCTCGATGCGCCGTCGCTCGATGCCTCGGACGTCGCGTCTGATCTGGTCGCTGCGGACCGCGAAGCGCCCTGCGTGACGGGGACCACGCGCTGCCTCGGCGCCTGCGTCGACCTCGATCGCGACCCTTCGAACTGCGGCGCGTGCGGGCGCTCGTGCGCGCCCTCGCGATGCTGCGCGCGCGGCGTGTGTGGACTCACGTGCACCCCCGCGTACTCCGACTGCGACGGCGACTGCGCCAACGGCTGCGAGACCAACGTCAACACCGACGTCCGCAACTGCGGCGCGTGCGGAAACGTGTGCCTCACGAGGCCCGGCTTCATCACGCGCTGCGTGTCGGGCGTCTGCACCGGAACGGCCTGCGAGAACGCCGACTGCGACGGAGACCCCACCAACGGACGCGAGACCAACCTCCTCACCGACGCGTGCAACTGCGGCGCGTGCGGCCGTCGCTGCGAGTCGCTGCGCGGCGTCGCGACGGCGACCTGCGAGGGATGCGCGTGCCGCTTCACGTGCCACTCGACCTACGGCGACTGCGATCACGACGCGGCGAACGGGTGCGAGGTTCCGCTCACGAGCAGCGTCGCGCACTGCGGCGCCTGCGGGCACGCGTGCGCCGCGGGACAGGCGTGTCGCGGCGGCGCGTGCGTCGACGTGCCGAGCTACACCGCGTGTCCGGGGCGCATGGCCAACCTGCGCAACGACCTCGAGAACTGCGGCGCCTGCGGACGCGCGTGCGGCACGGGGCAGGTCTGTGACAACGGCGTCTGCGCGCCCTCGTGCGCGGGCGGCAGCGTCCAATGCGGAAGCGAGACCTGCATCGAGCTCGGGACCAACCCCCTGCACTGCGGCGCCTGCGGGAGTCAGTGCCCCGCGGGCCTCGCGTGCTCGTTCGGACGCTGCACGTCCGCGTGTCCCATGGGCCTCGTCGTGTGCAGCGGCGCCTGCCGCGACCTCATGACGGACAACCTGAACTGCGGACTCTGCGGGCAGACATGCCCCCTCGGCGCGAGCTGCGCGATGGGCGTCTGCCAGTCGCGGAACTGCCGGTAACCTCAGCGCCCCGCGGCCGCGGCGAGCTCCAGCAGATAGTCCCTCGGCGTCGCGAAGCGCAGCTCCTCGCTGCACGTCGCGGGCAGCGTCACCGTGCGCTCGCCGCGACGGAGCGTGACGCTCGCGCCGTCGAGCGCGAGCTGATCGAGCTCCATGCGCGCGGCCGTCGTCGCGTCGAAGCGCAGCGTGCGCGTCGAGCCGCTGCGCGCGACCGCGTAGCCCGTGTGATCCGCGCTGCGCGTCGTCTCCGCGGTCCACGAGAGCAGCGGCGCGCCGCGCAGCGAGAGCGTGATCGAGGCGTCGAAGGGCGTCGTCGCGAAGCCCACGTCGGGCGGAAGCGACGCGTCGGTGAGCGCGCGCAACGTCACGACGTCGAGCGTTCCGCCGCCGTCGATCGTAGCGTGGCAGGTCTCCGTCGACACGCGTCGCAGCCGCACGAACACGTCGCGCGGGAGCGGCCACGCGGCCGACTCGTCGGTGTGCGCGCGCGCGCCGGGTTCGAGCGTGCGCACCTGCTTGAGCACCAGCCGCGCCGGGCGTCGCGCGCCGTCGCGCATCGCGGGCCACCCCTCGGCCATGTCGTGGAACTCGAAGTCCAACGTGAGCGACCGCGCGCGCTGCGGCGCCGTGCGGGACTCGTTCTCGCGCGCGATCCAGCGGTGCGCGACGGCCGCGGTGTCTTCGAAGAGCCCGCGCAGCGCGTCGTCGGTGAGCAGCGCGCGATCGGCCGCCAGCGTCGAGCGTCGCTCGCGCTCGATGCGCAGCACGCCCGCGCTCGAACGGATCACGCGCACCACCTCGGGCAGCACCGCGGGGTCGGGGTTGGCGACGCTCTGATCGCCCGCCTGCACGTTGATCTCGAGGTGCTCCGCGTCGCTCCCGCCGGGCGCGAGGATGCTGAAGGTGCACACGCCCGTCGCGCGTTCGAGCGGATCGTCGAAGCGGGGATGCGCGAGCACGGCCATCGCGGCCGAGAGGTGGTCGAGGCGCTCGGTGCGGCGCTCTTCGAAGGCTTCGAAGGCCCAGAACGAGCCCCACACGCGGGCGATCGCGCGGGCGATGGTCTTCTCGCGGTCTCCGCCGGTGCGCGTGTCGGCGTCGAGGTAGCCCGTGAACGACTCGTAGAGGCCCGCGCCGTTGAAGCCCTCGATGTCCTCGGCGTTCGACGACGAGCGGAAGCGAACACCCTGGCTCGTCGCGAGCGTCGCGTAGGCCGCGCGGAGTGACGCGTCGATCTGAGAGAGCGTCGCCGGGGCGATGGGCGTCGTCTCGACGAGGCCGCGGATTCCGCCTGTGCGCGCGAGCGATCCGAGCGGCGTGCTCGCGCCGTGCGTGCGGAGAAAGTCCGCGAGAAAGGCCGCGTCGGCGGGCGTCGTGTGGCGCGCGCGAAAGGCCGCTTCGCCCTGCAACACGAGGAGCCGCACGCGGGCGTCGCGGGCGAAGTCCTCGTGCGTGATCGCGGCCTCGATGCGCGGACGCAGGGGCGCGACGTGCTCGACGTACGCGCGCACGGTGATGGCCTGCGGATGATCGGGCGCCTCGACGCCGGGCTCTGCGAGCAGTGAGATCATCCCCGCGCACTTGCCGCCGATGGAGGTCGTGAGCGAAGGGACCTCGCGGGGCGTGCGCGACGCGAGGTCGATCACGTAGGGCATCGACGCGGTGGGCGGCGTGACGACGGCGCGCGCGGGGCGCGAGAGGAGCGTCCCGTAGCGTTGGAACTGGGCCTCGGTGATGGGCGCGAGCACGACGCGGTCGGGCGACTCGGCGAAGAGCACCACGGGGGCGTAGCCGCGTTCGAGCTGTCCCACGGTGGCGTCGTCGAGCACGCCCGAGAGAAAGGCGTTGGGGATTCCGCGGTTGCGCGCGAGGAGGTTCACGTGCGCGAGCGGCGTCTGCGGAATGGCCGTGATGACGCCCGAGCACGGGGGGAGGAGGTCGGGCGTTCCCTCGAAGACGAGGATGTCATCGGCGGTGGTGTTGTCGGGCACGCGTCCGCCGCGGACGACGCGCAGACGCCCCGCGGCGACGCCGTCGCTGTAGACCTCGCGCGCGCCGGGGACCACGAAATCGCGGTACCGCAAGAGCCGATCGGCGTACGCGAGGCGCTCGCGCTCCATGCGCTCGGCGAGGGCCTCCTGCTCGACGGAGCGCACGAGGAAGCGCAGGTCGCGCGCAATCTCGGGCGGCAACCTCGGCGCGAGCGATTCGAAGAACACCACGAGCTGCGGGTGCGTGACGGCGTCGCCGTACTCGAGCTCGAAGGCCCATCGCTCGGGCGCGTCTCCGCGCGGCGGAATGCGCACGAGCGTGCCGAGCCCGTAGCGCCTCGACGCGCCGAATGAGCGCTCGTAGAAGCGCGGCGAGTAGAGCCTGTCTTCGATGAAGCGCAGGTCGAGCGGGAGCCACGTCTGCGATCGCGCCCACTGCGAGGCATCGCTCACGGTGGCGAACGAGAGGCCGCGCACCGGGTCGACGTCGTCGCCCGCGACGCGCGCCCCGTTGAGCAGGCGGAACCAGTACCACTCGTCGTGGAGGCGATAGAAGTTGCCGTCGTAGATGCGCAGGTCGCGCGCGGGCGGGTCGTCGAACGAGGTGATGATGAACTTGGTGGTCGAGGTGCCGAAGGCCGAGCGCGAGAGCGCGTCGAAGTCACGCGTCGCGGCGAGGCGCGCGACGGTGTGATCTTGAATCAGCACGTTGGGGTCGCCGCACCCCGCGACGAGTGCCGCGACGGCACACGCGGGCGCGAATCGCCACACGGACAGGGCGCGCGGGGCACGGCGAGGCGGAGGCTTCACGCGCAGCTCAGGGTGCCGGAGGTCTGGCAGGTGAGGGTCGAGGTCTGCATTCCCGACGAGAAGGTGATGACCTCGGGCGCGCCGAAGCTGCCGCCCGAGATGCGGATCGTGAGGCCCGGGATGACGTTCTCGTAGGTGGTCGTGCCGCCGCCGAGCACGGCGCCCGTGACGGTGCGCGCGGAGGTCGAGGGCACGGCGGTCGTCGCGACGGCGCGGAACATGACCGGGTCCCACACGAAGCGAAGGGTCACCGTTTGCCCTGGATAACAGGCGCTTCCGCTGGTGGTCTGGGTGAGCTCGAGGAGCACCGTGTCGCCGCGGTCGACGCGCACCACGGTCGAGACCGACGCAAATTGCGGCGCGGCCGCGGCGCGGTCGCTGCTGCCTCCGAAGAAGCTCGATCCGCCGCTGCCGCAGTCATCACCGCAGCCCGCGAGAGCCCACATGCACACGATCGCGAACATCACCCGTTGAAGCATCACACCACCTCGTATCACGGTGTGAGCAAGGGAGGTGCCGCGACGCGCGGAGGGAGTTGTCGAGGGGCTAGCGGCGGACGAGGCCGAGGGCCTGGTCGAGCACGGGCGCGACCTGCTCGATGGCGTCGGGGTCGACGGTGGCGACGACGCCGGCGGCCTGCCAGCGGTGCTTCTGCGCGGAGTCTCCGCCCACGGTCACGATGCGCGTGTAGCGGGTGTCGGGGTGGCGGAGCACGGCCTCGAGCCAGCGCTGGTCGTCGACGCGCGGCGCGGGGAGCGAGACCACCGCGGCGTCGATGAGACCGGCGCCCGCGGAGAGCATCCCGAGCTCGGCGAGGCCCGCGACGGCGTCGGGTTGAACCACCACGTCGTAGCGCGACGAGAGCAGACCGCGCAGGCGTTCGAGGCGCTCGGGCGACGCGGCGACGACCATCACCTTGGGCCGCGCGGGGGCGAGGTCGGCGGGCACCTCCATGTTGTACCTGCGCAGGAACGACAGCAGCGAGCGGCGGCGGAAGCGGAGGTGACGACCGGGCGTGCGGAAGGCCTCCATGTCGCCCTTCTCGACCCAGTTGTGCACGGTCTTGAGGTCGACGTCCCAGATGCTCGCGACCTGCGAGGCGACGAAGATGGGCTCCTTGGGGGCGATGGGGACGCGCCTCCTCGGCTTGCCGAGGCGCGCGTGCACGCGGCGCTCATTGACGCGAGAGACCAGCGCGGCGGCCTGAAAATCGAGGATCTCGCCGAGGGTGCCCACGCGCGTGCGAGAGACCGCCGCGACGACGCCGGGCTCGCTCGCCGTCGACGCGGGCGCGTCGTCGGGCGTGATGAGCACGAAGTGAGGGGGATCGTCGCCGACGCGCTCGCGGGCCGCGTTGATCCACGCGCGCGCTTCGAATCCCGGCATCGGGAGCGAGAGCACCGCGAGGTCGGGCGGCGCGCCCGCGCCGGTGCGTTCGCCGAGCGAGATGAGCGCCGCGTAGGGGTCGTCCCAGAGGTGGAGGTAGTACCGCGGGGTGGACCAGAGTCCGAGCACGGGGTCGCCCGTCGTCGCGTTGCCGGGGCTCGACGGAGAGGTCGGATCCTCGGCGGCCTCCTCGCCCGGACGCACGAGCGCGAGCGCGAGCACGAGCTTCTTTCGCGCCGCGGCGTCGGGCTCGACGACGAGCAGGTGCGGACGATCTTGAAGCAGCTCGTCGGGGATCGGATACCCCCAGCGCGAGAGGAAGCGCAGCACCGCGGAGTGGCGGAAGCGCAGGTGTCCTCCCTGCGTGCGGAAGCTCTCGAGCTCGGCGGGGTCCTCGGTGCTCTCGTGGCGATCGCACCAGTTGTGGATGGTCTTCAGGTCGACGTCGCAAATCGATGCGAGCTGCGAGGCGAGGTACACGGGCTCGTTGAGAGAGAGCTCGCCGCCGGCCGTCCGCTTCGCAGGGTTCTTCGAATTCTCACGGGTGTTCATGGTCGCGCGCTCATGGTCATTGGCTCCGTCTACGGCGATGCGATCGCCGCGCGTACGACCACCGTCAAGTCGTTGGTCCCACGCGGCCCATTCAAGGTGCCGCGACGGAAGCTAACGCGATCGGTGAAATGCGGAAGCGCCCTTTTGCAACGATGGAGAAAGCACACGCGGAAGAGTGCGGAGCTTCGTCAGGCTCGCGGCGTCCACGCGCCGTCGTCGTAGCGGAAGTGCGTCGCGAGGTCGCGGCCGTCGTGGCTCTTTGCCACGGGACACACGACGCAGGGTGCAGCCTCTTCGAGCACCACGTCGGGCTCGATGGGCTCGATGCGCGACGGCGCGCGCGCGATGACCGCGTCGACGGTGCGCGCGTCGCGGATGGACTCGAGCGTGCGCCACGTCGGCGGCGCGATGACGATCTCGCGTCGCGCGGCGCGCGAGAGCGCCTCGTCGGCGGTGAGCCACGCGCTGTCGACGGTCTCGCTGCCGTCGTGCGTGGCGCCGTCGTGGCGGTGCTCCGCGCGCACGACGAAGAAGCGCGCGTCGAAGCGCTTCGTCTCGGCGCGCGGCGTGATCCACCGCGCGAAGGGCACGAGCGAGCGCGTCGCGAGGGTGATGCCGTGTTGCGCGAGGAGCGGTCCGATGGGCGGCGCGCCGCGCGGCGCGAGGGCCGCACGCAGCGCCGCGGTGACCTCGGCGGACACGGGCTTCGTGGCGAGGAGGATGCCCGACTCTTCGAGGCACTCCCGCAGCGCCGCGACGTGGAGCCCGAGGGCGCGCGCGGGGTCGCTGTCGTAGAGCCGCTGCGCGGCCTCGTCGGCGGTGAGGTCGCAGGGCACCGACGCGTCGCGGTCGCCGTCGTCGAGGCGCCCGCCGGGGAACACGTACGCGCCGCCCATGAAGTTGGCGCCCGCGTTGCGCTTCACGAAGAAGACCTCGGGGCCGCGGTCGCCCTCGCGGAGCACGAGCACGGTGGCCGCGTCGCGCGGCGTGACGGCCTCGCCCTGAAACGAGAACTCGACGGTCATGACCCGAGGGAGGCGAGCATGCCTTCGAGCTCGCCGAGGCTGTGCGCGTCGCGCGCGGCGCGGGCCGCGGCGATGCCGTCTTCGAGGCGCGCGCGGGCGTCGTCGAGGCGCGTGAGCGACTGAAGCACCTGCGCGGCCATGAGGTACTGCGGCACGTACGCGGGGAAGCGCGCGCGGAGGTCTTCGAACGCGGCGACGGCGTCGTCGAGGCGCCCGCGCGCGCGGAGCTCCTGCGCGAAGCAGTAGTAGGGGAAGGGGTCGTTGGGAGACTTCGAGACGAGCGTCTCGAGCATGGCGAGGCGGTCGGGGGGCATCGCGGCGGTCACTCCTCGAGGACGCCGATGTACGGGAGGTTCCGGTACTTCTCGGCGTAGTCGAGACCATATCCCACGACGAAGCGGTCTTCGATGGTGAAGCCCAGGTAGTCGATGGGGATCTTCACGCGCGAGCGCGCGGGCTTGTGCAGCAGGGAGCAGAGCTTGACCGAGCGCGGGTGCCGCGTGGCGAGGTTCTCGAGCAGGTAGCGCATCGAGAGGCCCGTATCGACGATGTCTTCGACGATGAGCACGTCGCGTCCGGTGACGGGCTGCGTGAGGTCGTAGGTGATCTGCACGACGCCCGACGACTCGGTCCCCGCGCCGTACGAGCGCAGCCCGAGGAACTCCACCGACAGGTCGACGGCGATGTTCCGGATGAGGTCCGCGGCGAAGAGGAAGCTCCCCTTGAGGATGGGCACCACGACGAGGTCTTCGGCGCCGGCGTAGTCGCGGGTGATCTCCTCGCCGAGCGCCTTGACGCGCGCCTGGAGGGTCTCGGTCGATAGGAGGACGTTGGGCTGCTTCATGCGCCCGATGATTACCCGCGTCGGCCCGTCGCTCCTAGAAAACCGCGGCGCGTAGGCGCCGAAGGCCAACACGTGCGTCGCAGCGCTCGATGCCTCGCCGTCGCGCGCCTCAGCGCGCGCGAACCTTGAGCGTGCGGCCCACGTCGTCGAGCATCCCGCGGAGGGTGTCGTAGTCGGGGTGCTTGAGCCGCACCCACGCGTTGGCCATGTACCCCGCCTCGACGGGCTGCGTGGGCGTGCCGGGCGAGGGGAGGTGCCAGTCGATGAGGTCGCCGCTGTAGCGCTCGCGCACGGTGTCGAGGCCGTCGTAGTGCGAGATGCGCCCGTCGCGGTCGGGCCTGAGCGCGATGATGCCCGCGGCCTGGCGGCGCGAGAGCGTCTGCGAGGGGCGCCCGTGCACGACGGCCATGGCCCACTCGCGGTAGATGTCGATGTCGTTGCCGACGGCGTAGAGGTCCCACGCGCGCACGCCGGGAGGACGGCAGCCGATCTCGCTGAACTTGAGCCCCTTGGGGCCGAAGAACCACTCCATGTGCGTGGCCGAGGTGCCGATGCCGAGGGCCTCGATCACCCTGCGCCCGAGGGCCTTGAGCTCTTTGTATCCGTCCGCCGAGTCGACGCGGTTGGTGGCGATGAACTGCGGCGAGATCCACCGCGTGCGCATCGCCTCGAGCACGTTGGGGTAGTAGTGGCTCACGAACTCGTGGGCCACGCGGCCGTCGATGGAGAGCGTGTCGTAGAAGCCCTCGTGGCCCTCGATGAACTCCTCGATGGCGACGCTGGCGCCGCGGTCGACGCCGCAGGCGGTGAGGGCCGCGTCGAGCTCGCGGTCGTCGGTGACCTTGTGCGTGCCCGAGGCGCCCGCGGCGTCGCGCGGCTTGACGATGAGGGGGTAGCCCACGCGCGCGGCGAAGTCTTTGATCTCCGCGCGGTCGCCGCTGCCGATGGACTGCGCGCAGGGGATGCCCGCCTCTCGCAGGACGTCCTTCATCGACGGCTTGTCGCGGCAGAGGAAGGTCGTTCGCACGCTGGTGCCCGCGATGCCGCAGCGCTCGCGCACGGTGGCGGCCGAGAGCACGTGGGCCTCGACGACGGCCTCGAGGCGGTCGAAGCGCACCACGGGTTCGAGCTTCTTCACGGCGCGCTCGACCTGGTCGGCGTCGGTCACGTTGCCGACCTGCTCGTAGTGCGAGAGCCACTGGCGGAGCTCGTCGTCGAGGCTCTCCTTGGGGCGCTCTCCGACGCCCGTGACGCGGGCGCCGACGGCGTGGAGGGCGCGCACGAACTCGCGCTGGTTGGCGGGGAAGCAGGGCTCGAGGAAGGCGACGTCGACGGGCATCGCGGCGATGCTACCACCGCGGGCCTCGCGAAATCACCTGTCTGTGCGGTCTAGAACCAGCGCGTGACCCAGACCTCTCCGGTGGCCGCGTCGCGGGTGCGCAGCGGCGCGTAGTCGTCGAACTGCTGGTGCAGCCATGCCGCGCGCAGGCCGAGCTCCCACGCGGGCGGGGCGGGCCACGCGGGCCACACGAAGCGCGCCGTCGCGCCGGGCCAGAGCGACGACATTCCCCCGAGGAGCCGGTCGCGCGTGCGGTACTCCGTGAGGCTTGCGTACGTGCCTTGATAGAACGACGTCGCGCGCTGCGAGAGCGCCCTCGCGTGGACCTCGACGAGGGCCCACGGCGCGGGCTCCCAGCGGAGGCCGACCTCGACGGCGTGCGCCACGAGGCCCCAGGTGTCGGCCGTGAGCCCGTACTCGGCCACGACCGCGAGCGCGGGGGCGAGCGAGCGTTGCACGCGCACGGTCGCTGCGCCGCGCCCTCGGAGCTCGGGGACGCGCTCGGGGTACCACTGCCCCGCGACGCCCACGTAGCGATACACCGACGACTGGAGCCCCGAGAGCACGTCGGCCTGGAGCCCCACACGAAGGATCGTCCTGCGGTCGAGGAGCTGTGTGACGGAGCCCGCCGCGGTGGCGGCGTAGAGGTCCGCGCGGTCGGAGAGGGTCCAGCCGGGGCCGACGCGGTCCCATCGGCCGCGGAGCTCGACGTGGACGGCGCGGTCACGCGGCTCGTTCTCGCGGTCGAGCGAGAAGTTCACGCCGTCGGAGCAGTAGTCGGGCTCACGCGACCCGCGCGCCGTCGCGGTGAGCACCGTGCGCTCGTCGGCGACGCTCAGGCCCGCGGTGGCCTCGTGGCGCTGCTCGACCACGCGCGAGGCGCTCGACACCACGTCGAGCGAGGCCGCGGAGATCACGTCGAGCCCGTAGCCCGCCGACGCCGTGAGCCTGCGAGAGAGCGGGACGCGCGCGAGGAGCGAGGGGTTCCACACCGAGACGCGGTCGCTGTCGGCGTAGTAGCCCGCGTGGAGCGAGAGCTCGGCGCGCGCGGGGCGCGGCGGCGCGCGGCCGCAGCCGACACAGATCCCTGCGACGAGGAGCGGTCTCAGTTGCATCCGCAGCCTCCGCCGCCCGCGCCGCCGGCCGAGACGTCGCCGCTTCGAACGGCGCGCACGTGCGCGTCGAAGGACGCCGTGCCCGATGGCGCGTCGAGCTCCATGCAGTCGCGCCATGAAGCGCCTGCGCTGCGCGCCACGGTCGAACGAGGACGCGCAGCCCGCCGAGAGGATCGCGAGGAGTTGGACGTGACCGCGCGCCTCACGGCGAGCTCGCTGCGGAGCCACGCGAGGAAGGAACTTCGACGCTCGGCGTCGGAGCGCGAACACCTCGCGCCGAGGTGGTTCACGACGTTGAGGGCTTGGTCACCAGGAGGGTTCTCGGCCGCGGACGACACGCCGAGCGCGAAGGCCGCCGCGGAGCGCCTGCTGGCGCCGTTGAGCTCGGCGGCGTCGATGGGCTCGTCGCGGTGCGCGCGCGAGGGATCACGCTCGAGGAGTCCCGTGGTGTAGACCCGCAGCCTCCCGTCGCTCGGAGCCGTGGCAGGTGGGTCGCGCAGCGCGCGGCGAGCACGCCGAACGCGCTCGGCGAACATCCGCGCGTCGAGCGAGGGCGCGTCGAGTGACGCGTTGCCGACGCAGCCGCAGAGCGATCACCACCAGGAGGCCGCGGCCTGGCCAGGCCTGGCGCGGAACGCGACGAGGTCGCCGATCAGCGGGCGAGAGGTGCGACGTGACCCGTGCGTGTCGGGCGCGCCGTCGACCTCGTTGAAGCCGCGCTCGCCGGGCGCGCGCGCGGGTGCCCCGGCGTGATGCCCTTGGCCTCGCGGACAGGCGCGCGCGGCCGTCGTGGCGAAAGCGCCGCGCGTGCGCCCAGATCCCGCGCAGCGTCGGACGCCGAACTCGATGTCGCGCGTCGTCTGCGAGGTGTCAGGGAAGGTCCGTTGGAAGCCCGCGCTGACGAGGTCGAGGTTTCGTCCGTCGGGGGCGCGGAGCGGCGAGACGACGGGGCCGAAGCGGAGAGCGCGCCCGGTGACGTCGGAGATCGACACGGCAGGCCGGCCCAGGCAGCACCTCGCTGCTCACCTCGCGTCGAGCGGAAGAGGGCCTCGCCAGGCGCACGGCGCGGCGGTGTCGCGCGGCGGGTTGGGCAGGAGCCGCGAGCGGTGCAGAGCGGCAGGCCGAGCGCGCGGGTGATCCCCCGGGTTGAGTTGGCGTCGAAGGCGTCGCCGACGGTGCGGTGCGACCGGCGCGGCGCGAGACCTCGAGGGTAGAACGCGTTGCGCGTGGCGAGGCTGCGGGGCCACGGGCGCGTCGCGCACACGGCGCGGCGTCCTCGGCAGTCGTCGGCGGGGCGCTCGGCCGTCCAGAGCGCGGGGTCGGTGCAGCAGAAGTTCTCGACGCGCGAACTCGTTGAGCACGGGGAAGAAGTTGTTCTCGTCCATCGCGGCTCGAAGAACCACGGGCGCGGGTCGGCGAGGCCCCGGTGCGGCGGCTACCGCGCGTCCCCTCGGGTCACGCAGAGCGTAGGCATCGAGAAGGTCGCGGTCGGGGTCGCCGGCATCCGCGGTGACACATCACGCACGACCGGTCTCCGGCGTCGACGGTGAAGGGCGCCGTCGCGATGTTCATCAGCTCGCCGATCTCCTGGTCTGTCGCGGAAAGGCTCCTCCGCGGAGGTCTCCGACCGCCACGTCGAGGTGGCGCGTCGGGCGCCGAAGAGTCGACGCTCGGCGAGCGAGGCCACCACCGCGGCGCTGTTCGGCGCACGCGATGGTCAGCCGGGGTCGCCCGCGGTTGCGCCGCGCGCGAGGCGTGGACGAGTGTCCCTTCGCCCGCGTCGATGGCGGTCTCGACCTCCGACGAGCCCATGCAGCTCACTCCAGAGGCGATCGCCGCGCACCGCCGCGGCCTTCGGGGATCGAGCCTCCGACGATCCAGAGGTTCGGCAACGGTGCCGAGGCGGTCTTCGGCGATGTCGCGCCAGTCGCGGCAGCACGCGGTGTCGTCGGTGTAGCGGCGCATCACGGCGCCGCTGGCGCGGAGCACGGCGACCTCGTCGGCTGGTCTTGTTCGGGTGCCGGCTGCCGAGCTCCTCGTCGTCCGTCTTCGTCGAAATGATCCGTGCGCGGAGGGTGCCCTCGAGCCGCGACCCTGCGTGGAGGAAAGCGAGGAGCCACGGCCCCGAGAAGAGCACGTCGTTCACGGTGGGCGCGCGAGGTTCACGTCGGCCACGCGGCGGCCTTCGGGCAGCGCGAAGAGCGACACCACGAGGCCGTCGAGGCGGCCACGGCGAGGCGCGCGTCTCGTCGGGCGAGACGGGCTGCCGTCGCGGGGTGTCGACGGCGCCGCCTCGCGCGCGGCGTCGGTGACCGCGAAGTGATCGGCGGTGACGTCGAGGTTCCACCGCACGACGCGGTCGCGCCAGCGGTTCGAAACCCACGCACAGTCCGTCGGGCGCGCGAAGGCCACGCATGGTCGACAGGAAGTCGACGTACCGTCGGTATCGACGCGCAGCGAAGCGAGGTCGATGACGCGGGTGGTTCGTAGCGCGCGGTGACCACGGCGAAGCGTCCGCCGGATGCACGGCGACGCCCGTGGGGCTCGACCTGACGTCGAGGCGCGAGCACGCGCCGCGCGGCGAGGTCGACCACCGAGAGCCAGTCCGGGCGCGTCTTCGAGGCCCTGGAGGGTGACGAGCGCCCGGGTCCCGTCGGGCGTGACCGCGACGCGCAACGGCGGTCTCGCGCTGCGGCGTCCACTGAGGATCGCCGGGGCCGTACGCGGAGGGATAGGGCTGGAGCACGCGGCGCCCTGGATCGCCGTCGATCGTCGTGTCGTCACACGACGCGAGGGCGAGGGCGAAGCACGCGAGGGTGAGCGCTCACGGTCGCCCGCCGTCGGTAGAGGTACTGGTGTTCGAGTCCTCGACGCAGGTCGGGTCCAGCGCAAGACGCCCGCGTAGGCGGCCGACGCGCGTGGTGTGCGGCGGTCGTCGAGGTCGACGATCGTGCCCGTGTGACCCACGGCGCGCGAGCGAGATGTCGCCTCGCGAAGACCATCACGGCCGGGACTACCAGCGTCCGTCGTCGGTCGCGCGGAAGGTCACCGCGTTGACCCGCTGCTCCGAGGGGTCGAAGCCGTCGACCTCGAAGCGCACGCGGCCGGGCGTGATGGCGGGCGCTCCGCCCGTCGCGACGAGCACCACGCGGGTGTAGCGAAAGCCCTGAAATCCGAGGCGCATCTCGATGCCCGGCGTCGGGCGCGAGCGGGCTGTACCCGTCGAGCGCCGGGGCCGCGATGGTGAGCTCGTAGGGCGTCGCGTCGACGGTGGCGTCGGCGGGCGCCGGGGCCGCCTCGGAGCACGCGCTCGACGCGAGCGAGACGATCGCGAGCGTGAGGAGAGGTCTCACGGTCCAGCCTCCTCGGCGCGCCACGCGGCGCCCGCTTCGATCCAGCGCACGAGGGCGCGCAGCGCGGCGTCATCGAGCGGAGGACTCCCCGGTGCGCGGCGGCTCCGACGAGGGCGCGGCGGCGCGTCGAGTCGACGCCGAGGACGGCGTCGACGAGGTAGCCTCCGCGCCGAGGTGCCCTCGACGTCGACGTACCGATACTGGTGGCGCTGGATCCTCGCTGCGCGCGATGAGGGTCTCGTAGGCCGCGTCGTAGCGCGCCGTGCGGGGTGGTGACGAGGCGAGGCCTGCGGCGCGCGTGGTCGCGTCGTGACACGCGCCGACGGCGCACGAGCGCCCGTGCCGGCGGGGGCCATCGTCGACGCTCCACGACGCGGAGCGATCCTCGACGCGGAAGGGCTCGCGCGGTCGATCGGGGTCGTCGCCTTCTTGAAGCGCGCGAGCGAGCGAGGAGGCCCGCGCGGTCACGTCGACGGGCAGAATGTCGACTTCGGCGGCGAGGCTCCGAGCGCGCCGTGGCACGCGGCGCAGAGGCCGTCGAAGACGTGGAGCGAGACGCCCTGACGGAGGCTCTGGCCGCCGCGGATGTCGAACCACAGCGGTTGTGCTGCGTGCCGACGGCCATCCCCGCGCGTCGAGGTACTGAATCGAACGCGGTGCCCGCGGGGATCGACGCGTAGAGCGTCCCGTCGGACTCGACGGGCACCTCGGCGAGCACGCGCCGGGAGGTGAGGCCTGCGTCGTTGCGACGGAGCTGCGAGGGGAGGGGCCCCTCCGCGGGCGGGAGCGCTCGGGTCCGCGCCGCGAGGGGATCCAACCGAGCACGCGCGCACCGCGCGGATGTCCTCGCGCGGAGCTCGCATCCCCGATGGCCCACCTGGACGGAGAACTGCCTCGGTCATCGGGACGCCGCCAGTATTGGCCTCCGCGATCACCCGTCGGGGCGGCCGCGCCGGTCGCGCCGGGACCGCGCGATACACGGCGACGGGCTGCGTCTCAGAGGACTCCGGCAGATCGACGAGGCGCTCGCGCCCTGGGCGATGCGGAGCTCGATCGCGTCTGCCGCGCGTTCGAGCGTGACGGCGTAGAGGCCGAAATCAGGCGTCGCGCCGCGGTCCTGAAGCATCACGGCGCCGTCGGCCCACGACGCGGCGATGCGGCCGTCGGGCAGGCTGCGGGTCGCGCCACGCGCCCTCGCTCGAAGCCTTGAACGGATCGCTGCGCGGTCTCGGCGCGTAGGGGTCGACGATGGCGCCCGGCGCGGTGCGCTGTAGGCCGAGGTGACGGTCACCGGGTGGCCGGGGTAGGCCGCGAGCGAGCTGGCGCAGCGTTCGACACGGCCGCATCGGGGAGCTCGATGCCGAGGTTGCGATCGACGTAGACGAGCGCGCCGGCGGACCACACGGCGTCGCGGTCGAGGAGGAGGCCGACGTAGTTTCCGTCGGCGGTCTCGCGCATGCGCCAGGTGATGTCGTCGCCGAGCGTGATGCCACGTGCTGGTACTCGCTGTGGAGGTCGTTGGGAAAGCGGTAGACGACGCCCTTGTACCCGCTCGCGAGGCGCCGGATCGCGTAGCCACCGCGCCGCTGGCTTCTCGGCCTGTCGAAAGAAGGTCGTCGCGAGCTCGGGGCTCGGCGTGAACGAGCGTCGCGAGCGTCCCGTCGCGCTCGATGACGTAGAGGTCGGTGTCGTAGCCGTCGAAGCCCGCTCGGCGAGCATCCCCGCGCGCGTCGAGACGAACCAGAGGCGCCCGTCGGGCCGTACGCGGGCCATCGATCGGCGGACCAGCGCCCGTCGAGCAGGCGCACCCCGCGGGTCACGGCGCGCGCCTCGCCGGTGTCGAGGTCGAGCTCCCACAGCACGCGCGGCGCGTCGGATGAAGCGCGCACGAGAACGCGAGCCGCGTCGCCGTGTCGTCGACGACGGGTCACGGATGTCCGCGGGCTCCGGGCGCGCGTGCTGGCGTGAGGTTGCACGGCGCCCCCCGGCGACGGGGGCGAGAGGAGAAAGACGTCGCTGCCAGGCACGAAATCGTCGTGCTCGACGACGCGCGCGGGGCCGATGGGGCCGCCCACGAACGCGATGCCCGAGCGCGCGAGGTCGCCTTCCGGCGGCAGCGACGCCCAGAAGCCGCGCCCACGCGACGATCGCCGCGGAGCGCGTCGTCCATCGTCACGGGAACGCGTTGACGCTGCCGTTGCCTCCGCGGTGCGGCAGCGCGCGGGCGAGGTCGCGCAGGGGCTTTCGCGCGAGCCGCGAGAGCTCGGGGCGCCCCGAGAGCGAGAGCTGCACGAGGGCCTCGCGGTAGTTCGCGCGCGTCGCCGCCGCGCCGAAGAAGCCGTCGACGCCGGGGTCGAAGCGCAGCGGGATCGCCGTGGTCTCGCCGTGGCACGAGCTCGCCATGCACTGCGCCGCCGCGAGGCGCGGCTGCACCTCGCGGGCGAAGAAGCGCTCGCCCTCCGAGAGCGCGTCGATGTGGCCGTCTTCGCCGCCGCCCGCCTCGCTCGCGACCCACGCGCGGAGCGTCACCCACGCCGGGTCGCTGCGGTCGTAGAAGGCCGCTCCGCCCGCGTGCGCGAGGCCGCCGAGCTCGTGCCGCGAGGGCTTTCGGAGCAGCGTCGAGAGCTCGGGGCGCTCCGTCGTGTCGATGAAGCGCTTCGCCGACGCGTAGGCCTCGTCGAGCGCGTCGCCTGTGATCTTGCCGTCGGCGTCGGCGGTGAAGTGAAAGGGGCGCGGCGCGCGTCGGGCCTGGGCGGCGTGACACGACGACGTCCCGCAGCGGCGCGCGAGGATGGGGGCCACGTCGGCGTCGAAGCGCTGGCGCGGCGACGCGTCGTCGCAGGCCCCGATGCACGCGAGGGCGAGGCCCGCGAGGAGCGCCGCCCGACGCGCGCTCACGTCGCCTCAGGGGGTTCGAGGGGCGTGCGGAGCTCGATGGCGGCGCGCATCGCGGGGGTCATCTCGCTGCGCATCGCGGGCGACGTGCGGATCATCGCGACGTCGAGCGCGCGGGCGAGGGCCATCGCGCGGTCGGGGGGCATGACGAAGAGGGCCGTGTCGAGCGCGTCGGCTTCGAGGGCCGTGCGGGCGAGCACGGTGACCGACGCGGTGTGCTCGACGGGCCAGCCCGTGCGGGGGTCGATGACGTGGTGGTAGCGGCGCCCTTCGAAGACGAAGCAGTGCTCGTAGTCGCCGCCCGTCGAGACCGATCCGTCGGTGAGCGAGAGCGCGCCGAGGAGCGCGTCGGGCTCGCGCGGGTGCTGCACGCCGACGCGCCACGCGCGGCCGTTGCGGGTGCCGCGCGCGAGCACCTGTCCGCCTGAATACAGCACGAAATCGCGTACGCCCGCGTCGGTGAGCATCACGCGCATGCGGTCGAGGGCGTAGCCCTTCGCGATGCCGCCGAAGCCGATGGCCATGCCGGCGCGGGCGAGGCGCACGGTGCGGGCGTCGGGGTCCATCTCGACGGCGCGCCAGTCGACCAGCGGGAGCCTCGCGCGCACGGCCTCGGGCGAGGGCGGTCGCGGCGAGGACGCGCTGAAGTCCCAGAGCGAGCGGAGCGCGGCCCAGGTCGGGTCGAAGGCGCCGTCGGAGCGCGCGGCGTAGCGGAGCGAGTGATCGAGCACGGCCCACGTGTCTGCGCCGACGGCGACGGGCGCGCCGCCCGACGCGGCGTTCACGCGCGAGACCTCGGTGTGGGGGCGAAACTCCGAGAGGACGTCTTCGAGGCGCGTCACCTCGTCGAGCGCTCGGCCCGCGGCCGCGGGGCGTGCGAGGGCGATCCCTCGGGGAGCACGACCTGCCAGACGGTCCCCATCGCGACGCGTTGGAGCGTGAGCGCGGCGTCGAGGGGCGCGCCCTCGTCGCGGGGGGCATCTCGGCGGGAGCGGGCCACACCCGCGGCGCCACCAGCGAGCGCGAGGGGCAGGAGGAGCATCGTTCGTCGGCGCACGGGAACCACCTCTCAGAGCGCTGCGACCACACGGGCCTCGACCTGTTGAGCCTCGTCGCCCGTGAGCACCGCGGCGACGACGCCGTCGCGTCCGATGACGTAGGTCGTCGGCATCGACTGCGGCGACCAGCGCTCCGCGATCTGGTGCGAGGCGTCGTGCACCACGGAGAAGGTCGGTCGGAGCTCGCGCACGAAGCGCTGGCAGTTCGCCGCCTCGTCGTCGACGGAGACGCCGATCACGGTCACGCCCCGCGCGGCGTACCGCTGCGAGACCCCTTCGAGCACGGGGAACGAGCGGCGACACGGCTCGCACCACGAGGCCCAGAAGTCGACCACGACGACGCGCCCCCGGAGGCGCTCGAGGCTCACGCGCGGACCTCGCAGCGTCGGCGCGTCGAGGGGCGGCGCGGGCTCCCCCCGCGAGGCCGCGAGGAGCAGTGAGAACAGCGCGGCGCGGATCACGAGCTTCATGCGTCGACCTCGTGCGAGAGCGTGGCCCTCGCGCGGTGCGTCCGCTTGATGATGGTCAAGCGCCGCGGTGCTTCCGCGGCCGCGGGGCGAGGGCGGTGACAAAGGTCATCGCGCGTCGACGCGGGAGGTGATCGTCTGACCGTCGACGGAGGTGTGACCCCAATGCCGAAGCGCGCGCGCCGCGTCGCTCATCTGCCCGTGTTGCCTCGCGACGCAACGCCCGATGGCTCCCTCAAGTGCCTCATCGGAAAGGCCGCCGGGTGCGGCTCCGGCGGGCGGTGTCCGCTGACGCCTCGGGCCGTCGCGGCGGGCACGATGATGTGCATCGAGGGCGCCCCCGTCGATCGGGTCTGGTACGTGGTGAGCGGCACCGTCGCGCTCGTGCGAGACGTGGGCGAGCAGCGCGGCGCGGGCGTCCCCTGGAGCACGCGTCGCGCGGGGACGCTCGTGGGCGACGAGGCCCTGGTGCAGAACGAGTACGCCGACACGGCCGTCGCGCTCGCCGACGTGACCGCGTGCTCGGCGGAGGCGGGGGTGTTCCGCGCGTGGGTCGCGAGCGTCGACGCCGACGCCGCGCGCACGCTGATGGAGGTGCTCATCCGCGGTCGCAGCGCCGACGGTCCGCGGCCCTCCTCCGCCGAGGGGACGGCCGCTCGACGCCTCGCGCGCTGGCTGGCCGACGAGTGCCGCGGGGGTGTGGCGCCGGTGTTCCCGCGCACGCTCCTCGCGGGGCTCCTGGGGATGCTCCCCGAGACGCTCTCTCGCGCGCTCTCGTCGCTCGTGGCGAGCGGGGCGATCGCGGTGTCGCGCGCGCGCATCGAGATCGTCGACGCGGACAAGCTCCTGACGCTCGCCGAGGGGTGACGTCGAACTCGCCGCGTCGCGGGGCGTATGCAGCGGTGCGCCGCGCCCGTGCGTCGCAGGAAACTGTTCCGCGCGACTCCGACGAGCGTAGCCTCGCGCGCGCAGGTCGCACAGACCCGCATTCGGAGAAGGAAAGGACCCCATGAAGCAGCGTTTTGTCCTGGCCGCAGCCGTCACCGCCCTCTGTACCGCGTTCGCCGGAGAGGCCGCCGCGCAGCAGAACTCCGGCGACTACCCCGTGCGGCTCGTCTCGCGCCCGCAGACGATCCCCGCGCGCACCCTGCGCCTCGACGGGCAGATCTTCGCGACGCACCTCTCGGCCTGCGCGTCGACCGGCATCGGAACGTTCTGCGCGACGGCCACCTCGACGAACCTCAACCTCGGCGGCGCCTTCGGCATCACCAACGAGTTCGAGGTCGGCGCCACGGTGGCCCCGCTGCAGCTCACCGAGGAGTTTCAGTACAACAACCCGAGCCTCTACGGTCGGTACCAGTTCTTCAACGCCAACGGGCTCCAGGCCGCCGGCCAGCTCACGGCGTGGATCCCCGTGCGCAGCGGGTCGGACTTCGCCCTCAACGTGGCCGTGCCCGTCTGGTACAACTTCACCGACCAGTTTCAGCTCCAGAGCGGCTTGAGCTACAGCCTCACGCTCTCAGATCCGCTGACGCACTCGCTCGCGGTGCCGCTGCTCTTCAACTTCAACATCACCGACGAGATCCACGTCGCGCTGCGCACGGGCCTGAACCTCCCGTTCAAGAACACGGGCGACACGCTCTCGGTGCCCCTCGGCCTCGAGGCCGGCTACGCGCTCCGCGGCGCGAACAACCGCCCGATGCTCGACATCCTCGCGCAGTTCAGCTTCCCGAGCTTCCTCGTGCCCGGCTCGTCGGGCGACAAGATCGTCACCGAGCTCTGGACCACGGGCCTCACGGGCCGCTTCTACCTCTTCATGTGATCGCCTCGCCCGTCGCGCGCGCGCCCCTCGCGCGGCCTCTCTGAGACCGCCGCGAAGCGCATACACTCCGCGCCGATGGACGCCCCCTCCAACGTCACGCCGCTCGTGCTCCACGGTCGCCGCATCGGCGAGCGCCCCCAGGGCATCACCCGCGCGCTCTCTCGCGCGACGATGGCCTCGATGGTGGGCGCCTTCGCGATCTCGTTCGTCGTCACGGCGCTCTTCTCGGCGGTCGTCCCGTGGGTCGAGACGCTCCTCGGGCTGATGTACCTCGCGACGATGGGCGTGGCGGTGCTCGCGGCCCTCGCGCAGCTCGTGTGCTGGATCACCCCGAAATCCCAGGGTTCGCTCGCCATCGACGCGCAGGGCCTCCACGTCGCGCGCGCGCTCGGTCGACGCGACATCGCGCGCGACCGCGTCGAGGCGGGATGGCTCGTGCACGACGCCGAGGGCGCCGAGGTCGAGCTGCGCCTGCGCAACGGCGACGGAGTTCTCGGTCTCGGTCGCGAGCCCCGAAGAGGCCGAGGCCGTGCTCGACGCGGCGGGCGTCGACCCCTCGAAGCGCGCCCTCTCGATGCAGATGGGAGGCCCCGAGCTCAACGTTGCGCTCGCGATGGGCTCGCTCATTCCGGGGTCGTGCGTGGCGTCGCTCATCGCGGTCACCCTCGGCAGGATCGTCTCGCTGCCGAGCGTCGCGATGGGCTTTCTGCTCTTCATGCTCGCGGCGCTGAGCATCCCGCTGTCGCTGCGTGCGTTCGGTCCGCCGAGGGTGCAGGTCGGCCGCGACGGGGTCTCGGTGCGTCGAGGCTTCCGCGCGTGGTTCGTCTCCTTCGAAGAGATCTCGCACGTCTCGATGCGCGGCTACAGCCTCGTGCTCCACCTCCGCGACGGGAGCGAGCGCGCGATCTCGGGCCTCGGCACGCGCGCGTCGCGGCGTCAGGCGCTCGGCGATCGCATCGCCGCGGGCGTGCTCGAGGCGCACGCGCCGAGGGACCTCTCCGCGCGTCTCACGGCGCTCGATCGCAACGGGCGCACGATCGAAGAGTGGTCCGCGGCGCTGCGCGATGTGCTCACCGAGCACGACGCGTATCGTTCCACGGGGCTCACGCGCGACGAGGTGGTCGCGGCGCTCGAAGACCCGCACGCGACGCCCGACCGACGCATCGGCGCGGCCTACGCGCTCTCGTTCGCCGACAAGGCGCAGGCGGGCCAGCGCGTGCGCGTCGCGGTCGAGACGATCGCGCATGAGCCCGTGCGCGTGGCCCTCTCGCGCGCCGCCGAGGGAGCGCTCGATGAAGAGTCGGTGACGGCCGCGACGGAGACGCAGGTGCGGGTGGTGTGAGGGAGGCGGCCCCCTCTCCAGCGCTTCCGCGCGCCCAGCCCCCGCGAGGATCGCTCACCGCTGCTCTCATCTCGCGGAAGCGCCGATCGAGAAGGTCGTTTCGCTGAACCAGGGACGCGGAGAAGGGGCTCGCCCGGGGTTCGGTTGTTGGAGCCTGAGATTGACGCGCGATGCGCGCCCGGGGTTCGGCGCACAGGATCGCAGGGTGTCTCTCCCCGCCTCACCGCCGGGCAACAGAGGGTGGCGCCCCCACAAGGGGGGCGGGAGCTGGCTGTCGCTCTGGAGAGGAGGCGCTCGGGGCGG
>JAXLYG010000068.1:0-55453 GCA_046351535.1 Polyangiales bacterium
GCCGTCGTGCGCGCTCGCCGCAACGCGCGCTGAAACCCCTCCTTCGCGGTCCCCTGCGTCGATGCGCTTGGCCGCGGAGACGCGTTTGATCGCCTCCGCGTCGGGTGACACGGAGGCGATCGTCGCGGGGTGCGATCAGGTGGCGTTGGGGTTGATGCGCGCGAGCGTCCACGCGCCCGCGCCGAGCTGCACGGTGCCGGGGTTGGCGAACACCGCGTGCAACCCGAAGCTCTGGTCGGCGAGGCCGCCGCCCGATGCGGCGCGCGGCGTGAGGGCGCCCGCGGCGATGACGAAGACCCGCTGGTTCACGTCGAGGTCGACGGAGAAGGTGGCCGCGTTCGTTGAAGCTCCCGCGGCGCGAATGGCGACCGTGAACGGATCGAGCGGCGCCGTGGTGCCTGCGAGGGGGCTCGTCGCGCCGCGCGCCACGTTGGTGAAGAGCGGCGTGAAGGTCGCGCCCGAAAGCACCCCCACGTCGACGGAGGGCGCGTCACCCGAGGCGTGCACGGCGACGATGCGCGGGGCCGTGGCCGTCGTCATGTCGTTGGTGATCTCGTAGCGGAGCGGAAGCACCGTGAAGGCCGAGTCGGGCGGCGTCTGCGCGGGCTGCGGCGCGAGGAAGTACGCGGCGATCGCGACGTACTGGCGACCCGGCTCGACCGCGAGCGTGGGCACCGTGAAGGCAGGGCTGCCCGAGGGTCGCGCGCTGCCCGCGCTGTACGGGAAGATGTCGATTCCGTAGCTGCCCGGAGGCACCTGCACCGAGGCGATGCCGCCCGTCGTGGTGGCGCCGGTGCGAGCGGGATAGCTCAGGTTGTCGACGATCTGGAGCGTGCGCGCGGGGTTGGCGCCCGCGCCCGCGGGACCCGCGAAGAGGTCGACGGCAGGCGCGTCGGCGCCCGCGTGAACGACGTGGACGCGCGGGTTCTGCTTGATGAACGCCGTGGTGCCCATCTGGTTCACTGCGAGCAGCCCGAAGCCGTCGTTGACCGACGTGTCGGTGCTCGGCAGGAGCCCCGTCGCGATGACGAACCACTGGTTGCCCGCGCCGAGGTTGGGCGTGGTGAAGGCCGTCACCGTGGCGCCGCCGGCGGTGAGTCCCACCTGGAGCGCCGCGTCGCCCGGCAGCGAGACGCCCGACTCGCCCGTGTCGGCGAAGCGCGCGAGGCTCGCGACCTCGGGCGCGGCGGGGTTGTCGTTGCCGACGTCGATTCCCACGGTCGGCGCGTCGGCGCCCGCGTGAACGACACGCACGCGCGCGTTCGTGGCATCCGCGGCGAAGTTCTCGGCGAGCGCGAGCACGCGGAAGCGATCGGCCTCGTCGGTGGAGCCGAGGCGACCCGCGGCGATCACCGTGTACGAGCGTCCGCCGACGAGCGTGATCATCGGCGTGGTGAAGGCCGGCGCGCCCGTCGCGCCCGCCGCGCGGATGTCGAAGGCCACGGGGCCCGCGGGCAGCGAGAGGTATCCCGTGGCGCTCCCGTAGGCGACGTTCGAAGCCGCCGCCGTGGTCGACCCCGCAGGAAAGATGTCGACGTTGCCCGCGCGCGGCGCCGCGTGAACGACACGCACGCGCGCGACCGCGGTGGATGCGTCGCTCGCGTCGGCGGGTTGCGTCGCGTCGGTGGGCTGCGTCGCGTCGGTGGGCTGCGTCGCGTCGGTGGGCTGCGTCACGTCGGTGGGCTGCGTCGCGTCGGTGGGCTGCGTCGCGTCTGCGGTGTCGGCGGGCGCGTCGGTCACCGTGCTCGCGTCGGTCGCGGGCGTCGACGCGGTGTCGTCGCAGCCTGCGGTCACCGAGAGGCCCGCGAGCAACAGCCCGATCGCGCCCCGGCCCATCCAATCAAGCATTTCGTTCTTCATCGTCGTCCCTCCAGCGCGTCGCGACGCGCGCGCATGCGCGACGCGACGACGGCGCCTAATCCGCTCCGTAGAGACCAGCCCCGCGGTGCGCGCGACGGTGCGTGACACCGCCTGCGCGCCGACCGTGCGGCGCCGCGTCCCTACAACCTACTGGCCTCTTGGAGCGCGGACGCGTCCTTCGGGCTTCAAGAAAATCTCCCCGTCGTCGCGAATCAACCCGCGTCGTGGTCTTGCACAGCGCTGCTTGTTTTCAGGCCGTTTCGCGATGCGATCGGTGAACAGTGATTTCAATGTTCGACGTCGATGACACGCGCCGCTCGCGCGAGGGGCTCCGTTCCCCCTGAAGCGGGCGGCGACCGTCTCCGCCGCTTCGCGAGGCTTCGCGCAACCCTCGACGCGCGGGCGCCGATGCGACGATACTCCGCCCCGAGATGGAGGCCGGAGAGCTCGTCGCCGATCGCTTCGTGCTCGAACGGCTCGCAGGCGAAGGCGGCATGGGCTCCGTGTGGCGGGCGTTCGACCGCCACCGCGGCGAGACCGTCGCCCTCAAGGTGCTCCGTCAGCGCGTCGACCGCGCCGCCATCGAGCGACTGGCGCGTGAGGCGCAGGTGCTCGCCGAGCTGCATCACCCGGGAATCGTGCGCTACGTCGCCCACGGGGCCACGCGCGAGTCGTCGCTCTTTCTCGCGATGGAGTGGATCGAAGGCGAGACCCTCGCCGCGCGGCTCACGCAGGGGACGCTCGGCGTGGGCGCCACCGTCGCGCTCCTCCTCGCCGTCGCCGACGCGCTGACGGCCGTGCACGCGCGCGGGATCGTGCACCGCGACCTCAAGCCGCAGAACATCATGCTGCCCGGCCGCGGCGTGCGAGACGTGAAGGTCGTCGACTTCGGCGTCGCGCGCTGGGACGAGGTCCTGTACGCGATGACCGGCACCGGGATCATCATGGGGACGCTCGGGTACATGGCGCCCGAGCAGGCGCGCGGCGTCCGTGACCTCGACGCGCGCGTCGACACCTTCTCGCTGGGCTGCGTGGCCTTCGAAGCGCTCACGGGACGCTCGCCCTTCGTCGCCGACACCGCCGTCGCCACCATCGCGAAGGTCATGCTCGAAGACGCTCCGCGCGTGAAGACGAAGCGCGGTGACGTGCCCGACGCCCTCGACGCGCTCATCGCCGCGATGCTCTCGCGCGACCCCGCGCTGCGACCCGCCGACGGCGCCGCGCTGCGGCAGAGGCTCGACGCGCTCGGCGTGACCCCCGACGCAGAGGAGGCCGTGCGCGAGGTCGTCGCGCCGCAACGCGTGCTGAGCGGCGATGAACGCCGACCGGTGAAGCCCGCCGAGGTGAAGCGCCCTCCGCGAGGAGACGCCGACCGCGGCGTGGGCGAGGGGACGGCGCGGACGCTCCTCGGTCGCACGACGCCCTTCGTGGGCCGCGAGCGCGAGCTCCGTACGCTGCACGCGACGTGGGACGAGTGCGCGCAGGACTCCGTCGCGCGCGTCGTGCTCGTGAGCGGACCTGCAGGCTCGGGCAAGACCCGCCTCGGCAACGAGTGGCGCATGGAGCTCGCCTCCCGTGACGGGCTGCGCCCGATGCTCATGCTCGGACGCGGCGACGCGGCGCGCGCGGGCGTGCCCTACACGGTGCTCAGCGCGGCGCTGCGCCGTGAGCTCGGGATCTCGGACGTGGAGAGCCCCGCGGCGCGGCAGTCGAGGCTTCGCGCGCGCGTCGCCGAGCGGCTCACGGGGGCCGAGGCCGCGCGCGTGACGCTCTTTCTCGGCGAGCTCGTGCGCGCGGAGTTCGCCGACACGGTGGACGCGCAGCTTCAGGTCGCGCGCAGAGACCCGAAGCTCATGAACGATCAGGTGTCGCGCGCCTGGATCGACTGGCTCCGCGGCGAGTGCGCGGCGCGTCCGGTGGTGATGCTGCTCGACGACCTGCAGTGGGGCGACCGGCCGTCGCTCGACCTCGTCGAGGCCGCGCTGCACGCGCTCCGCGAGATGCCGCTGATGGTGGTGGCGCTCACGCGCCCCGAGGCGCACGCGAACCTCAAGCGCCTCCGCGCCGTGGGCGGAGTGCAGGAGCTTCCCCTCGGAGACCTCTCGCGTCGCGCGTCGGAGCGCCTCGCGCGCGCCATGCTCGGCGACGTCGAGGCGGCGTCGGTCGAGCGCGTGATCGATCGCGCGGGCGGCAACCCCTTCGTGCTCGAAGAGCTCCTCCGCGCCGTGCTCGAAGGCCGCGGAGACGCGCTGCCGGGGAGCGTTCGCGCGGTCGCCGAGGCGCGCTTCGAATCGATGTCACCGGGCGATCGACGGCTTCTGCGCGCGGGGAGCGTCTTCGGTCGCGCGTTCACCGCCGACGCGCTCGCGGCGCTCCTCGGCGCCGACGCGGTGACGACGCAGCGGCTCGACGCGCTCGTGCTCGGCGAGGTGCTCCTCCGGCGCGGCGACGGGGCGACGGCGGAGTACGTGTTTCGTCACGAGCTCCTCCGCGAGGTCGCGTACGACGCGCTCACCGACGACGACCGCGCGCTCGGCCACGCGCTCGCGGGGCGCTGGCTCGAACACGCGGGCGGCGCCGACGCCCTCACGCTCGCCGACCACTTCGAACGCGGCGGCGACGCTGCGAGGGCCGCGATCCTGTGGCTCCAGGCCGCCGAGCAGTCGCTCGCCGCGAATGACCTCGACGCGACGCTCTCCCTCGCGGAGCGCGGCGTGCGGGCGGGCGCGACGGGCGAGACCTTCGGCGCGCTTCGCGGCGATGGTCTACGGCTGGCGCGGCGAGCTCGAACGCTCGGCGGGATACGCCGCCGAGGCTCGCCCGAAGCTCCCGCGACGCGCGGCGTACAGGGCGGCGAGCTTCCTCGCGTCGGCGAAGATCCAGCGCGGCGACACGGCCGGCATCGAGGACGTGATCGGCGAGATCGTGGCGCCGCTCGACGGGGGCGCTCAGATGGCGCGCGTGATGGCCGCGGCGCAGGTGGCATCCACCGCCTCGCGACGGGCCTCAACGCGCCCTGCCGCCGCTCCTCGCGTGCTCGACGACCCGCGCGTGCCCGCGCTCGCGGAGGGCGATCCCATCGCCGCGGCGCGTGCCCTTCGTGAGGTCTGCGCGACCCGCGCCACCGTCGCGGGCGCCTGCCTCACCTCGATGCGCGAGAAGCGCCCGCGCCCGTGCGTATCGCCTCCAGGGTGGAGACCTCCGCGGCGCCTACACCGTGCAGGTCAACGAGGCCGCGTCGTTGCTCGAGCTCGGTGACTTCGTGCGCGCCGAGGAGCTCCTCAGCGAGGCGACGACGGCGCTCGACCGCTTCGGTCTCGGCGCGATGGCCGCGTACGCGCGGCTCTGCCTCGGGCTCGCGCTGCTCGGTCGCGACGCGCGCCTCGGCGTGACGGCCGCGCAGTCTCGACTGCGCCTCGGCGCGGCGATGCTCGGTCGCGGCGCGCGGCGCGAGGCGCAGGCCGCGATCTCCCTCGCGGTGACGCAGTCGTGGGAGCGCGGACGTCCGCGCACCGAGGCGCTGGCGCGCTGTGCGCTCGCGGGCGTGCTCGCGGCCGACGGCGACCTCGACGCGGCCGAGCGCGAGGTGCTGACGGCGCTCGAACGCGTGACGACGCTCCCCGCGCCGCGCTCGTACGCGCTCGCGACGCTGGCGTCGATCCGATTGCAGCGGGGCGCGCACGCGGCGGCGCTGGCCGACGCGACGGAGGCCATCCAGATCCTCAACGCGCTCGGGGGTCTCGACTCGGGCGACGCGAAGGTGCGGCGCGTCTACGCCGAGGCGCTGCGGGCCACGGGTGACATCGAGAGCTCGGTGGCGGCCATCGCGTGGGCGCGGCGGCGCGTGCTCGAACGCGCGTCAGGGATCGACGACGAGGGGTGGCGCGAGAGCTTTCTCACGCGCGTCGAGGACAACGCCCGCACCCTCGCGCTCGCGAAGGAGTGGGGTGTCAGCTAGAGCGCGGACGGGGGCGGCGCGTCACCGGGGAGCGCGTAGCGCGCGAAGGGGACCGTGCGGCAGCGGACCGCCAGCGGTGAGACCGCGACCGACGAGATGAACCTCGACGGGTTGGCGACGACGAAGCCGACGCCCTCGCTCTCGCCGATGGGCGGCGCGGGGTCGCGGTCCATCGTGGCGCGGAGGCGGTAGGCCATCACGAGGACGACGCGGGCGACGCGCTCGATGACCGTCGGCGCGGTCGAGTCGTAGGGGGCGCTCGAGTACTCCTCGACGGGCACGGTGAGGGTGAGCTCGCGCGCGTGCACCTTGCCTGGCAGCACCCGCGAGTAGAGCGGCGCGTAGGTGACCCGCACGGAGGTGTTGGGCGGCATCGGCGACGTGTCGAACACGAGCCGGAGGCTGTCGTCTCGCACGTAGCGGTAGACCCCCCTGGGGTCGGGAATCACGCTGCGGCTCGCGTCGAAGCGCCAGAGGCGGTCCGCCACGTAGAGCTCGGAGCGCGCCTCGATCTGGTACGCGAGCTTGAGGGTGCGCTCGCCCTCCGGGCCTTCGCTCCCTGATTCGGTGAGCGACCAGAGGCACTGAAAGTCGGCGATCTGTACCTGCGCGGATGCGATGTTCATCGTCAAGGACCTCGCTTCGTCGTCACCGTCGCACGCGCCCTCACGGGCTGATCGGCGTGCCGTCCTGGTTGGCCCAGCCGTCGGGCCTGTGATTCGTGCGGCGGTACGGATACCCGCGGTCTTGGAGGTAGTCGTTCTCCGTCGGGCTCTGCGGCGTGCCGGGCACCTGCGTGCCGCCGGGCTTGTTCACGCCGCCGTCGATCGTCTGCCAGTCGTCGGCGTTGTCCCAGTTGTCGCCCATGGGCTCGTTGACGCGGTTGACGCCGTAGTTGGCGTGCTCGGCGTGACCCATCTCGTGCATCAGGGTGGCGTCGGTGGGCTCGTTCGCGTGGCCCTTGGGGCCCATCTCGTTGTCGGGGTTGTACGCGATGGTGGCGTCGCTCCCGCTGCCCGGGACGGGGTTGCCGTCTTTGTCGTACCCGAGGTTGCCGTTGGTGTTCCAGCTGGTGATCGAGTTGTTCGGGTCTTTGTCCGCGCCGTCCGCGTCGGTGTAGTCGCGGATCTTCACGTTGTGGCCCTTGGGGTTGTTCTCGATGTTGTCGATGCGGGCCTTGCCGTTGGGTGTCGTCGACATCACCCCGAGGTCGCGGAGCACCTTGGCCTGGAAGTCTTTGTACTTGCCGGTGCCGGGCGTGATGGTGATGTGATTGCCGACCTTGATGGTCCCGTCGGGCAGCTTCTCCACGGGGTAGGGGAACGACGCGCCGCCCACGAGCACGAGCGCGGCGCCGGTGGTGATGGTCGCGGGCGCGAGCTCGGTGACGCGGCCCGCGAAGAGGCCGGGGCCGTTGAGCTGCAGCGGCGTCCCGCTCACGTCGGTGACGCCCGACGAGGTGAGGCCCGCGCTCGCGGTGCCGCGCATCTTCAGGTTGGCGCTGTCGAGCTTCACGCTGCCGCTCGACTTGATGAGAATCCCGTCGTTCGAGATCGAGATGGCGCTGCCGCCCACGCGCAGGATGATCTTGTCCGTCGCGAACACGTGGAAGTTCGGCGACACCACCTGCACCACGTCGTCGCTCTTCAGGTAGATGCTGTTGGCCTTGATGTGGTGGTTGACCGCGGCCTCTTCGAAGATGCTCTGCCCCGACTGGATGTGGATGTCACCCGAAGCGTCGATGCTGTACTCGCCGGTCACCTTCACGCCGTGACCGGGGCCCGGCATCCCCTTGGGCTTCTCGCCCTGTCCCTCGATGGTGAGAAACTGGTGGCCCTTGATGTAGATGCTCTGGTTGTTGCCGACGGTGACGCCGTGGTCGTGGTTGATGGTCTCGTTGAGGTCCTTCTGCGCGTGGATGTAGATCTCTTCGCTGCCCTTGAGGTCTTCGAAGCGCAGCTCGTTGAAGCCGTTGCCGCCCGGTGAGCTCGTCGACTTGACCGTGCTCTTGGTCTTCTCCGCGGGGAGCTCGTAGGGCGGGCGATTGACGCCGTTGTAGACGCAGCCCGTGACGAGGGGCTTGTCGGGGTCGCCTTCGAGGAAGGTGACCACCACCTCCATCCCGACGCGCGGGATGAACATGAAGCCCCAACCCCCGCCGGCCCAGTTCTGCGCGACGCGGATCCAGCACGAGCTCTTGTCGTCGTGCTTGCCCTTTCGGTCCCAGTGAAACTGCACCTTGATGCGGCCGTGGGCGTCGACGTGGATCTCCTCGTCCCCCTTGCCCGTGACCACGGCGGTCTGCGCCGCGAGCACCATCGGCCGCGGCGTCTTGCGCGCGGGCAGAAAGGGCACGTCGGCGGGGATGCAGCGGAACTCGTTGCGGTAGCGGTCGACCCCTTCGGCGCGCCGCGCGGTCTCACCCGCGGTGAGCAGCGCCTCGGGCGCGCGGAGGTGGTGCGAGACGCTGGTGATGAGGTACCGCCGGTCGAGGTCGCCGTGCTCGTGTCCGAGGAGCTGAAAGACGCGTCCCGGCATGAAGCCCGTGACGTTTCCTTCGCCCGCGGCGACGCCCTCGGCGCACTGCTCCTCGCCGTGACGGACCTCGACGCGCCGCCCGCCGTCGTGCGCGCCGTAGACCCTGGCGCCCTCGTCGTAGGGCCCCGGCGTGAAGCGCGCGGGGTACTCGTAGCGCGGCCGCTCGCCCTGGTCTCCGCGGGGCTGCGAGCGGGTCATGTCGAGCGTGGCCAGCGGGCGCGTGAAGTCGTAGTCGCGCCCCATGAAGCCCGTCGAGCGGAGCTCGCGCGCGAAGTCGAGGCGCTGCACCACCTCGACGGGGCTCAGCTCCGACTGCGGCGGCGAGAAGGGGACGGCGCGCCGATCGATCGTGGGGCAGAGCGCGTACGACGCCGCGTCGGTGAGCACCGCGACCTCGGCGTCTCCGTCGTGGCGAAAGTAGAGGACGATGCCCTCCTCTTCGAGCAGGCGCGTGATGAACGCGAGGTCGGTCTCGCGGTACTGCACGCAGTACTCGCGCCTGGTGTACTCGCGTCGCGTCTCGACGGCGGGCGCCTCGAGGCCCGCCTCGTCGAGCACGGCCTTCACGATCTCGACCGTGTCGAGGTCTTGAAAGATCCGGCTCTCGCTGCGCCGCGTGAGGGCCCACATCGCGGGCACGATCACGACGCGCGCGCGGCGGAAGCCTCCCCACGAGTCGAGGCGCTCGACGCGTCGCGCGACGCCGCAGAGCCGACGCGTGCGAGGCCCGCGCACGATCTCGATGACGCAGCGCGCGCCGAGCACCGCTTCGAAGTCGATGGCGGGGTCTGGCGCGCAGAGCTCGACGACGGCCTCGTAGAGCTCCTCGAGCGACTCGTGGATGCGCGCTTCAACGACGCGCACGTCGGCGCCCGAGAGCGCGGACGAGAGGAACCCGAAGGCCGCCTCTGGGGCTGGCTCGCGCGTCGGGCGCGAGGCGAAGAACTCCGTGGTCGTACCGAGCGACGCCGCTTCGGCGAGCGGCACGTTCGGCGGCACAGGGCGATCAGAGCCACTGGTCATACACATCCCTCTCGCTGGCAGCCGCGGATCACAAGCCCCCGGAGCGGGGTCTGTCAAGGCTCGGCTGCGACCGCGAAGGAGAGGGATTTGAAGGGAGCGCCGCCCTCAGCGGCTGCGGGTGTCGCGGCGCGCGTGGCGCGAGGCGCCGTGTCGCGCGGGCGCGTCGACGAGCGCGTCTCCCATGCGAACGATCTGGTAGACGTTGGAGAGCTCGTAGTCGCCGAAGCGCCCGGGGTCGCGGCGGTTGCCGCCGGGGTAGCTCACCATCAGCGCGTTGCGCGCAGCCTGGTCGATCCACGCGACGAAGACCGCGCTGTGGGTCACGTCGCCGAAGGAGTGGTTGATGAAGAACACCCAGTCGCCGGGCTCGAGGACCTCGGGCGTCGCGAAGGACGCGCGGCGATCGCCCTGAAAGACCACCGCCGGGTGGCCGCCCGCGCGGCGGTAGAGCGCGCTCACCCACGTGTAGCAGGAGCCTCGCACGACCGTCGCCTCGTCGAGCATCGCGTGGATCGTCTGGAGCACGCGACGCGCGCCGGGCTGCGCGCGTGCGGCCGCGGCGTCGAGCGTCGCCATGGGGTCACGCCACGGATCGCTCGGCGGCGCAACGGCGTGCGCCGCGGTCTGCGGCTCGACGGGAACCGACTCGGCCGGCAGCTCGTGGACCCACGTCGCGCTGCGGTGGTGATGCGATCGCGGCGCGTTCTGCGCGATCGCGTTGGTGCTGGTCGCTGCGCAGCCTGAGGTCGCGAGCATCGTCGCGGCGACGGTGATCCACTTCATGCCCGATGGTACGGCCCGGAGACGCGAGATGCTCACGCTACCGCGCGAGATCGTCGCGACGGCGTCGGCGGCGAGGGGCCGAGACGGAGCTCCCGGATGACCGCGGGTGCGCCGAGGGGATAGAGTCCGCGCCCCCCATGACGTACGCGCTCTTCAGCCCTGACGGCTCATCGCTCTTCGTCGCCGATGTGTTCGGCGTGACCCGCCTCGCGCTCGGCAAGGCCGCGAAGGTCAAGCACACGGCCAAGGCTTCGTCGTCGACGGGGACCTTGTCGCTCAACGCGTCGGCGACGACGTTGCGGCGGTCCAGGGTCGCGTTCAGACGAGCGCGCATGGCCACGACGCGCTCTCGCTCCTCGGCGTGCCCGCGCTCGGCATTCGCGAGAAGTTCGCGAAGGGCGCGTGGACCACGATGATCGCGTCGCCGGGCGGCGGCGATCGCCTCGTCGAGCTGCGACAAGACGGCGTCGCGCTCCTCGTCGTCGAGGGAGACAAGACCCGCGTGGACCGCGAGGTGGCGTCGGCGAAGGCGTCGCGCGCTCGATGCGCTCACGTTCGGCGATGGACCGCCTGCGGAGCCGCAGCCCGTGATGACCGTCGCCCCCGACGGACGCTTCGTCGCGCGCGGGTTTCAGGGCGTCTACGCGGGACGACTCGGCGCCGACGCGGCGGGCGACGAGGTGTGGTGGAAGCTCCCGCTCTCGACGGCGCGCGGCATCGACGTGACGGTTGCGCAGGTGAAGGACGCGGCCTGGATCTTCGCGCGCGACATGGCGACGGACACCGTGCGCTGCGTGTCCGTGACGCGCGACGGCGTGGTCTCCGTGACGGAGCGCGCGAGCCTCTGCGCGCCCGCGGTTGACGAGGGCGTGATGCTCACGCAGCCCGAGAGCGGCGTCGTGATCGCCCACTCCGTCCGCGACGGAACCTCGCAACGCTACGACGTCTCCGCGTGGAACGCGCACCCCGCGGCGCCCCCCGAGGAGTCGGTCTACAAGGGCATCACGCCGCGGATGTCCACGCGCCTGCCCGCGATCCTTGTCGTGCGCGGCGAGGCCCGGTGGTTCGTTCCCTGGCACCGCGAGACCGTGGTGGATCTCACGCGCGGCGTCGCGCACGCGCGCGGCCTCGACGCGGGGGCGGGACCGTTTCGACGGCTCCTCCTCGAGCGCTACGTGGCACTCAACGAGACGCTCCGCGGGCTCCGGATCGAAGCGCGGCTCAACACCTTCGAACGCCACCCCAAGGAGCCGCGCGTCACGCTCGCGACGTGGCGCTCTCCGTTGCCGCCGGGCCTCGTGGGCCGCGTGGGCGAGGCGCTCACCTACGCGCTGCACGACCGCTACGAGCTCTCGACGCACGGGCACCGCTGGGCCTCCTTCGGCGCCGAGGGGGGCCACGGCGCCGACGCGGGGCCCGCGAGCCTCGACGAGGTGCGCGCGATCCTCGCGTGGATGCGCGCGAACGACGTGATCCCCGCCGACGTGGCGAGCCCCTTCGGCGACGCGTGGGACCGCGGCCTCGGCATCCCTCACTCCGCGTACGAGAAGGCCTTTCTCGCCGAGGGCGCGGGCGAGCGGATGCTCCTCCGCGCGCTCCTGGAGACGCTGGCCGCGAACGGCTGGCCCGAGGGCCCCGTGCCCGATGCGTGGGCCACCGAGCCCATCACCCTCGAGCTCGCCGAGCGCGTCGTCGCGGCGCGCGGCTCGATCACGCGCTACCTCCCGCGCGAGACTCCGAAGATGCTCGCGAAGATGCTCGCGCGACACATGGGGTCCGACGCGATGCCGCTGCTGCTCACGCTCCTCGCGTCGGCCGCGCAGCACGCGACGATCTACGACGAGATGCGGAGCCTCGGAGAGGCCGTCGCCCTCGTGGCGCATCACCACCCCGAGCGCAAGGACGAGGCCCTCGCGTGCATCGACGCGTGCATCGCGTCGGGCGTCTTCGCGCAGCACAACACGCGCTACGACCTCGACCTGACGCGCGAGCGTGTGGCCCGCGGGGCGCGGCACTTCTGGTCGAACGCGTAGCGCGTGTCGGCGCCGGCGTCGCGACGGTTCGCTACAGCGTGGCCCGTCGAATGGGCTGCATCTCGCGCGGCGGCGGCACCGCGATGTTGCGATGCAGCACGGCGGCGAGGGCGGCGATCGCTGCGTCGACCTCGGCGCTCGTGAGCGCGCCCGCGTCGGCCGTCACCGCGTAGGGGCCCTCCACCGCGCGCGGCGGGATCTCACTGCCCGCGGCGATGCTCACGCGGAGCCATCCCTCGCGGGTGTCGACGCGGAGCCCGATCATCACGCGCGCCTCGGCGTGGTGCGCGAGTTCGAAGACGTGCGTCGGACCGAGCGCCGCGCCCACGTCGAGCGGCGCGATCACCGCGCGCTCACCGGGAAAGAGCTCTCCGTGCCTCGCTCGCCAGCGCGGACCCGTCGCCGCGTCCGAAGGCGTGGCCGCATGGTCGGGGGCGGCCGCTCGCGGCGTCGCAGGTGTCGCAGGGCTTGGACGCGCCGCCGCGTTGTGCGGTCGCGCGGCAGCGGGTCGTGGCGTCGGGCGGCACCAGCGCGTCTGTTGCGGTCCGCAGGGCCTCGCACGGAGCGCGACGATCGCTGCGATCGCAACGATCACGACGAGGATCCACACGACGGGAAGCGCGCGGCGTTGCGCGGGCGTCTCGGGTTCGGTTGCCATGACCGCGCGACTGTACGTTGTGCAGGCCGCGTGAGGGGACCAATACGCGCTACGAGCACGGCTTGAGCGCGGTGTTTCGGCGGAGGGGTGAGGCGCCGGGCCGAGGCGCCGGAGGCGCTAGCGACGGATCAGCGAGGTCGTCGGAGCGAGCAGGCGAAAGTCGTCGTTCTCCGCGTCGGTGCAGTACCCCGCGCGAACCTTCGTACGGATCTTCATCACGAACCTCCCGGTGCGGGTCGACGCTCTCCGACGGTGGTGAGTCGGCGTCACGCTCGAACCCTGCGCCAGACCTTGTACGCGCTTCGAGCCGAACTGAGAAGCGCGCTCGCGGGGCGCGTTCTGCTCGCGTGCGTCGCCGACGCTGCGCGAATCGCGCAGGAGACCGGCGTCTCGAATCGCGCAGCTTCGCGGATCGCGCAACGCTGCAAATGGCTCTATTTCAAGCGGTCTTGCGTGGCATCGCCGCTGCACTCTGGCTCGGCATCGCCCGACGCAACGCGGCGATGAAGGACCACAGCCGTCATGAAGACCCGTACGAACGTCCGCGCCGGCCTCGAACCCCAGCCCCTCCCGCCGCGCCTCGTGATCGTGAACCCCGTCATCAACGTCGCGCGCACCTACAACCCGTAGCGTCTTCGACGCGCGAGCGTCTCTCTCCGCCCGTGAGCGCGGTTCCGCGATCCGTGGGGACCCGCGTCGGATATCGTCGCACCCCTCAGATGAGCACCCCACTCCCGCGCCGCGCGTTCGGCGCCACCGGCCTCACGGTCTCTGCGCTCGGACTCGGCGCCGCCCAAATCGGACGCGACGACGTCACCGAGCGCGAGGCCGAAGCGCTCCTCAACAGGGCCCTCGACCTCGGCGTCACGCTCTTCGACACGGCGCGGAGCTACGGATCCTCCGAGGCTCGCATCGCGCGGTATCTCAAGCATCGCCGCGACGAGTTCGTGCTCTCGACGAAGGGCGGCTACGGCGTCGACGGCGTCGCCGACTGGACGGCTCCGTGCATCACGGCGGGCGTCGACGCGGCGCTCACGCGGCTCGCGACCGATCGCATCGACGTGTTTCACCTGCACTCGTGTCCGACGGAGGTGCTCGCGCGCGGCGAGGTGATCGACGCGCTCGAAGGCGCCGTGCGCGCGGGCAAGGTGCGCGTCGCGGCGTACTCGGGCGAGAACGAGGCGCTCTCGTGGGCCGTGCGCTCGGGGCGCTTCGCGTCCGTCGAGGCGTCGGTCAACGTGTGCGATCAGGCGTCGCTCGATGGCGCGCTGCGAGAGGCTTCGGCGCGGGGCCTCGGCGTGATCGCGAAGCGTCCGCTGGCGAACGCGCCGTGGCGCTTCGAAACGCGCCCGGCGGGCGACTACGCCGAGACCTACTGGGAGCGGCTGCGCGCGATGGCGCTCGACCCGTCGCCCCTCGCGTGGGACGAGCTCTCGCTGCGCTTCTCGGCCTGGGCGCCCGGCGTCAGCGCGTGCATCGTGGGCACGGCGCGGCTGGAGCACCTCGAACGCGCCGTCGAGGTCGTGGCGAGGGGGCCGCTCCCTGACGAGGCCGCGTCGCGTGTGCGAGCGGGCTTCGCGCGCTACGGTGCGGGCTGGCGCGGCGAGGTGTGAGCGCGCCGGGCGAGGATGACGAGGTGCGACGATGACCGCGCAGATTCAAGACGCCTTTCTCTACAACGGCGCGCGCTACGCCCTCGCGGGCATCAGCGAGGGAGAGCTCTTCGACGTGAGCTCGCTCGGGCTCCGTCCCGTGATGGCGAGCACCGCGTGCTGGCGCGGCTATCAGGCCGTCTTCGGCGTCGACGCGGGGCGCCTCGTGCTCGACGAGCTGCACGTCAACCTCATCACGCGCGACGAGGCGAAGGGCACGGCGACGCGCGAGGAGGGGCCCGCGCTGCGCGGCGTGCGGCCGACCCCGGCGACGGAGCGCTACGACTTCTTCAACAACCACTACGTCGGCTTGAAGCTCCCGATCGCGTACACGGGCGGCGTGCTGCTCGCAGACGGCTTCATTCGCAGCCTCTACGTGCACATGGGCTTTCACCCCGCGTGGAAGTACGAGCGCGTCGTGGAGCTCGTCTTCGACGGCGGTCTCCTCACGGCGGAGCACGACCGCGCCGCGAAGATGGCCGAGATCCGCGAGCGCGTCGCGCGCTCAGACCGCGACCCCTCGACGGGGGAGATTCCGACGCGCGGTGAGATCGAGGCCTTCGTCGAGCGCTGCTTCGACCGCCGCTACCGGCGCTGAGCGACGGGCCGGGCGCGCGACTCGACGACGCGGCCCCTTGCCCGACGCCCGCCGCGTGACTGGCGCGTGGAGAGAACGCTCTGGCGCCACCGCGAAAGCGACGCCCGCGGCGAGCGCGCATGCTCGGTGTGTCGGCGCGATGACGTCGCGTCGGCTCAACACCCACCCTGCACCTCGCGAGCGACGACCCATGAACCCCACCCGCAAGAAGGCCCTTTTCGCAGCGGCCGCCGTGCTCGGCCTCTTCGTGCTCATCACGACCGTTCGACTCTGGAAGTACAGCTCGATCCAGCACCGTTGCGACAGCGCCGCGTCGCCCGATCGCCTGCGCGAGCTCGGCGTCGACGTCCCCTCGAACGTGCAGCTCTGCCGCGAGCGCGAGGCGACGTACGGCGCGATGTACTACGTCCTTCTCTCGCGGGCGTCGCCGGTGTGCGTCGCCTCGATGGGCGCGGTGGGCTGCACCTCGGCCCGTCAGGAGGGCCTGCGCTGGACCATGGACATGACCCGACGGGGCTGGGGCACCGGCCGCGTCGGGCGCGCCGAGGGGAGCTCGCTCGTCTACGAGCTGGAGCGCCCGGACACCACCGTGACGCTCTCGCTCTATGAGGATCAGTTTCACGAGGTGACGGGGCTCCTCCAGGTGGCGATGTCCGGCGGGACGGGTCGTCGGGCCTCGCGGTAGCGCGAGAAAGGCTTTGCCTCCGCGCGCCGCAGCGACGATCCTGCGGCGGAGTGGAACGCGCCGTCGACGACGCAAGCTTCTTCGCCGCGCCGCACGGCCGCTACCTCGTCACCGACGGCCTCGCCTACTGGAGCGAGAGCGCGTCGCTCTGGGGCGTGACGATGTGGGGCGCGCTCAACGCCGCGTGCGTCGACCAGCTCACCGCGTGGATCGACGAGGAGCACCGCCACCCGCATCCCCCCTACGCGACCGTCGTCGACCTCAAGCGCGTCCGCGCGGTCGACGCTGACGCCATCGAGCGCTGGCAGGCCTGGTACCTCGCCACGCGACACCGCCAGCGGCAGCGGCTCACGCGCGCGGCGATCGTTCGCCCCGACGGCGGCCTCCCCGCGGCGGTGGTGGCGGGCGTTCCGACGGTGCTCGGCCCGCTCGTGCCGTGGACGCTGACCGTGACCTTCACGGAGGCCCTCGCGTGGCTCGACGTGCCGTCGCCCGAGGCCGTCGCGCGCTCGCTCGATGGGGTCTTCGACGCGGCGCGCGTCCCTCGCGTGCTCGACGCGCTGCGCGCCACGCTCGACCGCGACCTTCGCGCCGTCTCGCTCGACGCCGTCGCGACGACGCTCGGGGTCTCGGTGCGCACGCTTCAACGCCAGCTCCAGGCCGCCGGGACCTCCTACGACGTGGAGCTTCAGAGGGCCCGCGTGCGCCTCGCCCAGCGGCTCCTCGCGGAGGGTGACGCCAAGCTCGGCGCCGTGGCCCTGGAGGCTGGCTTCGCGACGCAGGCCCACTTCAACGCGGTGTTTCGCCGCGTGACCGGCGCGACGCCCGGCGCGTGGCGCAAGCGCGTGCGCGGCGCGTGAGCGCGATGGACGCGGGACGCCCCCGTGCGATGCTCACGCGGTGATGCACGAACCACGACTCGCTCCCTGTGAACGCTGCCGTCGTCACGTCTTCGTCGACGACGCGCGCTGCCCCTTCTGCGCCGCGTCTTGCGCGCCCCTCCGCGCCGCGATGCTCGCGGCCTCGCTGCTCACGGCCTGCCCGACGGGACGCGGCTCCGCGGAGGTCTACGGCGCGCCGCCGCCGCCCGCCCACGTCGAGCCGCACGCCACGCCCGATGCGACGCCCCCGATGGCGCCGTCCGCGCCGCCGCGCCGCTGAACGCCACCGCGCGCGATCTCACTGCAGCGCAGACGACTTTCGGGCGTGAGGGCCTCCGCGCGTCGCGCCCTCGCTACACGGTCGCGGCTTCGAAATCGTCGGGCGTGAAGCCCTCGTCGACGACGCCGTCGTCGGGCGTGTCGGCGCCGAGCCTCGGCGGAACGGCCATCCAGCTCGCGTCGATCCACGCGAGGACGCGGCGCGTGCGGTTGCGGTTCTCTTCGGCGTCGCGCGCGTCTTCGGGCGCGGTCTCGAGGTCGTCGCGGAAGCACGCGCGGTAGAGCGCCTCCATGGCCGCCGTCGAGCCGTCGCCGCGCTTGATGAGAAAGCGCACGACGGCGCGCATCAGCGCGATGCGCGGCTCGTAGCGGTGAAAGCGCGCGGAGCCGAGGAGGCGCTCGCAGTTGTGATCGACCTCGCCGCTCTGCCCGTGGAACATCATGTCGGCGAGGTAGACGAGGTGACCGACGAGGTCGAGCGCGCCCCAGTTCAGCGACGTGCGCCCGAGGGCCGCCCGTCCGCCGCGCGCCTCGTTGCCGAAGAGGGCCTTCACCGAGCCGATCAGTGACTCCTGATCGGCGGCGGCGAGGAGGCGCACGTTGTCCGAGAGCAGCTCGATGCCGTTTCGAAGGACGCCGCCGCGCTCCTCGATGCGCGCCTCGCGGAGGCTCTGACCGACGCCGAGTGAGAGCAGCACGACGTGGTCGAAGGGGTCCTCGCCCGGGTGCGCGCGCCGCACGATGTCTCGTACGATCACGGCGAGGGCGCTCATCGCGGGGTTGTTCGACGCGAGGAAGCCGTCGAGGTACGCGACGCCGCGCGAGAGCGACACGGGCATGACGCCGGGCACCGACGAGGTGTCGTGCGCGACCTCACGGAGCGTGCGCCCGCCGTCTCTGGCGTTGCGCGACCAGTCGGGGCCGAAGCTGCGGTAGAACCGCGGGCGCCAGGGGTTCGCGTTGAACGACGTGATGGCGACGTGACGCCCCCGCGCGTGCAGCTCGTCGAGGGTGGTGTCACCGAACCAGGTCGAGAGCGCGTCGCGAAAGCTCTGCCCGTCGGAGTAGGGCCGGTTGCGAAGAAAGAACCCCCGCCACGACGCGCCCTGCGAGAACGACTGGCTGTACGCGTCGGCGAAGCGCTGACACGCGTCGAGGGCCTCGGCGCCGGTGCGCCCTTCGGCGAGCTGCTTGGCGAGAAAGAGCGCGATGAGGGCGCCGTCGGACGTCCCCGCAAAGACGTGGGTCCGCGCGATGAAGCCGGGGCTTCGCCGCTCGATCTCGCGGAGCAGGGGGAGGTGATAGAGCGGCCCCGGGCCTCCATCGAGGGAGAGGATGCGTACGGGGTCGGGGGAGGGCTGTGACGGCGCGGCGGTCATGGCGCGCGCGAGGGTACCGCGAAGCGCCGCGGGCGAGCGTCAGGCCTCGTCATCGAATCTGGAGGCTACCGCAGCGAAGGGGGGTGTCTCGGAGCGCGGGCGAGGCTGCGCCCTGCGAGATCGCAGGAGCGCCAAAATTGCCGTCGCGAGGCCGCGATCTCGTGTCGCAGTCGTGCGATGAAATCACGTACAAGAGTCACGCTCGTGACCGGTGGGAGCGACCCGATCGAAGGGTCGCGCTGCGCCGCGCGCGGCGACCTCGAAGCGCTCCGCAGCCCGCGCCGCGCCCCTCCGTAAACCCCCTGGAAACAACGACCAACCCCACCATGAACCACGCTCACCCTCTCCTCCGTTCCGCCGCGCTCGTCGCGGTCGCCGCGTCGCTCGCGGGCTGTCCCTCGCCGAACGTGTACGGCACCGCGCGCACGCTCCCCGCGGGGACGCTGCAGCACACGGCCGCCATCGAGACCATCGGCGTCAAGCCCGCGACGGGCAACGGTCTGTTCCTGCCGACGGCGCCGACGTACCAGCTCCGCCTCGGCGTCACCGACCGCGTCGACATGGGCTTTCGCCTCGGCAACCTCTCGACGCTCGGCTTCGACACGAAGGTCAACCTCGTGCGCGGCGCCTTCGACCTCGCCATCGACCCGGGCCTCCAGGGCATGTACCTCGCCGTGGGGAGCTCCGGCGGGGGGCTCGTGTACTTCAACCTCCCGGTGATCCTCGGGTTCAACCTCTCGCAGAGCTTCTCGATCATCGCGACGCCCGGCATCTCGTACGCGCTCGGCTTCGGGTACTCGTCGTCGTCGAGCGAGTACAACTCCGACGGCTTCGCGGCGCGCCTCGGCATCGGCGCGAACATCCGCGTGTCGCGCAGCTTCGCGCTCCAGCCCGAGGTGACGGCGCTGTACTTCCCCGCGAGCGAGGGCGTGATCTTCTCGGGCGGCTTCGGCTTCTCGTTCGGCGCGCAGCCCGACTACAGCGACGTCCAGTAGCCGCCGCGCGGCGCGATTCGAAACCCCTTCGACACTTTTCGTGACGGATCGGTGGGCGCTGTCTCCAACGAAGGGACACTGCCACCGCGACGGACGCGCATTCCCCACGCAGCGGGACGCGCGCGCCTTCGCCCGCACCTGACGCCATCGCGTCGGAGGACCGTCATGCTCTACGCTCATCGCTCCCGCTTCCGCGGGGCGCGCTCGATCGCGCGCCTCGGCTGGGCCCCGGCACTCACCGCCGCGGGCTGTCTCAGCATGCAAGACCCCGTCGGAGACGCGCCGCGCTCGACCGCGCAGGCCCTCGGCGGCATCGAAGGGACCTTCGAATACGCCCTCGACGCGCCCTGGCGCATCGAGCCCGAGGTGCGTCAGGGCATCGGCACCACGTACCTCGCCTATGCGCCCATTCCCCTTCAGGTGACGCTCCACGACGGCGACCAGATCGGCGACGACGCCGGCGGGTTCATCAACCCCGACCGCACGTCGCGCCCCGCCGCGATCGGCTCCGTGTGCGACCTCACCGTGACGGAATATGTCCCCGGCGCTTCGCCCGTCGTGCGGCGCATCCCCATCGAGCAGTTTCAGGAGGTGGAGCGCACCGTCGGGGCGTGGCGCTACGACGTGGCCTCGCAACCGGGCGGACCCGCGCGTCAGCGCTGCGAGGCGACCTCGACGTCGAACTGCGCGCTCCTCAACGTCGTGTCGGGCACCTCGGAGTGGCACGGCCTCGCGCTCTACACGCCGAGCTCAAGCACGCCGCGCAACGTCGCGCTCACCCTCGAGCTCCGCGTCACGCGCGGCCCCTCGATCGTGTGCGCGAACGCGGCGCCGGGGGAGCTCTACACCCTGCGCAACCACGTGCGGGTTCGCCTCGCGCCCGCGCCGCTGCCGCGCCCTTCGAGCGGCGGGTGGGCCTACGGCGACCTCCACTACCACTCGCAGGGCACCGACAACGAGGGCGAGAGCGCCTACAACTATCGCGGCGTGTCGCGGGCGATGAAGTCCCTCGGCATCGACTTTCTGTGGGCCACCGAGCACGCGTCGTCGTCGGCGCAGCTCACCGACGTCGACGCGTCGCTCGGGCTCAACCCCAACACCCTCGACGTGAACGCGCGCCGCACGGCGCTGCGAGACATGGACTCGCGACGCTTCCGCGCGCATCAGGCGATCGTCGCGGAGACCAACCTCGCGACGGCGATGCGGCAGCCGACGGGGCGCCTCGCGACGGCGACGGGGAACATCCCGCAGATCTATCTCGGCGGCGAGGTCGACGTGATCCCCGAGACCGCCACGGCGCCGGGGACGCCGATCCCATGGGGCGGCGCGCAGACCTACGACGTGTCGCAGCTCTGCGGCGGATGGCGCGGCGAAATCTCGTCGTGCGCGCCGTCGAGCTCGATGTTCCGTCAGTGCAACGTGAACCTCACGTGCGCGAGCGTCGGCCTCGACTGCGGGAGCTGCAACCCGAACAACCTCTGGAGCTCGGCGGGCGCGAACACCTGGCTCGTGCGCGACGTGCAGGGGCTCAACGAGTTCGACTACGGGCGCGAACACATGGTGTATCTCCCCGACCCGGCGCCGCCGTCGGGGGTCGATCCCTTCGTCGCGAGCTTCACGGGCACCTACGGCGGCGCGCAGCGGCGCCTCGCCGAGGCGTCGTGGATCAACGGCGACGCGAACCACCCCGCGCAGCTCGCGCCGGGCGTGCTGCAAGAGGTCGAGGCCAAGCGCGGGAGCGTCTTTCTCGCGCACCACCTCAACACGCCGGGCGGAAACAACGGCCCCGAGGGTCCGCCCTGGTCGCCCTCGATGGTCGATCGCGCGTGGCGCTCGCCCGCCGTCCTCGGCTTCGAGTTCTGGAACGAGGACCGCCGCCGCTACTCGACCGTTCGCGCCGCCAACGTGGGCGTCTCCGCGCAGGGCTGGGAGACGGGCTACGAGCGCGACGACAGCCAGTGGTGGACCTCGCTCCACCTCGTCGAGCAGGGCCGCGCCGGACTGCGTCCCGGCGGCACCGGCGCCTTCGAGCTCTACCCCTTCGCCTACCAGGGCGACACCTTCGGCTACGCCAACTTCGGCTTCGAAGAGAAGCTCATCGAGGGCTGCTACGCCTGGGACCGCATCAACCTCCGCGGCCTCGATCCCCGCGAGACGGCGTCGCTCTCGTGGCTCCCCGCGGGGCAGCCGCGGCGGATGTTCATGGCCGGCGGCTCCGACGCGCACGGCGACTTCAACTACCGTCGCGAGGGCTACATGACGGGCACGAGCGAGGTGAACGACTCGGCCATCGCCACGCCGCGCAACCTCGTGCTCGTCGGCGCGCCGCAGCAGTCGCTCGCCACGGGCGCGCCGCTCACCTTCGGCGCCGGACAGGTGCTCACGGCCCTTCGCGCGGGGCACTTCGCGGTCACCGACGGCCCCGCGCTCCGCATCGTGTACGACACCAACCGCAACGGCGTCATCGACGCCAACGAGCCCACGATGGGCGACGTGCTCGACCTCACGTCGGGCGCCACGGTGCCGCTGCTGGTGGAGTGGGTGTCGACCGCGGAGTTCGGCTCCATCGACCGCGTCGAGCTCGTGGTCGGCGCGTACAACTCGACGACGGGCGTCTCGCGGCTCTACCGCGGCGCGCGAGGCCCCGACCCGAGCGTGGGCGTGCCCGCGGTCGAGACCTACGGGCTCAACGGGTGGACGTACCGACGCTTTCCCGACGGGTACTGGCAGGCCGCGCCCGACGGCGCGGAGAGCGCCGCCGCGAGCGATCTGCTCGACGACCCGAACGCCATTCCGAGCGGGCTCTTTCGCGGCGTGACGCCGTTCACGCTCGACCTCTCGCGCTTTCACGTCGCGCCGGGCTCCACGCCCGATCGCATCTTCGTCCGCGCCTTCGTTCGCACCGACCGCGCCGCGAACACCACCGACGCGCTCTGCGCGGCGCAGACCGCGGCGGCGCGCAGCGGTCAGTGCATCCGTCGCTACGCGTTCAGCAACCCCCTCTGGGCGCGCTTCACGGCGCCGCTCATCATCGCGACGCCCACCACGTTCACGCCCTGAGCGCCTCGGACCCGAGCGACGTCGCCGCGGTCGCGCGCCGATGCGCGCGGCCCGGCGGGAAACGCTTCATCCCCGACGGCCAACGTTGATAGCCTGCGGCGAATACAGGCGGGTGAAGCGATGGCGTCGTTCGGTTCGGGTTCAGCGGGGTTCGTGCGTGTGCTCCTCCTTGCGGTCGCGGCGCTGCTCGTGCCGCGCTCCGCGTGGGCGCAGCGGCGCGGCGGAGGGTGCGAGGAGCTCGCGCGCGGCGACGGCTACGTGGTGGTGTTCCACGAGGAGGAGGCGCGCTTCGAAACGCCGTCGCGCGCCGCCGTCGAGGGCGAGGAGGTCATCCTCTGCGTCGACAGCCCCGACCGCTGGAACCGCTACCGGCTCACCTTCGGCCGCTCGCAGCAGGGCGCCAGCACGAGCGTGGGCTTCGCGCCCTCGGACGCCCTCACGACCTCGCTGCGCCGCGCGAACGAGAGCGTCGACGCGTCGCTCGACTGCGCGACGCTCTCCGAGGTGAGCGGCGACCGCGCGGCCTGCGTCGCGCTCCAGAGCGACGTGGCCGCCGTGCTGCGCGTGCAGCGCAGGGTGTCGCAGCATCGAGACGCGCTCGCGCAGCTCCTCGTCGACCTCGCGGCGCGGCCGCTCGATGACGCGGCCATCGCGGCGCTCGACTCGCTCCCCGACGCGGTGTGCCTCGACGGGCTGCGGGCCAACGACGACGAGTCGCTCCTGCGGCTCCCCGCGCGCAACGCCAACGGGTACGCGCCCTTCGCCGCGTGCAGCTCGCGCGCTGCGATCGAGGCCGCCGTCAACGAGCTCCTGCCCGAGACGATCCATTGGAACGACGGCCAGTGGCACTTTCTCGCGCCGCCCTCGGCGTCGAGCGCCGCGCAGCCGGCGCCCGCGCGGACGTGGTCCGCCTCGCAGGTCGCCGAGGCCCTCCGCGGCGCCGAAGAGTCTCACCTGCGCCTCGAGGGCGTGGCGCAGGAGCGAGGGCGCCTCCTCGCGGTGCTCGCGGAGTCGATGCGGGGCTACAGCCAGCTCTCGGTGATCGCGCAGCAGATCGTGACCGACGCGCGCCGCCGCGACCTCGTGTTTCGCCTCGGCCGCTTCGGCGCCAACACGCTCATCGCCGCGACCCTCGAGCGCTACGGCACCGGCATCGCGTTCGCGCCGTCGCGCGAGCGGCTCACGTACAGCTCGCCCTCGACGACCTACGCGCTCTCGCTCCGCGTGAGCGGGACGTCGTATTTTCAAGCGCAGCTCGGCGTCGCGGTGTCGCTCGCGCAGACCTCGACGGTGTCGCTCGCGCCGATCGCGGGGATGCCCGGCGTGAGCCGCGTGGTCGAGTCGCGCGACGCCTACTATGCCCCGGCGGTCTTCGTGAGCATCCTCTGGTGCGCGCAGGACCTGTCGGTCTGGTACTACGGTCGGCGCTGCGTGGGCGGGGCTGACTGGCGGCGCTTCGTCCCCTCGGTCGCCATCGGCGTGCCGCTCGCGCGAGACCTGTTCGACCTCAACGTCTTCGCGGGGCTGAGCCTCCCGTACATTCCGTACACGTCGATCGTCGTGGGGGCGCACGTCGGTCGACTGCAGCGCGTGGCGTCGGGGCTGAGCGGCGGCACCACGATGGCCACCGACGTGAGCGCCGTGACGAGCCTCGAGGTGGGCGTGGCGCCCTTCATCGCCGTGGCGCTCAACTCCGACATCATCGACGCGCTGCGGAGCATCCCGCGCGCCGCGCAGTGACAAGCACGGCGCGGCGACGGAGGGGCGACGCTACGGACGCGGCGGGAGCGGGAAGTCGAGCCTGCCGTGCAGGCAGCGGATCGTCGACTGCACCGTCGGCACGTCGAGGAGGACGTAGTGGTAGATCCCCGCGGGGAACTCCGGCGTGGGGCTCTCGATGCCGTTGCACTCGTCGAGCGTCGCGGGGTTGATCCGCGCGCCGCGGACGTCGCGGTCGCCGTAGATCGGGAAGCCGTCGAACGCGTAGCCGATGATGTGCGAGGGGCCGCTCGCCTCGTCGACCTGCGCGGTCACGCAGGGCGGCAGGCCGTGGTAGTGGTACTGCCCCTGCGGGTGCGGCGAGGGGTGCGCGTTGCACGCGTCCATGAAGGGCACGGGCTGGCCCATCGCGTTGTTGATGGTGAAGTTCGCGTTCATCGCGACGGTGACGCCGTCGCCCTCGAAGGGGTTGAAGACCGGCGCGCCGGAGATCATCACGCCCATCGCGCCGAAGGGGAGCGAGAAGGTGTTGGTCACCTTCTGCGGCCGCGTGGTGATGGTGACGTCGATGGAGACCTCGGCCACGGCCTGCGACGTGGGTTCGACGTGCGTGCACGACGGCGTCGGATGCGGGACGCAGGTGGTGAAGTTGTCGGGCATCACGTACTCGGCGTTGAGCGTGTGATTGGGGCGGCTGTTCGAGCGGTATCGAAAGCTGCCGTCGCCGTACGTGAGCGTGATGTTGTTGCCCCACCGCGTGGCGCGCACCGCCGCGGCGGTGTCGACGGTCGGTCCGAGGGGGTCGCCGCCGCATCCGGCGATCGAGGCCGAGAGCGTGGCGGCGAGGATGCGTACGAGGCGCTGAGAGCGGGTCATCCGGTGATTCCTTTCGGCGTCGTGACGCGGCGGACGGCGCCGCGCGGCGGCGAGCGCCGGGGCTGCCGCGCGCGATCACGGCGCGGTGGTTGTCGAGGCCTCCCAACACCTCCGCGCGGAGACACGGCATCGGCCATGACCCACGCGAAGGCGGCGGAGGCAGTCTCGCCCGAACCCGTTCCCCAGAGATGCTCTGCGCGCGGCCACGGCGTGGCCGGATCGCGGCCACGGTCGAAACGCCCCGATCGGGCCACCTCCGCGCGCGCGACGCGTCGCCCTACGCGCGGGCGTCGAACTTCAACAGCCTGAAGGGAAGCACCCGCGCGCGACGTCGGACGTCGAGCCCGCGCGGTACGTCCACACGCCCGTGCTCGTGCAGGTGAAGTAGCTGACCGTGCCGCCTGGCGCGACGGCGCCGTTCAGTCCGCAGTTGCAGGTGCCGTCGATGCGGCGCAGGCAGAGCTGGATCGCGATGGTCCCCGTGCAGTCGTTCCGCACGGTGACATCGAGGCTCGACGCGTCGCCGCACGAGGCGCCTCGACGCGCCGAGACCGTGGTCACGCAGTGTCCGTTGTCGGTGCACGTGCTGCCCGACACGCAGAGCCCCGCGGTCGTGCACGTGAGCCCGTCTCCGCAGACGCCGCACACGCCGTCGCATCCGTCGGGGCCGCACACCCGGCCCGTGCAGGTTCGCACGCAGCTCGTCACGCACTGCCCCGCCGCGTTGCAGGTCTGTCCGCCGGTGCACGTCCCGCACGAGCCGCCGCAACCGTTCGAACCGCAGCGACGCCCGGTGCAGTTCGGCGTGCAGCAGGTCCCCGAGGCCGTGCAGGTCTGCCCGCCGGGACACGTCCCGCACGAGCCGAGGCAGCCGTCGCTGCCGCACTCGCGCCCCGTGCAGCGCGGGATGCAGACGCAGCGCCCCGCCGCGTTGCAGCTCAACCCCGACCGGCAGTCGCCGCACGAGCCGCCGCAGCCGTCGGTGCCGCACACGCGACCCGTACAATCGGGCCGACAGCACGAGAGCTGATAGCAGAAGGTGCCGCTCGGACACGGGCCGCACCAGCAGTGCCCCGCCGCGCAGGTCTGATCTCCGCGGCACGTCCCGCAGAGGCAGGGCACGCCGAGCACGGTCCCGCCGTCGCCGCAGTCACGGCCGCTGCACGCCGAGGTGCAGGCGCCCTCGGCGCAGCGCCCCTCGGCGGTACACGATCCAGAGAAGCAATGTCCGCACGTTCCGCCGCAGCCGTCGGGACCGCACGTGCGACCGTCGCAGTCGCGCGAGCACGGCGAGCACACGCCCGCGTCGGTGCAGGTGCGACCGAAGCCGCAGGGGCCGCACGAGCCGCCGCATCCGTCGTCGCCGCACGAGCGTCCGCCGCACTGCGGGACGCACGCGCCGGCGTCGAAGCGCGCGTCCGCGGCGTCGAAGACGTCGCCGTCGGTGACGTCGCCATCGAGGGTCACGTCGGGCGCGTCGAGGGCTGCTTCCGAGGCGTCGAGGCTCGCGTCGGAGGCGTCGCTCGGAGGCTCCACGGCGCCGTCTTCGGGACAGTCCGTGCTCGTCCACGCCCACCCCTCGTCGCATGTGCCGTTCGAAGGGCCGGTGCGCGTCCCTGCGCGACACGCGCGCGTGGCGCCACACCACCCGCAGCCCGCTCGCGGCGTGCACGCGCCGCAGCTCGACGAGGTGCGGCACGCGTCGGAGGCGCCACCGACCAGCACGGTGCGCGGTCCGTCGTTGCAGACGCGGAGCCCCGTCGCGTCGCCCTCGGAGGTCGTGACGTCCTGACAGCGCAGGCCCGCGTAGGGATAGCCCGAGCACGACGCGTCGTCGGCGCAGGAAGGTCGACAGTACGCAGCGCCGCTGCCCCAGTTCGTGCACGCAGTGCCCTCGACGCACTGCGCGGTGTCGGTGCACGCGAAAAACGCTGGTGTGCCGCCGATGTCTCCGCGGTCGGGTGTGGCCGCGTCTCGCGGGTTCACGGGGCCTGGATCCGCGCATCCCGCCCACAGAATGAGCAGAACGAAGGACCACAGAGGGACGACGCACCGCAACGTTCGGGGTCTCATCGCGAGCATGACCTCCTTTGCCGACTGCGAACGCGCCCGGAGTCGCAGCAACGAAGAGGCCGGGGGTTCAGAACGCGACGGCGACGGGGGTCAGACGGTCGGTGCGAGAGGCGTCGCCGAGCTGGGCGAGGTCGTTGCGTCCCCAGCAGCGCACGGCGCGGTCTGCGAGCAGGGCGCACGCGTGCTCGTCGCCGAGGGAGATCATCGTCGCGCCGGTGAGGTCGCGCACCATCACGGGGCTGCGCGCGTCGCCGGTGGTGCCATCGCCGAGCTGGCCGTGGCGGTTGCGTCCCCAGCAGGTGACGGCGCCGTTCGCGATGATGGCGCAGGAGAAGTCGTCGCCGGTCGCCACCTGCGTCGCGCCCGTCACCGTCGTCACGGGCGCAGGCGCGGCGCGCTGCGACGAAGCGCCGTCGCCGAGCTGGCCCCAGGTGTCATCGCCCCAGCACGAGACGCGCCCGTCGCGACGCCGCGCGCAGGTGTGGAACTGCCCCGCGGCCACCTCGACGACGTCGTCGAGGCCCGCGACCGTCGACGGTGCGCCGATCGTCATGGCGCCGTCGCGGCCGCACTGCGCGTGGTTGTTCCAACCCCAGCAGCGCACGGTTCCGTCGACGAGGAGCGCGCAGATGTGAACGTCGCCGAGCGAGACCTGCTGGACGTTCGTGAGGTCGCGTACGAGCGAGGGCGTGGTGACCGTCTCGCTCGTCTCGCCCACGCCGAGCAGCGGGACCCTCTCCGAGGCGCTCTGATCCGTGTTGCTGCCCCAGCACAGCACCCGCGTATCGTCGAGGAGCGCGCACGCGTCGCCCACGAGGAGCGCGCCGCCGGCGGAGAGCGCGCGCACGTTCGCGGGGAGGCCCACCACGGGCGCGGCGTAGAGCCCGTCGCGGTGCGTGCCGTCGCCGAGCTGCCCCCAGGCGTTGCTGCCCCAGCACGAGGCCACGGGGCCCGAGAGCGCGCACGTGAAGGTCGCGCCCGACGTCACGGCGCTCACGTCGCGCAGCCCTCGCACCGCCGTGGGCCGCGGCTGCGCCGTCACCGAGACGCCGTTGCCGAGGCCGCCGAAGAAGCCGTTTCCCCAGCAGTAGACGCGACCGTTGTCGAAGCGCGCGCAGGCGTGGTTTCCGCCGAGCGAGATCGCCGTGGGCCGCGCGCTCGCGGGTGCGTAGGGCGCGTAGTCGGGGTCGACGGGTGCGACGCGGTCGGCGACAGACGCGTCGCCCGTCGAGGCGTCGGGCGAGGCCACGGTAGAGCCGCAGCCCGCGAGGAGCGCGATCGAGAGGACGGTGCAGAGGTGGCGCATGGCGATGTCTCCGCGCGACGTGGGCGGTGCGCGTCGCGACGAAGGCTGCGTTCTGCACGCTGCGTTCCGATGGGAGCGCGTCCGCCGATCGCTTTTGATCGTGGGCGATCGCGATGAGACGTGCAGGCGTGAGGAGTGGCCACGGGGGGTGCTCGTCGCCACCGCACGCGCCCCGAGATCGCGCTCGACGCCCTCGCGTCGCCTACTGCTTCTTGGAGTATCGGGCGGGGGAGCTCTGGTTGACGAACTGCTTCGCGTAGTTCTGCACGAGCTGGGCGCGCTGCTCGGGGGCGGCGTCGGCGAGCTCCTTTGCCATCTTCTGCGAGCCCTCGGCGCCGTAGACCTGCTCGGCCACCTGCACGAGCCGTTCGGCGGTCACGTCGAGCTTCACCAGCTCGACCCAGTGACCGCACGAGAGAAGCATCACGCCGCCACGGGGAAACGTGATTCGCACGTGACCCGCGGCGCCGCGGTGTGCGCCCACGACGCTCACGCGTCCGCCGCGGAGCGAATCCGCGAAGCGCGAGAGGGCGGGGGAGCCTTCGAAGTCCGTGGCGACGGTGAGGACCTCGGCGCGGTACGGCGCGTTCGCGGCGACCTCGGCGTCGAGGGCGTAGGCGATGGTCCCGCCGAGCGCCGCGACGGAGGCCTCGCCGTTCTCGCAGAGCTCGCCCACGCGTTCGAGCTGCGCCGAGCCGCAGGCGCGCAACGTCGCGGGGTCGAAGCGGAGTTCGAAGCGCGACGAGAACTCCCCGAGCTTGACCAGGGGGCAGGGGCCGAAGGCGCCGGTCGCGGCCGCGGCGCGCCACGCGGAGATGAGGGCCTTGAGGCTGAAGTCCGAGAACATCAGCGTGTAGCCGCGCGCGAGCAGCACCTCGGCCGCGCGCATCACGAGCGACGTGTCGATGAAGCCCGCGTCGCTGCACCCGCCGCAGCACTCCCAGTTGAACACCACGCTCTCGGCGTCGACGGAGGCGAGCTCCGCGGCGAGCTCGTCGTACACGTCGCCGTCGCGCGCGGGCCGATCGCCGTGGAGCGTGTCGAGGAGCGGACGGAGCGCGGAGGAGCTGCACTCCCACACGCTCACGCGGCCGTCGGGGGGCTCGAGCTTGTACTCGCGAAAGAGCGGGTCGTAGCTCGACGCGTCGTGGAGGGTCACGACGACGCCGACGAGGGGAGCCTCCGCGGCGGGCTCCTTCGGGCTCGCGAAGGTGACGCGACACGGGGCGTGGAGCGCGTTGCGCGCCACCGAGGGGTTCTGGTTGGGACCATCCGGCGGAGGGTATCACGCGCGCCTCGCGGCCTCCTGCCGGTCGCGCACGGTGCGGGGGAGGGGGAGCGCGTACGTGAGGGCTCAGCGCTGCGCGACGACGTCGCTGCGCCACACGTCGTCGAGGAAGCTCAGGAGCTCGCGATCGAGGCGCGACGGCGCCACGCGCCACTCGAGGATCGAGTGGGCCTCGACGAGGCGCGCGTGACCGAGCTCGCGGGCGAGCATGTCGGCGTCGCTGAAGGGGTGAACCGGGTCCGCCGAGTGCCCGATCACGAGGGCGGGGTGCTTGAGCTTTCGTCGCTCGACGGAGGGCGGCGCGACGCGGCCGAAGGTCACGCCGTCGAGGATGGCGAGCGAGGTCGCGGGGTCGCGTCGCACGAAGTCGATGAGCAGGTCGGCCATGAAGAGCGTCCGCGGGATGCGCCGCGTGATCGACGCGAGCAGGTTCATCCCGCGGAGGTTGATTCGAAGCGCGAGCGCGAGGGGGACGAAGACGGCGCCCGCGCCCGCGAGTCCGTTCTCGAGCACGGGCATCTCGACGAGGAGCGCCCGCACGCGTCGAGGCGCCGCGACGGCGACTTCGAGCGAGACGTTGGCGCCGAGGGAGGTTCCTCCGACGACGGCCTGCTCGATGCCGAGGTGGTCGAGCAGCGCGATCACGTCTGCGCCGTAGAGGGGCATCGAGTGCGCGGTCATGTCGCGCACGGGCGCCGAGTCGCCGTGCCCGAGCATGTCGACGGTGATCACGCGATAGCCGCGCTCGGCCAGCGCGGGGGCGAGCTTCGAGAACATGCGCCCGTCCATGAGGAGACCGTGCGTGAGTACGATGGGCCTCGGGCCCGAGCCGTACTCTCGCCACGCGATCGAACGCCCGTTGTGATCGAAGTGTCGAGAGGGAGGGTGCGTCGCCATGACGTGCTGAGCGTACGACGCAGGCGGGCGCCGCCGTAAGAGAACGATGCGCCGACGGGAGGCGACGGCGGCCCGTTGTGCGCGCGGCCCTGCCGTCAGGCGAGCGCCGCCGGGGCCCTCGCGGTCACGGGCCTCGTTGGTGACGGCCTCGCGTCGCTACGCCGCGTAGACGGCGAGCCCCGCGCGCACGGTCATCGCCGCGAGCACGAGCGACGAGATGAAGAACAGCCCGAAGCGCACCTCGATCTTGTTGATCGTCGCCTGAAAGACGCTGTGCACGACGCGCAGGCCCACGTAGGCCCACGCGAGCGCGGCGTCGGTGCCCGCGTCGCGCGTCACGAGCGCGAGGACGATCGCGACCGCGTAGAAGAGCGTCGGCATCTCCATGAGGTGGTTGTAGTTGTCGGCCTTCCAGCGCACGTCGGCGGGGAGGAGCGCCATCTGCTCGCCGCGGGGCGCCGTGGGGTCGAGCTTCATCTTCGCCGCGCGGATGGCGGGGATCCGTGTGATGTACATCCACGCCCACATGACGAAGGTCCACGCTACGAGGGCGACGACGGGCCTGAGCATCGCAACGGAGGGGTGCACGGTGGCGCACGGTATCACCGCCCGGCGCCGCGCGCGGGCTCGTTTCGCGGTGATGATCAGGCGCCCGTCGACCAGACGACGCAGATCCGCTGCGCGTCGGTGCTGGCGACGAAGATGCGCTCGTTCCATTTGCGCAGCACCGCGATGGCCTCGCGATAGGGACCCGAGATCGGGGGGCGAAACCCCTCTCCGACCTCGACGTCGCGCGCGTTGTCGACCCGCGCGAAGCGATGCGCCTCGGGCGGTCGATCGAAGTTGCACGTCTCGATCACCTGGCGCAGCGCGCGATCGAAGTCTGCGACCTTCAAGGGCGTGAAGTCGTAGCGGTAGATCTCCGAGCCGTACCCGCGGTAGCCCGTCTCGACGTTCGCCAGGAGCGAGGTCCAGAGCGCCTCGGGGTCGACGGGTGCGGGCCCGCCGGACCACCCCTGCGACGCGGTCTCGCGCCAGACGCGGAGCAGCGTGAAGCTCGCGTCGAGCAGCGGGAGCTCGGGCGGCGCCTCGGCGACCACGACGGCGCCCACGCCGCCCGCCTGTCCGCCCGACATCTCGTAGCAATGGGTCTGCGCGGGCGTCGGCGCCATGAACGCGGCGCGGTAGCGCTCGCGGTGCTTGAGCACCTTTCGTCGAAGTGTGATCACGCCGCCGCGATGATCTGGCGCGGCGCGCGCGTTGGCAATCGCGCGCCGGAGCCGGTGCGCGCCGTGACCGCGGTCGCGTGCGTCAGGGACGCGGCCGCGACTTGAACACTCGAAAGAGCAGCCAGAGCGACGGGAGGAGGAGCGCGAAGCCGGGCGCGGTGCTCGCGAGCACGAAGCGGATCGTCGCGTCGGGCGCCGCGGTCGCCGCGAAGGTCACGTCGGGCGCGATCACGAAGGGATATTGCGCGACGCTCCAGCCCGCGAGTTCGAGCGCGATCCAGGCGATCGACGCGACGCGGGCGGCGCGGACGCGGCCTGCGTAGAGCGCGGCCCCCGACGCGAGCGCCGAGAGCGCGCCGGCGAGCACGATCGGCAGCGCCCGCGACGACACGAGCGACGACGCGAGACGCGGCGCCTCGGCGTGGAGCACCGGCACCGCCAGCGCAGAGAGCGCCACCACGGCCGTGCCCGAGGCGAGGGCGCGCCGACGGAAGTCTTCGCGGAGCGCAGCGTCGGTCTCGACCGCGAGAAAGACCGCCGCGGCGTACGCGCAGGCCGCGAGCGCCAGGGCGCCGAGCGTGAGCGGGAGCGGGCCGAACCACGCGGAGAGACGGGGCGCCTCGACCACGCCGCCGCGGACGCGGAGCGCGCCGTTCGAGAGGATCGCGAGGCACGCGCCGAGGAGCCACGGGGTCACCGCGCTCGACGCGCCGAACACGGCGCCCCAGCGGCGTCGCGCGCGGGGATCGTCGGCGCCGTACGCGCGAAAGACGTACGCCGCGCCGCGGAGCGTGATGCCCACCAGCACGAGGTGGAGCGGCAGGTAGAGCCCGACGCCGAGCGCCGCGAACGCCGGTGGAAAGCACGAGAAGGTCAGCACGATCGCGAAGATCAGCCAGACGTGGTTGGCCTCCCACACGGGGCCGATGGCGTGCGCGATGGCCTCGCGCTGCGCGTCGCGGCGAGGGCCGGAGGCGAAGAGGTCCCACACGCCGCCGCCGAAGTCCGCGCCCGCGAGCACGGCGTAGGCGATGAGCGCGAGGAGCGTGAGGCCCGCCGCGGCGTCGGAGAGCGTCACGCGCCCGCCTCCGCGTCGCGCCCGCGCGTCATGGCGCGGAGCATGGCGAGCACGACGAGCCCGAGGCCCGCGTAGAGGGCCGTGAAGAGCGCGAAGGTCGACGGCACGCCAGACGCGGTGGTGACCCCGTCGCGCGTGCGCATGAGGCCCTGCACGATCCACGGCTGTCGACCGGCCTCGGTGACGATCCAGCCCGCTTCGAGGGCGACGAAGCCGAGCGGCGAGCCCGCGACGAGCGCGCGCAGGAGCCACCGCGGAAGGTCGCCGTCGCGCGCGCCGCGGAGTCGCACGTAGGCGAAGAGGGCGCCGAGGGCCGCGAGCGCCGCGCCCGCGCTGACCATCACGTCGAAGGCCGTGTGCACGAGCATCACGTTGGGGCGCGCGTCGCGGGGAAAGTCGTTGAGCCCCCGCACCACCGAGTCGGTGCGGTGATCGATGAGGAGGCTCAGCGCCCTCGGGATGTGGATCCCGCCGCGCACCGCGCCCGCGGCCTCGTCGACGACGCCGCCGACGATGATGTCGACGCCGCGCGCGGTTTCGAAATGGGCCTCCATCGCGGCGAGCTTCACGGGCTGCGTGCGCGCGACCATGCGCGCGAGAAAGTCCCCCGAGACCCCCTGGAGCGCCGCGCCGATGGCGGCCACGCTCATCGCGACGTCGAGCGCGCCGCGGTGGTAGCGCACGTCGCGCCCCTTGAGGAGCGCCCACGCCGAGACCCCCGCGAGCGCGAAGCCCACGGACACGTAGCACGCGAGCGTCGAGTGCACGGCCATGCTCGCCCACGCGGGGCTCCGAAACGCAGCCGTGGGATCGACGGACGTGAACGCTCCGCCGAGGAGGGTCCCGCTGTCGGGGGGCGGGGTCTGCATCCACGCGTTGGCGGCCACGACGAGCACGCCCGAGAGCGCGCCGCTCACGGCCACGGGCACGCCCACGAGCCAGTGCTGCCGCGGCGTGAGGCGCTCCCACCCGTAGAGGTAGAGCCCGATGAAGATCGCCTCGAGAAAGAACGCGTAGCCTTCGAGCGCGAAGGTCGGGCCGAGCACGGGACCCGCCATCTGCATGAAGCGCGGCCAGAGCAGCCCGAGTTCGAACGAGAGCGCCGTGCCCGACACCGCGCCGATCGCGAAGAGCACGGCCGTCGCGCGCGCCTGCCGACGCGCGATCTCACGCCACCGCGCGTCGCCGGTGCGGAGGTAGAGCCCCTCGGCGATGACGAGCACCAGCGGCATCCCGATGCCGAGCGCGGCGAAGATCATGTGGAACGCGAGCGACATTTCCATCTGCGCGCGCGCGGCGGTGAGCGTGTCCATGCGGCCTCGGGGTCCTCCCAACGAGCGCCGACAGATGTGGTGGATTCCCCGTCCGACGTCCAGCCCCACGGAGCGCGCCCTCGTCGTTCGAGGTCGAAGGTCGCGCGGAGGCGCTGCGGCGGTGGGCGCTCCGAGGGGCCGCGGTCACGGCAGCGGGTCGTAGAACCCTCTCGCCCAGAGCCTCAGCGTCGACGCCGCACCGACACGAAACCGCAGCCGCAGCGCGACGCCGGGTGAGAGCGTCGCGCGGACGCCGTCCGCCGCGCACCACGGCAGGGCGGCGCCTTCGCACGCCTCGGGGTCGATGTGCCGTCCGTCGGCCTCGAGGTACACGCCGTCGAGCATGGTGACCTCGCGCTTCTCTTCGCGCAGGGTCACCGTGAGCGCGCCGTCGGCCTCGATCGAAGCGGGGTCGAGCGTGAGCGGCTGCCAGACCTCGCTCGCCGCGCCGCGGAGGTCGCGGAGCACCTCTCCCGCGCGTCGCTCGTCGCGCCCGACGCGCACCACGGGGCACGCCGCCATGATGCAGTTCGAAGGGTGCCTCGTCGCGTCGATGTGCTCCGCGAGCTCGGCGTGCGGCATCGCGCCGTCGACGAGGGTGTAGGTCATCGACACGCGCTCGCTGACGCCGCGGACGCCGTGCGAAGGGTCGGCGTCGCGCACGCAGCGTTCGAAGCGCACGCGCACTGCGCCATCGCCCGCGACGAGGGGCCTCACGCCGTGCGGCGCCGAGAAGCTCCGAAGGTCGCTGTCGACGCGACGGAGCATGGGCCACAGGCGCCCGTCGCGGTACACGAAGAGCGAGAAGGTGCCGTCGGGGTCCTCGTCGCCGCGCATCTCGACGAGCATGAGCTCGCGCTGACGGTCGCGGCGGTCGACGTCGACGACGCGCAGCGGCTCGTCACCCCCGTAGGCCCAACGCGACAGCGCTTCGAACGCGGGGACGCGCCCCGCGGGCTGCCCGTAGTCGTCGAGCACCTCGCGGTCGCCGTCGAAGACGCGGAGCGTCCCGTCGCTGAAGAGGCGTACCTCCTCGACCACGCCGTCTCCGTCGAGGTCTCCGCGCGCGGTCGAGACGCGCTCGGGCGCCGCGGGCGCATCGGACGCGGCGTCGACGAGGGTCGCGACGGACGCGTCGCGCGGGGGCGCGGAGGGCTCGTCGTACGCGTCGTCGGCGTCGGGGGCGTCGGTGGCGGGCCGTGTCGCGCTCGTCGTCGGCGCGCGCGTGAGCGCGGGAACCACACCGCTCACGCACGCGCAGGCCGCGAGCCAGACCACGAGCGGGACGCGCGTCGAGACGGATGGAGTCATGGATCGGTCCTCGGGCGAAGGGCGCACACGAGCGGCGCCGCGATCGAGCACGCCGACCGTGCGAGCGCCGTGCCCCGGCGCGGTCAGACCGGGTGTCACGCGTCACCGCACGGTGAAAGGCAATTGGGGGGAGGGGGCTCCGCCGTCGACGCGATGACACGGCGGTGTGGGCGTCGGAACGCTCCACCCGCGACGCGGAGCGGTGCGCCTCGGACCGAAGGACCCGTCCTCGCAAGAGGTGTCGCAGCGCGAAGGACCCGGGAATCGCCGTGGCGCTATTCCGGCTCCGCGGGCGGCGTGCGGATCCACGTGAGCTCGTGCTTGTTGTGGTGCAGGTGGACGAGGCGCGCGCCCTCGATCCCTTCGAGCTCGCGGAGCGGGGCCATGTCGGTGTCGCCCTGAAACTTGATCGTGATGACGAAGCCCGCGCTCGGATGCACGGCGAGCCAGCGCTTGATGAGCGCCACGATGCGCGCCGGGTAGCAGATCACGTCAGACACGAGCCAGTGCACGCGCCCCACCCCGCTCGGGTCGATCGCGAAGGCGCTGTCTTGCACGTAGCGGACGCGCGTGAGGCGCGTGAGCCGCTCGTCGATGGGGGCCTTGTCGACGCTGATCACGCGCGCGCCGAGGCGTTCGAGGGCCCACGTCCAGCCGCCGGGGCTGCTGCCGAGATCGACGCAGCGATCACCGGGGCGGGGCATGCGACCGGCGAGGGTGAAGGCCTCCCAGAGCTTGAGGTAGGCGCGGCTCGGCGGGCGGACGTGGTCTTCGACGAAGCGCGGCTCGCCGTTCGCGAAGGGGCTCGTGCAGCGCGCCGACGCCACGATGAGATCGTCGTCGACGAGGCACCACGCCCCGGGGTGCTTCTTCGGCGCGGGCGAGGGGAACGCGATGCGCTTCGCGTTCACCGCGGGCAGCTTCGCCGCGACGAGCGCCGCGCGCTCGTGGAGCGCCGAGGGCGCGGGCGCCCAGCGCAGGTCGCGACCGCCGAGGGCCAGCACCGCCGCGGCGCCGTCTTCGATCGACGTGAATCGGATGCGCACGGGCTCGAGCCACGCGTTCGCCGCCCACGCCGCTGCGCGCGCAGGGCCCGCGACGAGGAGCAGCGCGCCGTCGGGCGTCACGCGCGACGCGGATTCGCCGAGCTCCGACGCGAGCTCCGCTTCGAAGCCGGGCGGCGCCTGGTAGATTGTTCCTTCGAGCGCTTCGGCGACGGCGGCGGGCATCGGGCCGCGACTCTACCCTGAACGATGCGGCCTCCGCGACGCGATGCGCGGCGCGCGTGCTGCGACGACCGCGAGCGCGAGCTGCGCGGCAGCGCGCGACGGAGCGCGCCGTGGCGTCGGTGTTGACACCGTGAGCTCCGCCGTGGTCCGGTCCGAGGCCGCTTCCCGTGGGTGACGGGAGTCGCACACCTCCCCGTGACCACCACACAGCTCTCGGCGATCTTCTTCCTCCAGATGGCTGTGATCCTCGCGGCCTGTCGGCTCGTGGGCTGGGTCGCGCGTCGCGTCGGACAGCCGCAGGTCGTGGGCGAGATGATCGCCGGCGTGCTCCTCGGGCCGTCGTTGCTCGGGCAGCTCGCGCCGTCGTGGCAGCGCGCGCTCTTTCCGCCCGAGTCGCTGCGCACACTCTATGTGGGCGCGCAGCTCGGCGTCGGGCTCTACATGTTCCTCGTGGGCGTGGAGCTTCGCACCGAGCTCCTTCGCAGCCGCGCGCGCAGCGCCGTGTCGGTCTCGGTGGCGGGGATGACCGTGCCCTTCCTCCTCGCGCTGCCCCTCGCGCCGTGGCTCATGCGGCAGGGGGGCCTCTTCTCGCCGGCTGCGCGCACCTTCGAAGCGGTGATGTTCCTCGGCGCGGCCATCGCGATCACCGCGTTCCCGATGCTGGCGCGCATCGTCTACGAGCGCGGGCTGACGGGCACCTCGCTCGGCACGCTGGCGCTCGCCGCGGGCGCCATCGACGACGCGGCCGCGTGGTGCGTCCTCGCGCTGGTGCTCGCAAGCTTTCAGCGCCTCCCCGACGGCTCCATGGACGTCTCCATCGCGGTGCGCGCCATCGCGGGCGGCGTGCTCTACGGCCTCCTGGTGACCACCCTCGGTCGCCGCCTCCTGCGGCCCCTCGGTCCCGTCGTCGAACGCGAGGGAACGCTCAGCCCCACGATCCTCGGGCTCGTCCTCGCGCTCTTCTGCCTCGCCGCCTTCGCGATGGACGCGATCGGCATCCACGCCGTCTTCGGCGGCTTTCTCCTCGGCACGGCGATGCCGCGCGGGGTCTTCGCCCACGAGCTGCGGCAGCGCCTCGAGCCGCTCGCGGTGGTCTTCTTTCTCCCGATGTTCTTCACCTTCTCGGGTCTCAACACGCGGCTCGACCTCGTGACCGACGCGCGCATGCTGCTGGTCGCGCTGGTCGTGTTCGCCGCGTCGGTGGGCGGCAAGGGCATCGCGTGCTGGGCCGCGGCCCGCCTCAACGGCGAAGACAACCGCACCGCGATGGCCGTCGGCACCCTGATGAATGCGCGCGGCCTCATGGAGCTCATCATCGTCAACATCGGGCTTCAGAAGGGCGTCATCCAGCCGGCGCTCTTCGCCGTGCTCGTGGTGATGGCGATCGGCACGACGCTCATGGCCTCGCCGCTCTTCGAGTGGGTCTACGGGCGCCACGTCCGCGGCGGCGGAGACTCCGGCGAGCCCTCGATCGACGCGTGACCGACGGTCGCGCGCGCGCCGACGGGCCCCTTCAACGACGCCACGCACCGCACCCTTCGGCCCGCGGTTCGAGCGTCGCCACGGAGGCCGCTTCGAGATGCGCGCTCGTTCACCAGGGGCTGCTTCGAAGCCAACGGATCTCCTGGTCGGCTTCGAGCGCGCGTCGCGCGTCCGCGGGCGTGCGGGGGTTGTAGTACGCCGCGAGCCGCACGCGCGCGTCCGCGTCGCGCGCGAGCACCGCGAGCAGCGACGGGATCGTCGTGCGCTGCGCCACCGCGCGTCGCACCGCGCTCTCGTCATCGCGCGCGAGGGCGTGGAGCTGCGCGTCCGTCGCGTGGGGGTTCTCCGCGACGGAGGCTCGCACGAAGGTGTCGGCGTCGCGCGCGAGCCGCGCGAGGCACGCGGGGGGCACGCGCGCGTGCCGCGCGGCGGAGCTACGAACGAGGCGGCTCGAATCGAGCGCGAGGCGCGCGAGCGCCGCTTCAGACACGTCGCCCCGGTACGCGAGCGTGTGGCGGACGCGCTCGTCGGCGTCGGTGAGCAGCCGCTCCCAGGTCTCGGGTGCCAGCACGCGCGCGCAGAGCGCGAGGTCGCTCCGTTCGCCCGGGGCTGCCTTCGCGTAGAGCGTCGTCGACACGCGCTCGCTCGCGCGAGGATGGCGCGCCAGCTCGCGCGCGCGGTACGACGAGGGCAGCGCCGCCTCGGCGAAGCGCTCGAGCGCCTCGACGGGCGCGTTGGGGTTGCCGATCAGCGCGTCGCGCACGCTCGACACGTCGTCGAAGGAGAGCGCGACGAGCGCGTCACGCGGCATCGCGGGCTGTCGCGCGGCGGCGGCGCGAACCAGCGCGTCGGGGTCACGCGCGAGTTCGGTCATGGTCGCGTCGTCGAGGCCCTCTCGCAGCACCACGGCGGCGCGCACCGCGGCGGTGTCGTCGCGCGCGAGCCGCTCGAGGAGCGCGCCCGCGAGCGCGGGTGTGAGCTGCGCCGCGAGCTCGCGCACGCGCGGCATCGCGTGCGACGAGGCGCGTTCGAACCACGCGTGGGGCGCGTCGGGCCACCGGAGGCGCGCGCGGATGTGGTTGGCGCGCGGCGGACGCGCCCACGGGTCTTCGAGGAACGCGGCGCCCCGCGCCCCGCGCGCGAAGGCTTCGGGAAAGCGCGTCGCGAGCGCGAAGGCCGCGTCCGCTGGTGTCGCGGGGTGCGCGCACACGTCGGCGAGGAGCGCCGCGTCGTCTCGCCGGGCGAGCCTCCCCAGCAGCTTCGGCGTGGTCGACGGGTTGCGCGCCACGAGGCGTGCGAGTTCGACGGAGGCGCGCGCGAGCTGACCGAGACGCGAAGGGCTCGTGCGCGGGTCGAGGGCCTCTTGGGCTTCGTCGGTCTCGGGCTCCATCGGGGCGATGATTTCACGAGACGCCGTCGCCGCGCCAACCGTCACGGCGACGCGCGCAACGCGCAGAAGCGCCGCCGCCGAAGGATGCGCGCGTCAGCGGGCGGCAGGGCACGCGCGCTGAAGCGACGGGCGCGACGATCCGACGGCGCTCCCGCGGAGGCGCGCGCAGGCCGCGCGCGTGAGGTCGGCGGGGCCAAGGGTCCAGACGCGCACGGCGCCGTCGTACCCCGAGGTGGCGAGGCGCGACCCGTCGCCCGAGAACGAGAGCGATCGGATGAGCCCGAGGTGCGCGGGGAAGGCCGCGAGGAGGCGCGCGTCTCGCGTCTGCCAGAGCGCGACGACCTCGTCGTAGCCCGTCGCGAGGAGCGACCCGTCGCGTGAGAACGCCCACGTCTGCGGTTCGCCGCCCTCGCGTTGCAACACGCCCACGAGGCGGCCGGTCGAGACCTCCCAGAGCCGGGCGACGTGGTCGACGGAGCGCGTGACGAGGTAGCGGCCGTCGTCGGAGAACGCGCCCCTCGACGCGTGATTCGAGGCGATGCGCGTGGCGCCTTCGAGCGCGCCGGTGCGCCCGTTCCACACGCGGATCGTGTCGCGCTCGTGGGCGGTGTAGGCGCGCGCGCCGTCGGGTGTGACCGCGACGTCGAGCACCACGTCGTCTTCGGTGCCCGGCGTCGACCGGGTGAGCGCGCCAGAGCTCGCGTCGTAGAGGCGGATCGCGCCGTCTCCCATCGCCGCGAAGACCGCGCCGCCGCGGAGAAAGCGCGCGACCGCGAAGCCGCGCGTGTCGGGCGATCGAAGGGTGCGAGCGAGCCGTCCTTCGGTGAGGTTCCAGATCGCGAGCGCCGGACCCCCGCTCGGGCCGTCTCCGCCCGTGAACACCGCGGCGAGCGGCGCGTCCGCCGCGAATTGAACGGGCTCGAAGCGCATGAACGCCGTCGGGGCTTCGATGTCACCGATCGAGTCGGGGCTCTCGGAGGGCGCCCCCTCCGACGCGCGCAGCGCGCCCGTGGCGAGATCCCAGAGCCGCGTCGTGGCGCCGCCGCTCGCCATGATGGCGACGCGTCCGTCGCCCGAGACGTAGGTCGTGTCGAGCGCCCACCGCGGATCGCGCAGGGTCGCCACGAGCTGTCCGTCGCGCGCGCCCCGCACCTCGACGCGGTCGTCGCATCGCACGACCACGCGCGCGCCGTCGGGCGTGAACGTCGCCTCGGAGCACGACGCGCGGGGCGTGCCGTAGCTACGAACGACGTCGCCGTCGCCGTCGTTGTAGAGGTGCGTCGCGCCGTTCGGTGACGACACCGCGACGGCGACGCGCCCCTCCGCGAACGAGGCGCTCTCGATCCGGCCGCGCCCGACGGAGAGCAGCGTATCAAGGCCCGGCGTCGCGAGCGCTCGCAGCCGGAGCGAGCGCGTGTCGAGCGTGACCTCGAAGGCCTGCGCGCGGTCCGGCGCGAACCCCAGCACGACGCCCGGATCCGAGACCGCGAGGCGCGCGCCGGTCGCGACCTCCCAGATCGAGTCACCGCGCTGGTACACGTCGCGCGAGGGCTGTCGACCCGCGACGAGGAAGCGCCCGTCGGGCGAGAAGACCGGCTCGCTGCCGACGGGGATGTCGAACTCCGACACGCGCGCGCCGTCGGAGGTGCTCCACACGGTGGCCCGCCTCCATCCGGCGTCGAGGGTCACCACGCGCGCGCCGTCGGGTGCGAAGCGCGCGATTCGAAGCTAGGCGTGACCGTGCGTGCGGACCTCGACCTCGGCGGGTGCCGTGAGACCACGGCTCCAGCGACGGATCACCGCGTCGACCGAGACCGTCACCACGCGGCCGTCGCCGTCGCTGCGCAGGTCGACCACGCCCGGCGATCCGTGCGGGAGCGTGAGCACCGCCGCGCCGGTGCGCGTGTCGCGCGCGACGTCGTCGGTGAGCGCGAGCGATCCGTCGGAGGCGATCAGGAGCGTGTGGCCGGTCTGCGAGGTCTGGTCACCGGCGGAGATGGGATCGGAGACGCCGAGGGTGATCGCGCCGGTGCCGTCGCGGGCGCTCACGCTGCACGCCGTCGCGTTGCGAAAGCCGACGATCATGCGCGCGCCGTCGGGCGTGAAGGTCGGTCGCACGCGCTCGACGTTGCCCTGCTCGCGGCTCACGCACGCGGCCACGAGGTGACCGTCGCGCGTGCTCCAGAGGTACGCGGAACCGCCGCGCGTCGCCGCGAGGCGCGTGCCGTCGGGCGAGAGCGCGAAGGTGGAGCTGTCGAGGTCGGTCTGAAGCAGCGGCCTTCGCGCCGCGATCGCGGCGGTCTGAAACAGCGCCGCGTCGACGCTCCGCGGGGTCGCGCCGAGGCGACGCACGATGTCGTCGCGGAGCTCGATCGCGGCGGCGAGGTTCTCGAGCTCCTGCCCCGTCGACTCGGCGCGGGCGCGCAGCTCCGACGCGCGGCTGAGCGCCTCGCTCTCGATGGCGGCGCGCTCGGAGCGGATCGCGGCGGCGCGCTTCTCGTCGGCGTCACGCCGCGCGGCCTCGGCCCTGCGCCACAGGGTGAAGCCGACGCCGCTGAACGCGCTCACCGTCGCGAAGGCCGCCGCGATGAGGGCCCTTCGAACGCGCCGCGACCGCGCCTCGGCGTCGAGCGCGCGCCGTCGCGCCTCCCGGCTCGCATCGAGGAGCGCGCGGACGTCTTGAGGCAGGTCGTCGACGCCCTCCTTCTCGACCTCTTCGGCGTAGCCGAGGCGCGAGCCGTGGAGCACCGCGTCGGGGCGCACCTTCCACTCGGCGGCCCAGGCTTCGAGCTGCGCGAGGCGCGCGAGGCGCGTGCGGTCCGCGTCGATCCACGACTTGAAGGTCTTCCAACTGCGGATGAGGGCCTCGTGGGCGACCTCGACGGTCTGCGCGCGCGCCTCGCCGCCGGTCACGAGGAGCCGCGCGTCGACGAGGCGCTCTCGCACGCGTTCGAAGCGCTCCCGATCGCGCGCGAACATCGCCGCGAGCTCGTCGACGGCGCGGCGTCGGCGCGTGTCGGGCTCTCCCCCGGCGCCCGGATGGACGAGGCTCACCATGAGCCTCCGCGCGACGGCCCGCTCGTCGTCGTCGCGCAGCGCCGCGAGCTGCGACTCCGCGTGCTCGTCGAGCGCGCCGTGCACCGAGCCCAGGGCCTTGTACGCCGCGCGCGTGATGACCGGACCCTCGCGACGCGACCACAGGAGGTAGAGCGCGTGCGACATGAGCGGCAGCGCGCCGGGGGCGGCCTCGACGTCGCGCACGATCTCTCGCGCCACGCCCGGCTCGATCGCGATGCCCGCGGCGCGCGCGGGGCCCTCGATGGCCTCGACGAGCTGGTCGGGCGACATCTGCGCGACGAGCACCTGATGCGTCGGGTCGCAGGCGATCTTGTCGAAGCGGAGCCCCGCGTCGTCGAGCACCAGCTCGTTGCAGCGCGCGAGAAAGTCGACGCGCATCGTGACGATCACGCAGAGCGGCGAGCCGGGCTCCGAGGCGAGCTCCCACAGTCCGCGCGCGAGGGCGAGCGCGCCGGCGCTGTCGCGGTGCGTGAAGACCTCTTCGAACTGGTCGACGACGACGACGAAGCGGCGGCACATGGCGCCCACGATGTCGGCGCGCGCGCGCACCTGCGCGAGGGCCTCGGAGGGCGCGGCGCCGGGGCGCACGACGAGGTGCGCGAAGCTCGCGTCCGTCGAGGCGGCCCGCCACCGGGGGATCGCGCCGCCGAGCACCATCGACGACTTGCCCGTGCCCGACGCGCCCGACACGACGAGGAGGCGCGGGAGGTCTCGCGCGACGAGCGCGTCGAGGTCGCGCGTGAGCTCCTCGATCTCGCGGTCGCGGCCGAAGAAGAAGCGCGCGTGCTCGGGGGCGAAGGCCGAGAGGCCGCGGTAGGGGCGCCAGTTGAAGACGCGGGTCTCGTCGCCGTCGGCGGCGCGCGCGTAGAGCTGCATGCTCGCCCAGTCGTAGGCGGGCAGGGGCTTGAGCCGCGAACGCGCGCTGAGAAAGGCCTCTTCGAGCGAGTCGCCGCGCGCGAGGATCGACTCGTAGAGCTCGGTGGCGAAGACGTAGGCCCCCTTCCACGAGAGCGGAAAGCGCGACGCGATGACGGCCCCGAAGCCGGCCTTGTGGACCTCCTGCGCGACGCTCCCGAGGTGTGCGCCGACCTCGCCCGCGTTGCTCCCGTCGCACGCGGCGATGACGACGAGGCGCACGAGGCCCGCGTAGTCCTTCAGGAGCATCTGGAGACGGCTCGCGCTCACGACGTCGACGCCCCCGTGGTCCTCGTCGTGCCCGAGGGCGAGGCCGAAGGTGCCCTCCTCGCCGTGGCCGTGGCAGAGGATGTGGAGCACCGCGACGTGCTCGTCGGCGTCGCGCGCGCGTTCGAGGGCCGCGACGATCGACTCGCAGGTCGCGTTCTTCACCTCGTCGAACGCGCGGTCGCGGTCGTCGCAGACGTTCCGGCTCGCGTCGATGCAGCGCTCGATGAGCTTGACGTGGCGCGCGGCGTCGACCTTTCCGCCCGCGGCCGACCACGCGAAGATGACGCGTCCGCGGCGCGTCTGAGAGGCCGCGACGTCGCGGCGCGGTGCGCGTGTCGGGCCACTCGTAGCGCACGAGGAGCCGCGTGAGCGAGCCCAGGTGCGTGATGGGCCCGACGGTGAGCAGCTCCCACGGCAGGAGGTAGAGCTCCGACGCGCTGGAGCGCACCGTGAGATACATGGGCTCGTGGTCGCCGCGCTCGAGGAGGTGCGGCGCCGCGACGGACCACGCGGGCGCGTCGAGGAACTCCGCCAGCAGGCGTCCGACGCACGCGGCGTTCTCGGCCACGTCGCCCTGCGTGTGCGCGCGGAGCTCCTCGAGGATCTCCTTCAGCCTCGACGACCAGCGGAGCTCCACGAGGTCGGGTCGGCTCTGGCCGCGCCCGCGGAGCTGATACTCCGTGTCGCCCTCGGGCAGCTCGATGGAGCCCTCGTTGGCCCGCTCGGAGCGCGTGAAATCGAGCTGGAAGTGACGTTCGACCGCGCGCCCCATGTACCGCGCCTCGCAAGGTCGTCGACGCGGCGTCGCCCTGTCAACGATGGAGCGCGTCGGCGCCGCGCCCGAAGAACGCCGCGAGGCCGCGAGGCACATCGTTCGGTGCTCCGCGGCCTCGCTTCGTTTCGGGGGCTCGTCAGCGTCGGGGCTTCGCCCCCGCCTGCTCCGCCTCGCCAACGCCAGCCTTCACATGCGACCTGATCTTCATGGTGGTCTCTTTCCTCTCGCATCCCTTGAGCGGGACGCAGAGGGCTAAAGCAGCCCGCGTGCCGCGCTCCGAGACCGCTTGTTTTCACGAGGAATCCGCGCGCGTTGCGCGAGTCGAGCAACGGGCCGCGGCGCGGCGTCGGGCATCGATTGCTCGACGTGGGCAACGGGCGCGCTGCGGGCGGGGCGACGCGTGAGTCTCAGGGCGGCGTCATTGCGTGACGCGGACGCGCGTCGTCGCGGCGGTGACGCCCTGAAACTGGAGGGTGATCTCGTAGTCGCCCGGGGCCCTGAAGATCGCCGGGCCGATCTCGCGCTCGTCGTGGGCGGTCGCGCCCGGAGGCAGCGAGAGCCACTCGGCGGTCATCGCGCCGTTGCTGAACGCGAGCGTCGTGGGGAGCGACGGGCGCCCGTTCACGAGAAAGGTCACCGCGCCGCGCCCCGGGTCGTGCGCGGTCGTGCCGTGGTTGCGCGCGGCGATGCGGAGCCGCCACGAACCGATGCGGTCGAGCGAGACGGTGGCCGCGGTGGCGGAGAGCTCCCACGTGACGTCGGTGGCGACGAGGGGGTCCGTCGAGCGCCGCGGCTCCGGCGGGGCGCCGTAGGGCGCGACGATGAGCGGCACGTCGGGCGTTCGAATGATCGGCGCGCCGTAGGGCTGCACGATCGAGGTGTCGTCGCCGCGCGTCGACGAGCGGCAGTCTGCGAGCGCGAGCGTGGCACCGAGCGCGACGAGGGCGCGCCGCGAGAGCCCGGCGGGGAGCTCACGGAGTTCCGGCGCGGTCACCGTCGCGTCGCAGAACGGGCAGCGAGACGCGTCGGCCCTCACATGGCGTGAGCAGTGCGAACAGAGCGTGAGGTCGTGGGGCATACGCCTCCGACGGTAGAGCGAAACGCGACGCGGCGCTCGACGAAGTGTGCGGCGCGCGCTGGCGGTCCGGGGCCCTCCCTTCGCCGCGCGCGGATCTCGACGCTCGTCGACGCCTGCGCCTACGATGCGCGGCAAATGTCCGACGCACCCAACACCGCGACCGATGTGGCCTCGCGCATCGGGCCTCGCTTCGTCGCCGTCGCCGCCCTCGCGTGCGCCGCCACCGCCGCCGCCGTCGAGCGCTTCATGGGCCGCCTCTGGCTCGGCCCCGACGGGCGCTTCGGGCTCTGGGAAGGCAGCGTCTGGAGCAGCGAGCAGTCGCAGCGCCTCGCCGACCCGTACTCGTTCACGCACGTCTGCCACGGCATCCTCTTCTGCGGCGCGCTGTGGCTCGTCGCGCGCAAGCTCCCGCTGCGCCTGCGCTACCTCGCGGCAGCCGCCATCGAGTCGTGCTGGGAGATCCTCGAGAACTCGCCGTGGGTGCTCGCACGATACCGGGCGACCACCATCGAGCTCGGGTACATGGGCGACAGCATCCTCAACTCGATGAGCGACATCGGGATGATGTCGCTCGGCTTTCTCCTCGCGTCGCGCGTGGGATGGAAGCTCAGCGCCGCCCTCGTCATCGTGATGGAGCTCGGCCTCGCGTTCACCGTGCGCGACAACCTCACGCTCAACGTCGTGATGCTCGTGCACCCGTCGCCCGCGGTGCGCGCGTGGCAGGAGGCGGGAAGGCCGCCGGACGCCCACCACGCGCCCTGACGCAGCGCGAGTACGGCCTCTCCAGATCTCGCGTGCGCTGCTCCGTTGCACAACGTCCGAGGCTTGCGCACATCGGATTGCGCGCGCCATTCCGTTGCTGTGTCGCGAACTCTCGGATATGCAACCATCGCTCGTCGCGCGGGGTGCGCGATCGAGCAGGAGGCATTCATCACCATGAAGAAGCCGTTTTTCGCGAAGTTTCTCGAGACGCAGAAGACCGACGAGGAGGCCGTCGACGAGGCCGGAAAGCTCGACATCAAGACCGGCGTGAAGGCCGGTCGCACGACCAAGTACCCGTCCGACGGTGACGAGTTCCAGACGATGAAGTACCCGTCCGACGGCGACAAGGGCGGCATCGACATCTGACCTCGCAGCCGCCATCACGCGGGTGCACCGCACCACCCACCACCGCCCGCCCATGACCATTCTCATCATCACCCACCGCGACGACAACCCGAGCGTCGAGCAGGTGCGCGAGGCCGTCGAGGCGCGCGGCGACCGCGCGTGGCGCTTCGACACCGACCGGTACCCCACGGAGATCAAGCTCTCGGTGAGCGAGGGGCGAGACGCGCCGCGCGCGACCCTCGAAGGCCCCGACGGGACGCTCCACCTCGACGAGGTCACCGCCGTGTGGTGGCGCCGCACGCACACGGGCAGAGACATCCCCCGCGACATGGAGCGGCAGATGCGGGCTGCGTGCGTCGAGGAGTCGAAGCGCTCGCTCGCGGGCACCCTCGCGGCCCTCGACGCCTTCACCGTCGACCCCATGCCGGTCATCCGACGGGCTGAAAACAAGCCCTTGCAGCTCAAGGTGGCGCGCGCGCTCGGCCTCGACGTGCCGCGCACGCTGACCTCCAACGACCCCGCCGCCGTGCGCGCCTTCGCCGCCACGTGCCCCGGCGGAATGATCACGAAGATGATGGCCTCGTTCGCCATCTACGACGAAGACGGCCGCGAGCACGTGGTGTTCACGAACCCCGTGAGCGACGACCACCTCGCCGACCTCGACGGCCTCTCGCTCTGCCCGATGACCTTTCAAGAGAAGCTCGAGAAGCGCGTCGAGCTCCGCGTCACCGTCGTGGGCGACCGCGTGTTCACGGCCTCCATCGACTCGCAGCGCGCGTCGCGCGCGAAGCACGACTGGCGTCGCGAGGGCAGCGCCCTCCTCGGCGAGTGGCGCCACTACGAGCTCCCCGACGACGTCGCGCAGCGCCTCCTTCGGTACATGGATCACTTCGGCCTCACGTACGGCGCCGCGGATTTCATCGTCACCCCCGAGGGGCGGCACGTCTTCCTCGAGTGCAACCCCGCGGGCGAGTGGTTCTGGCTCCAGGTCTCGCCGGGGCTCCCCATCGCCGAGGCGATGGCCGATGTGCTCACGGGGCGCGCGCCCCACCGCGGGGGTCTCTGGTGAGCGCGCGCGACGCGGTGCTGCTCCTCACGCACACGCGCGACGCCTTCGTGGTCGATCGCGTGGCCGAGGGACTGCGCGCGCGCGGCGCGAGGGCCGTGCGCGTCGACACCGACCTCTTCCCCACACAGCTCTCCCTCTCGCTGGAGCTCGACGCCAACGGCGCAGCACAGGTCCTCGACACGGGCTCGCACGCGCTCGACGCCGACGAGGTCCGCGCCGTCTGGAGCCGCCGCGTCTGGTTGCCGAGCCTCCCCGACGACCTCGACCCGGCCTTCCGCGACGGCTGCGTGCGCGAGGCGGCCACGACGATGAGCGCGTTCCTCGCGGCGCTCTCGGGCGTCCGCTGGATCGACGCGCTCCCCCTCGTCAGCGCGGCGGAAGACAAGCCCCGGCAGCTCCGCGCGGCGCGCGCCGCCGGGCTGCACATCCCTCGCACGATCGTCACCAACGACCCGACGCGGGTGCGCGCGTTTCGTCGCGCCCTCGGCGACACGGCGATGGTGACGAAGATGCTCTCGCCGCTCTCGACCTCGATGACGGGACGGAGCTTCTTCGTCCACACGAGCCTCGTCACCGACGAAGACCTCGAAGACCTCGACGGCCTCCGCCTGTGCCCGATGGTGTTTCAGGAGCTCGTCCCGAAGCGCGTCGAGCTGCGGGTGATCTACGTCGCGGGCTCGTTCTTCGTCGGCGCCATCGACGCGTCGGGCGTCGAGCGCGCGAAGGTCGACTGGCGCATGGCGCGCGCCGGTGAGCTTCGATGGGAGCGCGCGTCGATCCCGCAAGACGTGGCGGCGCGGCTCCACGCCGTGATGGTCGCGCTCGGGCTCTCCTTCGGCGCCATCGACCTCATCGTCCGCCCCGACGGCGAGCACGTCTTCCTCGAGGTGAACCCCGCGGGCGAGTGGGGGATGATCGAGCGAGACCTCGCGCTCCCCATCGGCGACGCCATCGCCGCGGCGCTCGTCGCGACGTAACGCGGGCTGCGCGCCCGTGATCGCGCGAGATCGCGTGGCGGGCGAGCGCTCCGAGCGACGCGGCGGTGCGATACTCAGGGCGTGAACCGAAGGTCGCGTCGTCGGGCCCTGCGCGCTCCTGTCGTGCTCTGCGCCCTGGCGCTCCAGGGCTGCCTGTCGAGCACGGTGACGAGCGCCGTCGACGCGAGCGTCGCTGACACGCCCGCCGTCGACATGGGCCCGGCCTTCGATCAGGTCACCGTCGATCGCGGCGCCGTCACCGACGTCGTGGGTGACGTCACGGTCGCCGACATCGTCGCGGATCAGCGCACGGTCGACGCGCCGCTTCTCGCGCCGCCACGCCCGCTCGCGCCGCTCTCGGGCGCGCGCGTCACCAACGGCCGTCCGACGCTTCACTGGCGCCTCGACGCAGACGCTACGGGCGCGTGGGTCGAGCTCTCTCGCGACCGTGATGGGCTTCTCCCGGTCGCGCAGTTCGCGGCGATGGGAGACTCCGCGCGCCCTCCCGTCGACGCGGGCGCCCTCCGTCCGGGCGTGTACTTCTGGCGCCTTCGCCGCGTGCAGAACGGCGCGCCCGGCGCCGCGGTGAGCGCGACGTGGCAGTTCACCGTCCCCGCGGGGAACGCCTCCGTCGACACGAGCTGGGGCGCGCAGCCCGACCTCGACGGAGACCGGTACGGAGACCTCCTCGACGTGACCCTGAACCGCGCCGGAACGTCGGTCACCGTGCGCTTCTTTCGAGGACCGATCACGCGGCGACCGTCGGCCTTCGACGGCGAGATCGAGCGCGCGCAGGGGTACGCGGCGCGCGTCGTGGGCGACATCGACGGCGACGGCTTCGTCGACCTCGCGATTCGAAGCACGTGCTCAGACGGAGGCGCCACCGACCGCATCGACATTCACCGCGGCGGCCCGCGGGGCCCTCGGTGACGCCCGACTACGCGATTCGTTGGAGCGGCGACACCTGCGTGCGGGTCGCGTCCCTTCGTGGGAGCGGGCGACGTCAACGGCGACGGCTACGGCGACCTCGCGGTGCAATCGCCCTTCAGGCACGGCTTCTCTCTCGAGCAGTGCGAGGTCTACTACGGAGGCCCGAGAGGACCGTCGAGCGCCCCCGACGCGGTGTTCACGGGTGGGCACCGAGTACAGCGGCTTCCGGGCGTCCGGTCGCGCTCTCGGCGACGTCCGGCGCGACGGCTTCGCCGACGTGGCCTTCACCGACACCGCGGGCTTCGTGCACGGCGATCCATCAGCGCTCATTCCGCCTCGCGTGCGCGTCTACCTCGGAGGCGCGGGCGGACTCACCGCGGCACCGCCCGTGGTGCTCTCGAGCCCGCTGGCGCGCGATCCGGGCTTCGGCCGCGTCGTCGCGGGGCCTCTCGACGTCGACGGCGACGGCCTCTCCGACGTGGTCGTCGACGCGTGGGAGGGGCGCGAATCGGGCGGCCCCACGACGCGCCGTGTGTACGTGTTCCGAGGCCACGTCGACTTCGACGCGCGCGCGCCGTCGAGCACCCACGCGCCGCGCGCGGGCGACGCGCGCTATAGCGGACAGAGCTTCGAGGGCGGCGGCGACGTCGACGGTGACGGCTTCGACGACCTCGTGCTCGCGCTCGACATCCCGACGGGGGTCCTGGTGCAGGTCGCGCGCGGCGGCGCGACGGGGCTCGCGGCGATGCCGTCGCAGTCCTTTCTTCGCGAGGGCGCGTCGGTCGATGATTCAAGCGCCAGCGCGTGGGGCGACATCACCGGAGACGGGCTCGCCGACATCGTGCTCCCCATGGAGTTGCCGGGCGGCGGCGTTCCCGCCACGGGACGCGCCGTCGACGCGTTCTGGGGACGCGCGCTCCCGCTCGACGAGCGCCCCACCACGCTGCGCTGAGCGGCGCAGCGCCTCGCAGAAGCCGACACCTCGCGCAGCGTCGAGGGCTCGTGTCGTGCGATGCTCACGGCGCCGTGACACCCCACGAAGAACCGATCCGCTGTCCGTTCTGCGCCAACCTCATCCCGATGATCATGTCGGCGAATTTCGTCTGCGGTCACTGCAAGGCGGCGCTCTGCGTGACGCTGCAGGCGCAGCCCGCGGCGCCGTCGACCATGGGCGTGCGACTGCACGTGCCGGGGCCCAACAAGATCATGGTGATCAAGGCCGTGCGCACGCTCAGCGGCCTCGGGCTCGCCGACGCGAAGAACCTCGTCGAGGGGCCGATGCCCGTCGAGCTGCGCGCCTCGAGCGAGCGCGCGTACCGCGGGGCGCTCCCCGAGTTCGCCGCCTCGGGCGCGAGGTACGAGGACCTCGGCGCGCCCGTGACGACCGCGGCACCGTATCGAGAGACCGTCACGGCCGCGCCGCCGCGCGATGACGCGCCCGCGAGCGTCGTGGTGCTCCTCGACAGCGGCTTCGACAAGCTCATGGTGATCAAGCACATCCGCGAGGTGTCGGGCCTCGGGCTGCGCGAGGCGAAGGAGCTCTGCGAGGGGGCTCCCACGCGCTTTCAGGTCGTGCCGGGGCACACCATCGCGGGGCTCACGCGGCGCTTCACCGACGCGGGCGCCAGGGTCGAGGTGCGGTAGACCGCAGACCGCGGGGCACGCGCGCGTCGCACGACCGACGCTCCGAGCTTCTGCTCGGGATCGATCACGGCGCGGAGCAATCATCGCGGGGCGAGGACCCGTGGGCGTTCAGCGCGGAGAAGTCAGGCAGCGCTGCTCACAAGACGTGCGCGAGTCCGGCGGGCAGCAGCGGCCCGATGAGCTCCCAGGTGTTCCACCCTTCGCGGCCCTCTCCGCTCGGCGTGGCGTAGATCTCGTGCGTGGAGAAGTACATGTACCGCCCGCCGGCGTGGTCCGCGCGGAACGAGAAGTAGCCGCCGTTCGCCTGGATCGACCAGTACACGTTCTGGGCGTCGTTCCAGAGCTTCACGCGACCGTGCTCGTTGGTGAAGTTCAGGTGGAGGTCGGCATCCGCGAGCCGGAAGATGAGCCGGTTGCCGGAACCGATGATGTCCCACCACGTGTCGGGGCCCTCGCGATCGGCGAGGAAGGCGATCCACGTGTTGTGCGCGCGCTCGTTGTCGCGCACCGTGAGATAGCGGTAGCCGTTCTTGATGCGCACGCGGCGCGAGGTGTACCGGGTCTGCGAGCCGTTGATGGTGAAGTATGCCCACTCGAGGCTGAGGGTGATGCCCGACTCGTTGCCCCGCACCGTGCAGCCGAAGTCCTTCAGGCTGTAGACGCGGTTTCCCTGGTCGTTGAGCACCACCAGATCGCCGTCGGTCTGGAGCACGGCCCGGCTCACCTTCCCGTAGCGGCTGGCCGCCCAGAGCGGCTTGTTGGCCACCCGGTTGTAGAACACCAGGTTGCCGTCGCCGTGGAGCACGAGCTGGAAGACACCGTCGGTCGACAGCAGCGGTCGATCGACGGTCAGCCACTCACCAGCGCGGAGCATGCCCCCGAAGGGGATGACCCAGAGCGTCGTGTCGCCGTCGACCAGCGAGAGGCTGCGCTCGCGCAGGATGAGCTGCGCGCCCTGGCGCCCGTTGTCGGCCATCGCCGGCGGGCCGCCGTCGCTCGTCGAGGTCCACGCGATCGACCCCGACGCATCGCGGACGAGCACCTGGCCGGTGGGGTGCACCTCCGCCGCGCGGCCACCCGGCACCGGCGTCGACGACCACAGCGTCGCCAGCGCATCCGGGACGATGCGATAGAGCGCGAGCACGCCGTCGCTCGCACGGAACTGTAGACGGAAGGTGTCGGAGACTTCGAGGTACTGCCACGCGCCGAGCGTGGCGCCCGCCGCGAGCCTGTTGCCGATGTTGAGGTTCTCGGTGCTCCACAGATCGCGCTCGACCGAGGGCGTCACGCCAGGGTACCGGGCGTCGACGACGTTGGGCACGCGCGCGAAGCACACGAGGACGCCCTGGTCGGTGAGGGTGAGCCGCGCATCGCTGAACCGCTCGGTGTTCGGCGCGCGCCGGTACTCTTCGAACAGCGGGGTGGTCCTGAGGCTGCCGCCCCAGCAGTCGTTGACGCCCGCCTGGTTGACCATGAAGAGCTCGCCTGCGCGGGTGAAGCGGGCGCTGTGCGGGGCGTTGCCGCGGAGCTCCCATCGCACGCCGTTGACGCCCACCTCGTAGAGCCGGAGGTAGCCCTCGTCGGACTGCATTTCCAGTCGGAAGCGGCGATTGGGTGATTCGAGGAAGCACCACGGCCCGAGGGTCGTGTCGGCGGCGATCGTCGAGCCGAGCGAGAGCGGCGGCGCGGCCCAGAGGAGCGCCTCGCGGCCGTTGTCGACGCGCTTCGCGAGGCAGCGGAGCACGCCATCATCCGTGAGGACGAGGCGCACGTTGTTGTAGGTCCGCTCGCGCTCCGCGGGCGTTCGCTGGCGCACGCGCGAGCCGAAGGTGGCGTCGTGGCCGGTGGCGCCGCCGAGGCGCTCGTCGCGATCGCTGAAGAGCTCGAGGTCGCCGTGAAAGGCCAGCGTCGCGTGGTCTGCGGGGCGCGCGTCGGAGCTCAGCGCCCAGCGCTCGGCGCCGCCCGCGGCGGCCTCGTGAAGTCGCAGGCCCTTCGCCGTGAGGGTGAGCCGGTACTTCTTGTTCTTCGACTCGAGGAACTCCCCCTCCCAGAGGCTCTGGCCCGCGACGAGGTTGTCGAACGCGACGCCCGTCGTCGCCTTGAAGCCGTCCGTGCGCGGCGCGAGGTCGACCGCGAGAAAGCCCAGGTGCGACGGCTCAATCGGCGAGATGTACGCGATCTCGCCGTCGGCCGTGCGGCAGTAGAGCGACCGCGCCGTCGAGTCGAAGAGGGCCCCCTTGCCCGTGCGCGCGTGGAAGAAGGGATGCCCGCAGCGCACCCACAGGTCGAGGCGCGGGTTGTACGCGCGGTCCTGGATTCCGCGGCGCTCGCGGCCCTGCTCGCTGCGCGAGTAGACGGGCTGCACGAGCGGGTCGTGCACCTCGCTGCGCGCCACCAGCGCGCCGCCGATCATGAGCAGCACGCTCTCGTCGTTGATCGGGTTGCGCCAGTCGAGGCGGTTCTGCTCGTCGCGTCCGAGGAGGATGCGCCCCTCGACGAGCGACGAGCGGTAGTTGTAGTTGCCCTGCGCGTTCTGGAGCTCGTGCAGCGGCGCGACCATCCCGTTGGCCGAGGCCATCTCGACGAACTCCGAGCGGATCACCTCGGAGCGCTTGAGCTCGTAGCGGCAGAGCCGCCCCGTGGTGCGCGCGAGCGCGAAGAGGTAGCCGCCCATGGGCGCGCCCGTGGCGCCCGCCGCGCGAGGCCGCGGCACGCCGACGACGTCCCACTCCGGCGAGGCGATGCGCGTGAGCTTGGGCTCGGGCACGGCCTTCCAGTTCTTGGGGTCGGGGTCGGTGCGGTCGTACGAGAAGGCCACGCCGACGCCGAGCACGTACACGCGCGGCCAGAGGGCCACCACGCGAACGCGCTCCACCTGCACGAGCCCGCGGTCTTCGAAGGTGAGGTCCACCGGCGGCTGCGCCGGGTCGAGCGGAAAGCGGAACTCGCTCACCCGCAGCACGCCCACCGTCGCGGTCTTGCGGACGATCACCACGCACTCGCCGCGGAGCTCGTGGACCGCCGGGGCCTTCGGATCCGCCGACGGCGTCGCGAAGGCGATCTCCGCCGCGCCCACGCCGAGCACCTCGCCCTCGAACGCGCCGCGAAGCCACTCGACCTTGGGGTGGAGCGAGGGGTTCACCCGGTACGACCGCTGGTCGAAGAGCTTGTTGATGTGCACGTCGAGGCCGCGGCGCGTCGCCACCGCGATCCACTCGCGCCACCGCTCGGGACCGTCGCCCGCGTTGGCGGCGAAGCGACCCACGGCCATCGCGACGACGTCTCTCGCATCGACGTTGGGGAGCGGCGAGGGCGCGGCGCCGCCCGCGGGGCGCTCCGTGGCCGCGGGGAGCGCGCCGACGGCGAGGTACGACCACTGCGCGTTGCTGCTGTCGCTGTCGACGAGCGACGACGCGAGCTTGCGCGTGCCGATCGCGCTGACGCGACACTGGAGCGCGCGCGCGTCGCCCTCGGGCTCGCACTCGGCCTCCACGCTCCAGTCCTGCCCGGCGCGCGGGCCGTAGTCGATGGTGAAGGGGACGCCCTGCACCGTGGTGGCCCAGCCCGCGTCGGAGGGTCGGTATTCGTAGAGGTCCGTGCCGAGCGCGGGCCCGTCGGTCTCGTCGTCGAGCACGTCGCCCGTGATCGAGTGGAACTTGAACTCCGTGACCTTGTACGCCGACCACCGCGCCGCGATGGGACCGCGCGGGAGCACCTGCCGCGGCCACACGTCGAGGCGCCCGCCGCGGGGATCGGTGAGCACGCCCGCCGTCACCGAGCGGACCACCTCTTCGACCCGATCGCCGACCTTCACCTTCGCGCGGAGGGTGAAGTTCATCGGCCCCATCACGACGACCTGCTTCGAACCCTTCGCCGAGTCCTCGCCCACGGCGCCGCCGGGCCGCGGGAGGATCGTCATGTGGTTGCTCCCGTCGTCGCTGAGGGGCCCCCAGAGCTCGGCCCCGAGCACGCGCGAGACGTCCCACGACAGCACGAAGCTCGACCCGTACTTGAGCGCGCTCGTGTCCGCGGTGTCC
>JAXLYG010000069.1:0-52945 GCA_046351535.1 Polyangiales bacterium
CGACCCCCCGGAATGTCGCCAACGTCAGTCGCACAGTTGTTCGCGCCCTCGCCGTGTGCGAGCGCGCGACAGGCCACAGCGTCGTCGCCCCGCGCGACGGTCGTCAGGGGTTGCGCACGCAGTCGCCCGTGAAGCGGATGCGCGCGCCGCCGTCGACCATCTCGAAGTCTCGCGGACGGATCGCCTGCAGATCGCGCGGACCGAGGAGGCCCGCCCAGCGCGCGCGCGTGAAGCGGTCGCTCTGCGCCGTGAGCGCCACGTTGCCGCCGTCTGCGAGGATCATCCCGTAGCGCTGTAGCGCCCTCGCCACGACGCGCGCGCCCTCGTTCGGCAGCGACGCGAGGGGGTAGTCAGCCCGCAGTCGCAGCCGCGCGCCGTAGGGAGGCGCCGTCGCGGGTCCGCTCGTCGCGCCCGTCGCGTGCGTCGCGGGGTGCACGTACGTCCGCGATCGGATGCGCGCGTTCGGGAGGATGAAGCGGATCGCGTGGTCGACGCTCCCCGCGGCCACCTCGTCGGCCGAGAAGAGCAGCGGGGCGATGGGGAGGCCCGCGGCGTCGGCGCTCGTGCACTGCTCCCCTCGCCCGCTCGGCGGAGGGACGCGCGAGGTGTCCCACACGGCGAGGCATCCGCCGTTGAAGCCCGCCGCGGTGATGTTCGCGCGCCACATCTCGTAGAGCCGACGCGTCGGGCGGTGCATCACGAGCAGGTGGCAGTCGCCGTCGCCGAGGCACGCGTAGCCCGCCTCCCCTTCGAGCGCTCCGCCCGCGGGAACAGGCATCGGAGCGAAATCGCAGTCGGGCGAGTAGAAGTCACCCGTGCGCGTGAACGCGCGGAGCGGCGTGCTCGCGTCGGCCTCGAGCACCTCGATCGAGAAGTCGATCTGCATGCGCCCCAGGCCGAAGCCCTGTCCGTCGAGCCACGAGATCACCGCCGCCGACTCCGCGTCGAGCGCCGCGCGTGACACGTCCTGCATCCACGGCGCGCCCGCGGGAAAGTACCCCGTCGCGCGCGGCGCATCCGAGGGCGCCGCGTCGACGATCACATCGGGCGCGACGGCATCGCGCGCTGCATCGGGCGCGGTCACATCCGACGCGCGGACGTCGGCGGCGATCACATCGGCGGCGATCACATCGGCGGCGATCACATCGGCGGCGATCACATCGGCGGCGGTCACATCGGCGGCGATCACATCGGCGGCGATCACATCGGCGGTCGGCGCGTCCGTGGAGTTCCCACGAGTATTGCGGGAGACACCCTCCGTTGCAATCCGCGGAGGGCGATCTCGCCGTGGCGTCGCGGTCAGGGCGAGAGGCCGATGGCGTCGATCTCGTTCCACCCGGCGACGCGGCGTGTCGAGCACGAGGCGCACGGCGCTGATGATGCGAGGCGTCGGCAGCGCGACCCTCGGCCACCACCGACATCGACGGCACCTGCCCCGAGGCTCCTCCCACAGCACCAGGGCGCCGCGGGGTCGGCTACGTCATCGACGCGCACCACAGCGCCGGGGTTGAAGCTCTCGACCCACACCACCGAGAGCGCGCTCGTGGGCGTCGCGAAGCGCACCTCGATCCACTCGTCGCCGAAGTCGGTCTCGCGCGAGGCCCACGCGCCGTCGATGTCGCCGTGCTGCGGATACACGTCGGGCGCGCCGATCACGCTGCGCGCCGCGTTGCGCGTCGTCGAGTACTCCGTCGAGAAGCCCGACACCGCGGTCGCCCACGAGACGCCGCGCTCCCTCAGCGCCGCGGGCGCGGGGTTCGAGAAGCGCATCGTCGCGCCCGACAGTACGGCCGAAGGACGCGCGGGCGTCGGCACGCGCGGCGCGGGCTGCGCCGTCGACGACCGCCCGCCGATCACGGCGACCGCGGTGATGAGCGCGATGAGCACCGCGACGCCCGCGAAGACCCCGAGCACGAAGCGGCTCGCAGAGACCGGCGTCGGCGGACGCGTCCGCAGCGCCTCGGGGAGCGGCGCGGCAGAGACGAGGCCCACCGTGTCGATCTCGGCCCAGCCCTGGTTGGTCACGTAGAGCCTCAGCCGACGGATCACCCGCGGCGGAGACACCGTCACCTCGAGCACCCGCGCCTCGCTCACGACCTGCGGAGGACCGGAGTAGAGCACCCGCTCTCCCTGCGTGAGGTCGACGATCGCGTAGGTCGAGCCCGGTCGGTTGGTCTCGTAGACGCGCACCATCGCGGCCGGGATGTCGTGCTGAAAATCGACCTCGATCCACTCCGAGGCGCTCGTCGAGGGTCCCGGCGCCCACGCGCCGCCGATGTCGCCGCAGCGGGGGTAGACGCGCGGCGCGCCGAGCAGCGCCGACGGAGACCACGAGCCGCCGAAGGTGGTCGACGCGCGCGCGCCGACGGGCCACAGCCCGCGCTCGAACGACACGGGGTCGCGCGTCGCCATCTGCGAGGGCGAGTACCTCGTCGCCTCGCCGTGACGCTCCGACGTGGCGCCGAAGCCGAGGCGATCGAGGAGCGACGCGCCGTCGTCGGCCATCGCGGTCGCCGTGACAGGCCTCGCAGCGACCGCAGCCGGCGCGCTCGTCGGCGCGAGGAAGGTGACCTGGTTGCAGTACCCGCAGGTGATCTCGACGGAGTCGGCGCGAGGGCCGAGCGTCGCGCCGCAGTTGCCGCAGACCGTGACGGTGGTTTCGACAGGCATCGGCGCGGATCATACCGACACCGCGACCGACGGGTGACTGTTCGCGTGGGGCGGCGCCTCTTCGAAGCGCGGAGGCGGGAGCGATCAGTTGGGGTACGAGGCCACGTAGGCGCGGCCCTGAGTTCCAGGTGCGGCCGTGGCGGCGCAGCCCGCGACGAGGGGCGGGACGAAGGTGCCGCCGAGCGTGCACGAGGCCGCGTTGACCGAGAGGCGGATGCGTCCGACGCCGCCGTCGCCGCCGCCGCCGCCCGTTGCGTAGAGGCTGCCCGCGCCGCCGACGCCGCCCGCCGCGCTCACCCTGGCGCGCACGCCCGTGGTGACCGCAGGCGCGCGGAGGAAGATCACGCCGCCCGATCCGCCGCCGCCCGCCGCGCCAGGCTGAGGATCGCAGCCCGCCGCGCGGTTCGTGCCGATGTACGCGTCGCCGCCGTCGCCGCCGTTGGCGAGCACGCGGCCGTTGATGGTGATGCGCGTCTGCGACCAGATGCGAAGCGCGCCGCCGCCGCCGCCGCCGCCCGAGGTTCCGCCGAAAGCAGGACGGTTGAGGTAGTCACCGCTTCCGCCGCCGCCGCCGGAGCCCGGGTAGAACGTGGTGTCGACGGCGAGGTCCGCCGCCGCCGCCGCGCCGATCGATCCGCCGCCGCCGCCGCCCACGTAGGCCGCGGGGATGCCCGGCCGACCCGCGCTGCTGCCGTCGCACTGCGTCTGCCCGAGGACGCCGTTGCGTCCGTCGTAGGTGCCGCGTCCGGCGCCCGCGGAGCCGCCGCGACCCGCCGTCGCGCCGCCGCCGCCCGTCGCGCCCGAGCAGTCCTGCTCGCCCATGTAGGGAGCACCCAGCGCGCCGGGCGCGCCGCCCGCGTAGCCGCCGCCGCCCGCGCCGTACGCGCGGTAGCCCGTGAAGACACCGCCGCCGCCGCCGAACTGCGCGACGGGCGACGCGAAGATGAGCTGCGTGGTGCCGTCGGTGATGCACACGGAGTTCGATCCCACGCGGCAGGTGCCCGTGGTGCCGATGACGCCGCGGCCGTTGCCGCCCGACACGCCGCCCACCCACTCGCACGCGGGGCCCGCGGTGGCGGTGCGGGGGTCGCCCGTGAAGCCGCCTGCGCCCGCGCGTCCCTGGCGCGTGCTGCGCGAGGTGATGGTCGACTGGCTGCCGGGTCCGCCCGACACGTCGATGGTTCCGTCGACGGTGACGTCGCCCGTGGCGCGGAGGTCGAGCGTGCCCGACTCTTCCATGCCGCCCGAGCCCGCCACGTAGACCACCACGCCCGCGGGCACGTTGATGGTCGTGAAGTTGTGAACGCCGGGCCTGAGGAAGGTCGGGTTCACCACGGGGTTGAAGGCCCCCTCGGAGCCCGTGCTCGGCCCCGCGGTGCAGACGCCCGCCTGACACGATTGCCCGGAGGTGCAGCGGTTTCCGCAGCGTCCGCAGTTGTTCCCGTCGGAGGCGAGGCGCGCCTCGCAGCCGTCGCCCGGGTTCATGTTGCAGTCGCCATAGCCCGTGTTGCACATGCCCGTGACGCAGGTCCCTGCGGCGCACGAGACGACGGTGTTGGGCGGCACGGGGCACGCGCGGCCGCACATGCCGCAGTTGTTCGTGTCGGAGCGGACGTCGACGCAGGTGTCGCCGCAGCAGAGCTCGCCCACCGTGCACGCAGGCCCGGAGCCGCAGCTCGGCGGCGGGAGGTTGCAGCGTCCGCCCGCGCACGTGAGGCCCGGTCGGCACCGCACGCCGCAGCCGCCGCAGTTCGTGGGGTCGGTGAGCACATCGGCGCAGGTCGCGCCGCAGCACTGCTGACCCGCGGAGCACGCAGGACCCGTCCCGCAGCCCGGCGCCTGACACATCCCGCCGCGACACGCGGAGCCCGTGGCGCAGACGTTTCCGCACGCGCCGCAGTTGCGCGCGTCGGTCGACGCGTCGACGCAGAGCGCGCCGCAGCACTGGAACCCGGTCGCGCACGCCGGCCCGATTCCGCAGCCCATGACGAAGCGGCAGAGCCCGTCGAGGCAGCGCTGCCCCGCAGCGCACGCGGTCCCGCAGGCGCCGCAGTTGGTCGGGTCGGTGCGCGTGTCGGCGCAGCGATCACCGCAGCACGACGCGCCCATCGGACACGAAGGCCCGCCGCCGCATCCGCCGACGCAGGTCCCCATCGCGCAGAGGCCCGTGACACACACGTTGCCGCACGCGCCGCAGTTGCGCGGATCGCTGAGCACCGCGACGCACGTGTCGCCGCAGCACGCCGATCCGGGGGCGCACCCACCGGCGCAACCGCCGCCGAGGCAGCGGCCGCCCGCGCAGCGCTGGCCCGGTCCGCACGCGGCGTTGCACGCGCCGCAGTTCGACGGGTCGTTGAGCACGTCGAAGCACGCGTCGCCGCAGCAGGCCTGGCCCATGGGGCAGCCCGTCGTCGCGCAGCCCGTTGTGACGCACGCGCCCGCGCGGCAGACCTGTCCGCGACCGCAGAAGACGCCGCACGCGCCGCAGTTCGCGGCGTCGCTCGACACGTCGGTGCAGCGGGTTCCGCAGCACGCGGTGCCCGGAGGACACATCACGCCGCCGCACAGGGGAGAGCTGATGCAGCGCCCCTGATCGCAGCTCTGGCCCGGCGCACACACGTTGCCGCAGGCGCCGCAGTTCGTGGGGTTCGAGGTGACGTCGACGCAGGTGTCGCCGCAGCACGCCGAGCCCGGCGCGCAGCCGAGGGGACATCCCGGGATGTTCGTGCAGACGCCGTCGGTGCAGGTCTGCGCGGGGTTGCAGACGCGCCCGCAGGCGCCGCAGTTGTTGCGATCGAAGCGGGGGCTCACGCAGCCCGTCGAGCAGCACATCGCGGTCGACGAGCAGGCCGGTCCGCCGTTGCAGCTCGGCGTCGAGACGCAGCGGTTCGACGCGCACTGGAGGCCCGCGGCGCAGTCGCTCGAGGTCACGCACTCGACGCAGGTGCCCGTGCCCACGTCGCACACGGGGAGGCGCGGGTCGATGCGACAGTCTGCGTTGCTGCGACAGCCCGTGGGCACATCGGGAACGTCGGGGACATCAGGGACGTCGGGGCGGTCGGCGACCGGCACGTCGGGCGTGTCGAGGTGCTCTCCGAGGAGCTCGGTGCGGCCGCAGCCGGCGAGCAAGGTGATGGCGACGAGCGCCATCGAGGTGGCAAGTCTCTTCATCGCGGGACTCTCTCCTCCACGAAGCAAATGGGCTGAGGGGACGATAGGGCTGGGGACAGTACGTCGATTCGCGCGCGAACACGAGGCGCCCGGCGCGGGTCCGTGACGCGCGAATTCCGCTATGGGGAACGCTATTCCGCCGCGGTCGCGGTCGGCTCGACAGGCGGCGGAGCCTCGCCCTGGAGGAGTCGACGGAACTCATCGCCGTCGAGGTACTCCTTCTCCATGAGTGCGGCGGCGACGTGTTCGAGGGTGTCGCGCCGCGCCTGGAGGATCTCCGTCGCGGCGTGCTCCGCGGCCTCGACGAGGCGCTTGACCTCGTTGTCGATGAGGTCCGCGAGGCGGTCTCCGTGCTCGCGCATCGCGCGATGCTCGCCGGGGCCGTCGAGGAAGGTCGCGCGCTCGTGCCCGAGCGTCACGGGACCGATCGCGGGGCTCATCCCGTAGTCCACCACCATCGCGCGGGCGAGGTCCGTGGCGCGCTGGAGGTCGTTGCCCGCGCCCGTCGACACCTCGCCGAACACCACGCGCTCGGCCACGCGCCCGCCGAGGAGCGTCGCGAGCTGCGCCTGGAGCTCTGACTCGGTCATCAGGTAGCGATCCTCGGTGGGGAGCTTCATCGTGTACCCGAGGGCGGCGATGCCTCTCGGCACGATCGAGATCTTCACCACCTTGTCGCCGCCGGGGACGACCTCTCCGACGATGGCGTGACCGACCTCGTGGTAGGCCACGCGCGTTCGCTCCTTGGGGGCGATGATCCGCGACTTGCGCTCGAGGCCCGCGGAGACGCGCTCGACGGCCTCCTCGATCTCGGCGCGGTGAACCTCGGTGAAGCCCTTTCGCGCGGCGAGCAGGGCCGACTCGTTGATGAGGTTCGCGAGGTCTGCGCCCGCGAAGCCCGGCGTGCGCTGCGCGATCTCTCCGAGGTCGACGTCGGGCGCGAGGGGAACGCCCTTCACGTGCACCTTGAGAATGGCCTCGCGGCCCTTCTTGTCAGGCCGATCGACGAGCACCTGACGATCGAAGCGCCCCGGCCTCAAGAGCGCCGGGTCGAGGATCTCGGGGCGGTTGGTGGCCGCGAGGATGATCACGCCCTTGTTCGCTTCGAAGCCGTCCATCTCGACGAGGAGCTGGTTGAGCGTCTGCTCTCGCTCCTCGTTGGTGCCGAGCACGTTGGAGCCGCGCGAGCGGCCGAGCGCGTCGAGCTCGTCGATGAAGACGATGCACGGCGCGTGGCTCTGCGCGTTCTCGAAGAGGTCGCGGACGCGCGCGGCGCCGACGCCCACGAACATCTCGACGAACTCCGAGCCCGAGATGCTGTAGAAGGGCACGCTCGCCTCGCCGGCGACGGCCCGCGCGAGGAGCGTCTTGCCCGTGCCGGGAGGGCCGACGAGCAGCACGCCCTTCGGGATCTTCGCGCCGATGCGCGTGAACTTCTCGGGGCTCTTGAGGAACTCCACCACCTCGCGGAGCTCTTCTTTCGCCTCTTCGACGCCGGCGACGTCGTCGAAGCGAACGGTCACCTCGGACTCTTCGAAGACCTTGCCCTTGCTCTTGCCGAACGCGAGCACGCCGCCCGCCTGGCCCTGGAGCCGACGCGCCAGCGCGCGCCAGAGCATCATCGCGCCCATGATGAGAATCCCGTAGGTCATCAGGGTGACGAGGGGGCCGTTCTCGGGCATCCCCGAGAAGCGAACGTGCTGCGATTCGAGGAGCGGCACGAGCTGCGGATCTTCGACGCGCAGGGTCTCGTAGGTGCGCATCCTCGTGTCGGCGGGCGTGACCCGGCGCGGCGTCGCGGGCGCCGTGGGGTTCGCGTTCGCGGCGGGCGCCGCCACGGGGACGGGCTCGGGGCGGAGCTTCCACCGGATGCGCCCTTCGCCGAGGAAGACCTCCTCGACCCTGTTCTCTCGGACGCGCTGCTTGAACTCGTAGTAGGGCTTGGTCTGCGCGGCCGACGAGAGGTGATGCACGGCCAGCATGCCGAGCGTCACCAGCATCGCGATGGTCATCGCAGCCTGGAGCTTGCGGTCGTTGGGTCCGTCGCCCTCGTTGCGCTCTTCGTCGCGCGGAGGCGTGCGCTTGGGCGGGCGCCTCGAGCTGTCGTCTCGCTCGGCCATCAGACCTCCCCGATGAGCGGGAGCGCGCGCTTGACGGCCTTCGCGCCCTGGAGCGCGAGCTGGCCGCAGGCCGCGTCGATCTCATCGCCGCGCGTGCGTCGGATGAACACGCTCCACCCCCCGGTCTCGCGCACGATGTCCTGGAAGGTGAGCACGTCTTCGCGCACGGGCGCCTGCCAGGGCGCGGCCTCGATGGGGTTCATCGGGATGAGGTTGATCTTCGCGGGGATCCCCTTGAGGAGCCGCACGAGGGCCCGCGCGTGCTCGGGCTGATCGTTGACGCCGCGGATGAGCGTGTACTCGATGGTGATGCGCCGCCGACGCGCGAGCGGATAGCGCTTGAGCGCGGGGATGAGCTCCGTGAGCGGATACTTTCGGTTCACGGGCATGATGCGCGAGCGCAGCGCGTCGTCGGGCGCGTGGAGCGAGACGGCGAGGGCGATCTCGCCCTTGAACTCCTGCCCGAGCCGATCGATCTCGGGGACGAGCCCCGAGGTGCTCACGGTCACCCTCCGCGTCGAGAGGTCCATCCCCTCGCGGTGCGTGAGGAGTCGCAGCGCGCGCGCCACGGCGTCGTAGTTGTGGAGCGGCTCGCCCATGCCCATGAGCACGACGTTGCGAATGGCCTCTCCCTCGTCGAGGAGCGTGCGCCCGAGGAGCACCTGCGCGACGATCTCGCCCGCCGTGAGGTGGCGCTTGAGGCCCGCGACGCCCGACGCGCAGAACACGCAGCCCATCGCGCAGCCGACCTGCGACGAGATGCACTGGGTCACCCGCCGCGCCGCCACGCGCAGACCGGGGACGGGCGGCGTCTCGTCCTCGTCGTCGTCGTCGTCGTCCTCGTCGGGCAGCGGCGGGATGAGCACCGTCTCGACGGTCCCCGGGTGATCGCTGCGGGGAAAGCCCACGAGCACCTTGCGCGTGTCGTCCGCGGCGCGGCGCACCTCGCGGATCTCCGCGGGCATGACCATGTCCCACGAGGCGAGCTTCTCGCGGAGGGTCTTCGCGACGTCGGTCATGCGCGCGGGGTCGGCCACCGATCGCGTGTGAATCCAACGAAACACCTGCTTCGCGCGGAAGGGGCGCTCGTTGAGCTCGGCGAAGGCGTCGACCCACTCCTCGGGGTACGAGCCCACGGGGTCTTCACGCAGAACGTGTGGCGTCGGCGGCATCGGGCCGCGAACCTAACGCCCCGCCGGGAGAACAGCAATCTCCGGGCGAATCAACGGGGTGAAGAGCGCGCCGGGGGAGACGCACCCCGACGCCGCGCGGAGACGACGCTTCTCGCGGAGCGGCTTCTCCGAGAGAATCCGTCACCATGAAGATCCTCCGCCTCGGTGCTTCGGGCGCAGCGTTCGCCGCGTCGTTGCTGGCAACATCGTCGGCGCAGGCGCAGGTCGACCCCTCGCAGGCGTTCTACGCGATCGCCTTCACGCACGGGTCTCCGCACAACGGGGTCATCACCGCGCAGCGCCTCACGTCGCCCTTCGACGTCGTCGCCACGGCCGCGCGCGGAACCGTCAACGGGACCCTCTCCCTCGACCCCGTACGGGCTGTTCTCTACGGCGGATCGTGCTGCACGCCGAACCTCCCGGTGCAGGCCTACGACCCGGTCTCCCTCGCCCGCATGCCCGCGAGAGACATCAACGTGGTGACCAGCGGCTCGCTCGCGCTCGAGGTCGACGCCCCGCGGAGGGTGCTCTTTCTCTACGACACGGTGAATCGAACGGTGCGCGCGTACAGCCTCTCCGAAGGCAGCGCGTACGGAACCGTGGTGGCCAGCACCACGCTCACGGACCTCGTCGCCGAGCCCGTCGCCACGTCGGTCGGAGACCAGATCGCCGTCGACACGCGCGGTCAACAGCTCGTGCTCACGGGCGGCGACGGCGGACCGGTCGTGACCGTCGACATCTCGCCCATCACCGCCGCGGGCGGCACCTTCGGCGCAGTTCGCTACACGGGCCAGCGCAACCGCACGACGGGCAACTCGGGCGGCGGCGTCGCCATCGACGAGGCGGGACGACGGATCTTCTTCTTCCCCGCCACGGGGACGGTGCGCATGATCCGCGCCGACGCGCCCTTCGACATGCTCGGTGAGATCACCATCCCGACGATGGCCACCAACGACTGCGGCCTCTTCTTCGACGCGCGCACGAGCAACCTCTACGTGGGCCGCGGAGCCTCGGCGCCGCCCGTGGTGGTGAGCTTCCCTTCGATGAGCGTCACGCCCTTCGCGACGGGGCCCGGAGACGTGCCCGCGCTCAGCTTCGCGGGCGCCACGACGGCGTGCGTCGATCGTGACAGCGACGGATTCTTCCCCGCGGCGTGCGCTGCGACAGGGGCGCGCATCGACTGCGACGACGCGCGACGCGAGGTGAACCCCGGCGCGACGGAGACCTGCAACACCGTCGACGACGACTGCGACGGGCTCGTCGACGACGGCTTCTGCCGCGTGGGCGACGCGTGCGTGGCCGACGGCGCGGCCAATCCCGCGAACGTCTGCGAGGTCTGTGCGGCCCCCGCGACGACGGCGGCCGTCACGCGGTGGAGCCCTCGCGCGCGAGGCTTCGAATGCCGCCCCGCGGCGGGTGTGTGCGATGCGGCCGAGGCGTGCGACGGCGCGGGCGTGTGCCCTGTCGACAGCTTCCTCGCGTCGACGACGGAGTGCCGCGCGTCGGCGGGCGCCTGCGACGTGGCCGAGTCATGCACGGGGTCGAGCGCGGCGTGTCCGACCGACGCGTTCGCAGCGTCGACCATGGAGTGCCGCGCGTCGGCGGGCGTGTGCGACGTGGCCGAGTCGTGCACGGGATCGAGCGCGGCGTGTCCGAGCGACGCGTTCGCGGCGGCGACGGTGGTGTGCCGCGCGGCGGCATCGACCTGCGACCTCGCGGAGTCGTGCACCGGGTCGGGCGCCGCGTGCCCCGCCGACATGATGGCGCGCACGCCGACGGAGGAGCTGTGTGACAACAGCCTCGACGACGACTGCGATGGGATGATCGACGAGCGTCCCTGCGCGGGCGGCGACGCGGGCACCGCCGACGTGACCGACGTGACCGATGCGAGCGACGGATCGGGCGAACCGCCCGCCGACGTGACGGTGAGCGACGTGACGGTGAGCGACGTGATGGTGAGCGACGTGATGGTGGGCGATGTGAGCGACGCGGGCGTGGTCGACACGAACGACGGGTCGACGCAGTTCGCGCCCGACGCGCACCCCACGGATGCAACGAAGAGCGACGTCGCGACGAGCGAGACTGGCGCGAGCGATGCGACCGCCGACACGGGCCCCAACGGAGGGAATCAGGGCGGCTGCGGCTGCACGGTCCCTGCGTCACACGGAGCGCGCGGCGCGGGACTCGGCGTGATGTTCGCGGTGGTCGCGATGCTGCGCCGACGTCGTCGCGTGGTCGCGCGGTAGACCCGACCGGGCGACTCCGACGGGTGGCGGCCCGCCACCCCCTCGCCACCCCCTCCGCCACCCTTTCCGCCACCCCCCTCCAAGCGCACAGCGCTTGTTTCGCGGTGTTTCGCGAGACGGCACGCGGCTCGCCACGCGCTCGGCCATGACGCGCACCCCATTCGACCACTTCGCGAAGGCGCTCATGATCGCGCGCGAGTCCCCCTTCGGTCGCGCGGAGTCGGAGTTCGAGCTCCCCGGCGAGGCGCTCTCCGCAGACATCGCGTGGACACCGTATCCGAAGCGCCTCCCTCGTCGCCCCCGCGACGCGCTCGATCGGATGTCTCGCACCGCCTCGCTCTGGGAGTTCTTTCACAAGCCTCCGTCGCGCGAGGTGTTCCTCGCCTGCGTTCAGAAGCTGCTCGCGTGGTTCGGGCGTCGCTGCGTCGAAGCGCGCGAACACAACCGACGCCCGCCACCCCCTCCGTTGCTGTGGACGGTGTCCGCGGGCCTCCCGCGTCGACTCTTCGCGGGCGACAGCTTCGAGGTGATGAAGGGCTGGCCGCGGGGCTATTACGCCGACGTCGCGACAGGCCACGTGCGGATCGTGGTCGTCTCGCAACTGCCCCGCGTGCGCGACACGCTGCTGCTTCGATTGATGGGCGCGCACCGCACGTTGCACGATGCCATCGACGACCTGCGCGCGTTGCCCGCCGACGCGCCCGAGCGCATCATCGCGCTGCCGCACCTGCTCCGCCTGCGAATCACCGCGTCTACGGATGACCACGTCATGAACCACAAGCAGTTCCTCAAGATCACCGAGAGCCTGATGCAGGAGCACGAGCGCGCCATCGAGGAGCGGGGCATCGAGAGAGGCATCGTGCGGGGTATCGAGCAAGGTATCGAGCAAGGTATCGAGAGAGGCATCGAGAGAGGCATCGCGCCGCTGCTCAGCCTCATCGGCCGCAAGCTCCAGCGCCCGCTCACGGACGAAGAACGCCGCGTCGTGTCTGCGCGACTCGACCTCCTGGGCCCCGATCGCCTCGGTGACGTCGCGCTCGACCTCGACCGTGACGCGCTCGCGGTGTGGCTCGCCGACCCCGACGCGACGTAGACCACCGCAGCGCAGATCGAGCCGAAACCACTACGCCGAGAGCGTGATCCAGTAGTAGCGCTTCGGAGGCCCCTTCTCGTCGAGCGCCCTCGTCTCACGCAGCACGCCGCCGTTGCGCTCGATCACGCGGATCGAGGCGGCGTTCGTGTCGTCGCACGTGAGCAGCACCTCGCGAAGCCCGAGCGAGCGCGCCACCGGAAGCGCCTGACGCAGCATCTCCGTCGCGACGCCGAGCCCGCGAAACGACGGGACCGTGTCGTAGCCGATGTTTCCGCCCATCACGCGGAGCGCGTCGTTCAGCGCGTGGTGGATGGAGATGCGCCCCACGAACTGCGCGTCTGCGACGGCCCACAGGTGCGTCCTGGGGATCGACGTCTCGGTGCTTCTCGTGGCCTGGGCGAGCTTCTTCGCGACGAACGCAGCGAAATCGTGCTCGACGTTCTCGAGGTCGCCGCCGCGCCACCACGCGAGTCCCTCGTGCTGGAACTCTCGCAGCGCGCGCAGGAAGGTCTCGCGGTACTGCGCCGAGGGCGGGACCAGACGGATCTCCATCTCAGCCGCCGATCGCCCACAATCCGCCGCGGTAGAAGAGCGCCGCGACGCCGTCGAGCCTCGGCGCGCTCACCAGCGCGAAGGGAGAGAACGCGGTGGTCGCCGTGCGCGACACCCACACCCAGCAATACCCCGCGTCGGAGATGTGCACCGCGCTCCCCGCGACCACGCCGTAGTACGGCCCCACGCGCGTCGCCGTCGTCGTCCCCGCGGGACAGAAGCTCGCCGGACTCTGCGTCACCCATCCCTCGACGTTCTCCACGTCGAGCCAGCTCAGGCGCACGTCGGCGTAGTTCGGCGCGAAGGTCCCCGTCCACATCGGAACGACGTCGGCGCTCACATAGCTCCACGTCTGCGCGCGGAGGTCGAACCGGTAGCTCAGGATCCCGTCACGCAGCGCGAGGGTCACGCCCTCCTGGGTCCCGCCCGGCGTCGGGTGCGACGCGGGGACGCTGAAGCCCGTCACCAGCGCGCGCCCCATCGCCTGCGGAAAGATCCGCTCGCGAGGGCCCGACGAGGTCCACGCGCGCGTCGTGAGGTCGAGCACGTGATAGGTCGCGTCGGTGAGCACATAGACCACCCCGGCGCTCTCGATATCGATCGCGGCGCGAACGGGCATCACAGGCGCGTCGGGCGAGGGTCGCGACGGGTCCGCGTCACGCATCGCGTCCCTCGGAAACGCCTGCCACACCAGCGATCCCCGCGGCAGGAACCACAGCCCGCACGCGCCCTCGTCCGTCGCCCCGTCGCAGTTGTCGTCGCGGCCGTTGCAGCGCTCCCTCGCGCCCGGAAAGCGCGTCGCGTCGGTGTCGTCGCAGTCCGAGCCCACGGGCGATCCGTCGCGATCACCGTCCACCGCGCAGCGCCCCGTCACGCAGACGCCGCCCGCCACGCACGCGGCGCCGCAGCAGGGCTGTGACGGCATCCCGCACGCGGCGCACATCCCCGAGGAACACACGAGCCCCGCGCCGCAGGCCGTTCCGCAGCAGGGTTGCCGCGCGTCACCGCACGCGGCGCAGGTCCCCGAGGCGCACACGAGCCCCGCGCCGCAGCGCGATCCGTCGCAGCATGGAGCGCCCGATCCGCCGCAGGCCACGGGCGCGGCGCAGCGCTCCGAGACGCACACGAGCGAGCCCGTGCACACGCTCCCCGCGCAGCACGGATCACCCATCGCGCCACAGCCCGTGGGGATCGCGCAGCGCCCCGCCGCGCACACGCCCTCGTTGCAGCGAGACCCGGGGCAACACGCGCTCCCCGCTGCGCCGCAGGGCACGTCGGGCGCGACGTCGGGCGTGACGGTGACGTCCATCACATCGATCACGTCGAGCGCGTCGGTCGCGTCGATCCGCGTGTCGGTCGCGGCGTCGAAGACGTCTCGCGGCGTCGAGGCGTCGTCGGGCGGGAGCGGGACGTTCGTCTCGAGCGCAGGTTCGGGCGAGCACGCGGCGAGCAGGAGCGCGGCGAGGAGCGTTGCGCGGGTCATCGTGGAGGTCCTGAGAAGCAGCCTTCGATCGGGTAACACAGGGCGGGGTCGTAGGGGATGCACCCATCTCCCGGCGACGGACACGGGGCCTCGCACGCCGCCGTCGCGGGCGCGCCCGCGCGGTTGCCGCAGTACGCCTGCACCGATCCCGACGCGGCGAAGTCAGACAGCGCGCAGTTGCCGCAGCGCGTGCAGGCGCAGCTCGTCACGCACACGCCCACGTCGATGCCGTGCGTCGACACGAGGCACGCCGTACCGAGCGGGCACGGCTGGTCGGGGCAGCGCGCCGTGCGACACCCGCCCGAGCACGTCGTCCCCGCGTTGCAGCGCACGCCGAAGGCCCACTCGACGTAGCCGTCTCCGTCGGCGTCGCGGCACACCTCGACGGCGCTCTCGTCGCTCCCGCAGCGGGTGGTGCCGCGCGGCTGACGCATCCCCGAAGCGTCGCGGCAGAAGATCCTGCGCTCGGGCACGCACGCGGCCCCATAGGCAACGTAGCCCGGATCGCACGAGCAGCTCGCGTAGGCGCCCCCCACGATCATGATCAGGCACGTTCCCGAACCGCACGAGACGCCTTCGCAGACCGTGCCCGCCGAGGGCTGACAGTTGGTCGCCACGATGCGGTTGGCGTAGCCGCCGTCGCAGTGACACACGGGCGCGCCGTCGGCGACGAGGCATCGCCCGTGACCTCCGCAGTCGACCGTCGCGCACGGATCGGGCGCGCTCGACGACACGCAGGTGAGCCCCGACGCGCGCCACCCCGCGTCGCAGTTGCACGTCGCCGCGCCCGCGGCGTTCACGCAGCGACCGTGGCCCGAGCAGGTCACGCCTGCGCACGGATCCATCGGCGTGTCTGCGACGCAGCTCGTCCCCGAGGGGCGCCAGCCCGTGTCACACGCGCAGGTCGCGGCGGTGCCCGAGGCGACGCAGTGACCGTGGCCCGAGCACGTCACGCCCACGCACGGGTCGGGCATCGCGTCGGGGACGCACGCGCGCCCCGAAGGTCTCCACCCCGCGTCGCACGCGCAGGTCACCGTTCCCGCGGTGTTCACGCAGCGGCCGTGGCCCGAGCACGTCACCCCGTCGCAGGGGTCGGGCGCCACGTCGGGCACGCACGAGAGCCCCGTCGCGCGGTAGCCGCGCTCGCACACGCAGCCCGCGTTTCCGCCTGCGGTGACGCAGGTTCCGTGGCCCGAGCAGGTGACGCCCGCGCACGCGTCGGGCGCGCTCGCGGCGACGCACGCGAGGCCCATCGCGCGATAGCCCGCGTCGCACACGCACGACGGCATCGACGCTTGCACCGCGCAGCGGCCGTGCCCCGAGCACGTCACGCCGAGGCACAGATCGACGGGCGCGTCGGCGACGCACGCGGTCCCCTGGAGGTGAAAGCCCATGTCGCAGAGGCATCGCGCCGTGCCGCTCGCGGCCGTACACGTCGCGTGGAGCGGACAGAGCAGCGCCGCGCACCCGGGGCCCGTATCCGCGACCGGCGCGTCGGTCGCGGACGTGTCGCGGGGCGCATCGGAGGGCCGCGTGATGTCTGCGACGGTGACGTCTGCGCGCGGCGCATCGGCCGATGCGTCGACGGGCGCTTCGAACACCTCGCCCGCGGTGCATGACGCGAGCGACACGAGTGCGACGAGGAGCAACGCGCGGACGCTCATCGCGGCCGATGCTACCCGAAGCGCGAGAGGTCGAGGCTGCGAGCCTTGCGTGCGCGCTTTGCGCCGAGCTCGACGCCGATCGCGTGGAGCCCCTCCTCGTTGGCGACGGCGAGCGCCGTTCCGATGCCGCAGAAGGGGTCGACGAGGGTGTGGCTGCGGGTCTGCGTTCGGATGAAGCGCACGGCCATGCGCGCGGCGTCGAGGCCCATCGCGCGGCTCCAGGTCATCGCCCCGAGCGCGGGGAGCACGTCGGGCGTACACCGCGAGAGGTCTGGAATCACGGCGCGAGAGAAGCAGAGCACGTGCGCCCAGCCGGGCCTCCCTGGCGTCACCGAGCCCGCCGGGAGGCGGCACACGACCTTGTGCCAGAGGAGGTGATGACCGCGCTCCTCCGCCGCGCGCTGCACGAGGAAACCCTTGTCGATCCAGCGTTTCTCGACCTTGATGTCGGTCTGGTAGAAGATCGCCACGCCGTCGTCGGGGGTCCTGTCGAGCACCAGGCCAGCCGCGTCGAGGAACCACCGACGCCAGTCTTCGAGGCGCATCGGCGAGAGCTCCGACACGTCGGGGAGCGACGTGAAGACGCTGCACCCTTCGAGCACGGGCGCGCGCGTGAGCCACGCGATCGCGTCTTCGCAATGCACGGTGCGAGTCGGAGCGGAGCTGACCTCGGGCGCGTCGATGCCGCGGAGATATCACAGCGAGCGCGCGATGACGCGACGGCGAGGGCGCCCGTGCGTTCGGGGCAACCCTGCGTTTCGCGCGTCGGCCTTGTGGGGCGCGCGAATCGTCCGCACCTTCACGGGACGCCCATGAACGACGAACTCTCGCGACGTCAGCTCCTCGCGGCCGCGGGCGCCACCGCGCTCGGAGCCCTCCACGGATGCACCACCGATCGCGCGCGTCCCCACGCGGAGCAACGCACCATGACACCCACGCAGCCTCGCACGCCCGTCGTCTACCTCCCGCACGGAGGAGGCCCGTGGCCCTTCGTCGACCTCCACATGGGCGACCCCCGCGAGCTCGACGCGCTGGCCAACTACCTCCGCTCGCTCTCGACCGTGAGCGCGACGCGCCCCCGCGCGGTGCTCATGGTCTCGGCCCACTGGGAGGAGCGCGTCCCCACGGTGATGACCTCACCGCGCCCGCCGATGCTCTACGACTACTACGGCTTTCCGCCCGAGTCGTACCAGATCACCTGGCCCGCGCCCGGCGACCCCACGCTCGCCGCGCGGGTGCGCGCGCTCCTCGGCGCGCAGGGGATCGACTCCGCGGAGTCCTCCGATCGCGGCTTCGATCACGGCGCCTTCGTCCCGCTCAAGCTCACGTGGCCCGAGGCCGACATGCCGACAGTGCAGCTCTCGCTTCAGGCGGGCCTCGACCCAGCGCGACACCTCGCCATCGGACGCGCGCTCGCGCCGCTGCGCGACGAGGGCGTGCTCATCCTCGGCAGCGGCATGAGCTACCACAACATGCAGGGCTTCTTCCGCGGCGGATCATCCGTGGCCGCGCACTCCACGGCCTTCGATCAGTGGCTCGGCGAGACCGTCGCGCTCGACGCGCCGGCGCGCGACCAGCGGCTCACCGCGTGGGCGAGCGCGCCGTCGGCGAGGCAGTCACACCCGCGCGAGGAGCACCTCATTCCGCTCATGGTGATCGCGGGCGCGGCGGGCGCGGACCGCGGGCGCACGGCCTATCGCGGCCCGCTGATGAACGTCACGATCTCGGCGTTTCACTTCGGCTGAGAGGGTTCTCAGCGCTTCACGGGCAGGGCCGCGGCGCTCCACGCGAGCATGCCGCCCGAGAGGTTCATGAGGCCCTTGAAGCCCATCGAGGCGAGGGCGGCGGCGACGCGGCCCGAGCGGTTGCCCGAGCGGCAGATGAGCACCACGTCGGCGTCGCGGTCCCAGGTCTTCGCGGCCTCGACGGCGGTGTTCATGGGGACGAGCTCGGCGCCCTCGATGTGGCCGAGGTCGCCCGTGTACTCGTGGGGTTCGCGCACGTCGACGAGGCGGGGCTTCACCGTCGCGGCGGAGAGCTGCTGCGGGGTCACGTCGCGGTAGCCCGCGGGGTTCGAAGCGCCCTGGAGGAAGAGTTCGGTGTGGCTCATGTGGGTGTTGGAGCTTCTCGCGCGTCCGAAGGGTGCGCGCAAGAGAAGCGACGCGAGGCACACGGCGGCCTTGACAGTCGAGCGACGCATCGCAACACTCCCCGCCCCCTCGGACAGACCCCGCCACGCGGGGGAAAGGGCTGTCGATGCCGCTTTCGAAGACCGATCTCCAACGGTTCAAGTCGATGCTCGAAGAGAAGCGCCTGCAGATCCTCGAGAACGCCAAGAACACCCTGGCCGAAGGGATGACCCTCGACGCCGACGACCTGCCCGACGAGATGGACCTCGCGTCGAGCGAGTACCTCCAGTCGTTCACGTTCCGTCTGCGCGGCAGGGAGAAGTTCCTGCTCGAGAAGATCGATCGGTCGCTGGAGAAGATCACCACGAACGAGTTCGGCCTCTGCGACGAGTGCGCCGAGGAGATCTCGATCAAGCGCCTCGAGGCCCGCCCCGAGACCAACCTCTGCATCCGCTGCAAGGAAGAGCAGGAGCGCGCCGAGCGCGCGTTCGGCTGACGCGCCGCCCGCGTGGATCGCCGTGCGATTCCTGGTCGTCGCCAACGAGACCGAGGCGTGCCCGTACCTCCCCGGTCGCACGATGCGCCTCCCGTTGCGCATGCCCCTCGCGCGGCTCACCCCCGAGCAGTTCGACCACCAGCTCGAAGACGGCGACCGCCGCACGGGCCCGCTCCTCTACAAGCCCGCCTGCACCTCGTGTCGCGCGTGTGAGGCCATCCGCGTCCCCGTCTCGCGCTTCGAACCCACGCGCTCGCAGCGCCGGGTGATGCGCCGCAACGAGGGCCAGATCGAGGTCGTTCGCACGCGCCCCACGGTCACCCCGCGGCATCTCGAGCTCTACAACCGCCACTCGCGCGAGCGCGGCCTCTCGCTCCGCCCCGAGGCCGCCACCGAGCGCGACTACCGATTCTTCCTCATGGAGACCTGCGTCGACACGTGGGAGCTGCAGTACCTCGTCGCCGGCCGCCTCGTCGCGGTGAGCGTGCTCGATTTCGGGCGCACCTCGGTGTCGAGCGTCTACCACTACTTCGACCCCGACGAGTCGTGGCGCTCCCTCGGCGTGTACTCCGTGCTCCGCGAGATCGAGCTCTGCGCCTCGCTCGGCGTCGAGTGGTACTACCTCGGCCTCTACGTCGACGCCTGCGCGCACCTGAACTACAAGGCCACCTACTGGCCCCACCAGCGGCGCATCGACAACGCGTGGCAGGAGTTCCGCGCCCCTTGACGTTCGCGTTCACAGAACGCAACCCGTAGAGAACACACGCTTCGATCAACGACGCCGCCGAGGAAGCTGTGGCACACTCCCCGACGCCAACCGACTCGTACGGAGGCCCACGATGACTCGCGTTCTCCTCGTTGAAGACGACGACAACGAGCGCTTCACACTCTCCCGCGTGCTCGAACGCGCGGGCTTCGAGGTGACCGCGCTCTCCCACGGCAACAACGCCCTCGAGGCCCTCGCCGCGACCCCCCACGAGGCGGTGGTCACCGACTTGATGATGCCCGGCGTCGACGGCCTCTCGCTCGTGCGCCGCATCGCCGAGCACCACCCCGACATCACCCTCGTGCTCACCAGCGCGTACCCCATGTGCCGCGCGCAGCTCGACCGCCTCGACATCACGGGGATGCACTTTCTCTGCAAGCCCCTCGACATCGACCGGCTCCTCGCCCTCCTCGGCAAGGGGCGGGTCACCACCTCGATCGTTCCCGCCGCCCTGCCCTCCGAAGGCCGCATTACGGCCTGAGCGCCCGCTCCGCGACAGCGCCCCGTCGGCGGCGCCTCCCCCGCGAGGCGCCGCTTGACCCGCTGCGCGAAAGGGCGTTTCCATCGGGGGATCTTCGATGACCGTCGGGGACGACATCTTCGGGCTGGTCGGCTACCAGATCGACGGGAAGTACCTCGTCGAGAGCGCCGTCGCGCGCGGCGGCTTCGGGGTGGTCTACCGCGCCCGCCACGCCGTGCTCCGCACGCTGCATGCCGTGAAGGTGATGCAGCTCCCCGAGGACCTCACGCCCAGGATGCGCGAGCGCTTCCTCCACCAGTTCGTCGAGGAGGCGCGGATCATCGCGCAGTTTCAGCACCCCGCCGTGGTGCGCGTCACCGACTTCGGCGTCGCCGTGATGCCCGCGGGCGAGCAATCCCCGTGGATGGTGCTCGAGTGGATCGAGGGCCGCACGCTCGCGCAGGACCTCGCCGCGCGACGCGGACAGACCGGCCGCAGCCCCCGTGAGGTGCTCGACATCCTGCGCCCCGTGATCGACGCGCTCGCCGCCGCGCACGAGATGGGCATCGTGCATCGGGACATCAAGCCCGGGAACATCATGCTCGCGGTCGACACGCTCTCGACCACGTCGCTGCGGACCACGCGCAGGCCCATGGCTCCCACGGCGCGGCTCCTCGATTTCGGCATCGCGAAGCTCATGAGCGAGGGCGACGACGGACCAGCCACGGGCCACACCCGCACGGCCTCCGTCGCGACGGCGTACTCGCCGCGCTACGCAGCCCCCGAACAGGTGAGCGGGACGCGCACGGGACCCTGGACCGACGTTCACGCCCTCGGGCTCCTCGTGAGCGAGATGCTCACCGACCGCGCGCCCTTTTCGAGCGTCGACAAGCTCGAGCTCCAGATGCAGGTGATGTCTCCGTCGCGGCCGACGCCGGCGCACCTCGGGCTCGACGTGGGGCCGTGGGAGCCCGTGCTCGCGCGCGCCCTCGCCGCGCAGCCCCGCGAGCGCTTCGCCAACGCGGGAGAGCTCCTCGAGGCCCTCGAAGCGAAGGTGCCCACGGAGGTCCGCCACCTCTCCGACGCGCCCGCGCCGCCGCCCATCGAGTCGTTCTTTCAGACCGCCCCTCGCTCGACGCGGGGAGCCCATCGCGGCCGCGCCCCATGACTCGATCCCGACGCTCTCTCCGACCGAGCGCGCCGCGGGTCGACGCGCCCCCTCCGCCGGACGCGCCGCGCTCGTGGTGTTCTCCGCCGTGGCCGTCGCACTCCTCGCGCTCGGCGTCTCGCTCGCGCGCGCGCCGGCCCGTCGCCCCGCGACCCCGCAGCCGCGCGCGCCCGTGACGCAGCCGCCCCCCGCAGCCCCGACGCCCGCGCCCGTCGCGCAGGTGCTCGCGCCGTCGGCGCCGGTCGCGCCCCCGACGCCCGAGGTGCTCCCGAGCGCGCCAGAGCACACGCCGCGCCCCGCGGCGCACGTCGCACACAGCCACGCCCACAACGCGACGCGCGCCGTGGCGCAGCCTCGCCGACGCCCGAGCGGGCGGGAGCAGACCGGCCGCGTGATCCCGCGGTAGACGCGCGTCTCTCTGGCGCCTCGGACGCGCAAGCTGATACGGTCTCACGCCTCCATGCGGCGCGCCTTCGCACTCCTCGCGCTCCTCGGCTCCGTCGCGCGACCGGGCCTCGCCTCCGCGCAGACGCAGCAGCAGGAGACCGCGCGCGCCGCGATGCTCCGCGCCGCCTTCGACCTCAGCACGCAGGCGGGCGATCACGGCCGCGCCCTCGCGCTCGCCGTCGAGGTCGGACGCATCCGCATGACCCCGTCGCTGCGGCTCTTCATGGCCGAGGAGCACGAGTTCCTCTCGCGCGACGCGGGGGGAGCGTCTCACCTCCTCGACGCGGCCACCGAGGCCGCGCAGTGCATCCGCGAGGCGACGGCGCAGACCGCGATCGAAGACCGACCGCGCATCCTCCGCGACTGCACGCAGGTGCTCAACCGCATCAACGCGCGCGTCGCGCGGGTGCGTGTCACCGTCGCCCCCGAGTCGACCGCGGGGACGCGCGTGCGCATCAACGGCCGCGACGTGCCGAGCGCGTCGTGGGGGGTCTCGCTCCCGACGCTCCCTGGCGACGTGGTGGTCGAAGCCGAGCGCCCCGAGCACCCGCCCATTCGACGCAGCTACCTCGTGGCCGCAGGCGCGAGCCGGGAGGTCACCGTCTCGTGGGCGGAGGACCTCCCCAACGCAGCGCCCGCGGCGCCCGTGGTCGTCGCGCCGCCGCGCGTCGTGGCGCCGCCCTCGACGCCGCTGCGCGTGCTCGGGTGGGTGACCGCGGGCCTCGGCGTCGCGTCCGTCGTCGTGGGCGTCGTGGAGTGGTCGCGCTCGCGCGATCAGTCGGTGCTCACGCTCAACAGCTCCGACACCGACGGCCAGGCGTGGACGCGCTACGTCAACGCCGTGAACCCGACGCGCGCGCGCTCCCTCGACGAGGTGTGCGACCAGGCCGGACGCGACGCGATCACCAACCGCGACGCGGCGCTCAGCTACAACCTCTGCGGTTCGAACGCCAGCGCGCGGGCGATGGCGTGGGGCTTCGGCCTCGGCGGCGTGGCGCTCATGGCCGCGGGCGCCGCGGTGCTCGCGCTCTCGTACACGTCGGGCGGACACGTCGAGGCGGCCCCCGTGGTGAGCGCGGGCTACGGCGGCGCGACGCTCAGGGTGAGGTTCTGACCGATGCGAGCGTTGATCGCGGTGATGGTCTTCGCGCTCGGCTGCGCGCTCGAGTGGCCGAGGCTCGGCCCGACGCCGTGCGGCGCCGCGGGGCAGCGCTGCTGCGAGGGGCTCGACGACGGCGGCGCGAAGGTCTCGCCCGCGGGGTGCAACCTCACGAGCTACTGCGTGAGCGTCAGCGACGCGGGCGTCGGAGGCACCTGCCGCGCGTGTCCGACGGGGCGCATCGCGTGTGACAACCGCTGCCTCGACCCGACGAGCGACAGCGACCACTGCGGGTCGTGTTCGAACGCGTGTCCCCTCGGCTCGCGCTGCACGCGGATGATCGTGACCGACGGCGGCGTGGCGGTCTCCGTCGGCGCGTGCCGCTGAGCGCAGACGCGGCGCGCCGAAGAACGACCGTGACCAGTGTCGCGCCCCGCGGGGCGGCGATACGATCGCGACGATGAAGTGCCAGCTCCTTCGTCCGGGGTGCTTGAACGTGGGCGTCGACCGGCACGCGGCGGCGATCCAGTGGCCCTTCGTGCCGCTGCCGTGGGGCCTCTACGCGACGGTGGCGAAGACCGAGTGGATCACGGGCGACCGGCAGCACGGCACGGTGAAGCAGGGCGGCGACGGGTGCATCAAGCTCTGGCACGACTGCATGCTGCTCAGGCCGCACATCCCGCTGGTGTTCCCCTTCCCCGAGCTGCTCTTCTGGATCGTGTTCTCGGCGCTCGGGTCGAGCAAGGCGTGCTGGGGCTCGTTCCGCACGAAGCACGGCGGAAACTTCACGGCGGTGGTGTTCCTCGGCGCGGGATCGAACATGGGGGTGATCAACCAGCTCAACTGCGGCGAGCCGGTGCCCGTGCCCAACATCTTCTCGATCCAGACGCCGACGACGGTCTTCGCCGACGTGAACCTCGGCGACGTGCTCGGGTGCCTCGCGGCCATCGCCGTCGACGTGCTGATCGCGCTCCTCGTCCGCAAGGTGTCGAGCAAGCTCAAGAAGCCCGGCTTCACCGACAAGCTCGGTCGACGCATCGCTTCGAAGTTCATCCAGGCCCCCGTCGTGCGCAACCTCGTCAACCGCGCGACCAACAAGGAGGTCACCTCGATCACCACGCGGGTGCTCACGCAGTTCGCCGAGAGCCCCTTCCGCTACAGCATGGCGCAGAAGGGCGTCGACCGCGTGATGGAGCGCTTCACCAACCAGCTCGGCGACCTCATCGGTCAGCGCGTCATCGGCGGCGTCGCGGTGAAGGGCGCCAAGACCGCGTGGTCTCTCTACGGCAACGACCTGAAGGGCGCGGTGGGTCTGCCGAACCGCGCCCCCGGCGACCCCGCGCAGCCCAACCTCATGCAGCGCGGCTACGAGCGCATCGCGCAGCTCGTCGACGGGCGCTGAGACCACCGCTACACCAGACCTGGGCGATTGCGTCGGATGCGCCGGGGTTCGGCGTGGGAGGTCGATGTGGGGTCTGGCAGCGCGGATGGCGAAGCGCCCGTCGCGGCTGCTCGATGCGCCTCACCCCGGGCAACTGAAGGGTGGCGCTCCCTTCGCGGGCTACAGGTCATCCGGCGAACGGACTCTTGCGTGCGCCGCAACCTCTCAGGTCACACTCCTCCGCTCGCAGCAGCGCGCAGTGCGAATGTCGTTTCAGATCGTCCAAGCAGCAACGGCCTCTGCGCGTCGTGCAGCGCCCGAAGGGAGCGGCCACCCTTCAGTTGCCCGGGGTGAGGCGCATCGAGCAGCCGCGACGGGCGCTTCGCCATCCGCGCTGCCAGACCCCACATCGACCTCCCACGCCGAACCCCGGCGCATCCACGCAATCGGCCAGGTTTGATGTGACGGTGGTATGACAGGTCGCGCAGCGCGCCGCACAAGCTGTGCTTCGAAGCGCGCAAGTCGCTCCGTCCGCGGCTCCCCCACGCTCTCGAAACGGTCTATTTCACATGCACTTCACGATGCAGACCGGGTGGCACACGCGTCGCAATGGAGCACGGCGCGCCACGACGGCGCCCACGCTACGGAGCCACGCACCATGAAGCAGCCCGAGACCGCCTCGAAGCCCGTCACCCCCTTCTTCGCGCGCAAGGTCGCCGACGCGCCGCTCGTCGTTCAGACGGGCGTCCGCGCGGGCGCCACGGAGAACGCCATGAAGTCCTCGAAGGAAGAGCGCTGCAAGTGATCGTCACGGTCGAGTAGCCGCAGCGGGAGACACCGATGCAGCGCGCCCCCTACGTCGTCCTCGTGAGCGATCCGTCTCGCGACCCGTGCGTCTCGCTCGTCGAAGCTGCGATGCGGGCGCGCGGCGAGTCGCTCACGGTGCTCTCGACGGCGCGCTACCCCGACGGCCTCCCGCTGCGCCTCGACCTCTCTCGCGATCCGCCGGTCTGCGCGCTCGGAGGCTGTGATCTCGGCGCCGCGCGTTCGGTGTGGCTCCGAGATTTCTCGCGCGGGTTCTCGCTCCCCGAGGGGCTGCGCGACGACCACCGCGCCGCGTGTGAGACGCAGGCGAGCGCGGGCCTCACGTCGCTGCTCATGTGCCTCGACGCGTACGTGCTCGACCCCATCGAGGCCCTCGTCGGAACGGGTCACAAGCCCCGCATCCAGCGCCTCGCCGCGAGGGAGGGCCTCGATACACCGCGCACCCTCGTGACCAACGACCCCGACGCCGCGCGGGATTTCGTGCGGGCGCAGCCCTCGGGCGCGATCTGCAAGCTCATCGACTCGGGCGCCGTGGGGCTCGAAGACGGGAGCTTTCCGACCACGCGCGTGACCGACGACGACCTCGCCAACATGGAGGGGCTCCCCCTCGCGCCGATGATGTTCCAGGCTCCTCGCGAGGGCTGGAGCTTCGCGTGACGGTGATCGACGGAGGTCTTCGTCGCCGCGGTCCCCACGGGCGACGCCGTCGACGTGCGCATGGACCCGTCGCTCATCGAGGGCTACCGCGCCTACGCGGGGCTCCCCGAGGAGGTTCGCGCGCGGCTCCTGCGGCTGCTCGACCGGCTCGGCCTCGACTTCGCGAGCGTCGACATGGTGAAGACGCGCGACGACCGCTGGGTGCTGCTCGAGGTGAACTCGACGTCGTACTTCGACCACATCGAGCGCGCCGCGGGCTTGCCGATCTCGGGCGCCGTGGCCGACCTGCTGCTCGGCCGCGCCCCGCCGCGGGTGAAGCGCCGGGGGTGACGCGCGCCGCGAACGCGGGGCCACGAAACGCCCCGACGACGCGGCGCCGTGACGGTATCCTCGCGGCTCCCGAACTCCCTCCGTGATGAGACCCTCACGCTTCGCTCCGTGGTTCTGCGCCGCCCTCTCGTGGGCCTCGTCGGCGTCTGCGCAATCGACACCGTGGACCCTCTCGTGGGAGGCGCCTCCCCTCTGCCCCGACGAGCAGACCGTTCGCGCGCAGATCGCCTCGCTCATCGGTGACACCGACGTCGCCGAGCCCGTCCACATCACCGCGCGCATCGCGCCCACCCCTTCCCACGGATGGCGCGCGTCGCTCTCCACCGAGACCCGCGGCGCCCCGGGGACGCGCACCCTCGACGCCGCGTCGTGCCCCGAGCTCGCCGACGCCGTCGCCGTCATCCTCGCGTGGATGATCGACCCCGCCATGCGCGCGCGCACCGCGCCGCCAGCCCCCGTCTCTGGTCTTGCCGTCGCCGCGGCGGCACCGCCGAGCACTCCTCCGCCGACCGCGCCCGCGCCGCAGACACCGCCAGAAACACCGCGTGTCGCGACCAACGAGCAACCGCCGCCGCCGAGAGCCTCGCAGCCTCGCGCGTGGCGCGTGAGGGTCGCGCTCGGCGCGCGCGGAGACCTCGGTCCGTTGCCCTCGTTCGCGGTGGGGCCCGCGGCGCGTGTGTCGATCGTGCGCGGTCGGTGGCGCGTCTTCGTGCACGGGAGCTGGCGACCTTCACAGCGGTACGAGCTCACCGCGTCGCCCTCGACGGGCGGCGATTTCGACCTCTGGACCGCGGGCGCAGGGGCCTGTCTCCGCTGGCCCTCGCGGCCCGTCACGCCCACCGTCTGCGCGGGCCTCGAAGCGGGAGCGCTCAGCGGCGCGGGCTTCGGCGTGACGCGTCCGGGCACCGACCGCGAACCCTGGATCGCAGCCTCCGCGGGCGCGGGGATCGAGCTCCCCGTGGCCTCGTGGCTGGCCTTCACGGCGAGGGCGTCGGCGCTCGTTCCCTTCGTGCGTCCGCGCTTCGTGATCGAGAACGTGGGCGAGGTGTTTCAACCCGCGCCCGTGGGGCTCCTCACCGAAATCGACGCCGAGGTGATCTTCTGATCACGGATCGCCGCTCGCCGCTGCACGCACGGGTCGTGATGGGCCTCTCGATCATGTCGAACTGGCTGCGACCCGCGACGCCCTCCGTGGCCGCCGCGGCGCCCCCCAGCTTCGCCCAGATCTACGAGGAACACCTCGATTTCGTGTGGCGCGTGGCCCGACGCCTGGGTGTGCCCGAAGCCTCCATCGACGACGCCGTGCAGGATGTCTTCCTCGTCGTCCACGACCGCCTCGCGAGCTTCGAAGGCCGGTCGTCGCTGCGCACCTGGCTCTACGGCATCGTGCGCCGCGTCGCGCGCGATCACCGCCCCTCGAAGCGCGAGCGCCCCCTCGAAGAAGCCCCCGAAGCGCGTTGCGAGCGCTCGTCCGCGCACGAGGGCCTGGAGCGCGCCGAGGCGAAGCGGCTCCTTCACGCGCTGCTCGACACGCTCGACGACGACAAGCGCGAGGTCTTCGTGCTGGCCGAGCTCGAAGAGATGCCCATGCCCGAGGTCGCGCAAGCCATCGGGATCAACGTCAACACCGCGCACGCGCGCCTCCGCGCCGCGCGTCACCAGCTCGAAGACGCCCTCGCGAGGCTCCACGCGCGACAGACCTGGAGGTCGCCATGACACACCCCACGCCCGACCTCCGCGCGATCGTCGACGCGAGTCGGGACAGTGATGACCCCGACCGCGACGACCGCGCGCGCGTCCGCGGCGCCCTCATCACGAAGCTCGGCGCCGCGGCCTTCGTCACCGGCGCCGCGGCGACCACGACCTCGACCGCCGTCGCGGGCTCCCTCGCCGCGTCGGCCGCGCCGTACCTCGTCGCCCTCGCCCTCACGAGCGCCGTCGGCGTCGGCGCCGTCGCGTCGTGGCGCGCGCACGAAGCGCCCCGCGCGAGGCCCGCGATCACCGCGACGCACGCCCTGCCGAGGCCCGCGCGCGTGGAGCCCCCGCGCGTGAGCGCGCCGATGGTGGCGCCGTCGCCCGCCGTCGCGACGCCCTCGCCCGTCGTCGAAGCCCCGCGCGTGACGCCCCGCGCGAGGCCCGCGCGCCCCGTGGGAGAAGGGATCGACTCGGTTCCGCTCGAAGAGGCGCCGGACCTCGTCGCCGAGACCGCCGCGCTCCGTGAGGCGCACCTCGCGATGGAGGCGGGAGATCCCGAGCGCGCGCTCCGTGTGCTCGAAGGCTACGCGACGCAGCACCAGGGCGGCGCCCTGCGCGTCGAGCGCGAGGCCGCGAGGCTTATCGCGCAATGTCAGCTCGGTCGCGCGCGGGAGCTGGAGGTGACGTCGTTCATGACCCACCACGCCTCGTCGCCGCTCGCGGCTCGTGTGTCCCGCGCCTGCGTGCGCTGATTTCTGCACAGACAAGTGTTCAGAGACTTAAGCTCTCGGTGATGACGGAAGGCGCGTCGCTGCGGAAGCTCGTCACGGTGGTGGGTGCGCGCCCGCAGTTCATCAAGGCCTCCGCCCTGAGCCGGGCGCTGCGCCACGACCCTTCGTTCACCGAGGTGCTCGTGCATACGGGGCAGCACTTCGACGCGAACATGTCGGCGGTGTTCTTCGAAGAGCTCGCGATCCCTGCGCCCGCGTACGACCTCGAGGTGCGCTCGCTCCCGCACGGCGCGATGACGGGACGGATGCTCGAGCGCATCGAGAAGGTGCTCGTGCGGGAGCGCCCCGACGCGGTGGTGGTCTACGGCGACACGAACTCGACGCTCGCGGGGGCCCTCGCGACGCGCAAGCTCGGGATCCCACTCACGCACGTCGAGGCGGGCCTGCGGAGCTTCAACGCCGCGATGCCCGAGGAGGTCAACCGCGTGCTGACCGACCGCATGAGCGACCTCCTGTGCTGCCCGACGTGGCGCGCGGTCGAGAACCTCCGCGCCGAGGGCTACGACGCGCTCCCCTGCCGCGTGGCGCTCACGGGCGACCTCATGCACGACACGGCGCTGCACTACGGCGCGCTCGCGGCGGAGCGCTCGACGATCCTCGACCGGCTCTCGCTGCGCGACCGACGCTTCGCGCTCTGCACGCTGCACCGCGCGGAGAACACCGACGACCGCGCGCGCCTGACGGCGATCCTCCGCGGGCTCCACGCGATCGCCGAGTCGATGCCCGTGGTGCTCCCGCTGCACCCCAGGACGGCCGCGGCGCTCAAGCGCGCGCGCATCGCGCTCGACCTCACGGTCATCGACCCCGTCGGCTACCTCGACATGGTGAGCCTCATCCAGGGGTCGCGCGCGGTGATCACCGACAGCGGCGGGCTCCAGAAGGACGCGTACTTCTTCAAGCGCCCCTGCGTGACCCTGCGCGACGAGACCGAGTGGACCGAGCTCGTCGAGGGCGGCTTCAACCGCCTCGCGGGCGCGCGCCCCGACATGATCTACGAGGCCTTTCGAGAGGCCCTCGCGTCACACCCCGACTACGACCTCGAGCTCTACGGCGGCGGGCACGCGGGGCAGTCGATCGTCGCGGAGCTCAGGGCGCTCCTTCGCTGACCGCGACGCCGCGCGCCACGTCGACGAGCCGCGCGCGAAAGCCGCGCTCGGAGCCCGGCTCGATCACAGGCCCCGCGTCGACGATGGCGCAGCCGGTGACGCAGGTCCTCGCGATGCGCTGCACCTCGGCGAAGTCGACGCGGTTGAACGCGTCGCGCGCGTAGCGCGCGTTGAGAAAGCGGCAGAGCCCCTCGACCTCGTTGGCCACGCCGCGCTCCACCGCGCGGAACGCGTCGACCACGTCGCGCACGAGCGCCTCGGAGGGAGCGCTCGATCCGCGCCCGATGCCCGCGTACCCGACGCCGTCGCGCTCGATGTCGGCGCGCCTCCACGCGTTGCAGGCGTCGACGAAGCCGACGGCGCGCGTCGCCGCCGCGAGGATGCCCGCGCGACCGTCGAGGTACTCGCGGTGCGCGGTGCACGCCACGACGAGGTCTGCGTCGGCCACGGAGGCCGCGAGGTCGCGCGTGAACACATCGGCCAGGCCCGCGCGCGTGAGGTTCTGGTCGGTGGGGTAGACGTGCGGGTCGTGGATGGTCACCGTCGCGCCCGCCTCGCGGAGCAGCCGCGCGAGCGCGAGCGTCGGGGAGTTTCGCGTGTCTTCGGAGTTGAAGCGGTACGCCGCGCCGAGGAGCGTCACGCGCCTGCCCTTCACGGCGCCGAAACGACGCTCGGTGAGCTTCAGCGTCTCGGCGGGCGACGCGTCGTTGATGCGCCGCGCCTCGAGGATGAGGCTCCTCGCGGTGTCTTCGCCCGCCTCGATCGCGCGCCACCACAGGAGGATCCCGTCTTTGGGGAGGCAGTGTCCGCCGACGCCCACGGTGGGGACGAGCACAGCCCCGCTCGGCACGGCGTTGGGGTCCGCGTTGGCGGCGTCGCCCTGCTCGATGCGCTCGTTCACGGCGGCGCGCAGGGCGAAGAAGTCGACGTCGCGCGCGTCGCACCAGCGGGCCACCTCGGCGGCGAAGGCGATGCGCACGTCGCGGTAGGCGTTCTCGAGGGTCTTCACCACCTCGGCGGTCATGCTGTTGGCGCGGTGGAGCGCTCCGCCCGTGACGATCCTCGCGTAGAGCCGCGCGATGAGGTCCGGCGTGTCGGGGTGCAGGCCCGCGACGAGCTTGTCAGACTGCGCCACGCGCTCGACGAGGCGGCCGGGCATCACGCGGTTGGGGCTGTTGCCGAGGAGCACGTCGCGCCCCTCTTCGAGCCCGCGCGACGCGAAGAGGTCTCGCACGAGGGTCGCCATGCTCGAAGGCGCGAGCGTCGATTCGAAGATGATCAGCGGGACGTTCCCCTCGGGGCGATCGCGGAGGGCCGCGGCGATGCCGTCGACGGCTTCGAAGAGGGGGCCGTAGTCGGGCGCGAGGCCGCGCTTGTCGGTCTGCGTGCAGAAGAGCACCACGTCGGCGTCGCGCGCCGCGCCGTAGTCCGACGTGGCCGAGAGGAGGCCCGCGGAGACCGACGCGCGCACGATGCGGTCGAGGTCGGGCTCGACGCCGCCGATGGGGGAGCGACCGGCGTTGATGGCGTCGACCTTCCACCCCGAGGTGGGCGACGCGCGCTGGATGACCGTCACCGTGGCGGGCGTGTCGGTGCCCTCGCAGACGCGCGCGTGGGCGAGCATGGCGGCCATGGGCATCCCGACGATGCCCGGTCCGACGACGGCGATCTTGCGCACGACCCAGTCGGTGACGCGGTGGTTGGTGAGCGTGAGGGGCATCGGGGTTTCGCTCTCTCGACGGCGTTACGCGGGGTCGATGAAGGTCTGGTACCAGAGCTCGAGGTTGACGACGCCCCAGAGGCGTCGGCTGAAGGCCTCTTCGTTCGACATGAGCGCCTCGAGCGCGCGCGCGTCGAAGATCCCGCGCTCCCTGCATCGACGCGAGAGGAGCACGTCGGAGAAGAAGTCCCTCGCCCGCCCGCGCGCCCAGAGGTGCAGCGGAACGGGGAAGCCCATCTTGTCCTTTCGCGCCGCGACGGACTCGGGGAGCAGCCCCGGCGTCGCGCGCCTGAGCACGTACTTGAGCTCTCCGCCCTTGAATTTCATCACCGGCGGCATCGCGGCGATCACGTCGGTGATGCGGTGATCGAGGAGCGGCACGCGCGACTCCAGCGACGACGCCATGGTCACCCGATCCTCGACGTGGAGCAGCGCGGGGAGGTTGGTGACCAGGTCGTAGTGGGTCATCTTGTTGAAGTACGACCGCGTGTCGGGGTGATTGAAGACCTCGCGGAAGCGCTCGAAGATGACCTCGGGCCGGTACGTGTCGCGAAAGTCCGCAGTGAGGAGCGAGAGGGTGCCGCCGCTGCGGTCGATGAGCCTGAAGTAGCGCGCGTCCATCTCGCCGAAGAGGCCGTCGCGCCAGAGGTGCTTGAGCATCGGCTCGTACTGCCGCAGCGCCGGGAGGTTCGGCAGGATCGACGCGAGCGAGACGATGTGCTCGTCCTCCTCGTTGGTCTCGTGGATCGCGCCCTTGATGGCCTGCTCGAAGTACGCCGCGAGGTAGCGCACGTAGCCGCCGAAGACCTCGTCGCCGCCTTGACCTCCGAGCACGACCTTCACGCGCCGCGCGGCCTCCCGCGACACGATGTACTGCGGAAAGAGTCCGGGGCCCGCGACGGGCTCGTCCATCACGCGCGCGAGCTTCGGGAGCAGCGCGACGAAGTCGTCTTCGGTGGGCGTGACGACGTGCGAGACCGCGCCGCACTTCTCGGCCACGTCGCGCGCGTAGCCCGACTCATCGAACTCGGGGCCGTGGTCGAAGCGCCCCGTGAAGGTCTCGATGGGCGACTTCGAGATGCGCGACGCGAGCACGGTCACGAGCGACGAGTCCATGCCGCCGCTGAGGTAGGCGCCCACGGGCACGTCGGCGCGCATCTGCATTCGAACGGCGTCGTCGAGGAGCGCGCGCACCTCGTCGACGAAGCTCTCCTCGCTGCGGCCGTGGTCGACGACGAAGCGCGGCTCCCAGTACCGCTGCGCGCGGCGGGCGCCCGTGGAGAGGTCGTACGAGACGCGCTCGCCGGGGAGGACCTTCGTCACGCCGCGGAAGAGCGTCCGTTCGAACTGCACGTGCTGAAAGGTCAGGTACTCGCGCACGGCGTCGCGATCGTCCTCGGCGCGAAAGTCTCCGTGCGCGAGGAGCCCCTTGATCTCCGAGGCGAAGAGCACCCGCGCGCGCGTCGCGTGGAGGTAGAGCGGCTTGATGCCGAAGTGGTCGCGCGCGAAGAGCACGCGCCGCGCGGCGCGGTCGTAGAGCGCGAAGGCGAACATGCCGTTGAAGCGCTCGACGCACGCGTCGCCCCAGGCCTCGTAGGCGTGCAGGATCACCTCGGTGTCGGAGCGCGTGCGGAACGCGCAGCCCCGCGCCGTGAGCTCGTCGCGCAGCTCGACGTAGTTGTAGATCTCGCCGTTGAAGACCACGACGGAGCGGGCGGTCTCCATGGGCTGCGCGCCGGCGTCGAGGTCGATGATCGAGAGGCGCCGGTGCGCCAGGGCCACGGGGCCGTCGCAGAACTCTCCGGCGCCGTCGGGGCCGCGGTGCGCGAGCGCGTGGGCCATGCGCCGGACGGGCTCCAGCGAGGCGTTGCCGCCGTCGAGGCGAAGCAGACCCGCGATGCCGCACATCGACCGCGACGCTACCAGACCCGACCCCGGCCCGATGCAACTTCGTTCACGGCGCCGCGCGGCGTCGAGGTCTCACCGAAGGACTCGGAGGGGGTCTTCACCGGGCGCGGGGGCCTCGCTTAGACTCCCGCGCTCGGACCGTCGACGCACACCCGATTCCCCCTGAGGAGGGCGCCCTACAGATGCATCGCCATGTCTCACTCACCTTCGCGCTCGCGCTCGTCGGCGCGACGCTCACGGCCCCGCGCACGCAGCCCGCGGCGCAGTCGAACGGCGCGCTCGTGTTCGTGAGCCGCCGCCCCCCGCGAGAGCTCCACGGGAACATCCGGGCGTGGGCCAACGCGGCGCACGTCAACTCGTACCCCGAGGACACCTCCGCGCACGTGTGGCGGGTGCAGTTCATGGCCTTTCTCGCGAGGCCCGCGCACACGCGCGAGGTGACGCTGGTGTTCTACAAGATCGAGGGCCGCACGCGGCGCTACCTCTCGAACGAGTCGGTGTCGCTCTCGAGCCCCGACGACGCGATCTTCTATCACCAGACCGTGCTGCACCGCGGGGCCGACGAGTTTCAGCCGATGGAGAACTACGAGGCCGCGATCACCGTGTCCGACGCGCGCGGCCAGCACGAGATCGCGCGCGGTCGCATCGGGCTCGTGGGCGTCGTCGAGCGCCACTCGGGCGTCGTCGATTTCACGGGCGCCAACGGCCCCGTCATCCGCTGAAGCGGCGCGCGCTCCCTCAGTTCGTCTCGTCGACCATGAAGCGAAAGGGCACCGTCGGGTCGAGGTGGTAGCCCGCCTGGTCGGAGCGGAGGATCGTGCCGAGGCCCATCGTGCGGAGCGTCCGCACCGCGACGTGGAGGCGGTTGCGCGCGGCCTTCGGGATGATCTTCTCGCCGGGCCACATGTCGGCGATGAGCGACTCCGGCGAGAGCGAGCGGCCGGGGGCCTCGCAGCGCTGCTCGCCGAGGCGGCGGAGGAGGATCGCGAGGGTGGTGCGCGTGCGGAGGCTCACCTCCGCGGCGCCCGGGGGGACGAACCACAGGCCCATGCGCTGGGCCACGAGGTTCTGCGGGCGCACGAGCTCGGCCGAGGGGCGCAGGAGCGCGTCGCCGTCGAAGCCCGAGAGGAGCCGCATCGCGATGCGGAGCTCGACGCCGCACTCCTCGGGCGGGAGCGACTTGATCGCCGCGAGCTCGTGGCGCGCCTCGCGCGCGACGCGGCACGCCTCCTCGGGGGGAAACTCCCGCGCCTTGCAGAGGATCACGAAGACGCGCAGCGCGCGGATCACGGGGGTGAAGCGGTCGCCGGGCGAGATGACCACCTCGCGCGCGGCGTCGATCTCGCGCTCGGCCGACTCGTGCTCGCCGAGCGAGGCGAAGACCGACGCGAGGTGCGCGCGCCCGAAGGCCGCCACGCGGGGCGCCATCACGGCGAGGTGCGAGAGCGAGCGATCGAGGAGCGCCCGGGCCTCGTGGAGGTGGCCGAACTCGTGGAGGAGCGCCGCGAGCGACACCTCGGCGCGCGCGCGGAGCGTGACCTCGCCGAGCAGCGCGGCCTGGTCGACGGCGGCCTGGAACTCCGCGAGCGACGCGTCGGTGCGGCCCTGGTCGTGGAGCAGCCGCGCGAGCACCTCGTGGGTCGTCGCGACGCCCGCGGGCTCGCCGATCTGCTGAAACGCGACGAGCGCCTCGCGCAGGTGGAGCCGCGCGCCGTCGTGGCGTCCGAGGGCGAGCTCGGCCTCGCCGAGCGTGAGGAGCGAGCGGGCCTCGACGAGCTCGTTGCCGTGCTCCCGCGCGCGGAGGAGCGTTCGGGCGAGCGTCCCCGTGGCGTCGTCGAAGGCGCCGCGCTCGTAGAGGATCTGGCCCGTGAGCAGCAGCGCCCAGGCGCTCTCTCCCACGCGCTCTCCGCGCTCGAGGGCGAAGCGCGCGCGCTCCGCGGCGGCGAGGGCGTCGTCGATGCGCCCCTGGTGCATGCGCGCGAGCGCGAGGCCCCGGAGGAGGTGACCTTCGAGGTCTCTGCGATCGACCTCGGGCGCGCGGGCGAGGGCGTGTTCGAAGGTCTTCGCGGCGTCTTCGTAGCGGCCCTGGCGCTCCGCGCGCCACGCCCGCGCGGCCCAGAGCGGGAGCAGCGAGGCCTCGGACGCGCCGGCGGCGAGGGCGTCGTCGAGCTCGCGGTCGACGGCGTCGAGGTGCGCCGAGAGGCCCGCCGTTCGGAGCACCGAGGGGGTCTGGTAGAGCCGCGCGAGGGCGCGTCGGAGGCTGCGCTCCGCGGGGGCGGCGCGGGCCTCGTCGACGCGCGTCGCGACGGCGGCGAGGTTGGCCTGCTCGCGGTCGAGCGAGACGATGCCCGCGTAGATCCCGCGCCACGCGTACTCCGAGAGCCACGCGCGAGCGCGGGCGAGAAAGTGCTTCGCGTGGCGGTCGACGACGTCGGGCGAGCGCCCCGAGCGCTCGAGCTCGCGCGCCGCGAAGGCCCGCACGGGCTCCGAGAGCGAGAAGCGCACGCGGCGTGCGGGGAGCTCCTCCTGCGCGCGGACCAGGTGCCGCGCGACGAGATCGGAGAGCAGGCCCGCGACGAGGGGCCCCGCGGAGAGGACCGCCTCGGCGGCCTCGAGGGTGAAGCCGTCTTCGAAGACCGAGGCCTCGGCGAGGTTGACCCGCAGCGCGTCGTCGAGGGAGTTGCCCGCGGCGACGAGCGCGCTCCCCACGGGGTCGGCGCCGCCGCTGTCTCGCAGCAGCCGCAGCGAGGCGCTGTCGCCCTGCGCGGTGATCTCGATGGCGAGCGCGTTGCCGCCGAGGGCCGCGAGCGCGGCGCGGTCGTCGGCGTCGTCGAGGGCGCCGCCGCCGAACTCCTCCCAGAGCGCGGCGCTCTCGTTCTCGTCGAGGGGCGACAGCTCGACGCAGGCCTCGCCCTCGACCTCGAGCGGCGACTGCGCCGTGGCGAGCACGCGGAGCTCGCTGCAGCTCGACACGAGCGACGGGAGCATCTCGCGCGCGGCGTCGAGCGCGGCGTCGACCTCGTCGAGCACGAGGAGCACGCCGCCGCGCAGCGCGAGGGCCTCGCATAGGTGCGCGAGCGCGTCGTCGCGGACGATGGGCGTCGCGAGCGCGCGGGCGATCACGCGTAGGAGGTCGTCGCGGTCTCGTGACGACGTGCAGGAGCACCAGACAACGGGGGTCCCTTCGCCGAGCACGGAGGCCGCGGGGGCCCGTGGGCCCTGCGTGAAGCGCCTCGCGAGGTGCGTCTTGCCCACGCCCGTCGAACCGTGGAGCGTGACCATCCGCTCGCCGCGCGCGAAGGGAGCTTGTAACGCTGCGAACGCGTCGCCGTGGTTTGCCTGCCGGAGAATTGTCACCGTACTCGCTCCCGGCGCGCATCCTGTCACAGCGCACGCACCACGGGAAAGACGGCCCCGGCGTAGATGGGATTAGGGGTTATTGGAAGGTGAGGCCCACCGCGATCGTGGTCGTCCACATGCGGTAATCCTCGAGCGTGATGGGCGTTCGAGGCGCGGGACGACCCATCACGTCAGGCGCTGTCGATGGATTCCCAGCGTCTGTTGAAGGGGTTCGCAACCACCCTGGGGGTGTCATGTCCATCGCGAACTCACCCGACACGGTGAACATCTCCCACTGCGCCTGGAGGCCCGCGATCATGCGCGTGTGATAGATGCGCATCGCTGCGAAGACGCCGCTGTTGCGCGTGTCGTTGAGGTCGCCAGGGAGGCCCGCAGCGGGCACCGAGCCGCCGCTGCCGCACTGGAGCTGACCGACGAGTCCGCTCGGTGAGCGCATGGGATCGGTCATCGGTCGCGCGTCGGCGACGTAGCGGATCTCCTGTCGCGGACACTCCGCGAAGGCGCTCCGCGTCGGCGTGAAATCCACCACGCCCGAGTCTCCGAGGATCATCAGGAACTGCCCGCCGAGAAAGGGCGTGAGCCGGAGCTGACCGCCGACCGTGAAGCGCTTCGACAGCATCGCGTCGAGGCCCACGATGGTGAGGTTCATCTGCTGCTGGCCGACCATCGTGTTGACCGAGCCGCGCACGGCGAAGTCGGGCAGGTACCCGATGCCGCGGCGAAAGCCTTCGAAGAGCGACCAGCGCAGGTCGAGCCCGATGGCCCAGATGTTCGACGAGTGCATGTGGCTGAGCTGCGTGCCGAGCTCGAACCCGAGCGGGAGGCCCTTACGAATGTGGAGCCGCGAGACGAAGCTGTTGGGGTCGGCGTCGTCGCGTCGCGCGGCGGTGCCTGTTCCGACGAGGCTCGTGACGCCGCCCTCGGTGCCGCGTCGCCACGCGTCGCTGCCGTGCTGGAGGTTCGAGACGGCCATCTCGTAGCCGATGTAGAAGCCGCTGAACCCGAGGGTCATCGCGGGCGCCGAGAGGCCCGGCGCGAGCGCGACGCCGAGCTGGTTCACGAGGTTGGCCCAGAGCTGGTTGTCGGGGTAGCAGAGCGCGAAGGCCTGCGACATCGATCCGCCCGTCGCGGCGGTGCCGCAGCCGCCCTGAAAGCGCCAGTTGCCAGGGGCGTAGTTCACCCCGCCGCCCACCCACGGCGTGTCGTTGTAGTAGCTCAGTCGGTTGAGGGCGATGTCCATCGGGTCGGCCTGCGCCGCGCTGGAGACCAGCGCGAGCGCGAGCGTCGTCGACGCCACGAACGAGGAACGCACGAGGGCACGCATGACCGCGCGGGAGACTAAACCAATCCCGCCGCGCAGATCCATTGGTTCTCGCGGCGGCGCGCGGTTGTGGTACGCGACGTCACCGACGATGCAGCCGAAGCTCCGAGCGCCGAGGCCCCCGGTGCCCTTTCACGTGGCGCTGGTCGAGCCCGAGATCCCGCAGAACACGGGCAACATCGCGCGCCTCTGCGCCGCGACGCAGTGCCCGCTCCACCGCATCGGCCGCCTGCTGGGCTTTCGCATCGACAAGGCGCTCGGTGCGGCGCGCGGGGATCGATTACTGGCACCTCGTCGAGCTGCACCAGCACCTGACTTCGCGGACTTCGCGCTGCGCCACCGAGCGCATGGGCAGAGCTCCGTGAAGCTCTTCGCGCGACAGGCGCGCCGCGGAGCTACCTCGAGGCCGAGTACGTCCCCGGCGACGCTGGTCTTCGGCAAGAGTCGTCAGGGGCTGCCCCGCAGTGCTCGAGCGATACCCCGGAGGTCTACGGAATCCCGATCGGCGCGGTGCGATCGCTGAACCTCGCGAGCGCCGCGGCCATCGTCGTGTACGAGCCCTGCGTCAGACGAACGCCCTCACCGGCGCGAATCGAGAAGCGCCCGGCGAAGACGCGCACCCCGAACCGACGAGTTCGTGCGGTGACAGGAGCTCTCGCGACGAAAGTTTTTCGGCGCCCCCTGGCGCGCGCATGGCTTGACCCCCATCAACCGCGGGTGATAGAAGCCGCGCGCCGTCTGGAGAACCGCGGTGATGCGGCCGACGATTGCCTTCGAGCAGGATGAGACGATGAAGCTTCCTGCGCGAGAGTTCGCCGGTCTCTCACTGGGGATCGAGATGGTGCTGTCCGTGGTGATCGTTGGCGCGCTCGGCCGATGGGTCGATGAGCGCTTCAAAACCGAGCCGACCTTCCTGATCCTGGGAGTCGCGCTCGGCGCCGCGGCGGGCTTCCGACAGATCTGGCGCTTCATGAAGCCCACGGACGACCCACCGCCCCCCGACGACAAGAAGACTCCCCTCACGTGAACGTCCTGTCTGCCAGCGGAGACCCCATGAGCACCGAGACCGTCATCGTGCGTCGCATCGCGATCGCCGCTGGCGTTCTGGGCGCCGTGACCGCGCTCGGCGCGTGGATGCTCGGCGGCCCCATGGCGGCCCTCGGCGCGGTGATCGGGACGACGCTCGGCACGGTGAACCTCTGGGCCCTCGCGAGCCTGGTGATCCGGCTCATCGATTCGAAGGCCGAGAAGGGCTCCAAGGGCCCCGCGGCGGTGCTCTACATCGCGAAGGCCGTGGGGTTCTTCATCCTCGCGGGCTTTCTCGTGAGCCGACCGTGGATGCACCGCGAGGGCTTCATGGCGGGCTTCACGGCGGTGGTCTTCGCCATCGCCATCGGCGGCCTCTGGGGCGGCTTCGACGACTCCCCCTCCGACGGCGGGAACCAGTAACAGGAAACGACTCCGATGCCCGATCACACATCATGGTTCACGTACCTCCTGTCCCTGCCGAACTTCCGCGGGCTGTGGGCCATGTTCAACCACCTCGGCTGCGTGAACGCGTCGGGTGACTCCGTCGCGCTGCCCGCGGGCGCCGAGTGCCCCGCCGACTACACCCTCGCCGAGCTGCCGAACCACTTCACCTACCCCGCGAACACCCCCGTGACGCTGGAGTTCACCACGCTGGCGCTCTTCGCCGTGCTCGTGGTGGCCGCCCTCACGCTGGTGCTCAAGGGCCGCATCTCGAAGACCTCCGAGGCCCTCGTGCCCGAGGGGGAGCTCACGGCGTCGTCGTTCCTCGAGAACTTCGTCGAGACCTTCTACGGGATGCTCCGCGAGGCGCTCGGCAAGGACGACGCGCGGTACTTCCTCCCGATCATCGGCACCTGCGCGCTGTTCATCTTCTTCTCGAACGCGCTGGGTCTCATCCCCGGCTTCTCGCCCGCGACGAGCAACTTCAACGTCACGCTCGCCTGCGGCCTCATCATCTTCTTCTGCACGCACTACTACGGCCTGAAGCGCACGGGTCCCGCGTACCTCAAGCACTTCATCGGCCCGATCCCGTTCCTCGCGCCCCTGATGATCCCGCTCGAGATCATCTCGCACCTCGTCCGCCCCTTCTCGCTGGCGATCCGACTCGTCGCGAACATGTTCGTCGACCACCTCCTCGTGAGCGTGTTCACGGGCCTCGTGTTCGTGCTGGTGCCCCTCCCCATCATGCTCCTCGGCGTGCTGACGGTGACGCTCCAGACCTACGTGTTCTGCCTCCTCGCCACGATCTACATCCAGCTCGCCATCGAGCACCACGACGACCACGGCGACCACGCGCACGGCCATGAGGGCGCTGCGCACGGTCACGACACTGCCACGGCCACGGCCGCGCACTGACACCCACGAAGACACCCTCACACGAGCGGCTCAGAGACCGCGTCGGTTCGACACAAGGAGACGGTACAGTCATGAAGAAGATCGTTGCCACCTCGAGCGCCCTGCTCGTCACCCTGTTCACCCTCTCGGCCTTCGCGCAGGAGAGCGCCGGGGCGGCCTCGAACGCGTTCGACGCCCAGAGCGCGTCGGCCATCGGCGCCGGCCTCGCGATCGGCCTCGGCGCGCTCGGCGCCGCGCTCGGTCAGGGCCGCGTGGCCGCCTCGGCCCTCGACGGCATCGCCCGCAACCCCGGCGCCGACGGCAAGATCCGCACGCCGATGATTCTCGGCCTCGCGCTCATCGAGTCGATCGCCCTCTACGCGCTCCTCATCGCGTACTTCCTCCAGGGCAAGGTCGGCGGCCACTGAGCCGCTCGCGTCGCGCGCGGGTCGTCGCTCGTTTCGAGTACGATGGCCCCGTGCTTCGCGACCTCCTCCCTCCGCATCGCAGCGTCGCCGCAGCGCTCCTCGTGGGCGTCTGCGGCTTCGCATGTGCGCACTCCGCCAACGCGCCCGTAGAACACCCCGCCGCGCTCGACCTGACGCCCGCCGCGTCGGTCGCCGTGCCCTTCGAAGCGCCCGCGATCACGGCCCGCGCCGAGGGGCTCAGCCCCGCGCCCGAGGTCTGCCCGTCGCCCCGCTGCGGCGTCGCGGGCGAGGCCGCCGAGGTCACGCTCGACGCGCCCCGCGACGAGGCGCTGCGGGTCTTCGAACGCTACGTGCGCGCCGTGAGCGGTCGCTCGACCGACGGCGTGCGCGCGCTCCTCGACGACGCGGTGCTCGACGCGCGCGACGGGTCTGCCACGTCGCGCGAGGGCGTGGTCGCCCTCCACGCGCGGCTCTTCGAAGTGATGGACGCGCGAGGCTTCGAAGCCACCGAGGTGCGCGCGCTCTCGTACGCGGAGTCGCGGAGGATGAACCGCGGCGTGCAGATGGACCCGGGCGACTGGCTCGTCGAGTGGAACACGCAGTCGTTCCGCGCGACGTCGTTCCCCGCGGTGGCGGCGGTGCCGAGGCTCATCGTCGTGCGGTGGCGCGGCGGCGTCGCGCGCGTTGCGGCGTTCAACCACGAGTTCCTCAACCGCCGCGCGCGGGGATTGTAGAATCGCGCGCCCCAATGCAGCGAACGCTCCCCATCGCGCTGTCACTCCTCCTCGCGGGCTGCGGCGACTCTGCGACCTCGACGGACGCTGGCGCCGACAGCCCCGCGCCCTCTGACGCGAGCGTCGACGCGCGCGACGCCGCCGACGTCGTCGACGCGGCGCTCGACGCGAGCGACTCGACGGCCGCGCCCGACGCGGTCTCCGACGTGAGCGCCCCCTTCGACGCCCTCGCGGATGTCACCGCCGACGCGCCCGCAGATGTCACCGCCGACGCGCCGCCGGGCGCTCCCCTCGAAGCGCCCGCGCGCACGTGGACGTGGATCCCCATCGAGGGCGCCGTCTGCGACGACGGCTCTCCCACGGGCGTCGGCGTGAACCTCGCGCCCGACGCGCCCGGCGTGATGGTCTTTCTGAGCGGCGGCGGCGCGTGCTGGGACTACGCCACCTGCGTGACGCTCAACACCTCGGCGCACGGCCCCTTCGCGGCCCCGCAGTTCGCCGCGGCGAGCGCCGTCTTCACGTCGAGCATCTTCGACCGCGCGCTGACCGGAAACCCCTTCGCCGCGTGGAGCTTCGTCTACGTCCCGTACTGCACGGGCGACCTCCACGCGGGCGACCGCGTCGCGAACTACAGCAGCGGCGCGGCGACGCGGATGGTCCACCACAAGGGGCGCGCGAACCTCCAGGCGCTCCTCCCGCGCCTCGCGGCGACCGTCTCCGCGAGCGCGCGCGTGGCCCTCGTCGGGGCGTCGTCGGGAGGCTTCGGCGCGGCGCTCAACCACGACCTCTTCCGCGCCGCGCTCGGCCCGCGGCGCTTCTACGTCGTCGACGACTCGGGGCCGCTGCTCCAGGGCGACGCCATCGCCTCGTCGCTGCGCGCGCAGTGGTTCACCGCGTGGAACCTCTCGTGGCTCGACGCCCCGTGCCCCGCCTGCCGCGGCGACCTCTCGCGCGTCTACGCGACGCTGGCCGCGCGGCACCCCGACGACCGCACGGCGCTCATCATGTCGCGGCAGGACTCGGTGATGCGCGCGCTCCTCGGCCTCGACGCCGCGAGCTACGACGCCGACGTGGTCGCGCTCGCCTCGTCGTTCAACGGCCTCGCCGCGCGCCGCGCCTTCGTGCGCAACGGGAACGCCCACACGATCCTCGGGCGCCCCGCCGACCCCGCGACCGCCGCGGCCGATGGCGCGGCCTTTCTCCCGTGGCTCACGCAGATGGTGACCGACGACGCGGCCTGGACCGCGCACGGCCCCTGAAGCGCCTCAGCGCGCGTACCCGTCGATGCGACGGCGGAGCCTCGCCGCGAGCACCGCGGATGCCTCGCCGAGCGCCGCGAGGATCTGTTCTCCCTCGGCGCGGTACGACTCGATCTTGTCGCGCGTCCAGTAGTGCGGCGGGGTGTCGAGGTTGCACACGCGGTCGGCGAGCTTGACGCACCACACCGCGCGGGGCTGCGTTCGGATGCGTCGGAGGCTGTCGGCCATGCGGTCGTCCTTGGGGAGCGACGGGTCCTTGCTGAGCGCGCGAACGCCCGCGAGCACGTCGCCGCCGAAGCGCGCGCCGAGGGCCTCGGCGGTGACCGCGGTGTCTTCGAGCACGTCGTGGAGGAGCGCGCACTGCACCGCGAGCGAGCGCACGTCGTCGGGCTCCGACGCGAGCGCGACGAGGGCCTCGCCGGCCACGGAGGCGACGTGGACGATGTACGGGAGCTCGGTGCCGGGGAAGCGCTGTCCCTGGTGCGCTTCGGAGGCGAAGCGCCACGCGGCGTGCCACGCGTCGGCGAGTCGATCGTCGGGGTGAGGTTGCATCCCGCGATGGTCACCACACGGGAAGACGCGCCGTCCAGATGAGACGGCGGTGTTTCGTGAGGGAGCGGAGCTACTCGGCGAAGAGGAGCACGCCCTCGCGGATGAGACGGCGCACGAAGGTGACGCGGCCCTCGTCGTCGAGGCCGGGGAGCTGCGCGGGGGTGAACGTGTCGTGCTCCATCGCGTAGCGAAGCGCGTCGATGGCGAACTTCGGGAAGTTGATCGTGCCGCCGTAGATCTGGAGCACGGCGTGTTCGCCCTCCTCGCGGAGGCGGTAGAGAAAGGCCCGCTGCGCGACGCGCGTCTCGACGGTGAGGGTCGAGAGGCGGTGCACCTGGTCGATCTGGCCGGGCAGGAGCGGCTGCCGCGTGTCGACGAGGTCGTCGATGAAGTGCTCGAACGCGCCGTCGAAGTCGGCCTTCTCGGCGAAGCGATGGAGCAGCTCGCGGAACTGCGCCTTCGCGGGGTCGCGGTCGAAGCCCGCGCGCGCGTAGCCCACCGGGAGGCCCTTGCGGAACGCGGGATCGCGCAGCCCGAGGAGGCCGAGCGACTCGACGACGAGGTCGGTCCACGAGGTGAAGAGCACGCCGAGGGTGACGTGCAGCGACTCCTCGCCGGTGGTCCGCGCGTCGTGCATGAGGCCGCGGGGGACGTAGGCCATGTCGCCCTGGTGGAGCACGAACTCCGCGGTGACATCACCCACGGGGTGCTCCTCGGGGTGGAACTCCTGTCGGCGGTAGGGCAGCTCGACGGGGGTGTTGTAGAGCCGCCAGTGCTTGCTCCCGTGCACCTGGAGGACGAACACGTCGTGCGAGTCGTAGTGCGTGCGGAAGCCCTGGGCGTTCTCGGGCGTGTAGTAGAGGTTGGTCTGAAAGCGCGTCGAGAGGTCGCGCTCCATCGATCGGCAGAGGTTCGCGAGCGCCGGGTGCTCGGTCTCGAAGCCGTTGAAGCTCATCGAGCTCCCCTCGGCGAAGTGGCGGTAGAGCCTCGCCGTGTCGATCAGCCCGCTCGGGTACGTGTACTCCTCGGGGGCGACCTTGCGCGCGGCGTTGATGAGCCCCACCGCGGGGTGATGCATGTGCCGCGTCGTGAGCGCGCGGTTGACGTCGTCGGCCGTGAGGAGGTCGCGCCAGTACGTGCGGTCCTCGCGGTGCACCACCAGCGGGAGCTGCTCCCAGTGAGCGCGCAGAAACACCTCGCGGCCGATGGGCGCGATGAGTCGATCGAGCGTGAATGTCATGGCGGTAAACGGGGGAAAGAGAGAGTGTGGAAGAGGGTCGTCGAGATGCGCGGACGGGACGCCGACCGGCGGTCGCCCCGTCGCCGCGCGCTGCTTCAGCGGTGTCCGCGGCCGCCGCCGACGGGGTCGGCCCACGAGCCCGAGTCACCGTCGGTGATGCCCGTGTTCGAGAAGCGCGCCGTGCCGCGGCCGTTGCCCACGGGGTCGGACCACGAGCCCGAGTCGCCGTCGGTGAGCCCCGAGGCAGCGCCGCGGCCCCAGTGTCCGCGGCCCTGGTTCACGGGGTCGGAGTACGTGCCCGAGTCGCCGTCGGTGATGCCCGTCACCACGCCGCGGTAGCCGCCGCGGCCGTTGCCCACGGGGTCGGCCCACTGGCCCTGGTCGTTGTCGGTCACGCCGGTGCGCCCCTGCTGCACCACCACGGTGCCGCCGGTGGTCACCTGCCCCACGGGCGCGGGCTGCGGAGACTGCACGACGCAGCCGCCGAGAGCCTTCGAGGCCGCGCCGAGCACGGTCGCGCCGACCACGGCCATCACCGAGCGGCGACCGGTGTCGGGCTGCGAGACGATGTCCTCGTCGCGGAGGGTGTTGGGGGCGTTGTCCTTCGGGTTCTTCGACATGAGTTCTCCTTACGATCTGCGCTGAGACGACCCTGTGACCGCTGCACATCCCCAACCGCGCTGCGGCTGTGCGTCGGGCATCGGAGGCAAAAACACGTAGCGGTGAACATACCTCACACACCACGCGCGCCGAAACGCTTTCTGCGGTCACAACGGGGCGATTCACCGTCGGAGACAATTCACCGCGCGGCGCCCCGCAGGGCCGTTCTACGCCGTGAGATCCGCCCTTTCGCGCCGCCTCGCGCGCCTGCCGCGAGGGTGAAAGCGCGCGGGGGCTGTGTTACGGTCTCCGCTCGCGCGACGCCCGATGGAGGCCGTCGCCCTCCCGACGCACCGCAGAACTCTCAAAACCTCCATCGAGAAGAGCGAAAACGCCATGTTCGGTCTCGGAGTCCCTGAGCTCATCGTCATCGCCGTGCTGGTGGTGCTCCTGTTCGGGGCCGCGAAGATCCCCGAGCTCGGCAAGGGCATCGGCGAGGGCATCGCGAACTTCAAGCGCGGCTTGAAGGAAGGCGCCACCGACGAGCGCCAGCTCCCGCACGACACCAAGGGCGAGCACAAGTCCGCCTGACCCGCGGGGCCTCACTTCGCTGTTTTGGCGCGGGGCGTTGCCTGTATGATCTCAGGTCCAACGTCATGCCGAACCGGCTCGCAGCGCGGCTCAGCGCCGTCTCACCCTCCATCACCCTCGCCATCAACGCCCGCGCGCAGGAGCTCCGCGCGAAGGGTGTCAACGTCATCTCCTTCGGCGCGGGCGAACCCGACTTCGACACGCCCGAGAACATCCGCGAGGCGGGCCGCCGCGCCATCGCCGAGGGGCGTACGCGATACACCCCCGTGAGCGGCATCCCCGAGCTTCGAAAGGCCATCGCCGAGCGCTCCACCGCGGACCGCGGCGTCGTCGCGAAGCCCGAGAACGTCACGGTCACCGTGGGCGCCAAGGGGGCGCTCTTCAACCTCGCCCTCGCGGCCTTCGAAGAGGGCGACGAGGTGGTGATCCCGACGCCCTGCTGGGTGAGCTACCCCGAGCAGGTGCGCCTCGCGGGCGCCACCCCCGTCTACGTCGAGAGCACGCTGGAGTCGGGGTGGAAGGTCACCGCCGACGCCCTCCGCGCCTCGCTCACGCCGCGCACCAAGGCCGTGATCCTGTGCTCGCCGTCGAACCCCACCGGCGCGGCCTACACCGTCGACGAGCTCAAGGCCATCGCCGAGGCCCTCCGCGGTCACGACTGCTGGATCGTCACCGACGAGATCTACGCGGGCCTCGTGTACGACGGCTTCGTGCAGCGCTCGATCCTCTCGGTCGCGCCGGACCTCGCGCCGCGCACCGTCATCATCGACGGCGTCAGCAAGACCTACGCGATGACCGGCTGGCGCGTGGGCTGGAGCATCGCCCCCGTCGCCCTCGCGAAGGCCATGGACACGGTGCAGGGTCAGGGCGCCACGAGCACCGCGACCTTCGCCCAGTGGGGCGCGCTCGAGGCGCTGCGCTCGCCCGCGGTCGAGCTCGAGCGCATGCGCGTGCTCTTTCAAGAGCGTCGCGACAGGCTCGTGCACGGGCTCCGCGCGCTCCCCGGCGTGCGCTGCGGGATGCCCGAAGGGGCCTTCTATGCCTTCTGCGACGTGAGCGCCTGGCTCGGCAAGCGCACCCCGATGGACGTCGTGCTCGAGACCGACGCCGACATCGCCCAGTGGCTCCTCGACGCGGCGCACATCGCCGTGGTGCCGGGCTCTGCGTTCATGGCGCCGGGTCACCTCAGGCTCTCGTACGCGGTCAGCGTCGCGACGATCGACGACGCCCTCGCGCGCCTCGCGGGCGCCGTCGGCTCGCTCGCCTAGCGCCACCTCCGCGAGCGCGGTCGCGTTCGTGCTCTGCAACCCCTCCCGATGAAGCTCTCCGCCGCACCCGACCTCAACACCGCGTCGCTCGAAGGGCCCGCGAAGATCAGCGTCGCCGTGGCCTGCGCGGTGCTCGCGCTGAAGACCGTCGCGTGGCGCGTGACCGACTCCGTGGCGCTCGGCTCCGACGCGATGGAGTCGATCGTCAACGTGGCCGCCGCGCTCGCGATGTGGGCCGCCGTGCGCGTGGCGAAGCGCCCCCCTGACGCCGATCACCCCTTCGGACACGGCAAGGCCGAGTACCTCTCCGCGGTGCTCGAAGGCGTGCTCGTGCTCGTGGCCGCCGTCGAGATCGCGCGCGAGGCGCTGCCGAGGGTGCTCCACCCCCGCGTCGCGGAGTCGCTCGGGCTCGGCGTCGCGTTCTCCGTGGGCGCCTCGGCGCTCAACGGCGCGCTGGGGCTCTACCTCCTGCGCGCGGGCAAGCGCTCGCGATCACCGGCGCTCCATGCCGATGGCGTGCATGTGCTCACCGACGTGGCGACGAGCGCGGGCGTGCTCGTGGGCATCGGCCTCGCGCGGCTCACGGGCTGGTGGACGCTCGACGCGATCCTCGCGCTCATCGTGGCCGCGCAGATCGTGTGGGCGGGCTTCGGCCTCGTGCGGCGCTCCGTGGGCGGGCTCATGGACGAGACCCTCGACCCCGAGGAGTCCGCCGCGCTGCGCGCGCTCATCGACGCGAAGGCGCGAGAGCGAGGCGCGGTCGAGGTCCACGGGTTTCGAATGCGGAGCGCGGGCTCGGGGATCTTCTGCGACCTTCACCTCGTGGTGCCCGGCGCGATGACGGTCTCGGCCGCGCACGCGCTCTGCGATGACGTCGAGCGCGCGGTCGAGCAGGCGCATCCGCACGTCGACGTGACCATTCACGTCGAGCCCGAGAGCCTCGCGGAGCGCACGGCCACCGCGGTCGTGTAGCGAGAGACCGTTACGCGTCGGTGGTCGGCGCCGCGCCCGCGTCGGCCTCGGGCGGCGCTTCCTGCACGGGGAGAACGAGGGGAGGCTCGCCCGTGGGCTCCGCGCCCGTGGGGTTCTCGAGGGTCGTCCCCGCGTCGCCCGTCTCGGTCGGAACGAGCACCGCCGCGTCGGGGATCACACCCGCATCCACGGGCGCCGTCTCGTGGGGCTCCGTGCCTTCGAGAAAGACCTCCTCGATGGGCGCCGGGGGTTGCGGCGCGAGCGGATCGACGGGCGCCACCGCAGGCGCGGGAAGGAGGCCCGTCACGGGATCGATCTGCACGGCCACCACGCCCGACGGACGCGCGAACTCGATCGCGGGGGGATGACGGACGCGCACGTACTCCTGCATGAAGCGCGTCCACACGGGGACCGATGCGCGCGCGCCCTCTTCGCCCGAGCCGAGGGGTTGCCGGTCGTCGAAGCCGATCCAGACGCCCGCGACCATGTCGGGCGTGTAGCCCACGAACCACGCGTCACGCGCGCTGTCGGTCGTGCCCGTCTTGCCCGCGGCGGGGCGGTTGAGCGCGCGCGCGGCGCGGCCCGTACCGTGGTCGATCACCGAGGTCATGAGGCTCGTCACCACGTACGCCTCGGCGGGCGTGAGGCTCTGCCTCGGCGCAGGACGCGCGGGCAGCGGGATGTCTCTCCCGTCGGGCGCGACCACGCGACGGATCACGTACCAGTCTTGATAGCGTCCGCCAGAAGCCCATGTGGCATAGGCGTTCACGAGCTCCGAGGGCGTGACCACGCCGGAGCCGAGCGCGAGCGTGAGGTCGTTGGGGAGCGCCGACGAGATGCCGAGCGCGTGCGCGTGCGTGGCGACGGCCTCGGGCCCGAGGGCCTCGATGAGCCGCGCCGCCACCATGTTCCGCGAGAACGCGAGGGCTTCACGCAAGCGCATCGGAGGCTCGATGATGCCCGCGTGCGCGTGGGCCTCGGCGGGGCACCAGCGACCGCGACCGACGCCGAAGCAGCCGGGGTTCGGGTCGAGCTCGCTCGCGAGCGTGAAGCGCCGCGAGGCCACCGCGAAGGAGTACAGAAAGGGCTTGAACGCGCTGCCCGGCTGACGCTGCGCGCGCGTCGCGCGGTTGAACATCCCGGGCACGGCGTCGAAGGCGCCGACCATCGCGACGAGCTCGCGCGTCGACGGATCGATCGCCACGAGCGCGCCCTGCGGACCGAGCTCGAGGTGCATCGAGCCCGACACTTCGGGCGTGATCGGACCATCGGGCGACACACGCACCACGGCGCCCACGGGCGCGAACTGCGAGGGCGTGAGCGACTGCGCGTAGCGTTCGGCGGTCTCCCACGCGACGCGCCCTGTCGAGGTTCCGACGCGGACGTAGAGGGCGCCGCGGCCGCGGGTTCCTTCGGCGGGATCTTCGGCGCGCTCGACGACGCCTGCGTAGATGTGTCCGGGGTGCAGCCTCCCATCGGCGGGCGGACGCTCTGCGCGTACGACGTTGCCGCTCGCGGCGGTGCGTCGCGCGCCGGGCGCAACGAGCGGTCCGCGGTATCCGTGGCGCGCGTCGAGCTGCGTGAGTCCGCGCGTGACGGCCTCTCTCGCAGCGCGTTGGAGCGCGGGGTCGAGCGTCGTGTAGACCGTGTATCCGCCGCGGCGGAGCGAGTCTTCGCCCGCGACCTGCGAGAGCGTGCGGCGCACGAGGTCGACCACCTCGGGGCATCCGCTGTCGTCGTCGTCGGGGGTCGACGCGAGGTGCACGGGCTCGGCGGCGGCGACGTCGGCCTGGTCTTGCGTGACGAAGCGCTTCTCGACCATCTGCGCGAGGATCCAGCGGCGACGGCGGAGCGCATCTTCGAGGTTGCGCCTCGGAGAGTAGTGCGTGGGGTTCTTGGGGATCCCCGCGAGGAGCGCGCACTCGCCGAGGGTGAGCTCGCCGACGTGCTTGCCGAAGTAGAAGCGCGCGGCCTCTTCGACGCCGTTGCGCCCGTGCCCGAAGGCGATGTGATTCACGTAGAGAAAGAGGATCTCGTTCTTGCCGAGCTCCTGCTCGATGCGCCGCGCGAGGAGCACCTCGCGGACCTTGCGCGAGAGCGTGCGCTCGGGCGTGAGCAGCACGTTCTTCACCACCTGCTGCGTGATCGTGCTCGCCCCCTGCGCGAGCGTGCCGTGACGGACGTTGATCCACAGGGCGCGCACGAGGCCCGGCCAGTCGAGGCCCTGGTGCTCGTAGAAGTCCGCGTCTTCGGCGGCCAGCAACGCCTTCACCATGTTCTCGGGGAGGCTCTCGAGGGGCACCACCGTGCGGCGCTCGATGAAGAGCTCCGCGAGCACGCTGCCGTCGCGGGCGAGGATGCGCGTCGTCTGCGGCGGGTTCCACCGCGTGCGGAGCGAGTGCACGTCGGGGAGACTGCGGCCGTAGTACGCGAAGAGCCCGGCGAGCACGAGGCAGCCCGTGAGCGCCACGCCGAAGAGCCCGAGCGCCGCGAGGCCGAGCGTGCGACGGAGCTTCTTCTTCCGGGGGTTCGTGTTCTGAGAGGGCGTGCGCTTCACGGGCTCGAGGGGTGTGTTCGACACGACCGCGCTCGCGGGCAGCGTGTCGTGGAGCGAGACGTCGGTCTTCGCGTCGGGGATCGTGTCGCCGCGCTGGGAGGGGTTCTTCGGGCGGTTGGTGCTCATGGGGCGCTTCGCGCGGCGCGATCCTACGGCATGCGCCGCGCGGCGTGGAGCGTCTCTACCGTGCGCCCGCGTCGGCCGAGGGCGCCGTCATCGCGGCCAGCGCAGCCACCGCGGGCGGAAAGCCCGGCGCGATCGCGAGGGCGCGCTGATAGGCGGCGCGCGCTTCGGCGGTGTTCCCCTGGGCGCGCAGCGCGTTGCCGAGCTCGGTGAACGACGCGGGGTTGTCGGGCTCGATGGCCTGCGCCGCGCGGAACTCCGTGACGGCGCCCGCGAAGTCACCCGTGCGCGCGAGGGCCGCGCCGAGGGCGTTGTGCGCGACGGCGAGTCTGGGGTCGACCCGCACCGCAGCGCGGAGCGCGTCGACGGCCTCGGGGACGCGGCCGAGCGTGAGGAGCGCGTTGCCGAGGTTCACGCCCGCACTCGCCTGATCGGGACGGATTCGCAGCGCGGTGCGATACGCCTCGATGGCGCCCGCGAGGTCGTTGCGGGCCGAGAGCGCGATGCCGAGGTTGTACCAGGCCGCGTCGAGCTCGGGCATGCGCGCGGTGGCGCCGCGGTAGTGCGCGATGGCCTCGTCGCTGCGGTGCAGGCGCATGAGCACGTTGGCGAGGTTGTACTCCGCGAAGGCGTTGCTCCCGAGGAGGCGGCGGTACTTGGTCTCTTGCAGCGCGTCGAGGTCGTGGGGGTCGCGGGGCATGAGGTCGAAGGTGACGTTGCCCATCTCGTCGAAGCTCCCCTCGCCCGTGGTGACGCGGCGCGGAGGGGTGTTGGGGTTGCGCTCGTTGGCCTCGGTGTTGTCGAAGAAATACTCCATCGAGAGAGACGTTCCGCGAGGGAGCGCGAGGGGCTGCGCGAAGACGTAGGCGTCTTGCCAGGCGGGGTCCCAGTCGTCGATGCGGAGGAGCCACTCGACGCGTCCGTCGGGCAGCGTGGCCCACACGCGCATCCGTCGCGCGAGGTAGTGCGCGTGGGGAAAGAGCCCGAGCGCAGACACATCGACGGGCAGCGTCGCGTCGTCGCGCATCGTCCACGTGGTCCCCGGCGCGATGTCGATGGGCTTGTCGCCGATGCGAAAGGTCACCCTCGGCCGCGTCGGCGGCGTGGTCGCGAAGTAGAGCCCGATGGTCGAACGCACGCGCTCCACGCGCCCCGTGGGGTGGAGGTGGAGCTGGAGCACGAGGTCGGTGCGCTCGTCGATGCGCCACGCCATGCTCGGATCGGGCGGCGTGGGTGAGTTGCCCGGCGCCCACACGAGGTAGAAGCCGTCGGGCGACTGGAGGTTTCCGCCTTCCATTCCGGCGTATCCCGGGAGCGGATCTTCGGCCTCGCGACGCCGCGCCCAGCCTCTGCGATCGAGGTTCACGATGGCGTGGTGCACCGCGCGAGAGCCCGGTCGAAACTCCCACGCGGCGACGTAGCGCGCGCCGTGAATCCCCGACGGGATCACGAAGTTTCGATACACATCGAGCCCGTCGGCATGGAACTCGAACTCCTCGGGCATCGTGAGCACGAGGTCGGGCGTGCCGAGCCTCCACCCCGTCGGCCACTGCGGGGCAGCGGGTACCTCCGACGCGTCACCGCGCGGACCGCCCGCGTCGACCCAGCGCTTGAGGATGTCGCGCTCGGCGGCCGTGAGGCTGCGATCGTTGCGGTAGTGCGCGAAGCCTGCGACGGGCTTCCACGGCGGCATCACGCCCGCGTTGATCACGCGCAGGATCTGCCTTCGCCGACGCGCGACGTCTTCGTAGCTGAGCAGCGAGAAGGGCCCCGACTCGCCCGGCCGATGACACGGCGAGCAGCGGCGATACACGACGGGCGCGACCTCGACGAAGGTCACTCGCCGACGCCGCGCGCGGAGCACGAGCGCCGCCGCGACGAGCACAGTCAGCAGCGCGAGGAGGAGCACAACTCCCGCGCGTCGTGATCGCCAGATCATCGGCGCGGTACGCTGCAACAAGCGCGCGCCGCGCTCAACGATTTACAGAGCGAGCGTGGCGCCCACAGGGAGGAGGAGCGCGTCATCGACGCGTCGAGGCGATCAGCGGTCGGTGCCGGTGGGCTTGAGCGCGGGCTCCGCGACGGGCGCGACGGGCGCGACGGGCGTCACGGGCGTAGCGGGCTTCTGCACCGCGACGGTCTTCTTCGCGGGTCGCGCGGCGGTGACGACGTCGTTGAAGGGCGCGAGCAGTTGCGCGGCGAGCACGTCGGAGCCGGGGACCTCCGGGGCCACCATCGCGTGAACCTTGAGCACGTACTCACGGAGCACCGTCTGCACGGCCGTCATCGAGTCTCCGAGCTTCACGCCCTCGGCGATCATCGGGATCTCGGTGGACATCCCGAGCGCCACGCCGGCCTGCTCGTGGAGGGTGCGCACGCGGGCGAGCACGTCGGCGCCGCCGAGCGAGGCGATCACCGCGTCGAGGC
>JAXLYG010000070.1:0-51980 GCA_046351535.1 Polyangiales bacterium
GCGCTCGCGAGAGAGCGCGAGCGGTCCGACCGAGAGGCGCTCCTTCACCCACGCCGCGCAGGTTCCGACGCCCGTGAGCGACTCGAACTGCCAGCGGTGGAGCACCACGACACGGACGCGCGTCGCCGGTGAACGCGCGGGGTCCGCGAGCCACGGCCCCCAACCCTCCAGCGACACGAGCGCGGCCGTGTGGAGCCCCGCTTGCGGCAGTCGATTGGCGAGCACCAGCGCGAAGTGGGCGACGGCCTGCGCCGCGCCCGCGGCCTTGTTGCGCGCGTCGACCGAGCGGACGTGCGCGAGCGCGCGGAGCTCTTCAGGGCGCGGGCACAGCGCGCGAAATCGCGTCGCGTCGAGCTCGAGGACGTTCACCTCCGCGGCCCGCTCCTCGGCGCTGAGGGTGAAGTCCTCCGCGAGCGCGGGGTCGCCCCACGGCGCGTAGGGGGCCGTCGCGCCAGCGGCCTCGGCGAGCGTCGCGCCCGTCACCGCGCGAACGACCGCGTCGCGCAGGTCGTCGGGCGTGAGGACCACGAGCGCGAGCCACGGCGTCGCGCGGTCGGCAGGCGAGGCATCGGGGGCGAGGGGCGTCGGGGTCCGCTCCCACGGCAGCGAGCGGCGCGCGAGCGACACGTACGGCAGCGAGTCGCCGTAGAAGGCTGCGCCACCGGGCGGCGGGTAGCAGCCGTGCACGACGTCGGGCGAGGGGAGGCGCAGCCGCGGCGCGGACACTTCGAAGCCGAGCTCGGCCTCGCCGCGCCACTCGGCGGCGCCCGCGCGGGTGACGGTGTGCTCGGCGCGGAGGGCGTAGCGCCCGGCGCGAGGCCCGAGGTAGCAGTCCTGCAGGGTGAAGGGCGCGTCTTCCATCTCGCTGGCGCTCACGACGCCACCTCCCGTCGTCGTTCGTCGATGCGTAGCGGCGCGGCTTCGAGCGGGCGGAAGCCCCGCGTCGCGCAGCCCGCGAGCGCCGTGAAGCCGAGGTCGGCCAGCGCGCTGCGAAGCGTCGCGCGGTCCTTGTCGAGCGCGCCGCCCACCGCGTCGACGGTCGCAGCGGCGAGCGTCGGCGCCGCCACCTCGCGCGTCGCGGCGGGCGCAGGCGCGCGCGTCGTCTCACCGCGCAATCGCACGGCGTCGAAGCGGTCGCCCGTGTTCGAAGAGGGCGGCGTCACCTGCGCGGCGGTGATGAGCTCGGCGCGCTCGACCTCCCACGGGCGAGACTTGTCCTTCGCGATCGACCAGAGCGACTCCAGCGGCTGACCGCGCACGGCGCCGAGCTCCCACGGCGTCGGGGCGGCGCGTCGCGAGACCTCGGCGCCCGACCGCATCACGAGCTCGTACACGGTGACCGTGAGCGACGACGAGAGGCCCGACCAGCGCTTCGGCCGCACCTCGAGGCCGCGCTCGCCGCCCGCGGTGTGCCGCGCGCCGTCCGCGCCGTAGCGGAGCTCGGTCAGCGGAATCGCGCTCTCCAGCGAGAGGGCCACCGCGTCGGCGGAGCTCGCGCGCTCGGCGACGAAGCGGTGCGAGCGCGCGGCCGGCGTGACCTGCGCGCTTCCAGGCGCGAGCACGCCGGGGCTGTCGCCCGCGAGGAGCTTGAGCGTCGAGGCGTCCTTCGCGCCCGCCGCGAGCTCGACGACGCGGTCGAAGGCGACGTTCCTCCGTTCGAACTGCGCCTCTTCGTAGTCCGATCCCACCGCGACGGTGAACGAGGGATTGAAGGGCCAGAGCTCGACCTCGACGTGGACCTCCGCGCCGAACGGAGGACCCCAGAGGTGGACGTCGACGTCGAGCCCGAGCCGCAGCGTGACCACGACCTTGATCTCGACGTGGACGCTCAGGCGCATCCGCGCCTCGTAGTAGAGCGGCGCCCACTCGACGATGGCGTCGAACGAGAAGTGGGCCTCGAGCTTCACCTTGCTGGTGCGGTAGCTGAGCCCCGCCGCGCAGCCGAGCTGCACGCTGTAGCGGTCGAGCGTGAGGTAGGCCTCGCCGTAGAGCGAGAGGGCGTCGCTCACGCGCCACTTCAGCCCGACGCGATCGAGCGCGGGGTAGTGCGCGCGGCGCGGCGCGAAGGGCGAGTAGCCGCCGATCGAGAGGAGAAAGTCGCCCGCGTTGGGGCCGCCGTACCAGACGCACAGCGCGAAGCCGCCCTGGAGGCGGCACTTCTCGTCGAAGATCCAGCTGTCGCCGGTGACCGCGCCGAGGACGATCACCGACGCGGCCGCCGAGCTCCACCGCGCGAGGAGCGACAGTTGAACGCGGCCGAGGGTGGTGCCGCCGCTGCCGGGCTTCGCGCCGAGCGTGAAGTCCGCGACGCCCATGATGGCGACCTCGAGGCCCGAGGGGCGCCCCTCGACCACCGCGAGCACCGCGCAGTCGACGACGCGCGCGACGGTGGCCGTGAGCCCGACCACCACGCACCACGCGCCCGGCGCGCGGTCGATGGAGCGACGGAAGCCGTCGAGCCGATCGAGCATCGCCCTGGCCGAACGATCCGTCGCCTCGCCGCCGCGGAGGAGCTGGAGGAGCGCGTTGTCGGCCACGTCCTCCGCGCGCGAAGGGAGCCGCGGGACGGCGTTGTAGCCGAAGCCTCCCGCGATGCCCGTGAGCACCACCGGCGACGGCGGAAGCGGCACCAGCATCCCGGTCGCGAAGAGAAAGCCGAAGCCCGCGTCGAGCGCGTGGTCATCGCCCTTCCGCGCCCAGCGGAGGTAGGCCAGCGCGCCGACGCGCACCTTCTTGAGAAGCTGAAACTCCCCGAGGCCGACGACGGTGATGCCGTCGGTGTCCGAGCGGTCGCGCGACACGGCCGCAGCGCCGCGGATCCACGGCTGGATGTCGAGCGAGATGGCGGCGCCGTCGACGTCGAAGTCCGTGCGGAGGTCGCCCGTGAGGCCCTTGCGCGGCGTGATCGAGACCGCGAGGCCCTGCACGGCGACGCTCACCCACGAGCCCACGTTGAGCCCGACGTCGGCGAAGACCGTGAGCCCCGGCTTCGGCTTGCTTCGAAGCGTGATGCCGGGGTTGCTCACCACGAGCGCGTTGCCGAGGAGGGAGCGCCAGCCCGTCGAGCCCTTCGCCTTTCCGTCGTCCTTGCCCGGCGACACGGCGTTGATCACGGTGGCGAGCGAGAGGGTCTTCTCGAGACGGAAGGTCTTCTCGCCCTCGCGCTCCTCCGCGGGCTTGGCGGGCGCTTCCGCGGCCTTCGCGGCGGTCTCCGCGGGCTTCGCGGCGATCTCTGCGGGCTTCGCGGCGGACTCTGCGGACGCAGGGAGACCCGGCGCCGCGCGACGCTTCGGTCGAACGGTGAGGTCACCATCCTCGACCGCGATTTCGATGCCGTCGCGGATGCCCAGGGCGCGGCCGACGGCGGTCCCGTCGAGTTCGAAGACCGCCGTGGCGAAGAGGCCGACGCGCGCGTCGTAGGCCGAGCTCGCGAGGTCTTCATCGAGCCCCGGCACGCGGTCGGGGCACAGCGGGAGCTTCTTGAACGGCGCCCCCGACCACCCCACGGCCGCGCCCGGCGCGAGCCACGACACCTTCGGGCGCATGAGGAAGAAGGGCTTGTATCCCTCCTTCGGATTTCGCACCGCCGCGGCGACGTCGAAGCGACCGATGCCGCCCACGTCTGCGAGCAGCGCGAAGCTCGTCGAGGGCGCTGCGTCACCGGCCTCGTCGGCCTTCGCGGCGCGCTTCTCCGACCGATAGCGAAAGCCCGCCGCCGCGAGCCGCACGTCCCCGTCTCCGCTCACGTCGGGCCCGCCCGACGCGGCCTCGGGGAACTCCTTCGCGAAGCGTCCCGCGCTCACGTCGCTCGCGACCGCGACGACGTCGGTGGACTTGCCGTCGAAGCGAACGGTCAGGCCCACCTCCATCGCGCCGATCTTCGCCTTGCCCTGGAGCGCGACGCCCGTCTCCCGCGCCGCGCCCTTCTTGCACGAAGAGCGGACGCGGAAGGAGAAGGTCGCGTCGCTGACGAGCGTGTCCTTCACGCGGAAGGGCGCGGCGGTGGCCGTCCCGCTCGCCTCGTAGCTCCCGTCCGACGTGTCGAAGCGTAGCGAGAGGCGCGTCGCGGCGAGGCGCGGAAAGTCGTCGGGGAGGCTCTGTCCGAGGAGCCCGATCATCCCGTCGATGACGGGGTTGAGCGGGACCTCCGTCGCCGTTCCCTTGAAGACGAATCCGCCGCTCTTGCCCGACTTGTACTCGCCGAAGAGGTCGACGCGAACGGGCTCCTCGTCGGGCTTCTGCGGGAAGACGAGCGCGGTCGAGAGCGTGACCGTGGTGAGCGCGCCCTTCCGTCCGGTGTCGTGCTTGACGCGGAGCGTGCAGCGCTCGATCGCGGGTCCCCCGTCAAAGACGAGCGCGAGGCCGAGCGAGAGGCTGTAGCTCGAGCGCTTCTCCTCGCGCCGCGCGACGATCGCACCGGGGAAGAGCGTGAGCGCGCCGACGCCGACGTCGAAGGTCCCGCCCGCGTTCGAGCGGCGCTGAAGGAGCACGCTCGCTTCGAAGGCCACCGCGCCGCCCGAGCCGAGCGAGAGGGATGGCTGGTCGAGCGAGAGGTCGTAGTCGCCGAAGAGCGACGTGGCCTGGTCGTCGAGGGCGAGCCCGACGAGCGCGTCGAGGGCGCTGGTGAGCGAGACCTGCCCCTTCGTCGACGCCTGCAGCGACCATTGCTTCTCGGCGTACGAGCCCGCGAGCGCGAAGTCCGTCGCGGCGCCGTCACGCGCGAGCTTGAGCGCGAGCGCGGCGCGGAAGGAGAGCGTCGTGGCGCGCGCGGGCGCGTCGAAGGGCGAGTCGACGCGTACGCCGATCGCGAGGTCGCGCACGACGCCACGGTCACCGAGGAGCGGGAGCGCGAACTCGCCGCGCTTCACCACCTCGCCGCGGAGCGTCGCCACGCGCGCGGCGCCGCGCTTCGAGAGGTCGATGGCGAGCGCGAGCCCGTCGATGGCGAGGCCGTCGGTCGGAGACCCCCAGTCCGGCGCGCCCTCCGCGAGCGTGGTGGCGCCGATCCACGAGAGGAGGCCCTTCACGTCGAGGGCGATGGGCTCGCGCGGCGCGAGCTCCCACAGCGCGGCCTTGCGCGTGAGTCGGAACTTCAGCGCCGTGTCGCGCACGCGCACGTCGCCGTCGAGCGTGGCGTCGAGGCGTGAGCTGTCGCCGCGCGCGGCGTAGCGGAGCGCGAGGTCGAGCGAGATCTTGTCGACCTCGAGCACGCCGGGCACGAGCGCCCACGGTCGCAGCGGCGACGCGCCGCCGACCTTGATGCGCCAGAACGCGACGCCGCCCGCCTCCTCGCGGAGGCCGAGCTGGAGGCGGTCGACGCGGAGGTCCGCGCCCTCGATCACCGCGTCGAGAAAGGCGCGAACGTCGCTCAGTCCGACGCCCGCCGTCGAGAGCGCCTTGTCGAGCGCGATCTCCGCGGGCGCTCCCTCGTCGGCGCCGTCAACGACGGCACCGGCAGCGGCGGCGTCGCGGCACGCGTCGACGACCCAGGCGCCCTCGGCGTTGGCGCGGACGCTCACCGCGAGGCTCACACCGGCGGCCTCCACCGCGCCGACGAAGCGCACCGCGAAGCGCCCGTCCTTGCTCGACGCCCACGCGATGCGCGACGTGGTGATCGTGACGCTGCGCTTTCCGCCGAGCGCCACGCCGAGCGGCGCGTCGTCCGAGGGCGCGCGGACCTCGACAGAAGCGAGCACACCGTCGGCGCCCCACGACGCCGTGAACGGGCCGTCGCCGTCGGTGAGTCGCGCGGTGCCCGTCGCGGTGATGCCACCCCCGGCGGGCCGTTCGAAGGTCACGGCGGCGAGTCGATCGGGGGCCGCAGCGGCCGTGTCGCCACCCGCAGGCGACGCGAGACTCTCGCGGAGCACGGGGTCGAGGAGGGAGACGATCCGAGCACGCGCAGTGACGTCGTCGGCGTCGCGCGCGAGGCGAGCCTCTGGGAGCGCTGCGGCGCGGCGGAGGGTGTCGAGGTCGGCGGCGCTCAGAGCCATCGGGTCACTCCGTCACTGGCAGAAGAGGATCGCAGGGGGGACCGCACGCTCGTAGGCCACGTCAGGCGTCACGTGGAAGCGGAGCTTCGGGTGAAAGAAGGAGGTAGACACGTCGACGATGCCGTCGGTGCTCGCGCGATCGATCCGCTCCAGGCGCACGCCGATCTCGACGCCGACCGCCTTGCCGAAGCCGAGCGGAAAGCTCTTCCGCGTGTTGTCCTCCGCGAGCGTGCGGCGGTAGCGGAGGCGCATGCTCTCGATCTCGCGGGGGGCGCGCAGCACCTTGCGAAGCGAGCGGCGCGAGACCGACGCGAAGGTGGCGCCGTTGACCTCTTCGACGCTCCCCTTGACCGCGAGCTTGCTCGGGTCGACGCGGAAGGTCGCCTCTACGATGACGCTGCTCTCCTCCTCGCCGGCATCGTCGAGCGCCTCGATGAACGAGCGCGAGTCCTCCTCGAGGAGCAGGCGCCAGAACTTCGCCGCCGTGGTGCCGAGCGAGCGCCCGACGTAGACGAGGTACGGGTCCTCGTCGGCGAAGAAGCCGAGGTTCGACTTGCGCATCACGGTGTCGAAGCGCCGGTAGACGCGGACGAGGTTGTGCACCGACAGCGACTCACCGAACACCACGCCGGTGCCCGGCAGCATCTGGACGTTGGCGTCTGCGGTCGTCGCCTTCGGGTCTGGCGACCACACGGCGACGACGGACTGGTATCGAACGCGGTTGAGGCGCTTCGGCTCGAAGCTCGCCTCCTTCGACGCCTCTCGCGAGCCCACCTTGTTCGCGACGCCGCCCTCGGCTGCCAGGCCCGCCTTCGCGCTCGCGGAGAATGACGTGTATCGCACGCGCGTGTCCCACGTGCAGTAGACCTTCCGCGCGGAGGCCGGCACGGAGTCCGCCGCGAACACCGTCTGGAAGCGCGAGAACGCGCTCTTGTAGCGCCCCTCGAGGCTCAGCTTCACCTCCGCGCTCGCCGCGCCCTGCGCCCCCGGCATGCGCACCTTCGCCTCCGCCGACGCGAAGGCCGCGGCCTCCCCGTCGGCCGCGTGCGAGGTCGCGATCAGGAACGCGTTGCACCACGACGCGCCTCCGCCGATCGCGAGCTCGTCGCCGTCGATCTCGTCGACGACCTCCAAGGCGTACGTGCGGTCGTACTGCTTGAACGTCGGCGCCTGCTCGAGGAGGAAATCACGGAGCTGCCAGATGTCGCCGGGAAACCTGCGCAGTTTCGACCTCTGTCGGAACATCGACTCGACCCGACCCACGAGCTCTTCCCAGCGCGGGTGACCGCTCACGAACGGATCGAGGCGCCACTCGATGTGGCGCGTGAGGCGCTCGAAGTCCTTCTTCTGGGCGCGCGTCGCGCCCTCGCGCGGGCTCAGTCGCTTGAGGCGCTTGACCACGTCTTCGGACGAGGCGCTCGGGCCCTTGCCGCCGTAGACCGAGAAGCGCCCGTACTCCCTGCTCTTGGCGTCAGGATGGTCGGCGACGGGGTGCCAGCGCGCGATCGCCTCCGCGCGTCGCTTGCAGGCGTGCTTCTCGTCCGTGACATACGGGAGGAGCGCCTCGACGCACAGCCACGCCTCGCGCGCGACCTCTTCGCTCGCGGTGCACGCGGGGAGCCCGTCCTCCTTGATCCGCGGCGCGTTGATCCGGTCGATGATGCGGAGGCTGCCCTCGCGCACGTCGACCCAGAGCACGGACTTCTCCAGCTCGATCTTCTCCCAAAGCTCGGGGTGCTCGTTGATGAGCCGGACGGCGCGCGCCTTCGCGACAGCCTTCGTGGACCCCTCGCGCAGCACGTCGAGCACCGCGCGCCGCAGCTCCTTGCCCTCTCCCGGCGCGTAGTAGGCTGGCGTCTGGTCGACGGCGCACCAGGTCTCGTAGGTGTACTTCGCGCCCGCGCGCACCCCGACCTTCGCCTCGGCCTTCAGCGAGAAGAGCTCGATGCACGTCTCCGCGTCGAAGTCGTCCGCGTTGATGATCCCCGCCTCGACACCCTCCGGCTTCTCGAGCGACCACGGAGACGACGACGATCCTGCACCGCTGACCACGGGAGGCTCGCTCGACGGGTCTTCCTCCGTGGCCTTGCCGTCCTCGGGCTCTTCGCCGTCGTCGTAGGTGAGCTTCCCCTCGACCGCGGCCTCGACCCCGAGCCCGAACTCCACGGTCGCCCCGAGCGTGTAGCTCCGAAAGGTGCCGGCGAAGCTGTGGAGCACGATGGGGCGCGTGACCTTCGCGCCTTCCGCGAAAGGCTCCGACGGCCCCCGCATCACGAGCAGGCCGATCTCTCGCCCCCACTCCGCCGACCCTTCCACCGCGATCTCCGAGTGGACGCCGAGGATCTTGAAGGGGTTGTAGATCAGCTCCGCCGACAGCTTGCGCGTCGACGTGGCGTGAACGTACTGGGCCTGCCCCTTGAGGTCGGTGCCGACGTAGAGAAACTGATCGGCGAGGTGCCCATCGAGGAAGGCCGCGAGCGCCTCGGACTTCTTCTTCTCCGAAGCGCCTTGCGCGTCGAGCTTCGCGAGCTTCTCCTCGATCTCCTTCCAGTACGCCGCCACCGCGTCGCGCCGCACGATCTCGTGGGCGATCTCCTTGCGCTTCCCCGCGCGGAGGAGGCGCTCCGCCGCCGCGGTCGTCGCATCGGCGCGCGAGGCCTCGTCCTCGGGCTTGTTGTTCCGCGGACGATTCAAGGACGCACCCCGGCCCTCTTGTGCTGCGAGTAGCGCACGACGTGACTCCCTTCGACTTGCGACGCGCGTTGAACGTACGTGCGCAATTCCTTCGCTGAATACAGCTTCGTGCGCTGACCCGTCAATCAGAATAGAGACTCTCTCCGATCGACTCGCCGCGACGGGTGTCGGGTCGTGCGCACGCCCTCACGCGGACTCTGGTATTGGAGCGCATCGCCGCGATGGACCCTTCGCGCGCGCGCGGGAGCGACGATGAGCAAGGTGGTGGTCGAGTCGGAGGACGTCGAGGTGGTGCACGCCTACCTCGAACATCTTCGGACGACGCGCGCGCGCTACGAGATCGAAGGCGGGCGCGTCTCGCTGCAGACGAAGCGCTACGACAACAGCGGCGACGAGCCCCCCGAGGTGCGCGCCGCCCGCGCGCGATGGAGCGCCCGCAAGGAGGGCACCGCACACACGGTCCCGGGCGGCTTTCTCAGGCTCTGCGTGCGCGGCGAGCGCGACGTCTTCTACCGCGTCGAGGGCGGCGAGATCGTCAGGCCGACGCGCTACGAACTCCGACTCTCGGCAGGGCGTCCGTCGAGCGCGCAGCAGGCCTGGCGCGACGCGCTCGCCTTCGTCGAGCGAGGTCTCCGTCACCTCGTGTCGACCTTCGAGGGACGCGATCTCCGCTTCGCGCTCGAGGACGACCTGGCCGACCGGCTCCGCGCGTTCGCGGGCAGACAGAAGCGCGCCACCGTGTCGTCGAACACCGCGGCGAGGCTGCGCGTGCGGCTCCTGCGAGAGCCCCCGACCCTGCGCTTCGAAGTCGATGACCCCGGCTCGACCTTCATCTGGGACGCGCGCTGCGACCTCGGAGACGAGCTCGCGCTCACCTTCGGCGGCGCGACCGTCGACGCCGCGGCGGAAGGCAGGCTGAAGCGGCACCGGAAGACCCTCCGGCCCGAAGACCTGACGTAGCCGAAGGCGGGAGGCGCGCGCTCAGTATCCGATGAGCGGCGACCTTCGCAGCCACGCGTCGCTCGTGAGCTGGTCGACCATGAAGCGCGCGAGGTCTTCGCGCGTGAGCTCGGGCTTCATCTTGCCGGGCTCGAGGCCGGCCTTCACGCCGCCGCGCGCGGCCTCGTTGAGCAGGCGCCCCGGACGCACGTTCACGTAGTCGAGATCGGCGCCGAGGAGGTGGCGCTCACCGCGCTCCTTGTCGGGCCACACGTGCCGCAGCACGGTCTTCGAAAAGAGCTTGAAGAAGAGGTTCATGTGCTTCGCCGAGTCGCCCGCGCCCCAGGCCGAGAGGTTCACCACGCGCTTGACGCCGTGGGCCTTCATGGCCGCGACGAGGTTGCGATAGAGCGCCTCCTGCACGTCCGTCTCGCTGAGGTCGCGCGGTCCGAAGACGCAGAGCACGGCGTCCTGGTCCTTCATCGCCGCGTCGAGGGAGGCGGCGTCGCGCGCGTCGCCCTTCGCCACGCGCAGCCGCGCGTGCTTCTCCGCCACCGCGCCGGGGTTGCGCGCGAACGCCGTCACCTCGTGACCCGCCGCGAGGAGCATCTTCACCGCGTGCACGCCCGTAGCGCCCGTCGCGCCGATCACCAGCACTCTCATCTCACGCTCTCCGTTCGCGCCGCGTGTACCACTAGAGACGCGGCGCGGGCGAGAATCTGTCGCGTCGCGCGACGGTCGACGGACGGTGTTGAATCGCCGCGGTCGCGATGCCACGATCGCCGCGCGCAGTCGGGCCCGCGAGTGGGCAACGCGCGTACAGAGGTTCCTGATGCGTCGATCGGTGATCGGTGGGATGTGGCTGGCGCTCGCGCTGGCAGGGTGTGGCGGCGAGACGACGACGCCGAGCGATGCGGGCGCGGATCGGTCCGCGGTGATCGACGCGACGGGTGACAGCGCCCCGCCGAGCGACGCCGATCAGGTGCGCGGACTCCGCGGCGCGCGTTACTGCGAGGTCCTCGTGGCGCGGCTCATGGGCGCGTCGGTGCACGTCGACGTCTACAACACCATCGGCCTCAACGACTGCCCCGACGCCGCGTGGCGCGCGCTCGACGTCGGCGCGATCATGACGCAGACGAGCGCAGTGCGCGTGCTGCTCAACGGTCCGCGCTACTGGATGCTCGACGCCTTCGTTCGCGCCGAGCTCGTCGACCCGACGGTGGTGACCTTCGGCGCCATCCCGATGCGCCACGCGGGCGGCATCGACCTGCCCCTCGCGCAGGCCTCGATGGAGAGCGCGGCCTATGAGCTCCGCACGATCCAGCGCACGAGCGTCGTACGCTTCGCCGCGGGGGCGCCGGTGTTCGAACTCGTCGACGCCGAGGGGCACGTCTACGAGATGCAGTCGTACAGCGTGCAGCGCGCGGCGATCACGCAGGCCGACCTCCCGACGCTCGCGTCGCGGCTCACGCTCCCCGCGGGGTGGAGCTATCGCACGCGCACGCTCTCGCAAGACCTCCTCGTCGCCGCGGTCAACAACCTCGCCACCGTGGTGCAGGACGACCTCGGCAACACCTATCAGCGTTCGCAGTGAGCGTCGTCCGCGACGGGCGCGCGATGCGCGGGTGAGCGCCGGTTCGAGAGACAAGGGCGCGCTGGCGCTCCGTGCTTCGTCTGTCGCTACGGCACGACCGTGTTGCACTGCGTCCCGCAGGTGAACGCGGCGCCCACGCAGGAGAGGCCGTTGATGCAGGCCGAGCACGTGTCGACACGGCGTCGCGCCTCATCGCTCGACGTGCCCGTGGACCGGCAGCGGTTGTAGCAGGCGGTCGTGTTGTACGAGGTGTCGAAGCACTCCCGATAGCGGTCGCAGATCTTGTTGCAGTCCGCGGCGTTGTCGATGTCCGCGCAGGCCGCGCCGAGCGACACGACCAGCGCGAGGAGCGCGCGTTGACCAGCGGACGATGCGAAGCGAAGTGGGGGCTTCATGATGTTCATGTGCGACGACGGTGCGAGCGCGATGCCACCGAGCCGGAGGTCGCCTCGCGCCGCCGATGAAGCCGCGAAATGACCTCGTCGCACGAGACCGCGAACGGAGAGGTACGTGTTGGGCGCGCGCCCTTGTGAGGCAACCTGCTACGGCTGCGGCGCTCGCGCTCGAACGCGCACCGCGTCGCCCCGGCGCTCCCCGCGAGTTCGATCGAAGACGATGTTCGCGCGACCCCAAAGGCCTCGCGGACACGCCGCGTTGAACGCCTCAGCCCCCACGCGAAGGAGTCACATCGCCATGTCTCACCCCGCACGCACGCTTCGCTCGCTCGCCCTCGCCGTCGTGACCTTCGCGGCGCTCCCCGCGAGCGCGCAACGGATCAACCCCTGTCAGCCGCCGCGACCGCCGACACCGCCGTTGAGCGTGGTGGTCGCGACCCCTCCCACCGAAGCGTGCCCCACGGGCGACTGCGTGGCGCACGACCTCGCGACGCAAGACGAGTGCGCGATGTTCGAGCGTCCTGCGACGGGAGACAGCCGCTGGGCCTCGGGGCTCTCTCGCGCCGTCGATCGCGCGCTCTTTCAAGCGCGCGGCTCCGTCGGATGGACGGTGACGGCCTACCGCATCCGCTGGTCGAACGGCGCCTGGAGCGAGTGGTACGTGGCGGGCGTGAACGACCTCGATCACAAGTTCAACCCCGGCCCCAACACCATGCGCCGCATGTGGTCATACTTCGCCGATCACGAGCACCAGGCGCTCGCCTGTCGCCCGCGCTTGTAGCCGCCAGGCCGCACCGGCGCATCGATCGACGAGCGCACCTCCGGGGCGACCTCGGGCTGCGCGCGACGGCGACGCCGTGAGAATCTCGGCGCGCGGCTTCGGCGTGCGCTGTACGATGCCCCCTGAGAGGGGGAGATCCGCCGTTGAGCGACACATCCGAAGGGCCTACGCACGAAGCACGCAGCGACGAGGGCGAGGAGGCGCCGACGGGGGCACCCTCGCAGCGAGGGCGACGCGCGCTGGTGTCGGTGCTGGCGCTCGCCGCGCTCCTCGCGGTGACGCTCGGGCGCACATGGGGAGTCTCGGCGGAGGACTTCATCGAGGGCGACGGCGCCGCGATCCTCGCCCAGAACCCGCCCGCGTACGGGGCCCTCGGGCAGGTGCTCACGGGCTTCACCGTCGTCGAGGTGATCGCGATCGTGGTGCCGGCCCTGCGCCGCAGGCGACACGATCACCCGCGCGTGCGCCTGGGCCTCACGGTCGCGTCGTTCGCGCTCGGCGCGCTGCTCGCGCTCCTGGTGGGGTGGACCACGTCGCGGTTCCTCGTGTCCGCGGGCATGAGCGAGTCGGTCCAGTGGAGCTACGTCGCGTCGTCGCTCGGCGGCGTCGTCGCGCTCCTCGCCGCGCTCGCGGCGCTCCGGCGCTGGGGCTTCGGCGGCGCGTGGGCCGCGGTGGTCTCGGCGATCATGTTCATGGGCCTCGAGACGATGGTCGTCGCGCTCGTTCGCGAGCCCGAGGTCAGCGTCGCGCAGCTCGTGATCCAGGGCGCCTTTCTCGCGGGCTGGTCGGCGCTCGCGTGGGGCTTTCTCCGCGGACGCTTCGGTCGATCGCGCGCAGACGCCGGCGCGCAGCGTCCACGCGTGAGCGCGTCGGGCGTGTACCGCGAGACCGGCCACGCGCCGGTCGTGGCGCGCCTTCACCTCCGCGCGCCGCTCTGGGGCGCGCACCCCATTCAGGGGACGTCGGTTCTCGACACCGCGATCAGCGCGCTGGTCGTGCTCGGCATTCCCGGCGCTGGCGTGTGGCGCCAGGGGTGGGTCACCGATCCGTGGGTGCGCGCGATCTTCGCGGCGGCCTTCGCGCTCGCCGCGATGGCGCTCTTCGACCGACTCCCGACCTCGATCCGGGGCGCGCGCGCGGCGCTCTCGCGGCTCCCCGGTGAGATGGCGGCCTCGCTCGACCACGAGCGGGCGGACGCCCGACGCGCGACGCGAACGATGGCCCTCGCGGTCGTCGCGCTCGAGCTCCTCGGGGGCGTGACCCACCAGCCGATCCACGGCGTGACGATGGGGCTGATCGTGATGATCTGCACCGCCCTCGCGATGGACTTCGTCGACGAGTGGCGCGCGTGCGCCCGCCTCGGCGCGCTCACCCCCGTGGCCTATGAGCAACGCGTGTGGTTCGCCGACGCGCTCGCGGCCGCGCTCGAAGCCCACGGTGTACCGACGTTCACGCGCTCCGCCAATGTGCGTCAGCTCACGTGGTGGACGATGCCCCACGTTCCCGTCACCGTGCTGGTCCCCGAGGCGCGACACGACGAGGCGCGCGCGCTCATCGCGACCTGGGAGGCCGCGGGCCGTCTCAGCGTCGGCGACGGAGAGGTCGCGCTCCCACGGCGCACGGGCGACGAGGCGACGATGCAGGCCTCCGACGCTGGCGGGTGACGTCCGCCGCGCTCAGGGGCGATGGTGCAGCGCCGCGAGCTCGCGCCACGCGGGGGCGCGCGACCTCACGCTGGCGGCCACCGCGTCGAAGAGGCCCCGCACGCGGTCGTCGTAGGGGTAGGGGCTGTCCATGATGTTCAGGAACGAGAGCGCCACGCCCTCGACGCGCATGAAGCACTGGCGCACGTCGCCGAAGTCCACGTCCATCGTGAGCTCGGGTTTGCCCGGCGCGCTCCAGCGAACCTGAAGTCCGGCGGCGCGCGCGCGCGCGTCGACGAGGTTCCAGCCCGCGAGCGTCGCGGAGGGAGCCAGTTCGAGCAGCCCTCGCAACGACGAGACGAGGCGCCCGTCGGGGCCGCTCCAGTCGTCGGCGGCCTCGGGGTCGAACTCGCGGCGGTGCACGCCGCGGTTGAGCCCCGCGTCGCGCAGCAGGCGCCCGTAGTGGTGCGCGGTCTTCGCCTGAAAGGCCGTGCCCAGCAGAAAGTTGTCTCGCACCTCGGTGGCGGCCTCGCCGCTGCGGAGCAGCTCACCCGAGTACCAGTACTCGAAGCCCGCGATGGCGCGGCTGAGCTGCGCCTCGGAGTCGGCGCACCACGCGGCGCACACGTCCTCGCTCCACCCGTCGCTGTTGAGCACGTCGGCGAGCTCGATCGCGCGGTTCACGGCGACGGCGGTGCCCACCGAGTACACGGGGTCGGCGAAGCCGAAGGCGTCGGCGAGGAGGATGTAGTCCATCGTCGCCGCGGTGCCGCAGCGTCGCGCGAAGCCCTCGCGGGCGTGATAGCGGTTGTAGGGCGACGAGGCGTCTTCGGGGCGCTCGGCGAGGGTGTAGTTCGGCGCGTGGCGGGTCATCGCGATGTCGCGGTAGCGCTCGCGCGACACGGGGCCGTGCCGCGACACCACGCCGAAGCTGAGCCGCGTCGAGTGGAAGAGCGGGATCTGCCAGGTCCAGAGGCCGTCGTCCTCCCGCGTGAGGATCGTGGTGCGCGACGGCGACCACCCCGCGATCTCGTCGCTCTTGAGCACGTTGCGCCGGAGGGCGTCATAGCGGAGGTACTTTCGCCCGTGCGTGGCGACGTCGTTGCGAAAGCGCGCGTCGTCGTTGTGGACGACGTCGAAGTACCCCCACGTCGCCCACACGGGCCAGAGCGGTTTCACGTCACCGAGCGTGCTGCCCACCACCATCGCGGGCCCCGAGCAGTCGATGATCTGTCGCTCGACCTCGTAGGTCTGTCGATCGGTGCGCACGAGGTGGCGGGCGGGGTCGACCTCGAGCACGCGCTCCTGCGCGATGTCGATGGACCACTCGCGACGCATGAGCTGCTCGATCTCGGAGCGGGCGACGTGCATCGCCACGCCGGTCTCCTCGGGCGGCAGCGGAAACGACGCGACGCTGTCGTCGCTCACGAAGGTGGTTCCGTACTTGGGCGAGTACGAGGGCAGCGCCTCGATGGCCGGGAGCAGCGCGCGCATCACCGGGTGATGAAACTGCTCGGGCACCACCGACTCGCCGATCTTGTAGGCGCCGGGGTTCTGATCGATGAGCACCGTGCGCTCGGACTTCAGCAGACGACGCAACACGAGCCCGGCCATGCCGGCGCCGATGAGCAGATGGTCGACCTTCATGGCCTCTCCGTTCACGCGATGGCGGAGGCGTGCAGACGCGCGCCGGGTCATCGCCGCGCCGGATGAGACGGCGCTCCCAGGCGATCCGTCAAGTCGTGAGGAGACGCGAGCGGCGACGCGCCTCGACGCTTCGTCGCGGCGCGGCGACTACCGCGCGTCGACGTCGAGCGCGCGCACGGCCGCCTCGAGCGCGGCGCGCACCGCGACCTTGCCGTGTCGCGCGAGGACTGCGTGATAGGTCAGCTCCTCGCGCGCGACGTCTTGCACCACGCGACGCGCGAGCAGCGACGCGAGCGCCTCGCCGGTGGCGCCTCCTCGCCCCGACTCCTGCAGGTGCTGAAGCGCGTGACGCGCGCGCTCGACGGTCACCACGCGCGCCGCGAAGGCAGCGGCGGTCTCCAGCCCCTCCGGCGCGTCGGGAGACTCCCGTCGACGCGGGTGCTTGTGCTTCGCCACGAGCAGCCGCCCGGCCCCGTCGAGCAGCACCGGGTCGCTCCAGATGACCACGCCCTCGTGCGTCGTGTCGGCCTGCGCGGGCGCGGCGCCTCGCGACGAGGCGTGCTCCGACGGTCGATCGAGCAGCGCGTCGAAGCGCTCGGCGTCGGGCGGGCCTTCGTAGAGGCACGGCGCCACCGGCAGACGCGCCCGCTCGCCGAGCTCTCGCAGCGAGGGAACCCGTCGCACGGCGCCGTCGTCCGCGACGAGATCGAGCGGGCGCGTGAGGCTGACCCACGCGCCGCCCACCGTCGCCGCGAAGAGCACGAGGTGGACGCGCGGGCCGTAGAGGAAGCCCGTCGATTGAATCCCGCGCCCGCAGGTCTCGCCGTAGAGCACCAGGTCGCCGGGCAGCTCGCTCGCGAGCGAGAGGAGCGCACGCACGCGCGCGGCGTCGTCGCAGAGGGACTGTCGAAGCGCGGGCTGACAGAAGTCGCGGTCGCCTTCGAGCAGCGCGCGGCCGCCGATCACGAACGCCTCTGCGCCGAGCGCGCCGCGAGGGACGCCGACGCGCGTGTTGGCGCCGTCGATCTTCTCCAGGCAGACGACGCGTCGCGCGTGATGAACGGGGTCGGCCTCGCGCCGATACGCGGGGATCTTGGGAAACGCAGCAGGAATGAACGTCACGGATGCACCTCACGGGCAGACAGATCAGGGCCGATGCGAGGGCGCAGCGGCGCCGCTCGCGGTGATCGCGTCGGAGGTGCCGGCGTCGAGGGATCGGCCGTGCGCGTCGGGTCCGTGACGCTCGTGACGAGCGTGCGGTGGTTCCCCGCGTGTTGCGCTACGGCGTCGCGCTCGCGACGCCGACCCGATCAGTTCATGGGCGCGACGGTATCACACGCCGCCGCCTCGGCGATGCCCTCACACGCCGCGAGCCGCGACCGCAGCCCGTCGCGCGTCGACGCCCTGCGCGCTCGAGGCGACCTCGTCCGCGAGGGTGGCGACCCGCCACCCCCTCGCCACCCCCTCCGCCACCCTTTCCGCCACCCACCGGTTCGTGAAATGGCTTCATTGAAGGGTGTCTGTGCGATGGCATCGCGCTCGCTACGTGGCGTGTCACCGTGACGCACAACCCCTTCGACGAGTTCGCCAAATCGCTGGTGGTCGATCGCCAGGCGTTCTTCGGTCACGCGGAGACCGAGTGCGAGCTGACGCGCGACGCGCTCTACGCCGACCTCGCGTGGGAGCCCGATCGCAGCCTGCTCCCGAAGCGCGCGCGCGACCTCGTCGATCGCATGGCGCGCATCGCAGCGCTGTGGGAGTGCGCGCACCACCCGCCGGACTTCCTCACCGCCGTGTCATGCGTCGAGAAGGTGCGCGCGTGGCAACGAAAGCGCGTCGCCCGAGCGAAGGCGCGTGGTCATCGCCCACCATCCCGCGCGCCGTTGTGGTTGATCTGCGCGGGCACGCCGCGGAAGTTGCGCCTCGCGCTCTCGTTCACGCCGATGACGAACTGGCCGCGAGGCTTCTACCGAGGTCCCGAGGGAAGCGCGCTACGCCTCGTGCTCGTGCGTGAGCTGCCCGTGCGGGCGGACACGCTGTTGCTTCGGCTCATGGGCGCGGGCGCGGTGCTGCGTCGCGCGGTGGCCGAGGTCGAAGCGTTGCCCGACGACGCGGAAGAACGCATCATCGCGCTGCGACACATCGAGCGCATCGCACGCATTCGCGCACGCACGGAGCAGAGACGCATGGATGGCAAGCAGTTCGTCGCCGAGACCCACGCCGCGCACCGCGCCTGGACCGAGAAGGTCGAGGCAAGGGCCATGAAGAAGGGCATCGAGAAGGGCCTGCGCATCGCCGTGGTGGCCTTCTGCGAGGCCGCGGGCATCGCGCTCGACGACGACCGTCGCGCCTGGATCGAGCGCGCCAACGCCACGGAGCTCGACGCCCGCCTCGCCACACTCCGCGCAACCCGCGTCTGGACGTAGCGACCGCCGAGGGCGTCGAGCACGAAGCGCCTCACCTCCGTCGAGCTCGCGGCGCCGTCACTGAACGACGCCCAGCTCCGCGTCGGGGAAGAGGTCTCCCGCCCCCGGCTCGGTCTCGCGCGCCGCGTCGATCGCGCGAACGAGCTCGCCGTACGCGACGACCCCGTGCGATGACACCTGCACGCGTCGCTGACCTCGCAGCGCTTCACCGAACACCGCCGATCCGCGCACTCGCGCGAGGCACCGCGTGAGCGCGCCCGCGTCGTACGCCCCGTCACGCGTGGGGACCGTCACGTCGCCGCCGCCGATCGCGTCGCACCCGCGAGTGACGGTCCCTCGCGACGAGGCCACGACGTATCCGCGCGGCGTGACCATCACCGTGAGGGTCTCGGACGTCGGGGCGCGGCCCCCGATGCTCGTCGGCGCGACCGTGCGAATCTCTGCCGTGAAGACCGTCGCCGTCGTCGCGAGCACGAACATCAGCACGTTCATCACGATGTCGAGAAAGGCCACCACGTTGATCTCTCCGCGGGGCTCCTCGGCGGCGCGGCGCGCGTCTGCGCGCACCCTCCGATCGACCCACACGCGCTGCTCCATCGTCATCGTCGTTCGAATCATCACGAGACCTCCAGGGGAGCCTCGACAGCGCTCGTGGACGACACGTTCTCTGTCGACTCCGCGGAGTCTCGGTCGCTGCGTGAGCAGCGCGTAGCGCACCGCGGCGCCCCAACGCCCCCGCGCCAGCCGGGCGGGTCTGGTACGCGCGATTCCTCGCCGCGAAGCGCGGACCGGCGAGGAATCGCGCGCCGAAACGGACCTGGAGACGCCCTACCGCCGCCAACGCGCCGACTGCTGCCGCACCATCTCGACGAGGTCGCCGAGCGCGAGCGTCACGTCGAGCAGATGCAGCCCCCACGCGGGACCGAGCGCGTCGGCGAGCCCGGGCCGCGTGTCACCCGCCGCACGCGCCTCGTCGACCTGGAGCCAGCTCGCGCCCTCAGCCTGCATGCACGCCCCGCGAAAGAGCCCCGGGTACGTCACCCACGGCGTCGTGAGCGCGACGGGCGTTCGAATGGCGACGCCCTGCGACTCCATCGAGCGGACGTGAAATACCGCGCGCAAGAGGGACGCGCCGCCCGCGGGCATCGCCGGGTTCACACACAGCGCGCGCGATGCGGCGTCCTCGACGCGACCGAAGAGCGATGCCCGCGGCGGCGTCGCCGTGAAGGCCGAGTACGCCACCACGCAGCCCGTCTGATCGACCGCGCGGCACGCGGGGACGTTCGCGAAATCACCGCCCACGTCGGCCCCCGCGGGCACGCGCACGTCTCCGCCGAGGAGCAACGCAGACACCATGCGCGCGCGGGCCGTGGCGTCTCCGTCGATGCGCTCGCGCACGAGGCGGGTGAGCATCGCGGCGCCCTGCGAGTGCCCGAGCAGCACCACGCCGCGGCCGCGGTTGTCGCGGGCGAGATACTCGCTCCAGGCGCGTCGCACGTCGGCGTACGCGAGGTCGAAGTTGGCCGCGGTCACCGTGGGGTTGATGAGCCCCGACACCGTGACCTGTCGGTACACGGGCGCGAACACGCGGCACACCGACGAGAAGCGCGCGGCCTGCTGCTCGGCGATGGTCACGAGCTCGGGGTCGACGCTGAGATCCGCGTTGAGCGTGCCCTGCGCGCTGATGGTCGGGTACACGTAGAAGCAGTCGATGGGCGCGTCGGACGTGGGCGCCGCGCGCTCGACGGTGGCGGTCCCGTCGGCGGCGATCGCGGTGGTGTCGAGCGAGAGGGCGCAGGGGTTCGAAGCGAGTCCCGGTCGGCAGAGCCACACCGTGTCGGCGCCCGCGTCGACGCTCGCGTCCGTGGTGACGGGTGAGCTCGTGCCGTCGCAGGCCGCGAGTGCGAGAGAGAGCGCGACGAGGCGAGGCACGTGGCGGGTCATGGCGCGGAGGATAGACCCGCGTCGCCCCGAGCGCGTGATTCCATCTGGTCCGGCGGGGGTTCGGCGCGAGGGCTCCGCGGGTGGGATCGTGAGGGCGATGGAGTGTGGCCTGCGCACCCTCGCGTGCCCCTCTGCGCGCGATCTTCGCGCCTCGCGGTGTTGGGGTGGGGCGACGTCGGGGCTGGACTCCGCGACACCGCCGGGTACCCTCCGGCCGATGAAGCTGGTCGTGCTTGCGTACCTGTGCTTCGCCGGAGTCGCGAGCCTCTCGATGGCGGGCGGGTGCTCCGAGAAGATCGCGCCCCTACCGGACGACGCCACCGTGGCGCCGTGCTCGGCGTATGCGACCTGCGGCGCCTGCACCAGCGGAACCTCCTGCGGCTGGTGCGGCGGGCGCTGCGTGAGCGGGACCTCCACCGGCCCGACGGACCGCAGCCAGTGCGGATCCAACGACTGGGTGTGGACCTCGCTCAACTGCCCCGCCCCCTGCCCCGCCGGACAGATCAACTGCGGCGGCGTCTGCAACGTCACGGGCGGCACGTGCTCGGACGCGGGCTCCGGCGGCTGTCAGAGCGTCGCCGTCTGCGAAGGCACGCACACGACGTGCTCCGGCGTGCGCACCTCGGGAGCCTGCACCGGCGTCACCGGCGGCGAGTGCGGTCGCACCGGCGACTGTGCGTGCCCTTCGACGCTCACGAACTGCGACGGCGTCTGCGTCGACCTCGCGAGCGACGGCGCCAACTGCGGCCGCTGCGGCAACGCCTGCCCGACGGGGCGAAGGTGTTCGAACGCCGCGTGCGCCACGTCCTGCGCCGGAGCGTCGTGCGGATCGGGTTGCTGCGGCGCCTCGCAGCGATGCTGCACGAGCGCGGGAGGCGTCGCGTATTGCTCGCAGACGCCGTGCCCCTGACGCGACCCGCGCGGCGCGACTCACGGCGCGCGCCGACGATCGACTTCGCCGCGCCCCCGCGGCTAACAATCGTCGGGTGCGCAGGCTCGCGGCGACGTTGGTGGGGATGGTCGCGTTCATCGCCTGCCGCACCCGACCGGGTGCGCCCTGCGCCGCCGGATGCGACGGCGGCTGCGTGCCGGGCGCGTACTGCGGCGCCGCGCCGGGAGGGACGTCGCGCGGGTGCGAGTGCGTGGTCCCGAAGCGCCCCTACGCACCGGAGCTTCTCGGTCGGCTGAGCGCCGGGTTCGACGTGCAGCCGTTGATCACGCACCACGACGCGAGGGCGGGCGTCGTCACCTGGGACCCGCTGCCGAACGCTCGGATCGTCCACTGTGTCGTGCTCATGTGCGCGCCCGTGGTGACCGGCGAGGGCGAGCAGGCGACGATCTCGAACTACCGTGAGTGCGTTCGCGGCTGGGCGACCTTCGAGCCTCCGCTCGGGCCGTTCTCGATCGCGAGCGCGGCGCCCACGGGCGACGACGGACACGATCGGGTGCCCTCGGAGTACGGCCCCTTCGTCGCGTGCTGGGCCTACGACGGCACGCGCATCATCGCCGCCTCCGACCTCATCCCCGTCACGGTCGGCGAGCTCCCTGTGGAGCGCGCCGACCCCTACACGCTGCCGTGTGACCCTGACTCGCGCGGCCCCACCGCGACGCAGCTCTGCGCGGCCGATGACGGATCGCTCGGCGTCTGCGCCGTGGGACCGCGAGGGTGGCAGTGCGTGTCCCGCTGTCTGGCGGGGTCCGCGCGGCACGACTGTCCTGCGGCACCGCCGGGGCAGTTGCCGTATCAGTGCGACACCCGCGGACGCGACCGCGGCCTCGGCGTGTGCACGGTCGCGCGCGACGGCGGCGCCTGATCGATCGGCGCTTGACACGCCGCGACCTGCCGCGCTCAATCGCACGGGCGCATGAAGCAAGGGCAGGCGGGACCGGATTCGCCCTTGAAGACAGGGAGCGACGAGCGAACTCCCATCGCGCCGCAGCCCACGCCGCTGACGGAGCGCGAGGTCCGCGAGCGGCTCACGTCGCTCCACGACCCCGCGGACGCGAAGATCGTGGCGAGAGACGTCGGGCTCCGCCTCGCGAAGATCAACTTCGCGCAGCAGGCCGATCGCGTCTGGGATCAGGTCGTCGACGAGGCCAGGAAGAACGGGCTCATCGAGAAGCTGATCGAGCGCTCGGCGCAGGACTACCCGACGAGCTGGGCGGGCTGCGTCTACGCCCCTTCAACCGTGGATCGGGTCACGTCGCCGGGATCGTGGGTTCGGGTCATCGTCGCGGTCGTCGCGGCGGTGCTGGGCGTCGCGGGGCTGGCGCTGCTCATCCGTCACATCACGCAGCCGGACCCGTCGCCCCCGACGGTCGATGTGCCGCCTGTCACGCCCGACCTTCCTCGCGACGCCACGGAGGAGGACTCGCCCCTTCACGACGCATCGGTTGACGAGGCCGCTGCGGATGTTCCGCACGATGTCGCGCCCGACCTCTCGCGCGACCTCCCGCACGCTCGACCGCCTTGCTGGCGCAGCGCCTGTGACAGCAGCGTCGTGCGTGACGCACGCCCGGCTGCGCCGCCGGTGGGTTGCGGACGGGGTTGGCGGATGGAGGCTCCTTGCTCGTCGCGATGAGGTCGGCACCGGGGCGGCTCATGCGGTGGGCGGCGTGGCTCGCGCTCTCTGTTGCGCTCGTGGCGGCGACGCGATCGGCGCATGCGCAGGGCGCGCGAGGGGGCGCCGTCGCGAGGGTCGACACGACCTTCGAACTCGTCGCGCAGCCGGGTGACCTCCCGCGCTACGTCTGCCTTCTCATGCGTCGACAGCCCGATCCGGGAGAGCCCGTGTTGTGTGAGGGCTGGCAAGCGCAGCTCCAGCGTCGGCTGCGCGAGATCGCCCGTCACCCGACCTGTCTGTCCGAGGATCGCGAGTGCCCTCCGGGTCCGCGTGACGAGCTGCTCGTCGGGGCCGAGGGCGCCGAGGATGAGCGGCACGCGATGGCGGCGCTTCTCAGCCCGGGAATCGAGGCTCGGGGCGTGGCGCTCCCGGCGTCGTGTCTTCCGCAGGTCGAAGTCTCGAGGCCGGTCGTGGCGCAGGCGAGTCAGCCCGCGCGCCCCGGAGCCGTCAACGCGCCGTCGCGGTGCGAGGCGCCGGGGGCTCCCGCGTCGACCACGAGTTCACCGTCGCCGACGGTCGTCCGGTGCTTCCCGAACCTTCGCGAGGACCTCGCGGTCAATCGCGTGCTCCTCCTCTCGATGGACATTCCGTACGAGGCCGTGCGCTGGGACCACACCTCGCTCTTCGGAAACATCTTCTCGCTGACCCACGCGCCCGCGCAGCACAACGACCTGAGCGTGACCCCCGTGGGCGGCCACTATCTCGTCGGCACGACGGTGTCGGTCGACCGGCAGCACGTCACGCTCCCGCTGCAGCCCGTGTGCGTCGTGCGAGAGCTCCCGGTGCCGCCGTCGGGACGCCAGGACGACCCGCCTCGCGTCGTGACCGTCGGGCTCGAAGCTGGCGCTCCCGCAGAGCCCGTGAGCCCGCCGTATCGCGTGGCGCTGCCCACGCAGCAACCGGGCGCGACGAGGCCGCGGCGGCTCGCCGTGACGCTCCTTCGGCGTGACGCCGTGGTCGGCGTGCTCGGCGCGAGCTGGACGGAGCCCGTGCCTCCCGTCGCCATCGCCCTTCGCGTGAAGACGCTCACGTTCTCGTGGTGGAACGATCGAGAGTATCCGCCCGACTCGGTGTGCCCGACGGCGTGGCTCGACGCGCTCAACCTCCAGTGCGATGGCCCTTCGGAGGGAGGGAGCGCCCACGAGCGACCGTGCACCTACGTGTGCCGCGTGGCGCGAACGGAGGCCGACGCCGAGGTGCACCTCCCGCTGCGGGTGCGCTTCCGAAGCGATCGCACCGGCGACCAGTGGTACGACGACGTGGAGCTTCTGGAGCAGTCGCTCGACGCCGCGCCCGACCCCGAGACCCGTCACCTCGTCGCGGACCTCTCCCGCTGGCCTCGCGACATGCAGGAAGACGCGGAGGAAGGTGGTGAGGTCCACGAGATCAACATCATCAGCGAGACCGATCAGGTCTTTCACCTGTATCCACCGCAGGAGCGCGCCCCTGCCGACGCGGGGCAGCCGAGGCGCCAGTGGCGTCGTGAGGCGCTGGTGACGGTGCCCGGTGCGCGTCGCGGGACGCCGTTGCGACTTCGCCCCTTCGGCTCGCAGGCGTTCCACGCGTCGCCGCCGTTGCCCGTGAGTCAGGGCGTGATCGCCGTTCCCGATCCGTCGTCGCTCGTTCACCGATGGCGCTTCGGCGTGCGCCTCGGCGCCGAGACGCTCGGTCCGTTCGACGACGCGATCCCGTGGAAGGTCGGCGTGCACGCGCAGGCCACCGTTCGCTGGATGCCTCCCGCGCTCCGCGTGGGCGGAAGGTTCATCCCGGTGGAGTTCTCGTTCCACTACACGCTCATGCCGCTCCCCTACCACCCGCTGCACACGGCGGCCTTCGCGCGCAACGCGAGCACCGAGGCCGACTGGTACAACCGCGCTGGGATCTCGATCGCGGTGCCCTTCCCCCTGGCGCGGCGCTTCTATCTGGGCCCCATGGTGACGTGGTACGGCGCGTGGCCGCTGGTGGAGCAGGAGCGCAGCGTCGGCGGGCTCGCGCTGTTCTTCAGCCTCGCAGCGGCGTTCCGCTTCAACATCAACGTCGACTGGTCGCTGGAGTGGGAGCTCGGACTTCAGACCCTCCCTGCGCCGCAGTTCACGGGCGGCGACTTCAGCGGCAGCCCTCACGTCGATCCGAACTGGCTTCTCGGCGCGGTCGGCCGCCTCGCCCTTCGCTACTGGTTCTGAGCGTCGCGCCACGCGTCGACGCCAACGATCCACTCCGCGCCACAGCGCCCGGGTCTGCGCGCCGCGAGGCGGGGTCCGCGATGCGTGCTCAGAGCGGGGCGGGGACGACGACGGTCTGGCCGATGGCAGGCGGGGTCCACGCAACGAGCCCCATGCCTTCGCCGCGCATCCATCGACGGCCGGCGGACTCGAGCGGGGTCGCGAATCGAAACTCGACGGTCTCGGGGCGTCCGTCTTCGGTGAGCGCGACGACGACCGCGCGCATGTCAGACAGCGCGACCGTGTCGTGGAGGTGAAAGCGCTGCGAGGGGCTCCGCATGAGCCGGTGCATCTCGCTCGCGAGAAAGCCGCCCCGCGGCGTCACCCGCAGCGTCGTCGCGTCGGTGCGCGTGACCGACGTGGGACCGAAGGTCGTCGAGAGGATGCGCGTCGCGCGCGGCATCGGGACGCCCGCGGCCTCACGCTGCGTCCAGACGAAGTAGATCGTCCCCTCGGTGGCGACGGAGACCACGACGAGGGTCTCGGCCGTGACGCGCTCCGCCCGGGGAATGCTCGCGTCGGCCGCCGCGCGCATGCGTTCCATGTTGAAGTTCGCGAGGCACTTGAGCGGCAGGAACGCGGGCGCGAGCGCGAGGTTGAACACCGCCAGCGCGCCCACGACGAGGCGCGCGCCCCGCGACGACGGAGGCTCCCGCACGCACGCGTCGAACACGAGCGCGAGCGCCGCCGAGGCGCCGATTCCGACGAACACGAGGTTGCGATCGCCGGGCCCCGCAGCGGCCACGGGCAGGATCGCGAGCGCGGCGCCGAGCAGCCAGAACCGCGACGCCCGCTCGGACGCGAGCGCAGGCCACGCGACCCTGGCGACGACCGCGACGATCGCGGCCGCCATCGCAAACACCGCGAGCCTCGCGGAGGCGGGCGTGAACTGCCAGAAGTCCGACGCGATGGGCGTGAGCTGTCCGAGCGCGAGCACCACCGCTCGCGCAGGGAGCTGCGCGAAGTACGCGCCGGGGTCGTGGAGGGGGTGCGTGTAGCCGCCCGATCCGGTCACGCCGTACCCCATCGCGGAGTAGATCGTCTGCCAGAGCAGCACCGCGAGGAGGTAGGGCGTGAGGCGCGCGAGGCGCGCGGCGACGGAGCCCTCACGATCGATCCAGAGCGCGTGCCCGAGGAGGAACGCGGTCGTCGCCAGCGCCATCTCCGAGGAGAGAAGCCCGAGCGAGAAGAGCGCCGGGCCGAGCCATGCGCCGTGCCGCCATGCGTCTCGCCGCCATCGGTCGTGCGCGAGGAGCGCGCCGACGCAGAAGACCCCCGCGACGAGCGCGTGGCGGTTCGCGACCCACGAGAGGAGCCCTCCGCGCGCGTCGTCCCAGGCGTAGAGCGCGAGCGCGAGGAGCGCCGCGCGCGCCGACATCAGTCGGCGGAAGAGCGCGTCGAGACAGGCGAGCAACGCGGCGAACCAGAGCAGCGTGTGCGCGTGCATGAGGGCCGCGCTCCCCGGCCAGAGCGCGAGGTCGAGCGCGTGCGTCGCGGCCGCGAGGGGACGCCAGAACGCGACGCGAAAGTCCGGCGCCGCCCACCACGCGCCGAGGTGCTCCATGCGCGCGCGGCCCTCTGCGAGGTCGCCGCTCGCGAACACGAAGCAGTCACCGAGAAACCCGACGAGGCCGCCCCGTCCGTCACGCCAGCGGACCGCCTGGAGGTGCTCGTCGGCGACGAGCGGCGCGAACAACGAGGGGAGCGCGAGCGCCACGCCGAGGGCGATCACGGCGCGGGCTGTCCATCGCGCTTCGAGGCGCCGGGTCAGCCACGACAGGAATCGCATGACGTCGGGTCAATAGGTCGAGGTGTCGCCGCCGTCGAGGGGCGCGTCGCGCGCGATGATCCCGTCGCGCCCGATCGAGCCGCTCAGAGTTCGTGGGGCCTGGGTACACCCACGCGCCGCGTCGATCACCACCAACGCCTCGTCACACACGGGAGACACGCCGAGGATGACCACGGCCGACATCGCGCTGCGCGTGGACCAGCGCTACGCGGCGATTTCGAAGCGCTACCACGAGCGCCCCGACGCGTTCGCCGACGCGTTCGCGCGCGCGTGGTTCAAGCTCACGCACCGCGACATGGGCCCCCGCGCGCTACGTCGGCGCGCGGGGGCCGCGCGAGGAGTTCCTCTGGCAGGACCCGATCCCCGCGGTGGGCCTCTCGATCGCGGAGCTGGTCGCGACGGCGTGGGCCTCGGCGAGCACCTTCCGCGGCTCCGACAAGCGCGGTGGCGCCAACGGCGCGCGCGTTCGCCTCGCGCCGCAGAGAGACCGGGCGGTGAACCGGCCCGCCGAGCTCGCAATGGCGCTCTCGACGCTCGAAGGGATCCAGCGGGCGCTCAACGACGCGCAGATCGATGGCAGGCGTATCTTTCTCGCCGATCTCATCGTGCTGGCGGGGTGCGCCGCCGTCGAGCAGGCCGCCGCGAACGCGGGACACCCGGTGACGGTCCCGTTCACGCCGGGTCGCGCCGACGCGTCGCAGGCGCAGACCGACGTCGCATCGTTCGAGCCGCTCGAGCCCGTGGCCGACGGGTTTCGCAACGACCTCCGAGAGGGTGTCGCCGCGTCGCCCGAGGAGCTGCTGATCGACCGCGCGCAGCTCCTCACGCTGAGCGCGCCGGAGATGACCGTGCACGTGGGCGGCCTGCGCGTGCTGGGCGCCACGGACGGAGCGCGGCAGCACGGCGTGTTCACGACGCGCGCGGGCGCGCTCCGGTGGTCGGGAACCTGCGTCGACCTCGTCTTCGGGTCGAACTCGCAGCTCCGCGCGATCGCCGAGGTGTACGGCTCCGCCGACGCGAAGCTCGTCGAAGACTTCGTGGCCGCGTGGAACAAGGTGATGAACCTCGACCGCTTCGACCTCGCCGGAAGTGCCACGAGCGGTCGCGCCATGCGCCCTTGCGCGTGCGGACCTCAGCCCTCGCCGATGAAGGCGGGGAGCCCGTCGCCGCGATTGCTGCGCCGCGTGACGTCGTGCGAGCGTCGCGTGATGAGCGACGCCCACCGCATCCACGGACTCCTCTCGGATCCGAGCACGGCCCGTTCGGTGGAGGTGCGCCGCGCGCTCGGCGCCTTCCCTCTCGAGGCGCTCCTCGACGAGCTGAGCTCCAGCGATCCGTGGTGGATGCGCGTCGCCGTGGTCCCCGCGCTCGCGCCGAAGCTCGACGCCGCGGGCGCCCGCGCGCTCCTCGAACGCGCCCGAGACCCGCGCGAGATCGAGGAGATCCGCTGCGCCTGCGTCGACGCGCTCGCCGACGCGGACCGCGTGGAGGTGCGCGCGGCGCTCGTCGAGCTCGGCGACGCACTCCAACGCGACGCGCAGCGCACCTGGCGACTGCGCGAGACCGCGACCTGCGCCGCGGTGCGGCTCGGCGCGACGGAGCGCGCGCCCGCGGCCGCCGCGCTTCGCTGCGACCCGTGGCGCCACCGCAGCGCACTCGGAGAGGCCGGCCTCCGAGGTCTCATCGCGCGCGTCGGGCTCGACGGCGTGGCGCGCGCCCTCGGCGGCGTCGACGCGACCGACAGGGGTCTCTCTGCGCTGGCCCTCACGCACCCCGACGCGCCGACGCGGCGATGGGCCGTCGACGTGGCGCGTGCGGAGTCGCCGTGGCTCGTCGACGCGCTCCGCGACGCTGCGTTCATCGTGGCGGAGGGCGCTCTCCGGCGCCTCGCGACGCGCGACGGAACGGCCGCGATCGACGCGCGCCTCGACGCGCTCTCCCTCGACGAGACGGTCGCGATCGTCGTCCGCGCGCGCGCGATGCTGGCGCTCTGGCGACGCGGTCACGAAGAGCTCGCCGCGCACAACTGGAACGCGACACCCGACGCCGGCGTGCTGCTCCCCGAGGTGCCCGACGACGTGCGCCGCGCGGTGCTCGCCGCGTATCTCCCAGGCGAAGCAGGAACCGACCCGCAGTGGATCCTCGAAGGGTTGATCGAGCTCGGTCTCGACCTCGACGTCGCCCGAGAGACGGGGCTCGACGAGGCGCCCGACGCGATCGTCGACGCCGCCCGCGCGGCCCTCGTCAACGCGGGATTCATCGTGGGAGAGGCCGTTCCCATCGGCCAGGTGCGGCAGCAGGGCGGAGGCACGTACCGCGAGGTGCGCGTCGACGGCGCGGTGCTCCAGGTGTGCGAGCTCGGACGCTTCGTCGCGAGCGAAGAGGACCTCACCTCGGGCGTGCGAACGGCGCTGGAGGCACAGCGATTTCGCGTGATCGAGGGCGCGCTGGCGCAGACGGTGTTCGAAGGGCTGCGCGTGTACTACTTCGGTCATCGCGACCCGCTCACCGTCGCCGAGCTGCTGTTCTACTGGCAGGACTGAAGGTCGCTCCGGTTCTCGCGGCCGCGTCGTCGCACACGCCTCCGCCACCGTGGTACACGGAGCCCGTGAGCACTCAGCGCGTGCTGGCGATCGCCGTCGGAGTCATCCTCTGGTTCGCATCGCTCTTCGTCGTCCCGATGATCACGGGGAGCATCGCGCAGTACTTCTGGGGTCCCGGCGGAGCGATCATCGGCGGCGCGCTGGGCTTCGTCACCGTCCTCTTCGGCAGCATCGCGGGGGTCTTCGTCGCCGTCTCGCGGAGCGAGAGACAGACGACCGAGCGGGTCCGACGCGAGGGCGTGCGCTGCGTGGCGATCGTGAAGAGCTATCGCCGCGTGAGCATGACGCAGCACCGCGTGCTCTTCGTGGTGCAGTTTCCGTCGGGCCTCGCGGGGCGCGAGTACTTGCTCTCGGGCCTCGACGACGCGTGGCTCGCAGACGTGTGCGCGCTCGAGCGACCCGTGCGCGTGATCGCGCATCCGACCGCCGAGACGCTCATCATCGAAGGGTGATCGGCGCGCGCGGTACTTCGACTCGAAGCGGGGGCCGTGTGACCGATCGACGCAGCGGAAGCAACGACACCCGATGACGACCCTCGACCTCTCGCACCTCGCATCGACCCCTTCGGAGCCCTCGTGGGAGGCTCTCGTCGCGGCGCTCATGCCCCTCTCGGGCGCGGCCCTCGACGACGCGCTCGCGTCGCTCCGTGGCGTCTCGGCGTGGCCTGCCAGCACACGCGCGCTGCGCGCGGACCACCCGTGGCTCACGTCGCTCTTCGCGGGTGTCTACGACCCGCGACTCGCGCTCGTCGGCCACGCGCACGTCCGGCACACGTTCAGGTACACGGCGCGTGAGGAGCGGGTGTTTCCTCCCATGGGAGAGCTCATTCGACGCTTCGCGCGGCACCTTCAGCCCTCCTTCGACCCGCCGCGAACGGTCCTCGATGCGGGCGACGAGATCCGCTACGCGAACGGCTGCGGCGGGGGCTGCGCGTGGGAGACGCAGGGTGACGCGCGCCAGGGCATCCGATGGCGCAACGACGCCGTCGAACACTCCGCCGACATGGAAGACTCCCACGCGTGGGTCGCGTACGGCATGGGCGACGGCTGCGCGGTGACCCTCCTCCACAACGACTACTTCGGCGGCACCCGTCAGCTCGACGCGCGCGGGCCCGCGCCAGCGATCCTGGAGGTCGCCATGGTCTGGGGCGAGCTCGGTCGCCGCGACGTGTCCATCGCTGACGTGGACGCGATGCTCGCCCCGCGGACGAGGTGACCCGCGCGAGACCTGGCGCATGAAACAACGCGGCGATCCGCACCCGGTTCCCTTGGACGCGCGAGAGGAGAAGCGATGTCGAGGGACGGCACGACGATGGGCGAGAAGAAGGGCTCCACGGGCGCACGGGCGCCTGGTCTGCGGTGGAGCTTCGCGCCTACCGCGCGCGGCGCTTCTTCGCAGGGACCGCGTTCGCGGTCGGGAACCCCGCGCGCTCGGCCTCGGGAGGGTTCGACGCGTCGGTGCCCGCGGCGAACTCTCCGTCGCCAGACACGTTCATGAAGGGCCCACCCTCCTCTTCGGGGACGAGCCCGTCGAACACCTCGGGGGTCACCTCTTCGCCCGACGTGGCCGAGGCGACGAAGTCCTCGCCGAGCGCTTCGGCCAGGTCGTCGTCGGGCGCCTTGTGATCCGCAGGGTCGCGTACGAACGCATGCGCGTCGTCGGAGCGGGCGGACCGTCGCCGGGCCTCGTCGTCGAAGGCCCCGCGGTGCGGGTGTGGAGGGTCGGCCTTGCTGTCGTGGCCAGAAGGCGTCGTCTTGTTCATTGCGTTCACCATCGGCTGCGATGCGTTCGCAGCGACGTGTGAGCAACGTGCAAGAGCCGCGCACGAAGGCCCGAACGGCTGTGAGTGCCGCGCTTCGCGCACATCGCCCGAGCGCGCTGCGAGGCGCCGCGCCACGCGCCGTGACAGCGGCCCACGCACGACCCACGAGGCTCGACCCGATCGTGGGACCGCACGGCGTTGGCTTCGCGGTCGTGGCTACGGCAGCACGAAGTGCTTGCGCGCGCGCTCGCCGGCGTAGGTGCCCGGCGTGCAACCGACGATGCGAACGAAGTGGCGGTGCATCTGGCTCTGGTCGCAGAACCCGACGCGTGACGCGACGTCGGACGCGGCCATGCCTCGGCGGAGCATGATCGACGCGCGTACGATGCGCGCCTGCGTGAGAAACGCGTACGGCGGCAGCCCGAGCTCGCGAGAGAACTCGCGGCACAGGTGAAACTTGTCGGTGCGCGCGTGCTCGGCGAGCGCGTCGAGCGTGACCTTCTCCGCGAGGTGCTCCAGCAGAAACTGTCGCGCGCGCCGCACGGTGGGCCGCATTCGAGCGGGCGTCGTGCGCGGGCCGAAGAACGACGTGAACGCAGCGACCGCCGCGGTGACGGCGACGTCGAGCGCGAAGCGATCCGTCGTGTCGGCGAGCACGAGGTCGTGAAGCTGTCGCAGCGGCCGCGCGCGGCGATCGCTCGGATCGACCTGGGCGTCGACGAAGCGATCGGGCGGTGCGTGGTCCAGCGCGGCGCGCGACGCATCGACGAGCGCCGCGTCGAACGAGATCAGTTGGAAGCTGCCCGGCGCGTCGCGCTCGAGGTCGTGGTGAACCTGGCCCGGCTGCTTGAGGCCGAGCGTTCCCGGTGCTTGCGCGTAGTCGGCGCCGTCGACGCGGACGCGCGCCCGCCCGGCGAGCGTGAGGCTCGTGCCGTAGTGGGCCTTCATCCCGCGAAACAGCTTCGAGGTCGCGCGGAGTCGCACGAAGTCGACGCCCGGGGTGACCGGTCCGAACTCACGGGTGGATTGCACGGGCGTCAGTGTAACGCCCGCGCGGCGCCGTGCTTGTGCGTTCTTGGCAGTCACCAAGGACGCCCAAGATCCAGCGCGCCGGTTGCCGCAGGGTTGGCGGCATGAACGACAACACGCATGACACGACGATCGCGCTCATCACCGGCGCCAACAAGGGTCTGGGCTACGAGACCGCGCGGCGCCTCGGCGCGCTCGGCATGACGGTGCTCGTCGGCGCGCGCGACCGTGCGCGCGGCGAAGGTGCGGTCCGCCGACTGCGCGAGGGCGGCGCCGATGCGCACCTCGTCGACCTCGATCTGACCGACGCGACGAGCATCGCGGCCGCGGCACACGACGTCGACCGGCGCTTCGGCAAGCTCGACGTGCTGGTCAACAACGCGGGAATCGGCGGCGGCCAGACGCCGTCGCAGCAGGATCTGCGTGCGATGCGCGCGCTGTTCGAGACCAACGTGTACGGCACGATCGCGGTGACGCAGGCGCTGCTGCCCCTGATCGAGCGCGCTCGTGGGGGGCGTATCGTGAACGTCTCGACGACGCTGGCGTCGCTGCCGCTGGCCTCCGACCCGACGCACCGGATCGCCGAGTGGAACATGCTGTTCGGCTACACGGCGTCGAAGGCCGTCGTCAACGCGTTCACGGTGCGGCTGGCCCACGAGCTGCGAAGCCGCGGGATCAAGGTCAACGCGGTGTGCCCTGGCTACGTGGCGACGGACTTCAACGGACACCGCGGCGTGCGGACCGTCGAGCAGGGCGCGGAGATCATCGTGCGAATGGCGACGATCGGAGACGATGGACCGACGGCGGGCTTCTTCGACGAGTCCGGTGAGGTGGCCTGGTAGGTGTCACGAGCGCCGACCTGACAAGGCGCGATCCGGCCCGAAGCTCATCGCGCTGCGCGCCGACGAACATCGCCGCGCGGTCCCGACGTCCGTCGCTCGATCGCGGAACGAATCCTCCGTTCGTGCTCGCGGCGCGATGAGTCGAGAGACTCGTCGGTGGTCTGCCCCCCCTTCTGTCCGGCGAGCAGGCGAGGCCGTCGTAGCTGGAGGAAGTGGCACGTCGCGTCGAGGCGCTTCAGGCACGGGTTGGACTCGACGATGGCGCCTGCGCGCGAGACGAACTCCGGTCACGCGAAAGCGTTCGAAGACCCGCGCGGCCGGGTCGCATACGGCGTTACCTGCGAGCGCCGCGCGCGGCTCCCGTGACGCGCGCGGCGTCGTCAGCGTCGCCGCGCTCAGGCGCGTGCGCGGGCACATCGGCCTGCACGCGAACGTTCGTCGGCGGCGGGGGCGCGTCGTCGGTGACCATCGACTCCCCCGCGAGTCGTTCGAGGCGGCGAATTCCACCGCGCGACCACGCCGCCACGCGTGCGACCCCGCGGCGCTCCTCGGTGGTCATCGCGACGCCCGCGCGCTCGAGCCGAGCGTTCGCGTCGTCGACGAGGCACGCGGCCGCGTCGTCGTCCTCGGTGGCGGCGGCCTCGTGGGCGAGGTAGGCGAGGTAGTACTCGCGGAGCCGACGCGCCGTCGCCGTCCGACCGCGCAGGAGCGCTTCGAGCGCGTCGTCCTCGTGCGTCGGCCGGCCCGCGGTGTCGCCTGTCGCGTCACGACGTCGATACGGCCCCCGCTCTTCTTCTGCCGCGGGCGCGGCGGGAGCGTCGGCGCCGCCACGCAGCGCGGACTCCACCTCGCGCAGCTTCGTGTCGAGCGTTCGACGCGCCTCACGTCGTGCTTCGACCTCGCGGGCCGCGTCTTCCCGGCTCAATCGCACCGCGGTGAAGGCCCATGCCGTCGCGCGGGGTACACGCGGCGCAGCGCTGGCAGCGCGTCGTGACAGTCGGCGCAGCGGTCGACTCGCGGCCGCGCATGCGCGACGCAGCGCTGCGGCCAGTGCGAAGGTCGCGATCGCCGGGAACAGACTGAAGACCGGCGTCATGATCGCGAACAGGAGGCCCATGCCCAGGCCGAGGGGCGTGATGGAGGCGTACGCGATCATCGCGAGCGCTCCGAGCGCCCAGGCGCCTCCCGATGCGCGGGCTGCCTTCGCCATGCCGCGTTGGAGCACCGAACGTCCCTGTCCCCGTCCGCTCCCCTCCCAGGCAACCGCCGCGAGGGCGAGGACCCCGGTGAGGGGGACTGCCGCCCACGGGAGGTCCCCTTCCGCAGCGAGCTTCGCCCACACGGAGACCGCCGCCGCGGACACGAACAGCACGGAGAGCGACGTGGCGTTGACGATCTCGTCGGGCACGGAACCCATTGCCACACTCAGGCGCGCGAAGGCGTCCGTGGCGCGCTGGCGGGAAAGCGTCTCCCACGGCGATACCGCTTCGAACGCGAGCGCCAGCTCGGTCGCTGCGCGGTGGACGTAGGGCGCGTGCTTCGCGTGGGCGATCACTTCGAAGAGCGCCGCCCGTAGCGCCCAGTCCTCCGCGAGCGGCCGCAGCGCCTCCAGCGAGCGCGCGCGCAGCGCCTCCGCGTGAAGCGCCGCGAGCGCGTCTCCGAGGAGGTCTTCACGGCGCGCATCGAGGAGGGTCTTCCAATCGGCGACGGCGCCCTTCGCAGCGGGGAGCCTGGTGTCGCGCGATGCATCGTCCGTCGGTGTCGCTGGCACGGCGCGACTCTACCGCCGCGCTCGGCCTCAGCCGCAGTTGACCGACTGCGGGCACTAGGGGGACGAGAGGTTCGAGCCGCGGATCCCCGCCGTGATCCCGGCGCGGACGCCCGACCTGATCGAGAGGGTCTTCTTCGCGGAGACGGCGGGGGCGGTGGTGCGAGTCTTCATGGTGGGCTCCTGTTGTTGACTGCCGACCGAAGCGGCGCGGCGGACGGGGAGCTCATTGCGATCGGTGTGCCTGCGATGAAACAACCTTGTTTTCAAGTGTTCTCGCGATGCTCGTGGGAGCCGGGCGCGCCCGTTGTCGCGCCCGTTGTCGCGCCCCGAGAACAGATTGCTCACGGGCGTGTACAACCCGACGAGCCACCCTCCGCGCGGCGCCCCCGACGTCACGACCGCCGCCGCGCGTGCTTCACGCCCCGCATCGCGAGGAGCCGCGGGCGCGACCTTCACACGGCATTTCCTCGTTGGTACCTTCGCGCGGATGAACACCACGGGGCCTCGGTCGACCGAGGAGCAGCAAGGCGCGACGGAACGTACGAGCGCGCCGGAGCGACGGGTCATGCTGATCACCGGAGCCTCGAGCGGCATCGGCGCGGCGACGGCGCGGGCGGCGGTGCGCGGAGGCCTCGACGTCGCACTCCTGGCGCGTCGCAAGGCGAGCCTCGACCCGCTGGTGGAGGAGCTCGGCGCCGAGCGCGCCCTCGCGCTGCCCTGCGACGCGACCGACTTCGACCAGCAGGCCCGCGCCGTCGAGGCGACCCTCGCGCGCTTCGGTCGCCTCGACGTGGCCTTCGCCAACGCCGGGACGGGCATCTCGACGCCGGGCACCGAGAACGGCGATCCGGCCGAGTGGCGCCGCGTGATCGACATCAACGTGATGGGCGTTCTCTGGACGGCGAAGCTCACGCTGCCCCACCTGCGCGAGCGGAAGGGCCACTTCCTCGTGACGAGCTCCGTCGCCGGACGCACGCAGCACAAGGGCTCCATCTACGGCGCGTCGAAGTGGTTCGTGCACGGCTTCGGGCTCAACCTCGCGGAGGAGATGGCCACGTGGGGCGGGCGCTGCACCATCCTCTCGCCGGGCATGGTGGACACGCCCTTCTTCGACCAGGCCAGGCCGACAAAGCTGAAGGCCGAGGACATCGCCGACGCCGTTTTGCGGTCCTCGCGCCGCCACGAGCGAACGTCCGAGAGATCTTCGTGACGCCCACCCCGGTGACGGAGGAGACCGGCTCGGACGCTCCGAGACCGTGAGCGTCGAGCGCTGCGCGTGCACCGCGATTTCCCCGTGGCGCACCCGCGCCAGGGTCACCTCGATCGCGCCGCGCGGTCGCACCAGACGCACCTCGTCGCCCGCATCCCGTCGTGAGCGAATGCAACGCCCCACCAGCTCCCGTTCGGTGGCCATGACACAGCCCCTCGGCGCCCGAGAGAGCTCGCGGTCTTTACCCCGGGCGCACGCCACCACGCCCCGTCGTCAGCTCGTGTCGCCGCGCAATCTCGCTGGTGCATCACTCAGCCCGACGTCCGTGAGCGCCCGCGAGCGCTGTTCGACGGACAGGCGGCGGCCGCCACCCCCTCGCCACCTCCGCCACCAATTCCGCCACCCCACTTCTCGCGAAACATCTTGCTAGAGGCGCATTCGTGCGACGGCACCGCCTTCGCTACGGGGCGCGTCGCGACGCACAACCCCTTCGATGAGTTCGCCAAATCGCTGGTGGTCGATCGCCAGGCGTTCTTCGGCCACGCAGAGACCGAGTGCGAGCTCACACGCGACGCGCTCTACGCCGACCTCGCGTGGGAGCCCGATCGCAACCTCCTCCTCCCGAGACGCTCGCGTGACCTCGTCGATCGCATGGCGCGCGTCGCGTCGCTCTGGGAGTTCTCCCACTGCGCGCCCGACTTCCTCACGGCCGTGACGTGCGTCGAGAAGGTGTGCGCGTGGCATCGACAGCGCGTCGCCCGCGCGAAGGCGCGCCGTCGCCGTGCGCCTCCGATCGCGCCCTTGTGGCTGATCTGCGCAGGCACGCCGCGGAAGCTGCGCCTCGCGCTCTCCTTCACGCCGCTGACGGACTGGCCGCGAGGCTTCTACCGAGGTCCCGAGGGGAGCGCGCTGCGCCTCGTGCTCGTGCGTGAGCTGCCCGTGCGCAGTGACACGCTGTTGCTGCGGCTCATGGGAGCGGGCGCGGTGCTGCGTCGCGCGGTGGCCGAGGTCGAGGCGTTGCCCGACGACGCAGAAGAATCCGCATCATCGCGCTGCGTGACATCGAGTGCATCGACGACCGCGCACGCACGGAGCAGAGACGCATGGATGGCAAGCAGTTCGTCGCCGAGACCCGCGCCGCGCACCGCGCCTGGACCGCGAAGGTCGAGGCAAGGGCCATGAAGAAGGCCATGAAGAAAGGCATCGAGAAAGGCTTCGAGAAGGGCATCGAGAAGGGCATCAAGAAAGGCATCGAGCAAGGCATCGAGAGGGGCCGCGAAGAGGGCCTGCGCATCGCCGTGGAGGCCTTCTGCGAGGCCGCGGGCATCGCCCTCGATGACGGCCGACGCGCCTGGACCGAGCGCGCCAACGCCGCGGAGCTCGACGCCCGCCTCACCGCGCTCCGCGCAACCCGCGCCTGGACGTAACGCGCTGCTCGACCTCTGCCGCACGCCGCGCTCTGTGATGTGCTGAACAGCGGGCGCTGTCAGGCGGGCTGAGGCTCGGGCTTGCTGTCGGGCTTCGCGCTCGCTGCAGCGCTCGTCACGCGCACCCTCGTGAGCCGCACGCGCGCGAGCTTCGCCCCGTCGGCGCGCGCCCGCTCGACGCATCGCCGCACGCGGAGGAGCTGATCGCGCACGCGCCCTTCGAGCTCGTCGATCGCCTGTTGCTCGACCTGGGCTTCGTCAGCCGCGTCGCGGCGCCTCTCGCGCGCTTCGATCACCGGGTCGACAGGCGAGAGCAGCGCGTCGACCTCGGCCCGCATGAACCGCTGATCGCTCAGGAACGCCGCCAGCGCGGGGTTCGACTCGGCCCGCGCGAAGAGCGCCTCGGCGATCTCGACGAGCGAGTCGATCGCGGCGATGGCCTGGTCGAGCGTTTCCTTCGGCTCCGTCGAGACGCGCGCCAGGGCGCCGCGCTCGGGCGCGTCGGCCGTAAGGGCCTCGTCGAGGCGTGCCGCGAGCGACGAGCGCTGCGTGAACACCGCGTCGGAGCCCGCCACGAAGACCGCCGAGCTCGCGGCCTGACGCTGCTGATGCGCGAGGCGCACGGTGTAGCGCTCGTCGAGCTCCACGGCGAGGTCGAGCGTGTAGCGCAGCGCGAGCGGACCGAAGCCGGGGATGGCGTTCGCCATCACGGCCCGCACGACCGCGGGCGAGAGTCCGTCGACGACGTCGGCGAGCACGTCGACCGTGGTCAGTCGACGGCCCGCAGCGACGGCATCGGGAGCGCTCATTCGAGCGTCGAAGGTGGCGCGCACCGGCGCCGCGAGCACGACCTTCGAGACGGTCGCAGTGAGCCTTCCGAGGCGCACCTTGCGACGCTGCGCGCGGTTGCCGCGGGTGTCGTTGGCGGCGTGCGCCTGGGTGATGACCCGAGGCTTCGCGGTCGGCGAAGGCGACGTGTCGACGTTGCGCGCGGCGGAATTGCCACGCGCCGAGAGCGGCGTGTTCAACATCATGGGAGTGGTCTCCGTTCGAGGATGTCTATCGGTGACGGCCTCGCGGACCTTTAGCGACGGCGAGCAGAGGACGTTGCCGACGGCGCGGCGGCGCAACCCGGCAGAATGAGGGAGATTGATCCCGTCGACAGCCTCGCCGCACGGGCGATGGCGTGGAACACCCTCGCGAGGGCCGCTGGTTTCGGTGCCCCAACGGGAGCCCGTTTGCGTTGTGAGCTGCGCCACGCCCACGCGGCTTCGGCGCGGACTCCGCGGGCGTGTGGGCCGTCTCGGTGGCCGAGCTCCGAGCGCCGATGACCGCCGCGCTCCGCGCCCTCGAAGACCCGCTCGACGTGACGAGCGACGCCCCCGCGAACCCGGCGCACGCGCTCATCGACTTCACGCCCTTCAGCAAGAGCCAGCAGAAGAAGATCGCCCGGCGACTCAAGGCCCTCGCGCTGATCCGGGGACAGCTGCACCCGTAGGTGCGGTCGTTCAAGGCCGTCGGCCAAGACGATCCGTCAGTCGGCGAATCTGCTTGCGCACGGCTTCCTTCTCCTTGCCGAGACGATCAAGCATCGAGCCCCAATCACCCGGCGTGCGGCCGAGCTCGGTCACGCGGGTGAGGTAGGCGAGTTCGATCTCCGCGAGCAGCGCATCGAGGTCCGAGACGTCTTCGATTGATCGCAGCACGAGTCGCTCGCGGAGTGAGGCCAGCGCGTCGGTGGCAACGACTTCAGCGGCGTCATCGACTACGTCGGACTCGCGTTCCGCATCGCCAATCGCCTCGCGAAACGTGCCGAGCGCGCACGCGAGCTGAACGAGCTGTTGAAGCTCGCCGAGATTGCCGCGCAGCGGACGCCGCTTGCGCAGCTTCGCCATCATCGCAGCGTTGTCGTGGTCGGCAGGGCGCAGCTTCGATCCGTTGGGGTTCGACTCGATCTGCTGGAGAAAGTGTTCCACCAGCAACGGGATGTCCTCGTCGCGGGTGCGCAGCGGAGGAAGAACGACGTGCAACCCTCGGACGCGGTAGTAGAGGTCCTCTCGAAAGCGCCCCTCCCGAACCTCTCGGCGCAGGTCGCGGTTGGTCGCGAAGATGAAGCGACAGCGCACGGGCAGATCGCGGAGTTCCCCGATGCGGTGAAACCAGCGCGCGCGGAGAGGTCGGAGCAACCGCGTCTGATCGTGGAGCGGGAGTTCGCCGATCTCGTCGAGAAAGACCGTCCCCCCGCCCGCGCGTTCGATTGCACCGACGCGGGCGTGGTCAGCGCCTGTGAACGCGCCGCGAACGTGGCCGAAGATCGCCGACGGCAGGAGGTCCCTCGGCTCCTCTGAGAGCACCGTCTCGACGAAGTCAGCCAGGCGCTCAGGATCGGCGACCGGGCCGAGTGAGACGCGGTGGATCATCCGAGCCAGGGCCGTCTTGCCAGTCCCCGTCTCACCCTCGATGAGAATCGGCATCTCGGGCGGCGCGAACGCGCACTTCATCGCCGTGTGGATGACCTCGCGCATCGCGAGGCTGTGACACACCAGACCGAAGACTTCCGAACGCCTGCGCGCGACCACCGCGAAGGTGTTGCCCGCCTTGAGCAACGCCCCCGACTCCGGGATCATGATGCGTCCCGTGATCTCACTACCATTGAGCACGAGCCCGTTCGCCGGAGCGGGGCTCGCGGCCACGGTCACGTACGCCTTCTCGTCGACGATCTCGACCACGAAGTGGCGTCGCGACACCGTCGGATCCGAGAGGTCGACACGCTGCTCGTTCGGCTCGGCGTGTGGTGAGGCCCGGCCCACGATGAGCGAGCCTCCGCGCTCCAGCGTGCGGTGTACGCGCGTGCCTCCGCTGAGGATGTCGACGTGCCAGCCCCCGCCCCTCGTCCGTGGCAGCACGGCGTCGTGCCCAGACCGCGGATCAGTGAGGCGCTGCGTACGATCTCCGGCGACGTCCATGACCCGCGAGCATCGACGAGGTGCAGCCGCGCCGCCAGAGGGGACGGACGTCGGCAGCGCGAGGCAGACAGATCGTCCGGACGAGGACGAAGCGTCCGTGGCCCTGAATCGCCGCGACGCTCGTGGCAGCGAGTACGACGCGCGGCGCGTGCCTTGCACCGGACGACAGGGTGATTGACGCGACGAAATTCGGGGCCGTAGCATCATCGAGGGAGCAGAAAAACTCGAGGATGACCACGGTCCCGACGGCCATCGCAGGCGGCGCTCGCGGCTGGAATGGGGGCCACACATGGACCTTCCGTCGAGAGTTCAGAGCCGACGCGGGGCAGTCGGACCTCTTTGTCGTGAGCCCTCCAGACGGTGTCGGCGAGTTCGTTCTGAAGGAGTACCGCGGCATCGACGAGGACACGCGGCGCGCGGCGCGCGCCGAGGTCACCACGCTCCAGAAGATCCACGGCGATGGGATCAATCCCTGCGTGGCGATCATGTTCGACTCGAACGTCGACCAGCCCGGTCGCCCGTGGCTCGTCCTGGAGCACATCCCCGGCCCCACGCTCGTTGACGCGCTGTCGTCGACGAAAGACCCGGCGTGGCTGGTGCGACTGTGCCGCCATCTGGTCGGCGTGATGGCGAGCATCCACCGCAGGGATGCGGCCCATCGCGATTTTCACCCGAAGAACGTGATTCTTCGGACGGCGGGCGATCCCACGACCGCGACGCTGGTCGATTTCGGTCTGTCACGGACCTCGACCGCCGCGACGCAGACCGCGAAGGCTGCGAAGACCTGGTTCTTCCCCGGGTTCACGTCCCCGGAGCAGCTCGCTGGCGAGGGAAGACCCACGATCGAAGATGACCAGCGCGGCGACGTGTGGTCGCTCGGAGCCGTGCTCCACTTCGCGCTCACCCGCCGGTACGCGTATCAATCCGCGCTCGAGGCGCGCGGGTGGGCCCGAGATCTCCCCGGCGCAGACGGCGTCTGGGCGCACACGATGGTCGCGCTCGCGAAGACCCCGCGCGTCGTCGGCGATGCAGTGAGCGCCTACGCGCCGTGGGTCGCGCCTCCCCTCGACGAGGTGATCCAGCGCGCGCTGGCCCTCGACCCGTGGAGCCGCTACGCCAGCGCCGTCGAGTTCGAACTCGCGCTGCGCGAGGCGCTCGGCGAGAGCCCCGGCGCGCGACGCATCGAGCAGCTGGAGGCAGCGCTCCGAGCGCAGCACGAGCGCATCGCGAAATTGAGCGAGGCCGTCGTCCGCATCGAGCGCGACGCCGCGACACGGTGGAGCGCGCACGACGAAGCGACCGAGAAGCAGCAGAGGGCCGTTGCGACCGCGGCGCAGAATGCAGACGCCAGCTCGGCGAAGCTGCTCGGCCACGTCGACGCGCTCAAGAAGGACGCCGCGACGATCCGTTCGTCAGGAGAGCGAGCCGCGACGGCGGCCGAGGTCGCGCTCGCAGAGATGCGGACGACGACCCCCGCGATCATGGCACAGCTCGCGGAGCTCGTGCAGAAGCACCAATCCCTCAACGATCAGGTCATCGCGGCGCAGTCGGCCATCGTGCCGAAGGCGAACCCGGTACCCGCCGCGCCCGCGATTGCGAGCCCATCTACGCCTGCCCCTTCGATCGCGGTCAGTCGCAGTACGCGGCCCGAAGCGGAGCGGTCACAATCGTCGGAAACGCCGAAGCGTGTCGACGTCGCTACGGAGTCAGCAACCGACACCTCCCGACCGCTCGGTCCGTTGCCGTGGAGTAACACCTCGCCAGGCTGGCAGTGGGCGGTGCTGGCCTCGATCTTCATTCCGTTGGGATATTACGGCCTCCGTCGCGCACTCGAGCCATCGGACATGTCGTGGTGGGGGCAACTCGCTCCCTTCGTGAGCTTCGGCACTGCGTGTTCGGCTATCGCCGTGTCGTTGTTCATGTTCTCGGTGCTTCTCGAAGACGAAACCAGGCGAACCCTTGTGAATCGCGGGTGGCCGACGGCTCTGGCCCGCCTGTGGTTCGTGTGGGCGGCCGTTGGTCTTGTTGTGCTCGCCTTTGCGGTGCACTTGCGATACGCCCCCTGTCACTCCGATAACCTCGATGAATGCCGGGTGAGCTGCGAACGAAACGTCAGTGAGAATTGTATGAAAGCCGCGGAGCACCTACGTGGCTGGCCCTCGGAAACCTTCAGGCTCTACGAACGTGCGTGCTCGCTCGGCAACGATCTCGGGTGCGAGAACGTGTTTTCCGCGTTGGAAGGTGGGAACGGGGTAACAAAGGACCTCGCTCGCGCGCTCCGTGGGTTCACGGCGTACTGCTCCAAGGGGCGTGGATATTCTTGCTGGCGCGAGGCCGAGATCCGCCGGCAAACAGGGGAGAGTAACGTCACACGCATCCAGGCGCTCCTCCAGAGGGCGTGTCTTCGCGGAGAGGATCGCGCTTGCGACGACGCGTGGCGTGCGCCTCCAGCGCCGAGCGTTCCCGCAGTGAGAGACGCTGACTCGGACAGGTAGTCCGGACTCGTTGTCCGCCGTGCGCCCACCCCCAACGAGGGCAAACGCCATCGGCCGCGAAATGACGTTGTTTCGCACTCGGCGCGCCTCGTGCTCTGGCACCGCCTCGAACCCATCACGGAGGCGACACATGTCCAGCACGCAGCGCTTCGCACCCGATCTCCACTCCGATGCCACGCCGCGCGACGTGGCGTCGAAGAACGTCGTCAATCTCGTCTCGATTCATCGCACGCAGCGGCTCGCGCCGGATGTTCACGCAGCCCCCACGCAGCCGCTCCCTAGCGCGCGTACGTCGATTCACGACCTCACCCCGAGGCTCGCTTCGGCGATCCACATCGTCTCCACGCAACGCACGCAGAAGCTCGGCGTGAACATCGACGCGCCCGCGCCGCTCGACGCACCTCCGACGCTTCAGCACACGCCCGCGCCGGTAGCAGGCACCGCGGATGCGAACGCGACAGCGCTCGCGACCGGGCGGATCGGGCGCCTCGTCGAGCACGCCGCGTCTGCGAGCACCCCCGACGTCGTTACTCGCCCTGACGCCGCCGCGCCGTCGACGATCGACACGCCGGTCTCCATCGTGCCGCCGCCCATCGCCACGGCGCGTCGCATCGCGGCCTTCGTGGGCGCGTGCGTGGTCGTGATCGCCCTCGCACAACACGGCGTACGGCCATCCTCGCCCCCGGTCAGAAGCCGCGTCGAAAACCCCTCGCCGCCCACCTCGATCGTTCGAACCGAGACGGCCGCTCCGGCTGCTGATCACGCGCCCCCGGTGGTCCTCGCAGCGCCGCGAACGCCTCCATTGAGCGCGGTTCGTCCGCCGAGCGCTCGCCCCGCCTCGCAGCCCGCGGTCCCCTCCCTCGCTGCGCGAATCCGAGCGGTGGCGAAGCGCTGCCTGACCGATGCGCAGCGTTCCCACCCGGGACTGGAGGCCCGCGTCGACGTCGAATACCTCCCGGCGGACGGACGTGTCCTCGAAGCACGCCCCCGCATCGAGTTCACGAATGGCGCCCCCGCCGCGCGTCAGCAGATCGACGCGTGCGTCACCTCCGGGCTGCGCGCCCTCGCAGCGAATCGCTGGCAGCGTGTCGCCATCCATCGCTGAGGTGGCCGAGGTGCGGCTTTCGCGAAACGATCGGGTCAACGATGCAAGATGGGCGTTGACTTCCCCATGAGCAGCGGGCCGTTGAACGCGAGGGAGTTGCGGTCGGAGAGGGCGTGTCGAAAGGGGATCACACGACGCGCATCGCATCGCTCCGTCGGTCGCCCCCGAATTCAACGTATACGCCCATCTCGCTCGCGCTCACCTCGCGCGAGCAACAGGTATGAGACGAGACTCGCGAGCGCCCCGAAACTGGTACCCACGGCAATAACGGTGGCCGGAGAGGTCCCCTCGAGCACCACGGCTGCCATCAGAAGAGCGAGGCCCCCGACCCAAACTCCAGCGAAGAAGGCTCGTGGCAGGAGCCCCGACGAGCGCCCACGCGCTGATTGACGGCGCTGTGGGTCGTCAGGCTTGCCACTCGTCGCCTGAGGGACATCGAGCACACGGTCGTCGAGCCCCCCGGTGACATGAAGCGCCACGAAGGAGATCAACGCCACCAGACCTCCGACAGAAACTGCCAGGGTGTCGCCTTCGTCCACCTCGACCACCGTGGCGGTCACGAGAAATGCGAGCAGCCCAAGCCAGAAAGCCACGATCACACGCCGGACTGTCAACCCTCGGGGCTTCGATGGAGCGGGTTCGGCCGGGGGCTTCCCCGAGTGCGCCCTCATGAAGGTAAGGGCGTCGAAGTCACCCAGCCTGAGGTTGGTGTAACGTTCTAGATCCTCGGCTTCGATACGGCAGAGGTTGACCGCGTGCCAGAATCCCCCGCGAGTGTCGCCTGCCGTGCGGAATTTCCCTTGCGGCGTGAAGACGGCGTATCCGTCTCCAACCGCTGAGAATTCCGCGACCCACCGGCCCGGTTGCTTCATGTCCCAAAGACGGGTCGAACCGTCCGCGGAGCACGTCGCGAGAAGCAGGCTGCTATGGCTGAAGGCCAGCCCCGTCAGGGCGCCTCGATGCCCTTCGAGAACGGCCACCATCCTGCCCGAGACAACGTCCCAAAGCATGGCGGTGGTGTCCCTCGATGCGCTCGCGAGCGACAAACCGTCCGGGCTGAAGGCCACGCTCGAAATCGCGTCCAGGTGGCGGCCGAACCGCGTCAACTCCTTGCCAGACTGCACATCCCATAGCCGAATGGTACCGTCTGGCAGGCCTCCTGCGACGACCGCGCCGTCCGGGCGGAAGGCGAGGCACGTCACGACCTCGGACTCCCCTTCGAGCGCAGCGATCTGCCTTCCCGACGCGACATCCCACACGCGCACCGTCCGGTCGCCGGAGCAACTCGCCAACCTTCCGTCACGACTGAAGGCAACACACAAGACACCATCGGAGTGCCCAGCGATCGTGGACAGCTCCTTGCGGCCTTGGGTGTCCCACACTCGAATGGTGTGGTCTTCGAGCCCGCAAATCATGAGCCCCCCATCGGAGTTGAAAGCCAGGCTCGTGACCGCTGTCGAGTATGTCGCGAGCGCCGGTAACTCTCTGACCGGGTTCCGATACAACGCCTGGTGAGGAGACGACACCTCCCAGAGTCTCAAAGTGCCGTCGAGGGAGCCGCTCGCGAGCAGCTCGCCCGTATGGTTGAAGGCCACGGCGGTGACCTGGCTGGTATGTGCGCCGAGCGAGGCAACGCGCTTACCCGACCACACCATCCAAAGGTCGATCAAGTGGTTCTCGGAGCCTGTCGCGAGCATGCCGTCAGGACTGAGGGCGATGCAGCGAACTCCGCTGCACTCACTCCGAATCGTGGCGACCTTCCTTCGGGAGGAGACCTCCCAGAGACAGGCGGTCTTATCCTCCGATCCACTCGCCACCAGCTTGCCATCAGGGCTGAAGTCTACGCCGAGCACAGGCGCCTCGTGCCCTTGGAACACAGCTTCTTGCCGGTGTAGGATCACGTCCCAGAGGCGCACGGTCCGATCGCCCGCGGCACTCACCAGGAGCGAGCCGCCAGAGTTGAAGGCCACGCTGCTCACAGCGCCGTCGTGCCCTTGAAGCGTGGCCAGCTCCACGCCCGACGTCGTGGCCCAGAGGCGCACCGTCCGATCCGATGAGCCGCTCGCCAGAACGCTGGCGTCTTGATTGAACGCGACACTCGTCACGCCTCCGGTGTGCCCTTTCATCGTCCCGCGGATGCTACCGGACTCCAAGTCCCAGACGGTCACGATGCAATCATCCCCCCCGCCAGCCAGCAGCTTGCCGTCAGCGCTGAAGGTCAGCGCCTGCACTGGCCCCGCGAGCCGCGGCAACGCCAAGGGGGCCGAGACGCCCGATACTGGCCAGAGGCACACCGTGGACTCGGAGGATCCGCTCGCCAGCCATTCTCCCTGCGGACTGAAGGCGACGCACCGAACCTGCCCGCCCGGTCTCTGGGCGTAGATCTGTTCGCCCGTCATTACCATCCATCGGACAATGGTGCCGTCGAGGGAACTGGTGGCCAGCGTCCATCCGTCCGGTGAGAATGCCACGCCGGTAACCCGACCTCGGTGGCCGACGAGGACCCGAAGCGGCGCGCGAGCCTCTACGTCGATCAACCAGACGGTCTCGCCCACGCCCAGCGCGAGCAGATCCAGAGTGCGGCTGAACGCCACGCAACTGACCGCTCCCCCAGCGGGGAGAACCGCCGGCACGGGAGCGAACGCCGAGGGCACACCGCCAGCTCGCACGATCCGCTCGACGATCGGAGCGTCGACCTCGGCGGCCATCAACGACACTCTCTCCAACGTCGCCTCGGAGGCCCGCACACCTCTCATCCTGGCCTTCGCGAGCCCAGCGCGGGTAAGATCGGCTCCCGAAAGATCGGCGTTGGTGAGGTCTGAACCGGTGAGATCGGCGCCGCGCAGGTTCGCGCCTTTCAGATCGGCGCCGCGCAGGTTGAAGCCGCGCAGCGAGACCCCGGCAAGGTTGCAGCCCGAGAGTTTCGCACGGGCGAGCTTGTTCTTGAGTTGTGAGAGATCCATCTCACGAAGGTCTTGACCGTGAAAGTCGTAGATTCGCACGAACTCCGCGTCGACCATCGTCTGCACGCGCGCCGCGTTCTGCTTCGCGGTCCTCGCGTCGTATGGCACCGACGTCGCCCAGCGCACCGCCGGTGCGGTGCCGACCTGTTCGATGAAGAAGCGGACCATCAGCGCAGACATGTCCCCCTTGTCGAGCAACTCTGCCTCGCCCGTCTCTGTCACTGACCGCGCGGCCTCGCGCGCCACGAGGTACTCGAGCACTGACTGATGCAGGAACGAGAACCTCCCTTCCGCGTCCTGGCTGAGCAGCGTGCCCGAACCTGCCTCCTGCGCTGCCACCGCAGGGTCGATCTTCAGCCTCTTCTCGCGCACGATCGCTGCGGCTTCCTCTTGGAGCGCTTCAAGGGGGAGGGCCCGATCGGTTTGGAGCCACAGCCGCACCGCGAAGCGAGTCACGAAGTGCCAACGCGCCTCCTCGGGCATTCCAGGCGCCTCGCCTTTGGGATTGGCTCGTCCCCACTCGTACACGAGCCAGCGCGTGAGCAGACCATCATAGAGGTCCGAAGCGGTGATCCGGCCCGCGCGATGTTTCACCTCCTCGAGATCTTTGACGGGAATCTCCAGGATCATCCCAAGCATCCGCGGCGTCTCGGCAAGACCGCCGAGGTCCTTGATATCGCGCAGAAGACCGTAGTGATAGTCCACTTCGGCCTCGAGAGACGCCCCCTCCGGCGGCTGCGCGCCAGGGCTTCGCGGAGCGGCGAGGTGGTTGCGCAAGAAGGCTCGGATGCGGGACTCGTCAAACTTCTGCAGCGAGAAGACCTGGTGCTTGACCGCGTCGAGGTGCTTCGCGAGGGCAGTGCGCGACTGGTCTTCGTTGAGAAAGTGTTGTGTACGGCTCGTCACGACGACCCGGCATCGCCCCTTCACGGCGGTCGTGAGCGTGGCCAAGTAGTCGGCCGCATGGTCGTAGGTCACGCGCAGGGCGAGCTCGTCGAAACCATCGAAGAGCAGCACGACGCCGCCCTCATCCATCATGTAGTGGAGCGCGTCGAGGTCCACCGTGCGAAACCCTCGCTGGATGAGGTGCTGGCCGAGCAGCGCATCCAAGTTCTGCTGCTTGTTGAGCATGCGCATGTTGACCATCATCGGCACGCCGACGCGCCGCGCGGCGAGAGCGAGCGCGAGCTTACGCGTCAGGAAGGTCTTGCCCGTGCCGAAGTCAGCGAGCACGAGCAGGAGCTTCCCCTCGGACCGTTTCACCCAGTCGACCACCTCGTCGAGCGCGTTCTCGGTGGAGAACTCCTGGCGCTCCACGCGCCACGTCATGCGCTGCGGTACGTACATCTGCGGCGGGTATGCCGGGTCACGCTCGTTGTTAAGCTCCGCGGTCTGCTTGTCGAGGTAGTCCCCAAAGTCGATGAGCCCGCGGAAGGTCGTGAACGACTCGAGCTCGACGCCCGCGCTCTCCGCGCGCTCGATGCACGCTCGATCAGGACCGCTGCCCTTGTATACAACCTTCGCGCGGGTGCGGTTGTCGATCTGGAGCTGCGGCGAGAGCAAGGAGCCGACGAGCCACTCAACGTCTGCAGCCGTAGGCGTGCTGGGATGCAACGCGAGGAGTTCCGCGGAGGCGCGAGGGTCGTCGGGCACCATGAACGCGGCTCCCGAGAACGGGGCGATGACGTCTCGCTCGAAGATGGTGAGGGGCTGCTCCTGGCGCGGGCGGCGGAGCTTGCCCGCGCGCATCACAGCGTCGAAGAGCGGGTCGCGGGGGGCGCGGTTGCGCGAGCCGCCGACCTCGAGTCCATGGAGCAGCCCGTTCCCGGCATTGAGCTGTTGCGCCGCTGTGATCAGGTCGTCGACGCGGCCGTGCGCTTCGGCCCATTGGATCAACTTGAAAACGACGTCTGCGAGCGCCCCTTCGTCTGCCACCACGTCGAGGTTCTCGCCAAGACCGAAGCGCACCGCCCGGGCGAGTTCAGCCCGGCTCGGGAAGGCAGCCACGATCGCCTCGTGCAGTTGCTGAGATTGGGGGCCGGTGAGTTTGGACATCGACGATAGAACGTGGGTGCAGTGCGCCCCCAAACGCCGTGCAGGTTTTACCACCGACCTTCAGTGGAGGGGAACCAACGTAGTTGAGCGCGTTCCATACTCCCCGCCCCCGGAGCAATTGCAACGGCTCTCGCTCTCCGTGCCGGACGGCCGCCCCCTCCCTCGCGGCACGCCCAGGCATCGCCGTCGTTCGAGCACAGCCACCGGCCCTGATCATCTCGTGTCGCCCCAACCCCTCCGCGCAGGTGGCGGCCCGCCACCCCCTCGCCACCCGATCCGCCACCCTTTCCGCCACCCCACGTTTCGCGAAACATCTTGCTAGAGGCGCATTCGTGCGACGGCACCGCCTTCGCTACGGGGCGCGTCGTCGTGACGCACAACCCCTTCGATGAGTTCGCCAAATCGCTGGTGGTCGATCGCCAGGCGTTCTTCGGCCACGCAGAGACCGAGTGCGAGCTCACACGCGACGCGCTCTACGCCGACCTCGCGTGGGAGCCCGATCGCAACCTCCTCCCGAGACGCTCGCGTGACCTCGTCGATCGCATGGCGCGCGTCGCGTCGCTCTGGGAGTTCTCCCATCGCGCGCCCGACTTCCTCACGGCCGTGACGTGCGTCGAGAAGGTGTGCGCGTGGCATCGACAGCGCGTCGCCCGCGCGAAGGCGCGCCGTCGCCGTGCGCCTCCGATCGCGCCCTTGTGGCTGATCTGCGCAGGCACGCCGCGGAAGCTGCGCCTCGCGCTCTCCTTCACGCCGCTGAAGGGCTGGCCGCGGGGCTTCTACGAAGGCCCCGACGGAAGCGCGCTGCGCCTCGTGTTCGTGCGTGAGTTGCCCGTGCGCAGCGACACGCTGTTGCTGCGGCTCATGGGAGCGGGCACGGTGCTACGTCGCGCGGTGGCCGAGGTCGAGGCGTTGCCCGACGACGCAGAAGAACGCATCATCGCGCTGCGACACATCGAGCGCATCGGACGCATTCGCGCACGCACGGAGCAGAGACGCATGGATGGCAAGCAGTTCGTCGCCGAGACCCGCGCCGCGCACCGCGCCTGGACCGCGAAGGTCGAGGCAAGGGCCATGAAGAAGGCCATGAAGAAAGGCATCGAGAAAGGCTTCGAGAAGGGCATCGAGAAGGGCATCAAGAAAGGCGTCAAGAAAGGCATCGAGCAAGGCATCGAGAAAGGCATCGAGCAAGGCATCGAGAAAGGCATCGAGAGGGGCCGCGAAGAGGGCCTGCGCATCGCCGTGGAGGCCTTCTGCGAGGCCGCGGGCATCGCCCTCGACGACGACCGACGCGCCTGGGTCGAGCGCGCCAATGCTGCGGAGCTCGACGCCCGACTCACCGCGCTCCGCGCAACCCGCGCCTGGACGTAGCGCCGCCCACGGTGGACCGGGTTCGTCCACTCGAACGCTCGAACGCTCGAACGCTCGAACGCTCGAACGCTCGCACTCCCCTCGCCCCACTACTCCCCGTAGCGCACTGCCAACACGGTCACCTCGATCGCGCCGCGCGGTCGCACCAGACGCACCTCGTCGCCCACGCGCCGCCCGAGCAGCGCCCTCGCCACGGGCGACGTCACGCTCACCCCGCCCTCGTGCAGCTCGACCTCATCGGGCCCCACGACGCGCCACGTCGTCTCGCTCCCGTCGTCGTGCTCGACCGTCACCATCGCCCCGAAGGCCACGCGCGACGCGTCCGCGGGAACCTCGTCGATGACCGTGAGGCGCGCCATGCGCCGCCCGAGCCACGCAGCATGCGCAGCCCTCGCGGGGTCGCTCGCATACACCGCGAGTCGCGCGCGGAGCGCGGTCATCCCTACGCGCGTGACGGGCGCGGGCGTCTCGTCCTCGGGCGGCAGCGGCGCCTCGGCGGCGCGGTCATCTTCGCGAACGAAAGCGCGTGACATGGCGGCGTTGCGCGAGCAATAGCACGCCGCCCGGGAAGCCCGTTACATCGCCCCGACAGCCCGTTACATCACCCGGGAAGCCCGTTGCACCGCGTCGCGCGCTGGTTACACCGCCAGCGCGGCGACGCGCGCCGCTCACATCGACGTGTGCGCCTGGAACGCGCAGTACGCGGGGTAGTCCGCGGGCAGGCCCGCTCCCCACGTCGACGCCACGCCGCGACGGTGCGCGGCGAAGAACTCCACCACCTGACGCCCCATCACCGCCGTCGGAACGCGGTGACCGCCGCTGTGATCGCAGAGGATCACGTCGTGTCCGCGCGCGCGCAGCCACGTCGAGTCGTTCGCCGCGAACACGTTGAAGCGCGCCGTCGCGATGACGAGCGAGAACGTGTCGGTCATTCCGCCGTGGAGCATGAGCTGCGGGTACGCGTTGCGCGTCGTGAGGTCGGGCCACGACACGAACGACGCGAGCGAGCCCAGCGTCATGGGGTTCTCGGGGTTCGCGAAGTAGCCGCCCGAGTAGCTCACCACGGCCGCGAGCTGGTCTCCGCGGAGCACGCCGAGCAGGTCGCTCATGATCGCGCCCGCCGAGAATCCCATGGTGTACACGCGGTCGCGGTCGACGCCGAAGCGCGTGTTCAGACACCCCACCACCGCGTCGAAGAGGCGCGCCTCGCGGTTGGGGAGCATCACGTTGAGCTGATCCCAGTCGAGGCCAACGGGCACCGTCGTGGGGCCGAGGTGCGTCGACTCCGGCGTCACCAGGATGAAGGGCATCGTGGTGTTGTTCACCTGCGTCGCCATCAGCCCGTTGAAGTTCGTCGCCGTGTCTCCGAGGCCGTGCCAGTTGAACACCACGGGCCAGCTCCCGCCCGCTGCCGTCGCGCCCGTGGGGAGCGTGAGGATGAAGCTGCGCGGCGTGCCGTCGACCATGAAGTTCGTGACCGTCCCCGCGTGGAGGTCGTCGCACGAGCTCGCCATGAGCGGCGGCTCGGTCACGTCGGGCGCGGGCGCAGTGTCGGTCGTCACGGCGTCGGGCGGCGTCGAGGCGTCCGTCGCGATCGACACGTCGGCGGTGGGCGTGTCGACGGAGGGCGAGGTGTCGACGGCGGGCGTATCGCTCGCTGCATCGGACGCGGCCGCGGGAGACACCGGGTCGG
>JAXLYG010000071.1:0-46326 GCA_046351535.1 Polyangiales bacterium
GGCTTCGGGGCCGAGCGTCCAGGCGCACTCCTCGTCCCACGGCCCCGCCGGGTAGAGGCGCGCTCCGCGCGTGAGCACGCTCACGGTCTGGAGCGTCGGGCGGAAGTCTGAGAACGCGCAGGTCGAGAGCACGCGCGGCATCGAGCCGTCGTTCGATCCGTAGTTGGGGAGCGCCCCATCAATCGGGTTCTGCTGCGCGACGAGGAAGTCGAGCGAGCGCTCCAGCGCGGCCGTCCACGAGGGGGGAACGGCGCGCCCCTCGCCCTGCGCGATGCGCGTCGCGAGGAGGTAATCTTGAAGCACCGTGCGGTGGTAGTTGTGCGCGAGGTTGAGGTACGCGCCGTCGCGGTAGAACTGCCGCTCCGCCTGCGCTTCGAGGAGCGCACGACCGAGCGCGCTCCATCGCGTCGCGTCGTCGCAGGGCGGCGCGATGATCGAGCAGAGGTAGAGCCCCAGGGCCTCGGCGATGAGGTGGTTGTTGTAGACCGCCCTCCGCGCGTATTCGAGCTCGCGCTCGGTGTGGGCCCCTGCCTCCCACGCGTGCCGTGCGATGGCCTCGACGAGCGCGCGCGCGTCGCATCCGAGCGCGGTGAACACCCGCGCCGCGAAGCACCACGCGGAGAGTCGGACCTCGAGCTCCTGACTCGAGAACCAGTGGAGCCCGAAGGGGTGCGGCGTCGCGCGGAGAAAGCCCTCGACCTGCGCCGTGAGCCCTTCAAGGAGCGCCTCCGCGCGCGCGGGCTCGAAGGCCGCGGCGCGCGCGATGTGAAAGGCCTGGGGGAAGCGCGCTGCCTCCCAGGTGAGCTTCGGATCACCGATCGTCGCAGCGCCCACGAGCGCGCGGGACCAGTGGAGCGACGGGTTCCACCGCTTGCGGCTCACGGGGTGGAGGTACCAGTCGACCGGATCGCCGAAGTCGAGCTCGTCGCCGCCGAAGCCTCGGATGCGCCCTTCGCACGCGCGCGACGCGATCGTCGAGAGCGCCTCGCGATCGCCCGACGTGAGCGACGGAGAGACCCGCGCGACGACTGCCGGGGCGTCTCCGAAGGGGAGCTTCGCGAGCCACGGAGATCCCGTCGGGCGAGGCCGTGGAGGGATCGGGCGTTCGAAGCGCTGCGCGGCGCCGGAGCGCATGCGGAGCTCGTGCTTGACGCGAAAGAGGGTGCCGTCGAGGCCGAGCTCGCGGAGTTCCTGCGCGGTCTCTCGGAGGCCCATCGCGACGACTCAGCGCTCCGTCGAGAGGGTGGTGGAGATCGCGGGCGGCGGGGCCTCGGCGGTGCTGAAGCGACGCCAGCGTCCGTCGAGCGTGTTGCGCGCCCAGAGCTCGATGCAGAGCGCCTTCCACACGACGTCGAACCAGAGCGAGTCGCCCGGTCGATCGAGCCAGCGTTCGAGCGCGCGCACGTCCCAGAAGCCGCGGCTCTTCGCGGTCGACGAGGTGAGCACCTCGCGCACCCACGCCTTGTGCGGCCCCTGCATCCAGCGGACGGCGGGCGTGTCGAAGCCGACCTTCCTCCGGTTGAGCACCTCGGCGGGGATCACGTCGGCCACGGCCTGACGCAAGAGCCACTTCGAAGCGCCATCGCGGAACTTCAGGTCGAAGCCCGAGCGGAACGCGAAGCGCACCACGCGCGGATCCGCGAGCGGAACGCGCGACTCCAGCGAGTGCGCCATGCTCATGCGATCGTCTTGCTGAAAGAGCCCCGTGAGGTAGGTCTGCGCGTCCCAATGCATGACCTTGTCGGCGGGATCGGTCGCGGGTGAGCGGTCGACGACCTCGCGAAACACGTCACGCACGGCGTCGCGAGAGACCATCCCCTCGCCCGTGAGGATGTCCTTCCAGGTGCGCTCGGGCACCTTCGCGAAGTTGCCGAAGTAGCGCTCGCGCCAGTCGGTCACGCCGTCGACGCCGGCCCTGAGATTGCGCGCGATGCGGAGGAGCGTCGCGGGCTCGGCGAACTGCTTCCACACGTTTCCGCCGACGCGCGCAGCGGGCGCGCCGGAGGTGCCCGCGCGCGGAGCGCCGCGCCGTTGGAGCCGCTGCGCGAGGGCGTGCGGAGCGCCTCGGAGCCACTGCGACGCGACCTTCAACGGGTGCGCGAGGGCGTAGCGCGCGTAGCCTCCGAAGACCTCATCGGCGGCCTGTCCGCCGACGCAGACCTTGACCTTCTTCGCGGCGAGTCCGGCCACGGCGAACATCGGGAGCATCGCCGCGCCGATCACGGGCTGATCCTGCACGTAGAGCAGCCGCTCCATGTCGTCGGCGAAGGCGCCGCCGTCGAGCGTGATGAGCTCCAGATCGAGCCCGAGGGCCTTCGCGGCGGCTTCTTGATAGGGCCGCTCGTCGATGACGCCCTGACCGCTGAAGTGCACGCCGAAGCACCGCGGACGGAGCCCCGCGCGCGCGGCCATCGAGGCCACGGCGGTCGAGTCGATGCCGCCCGAGAAGAAGCTCCCCACGGGCACGTCGCTCATGAGCTGCTCGCTCACCACGTGCTGGAGCTCGTCGCGGAGGTCCTTCACGTTCTCTTCGGGCGAGCCGCCGCGCGGGGTGAAGTCCGTCACCTCCCAGTAGCGCCGCAGCGTCGAGCCGCCGCCCGAGACGCGCAGAAACTCCCCTGCGCGGAGCTGCTTCACGTCGCGGAGAAAGGTGCGATCGAAGAGCGGCGTGTGGACGTGCAGGTACTCGTTCACGGCCGACGGATCGACCTCGCGCGGCACGTCGGCGCACTCGAGCAGGGCCTTGATCTCGCTGGCGAAGACGATGCGCTGACCGTCGTCGTGGTAGTAGACCTGCTTCACGCCGACGGGGTCGCGGGCGAGCGTGAGGCGCCGCGCGTCGCGCTCCCAGAACGCGAGGCCGAAGATGCCCGCCACGTCGGCGAGCGCGTCGACGCCGCGCGTCGCGAGGAGGTGGAGCAGCGTCTCGGTGTCGGAGCTGCCGCGGAACGAAATGCCCTTCGCAGAAAGGGAATCGCGCGCGACCTTGTGGTTGTAGTACTCGCCGTTGTAGGCGATCCAGTGAGACCCGTCGGCGGTGCTCATGGGCTGCGCGCCGGTGGGCGAGAGGTCGACGATGGCGAGCCGTCGGTGCCCGAGGCCGAGGGCGCCGTCGTAGAAGAACCCCTCGCTGTCGGGGCCGCGGTGCGCGATCGCGCGGGTCATGCGCGTGAGGGTGGCGCGGTCGACGGCCCGCTCGGGGTCTGCGTAGTGAAAGATGCCAGCGATGCCGCACATCGAGCGACGTTTGCCTCGGGTTGAGAGATGCAGAGTCTCGTTGCCGCCGCGGGCCGTCGGCATTCAGACGACACCCTCGGCGCGGGCGACACGGGTACGGGGTCAGTGCCTCGCGCGTCAAGAGGCGTCACGCGCGCGCCGGGGGTTGGCCCCTTCGGCGACTTCTGGCCGTGTTCGCGGGCCTGCGGGCGAAACGCGTCCGCGACATGGACACGTCGCGAGGCGTGTGGTGATGCTCGGTCTCCGACCACAGGAGAACGATCGATGGATCTGCGCTTCATCGCAGGGGGGATCGCGCTGTTCGCGCTCGGGTGCTCGGCGCCCGCGCCACCACCCGCGCCGCAGAGCGGGGGAGTCGTTGGTGACGCCCCCGCCATCCCGACGCCGCTCCGCACCGAGGCGCTCCCCGCGCCGCTGAGCTCTGTCTTGTCGCCGCGCTTCTCGTACCGGGCCGCGCGACGTCAGCCGCCGCCCATCTCGGGCGGGACGCTGCTCGTGCTCCGCGACGACCGCACGGCCATCGCGTCGGACCCCGACCTCGATGTCGTGTGGGTCGTCGACCTCCCCGGAGATGTCGCGCCCCGTCGCATCGCGCTCTCGCCCGGCGACGAGCCCGGACGCGCGGTCGAAGACGCCAGCGGGCGCGTGCACGTCGCCCTTCGAAGGGGCGGCGCCGTGGTCACCCTCGACGTGGCCACCGCGTCGATCACCGCGCGCAGGTCCGTGTGCGCCGCGCCGCGAGGCATCGCGTGGGACGGCGCGCGCCTCCATGTCGCGTGCGCGGGCGGCGAGCTCGTCTCGCTCGGGGCAGAAGGCGACGCGCGCGAGACGCTGCGGCTCGAACCCGACCTGCGCGACGTGCTCGTGCGCGGAGACGCGCTCTACGTGACGCAGTTCCGCTCGGCGAAGGTGTTCGAAGTGCGCGGCGACGCGGTGCGACCGCTCGACGCACCCTCACCGTATCGGCAGCCCGACGGCGCGCGGCGCAGCCCCGCGGTGGCGTGGCGCGCGATCAACGTCGAAGGTGACCTCGTGATGCTCCACCAGAGCATGCTCGAGGTGATCGATCCGCCGACGCGGAACACCGGGTATTACGGCGCGACGACGACGGCGAACGCCATCGCGCGCCTCCCCTCGATCACGCGCCTCACGACGCTGAACGGCCTCGACGCCGCCCCGACGTGGACCAACGGCGTGCCCATGCTCGAGGCGGGCTTCGCGGTCGACGTGGCGGCGCGCGCCGACGCGCAGGGCAAGCGGACGATCGCCGTCGCGTCGCCGGGGTGGGCCTTCTCGGAGACCACGCCGCAGGTGAGCGTGACGCAGCTCGACGGGCCGGGCGTCTCGCGTCGCGTGGGCGTGCGCGTTCCCACGGGCCAGGCCGTCGCCGTCGCGTGGACGCGCGCAGGGGCGCTGGTGGTGCAGACGCGCGCGTCGGGGGCGCTGCTCGTGGTCGACGACACGGCGGTCGACTCGGTGCGCGCGATCAACCTGTACGCCGACGAAGACGAGTTCGACCCCGATGTGGGCGAGCATGTCGGCGAGATCGGTCACGACGTGTTCCATGCGGCCACGGCGGCGGGGATCGCGTGCGCGTCGTGTCACCCCGAAGGCGGCGACGACGGGCGCGTGTGGAACTTTCTTGGCATCGGCCGGCGACGCACCCCGTCGCTTCGCGGCGGCGTGATGCAGACGGCGCCCTTCCACTGGGACGGCGACCTGCGCGACCTCGACGCGCTCATGAGCGAGGTCTTCGTGCGACGCATGGGCGGACCGACGGTGACCTCCGTGACCCGCGATCGGCTGGGAATCTGGCTCGACACGATCCCCGCGGTGCGCGCCTCTCCGGCGGTCGATCCCTCGGCCGTGTCGCGAGGAGAGGCCCTCTTCAACGCGGCGAGCGTGGGCTGCGCGGAGTGTCACGCGGGCGCCTCGTTCACCGACAATCAGAGCGTCGACGTGGGCACGGGCGGCAACTATCAGGTCGCCCCGCTCACGGGCCTGTGGCTCCGCGCGCCCTACATGCACGACGGACGCGCCTCGTCGCTGCGGACGCGCTTCACCGACCCGACGGCGGGCGGAGACCTGCACGGCCGCACCTCGCAGCTCACCCCCGCGCAGCGCGAGGACCTCGTCGCGTTCCTTGCGACGCTCTGATCGCGGATCGGTGTATCGTCGGCGGCGCCATGCGTTTTGTGCTCGCCCTGACGCTCAGCCTCGCTCCCGCCACCCTGTTCGCGCAGCCCGCAGCGCGGCCCGCGACCACGCAGCCTGCGGCCCGTCCCGCGCAGCCCGCGGCGACGCCTGCTGCGCCCGCAGCGGCGGCCAACACGCATCAGCCGACGCCCTTCGACGCGGCGATCATGCGCGGCGCGACGGCCTACCACGACCACAACCTCAACGCGGCGGCGACGGCGTTTCGTGAGGCCGCGACGGCCAACGCGCGGAGCCCGCTCCCGCAGCTCTATCTCGGCTTCGTGGCGCAGGCGCGCGGCGACGCGGCCACGGCCCTGGGCGCGTACCGTGAGGCGGCGCGCATCGCGCAAGCCGAGGGCGACGACCGCAACCGCGCGCGGGCCCTCGCGGCCATCGCGAACGTGAACGAGTCGCAGAACCACTGGGACGACGCGCGCAACACCTGGACGGAGTACGCGACCTTCGCCGATGCGCACGCGCAGGTGGCGTTTCCCGCGGTGGCGAGGGCGCGCAGCGAGACCATCGGGCGACGCGGCACGCTCGAGACGGAGTACGCGCCGGTGCGTGAGCGCATCGCGGAGCGGCAGCGCATCAACGCCTCGGGCGCCAACCAGCAGCCGCCTCCGGGCACCGCCGTCGCGCCCGTCGCGCCGGGCACGATGCCGTCGGGCGCCGTTCTTCCGCCGCGCTGAATTTCTCGGCGGTTGCGTGGTCAGCGGTGGCTGGCGACGCGCGTGCGAATGGCGGCTTGCGCGTGCTCGGAGAGCGTCGCGATGAAGCTCTCGGGGAGCGTCGCGAGCACCTCGTCGGAGAGCGCGAGCACCTGCTCCTCGGGCTTGAGCCCGGCCAGACGTTCCTCGGGCTTGAAGCGCAGGAACACGTCTTCGGGCTTGAGGCCGACGAGACGCTCCTCGGGCTTGAGCGCCGCGAGGCGCAGTTCGAGCGGGAGCTCGGCGATGAGATCGACGAGGGCCTTGCGCGTGCTGGATTCGACGAGGGCGGCGTCCTTCATGATGGCCTTCCACTTGGGGTCGCTCGCGAGCTTCGCGATGCCCTGCATGAGACGGTAGTACAGCTCCATCTCCCTGTCATCGAAGCCTCCCACGCGACCGGGTCTCTCAACGCACGCGGGAGACACCGCGTAGAGCAGGTGCTCGTGCGGCTGCGGCCACGCCACGCTCGTCTCGACCACACGCAACGAGAAGCCGCCTAAGGTCCCGACGTAAACGCCACGGAGCGACGACTCGGTGCACACCCCTCCGAGCACAGCTAACTGCGTCGCGAAGCGCTGCGTGAGCGTCGGAGCAACGACCCGCAGCGAGAGCGCCGATGGGTCCTCGACGCCCGCGAGGGCCATGTACTGATAGGCGTACGAGAGGAGCTGCAACGCGTCGACGCGTTCGAGCTCATCGGTCGCTCCCTTGAAGTGCACGATGTTGTGCTCGCGCAGCTCGTCGAGCACGCTGTGGAGGTATTCGGGGTGCCATCCCCGCGTGTCGGCCACGCGCCGAACGATCACCGCGTCGATGCGCCGGGGCTCGCGCGTCAGCGGGTACTCCGCCTCCACACGCCAAAGCTCCGGCGGCAACAGGTGCTCCAGCAGCAGGATCAAGAGCGGGTGCCATGCCGTGCGAAGGTGCGTCGACTCGGGCTGCACCGGCAGGAGCGTGGGCGATGAGGCGTCGTCGACCATGACACTCCGTATCGCCCGTCGGTGACACGGCGCAACTTCGGGGCGAGGCGCGTCGAGCGCCGGGCCCGCCCGCCAACGCGAGGGAGACAAGGCGTCGGCGCGCGCCGCGGTCGCGGACCGTGTTCCCTTCTCGCGAAAGATCGCGATATCGTCGCGCCGCAATGGGGACCCTACCGCTCGCTCGCATCGCCCTGATCGCGCTGCTCGCCACGGCCGCATGCGCACCCGACGACTGGCGCTACCACCCCTTCCCTGATGATGCCTCTGCGGACACCCCGTCGACCGATATCGTCGATGCGCCCGACGTCGCGCCCGCGGACGTTCCCGTAACGCCCGACATCACCACAACCGACGCCTCCGACGTCACGCCCGTCGATGTCCTCGACGCGCCTTCTCCCGATGCGCCCGACGTCACGCCCGTCGATGTCATCGACGCGCCTTCTCCCGACGTCTCCGACGTTCCCGCTGTCGACGTGATCGACGTACCTCCCCCCGACGCGCCTCCTCCTACGCTGCGCGTTCTTCGCGGGGGAATCACCGCCACGGGGCCCCTCGTCAGCCCCGCGCTCCGCGTCACCGGCTCGCTCGAATCCGTTCACCGCACCTGCACCCCCGATCGCTCGCTCTGTGTCACTGGAGGCATCGCGCCATGAACCGTCGCACGCTCGTCACCCTCGCCCTCACCGCGACGCTCTCGGCGGCGCTCACGGGCCTCGTCGTCCACACCGTACGCGCCGTCGGCATCCCCACGATGCCCGCGATGTTCTACCGCGGAACCCTCGACCCCGCGGCGCCGGGCACCGTCACTCGCACCTTCCGCGTCGCGCTGTACGGCGCTGCGAGCGGCGGTTCTGAGCTCTGCCCGATGAGCGACACGATGGTGACGGTCACCAACGGGGCGTTTGAAGTGCCGCTCCCCGCGGAGTGCACCAACGCCATCCGCGTAACCCCGCCCGACCCCGGCGTCTGGTTGGAGCTCACCATCGACAGAACGACGACGCTCACTCCGCGCACGAAGCTGGGCGCGGTTCCGTACGCCGTCGAGGCAGAGCGCGCGGTCAACGCCACTGCGGCGACGGGCGCGCTCGACACGCGCATCGCGGCCCTCGAAGCGCGCCTCAACACGCAGGCGACGCAGGTCGCCGCGTTGATGACGGCGAACGCGACGCTCACCACGCAGCTCAACGCCGCGACTGACGCGAACCCCGACTGCCCCCGCGGATACACGCGCGACGCGACGATCACTGCGTACACGGTCTGCACGCGCACGGTGACGCTCGGAACGGCCGCGATCCGCGATGACGTGGTGAAGGTCGGAAGCGGCGTGGCAGCGTTCTGGATCGATCGCTTCGAAGCGTCGGTCTACGACAGCGCGGGGACCCCGTTCGGCACGGGCACCAGCGAGGTCTATCCGGGGCTGCCGAAGAACGGGCAGTGGTACCCGACGCTCACGCAGGCGCCGCTTCGAGCGCTGAGCGTGGCGGGTCGGCTTCCGAGCGCGAACATCACATGGTTCCAGGCGAACGAGGCGTGCCGCGCGGGGGGCAAGCGGCTCCCGCTCGGCGACGAGTGGCTCGCCGCCGCGTCAGGCACGGTCGACACCGACACCAACTGCTGGATCAACCCGAGCAACACCGCAGCCCGCATGACGAACGCGGCAGGCTCGTGCCGCTCTGCGTGGGGCGCGCAGGACATGATCGGCAACCTCTGGGAGTGGACCGCGGAGTGGTTCGCGGGCGCCGGGAACACGGCCTTCGTCCCCGAAGCCTCGAACTGGCCCACCACCACCGGAAACGACTACCGCAGCGACGCGACGAGGAACGTCAACGGCTTCGTCAGCAACGGCGTCAGCGGAATCGCAGCGCTTCCTTCCGCAGCGCTCCGTGGCGGCTACTGGTACGACGGAACCCGGGCCGGGGTGTTCTCCCTGAACCTGAACGGCGGCCCGTCGGACTGGTCCTCCGCCGTCGGATTCCGCTGCGTCCTTCCACGCTGATCGTCGGGAATTTGGCTCATTCGGTCATTCGGTATATCGGTCTCCCTCGCCGCTCTTCCGCATGAGCCTTCTTCCGTTCCGCAGCCTCTTCCGTACGTCGGAATCCGCTACGGAATGATGCCGCATCCTACCGATCCGTGCGGAAGCGCTGCGGTATGGATCCCCGCGATGAACACCCCCTCGGAACCGCGCCGCGTCAGCACGCGTGAGGCGTCGATCCTCCTCGGCTGCGTCGAGCGCACGGTGGTGCTCTGGCTGCAGCAAGGCGCCCTCCACGGGACGCGCGACGGCCGACGCTGGATGGTCGACGTCGCCAGCGTCGAGCGACACCCCAGCTACCGCCGCACGCACGCCCCGCCCTCGCTCCTTGAGTCTCGACCGCCGCCGCAGGGGTCAAGTCCGAGCGCGGCGCAGAGCGCTCCGTCACCTGTCGCCGTCGCGTCGCCCGCGCCCGATCCGCGGCGACCTTCGACCGCGCCGCCAGACCCGCCCGACGCGCTCGGCGCCCTCGACGAAGAGCTTGCCCCGAGACGCCCGCGAAAGGACTGGACCTTCCGCTCCGTGAACGTGCTCCGCGAGCTCACCACCCTCGCAGGGCGCGTCTGCGGCGCGCTGCAAGCCCTCACCGACGTCGCTCCCGCGGTGCTCGACGCCGCCCGCTTGAACGCCGTCGACGCCGCCAGCTACGGCGCGGCGGGCTACCACGCGTGGGTCAACACCGACAAGCTGAGGCTCTATGCGCGCGCCCGAGAGAGCGCCGCCATGACCGCGGCCTCGCTCTGGGTGATCGCCGACGCCGCCCGTGGAAAGGCCGAGGGGCTGCGCGCCATCGCCCACGAGTTCGAACAGCTCTCGCCAGCCCTCGGCGGCTTGATGCGGCACTCGGGGCGACGCCATGCGTAGACCGCCGCCGCTCCTCCACGACGCGTACGACCTCACCCTCGCGCTCTACCGGGTGGTCCCCACGTTCCCCAAGGCGCAGCGCTTCGTGCTCGGGCAGCGCATCGAGCGCGCGGCCCTCGACGTGCTCTACGGCATCGACGACGCCAACGACGCGCGCGTCCGCGCCGAGGCGCTCCAACGTGCCTCTGTGGCTATCGACCGTCTGCGCCTGCTGCTCCGCCTCGCGACGGACCTGGGCTTCATGCCCGTATCGCGCCACGAGACCTTCATCACCCGCATGGAGGCGCTCGGTCGTCAGGTCGGCGGCTGGATCAAATGGGCCGCGCAGCGCGAGGGTGATGCGTAGGTGGCGAAGCACTTTTTCACGATCCCGCCCCCGAGCGAGCTTCGACTACCGGTCGCGCTCGCTCAGAGCATCCTCGATCGTGATGGCAATCGGTGTGTCTCGCGCGGAGGGAGGCGCTTCCCTCGGGCCGGGGAGTGTAGGAGATTCTCGTCATGGCGCTCGGACTCAGCCTTCTGCTGGATCCCGCGAAGAATCCTCTGTCGAAGCTCTACCACGTGCGAATCGTGGTGATGCGAGAGGATGGTCGACAGCTCACCGACGACGACCAGACCACCATTCGCGCGAGCCTCGCCGAGGCCCAGCTCATCGCGACCCCGAAGGCCCCCGCGGCACCGAAGAAGCGCCGCGCGACCGCGAAGAAGCCCGCCGCCTCGGGCGCCGCGAAGCCGACTCCGAAGCGCGCCGCAGCGAAGCGCCCCGCGCGCTGAAAGCTCCCGCATCCGCGATGCTCACCCACGAGGCGATCACCGACCCCGTGCGCCTCACCGCCGCGTACCGCGAAGCCCGCTGCGGCAAGCGCCGCGACAGCGCCGTCGACGCGTGGTTCCGAGACTCCGAGCGTCGACTCGAGGCGCTCCGCGCGCGGCTCCTCGACGGGTACCGCTTCGGCCCCTACCGCACCTTCACGGTCTGCGACCCCAAGACCCGGCTCATCGCGGCGGCGCCCTTCGAAGACCGCGTCGTGCATCACGCGATCGTGAGCGCCCTCGCGCCCGCGCTGGAGCGGCGAATGATCTCCACGAGCTTCGCGTGCCGCGTCGGCCTCGGAGGCGCCGCCGCCCGGAGTGCGCTGCTCGCGAGCTGTCGCAGCGAGCGCTCCGTGTGCTTCGCGAAGTGCGACGTGCGGAGGTACTTCCCGTCGGTGCGCCATGACGTCCTTCTCGATCAGCTCGGGCGCGTCTGCGTCGACCCGTGGGGCCGCGCGCTGCTGGCCTCGCTCATCGGCTCCTGGCACACCGACGGAACCCCCGGACGTGGAATCCCCATCGGGAACCTCACGAGTCAGCTCTTCGCCAACGTGTACCTCACCGACGTCGACCACTTCATGAAGCGCACGGCCCGAGCGCGGGGCTACATGCGCTACGTCGACGACCTCCTCTGGTTCGGCGAGGACCGCGACACCCTGAGCGCCCAGATCTCGCAGCTCTCGGAGCGCCTCGCGCCCCTCGGGCTGGAGCTCCATCCCCGTAAGACGCGCGTCGCGAGGGTGTGCGACGGCGTCGACTTCGCGGGCGTCGTGGCGACGAAGCGCACCGTGAGGCTCCGCGGCGCGACGAAGCGTCGGGGGCTGCGTCACCTCGCGGCGGTGCGTCGCAAGTGGCGCGGCGGGGCGGTGAGCGACGCGCGGTACCTCGAACGGATGCGCTCGCTCATCTCCCTCGCCCGCGCGGTGGGCGCGCGCGGGTTTCTTGCGAAGCGCGGCCTCGCGTGGTGATCCTCGCGGCCGGTGCGGAGCGAAGTCGGTTCGCAGCGATCCGTGGCGGCAACTGGAACGACGGAACCCGGGCCGGGGTGTTCTCCCTGAACCTGAACAACGGCCCGTCGAACTGGAACTCCAACGTCGGATTCCGCTGCGTCCTTCCAGCAGCGGGCGTCGACGGAGCAACAGCGGCCCATCTCACGATGCATCCGCTTGATCGGGTCTGATCGCGCGCCACGACGAGCGGCGCGCGCCGCCTGACACCCCCTGCATTCAAGGCTCCGAACCGCGCGAGCGCGCGAAATACGCAGCCCCTGACGGCCAGACATGGCGCCCCCGGACGCCGCGGTCCCCGTCGGGGGCGTCTTTTCCTCGGCGAGTTCCAGCGGAACCCGAGTTGCGATAGCGTCGGCGCTCTCGATGGATGACACGGAGCTGGCGGAGGGGACTGAGTTCGGGCAGTACCGCGTCGTCGGGCGCCTCGGCGCCGGGGCGATGGGGGCGGTCTACAAGGCCGTGCACACGGGCCTCGACAAGCTCGTGGTGCTCAAGGTGCTGCACTCCCGCTACGCGACGTCGCCCAACATCCGGCAGCGCTTCGCGAGAGAGGGCAGGGCCGCAGCGGCCATCCGTCACCCCCACGTCGTCGACGTGACGGACGTTGGAGAGCATCAAGGCACCCCCTACCTCATCATGGAGCTCCTCGACGGCGAGAGCCTCGGCGACCTCCTCGAACGCCTCGGAGCGCTCTCTCCCGACAGCGCTGTCGACCTCATGCTCCCGATCATCGCGGGCGTCGATGCTGCGCACGCGGCGGGCGTCGTGCACCGCGACCTCAAGCCCGACAACATCTTCGTCACGCGCGACGCGACGGGCGCCGCCCACCCCAAGGTGCTCGACTTCGGCATCTCTCGCGTCGTCGCGGGCGACACGGGGAGACGCACCGACACCACGGCCACCCTCGGAACGCCCGCATACATGGCTCCCGAGCAGCTCGCGAGCTCGCGCGACGCCGACGCGAAGAGCGACCAGTATGCCCTCGGGGTGATCCTCTACGAGTGCGTCACGGGCGCCCTCGCCTTCGAGGCGGACAACATCTACAAGCTCTTTCGGCTCGTGGGAGAGGGCACCTTTCGACGACCGCGCGAGGTGCGCCCCGAGCTGCCCGCGGAGCTCGAAGCCATCGTGCTCCGCGCGATGTCTCTCTCCCCGGAGGCGCGCTTCCCGTCGCTGCAAGCGTTCTCGACGGCGCTGCTTCCCTTCGCGAGCGAGCGCGCGAAGATGCTCTGGGGAGGTGTTGCCAGCGTCTCGGGCGCCGCGCGGTCCGCGGGTCCTCTCCCCGCGCCGAAGCCCGCGCCGCCGTCGCCCTCACCCGACACCCTCAACGACGCCGCGGGCGCGCACGACACTGTCAACGAGGGCGCCCGACGTCGCAACAGGATCGTCTGGCTCACCGCCGCCGTGACCGCGATGCTCGTGGGCGGCGCGGTCGTCGCGCGAGGTGGCGGCGCACCGACCAACCCCGCACAGCCCCGAGCCGTCGTCGTGAGCCCTCAACCTCCCGTTGCATCACCCGTCGTCGCGCAGCCCGCGCCTGCGATCGTGGCGACGGCGGACGCGCAGGTCGCCGCGACGCCCGTCGTCCACGTCGAAGCCCCCTCGGCCCCCGCCGCACACGCTCGCTCGCGCGCGACGCACGCGACGACGCGCCACGCGGCGGCCTCGACCTCGCTCGTCGCCGTGCCCGCTGTCGTCGGCACCGCGCCCGCGCAGCCTCGATGCACAGGCCCCGATTGTCAGCACCCCGTGGAGTGATCGATGCGCACGCACGCCCTCATCGCCCTGTCGCTCTGCGCGGTCCCCTCGCTCGCGGGAGCGCAGTCGAGCGCCGACCTCGCCGCCCGTCAGGACCTCGTCGCGCAGGCCGATCAGGCTCGCTCCGCGGGAGATCACGCCCGCGCGCTCGACCTCGCGCAACGCGCAGGCGCGATTCGAATGACGCCGTCGCTCCAGCTCATGATCGCGCAGGAGCAGCGCAGTCTCGGGCAGCTCGTCGACTCGTATGCAAGCGCGCTCGCGTGCGCCCGCGCTGCGCAGGCCGACGCGAGCGCCGCGAACCGCGCCGCAATCGTCGAGACGTGCACCTCCGTCTCACGCGCATTGGAGCCGCAGCTCGGTCGCGTTCGGCTGCGCTTCGCCTCGGACCTTCCAGGCGACGCGCGGGTGCTCGTGGCGGGCGTCGAAGTGGCTGCCGCAGCGCGGGAGATTCCGCGTGTAGTGATGCCGGGTCAGGTGACGATCGACGCGAGCGCCGCGGGACGAACCCCGTTCCACCGAGCGCTGAGGGTCGACGCGGGCGCCGTGACCGACGTGACGATCGAGCTTCCGCGTTCGCTCACGGCGCAGTCACAGACCGCGAGCGGCGGCCCCGGCGCAGGGCCGTGGATCGTCGCGGGCGTCGGCGTCGCGAGCCTCGCCGCGGCGGGCGTGATGTACGCGCTCGCGGGATCGGCGCGCGACGAGCGTGACGGCCAGTGCAACGCGCAGGGGTACTGCTTTCCGATCGCGCAGAACCACGACGCGCGCTACCGCGACATGCTCACAGGGACGAACGTGGCGCTCATCGCGGGCGGGGCGCTCGTCGCTGGGGCGGCGCTCTGGTACGCCATCGCGCGCATGCGTTCGACGCGGAGCGAGGGAGCGCCCACGGTGGCGATCGCTCCGTCGTCGGGTGGCGTGATGATGAGCGGCGCGCTGCGGTTCTGAGCGATGATCGCCGCAGAATGAATTCTGCGGCAACATGCACCACTGGTGAACTGCGTGAAGTCGGCGTTCCGCCGACTCGCAGTTGTGAGCCCGCGAAGCGGGCTTTGGTCGCGTCGCTCTCCGTGCACGTTGCCGCAGAATTCATTCTGCGGCGAGAGCTGCGCTCGCGATGCGGACTCCATCTGGAAACCTGCGGCGACCCGCGCAGCCCCCGTGACGAAGAACCCAGGCATCGCCTGCGACGCACTCCCGCTCCCCTCGATACCCGCGTGTATCTCCGACACCTTTCGCGCGCCGCGCGCGATCGATCGCGCGTCTCGCGGTAACGCTCGCGAGATGAGCGCGGTCATCGCGTCGATCGGCGGCGCATCGGTGCACACTGTCAGCGATCCCCGGATGTATCCGCGCCACCTCGGCGCGGTCGCCGCGGATACATCCGTGGATGCTCCGAGGTCGCGACCGTACGACTTTCATACACGCGCGTATCCGACGGCGGTCTCGGCCGCGTAGCGCGATGAATCGCGTTGACCGATCTCGCAGCGCTTCGGCACGATGCGGACCTATGGCGAAGACGAAACCCAAACCCGAGTCCGTCGTGAAGACCCCCAACAACATCGTGGAGGCGGTGATGGCGCCCGCAGTCGAGGCGCCTGCCGCGTCGCTCCAGTCGAAGCTCGACCACGCGGTCGACGCCTTCAACTGGCTCCAGAAGGACCTCGCCGCGATCGAGGCCGCCCTGCTCGTCCCGCTCAAGGGCGACCTCCAGCGCGCGGCCGTGGCGGCCCTCGGCGTCGCGCTCTGGGCGCAGGGCGACGAGGCCCACCGTCGCTTCACCGCGGCGTCGGAGTGCGACGCGCTCAGTTCAAGCTCTCATCCATCGCGCTGTTGGAGCGCGCCGCCCTCGCGGCCTGGTACGTGCGGCACCACGCACTCCTCTCGTCGGGCACGACGAGCGAGGCGAAGATCCCGGCAGACCTCGATGAGCGGTCGCTCGAGGTGCGAAACCGGATGTTCAAGTGCGCCGAGTACAACCTCGACGACATCCCCGAGATGGTGAAGGTGCTCAACCTCGTGCGACCGGGGACGGGCTACCTCGACCGCGCGAACGACCTCTACGCGCTCGCCAACGTGTACAGGTTGAACCGCGAGCGCCTCTCCGAAGACAAGCGCAACTGGCGCGCCGACGACGAGAAGAAGGCCCGCGCGCTCTACGTCGAGATCCTCGGAGCGCTCGGGCTCGTGCCCGGCGCCGAGGGCGTCGACTGGATCGAGATGGGCGCGCGCGTCTGGTACGTGCTGCGCAACGTGTACGGCGAGGTCGAGGCCGTGGGCCGCTGCCTCTACCGCAACGAGAACCCCGACCGGCTCTTTCCGAACCTCGTCGCGGTCTCGCGTGACGCGCGCTCGCCGTCGAAGCCCGAGCCGAAGACGCCCGTGACTCCCCCCGCCGATCCGTCGAAGCCCACGGGCTGAACGCCGTTGCAGGCTCGCGAACTGCGCGCCACACGCTGAGCGATCGCGCCAACGCGCGACGGATCACACCGGCTTTCGCAGCCGCAGCGCGTAGCGACGCGGCGTGAGCGTGTAGGCCACGAGCAGCAGCCCCAGGTACGCGATCCAGTCGCCCACGTAGAGGTACGGCGTCGTGCCCTTGTGGATGTGCATCGTCGCGCGGACGCTCTCGCGCGTGAACGTGCGGCTGTGGGCGAGCGTGCGTCCCGCGGCGTCGATCACCGACGACACGCCCGAGTTCGCGGCGCGCACGAGGTCCCTGCGGTGCTCGATCGCGCGGAACTTCGCGAGCGCGTTGTGGATCCACGGCTCGGCCGTGTCGCCGAACCACGCGTCGTTCAAGATCACCGCGAGCACGTCGGGCGACGCGGTCTGCTGAAACTGCCGCACGTAGCGGGGGAGGATGTCTTCGTAACAGATCAGCGGCGCGACGGTTCCGCCAGGGACGGGGAGCGAGACCATGCGCGAGCCGCGCGTGAAGTGGCCGCTGTTGCGCGACATCTCGTAGAGCTGCGGAAAGGTCTCTCCGAACGGGATGTACTCGCCGAAGGCGAGCAGATAGACCTTGTCGTAGTAGCCGCGGATCGCGCCCGTGGCGTCGGTCATGAACGCCGTGTTGTAGAGCCGCGGGTGCGCTTCATCACCGCGTACCGAGAGCGCGCCGAAGAGCACGGGCGTGTGGAGGTCCCACACGTCGATGTAGTCGCGGATGTTCGTGACCTCGTCGGGGATGCGATACGCGATGGCGCTCTCGCTCCACACGAGCAGGTCGACGCCCTGGCGCTCGAGGTCGCGCGACGCTTCGAGGTGACGGTGCAGCGCGAGGAGCGGATCGGTGCGCTTCTGCATCAGCCCGAGGTTCTGCTGCACCACGCCCACGCGGAGCGGTCGGTCGGTGCGCGCCGCGGCGTCGACCTGCGCGATGCGCCAGTAGCCGTAGGGGATCGCGAGGGCCCAGAACGCGAGCGGCCACACGAGCGGACGGAGTCGCGTCTGCCACGGCCCCACGCGCACGAAGGCTTCGGAAAGGGCCGCGTGACCGAGCGCCATCGCGGCGCCGATGAGCATCGGGCCTCCGAGGTCGGCCGTCTGGATCATCACGGGCACGTCGTGAAGCGACGCCGCGAGGTACCAGGGGAAGAGCGCCGGGATCATCAGCTCGACGGCGGCGAAGGTCAGCGGGACGCTCACGAGGCGCGGGACGTTGCGCGCGTCGGCGCGCGAGACGAGCCACGCGAGCACGCCGAACGCGAAGCCCGTGCTCGCCCACAGGAGCGACGAGAAGAGGATGCACAGCGGCATCGGGAAGCCCGAGAAGGTCTGGAGCATCCCGGTGATCCACCAGAAGCCTCCAGCCGTGCCCACGAAGCCCATGAGCCAGCCGGTGCGGAAGGCGTTCCACCCCGTGCGACCGCGGATCGCGACGAGGAGCGGCGCCATCGAGATCATCGCCGCGAGGTGGATCTCCTTGCCCGCGAAGCCGAGCCAGAGCAGCAACCCGCTCAGCACCGCGAGCCCGAGGGCCGCGCGGTCTCGCATCACCGCGCGCACCGTGGGATGAGACTGAACGGGCGCGGTCTCCGCGGGGTCCTTCGAGGGGGCTTCGGGGGGCGATGGCTTCGTCGCGTCGGGGGTCGCGTCGGCGCGCGCCTCGGGCTCGCGATAGGGTGCTTTCTCGGTCTCGCTCATGAGTGAATCGGGGCCATCGGCGGCGTTCCAGCGTTGTGGGTGCTTGCCTCGAAGGGCGCGCGCACGGTAGCAGAGCGCCGCGTCAGCACACAGCCGCCATGCACAACCCCAAGTACGACCACGCGCCGAGGCTCCCCGAGGGTGAGTCCATCGACCTCTCGAACGTCGTCCCCGGCAGCGGAGACCTTCTGCTCGAGATCGGTCCCGGGCGTGGGATGTTCGCGCTCCAATGGGCGGAGCTCCATCCCGATCGACGGCTCCTCGCGCTCGAGATCCGCCGCAAGCTCGCCACGGTGCTCGACGAGCGGCTGCGCGCGAAGGGCTTCGCACACGCGAAATCCTTCGCCGAAGACGCGGCGCTCGCGCTGCCTCGCATGGGCCCCGCGGGGTCGGTGCGGTGGGTCGTGGTGCACTTTCCCGACCCCTGGTGGAAGAAGAAGCACCAGAAGCGCCTCGTGCTCCGTGACGAGTTCGTCGCCGAGCTCGCGCGCCTCGTCGCGCCCGGCGGAACGGTGCTCGTGCAGACCGACGTCGAGCACCGCGCCGACGAGTACTTCGAACGCTTCGCCGCCGCGCCGGAGTTCGAAAACACCGCGCCCGAAGGCCAGCGCTGGATCGACGAGAGCCCCCACGCGCCCGCGCGATCGAACCGCGAGGCGCGGGCCATCATCGACGGGCTGCCCGTGTGGCGGATGCTCTTTCGACGGAAGTGACTACGAGCTCTCGGCCCAGGGCGAGAGCTCGATGAGGCGCATCGAGGCGCCCTCGCCCACGAGCGCCCAGGCGTTGCCCGCGGGGCCGCCGACGTTGGCGCTGCATTGGATCTCGTTGCCCGCGCGCTGACAGCTCGGGTCGGTGAGCTCGTTGGTGTCGTCGCTGAGCACGTCGACGAAGGTGCCGATCGAGCGACGGAGGGGCCCGGTGATCATCGCGTCGGTCAGCCTCGCCACGGGGCGCGTCGTGCAGCGCCTGCGGCGATTGCCCGTGCGATCGGGAAAGTCCGTGCAGTCACGCAGCCCCGTCGAAGCCACCGCGGCGCGGAACTGCGCGGGCGTCGCGAAGCGGAGGCGCGAGATGAAGCGCACGGGGCTCATTCCTTCAGAGGGCGCTTCGTAGGTGTTGAGGCCCGGAATGGCCGCCGCGAGCGCGGCGTCGTCGCGCACGCCGAGGAGCTGGTTCTCCGCGCGGATGAGCGGCGCCAGGCTGCGCTCGGGCGTCGTGCCGATGGTGAAGAGCAGCGCGAAGCGCTGGAGGGGGACGTAGTTCTCGAGCACGTACTCGTGGTGCAGAAAGACCGCGAGGTCGGGCTTGTGGTCGCCGTTGATGTCGCGCGTCGAGATCCCCGCGATGTCGTCCTGGGGCGTGCCCGAGATCGTGATGGGGGTCGTGAGGGCCGCGCCGTCGACGAAGGGGACGGGGGTCACCAGCAGCCGCGCGTCGTTGCCCGATCCGACCACCGCGGCCACGCGGACGCCCTGCGCCTCGGGGTCGGGGAAATCGATGGGCCCCGCGACGATCACCGGGGCCTCGGCGTTCACCGCGTTCGCGCGGGCGGCGGCGAGCACGGCCTCGCGGCGGGGATCGGCGGGCGGGGCCTCTGCGGCGTCGGCCTGCGCCACGGTCGAAGCGTCGGCCGAGGCCGTCACGACGGGCGTCGGGGGGGTCACGGGCGTCGCGCGTGAGCCGCTGCAGGCGAGGGTCACGAGCGAGGCCGAGAGCGCGAGTCGGAGCGTGGCGGTGGTGTTCATGGCGGTCCCTCGGCGCGGACGGGTACAACCGTCGAGCGGGGAATGTCAACGCGGGGACTGAACGCGAGCGGGGGATGGCGCACCGGAGACCCTTGTTCGAGGCCCCGCGCTCTGGCATGAGCGCTGTCGCATGGAGCCGAACGAGGGTGAGCGCATGAAGGTCGTGATTCTCTGTGGCGGTCAGGGGACGCGTATCCGCGACGCGAACGAGCAGCTCCCGAAGCCCATGCTGCCCATCGGCGGCAAGCCCATCGTGTGGCACATCATGAAGAGCTACGCGCAGCACGGGTTCACCGACTTCGTGCTGTGCCTCGGCTACAAGGGCTGGGTCATCAAGGAGTTCTTCTTGAACTACCGCGCGATGATGGCCGACCTGCGCGTCACGCTCGGGGCCCACGGCGCCGTCGAGGTGATGGGCAAGCACGACGAGGAGGACTGGTCGGTCACCCTCGCGGAGACCGGCGAGAGCGCCATGACCGGCGGCCGCGTCGTGGCCGTGCGGCGCTACGTGCAGGACAGCGACCTCTTCATGCTCACGTACGGCGACGGCGTGAGCGACGTCGACATCCGCAAGCTCGTGGCCTTTCACCGCGCGCACGGCAAGGTCGCGACGGTCACCGCGGTGCACCCGCCGGGGCGCTTCGGCGAGATGGTGGTCGACGGGGGGCGCGTGACCGAGTTCGCCGAGAAGCCCAACACCTCGCAGGGCTTCATCAACGGCGGCTTCTTCGTGCTCGATGCGAAGCGCATCTGGGACTACCTCCCGGCCTCGCCGGGCACGGTGCTGGAGCTCGACCCCATGCGCCGCCTCGCGGCCGACGGTGAGCTCGTCGCGTACGAGCACCACGGGTTCTGGCAGCCCATGGACACCCTGCGCGAGTACACCCTCCTCAACGACCTCTGGGCCCACGGCCGCGCCCCGTGGAAGAGCTGGCCCTGACCTCGCATCGCGATGCGGTGATTCCGCTTCACCGCGGCGCGGTCTCCGATATCTTCGCCGCGCCATGACGCACCCGGCGAACCTCACCGACCTCCGCGCAGCCTACGAAGGCCGTCGCGTGCTCCTCACGGGACACACGGGCTTCAAGGGCTCGTGGCTCGCCCTCTGGCTGAAGGAGCTCGGCGCCGACGTCACGGGCCTCGCGCTCGACCCCGACACCACGCCCTCGCTCTACAAGCTCGCGGGCCACCGCGGCGTCGTGCAAGACATCCGCGGCGACATCCGCGAGCGGCAGACCGTGCTCGACGCCGTGCGCGAGGCGCGGCCCGAGTACGTGTTCCACCTCGCGGCGCAGGCGCTCGTGCGACGGAGCTACGTCGAGCCCGTCGAGACCCTCGCGACGAACGTGATGGGCACGGCGCACCTCCTCGACGCGATCAAGGCCGAGGGCGCGCGCTGCGCGACGGTGATCGTCACGAGCGACAAGTGCTACGAGAACCGCGAGTGGCTCTGGGGATACCGCGAAGACGAGGCCATGGGCGGCCACGACGTGTACTCCATGAGCAAGGGCGCGGCGGAGCTCGTCGTGGCCTCGTGGCGGCGGAGCTTCTTCGCGCCCGAGCGGCTCACCGATCACGGCGTGGCGCTCGCCTCAGCGCGCGCCGGCAACGTCGTCGGCGGCGGCGACTGGAGCGACGCGCGCATCGTCCCTGACTGCGTGAAGGCGCTCGCGAAGGGCAACCCCATCGAGGTGCGAAACCCCGCGTCGGTGCGTCCGTGGCAGCACGTGCTCGAGCCCCTCGGCGCCTACCTCGTGCTCGGCGCGCGCCTCGCGGGACACGGCACCGAGCGCCCCCGCGACTTCTGCGAGGGGTGGAACTTCGGTCCCACGCTCGAGGCCACGCGCAACGTGAGAGACGTCGTCGAGGCCCTCATCCGCGCCTGGGGAGCGGGCACGTGGGAAGACCGCCACGACCCGCGCGCGCCGCACGAGGCGGGCCTCCTGAGACTCAGCATCGAGAAGGCCGCCGCGCGCCTCGGGTGGACCCCGCGCTGGGACTTCGACCAGACCTTCGCGCACACCGCGACGTGGTATCGGGCCTTCTACGCGGGCGCGACGCCCGAGGCCCTCACGGCCCTGTGTCGCAAGCAGATCCACGCGTACATGGGCGGGTAGCGCCTCACTTCGAGAGGTCTCCGACGAGCTCCGCCGCGAACGATCGCCCCGCGTGAGGGCGCGATCCGACCGCGGGCGGACACGCGCGCGCGGGCGCGACCCAGGTGCCGAAGAGGCGGTCGAAGAGCATCACGATCACGCCGAAATTCGTGGCGCCCTCGCGGGGGTCACGGGAGTGATGGAGCCGGTGCGTCGCGGGCGTGCAGACCCACGCGTCGAGCCACCGCGGCGTCTCGATGGCGACGTTGGCGTGCTGGAGCAGACCGAGCGCCGCGCTGATCGCGCCCACCCATCGCATCACCGCGCCGCTGGCGCCGAGCGCGACGAGCGGGACGAGCGCGGCCACCGTCGCGAGCGAGAGGTCGAGCGCGTGCTGCCGCGTGGCCTTGAACACGTCGAGCCTCGGGCTCTCGTGGTGCACCGCGTGAAAGCGCCAGAGCCACCGCGACGAATGCATCAGCCGGTGCTGCCAGTAGAGTCCGAACTCGGCCCCCACGCAGCCGAGCGCGACCTGCGCGGCGAGGGGCCAGCGCGCGGGCCACGGGGTCTCGCCGAGCGCGGCGACGAGCGCGTCTTCGAGGGGCCACGCGATGGCCGAGGTGACCGCGCCCGCGGCGAGCTGACCGAGCGCCATGCTGATCGCGTAGTGGCCGAGGTCGTGGGCGCGCTGCGGGTCGCGACGGTTCCACTCGGCGCGCAGGGGCATCGCGCGTTCGAGGGCGACGAGGAGGCACTGCGAGGCCGTCACGGTGAGGGCGTAGGCCGCGATGGGGCTGAGGCCGAGCGCGCCCGCGCGCCACGTGAGCGCGCACGCGAAGGCCATCACCCCGAACCACGGGAGCGCGCGCGGCGAGGTCACGTCACGCCCCGCGCTTCGCGGCGCGAAAGATCACGCCCTGGTGAAGCTCCGCGGTGCCGCCGAGCATGGTGAGCCCCATGAGGTCGCGCGCGTCCTTCTCCGCGCCCGCGCGGCGCTCGTAGCCGCGCGCGCCCAGGAGCCTGACGGCGTCTTCGGCCGCGTCGAGCGCGCGCTCGGCGCCCTCGCACTTGAGCGTTGAGAGCTCAGCCTCGCAGCGCTCGCCCGAGAGGAACATCCGCCGCGTCGCGAAGAGCATCGCCTCGACGACCGCGAGCGAGCTGCGCACGCGCACCACGCGCTGCTGCACGTACTGGTGCTCCGCGAGCGGGGGGCGCGCGTCGACCCACGCCGTCATGCGACGGAGCGCGCGGCGCAGCGCGCCGACGTAGAGGGCGCCCACGGCGAGGCGTTCGAGCGCGAAGCAGCGGCGAAAGAAGTCGACCCCGTCGCAGAGGCGCGCGTCGTCGGGGAGGGTGACGTTGCGCGCGATGAGGTCTCCGGTGGGCGAGGTCCACAGGCCCATGCGATCGACGCGCGGCCGCTGGTGGCACCCCTTCGCGCTCGCGTCGACCGCCCAGGCCGCGAGGGGACGCGACGCGTCCGTCGAGCTCGCGTCGCGCGCCGACACGAGGATCACGTCGGCGCGGCCCACGTTGGTGATCGAGCGCTTGCGCCCCGAGAGCGTGAGCCGTCCGCCCACGGGTCGCACGCGCGCCCGCACGCCGAGGACGTCGGTTCCGCCCGAGGGCTCCGCGTTGGCGACGGCGACGAGGTGCTCGCCCGAGATCGCGTGCGGCAAGACCCTGTCACGCAGCGACGGCGGCGCGAACGCATGGATCACAGGCACGGCGACGCCCGCGTGCGCGATGACCGAGATGGCGAAGCCCGCGTCGTCGCAGCCCGTCGAGAGCCCTTCGAGCGCCGCGAAGAGCGGCGACAGACCGCGCGCGCCGAGCTCGTAGAGTCCCATCGCGCCGAGCGCCGCGAACGACGCGCGATCGAAGCTGCGCGACGCCTCGTGCGCGGCCACGCGCGGGTTCACGAGCGCCCGCGCGGCGTCGCGAAAGCGCGTGAAGAGCGCGCGTTCAGCGGCGCTCCATGCGGGGTCGCGGGGGTCGTCGAGGGAGGTCACGGCGCGTCTCGGATCGCGTCACGCAGGTCGCGCATCGCGGCGAGGAGCGAGGCCACCTCGTCGTCGGTGTTGGCGCTCGTCACGGTGAAGCGCAGCACGCCGCGGTCTCTCGGCACCACGGGGTACGCCTGCATCGTCGCCATGAACCCGCGCTCGTAGAGAAAGCGCCCGCCCGCGATCACGCGCTCGGGGCTCCCGAGGTACACGCCGAGGATGGGCATGTACCCGTTGTCGTCGGTCTCGTAGTCGAGCGCGCGGAGCCCTTCGCACAGGGCCTTCGACATCTCCCAGATGCGTCGGCGGCGGGCGTCTCCGTCGCGTTCGTTGACGTCGAGGCCCGCGAGCGCCGTGGCGAGCGAGGCCGTCGGGCACGGCCCCGAGTAGATGTACGACGTGACCGAGACCTGGAGGTACGGCCGCAGCGCGCGCGGGCACGTGAAGAAGGCCGCGAGCGACGAGTAGGCCTTCGAAAGCCCCGAGACGTAGACCACGTTGTCGTAGCCTCCGCCGAGGTGACGGACCACGCCGTTGCCCCTGCGGCCGTAGGGATCTTCGTGCGTGGGGTCTTCGCCGAGGAGCCCGAAGCCGTGCGCGTCGTCGACGTAGACGATGGCCCCGTGGCGCTCCGCGAGCGCGGCGATGGCAGGGATGTTCTGCACGCGTCCCGAGGTCGAGAGCACGCCGTCGACGACGATGAGCTTGTCGGGCGCGGCGGCGTGCGCGGAGAGCGCGCGGTCGAGGGCGTCGAGGTCGCCCGACGAGAACGACACGAGCGAGGCGCCGCGGTCGCGCGCGACGCGGCAGCCGTCGTGGTTGACCTTGTGCGCGAGGCGATCGACGAAGACCGCGCCGCCGCGCTCCACCAGCGCGGGGATGAGCCCCACGGCGATGAGCGAGATCGTGGGGAGCACGACGACCTCCTCGGCGCCGAGGAGCGACGCGAGGCGCGCTTCGAGCTCGGGGTAGAGGTCAGGGCCCGCGGCGAGGCGCGCCCAGCTCGGGTGCGTGCCGTAGCGGGCGACGGCGGGCGCGATCGACGCGGCGACCTCGGGGTCGAGGTCGAGGCCGAGGTAGTTGCAGCTCGCGAAGTCCACGAGCCAGCGGCCGTCGGACGATCGCACGCGGCGACCGCGCACCTCGGTCACCACGACGTTGTAGAGCGCGCCCTCGCGTTGCAGCTTGAGGAGCGTCTCGTGGCCTCCCGAGGCGCGCCGCGCGAGGAGCCCGTCGAACACCTGCGACGACATACGGCGCGGAGGCTACCAGAGTCGCGCGCCGCCGCGGTGGTGAGGGTTTGACGCTCGTCGCGCGCTTCACCTACGCTCGCGAATCATGGCTGAACTCACGGAGCTCAAGCAGGCGGTCGCGCTCCTCGCGTGCGCGATGGCGACGGGAGACGTGCTCTCGGGCTGCAACAAGTCGTCGGCGCAGCCCGCGCCCACGGTCACCCCCGAGCCGACCACACCGGCCGCCAACGACGTCGAGGCGCTCCGACGCGCCGCCGCGGTGGTGAGCGAGTGGCAGCGGCGTGCCCCCGCGCAGACCGCGAGCATGCTGCGCGAGCACGGGATCTTCGCGTGCGACGAGACCACCGCCGCGTGCATCGCCGCGAAGCAGAGCTTCGATCACCCTCCCCCGCCGCCACCCTCCCAGGCCGAGCTCGAGGCCCAGCGACAGCGCGAAGCCGCGGCGGCGGCAGCGGCCGCGGTGGCGGCGGCCAACCAGCCCGCGGTGCGGATCCCCACGCGGCACCCCGCGGTGCGGCACCCGAACGACGACCGCGTCCCCGTCGCGTGAGCGATGGATCGCTCGCGCATCGAGCCTGACGACCCCTCCGTACAGCATCGCGTCGAGGCCATCGAGCGTTGGCTCGCGCGTGATCCGTCTCGAACGCGCGCCCTCGCAGACGCGATCGCCGACGCGCTCGAACCGCTCGTGGGTCTGCGGCTCGGCGGACTCCTCCAGTCGCTCAGGCCCGTGGTCGTTCCGCGCGGTCGCGCCGCGGCGGTGGCTCGCGCGGTGCGCTTCACGGCGGTGCGGCTCGCGCGCGCGCTCGGTGACCGCGAACGCACGCGCACGCTCCCCGCGCTCTCTCTGACGCTCGATGGGGCCGACCCTCCATCGCGGCGCCCCGAAGACCTCGACCTGCTGCGCCCCGACGGCGCGCTCTACGCCGACGGCTCCTACGCGATGATGGAGCTCAACGCCGGGAGCTGCGTGGGCGGCCTCGTCGAGATCGAGGCGCTCTCCGACGTGATGTCGCGGTGGTACGGCGACGCGGTCCCGCTGCGGTGGCCGAGGCCCGCGACCGACGCCGCGCGCATGCTCGTGCGACGCTACGGACGCGGGGCCCGCGTCGCGTGGACGGTGCTCCCGGGCGCGCTCCAACGGGGTGACGGGCTCACCGAGGCGGGCGACGCGTTCGCGCGCGCGTGCGCCGCCGTGGGGCTTCGCTGCGACGTCGTCGAAGCCGACGCGCTCCGCTACGACGGACATTCCGTGTCACTCGCGGGGTCGCGCGTGGACGTGGTCTGGCGCCTCGTGACGCCCGCCGCGTGGTGCCGCGACGACGGCGTCGAGCACCTGCGCGCGGCGGCGAGAGACGGGCGCGTCGAGGTGTTCTCGTCTCCCTTCGAACTGGTGCTCAACCACAAGGGCGCGCTCGCGTGGCTCTCGCAACGCCCCCGTGACCTCCGCGGCGTCGAGGTGCCGTGGACGCGCTTCGCGAGGCCCGCGGTCGAAGACGGCGTCGACCTGCTCCCGATGGTGCGCGCGAGGCCCGACGCGTATGTGCTCAAGCCCTGCATCGACCGGCAGGGCCGCCGCGTCGTGATCGGACGCGAGGCGAAGGGCGCCTGGCCGCAGCACCTCGTGGCCTCGGTGCTCGCCGACGACTGCGTGGTTCAGTCGCTCGTCGAGCCGCCGCGCGCGACGCTGCCGTACCTCGTCGACGCCTCGCTGGAGCGCGTGTCGGTGGGCGTGGTGACCTCGCCCGTGGTGATCCGCGGCGCCGGGGGGACGCTCTGCGCGCGCACCTCGGTCCCCGGCGCGACGGGCGTGCTCACGCACCCGTACGCGGGCACGACGGGGCTCCTCCCGATCGTCGAAGTGGCCTAGATTTTCCGGCCTTCGAGCGGGGCGCTCAGCGCAGCGCGAGCACCGCCGCCGCGACCGCGCACGCGACCGAGAGCGCCAGCACCACGATCGCCGCGCGCCGACGGCGGTCGTCGTCGCGGGCTTCACCGCGAGCCTCGTCGCGGGTGACGTCGGCCTGCGGGGGCGGCGCGGGGGTCTCGATCGCGCCGTCGCGCGCTTGCGGCGGCGGAGGCACGAGCGACGGGGTCGCCGCGTCGAGGGCCGCGAGCATCTCGCCCGCGTTCGTGTAGCGCTCGTTGGCCTGGAGCGAGAGGGCCTTCGCGACGATGTGCTCCCACGCGCCGATGTCGACCTCGAGCGCGCGAGGCGTCGGACGCAGCGGAGAGAGCGCGGCGGCCATGAGCGCCATGGTGTTCTCGCCCTCGTAGGCACGCCGTCCGACGATGGTCTCGGTGAGCACGAGCGCGAGGCCGTGCACGTCGGTCCACGGTCCCGTGCGCAGGCCCGAGAGCTGCTCGGGCGCGGCGTACTCCTGCGAGAAGCAGCGGACGGGCGAGTTCGTGCGCGTCTCGCCCGTGGTCACCGCGGCCTCGCCGGGCTGCATGGTCTTCGCGATGCCGAAGTCGAGCACGCGCGTCGTGAAGCCCCCGGCCCGCTCGATCACCATGATGTTGTCGGGCTTGATGTCGCGGTGCACGATGCCCATCGAGTGCGCGAGGGAGAGCGCCTCGAAGACCGGACGCAGGAGCGAGAGCGCGGCGCGAGGACGCAACGGCGCGTTGTCGCGCTCCGAGAGCCAGCGCGTGAGCGAGCGACCCTCGACCCATTCGAAGGCCGTCCACGGGAGCACCTCGCCCGTCGGCGTCGTCGCGACGCCCGAGTCGAGCGCGCGCACCACCGCGGGGTGATCGAGGCGAGCGAGCAGACGCGCCTCCTCGCGAAAGCGCGCCACGAAGCCGCGACGCTTCTCCTCCGTCGAGTCCGCGGGGATCTTGAGCACCTTGATGGCGACGCGCTCCGCCGTGTCGCCGCGGCGCGCGCGGTACACCACGCCGTGACCTCCCTCGCCCACCGCGGCCTCGACTACGTAGCCGCCGTCGAGGTGACGGCCGACGAAGCCGTGAAGGTCAGGTTCGATGGAGGACATACCCTGTCATCGCGGTCCCGGTCACTTGCGCGGCCTGGGCATGTCGTAGAGCCCGAGCTTCGAGACGAGCGTCCTGCGCGAGATGCCGAGGAGCTTCGCCGCGCGCGTCTGGTTGCCGACGCACTGTTCGAGGGCCGCGACGATCCTGGCGCGCTCGTCGTCGGGCTCCGCAGAAGGCTTCGCGCTCGCGGGCCTGGGCGCCTCTGCGACGGGCGTCGCGACGGGTCTCGCGGTGCGCGACGACGGCGCCGAGAGGTGCTCGACGCCGATGGGCTCGTCTTCGGCGAAGAGCACCGCGCGCTCCATCGCGTTGCGGAGCTCGCGGATGTTGCCGGGCCACGGGTACGCCTCGAGCCACGCGCGCGCCGAGGTCTTGAGCGTGGCGTCGCCCGCGAGCCCGAGCTGCGCCCTCGCCTTGCGCGCGAAGCGGAGCGCGAGGGGGATCACCTCGGCGACGCGCTCTCGCAGCGGCGGGATCACGAGCACGAAGCCGTTGAGGCGATAGAAGAGGTCCGCGCGAAAGCGCCCCGCGGCCACCTCGGCTTCGAGGTCGCGGTTGGTGGCGGCCACGAAGCGCACGTCGACGGCGCGGCCCTTCGAAGCGCCGATGCGACGCACCTCGCGGTCTTCGAGCACGCGCAGGAGCCGCGTCTGCATCGCGGGCGGGAGCTCGCCCACCTCGTCGAGAAAGAGCGTTCCCCCGGCGGCCGACTCGATGAGGCCCGCGCGGTTCGTGTTGGCCCCCGTGAAGGCGCCCTTCTCGTAGCCGAAGAGCTCGCTCTCGACGATCGACTCGGTGAGGTTGCCGCAGTTGACCTTCACGTACGGCCCCGACGCGCGCGGCGCGAGCGCGTGGAGACGCTCGGCGAAGACCTCCTTGCCCACGCCCGTCTCGCCGAGCAGGAGCACCGGCACCGTGGCCCTCGCGACGCGCGCCGTCAGCGCGTGGAGCTGCCGCATCGCCGGGTCTTCGACCACGAGCTCCGAGGGCGTCGCAAGGGGCACCTCGACGCGCTCCGTGGCCTCTCGCGAGGGGCCGCGCATGAGGCACAGCACGCCGCCGAACTCCACCACGTCACCGGGCGCGAGGGTCACGCGCTCCCCCTCGGAGAGCGTGCGATCGCGGACGCGCGTGCCGTTGGTGCTCCCGAGGTCCTCGACCTCGACGTGCTCGCCGAGGTGAAGCCGCGCGTGGCGCCGCGAGACCGACGCGTCTTCGATGCGAATGTCAGCGTCGTCGCCGCGACCGACGACCTGCGATGCGCCGCGCTTGAGCGCGATCGAGTGCCCGACGAGCGCGCGCGCGCTGGCGTCGTCGGGGGCGGAGGTGGTCCCCACGACGAGGAGGTTCGGCGCTGCGCCTGACGATGTTCGACGGCCGTCAAGCTCTCGTGTATCGGCCTCGTGCGTCACGGCGCGGCGAGTATCCGACGGCTCTCGTCCGATGGACAAGAAGAGACACCCGGCGAGGCGGGGACCCGTCGCGTCGAGGGCGGTGACCGTCGCGTCGAGGGCGGTGACCGCCGCTCGACGCGACGCCCGGGGTCAGGCCCGATCAGCGCCCGAAGACGCGGATGACCGGCGCGATGATCACGCGCGGAGGCAGGGGCTGGGGGTCGAGGCCGGCGCGGACGGAGGTGCGAGTCTTCATGGCTGCGGTGCTCCCTTTCGAGGTCGCCGTGCGTGGCGACGAACGGGGGAGCTGCAGCCCTCGTACCGCGAGAGAAGCCATGAAATATGATGTTTTCGCGCGTTGCGCGATCTGCGCAACTGCGCGCTTCGAGCTGCGCCATCCGCGCGCCGGGCCTCAAGATCCGTGGGCCCGACGGAGCGCGCGGAGCGTCGCGGCGTCGATCGTCCCGGTGCTGGGGAGGTGCTGGTCGCGCTGAAAGATCTCGAGCTCACGGCGCAGCGCGTCTTCGCGCGCCGCGAGCCCGGACGGGCCCTCGCGGTCGCCGAAGAAGCCCTCGTAGCCGAGGTTCCGAAGGCGCCCCTCCTGCCCCGAGGGGTCGTCGATGGGGTCGAGCGTACCGACGAGCACGGGGTACGAGATCCCGCGCGAAGGCACGCTCAACGTCGCCCTCCCCGAGCTGTTGGGGACGCGAAACTCGGCCACGCCGTCGGCGTTGGTGGTGCCCTCGAAGTGCGACTCGCCCGCGTCGACCTCGAAGGCGATGTTCCCGAAGTTCTCCCCATCGCTGCCGCTGAAGTTGATGCGGATGACGCTGCTCTCACCCGCGACGCGCGGCACCACGGACCTCGCAGCCGGCACGGGCGCCACCTCGTCGGGTCCGAGCGTCGAGGGGCCCGCGAGCGCCGCGAAGCCGAGCGCCGCCGCGGGCGCGCGCACGAGAAATCCGTCGCTGTCGCCGCGTGACGTGTGCGCCGCTCCGCCGAAGCGCATCGCGCCGCCCGCGCCCGCGACGATCAGCGCGCCGTCGTCTTCGACGCGGAGCCCGCGCACCGCCGCGGCCGTGTCGCTCGCGAAGGTGACGTGCCCCTGCGCCGCGCCCGCGCGGTCGAAGCGCGCGATGTAGGCGTCGCCTCCGTCGCCGGTCCACGCCTCGCCGTCGCACTCCGTGGCGCCGTTGCGACCGCCCGCGAGGTAGACCTCTCCGCCTCGCCCGACGGCCACCGCGGGGGCGACGTCTTCCTCCGCGCCGCCGAGCGCGTGGACCCAGCGGCGCGTCCCGCTCGCGCTCCACGACGCGACGAAGACGTCGGTCATGCGCGCCTCTCGACGCGGTGACTCCCCGAGGTCGAGCGCGCCTTCGAACACGCCCGCGACCACGACGCGGCCGTCGGGCGAGAGCGCGAGGTCGACGCCCGCGGAGCGCTCGCTCGACGGCAGCGCGCGGATCCAGCGCACGCGTCCGCCCTGCGCGAGGCGCGCGACGAAGGCGTGGGGCCGCGATCGTTCGGCCGCGTCGTCGGGCGCCGCGTCGCCTTCGAGCGCGACGCGTCGGCACAGCGTCCCGGTGAGGTACACGTCGCCGTCGGGCGCGACGGCGAGCGCCCTGCCCCGCGAGTCGAGGCAGCCCTCGTCGTAGAAGCGCGCGTTCCACACGTGGGCGCCGCGCGCGTCGAACTTCGCGACGAAGGTGTCGAACTCCACGCCGTTGTCGATCACCGCGCCGTCGAGGTCCATCGCGCGCTGGTAGGTGCCGGTGACGTAGGCCGCGCCGTCGCCGTCGGTCGCCACCGCGAGCGCGGTCTCGAAGTGCGCGCCGCCGTATTGCCGCGCCCACGCGACCTCGCCGCGCGCGTCGATCCTCGCGACGAAGACGTCTTTCGAACCGCGGCTCGTGAGCGCCGTCTCGGCGACGCGAAAGCGATCGACGAAGCCCCCGGCGACGAAGACCGCGCCCGTCGCGTCGACCGCGAGGGCGGGGTGGAGGCCCCGATCGACGCCGTGCAGCGTGTGCTGCCACGCGCGCTCCCCCGAGGCCGAGTAGCGCGCGACGAAGGCCCCGTACGCGTCGCGCCCCACGGCGTAGACCGCGCCGTCGCGCGCCCTCGCGACGGCGTCGAAGGCGTCACCGCGCGGCGTCGCGATCCACCGCGTCCACGCGACGGGAGCGGACGCCGCTGAGGGGCTCACCGGGCGCGTCACCCTCACGCCTGCGCACGCCGCCACGGCGACCCACGAGACGAGGAGCGCGACGACGCGCGCGCGACCACGAAGCGCACCGCAGACCCTCATCGCTCCCCCGTCCTGACCTGGCAGCGCACCGTGACGCGCCGATTGCCATCGTCTGCGAAGCCCTCCAACGCGCCCGCCGCCGCGGCCGTGAGGTGCAGCGCGTAGCGGCCCTGCAGCCGCTCCCGGCCCGCGCGCTCTGACTCGTAGCGCCGATCGAGCACCGCCGAAATGCCTCGCAGACAGGTGCCTCCGCGCGAGAGCTCGAGCACGCTCCGCCAGCCATCCATGCTCCCGACGCCCTCGGTGTACGGCGCGGGCGCGCGATCGGTCGGGGTCGCGTAGAGCGTGATCGCGTCGGCGGCCGCGGGTCCGACGCACGCGCCCATGGTGCCCGCCCAGGGCGCGACGGTCACCGCCGCGTCGCCAGACACCGGCTCGAAGCGCGCGCCGCGCTCGTCGACCGAAGAGAGCAGGCCCCAGCGGCCCTCGCGGCGCGCGAGCGACGCGGCGCGGTCGTCGCGCACGTACACGCGCCACGCCCGCACGGCGCCGCGCGCGTCGAGCTCCGCGAGGAGCGTCGTCGAGGGGTTCGTCGGGAGCTGCGCCGCCAGCGCGACGCCGCCGTCGGCCGCGGGCGCGATGTGGATGCCGCTCGGGTCGGCGCTCCACGCGGAGCCCGCGTCGAAGGGCGCGCGATCGACGACGCGGGGGGCCTGCGCGTCGAGCCAGAAGAGCCGCGGTTCGGCGTTCGCGGTCACGGCCATCACGGCCCGGTCCGCGGCGAGGAGCGTGAAGGGGCTCCGCTCCGCCGAGCGATCGTGCAGCGGTGCGGGGAGCGTCGTGACGCCGTGGCGTCCCTCCGTCCACCAGGCGACGCGCGTCGCGTCGTGATCGCCCGACGGCGGGGTCGAGAGCGCGGCGACGCCGTCGCGCCAGACCGCGCGCATCGAGGAGCCCGCCGCGCGCCAGGGCGACGGCCGCGACGCGCCGACGAACTCGCAGCGCATGGGCCTCGCGCGGAGCTCCACCTCTCGCGGCGGCGCGGTCGCCTCGCCCGCGCCCATGTCGGGCGCGTCGTCACCGGACACGACGTCGTGGGTCAGCGTCGGGAGCGCGCCCCACCCGCGCACGCGCACGCGGTCGCCGAGGAGGCACCCGTCGGGGTCGCACGCGACCGAAGGGCCCTCGGAGCGCTCGTGCGGCACGTGCGTCATCACGACCTCCCAGGAGCGCGCGCCGTCGCGCGTGCGCCACAGCGTCGCGAAGCTGCGATCGAGCGCGAGGCCCTTGTCTGCGTCGACGAAATCGACCACGACCTCGCCGCCCGGCGACGGCCTCACCGAGAGCGGATCGCCGCCCGCGCCGCGCAGCACCACGAACTCGCACCCGTCGGCGCAGCGCTCTCCGACGCCCGCGAGCGCGCCGTCGGAGGACCACCGCAGCGCGCGGATGTGCACCGACGGATCCTCGCAGCGCACCGTGCTCGTCGCGTCGGTCGCCGTGTCGACGACCGCGTACTCCGTGACTTCGAGCGTGTTCTGAAGCAGCGCGCGCGCGCCGTGAAAGCCCGCGAGCCGCCACCGCACGCCCGCGCTCGTCGCGTCGGGGAGCGGCGCCTCGCGCCACCGCCGCACGCCGTCTTCGAGCACGCACAGCGTCGAAGGCGCCGCGGGTCCGCGCGCGCGCGCATCGTCGTCGCGCGCGTCGTCGCCCACGTCCTGGCTGGCCTGCTCGTCGGCGCGCTCATTGTCGCCCTCGCCTCGCGCGGCGGGCGCCGCGGGACAGCGACCGATCCATCCCATGTGTCGACCGTCGTCGCCCCAGACGACGCCCTCCTCGGGGAACGCGATCGACGACGCGCCGCCGGGGCCGAAGATCCGCGTGATCCGACCGTCGGCGTCGAGCCTGTGCCAGACGAGGTTGTTCTCGAGGGTCATCGCGATCGCGACGCTCGGCCCCCAGCGCGGGTTGCCCGAGCGCTGTCGGCCGTAGAGCGGCGACTCGCTCAGCGCGACCTCACGCTCGAAGCCGCGGCCGTCGTGAAAGGTCAACCCCCGCTCGGAGGGAGTCAGCCACGCGCCCCCCGGGAGGGAGACCCGTTCGAACGCCGCCTGCTGCTCGGCGAGCGCGGCGGCGAGCGTCGCGCGCGCGGCAGAAGACTCGGGCTCCGGTCGCGCGGTGGGCCCCGTCGCAGGCGCGAGGGTCCCGTCGGGCTGGAGCGTCACGTAGCGCAGCGCGAGCCGCACGCGCATGTCGCCGTCGAGCTCGATGGAGAGCGCACGATCGCCGCCGAGGTCGACGGGAGACCACCGCGCGCCGCCGTCCGCGGTGATCGCGAGGGCGCCGTCGAGGAGCACCGCGGCGCCCTTCGAAGCGTCGAGGAACGCGACGCTCCGCACGGGGCGCCCGAGCACGTCGGCGCGCGTGAGCGTGCGGCCGTCCGACAGCCACAGCTCGTTTCGAACGACGATCGCCGCGCGTCCGCGCGAGCGCGAGAGCACCGGGTACGCCTGCGCGAAGCGGCCCAGCGGACGCAGCGCGCCCGTGAACTCGTCGCTGCGCGCGACGAAGCCGTCGACGGTGACGAACACCCACCCCTCGTCGACGGCGACGGCCCATTGCAGCGCCGACGCCGTCTCGTCGTCGGCGAAGACCGCCCGCTCGTCGCGCACCTCGATCCGCTGTCCGCAGAGGAGAAAGTGCGTGTCGTCGACGGCCTGGGGCGTGCTCTCGCAGCTCCGCGTGCGCACCTCCGTCGGCGCCGCGGGGGCCTCGCGGACCGCGGGCGCGGGCGACCGCGCGACGTTCACGGCCGCGCCGCTGCACGCGGTGACCGCAGCGATGACAGCGACACCGGGCGACCTCATCGCACCACCTCGCATCGAATCGACTGACCGTGCTCGCGATCGTTGGTGGCGCCCCGCAGCGCACCCCGATGCGCGGAGCCACATGCGCGACGTGTTGCTCGCGAGCGAGACGCCCGTCACGCACGCGCCCGCGGGAGACACCGCGAGGTCGACCTGAATCGACGACGAGTACGTCATCCCTTCGAGGCGGATCAGCCCGCTCGGGTCGTAGTCCGCCACCACGCGCACGGGGGTGGCGCCGCGCGGCGCGCCGTCTGCGCACACGCGCAACGGCGACGAGAGCGCGCCGAGCTCCTCGGGGGCGCCGCCCGCGACGGGGGTCGCCTGCACCGCGCCTCGCTCGCTGATCGGGACGTAGGCCCCGCGACCGCGGAGCAGCGCGACGCCCGTCAGCCTGCGCCATCCGGCGAAGACGCGCGACGCGCCGAGGGCGCCGTCGGCGCCGATTTCGAGCGCGACGGTGAAGTAGCCGCGCGGCACGAAGGCCTGCGTGACCACGGCGGCGCCGCCCGTCGAAGTGGGCATCACCGAGGTCAGGCCCGCGCGGAGGTAGGGCCGCACGTTCGGCAGCGCGCGCGCGAGGTCGATGGCCGGCGCGTGCGGCGCCGCCCACGTCGCGACGAGCCGCTGTTGCGAATCGAGGAGCAGGCCGCGCGCGCCCTCGCCGAGCACGGTGACGTCGGCCCCCTCGTAGCGGTCGTGGAGGGTCATCGACGCGCGCCCTCTCGGCACCGCGTCGCCGCGCCACTCGAGGCTCGCGAGGGTGTCGGTGACGCTCACGCGGAGGTTCCCGCCGCGCCAGAGGCTCACGTGCGTCCGCTCGTCGATGCCCTCGTCGCGCTCGCCGGCCCACGGCGCGGCGACCGGCGCGCCCACGTTCTCGCAGCGCAGCGGCGTCGGCGCGAAGGACGCATTCGAATCGCCCTCACGCGCCGCGAGCGCGCGCTCGCGTTCGCGCGCCATCGCGCGCTCACGGTCGACCTGCACGTTGAACGCGCGACGCGTGGGAGGCTGCGCCGGGCCCCAGCCCTCGATCACCACGGTGTCATCGATCACGCAGCCGCTCGCGTCGCAGCGGGTGGTCCCCGCGTCGGGCCACCGGGCGACCTCGCCGTCGATCGGAACCTCGATGTGCTCCCACGTCTGTCCGCCGTCGAGGGTGCGCGAGAGCGCGCGCATCGAGCCGCCGATCGCGATGCCGCGCCGACGGTCGAAGAAGCGCACGCGCACGGTCGCGTCGGGCAGCGGCGTCACGCGCAGCGGCGTGAAGAGCTCTCCCTGCACGAGCCACCGGTGCGCGTCGCGGTCGCAGTCGCCGCGACACGCGACGCCGACGACGCCCCCGTCGCGCGTCGGCAGCAGCAGGGTCTCGAGGCGCAGGTCGCGCGCGTCGGGCGCGAACGAGGGCGTCCACGATCGGGCGCTCTCGGCGTCGATCGCTCGGGTCTCGCAGCCCGTCTCGGCGCAGGATCCGAAGAAGAGCACGCCGTCGTGCATCGCGAAGAGCGCGAGGCGAGACGCTTCGCGCGCGACGTCCTGCCACCGTCCCGCGTCGTCCATCAGCACGCACACCGAGGCGCGCTCGGCCGTCGGCGCTTCGCGACCGCGCGGGCACGGCGTGTCGATCGCCGCGTGCACGCCGTCGTTCGAGAGGATCGGGTCGCGGATCGAGAACGCGCGGTCGAGCCCCTCGGGCATCGTGAGCAGCGTGAACACCTCGCCGTCTCGGGTCTGATACACGCGAGACCCCGAGACGATCGCCGAGGCCCCCCAGGGCCGCACCGCGACGTCCGTCCCGAGCGAGGAGCGCGAGCGCTCGCGCCCGTCGGCATCGAGGTGAAGCACCGCCTCGCGCTCGACGCGGAGGGAGGTCCCGTCGCCGAGCCTGACCTCGCGCGACGCGGCCTGGCGCGAGGCGCCGGTTCGCACGGCGCGAACGGCCTCCTCGGGCGCGGGGGCGTGGTCGCGCGCGCTGAGCGGGGGATCGTCGCCGCGCGCGGCGCTCGTGATCGGCGTCAGGCGCCCGTCTGCGGAGAGCGTCGAGGTGCGACGCGCGGTGCGGACGCGCAGGGCGCCGTCGACGCAGGCCACGCCAACGCCGAGGTCGTCTCCGAGGGCGACGGGCGTCCAGGTGGCGCCTCCGTCCGAGGTCGCGACGAGGCTCCCGTCGACGAGGGCCGCGGCGCCGTTGCGCGCGTCGGCGAAGGCCACCTCGACGACGCGTGAGGGCGTCGCGCCCGCGGGCGTGAGCGTGCGGCCGTCGGTGACGAACATGCGATCGTCGCAGGTGATGGCGAAGCGCCCGCGCGTCTTGCGGTGCGCGCGAAATCGCCCGCAGGTCTCTCCGAGCAGCGTGAGGTCACCGAGAAAGGTGTCGCTGCGCGCGAGCACGCCGTCGACGGAGACGAAGACCCACGCGCCGTCGAGCTCGACCGCGTCGATGAGAACGCCCAGCACGGTCTGCCGCGCGGTGCGCGCCCCCGACGCGTCAGACTCGACGCGCACCCCGTCGACGATCGACCGCGCGGGGCCCTCTGCGTCAGACTGGAAGCGCAGGTCGTAGGGCCGCTCCACGCCGAAGCGCAGCACCATCGGCGCGGGCGGCGCGACGGCCGTGACCGGCGCCGTGACGCGATCGACCCTCGGGCGCGCGGCGCAACCGGCGACGGCGACGACGGCCCACAAACAACGTGTCGCGCGCGTCATCCTTCGACCTCGACGGGCGTGAGGAGCCCCGCGGACGCCATCGCGTCGCGCACCGACTCGACCGCGAGAAGGTGCTCTTCGGAGCGTGGATTGAAGAGCTTCGGGTGCGCCACCACGAGCACGCCCATCCCCGAGACCGGGTGCATCACCGCGGGCGGCGCGAGGGTGAGCTCACCGCCTGCGCGCGTCGAGAGGTACGTCCACCAGCCCGGCAGCGGGGCGCCGTCGTCGAACATCGGGAGCGCCTCCGTGGGCGCGTCGTCGGTGCCTCCGTGACCCCAGTCGGGATCGAACGCGCTCACCGCGGCGCAGAGCGCGGCCCACAGCGTGGCCGTGACCGCGTCGGCGTCGCCCACGGCGCGGTGCACGAGCACCTTCGCCTGGTTGGGCAGAAAGAGCCCCGGGAGCTCGTCGAGCCTCACCCCGAGCGTGAGCTTGCAGTCGAGGAGCTTCACCCCCTCGCGCTCGGCGTAGGCGTCGAGCACGTACGACTCCACGGTCCTCGCGCCGCAGCGCCACCGCACCGCGGACGCCGCGAGCGCCGCGCGCCAGTCGCCGGGGTGTTCGAGGGGCGCGCGCGCGCCGGTCTCGGGGTGCGTCCATCGCCACGAGAGCGCGCCCGGGGGCCACGCCTCGGAGAAGGCCCGCGCGAACGCGATCGCCTGCTCGCCGTGACGCCCGTCGTCGTCGCGCCGGCCCTGCCAGTAGAGCTGCAGCCTCCAGGTCACAGCGTCTCTCCTCCCACCGGCGCGCGGCCCTGGAGCCACTCGACGAGGGCCTTGTCGATCTCGTCTTCGATGAACGCGAGCGACTCGGCGTCGCGCGCGACGCGGGCGTGCTTGACCCGCCTCACCTGCTTCGTGGCCCTGAAGGGACGCGAGAGCATCTCGGGCCTGGGGCGTTGCGAGAGCGCGGGCACGGAGCCGTCGCCGAGGCTCGCGCCCGCGAGGGGGTTGTCGTCGCTGCGCCACGACGGGGCGATCATCGCGACGGAGGCGAGGAGGTTCGGGATGAGCGCGGTCTTCACGAGGTTCGAATCGTCGTTCGAGAGCTGGTTGGTCGCGACGAGGAGCGCGCTCGTCTCCGTGGGCTCGTCTTCGCAGCTCACGCAGTAGGTGTTCGGCGGCATGTAGGCGGCGGGCTTCGGGGCCTTGGGGTCGGGCTTGTCCTGATCGAGCGCCTCGCCGAGCTCCGAGAGCCACGGATCGATGCCGATCGCGTTGAGGAGCGACCCGAGGCCCCCGATCACGCGCCCGAGGAGCTCGGTGAACTTCAGCGGCGCGGCGGGCTTGTGGTTCACCGTGAGCATCGGGTCGAGGCGCAGCGCGAGCGCGAGCCCCGCCGTCGAAATGGCCCGCAGCGGAACGGCGTCGAGAAGGCCCGTGTAGATGTCGCGGTACGTGGCGCCGGGGTTGCGCGCGTCGGTGAACACCCGGTCGAGGCGGTCTTTGACCTTCGTCACGAGGTCGACGAGGTCGAGCGTCGCCTCGGCGCGGTCGGCGATGTCCTTGTCGTGGGTCGTTCCCGCGATCTCGAGCTTCTCGCCGATCGCTTCGAAGAGCTGCGCGAGGGTCACCATGTTGCGTCGCGCGAGGCCCGACGTGCGCGTGGCGTTCTCGGGGCGGAGGGCGCTCTGCATGTCGTCGGAGACCTTCTTCGCGAAGTCGGCCTTCGCGGCCTTCATCACCGCCGTGGTGGCGCCGAGCATCATGTCGAGCATCGACGGGAGCACGGTCATGAAGCCCGTCGGCGCGTGGCCCGTGCACATGGGGTCGAAGAGCAGCCAGTTGGGCCGCGCCTCGCAGTAGATCGCGTTGGGGAGCATCTGGTAGAGCCCCGGCCACTGGCGCAGGAGGTAGATCACCTCCTTGCGGCGGAGCCAGCGTCCGCTCGAGATGCAGAGCAGGGGATAGATGCTCCCGAAGAAGCCCGTGACCTTGTCGAGCGCGCCCTCCGACGAGAGCCCGCTGAGTCCGCGCACCACGGTCTGCGCGAGGTCGGCGCCCTCGGAGATCCAGTCGATCTCGTCCTGACCGCGCGCGCCCGCGACGATGTCCTTCGCGTAGATGCCTTCGAGCCCGCGCCGGAGCTGGAGGTACACCGCGGGCGATCCCAGCGTCGGCGACGCGAGGAGAAAGAGCTGGTGCACCCGCTGCTCGCCGCCGAGCATGCGGCAGTAGAAGCGCGCGACGAGGCCGCCCGCGCCGTGCGCCACGAGGATCACCTGACGCGCCCCCGTCTCCTTGAGCGCGCGCTCGACGACGGCGGCGAGGCGCAGCGCGGCGCGGGCGTGGTCCTGTCGCCAGTCGTAGCCCGAGCAGTAGACCTTCGCCTTCACGCCGAGCTTCGCCATGCGGGGCGTCGAGAGCTTCGCGAGGCGCCGCACGGTCACGCCGTAGAAGGCCTCGACGAGGTGCTCGACGTTGACGATGCCCGCGTGCGAGGCGATGTCGTCCTCGCGCTTGAAGCCGTGCGTCTCGTCGGGGACGAGCTCCTGCGACACCTGACCGAGCCTCCCCGCGTCGATGGAGAAGGGGCGCGGACCGTCGCCGAAGGGGCTCCCGAGGGGGTTCCACACGAGCGCGTCGGAGGCCGGGTCGGTGAGCCGCGTGCCCATGAAATCAGGCACGACGACGATGGGGATCGTCCGCGGCTGCGCGTAGAGCCGCGTCGGTCCCTTGTTGCGCGCCGCGAAGGCGACCTGCGCTCGCTCACTCATCGGTACGTCCCTTCAGCGCGGCGAGGGTGGCCTCGTCGAGCGCGCCCGTGACCGCGACGCCCACGGCCCGTTGAAAGTCCTTGAGGGCCTCGCGCGACTGCGCGTCGAGGCGCTTCGCGTCGTCGGGGTCCGCGGGCGCGTCGAGCGCCGTCGAGGCCGCGTAGCCGAGGTTTCGCAGCCGCGCGCGGAGCCCCGCGGGCTTGTCCTCCGCGGGCATCTCGTCGACGAGGTGCACCACCCACGTGAGCGGCCCCGCCGCTTCGGGAAAGCGCTCCGGCCACTTCTCGCTCGCGTACGCCGTGACCTGCGCGACCTTCACCTCGGGCGCCGCGTAGAACTCCGCCACGCCGCTCCCGTCGGTGGTCCCCTCGGTCACGTCGCCGCCCGCGATGACGCGAAACTTCACGCCCGCGAGGGCCTGCGGGTCGCCGCGGTCCTTCTTCTTCGCCTTGTCCTTCGCGCTCTCCTTCCAGTCGTAGAGGAGCTTGAGCTTCACGTTGGGGGTGTTGGGTGACGGCTTCGCGTCGTCGGAGGGCGTGAGCGGCGACGGCGTGGTCATCGCCGTGTGGTTCACGCGCGGCGACATGAGCTCGATGGCCTTCGAGCCCTGGAGCCACAGCTCGCCATCCCCCACGCGCACGAAGGCGTTCTTGCTGTCGATGAGCGCGATCTCGTCGGCGTACGTGACGCTTCGCTTGTTCGAGAGGAGCGAGGTCACCTTCTGCTTGCCCGGCGGTCCGACCTTCGTCGACACGCGCTCGTCGGCGAGCACCTCGACCTTCTTCGCGCGGATTCGAACGCCCTCGGGGGTGACCTCCAGCGCGGTGTCTCCGCACTCGAGGCGAAGGCCGCTCGACTTGCCGGCCTTTCCGTCGGGGCCCTCGGCCTTGATGACCACGCGCCCGGTGGCCGTGAGGTGCAGATCGCCGTTGACGTAGGTGACCGACGCCGAGGGCTTCGCCGCGCTGCCCACGGCGGTGATCTGCGAGCCCGTCACGATGACGTTCTGATCGCCCGCGACGGTGCGCACGTCGTCGCGGCTCGACTCGACCACGCGCACGCCCGAGGCGCTCGACGAGGCGTCGCCCTGCACGTGCTCGACGGCGTTGCGGCCCACGCGCGCGACGCGGTCTCCGTCGGTGGCGCTCACGTCGTGGCGGCCCGTGAGGCGCACGGCGTCGCGGCCCGTGGCGTCGAGGCGGCGGTTGCTCGCCGAGGTCGTGAGGTCGTGGTCGACGGTGAGCGTGTCGTCGCGCACCACCGAGGTCGTGCGGCTGTTCCGAACGAGGAGGTCGAGGTCGCGCTCGGCGCGCAGGTACACGCGCTCGGTGCCCTTCGCGTCTTCGAAGGAGAGCTCGTTGAAGCCGCCGCCCTCGGGCGTGCTCTGCGTGCGGATTCCGCTGCGAGACCGGCGATCGGGGAGAGGTTCCGGCGTCGGGTGCGTGCCGTTGTAGAGGCAGCCCGTGACCACGGGGCGGTCGGGGTCGCCGCCGAGAAAGGTCACGACGACCTCCATGCCCACGCGAGGGATGAACTGCCAGCCCCAGCCCGCGCCGGCCCAGGTCTGCGCGACGCGCATCCAGCACGAGGCGTCGTCGTACCAGCGCTCGCTGCGGTCCCAGTGAAAGCGCACGCGGATGCGCCCGAAGCGGTCGACGTGGACCTCGTCGCCCTTGGGGCCCACGACGGTGCCCGTCTCGCTCACCGTGAAGATCCGCCGACGCGGCCTCGGCGGCCTCGCGGGGACGTCGCTCGGGACGCACTCGAAGCGGTTCACGTAGGGCGCGTCGGGGTCGTCGGCGCGGGGCGCGTAGTAGGGCTGCGCGTCGACCCGTGCGACGCCGAGCTCGGGGCTCTGAAAGCGGTGCCGCACGCGCGTGACGGCGAGCTCGCGCGGGTCGTCGGAGGGGCTCCGCGCGGCGGCGATCGTGACGCGCTGACCGGCCGAGAGCGGCGCGTAGAGGCTCATCCCCTGGCACGTCGTCGACGGCGCCTTGAGCTGCTGGAGCGCGATGTCCGCGAGGCGGTTGTCGGCCTCGGGCACCTCGTACTGGCCGCGGTGCTCGTACACGCCGAGCGCGTCGGGGCGCGCGCCGCTCGACGTCGGGGCGCTGCCTTCGAGCAGGAGCATGGGCCTGCGAAAGTCGTTCTCTCGCACGTCGAAGTCGTCGCTCGTGACGCGGCGCTCGGACGTGAACGCGAGCACCGACTCGTCTTCGCGCGCGGGGGCGTCGCCGCTCGGATGAAAGCCCCGCAGGGCCACGGGGCCTGGTGCTCCGCCCGGCGCGCCGTCGACCGGGGCGCCCTCGTAGAGCGCGGCGGAGTCTGTGAGGACGAGCACCTCGCCGGGCCCGCCGACGCCCACGCGCCGCCGCGGAAACGCCTTCGGCGCAGGGTCTTCAGGGTCCTCGCCGGGCGACTTGAGGAGGTCGTTCGCCATCCCGAGCGCGCCCGCGCCCGCGGTGAACCAGTCGCCCACGACGGACTTCTTCGCGATCTTGCCGACGAGCGCGGCGCCGCTCGCCACGCCGCCGATCACGTCGCTCGCCGTCTTGAGCGGGTCCTTGTCCTTGCTCTCGGCGGGAGGCTCGAGGGGCTCGAAGGCGGGGTCGTCGCGGAAGAAGAAGAAGATCCCCTCCTCGGCCATGATCCGCGTGACGAAGTCCCAGTCGGTCTCGTCGTACTGCACGCAGTAGACGCGCCGCGGGTACGCGCTCGTGAGGCGCACGTCAACGCGCATGAGGTCGCCGTAGGCCTTGAGCACCTCGAGCACGACCTCGTGGGGGTACTTGCCCTGAAAGACGCGGGTGTTGCGGACGCGCGTGAGGAGCCACGCGCGCGGCGCGACGGTGACCCGCACGAGGGTGCGAGGCGCGTCGTTGAACTCGAAGTCCGCGAGGCGCGCGGCCTCGATCACCACGCCGAAGCGCTTGCGCCCCTCGCGCGCGCCGCCCGTCCAGAAGGCCGCGTGGCAGCGAAGCAGCGCGTCTTCGGGGCTCGCGAGGGCCTTTTCGTCGAGCGCCGCCACGTCGAGGGTGAAGCGCGAGAGCTCGTTGATCGCCTCCTCGCCCGCGTAGCCCACGATGGCCCAGGAGACGTCCTTCAGCGGGCCGTCGGCCACCTGGAACGTGTTCCGACCGAACGCGAACTGGAGCGGGGGCATCCTCGCAGCGACGGCCTCCGCGACGATCGCTTCGTCTGTCATGTCACTCGCCCTCCACGAAGATCTGGGCCGCCTGCACGATGGAGATCGCGCCCGCCCACGCGCACATGCACTGGCAATCCGCGGTGAGCAGCGCGACGCCCTCGGCGGTCCCCACCGTGGCCCCCGGCGTCCACGGCGCGGAGATCACCGGGACGCACGGCTGCGGCGTGAGCACGCCCATGGCCGCCGCGGTCGCCGCCGCCACCTGCGGGTTCGCGGGCGACATGCACATCCCGAAGGGCGGCACGTTCACCGAGGGCGCGAAGTCGTTGATCGTCGCCACGGTCACGCCCTCGATCGTCACCGCGCTCAAGGGCAGCACGTTGAGCGATGACGGCGCGAGCCCCTGCGAGCACCTGAGCATCGCGCCATGCGTCACGTAGGCAGGCATCGCGTCGCACCCTTCGCTCTCGAACAACCGCCCTGGTTCCCCGACGCCCTTGCGCCGTTGCGCGCGGAGCACATCACGCCGTGTGCCCGCCGAGCAACGGCCTTGCGCGTGCGGATGGGCCGCGCACGTTGCGCGATTCGAGAACGCGATTCGCGCAGCTCTTTCGCGCGCTTCGAGCAGCCCGCGCGCGGCGAGAAATCGTTGCGTGCGGAGAACCACTCATGCACTCATCGCGATCGACGCGACGTCGGGAGCGTCCGACCGCGCGACCTGTGAGGTCCGATGAGCGACAGCGGGCTTGCGCCGAAGATGAAGGTCGATGGGCGGCACGAGCTCGTCGAGCGCCTCGAAGACCGCGGCGCCGGTGAGGTGTGGAAGGCGCGCGACCCCGACTTCAAGACGCGCGTCTCGATGCTCAAGGTGCTCGCGCCGCTCGCCGACGGCGCGACGTCGGCGCCCCCTGCGCTGCAAGACACGGTGAAGCGCCTGCGCACGATCCGGCACGCGGCGCTGCTCCCCGCCGTGGGCGTCGGGATGTCGGGCGCGCGACCCTACGTCGCCTACGCGTGGTTCGAAGGGCCCTCGCTCGCCGCGGCCTCGCGCGCAGACGACGGCCTCACGCTCGAGGCGCTCGCGAAGGTCTTCGACGCGGTCTGCGAGGTCGTTCACGCGTGCCACGCGGCGGCGCTCACGCACGGCCGCATCAACCCGGGATGCGTGCTCGTGCAGCCCGACGCGGGCGGCGCCGAGGTGCGCCTCGCCGACGTCGGCCTCGCGCCGTGGACCGACCAGGGAGCGGGACAGCTCTACGCGGAGTGCGTCGCGCCCGAGGCGCCCGAGGCGCGCGCCGTCGACCCCACGCAGGACGTGTTCGGCATCGGCGCGACGCTGCGACGGGTGCTCGCGGTGCCCGACAGCGCGCCGTCGTGGGTGGCTCCCTTCGGGCGCTTCAAGGGCCGCGAAGACGCGCCGAAGGCCGTGTGGGAGGTCATCGCGAGGGCGACGAAGCCGTCTCCGGGCGAGCGCTTCGAGAGCGTCGCGACGCTGCGTGAGGCGCTCCAGCGCGCGTGGCGCGACGACGCGAGGCTCCCCGTGCTGCGCGAGGAGAGCTCGGAGGCCTCACGCGACGCGGCGCCTCTCGACGCGGCCTCGGGGCAGCAGGCGCCCGCGATGCTGTGGGACGCGCCGCAGGCCCCCTCGGCGCCGCCGGCGCCCTCGCTCGACGAGCAGAAGACCACGTTCAAGCTCCCGAAGCTCACGGGCGCGCCCGCGAGCGCGACGCCCGCGGCGCCCCTCTCGCTCGACAACCTCCTCGGCGACGCGAAGCCCTTCACACCGAAGACGCCCGCAGCGCCCGAGGCGTCCGATTCGAAGGAGCCCAACCCCTGGGCCACCGACGTGCTGCGCAGGGAGGTCGCGATGCCCTCGACGGCCGCGAAGGAGCAGAACCCCTGGGCCACCGACGTGCTGCGCAGAGAGGTCTCGCTCTCGGACGTGGGCGACCTCGACGGCCCCACGACGCAGGCGCGAAGCGGCCCCGCGCCGACGGACACCGCCGCGATTCCCCTCTCTCTCGACGGCCTCCTCGCGGGATCGAGCGCGTCGGGCGCGCCTCCGTACGCGTCACCCGACCGCGCGCCGCAGCCGTCCGCGCCGCCGCACACCGCGCTCGCGCAACCCACGCAGGTCGTCTCTTCGGTCGAGCTCCGCACCGCGCTCGCGAGCGGGCACCACGCGAGCGCGCCCGCGTCCGCGAACGCCGCGCCGAAGCGATCGGGCCTCTGGATCGCGCTCGTCGCGCTCGGCCTTCTCGTCGTGGTCGCGGTCGCGCTCGCCTTACGCTGACTGCGCGGCGCAATGACCTTTGTCATGTGCGATGCCTGACGCGCGCGAGAACCACTTTCGTGAATGGCCGATCATGCTTGACGGCGCGAACGTGCGTTAGAATCGCCGCGTGGTGAAGCTCCCCCTCCTCGCGCCCGACGCAGAGCGAAGCATCGCTTCGGGGCGCGCGACCACGCCCGCGCGCTGCTACACGTGTCCGCTCGGCATCGCGTCGGGGGTGAACGAGCACGGCGCGTGTCCCTTCGCGCCGCGGCAGCGCGAGGCCGGGGCGCGGCTCTACGTCGAGGGCGAGGCCGCCGATCGCGTCTGGTACATCGTGAGCGGCTACGTGGCGCTCTCGCGCGAAGAGGGCGGCGTGACGTGGGCGGTGCGGCGCGACGGCGAGATGCTCGGCGCCGAGGCGCTCGTGAGCGAGACCTACCGCGACTCGGCCGTGTCGCTCACGGCCACCACGCTGTGCTCGGCCACGCGCGACACGCTCGATCGGTGGCTCGGCCCCGCGACGGCGCCCGCGCGCACGATGCTCCAGCTCGCGCTTCGCTCGCGCTGCCACGAGTCTCCGCGGCGCTCGGGCGCAGACGGGAGCGCGACGCGGCGCGTGGCCCGATGGCTCCTCGACGAGGCGCCGGGCCAGCACGACCCGCCCATTCCGCGGAAGGTGATGGCCGCGCTCCTCGGGATGCTCCCCGAGACGCTCTCTCGCGCGCTGGCGAGGCTCCGCGAGATGGGCGCGATCCGCGCGACGCGCAAGGACATCCGCGTGATCGACGTCGACGCGCTGCTGCGCGCCGCGGGCGAGCGCGACGCAGACGGCTGACGCAGAGCGCTCACGGCCCCCTCTCGGCGCTGCCGCGTGCAGCACCCCCGAGGATCGCTCACCGCTGCCCTCCTCTCACGGAAGAGCCGATCGAGAAGTTGTTTCGCTGAACCAGGGACGCGGAGCAGGGGCTCGCGCGGGTTCGACGCACGGGATCTCGGCGTGTCTCGCATCGGGGTTCCGCGCCTGAGATTGACGCGCGTGGCGCGCCTTGTTGGAGCTTGTGATTGACGCGCGCTGCGTGCCTTGTGGGAGCCTGTGATTGGCGCGCGCTGC
>JAXLYG010000072.1:0-42302 GCA_046351535.1 Polyangiales bacterium
CGCTCGCGGTTCCCATCCGCGCGACCGCGGCACTGACCTCGCAGAGCGTCTCGGTCGCGTCGTCGGCCACCGTCTCAATCCGACTTCCCCGAAGCTGTTTCAGAGGAATCGTCGCAACGATTTTTGGGTTTCGCGAGCGTCGCGGTAGGGTCCCACTTGTCAGGGCGATGACCCCGGCGAGACGCAACACCGCGCAACGGTGCCGTCGCGCAGGAAGCAGGTCCGCTCACCCTTTCCTTCGGAGGTGCTCCGCGCGAGCGGTGACCCTCCGTCGACGCGTCGAACCGACGCACCGCCCCCGACGGCGATCGGGGTGTGTCCGTTGGCGCAGCGCGCGAAACCACTCCGAGAGGAGGGAGGTCGCGCGAGGCGACACGACGGGGCTCTTGCCGGAGCCGTGTGCGTCCGCTGCATCGACGCGCCGCGCCACCCGTTTCGCGACGGTGGCCGCGGCGGAGGTTGGACCGGAGTCGCTGTGATGCGTGCGCGCGAGCACTGCAGACACGGCGGCGGTGATGGGTCCCAGACGGAGCCCCGAGAGCGCTCCGAGCGACGCACCGGCGAAGACCGCGGCACCCGACACGGTGCTGCGGAGCGCGGCGGGCGACGCGAGCGCCACGCGGAGATCACTTCACCGTGATCGATGCGCGGCGCAGTCCGAGGCGAGTGTCGATGCTTCACCTCCATTCAACCGCGGGTGTGCCTGCGCGGGCACCGGTGGGGAGGACCATGAGGCAGAGGAGAGGTGTACCGATCTCCGCGACACGCCATCGCCACGGGCGACGCACCGATACGGCTCTGCGCGACGGCGACGTCGTGAAATCCGGGTGCGGAAAGACCGCGCGGTCGATGACCCCGCAGCGCCCGATCGTGTCCGTTCGACCCTCACCCGGTCGGCGGCACGCATCGGGAAGCGTCGGGGTTCTCGCCATTTCGAAGCCGCGCGGTGCTGGGCCGCGCGGTCGGCGCCCGCGCCTTCGACGGTCCGCGGAGCGCGCCCGCGGAGACCCGCGTCAGACCTCGGAGACCCGGAGGAACGGCGCCAGCGCGGCCTCGAGCTCCCCGAGCTTCACGGGCTTCTCGAGCACCGCGTCGGCGCCGGCCGCGAGGCACTCCTCGCGCTCGTGATCGGCCACGCCCGCGGAGAGGATCACCACCGGGAGTCGCGCGCCTTCGCGGTCGTTCGCGCGGATGCGACGGAGCAGGTCGAGGCCGCTCACGCCGGGCATCTGGAGGTCGGTCAGCACGACGTCGACGGACTGATGGGCGAGGCGTTCGAGGGCCTCGGCGCCGTCGCCGACGAGCTCCACGTCGAGCTCCAGGCGTCGGAGCATCTCGCGGAGCACGAGCTGGTTGACCACGTTGTCGTCGGCCACGAGCACGCGGCCCGTGCGGTGGGCCGGCGGTGGGTGCGTCGAGCGACGCGCTTCGACGATGGGCACGTCGGCGGGGCGGGCCTCGGGGAGGTCGAGCGTGAGGCGGAACGTCGACCCCTGCTCGAGGACGCTCTCGACCTCGACGCTGCCGCCCATGAGCTCCGCGAGCTCGCGCGAGATGGCGAGGCCGAGGCCCGTGCCGCCGTAGGTCTTCGCCGTGCTCGCATCGGCCTGGACGTAGGGCGTGAAGAGCCGCGAGAGGACGTCGGGCGCGATGCCCGTCCCGGTGTCGACGACCTCGAGGGTCACGGCCTGGCGCTCGTCGCGGCGCTCGCAACGGCACCGCAGCGTGACGACGCCGCGCTCGGTGAACTTGATCGCGTTGCCGACGAGGTTGCCGAGCACCTGACGGATTCGCATCGGGTCGCCGCGGACGATGGGCGGCGGCGGAGAGGTCCACGAGACCTCGACGCTGAGGCCCTTCGCGCGGGCCCTCGGTTCGAAGAGCCGCGCCACGCACTCGACCTCGTGCGCGAGGTCGAGGGGGACGGACTCCACCCGCAGCCGTCCGGCCTCGACCTTCGAGAGGTCGAGCAGGTCGTTGATGAGCGTGACGAGCACCTCGCCCGCGTCGAGGAGCGTCTGCACGAGCTGCCGCTGGTCCGCGTCGAGGGGCGTCTGCGTCAGGAGCTCCGTGACGCTCAGCACGCCCGTCATGGGCGTTCGAATCTCGTGCGTGATGGTCGCGAGGAACGAGGACTTCGCGCGGTTGGCCTCGTCGGCCTCCGCCGCGGCGCGCGTGGCCTTCGCGAGGGCCTCCTCGAGCTCGGCGCGCTGCCGCTCGATGAGCCTCCGCTGGACGAACTCCCGACGCTGGTGCGTGCCGAGGATCGCCGCGAGGCCGAGGCCCACGGCGAAGACCGAGAGGCCCTTGACCGAGTTCGAGAGACGGATGTGCGTGTCGGGCTGCATCAGCCACTGACCCGCGAGAAAGAGCCCGTAGTTCGCCGCGAGCGCGGCCATCGTCGCGGGGGCGTTGATCCGCACGAGGATGCACATCCCCAGGGTCACCACGAGCCACGGCGAGATGTCGGGCGTGACGGCCTGGTCGGCGCTCGCCAGCACCGCGCCGAGCGCGAGGTACGCGACGAAGAAGGTGATCGGGAGGTACCGCGGCGCGCGTCGCGTCTTCGCGGTCCGCCAGAGGATGAACATCGCCGCCGCGTCGAAGAGGGTCATCGCGCCGTGCGAGGCGATGATGGCGCTGCGCCACGCGGCGACGAGGCGGGCGTCCGCGGCGGAGCGCGACCACGCGAAGACCACGACGTGGGCGAGGTGCGTGGCCATGGCGAGCCACACGGCGATCCAGAGCCTCGCGAGGTTGAGCGAGAGACGCTCGGCCGCGAAGGCCGCCTCCTCGTCGACGACGAAGCCGCGAGGAAAGACGTTGAAGCGGTCGATGACGTTCGGCATTGCGCGAGGGGGGCGTGAATAGGTCTCCAACGCACCGGCGCGTCAAGGGCTCACGACCCGCGCGAGGCGAGCGAGCGCGGTGCGTATTTCCAAGCGCTCGCTGAATTGCGCGCGGCGCGAGCGAGGCGATACGATCCGCGTCGCCTGCGTACGGGGCGACACCGCTGCCCGTGCGCGATGCGCGGCATCTCAACCCCACCTCCTCACGGGAAGACCCGAAGACACTCCATGCACCACAAGACCCTCTTTCTTGCCGCCGTGTGCCTCTCGGCGGGCGCCATCGGCTGCGGCAGCGACGTCGTCACGGGCGAGCAGGGCGACGCCGCCCCCGTGATCGACGCGGCCTCCGACGTGATGATCGTCACGGACATCCCCGTGGTCGATCGCCCCGTCGCGGACGTGACGCCTCCGCCGGATCGCCCCATCGCAGACGTCCCGCCGGTGGACGCGCGCGTCCCTCGCTGCGGCGACGGCGTGCTCGACCCCGGCGAGAGCTGCGACGACAACAACAACGTCTCGGGCGACGGGTGCTCGGCGACGTGCCGCTTCGAGGCGCGCTGCGGCGACCGTCACGTCGACATGGGCGAGGTCTGCGACGACGGCAACAACGCCTCGGGCGACGGCTGCCGCTCCGACTGCCTCTCGAACGAGACCTGCGGCAATCGCATCGTCGACACGGCCGCGGGCGAGGTCTGTGACGGCACGCCGGGCTGCGGCGCCGACTGCCGCTCCGTGGCGATGTGCGGCAACATGCGGGTCGATCCGGGCGAGGCCTGCGACGACGGCAACACGACGCGCTGGGACGGCTGCGGACCCGACTGTCGCAGCGAGCAGGCCGTGGTGCTCACCTCGCTCACGATCGCCGAAGAAGACGGCATGACGGGCTGCGACTTCTCGGGTGATCGTCGGCCCGACAACGCCTTCGGGCACGCGCTCGGACCCGCCGTGGGGCTGCTCAACTCGTTCATCACGTCGAGCTTCTCGAACGGCCAGGTGCTCGTGCAGCTCGGGTTCCTGAACCTCACCGACGCGCGCGGGCAGAACGTGCCCGACACGCGCGTGGGATGGCTCGTGGGCTCCGACGCCGACATGATCATGACGAACAACGGCGAGGCCGGGAACCCCCAGTTCGTGCAGGCCACGTCGATCAACCCGATGACGATGCTCCCGGCGGCGTCGTTCCAGAGCCGCATCGCGGTGGGCGCGCTCACGGGCGGTCCCGAGGACGTGCGGCTCAACCTCCCGGCGGGCCCCGCGGGCATGCTCGACTTCCGCGTCCAGCGCGGGAGGCTCTCGGGCAACGTCACCGCGGACGCGACGCGCATCACGGGTCTTCGCAACGGCGTGCTCTGCGGCGCCGTGCCTGCGCGCGACCTCGCGGCGCTCCCCAACCCCGCGGGCCTCATCGGCGGCGGCGGTGGCGGCGGCGGTGACGGGACCTTCCTCGAGCTGCTCGTGGGCGGGCAGCGCGTGGTGGTGTTCCAGATCGGACCGCAGCAGCCCGACATCGACCTCGACGGCGACGGGCTCGAGCGCATCGAGACCGTGCCCGGCTCGCGCGGCGCGCAGATGATCTCCGCGTGCATCGACGGCGACGGCACGCGCATCACCGGGCGCATGTGCGCCAACGACCCGCGCATCGCCGACGGCTTCACCGCGGCGTTCCAGATGCAGGGCACGTACATCTCGCTCCGCGGCGTGCGCTGACCCTCTCCCCATCCCTCTCCCGCTTTGCGGGAGAGGGACGGGGAGAGGGCACGATTGACACCGCGGCGCATCGCGCGGACTCACCCCGCCCTCTCCCGCCAGAGGCGGGAGAGGGAGTCAACGAGCGAGGTTGGCGGGCGAAACCGCAACGCTGCCCACGCCGAGCGTCGTCCTTCGCTCGCGTTCGCGGCGTATCCACCCGCGAATACGCTGACGCGCGGCTCCCGCAGCGGCGACGCGCGGCTCCCGCAGCGGCGACGCGCGGCTCCCGCAGCGGCGACGCGCGGCTCCCGCAGCGGCGACGCGCGGCTCACACAGCAGCGACGCGCGGCTCACGCAACCACGGCGCGCAGTCCGACGACTCCCTCTCCCGCCTCTGGCGGGGGCGGGGTGAGGGCATGGCAGCTACCAACAGGCACCCTCTCCCGCTTCGCGGGAGAGGGACGGGGAGAGGGCACGATTGACACCGCAGCGCATCGCGCGGACCATCCCCGCCCCCGGAACCCCGAATCCCCACCCACTTTCGGGAGAAGGACGATGACCCGCCCATGCGCCGATTTACCCTGACCCACGAGTTCAACTGTTCGGTCGAGACCTTCTGGAAGCTCAACTTCGATCGCGAGATGAACGAAGCGATGTTCCGTCAGGGGCTCGGCTTCCCCGACTACCAGGTGCAGGAGCTCAAGGACACCGACACGGAGATCTTCCGTCGCACCGTGGCCACCCCCAAGATGGACCTCCCCGGCGTGGTGCAGAAGGCCCTCGGATCGAGCTTCCGCTACACCGAGGAGACGCGCTTCAACAAGACCACGAAGGTGTGCCACTTCAAGGGCATCCCGAGCACGATGGCCGACAAGCTCACCACCGAGGGCAGCTTCCGCGTCGAGGCGCTGGGCGCCAACCGTTGCAAGCGAACCATCGAGTTCCAGGTCGACGCGAAGATCTTCGCCGTCGGCGGCGTCTTCGAAGAGACCGCCGAGAAGAACATGCGCCAGAGCTACGACGTGAGCGCGCGCTTCATGAACAAGTGGATCGCGGACAAGAACCTCACGTGAACCGTTGAGCGAGTCCGCTCCGCACGCGGTCTTCGCGCACCGCGACTTCATCCGCTTTCAGCTCGCCCGCTTCCTCTCCACCGTCGGGACGCAGATCGCCTCCGTGGCCGTGGGCTGGCAGGTCTACGAGCTCACGCACCGCAAGCTCGACCTGGGCTTCGTGGGCCTCGCGCAGTTCGCGCCCGCTGTCACCCTCAGCCTCGTCACGGGCTCCGTCGCCGACCGCTTCGAGCGCCGTCGCGTGGTCGCGCTCTGTCACGGGCTCATCGCGCTGTGCTTCGTGGCCCTCGTGGCGCTCTACCGCGCGCGGGTCACAGACCCGCGGCCCATCTACGCCGTGCTCGTGGTCTTCGGCACCGCGCGGGCCTTTCTCGGGCCGTCGAACCAGGCCCTCATGCCCACGCTCATTCCCCCCGAGATGTTCGCGCGCGGCATGGCCTGGGGCTCGTCGATCTGGCAGATCGCGGCGGTCTCGGGCCCTGCCCTCGGCGGCCTCCTCTGGGCGCCGCTCCGAGGGAACGTCTACGCCCTCTCGGCCGCGCTCTCGGTCATCTCGATGGCGCTCGCGCTCTCGCTCCATCCGCGCGTGACGGCCGACGAGAAGAAGCGCGGGGTGAGCCGCGACGACGTGCTCGCGGGCGTGCGCTACGTGTGGCGGAACAAGATCGTCCTCGGCTCCGTGAGCCTCGACCTCTTCGCCGTGCTCTTCGGCGGCGCGGTGGCGCTGCTCCCCGTGTTCGCGCGAGACATTCTCCACACGGGCGCGTGGGGCGCGGGCGTGCTTCGAAGCGCGCCGGCGGCGGGCGCGACGGCGATGGCGCTCTGGCTCGCGTATCACCCGCTGGAGCGCAACGCGGGGCGCGCGATGCTCTCGTGCGTGGCGGTCTTCGGCGTCGCGACGGTGGCCTTCGGTCTCTCCGAGAGCTTCGCGCTCTCGGTGCTCGCGCTGGCGGTGACGGGCGCCGTCGACATGGTGAGCGTGGTGGTGCGGCAGCACGTGGTGCAGCTCGCGACGCCCGACGCGATGCGAGGCCGCGTGAGCGCCGTGAACCTCGTCTTCGTGAGCACGTCGAACGAGCTCGGGGAGTTCGAATCGGGCCTCACCGCGGAGGCCTTCGGACCCGTCGCCGCGGTGGTCGGCGGCGGCATCGCGACGATCCTCGTGGTGGCCCTGTGGTCGCGGCTCTTCCCCGCGCTGCGGGAGCTCGATCGGCCGAGCGACCTCGGGGGGCGAGAGGCGACGTGACGGCGCTCTCGGTCGAAGACGTGGCGTATCGCTACGCGCGCGGTGAAGACCCCGTGCTCCGCGGCGTGCGCGTGTCGGTGACGCGCGGCGAGGTGCTCGGCGTGGTGGGGCCCAACGGCGCGGGCAAGAGCACGCTGCTCCGTGTGATCGCGGGCATCGCGGAGCCCGACGAGGGCGTGGTGCGCGTGCTCGGCGACGACGTGCGGCGCATCGATCGCGCGGTGCTCGCGCGGAGGCTCGCGCTCGTGCCGCAGCGGGAGCGCGTCCCGCAGGGGCTCACGGTGGAGCAGGTCGTGTCGCTCGGGCGCTCGCCGCACACGGGCTGGTTCGGCGCCCTCTCGGCGAAGGACCGCGCGGTGGTCTCGGAGGCGCTCGAACGCTGCGACCTCACGCCCGTGAGAGGGCGTCCCTTCGAGGTGCTCTCAGGCGGAGAGCAGAAGCGTTGCCTCGTGGCGCGCGCGCTCTCGCAGGAGCCCGCGGTGCTTCTCCTCGACGAGCCCGTGGCCTCGCTCGACCTCGGGCATCAGATCGCGGTGTGCGACCTCGTGGCCGAGCGCGCCGCGAAGGGAGACGTCGCGGTGGTGATAGTGCTCCACGACCTCAACCTCGCGGCGCGCTACTGCGAGCGCCTCCTCGTGATGCGCAGGGGAGAGGCTCCGCTCACGGCGACGGTCTCCGAGGTGCTCACGCGAGCGCGACTGCGCGAGGTGTTTCACGTCGAGGCCCACGTGGGGACGTGCCCCTCCGACGGGCGCCCGTACTACGTCCCGCTGCGCGGCGAGACAAAGCCGCGGTGAGTGTCGCGGTCGTCGTCGCTTCGTACGACAATCGCCGGCCATGAGAGCCCTCCTCGTCGTCGCGCTCCTCGCCGCGGTGACCGCGTGCGGTCCGCGGTTCTCGTGTCCCATCGGCCAGCAGCCGCTCTGTCAGTCGGGGCCGCGCTACGGCACGCAATGCTACTGCGTCGAGCCGAACCGAAGCCCTCCGTGACGCGCCTCGCGCGCGCGCTGCTCATCCTCGCGGGATGCACGCGCGCCTCCGCGCGCAATCCGCCGCGGCCCTCGCGCGTCGACGTCACGCGCGCGGTGATCGACGCGGCGGCGCCCGATGTCGCGCCCGTCGAGGTGATCGATTCGTCGTGCGGACACGCGATTCCGGGGCCCCTGCCGGGGAGGGCCGTGGTCACCGAACACCGAGACGAGGCTGCCAATGCGCGCGCGAGGGGGCTGCATCTGACCTTCGTCGGCGATCCCTCGCACACGATCACGGTGCAGTGGTCCACGCGCGAGGTGAACCTCTCGTCGGAGCTTCGCTATCGCCGCGAGGGAGACCGCGCCGATCGCGTCGCGCGAGGCTACTCGTTCGTCTACGCGGGGAGCGACGGGCGGAGGCAGCACCGCGTCCACCTCTGCGGCCTCGAAGCGGGCGCGCGCTACGCGTACGCGGTCACGGGTGATCCCAACGCGCGCGGGAGCTTCGTGACGGCGCCCGACGGACCGGGACCGGTGCGCGTGCTCGTGACGGGCGACTCGCGCTCGAACCCCGCCGTGTGGCGAGCGATCGCCGAGCGCGCGATGCGGGAGCGCCCCGACGTGATGATCTTCACGGGCGACGCCGTCGACGACGGGAGCTTTCACTCGCACTGGGAGGCGTTTTTCGATGCGGCGCCGGCGCTGCTCGCGAGCGTCCCCGCGTACTGGATCGACGGCAATCACGAGGGGATCAACAACGTCACCGACGCGCAGTTCGCGTATCCGCCCAACGGCGACGCGGAGCACCACGGGCGCTGGTGGTCGTCGACGTACGGTCCCGTGAAGCTCATCGGGCTGAACGACGTGACGCTCCCTCCGCTGCGCGTGATCGCGCGAGACGAGACGGCCTTTCTCGAGCGCGAGCTCGCCTCCGTCGATCGCGCGCGGACGCCGTGGGTCATCACCGCGCACCACTGTCCGCTCCACACGACGAGCGGAGGCATCGACAACGAGAACCCCGCGCGGCGCGCGTGGGGCGCGCGCTTCGACCGCTACGGCGTCGACCTCGACCTCGCGGGCCACACGCACAACTACCAGTCGTCACGCGCGATGCTGTCGGATGAGTCCGTGACCGAAGGAGCGCGAGGGACGCGCTACCTGACCTTCGGCGGCGCGGGCGCCGAGCTCTATCAGTTCCGCGCGACGGCGCCGTGGGTGTCGCATCAGGAGGTGACCCACGGCTACGCGATGCTCACGGTTGACGCGCGGCGCGCGCGGTGGGCGGCGAGGCGCCTCGACGGCACGGTGATCGAGGCCTTCGAAATGCCTACGCGGTAGGGGTGCGCGGCGTGAGCTCGACGCCCGCATACACCCGATCGACCTCGATCGCGGCGTCGAGGGCCGAGAGCCGCAGCGACTCGCCCGCCTCGGCGACGGTGAGGAGCCACTGGCCGCCATTGGCGCGCGAGTACACCTCGATGCGCGGCTCGTGCTGCGAGACGAGCACGTAGTCACGCAGCGACGCGATGCGGCGGTAGTGGTGGAACTTCTCCCCGCGGTCATACGACTCGGTGCTGTCTGAGAGCACCTCGACGATCACCGCGGGGTTGGTCATCGCGTTGCGATCCGCGGGGTCCCGCTCCACTCCGCCGCACACGACGGCGGTGTCGGCGTAGGTCGCGAGGCCCGTCGCGAGCACGCGGATCTTCATGTCGGACGTGTGGACACGACAGCCGCGGGGACGTGTGATCTCTCCGAGCGCCATGATCATCTGCGCCGAGAGCTCGCTGTGTGTGCTCGTGCCTCCGGCCATGGCCCAGACCTGGCCGTTGCACCACTCGTGCTTGCGGTCGGTCTCGCGCTCGATGGCGAGGTAGGCCTCGTAGTCGATCCATCGCTGCGCCGCGGCTTCGCTCACGGCGCGACGATACCCGACGCGAGGCTGCGCTCGCGAGCGATCAGGAGGGGTTGGTGCCCGCGACGACGGGCTTGCCTTCGGCGGTCCAGCCCATGATGCCCGCGGGGAGCACGTACACGTTGGTGTACCCGAGCGCGATCGCCTGGTTGGCCGACGTGTGGCAGGCCATGCAGTGCTCGTTGGCGCAGTAGAACACCAGGCGCGCGGCGCGGTCGGCGGGGAGCACCGACGCCGTCACCTGATCGTGGCCGACGTGGCGCGCCGTGGGGATGTGTCCCTGCGCGTAGCGCTCGGCGCCGTTGGAGTCGTAGACCGCCACCTGCTCGTGGCGCTCGAGCATTCCCGCGAGCTCGGCGGTGGTCATCGTGGGGAGCTCGTGGCGTTGCTCCGTCGAGGCGGTGGCGGTGGCGCCGCTCGACGTGACGACCGCGGCGGCGGTGGTCGACGCGGGCTGCGCGGGCGAGGTCGTGGAGCACGCGGCGCCGAGCGTGAAGGCGAGGATCATCGAGAGCGAGACGTGACGCATCGGGAGGACTCTCCTGTCGGTGAACGAAGTGATTTCGTGGTGACGTTCGCACGCGCCTCGGCGCGCACACCAGCGCCTTTGATGCGCCTCGCGCATCTCACGTCGCGAGGCTCACGCGCGCGTGACCGTGAAGGTGACGGTGAAGGTCAGGAGGGGTTGGCGCCGGCGACCACGGGCTTGCCGGCCCTGGTCCATCCCATGATGCCAGCGGGGAGCACGAACACGTTGGTGTACCCGAGCGCGACAGCCTGCCGCGCAGCCGTGTGGCACGCCATTCAATGTTCGTTGGCGCAGTAGAAGACCAGCCTCGCGCCGTGGTCGGGCGGGAGGACGGCCGCGGTCACCTCGTCGTGTCCGACGTGGCGCGCCGTGGGGATGTGCCCCTGCTCGTAGCGCTCGCGGCCGTTGTTGTCGTACACGGCGACCTGCTCGTGACGCTCGAGCATCCCGGCGAGCTGGTCGATCGTGACCGCGGGGAGCTCCTGCCCGTGCTCCGCGTTCGAGGCGTGCGCCTCGCTCGGTGCGGCGGCTTGCGGCGCGGGCGCGGGCCTGGAGCATGCGGCTCCGAGCGCGAGCGCCAGCGCTGCGGTGAACTGAATGTGTCTCATCGAGTGACTCCTGACGACGCGAGACCGGTCGCGCCATCAGGTGAGACGCTCTCACCTCGGCGCGCGTCGCGCCAAGGGGGCGAAGACGCGCCCCCGAGGGCGCGTCGCGGCGATCACGGCGGCGGCGCTCAGCCCTTGATGCGGGCGAGCACGGACTCGACGGTGAGCCCGTACTTCTCGGCGAGCACGGGGGCGGGCGCGCTCGCGCCGAAGCGGTCGACGCCGATGCACACGCCGTCGCGGCCCACCCACGCGCGCCAGAGGTCCGTGCGTCCCGCTTCGATCGAGACCCTGCGGCCCTTCGCGGGGAGCACGGCGTCGCGGTACTCCGCGGGCTGCGCGGCGAACACCTCGAGGCACGGGATCGACACGACGCGCACGCGGGCTCCCTCGTCGCGGAGCACCTTCGCAGCGGCCACGGCGAGGCCCACCTCGGAGCCCGTCGCGAGGAACACCACGTCGGGATCGCCGCGGTCTTCGCGCGAGAGCACGTAGCCGCCGCGGAGCGCGTCGTCGATCGTGTGCGCGCCGAGCGCGTCGACCTTCTGCCGCGTGAAGATGAGCTCCGAGGGGCCGTCGCGGCGCGTGCACGCGGCCGTCCACGCGGCGGCGCACTCGACGCCGTCGGCGGGCCGCCACACGTGGACGTTGGGGATGAGCCGCAGCGCCGAGACGTGCTCGACGGACTGGTGCGTGGGCCCGTCTTCGCCGAGGAAGATCGAGTCGTGCGTGAACACGTGCACCACGGGCAGCTCGCTCAGCGCCGCGAGCCTGATGGCCCCGCGCATGTAGTCGCTGAACGTGAGGAAGGTTGCCGTGTACGGGATGAACATCCCGTAGAGCGCGATGCCGTTGGCGAGGGCGCCCATGGCGTGCTCACGGATGCCGAAGCGGAGGTTGCGCCCCTCGAAGTGACCGCGGAGCACCTTGGGCGAGTCCTTGATGGCGGTCTTGGTGGAGCCGCCGAGGTCGGCGTCTCCGCCCACGAGCGAGGCAACGAGGGCCGCGGCCTTCTGCATGATCGTTCCAGCGAGCGAGCGCGTCGCGTCGGTGGCCGAAGGGACGGCGGCGAGGAGCTGCGCGGCGAGATCGTTCGGCACCGAACGATCGCGGAGTGCGCGGTAGAGATCGGTCTTGTCGGGGTGCTCCGAGAGCCACTTCGACTCGTGGGCCTTCCACGCCTCGTGCGTCGCGGAGAGGTCTTTCGCGCGGGCGGCGAAGAGGGCGCGCACCTCGTCGGGGACGTAGAAGGTCTTGTCCTCGGGCCACCCCGCGGCGCGCTTCGCGCCGAGCACCTCGTTGGCGCCGAGGGGCTCTCCGTGGGCCTTGCTCGATCCGCTCTTGGTGGGCGCGCCGTGGCCGATGACGGTGCGCGCGAGGATGAGCACGGGCTTGCCCGTCCCCGCGACGGCTTCGTCGAAGGCCGCGCTGATCTGGGCGGCGTCGTGGCCGTCGATGTGGCGCGTGTGCCAGCCGTAGGCGTCGAAGCGCTTGCCCACGTCTTCGCTCATCGACTCGTCGAGGGGGCCGTCGAGGGTGATCTTGTTGTCGTCGTAGACGAAGATGAGGTTGTCGAGGCCGAGGTGCGCGGCGATCGACGCGGCCTCGTGGGTGATGCCCTCTTGAATGTCTCCGTCGGTGACGAGCGCCCAGATGCGGTGCTTGAAGAGGCCGGGGAAGCGCGCGTCGGCCATCTTCGCGGCGAGGGCCATTCCGACGGCGTTGGCGAAGCCCTGACCGAGGGGGCCGGTGGTGACCTCGACGCCCGGCGTGAGGTGCACCTCGGGGTGCCCCGGGGTCTTCGATCCCCACTGGCGGAAGCGCTTGATCTCGTCGAGCGAGAGGTCGTACCCGCTGAGGTGGAGCAGCGAGTAGAGGAGCATCGAGCCGTGTCCGCCCGAGAGCACGAAGCGGTCGCGGTCGGCCCAGTGGGGATCGCGCGGGTCGTGCTTCAAGTACCGCGACCAGAGGATGAACGCGAAGTCCGCGGCGCCCATGGGGAGCCCCGGGTGACCGCTCTTCGCGGCCTCGATCGCGTCGATCGAGAGGAACTTGATGGTGTCGACGGCGAGCTTGTGGAGCGCTTCGGGCGCGGCGGGAGCGGTCGTGAACACGGCGGTGATTCCTCGTGTGGTGCGATTCGGAGTAGGGGGGCGGTCGGGCGCCCGAGTGGGTACCGCAGGTCGGAGCGAAGGCGCAACGTTCCGCAGGGGGGCGAATCGAACACGTTGAAGTGCCGCGCGCAGACGCGATACCGTGCGCCCGTCGATGCGCCCGATGGGACGGGCGCGCGACACGCTCCAACGGAGGGATGTTCATGGCCGCCACTGACGAAAACGTTCTCAGCTTCGCGACTCCCCCTGCGCCGCCCGCGGCTGCGCTCAACAGCTCTCGCGGCGCCACGCGCAACTTCAGCGAGAACGTGCTCGGTCGCCTCGGCGAGCTCCTCGTGGGCGCCATCCGCGACGCGGCCTCGATCGAGATCAAGACGTACACGAGCTCCGCGGGCGAGGCCGGCCTCGCGACCACGGGCGACCCCATCACGCAGAACACCCGCCTCCGCGCCTTCACCCGCGCGAAGTTCGACGGCGACACCGAGACCAGCGTGCCCCTCAAGGCCGACGGCTCCGTCGACGAGGTGCTGTGGGAGATCCACAAGTCGACCGTGGCCCAGGCGCGCGCCGATCGCTCGGCGGCCATCGCGTCGGCCATCTCCGCCGTGCAGAAGATCGCCAAGGCCGTGCGGTGACTGCGTCGGTGGGGCCCGCGACGGGCGCCGTCTTCGAACTCGTCGACCACGACGCGCGCTCTCACGACGCCCTCTCCGAGGGCGCGTGGAGCGTCGTCGAGGGCCCTGAAGAGGCCGTGGCCTTCGACGTGACGTCGGCGCCGATGGAGCCTCCCGTCGTGTGGCGGGTGCGCGTGGCGTCGGCGTCTGCGAGCGCGTCGGCGTCGATCGAGGCCGAGGCGGAGCGGGCCTCGCGGGTCGACGAGGGCCTCACGACCGCGACCGATCGCGCGAAGCGTGTGATCGCCGCGAAGGAGGGCGCCCTGGAGGGCCTCTCGTTCTCGCTGGAGTCGTCGGCGCCCGTCTCCGAGGCCGAGCGCGGTCTCGCGGACCACCTCGAAGGTCAGGTGAGCTTCGCCGCGGAGAAGGACGCCGAGCCCGAGGGCGGCATCGCGGGCTTTCTCGACAACCTCTGGCGCAGGGCGACGCGCGTCGCGCGCGTCGAGACGACGGTCGGTGATCGCGAGGTCGCGAGCACCGACGTGTCGCTGCTCGGCGAGGTCACGACGTCGATGCGGCGCGACGCGACGCCCGACGAGGCGAAGCTCCACCACCGCGCGCTCGAGGCGACGCTGCGCACGCGTCGGTCGTGGGCGCGCATCGTGATCCAGACGCTCCAGATCGCGCTCGCGCTGAGCACGGGGAACGTCCTCGCGGCGCTCCCCGCGGCCTGGCGCTTCGTGCGCTCGGTGATGGCCGAGGTGAAGAGCCTCGAACGCGCCGAGGCAGCCTAGTAATAGTCGTGTTCAGCGGAGCGGGAGGTCTCTCGGCGGCGACGAGGGCACGCCCTCTGCGTTGAGCCTCACGACGATCACGCCGCCGCGCGCGTCGCGGTTCGCGGTGTACGCGGCGAGCCCCGCGGCGCCGTCGAGGGAGAGCGCGACGGCCGACGAGGACCACGGCGCCGCGCGCCCTCTCGCGCCGACGATGCGCGCGGGCGATCTCGGGGCGCCGTCGGTGTCGTAGCGCTGCACCCAGAACTCGGGACGTCCGCGCTCGTGCTCCTCGACGGCGGCCCAGGCCACCGTGCAGCCGACGTTGTCGCACGCGATGGCCTCGCCGCCTCCGCTGCGTCGCGGTCCGAGCGGACGCGGACCCGCGGCGATCGTGCGGTCGTCGACGCGCGCGAACTGAGGGTTGTGTCGCCCGCCCCAGAACTGACCGTCTTCGCCCCAGGCGAGCCACGTCGAGGCGCCGTGCGAGACGCCCGAGAAGATCAGCGCAGCACCGCGCGAGCGTGCGAGGAGCTTGCGACCCACGTTGCGTCCTGCGCGATCGACCCAGGCGAGCTCGATGAAGCTCTCGTCGGTGAGGTCGAGATAGCGGTTCAGCGCGACGGTCCACGCGGAGCCGTTCCACGTGAGGGCCGAGCGATACACGCCCGCTCCGTCGGGGATGCGCACGGGTTCTCCGCGGGGCGCTCCGTCGGCATCGAGGCGCGTGAGCGCGTACGCGTTGGGGCGCTCGACGGACGTCCACCCCACGGCCCAGCCCTCGTTGTCAGAGGCCAGGTCGGGTGCGAGCGCGAGATCGTCGGAGAGCGCGCGCGGCGCGAGCAAGACCTTCGCGTCGTCGTCGACGGTGGCGAAGAAGACGCGCGGCTGAAACACCCCCCTGTCGGTGGCGGCCCACGTCACGGCGTTGCCGCGCGGACCCCTCGCGACGCGCGGGAATCGCGCGAACACCCGCGCCGATGTGAGCGTCGTGGGCGCGCCTCGGAGCTTGCCCTCTGCGTCGAGCGACGCGACCTGGAGCGACGTCCCCGCGTCGTACTCCGAGCGCACCCAGGAGAGGAGCCAGCCCCGCGGCGTCGCGATCATCGAGAGGTCGTGAAAGGAGGCGTCTCCGTCGCCTTCGAGGCCGCGGCGCATCTCGGCCTCGGCCCACGCGGGCGCGTGTCGAAGGGAGCGCGCGTGCTGCGATCGGAGGCTGAGCCCGGTGAGGGCGAGGGCCGTGAGCGCGATGGCTCCGAGCGCGGGGCGGGTGAGGTTGCGGGCGCGCAGCGCGGCGAGCGCGAGCCCGGCGATCGTGCGAGGTCTCGTCATGCGACCACGGTACACGTCGACGGCCCGAGGCTCTACGGCCTGGCCCGCGCCTACAGCCCGCAGATCCCTTCGCCGTCGTCGCGGTGGTGGAGCACGAGCTCGTCGCGCGAGACGACGCCGTTCGACACCTGGCGGATCATCGCGAGCACCTTGCTCCGCGCGCCACGCTGCGCGTACGCGAAGGTGCGCCAGAGGCTCCGGTCTTCGGGCGAGGTGGCGACGACGCACGCGCGTGACGCGGGGTCTGAGATGGGGCCGAAGCGCGCCTGACCGTTGTATCCGCCGCCGCCGTGCGAGGCCCACACGATGCCGACGCCTCCGTCGAGGGACTGCGAGACGCTGATGGGGAGCGCGTCGGCGCGGTTCCACGCGGTGTCGATCGCCCACGGGTGCGCCGCGGCCGTCGTCCCGCGCAGGTCGTCGCTGGTCACGTACGAGACCGTCACGCTCCGCTGGCCGCTCGTGAACGTCGCGAGCGCGATCCCCGTCGGGAAGAATCCCTGCGCCAGCGCTGCGATCGCGGGGGCCTCGCCGAGGCCCGTGACGGTGATGGGGGGCTCCAGCGTGAGCGCGCCGCCCGCGAGCGAGTAGGAGGTCAGATGGCCCGAGGAGTCGGGGAGTCCGCGGGTGTAGCCGACGCGCTCGGCGCTCAACGCGACGCTCTCGACGTTGGCGGGGAGCGCGACGCTGCCCGAGTCGAGCACGCGCGTGCCGATGGGGGCCTCTGCGGTTCCTGCGGCGACGTCGAGGCGGGCGGCGTGGAGGCGATACCCGCTGCTCGCGCGGGTGATCCACGAGACCTGCGCGCCCTGGAGCGGCTCGATCGCGAGGTTGTTCTCGCCGACCTCGGCGGCGGCGCTCGTGCTGTCGCGCACCGTGGCGCGCGCCGTGACCGCGCCGTCGCGGTTGAAGGTGACCACCTCGACGCCGTCGACGCCGTTCCACCACGCTGCGCGAAAGACGCCGTTGGTGGTCGACGTGAGCGAGTAGCGCCCCACGCAGGCCGCGGCGTTGTCGATGCGCGCGAGGACGATCGAGCGCTCCCCCGCGGCGGACGGAAGCTCCATGCGCTCGACGCGCACCTCGCTGCGGCCTCCGACGCGCGCGGCGTAGAGCGCGGCGAAGGTCGATCCGTCGGTGGCGACGGAGACCCCGCAGATGGAGTCTGCGGTGACGCGCACGCGCCTGTCGGTGGTCTCGACGTCGACCGAGGCGTCGGAGGCCGTCACGTCTGCGAAGATGTCTGCGGGAACGTCGATCGGCGCGATGTCGGTCTTCGGGATGTCGGGCGACGCGTCGCGCGCATCGGTCTGCGGGATGTCCGTCGCCGCGTCGACCGCGGTGACGTCGGGCGCTCCGGCTTCGGCCGCGTTGCCCGTCGCGGAGCTCGCGCATCCGAGGCTCGCGAGCGCCACCGTGATGTACGGGAGAAGCGTGAGCGAGGCGCTGCGCGGTTGAGTCCCCTTCGTCATGCGCAGACTTGAATCGAAGACGCGCGCTCCGTCAATCGCGCCGCGGTCAGCGCGCGCCGGCGGCGCAGTAGCCCGCGCCGTGGGCCTGCGAGGTGCTGTCTTCGTACGCGCAGCTCGTGCCCTCGTCGCAGCGACGCGCGGAGATCATCCGACCCGAGACGCGGCGCGCGGGGTGGCACCCGGCCTCGACGCACTGACCGGCCTCGCACGCGTAGCCCCAGGCGCAGTCTTGAAGCGAGTCGCAGCTCCCCGAGGTGCGCGCCACGCGACGCGCCGATCGCTCCGTCGCGGAGGTCTCTGCGTGACCGGGCTTGCGGTGATCGTGGGCGGGCGCCGACGCCTTGACCCACGAGAGGAGCACCAGAAGAAGCAAGGCGATGACGTTCTCCATACGCCCCGCACATCGCAGGGCGCGTGCCGATCTCGACCTCTTCGGTTTTACGGAATCACCGTGAAATACGGTGTGTGCGCGGTGTGGCAGCGGACACCACGGGGCGCGTCGGCGCTGCCACGACAGCGCGTCTCAGAACGATCGCTGGACGTGGGCGCCGAGGTTCACGAGCGTGAGGCGGTACTCGCCGTTGCCGAGGTCGAAGTCGCTCCCCGTCACCGTGCGCGGGACGATGGTCTGCACCTCGACGTCGCCGTAGAGGGTCCAGCGGTCGTCGAGGCGAAAGCGCGCGCCGAGGGCGGCCACGATGCGGTCTCCGTCGGGCGAGGCCACGTCGATGGTCTCGTCGGGCGTGGCCGAGGAGTGAAAGCCTCCGGTGCCCCAGAGCATCAGCCGGTCGGTGACCGAGACGCGCGCCGTGACCTCGATGGCGATGGTGTCCTTCCACCGTCGGGGGAGCGAGAGCGCCGTGGTGTCTGCGAGGCCGAGCTGCGGCTGCGCGAGCTGCGGGGAGCGCACGCGGCCGTCGAAGCGATCGACCTGCGACCACGTGACGAACTCCGCGTTGAGCCCGAGCCCGAGGCGCGGCGTCACCTCGTAGCTCACCGCCGCGCGAACCGCCCTCGGCAGCGGAAAGCTCAGCGTCGCCTCTCCCTCGACGCGGGGCGGAAACTGGAGCCCCTGGCTCGCGAGGTCGCGCGTGAAGAACGGATCGTTGAGGTCGAGTTCGAAGCGTCCCGCGAAGGTCATCTCGGTGCTGTGCTGGTAGCTCAGCCCGATGAGGAGCCCGCGCGTGGGGCGCAGCGCGATGCCCGCGTTGAAGGTGAATCCGCTCGCGGTCATCTGCCGGAGCTTGATGGGCCGCGCGAGCACGTCGAGCTCCCGCACGCCGGGCGGCGCGCTCGGACCGAAGTCGTTGCGCTGCGAGATGGGAGGCCGCGAGAGCGCCGCGCCCACGTCGCCGAGCGTGGCGAAGTCCTGAACGCGTGCGAGCTCCGCGAAGCCGAAGACGTACGAGGCGCCCGCGCCGATGCTCACCACGTCGTTGATGCGCCAGGTGATCGTCGGCGTGACGAAGGCCGTGACGATGGTCGCGGCCTGGAGCTGCCACTTCTGCGCGCCGTCGGGGTCGAAGGTGAGCAGCGCCGCATACGGTGAGTACACGCCGATGCTCGCGACGATGCGCGACGAGCCGTGGGTGATCGGGATCGCGAGGAAGGCCGTCGGCGCCGCGGCGATGGGGTTCGCCGTGACGGTGGGCGCCGTGCCCGTGCGCGACGGATCGACGTTCTCGGGCGGAACGGGCAGCGCGAAGCCGAGCGCGTCGGTGCGCTGGTAGGTGGCCCTGCGCGTGCGCGTGTACTCGATGTCGCCGACGATGAGGCTCCCGCCGAGGAGCGCCGTGGGGCGGTCGATGAAGCCGAGGAGCCCGGGGTTCCACCAGACGGCGGCGGGGTCGACGGTGGCCGCGCCCGAGAGCCCGGTGCCCACGTTGGGCGAGGTGAGCGCTTGCGCTGAAACCGCTTGTGAGAAGGCGATTCCAGCGATGATGACAGCGCATGAGAGCGGTGCGCGGAGGCTCACGGTCCGACCCTCGTGACGGTGATGCGACGGCGGTTGAGGGAGGGTTTGGCGCCCACGTCGATGCGGTAGACGCGTCCGTCGTCGTCGCCGCAGTAGAGCACCATCGCGGTTCGCAGCCGCACCTTCTCGTGGTCGGCGTCGCCGTCGACGAGGGCCGTCGTGCTCACGCGCTGCGTGAGCCCCTGATCGCGGAAGAAGCCCGGCGCGCGGTAGCGGTACATGCGCGTGGGGTTGCCGTTGCGGTCGCGGCCGATGTCGCCCGCGGTGATGAAGTAGAGGTAGTCGTCGTCGGGCGAGGTCGATCCGCGCGGGCGGTAGTAGTAGAAATCCGTCGCGCCCGCGGAGTTGTCGATGAGGCTCGTGGCGAGCTCCGAGAGCGACGCGGGGTCGGCCTCGAGGTTCTGTCGGATGGTGCGCTCCAGCGTGGCGCTGTCGATGCCCGTGCGCACGTCGCGGAGGGCCACCTCGACGCCCGCGGAACCCTCCGCGATGGCGCCGTCGTGGAGGCGCACCTGGGCCACTTCGAGGAGGATGTCCCAGAGGTACGAGGGCGCGGGGGGCGCGCCGAGTCCGCCCTCGACGAAGAGCTCCTGCCAGCCGTTGACGACGCGCGCGCGAAAGAGCGGATCGGTGCGGCCCGGCGCGCTGTAGGCGATGGTCGCGTTGGCGCCCGCGAAGGCGCGCTGACCCGCGGTCATGAGCACGCGCTCGAGGGTCCACGGGGGGAGCGTCCACGCGGCGCTGTCGCCCTGTCCCGTGGGGATGGGCGAGCGCCCTCCGCGGACGAAGCCGTTCCACTCGACGACGCGGAAGGTCATCTCGTCGATGCGCGCCTCGCCGGGCGCGAGGCCCTCGATCTGGAGCCAGTTGGGATCGGTGAAATCGAAGAGGCTGCCGATCTGGCTCGCGATGGGGTTCACCGCGCCGTCGCTCGCGTCGGTGAGATCGACCCCGCGGTACGGGAGCGCGTTCGCGTTGGCGCGCACGGTCATCCGAAACGCGTCGGTGAGCACGCGCGCGCGCACCGTTCCGGTGATGAAGCCCGGGTGCACGACGCCGTCGATGTTGGCGGGACCGAAGCGCTGCGAGAGCGTCGCGAAATCGCTCGCCGCGTCTTCGAGCGTCACGGGGATCGCGCCGGGCGCCACGGGGTACCTGCCGCTGGGATTGTCACGCGTGACGGGACCGGGCCGCGTGCGCGCGTTGGGGTGCGTCGCGATGACGTTCTCGAGGATCGCCTGCGCGATCACGTCGGGGGTGATGAACTCGCGGTCGACGGCGACGTTCATCATGTCGCCGAGCACCTGACCGGGCGCGATGCCGAGCAGCGGCGCGAGCGAGATGAGCTGCGAGAGCGACGTCCCGTCGAGGTTCGCCGTGTCGGGCGTCATCGCGAGGAGGCGCTGGAGGTTGCGCGCGGGCGCCGAGAGCGTGGCGGGGTTGGCCGCGCGAATCGCCGCGAGCGAGTTGTCGAGCAGCCTCGGCGCGCGGGCGTTGTTGCGCAGGTCGAGGTCGAGCAGCCACAGCCGCGCGCGCGTCGCCGCGGGGAGCGCGAGGATGTCCGCGCGGGTGAGCGTCTTCTGGTAGTTCACCACGTCGAAGCGCAGGTAGCGCAGCTCGACGGAGCGGCGCTCGCCCACGGCCATCGGCGCGTGGTTGACCTCGGGTACGGGCGGCAGACCTTCGAGGCACCCCGCGAGGGTGAGCGCGAAGAGGCCCGCGTAACACGTGATCTTCATCGGTCGGCGACCCTCGCCACGCGCACGCGCAGCCCTTCGGTGGTGCGGTCGAGCACCGTGATGCGGAACACCGCGCCGCTGTCGTCGCGCGCGTAGAGCACGCGTCCCATCGTCGCGGCGACCTTCTCGTGCGCGGTGTCGGCGGTGCCCGCGAGCGCGCCCGCGGTGCTCGCGCGGCGGGTGAGCGCCTGGTCTTCGAAGAAGCCCACCGTGCGATACGTCGGCCCCGCGCCGTCGGCCGCCGTGCGGAAGAACAGAAAGCCCGGCGCGGTCGTGTCCGTCGAGGGCACGAAGTACACGTCGACGGCCGAGGCCGCGAGGGCGCCCGATCCCACGAGCCTGCGAGAGAGCTCGTCGCGCTGCGCCATCAGCGTCGGACGCAGCGAGCGCACGAGGTCGTCGGCCGTCAGCCCGATGGGGACGCGCCGCAGCGTGAAGGCCAGGTTGGCCATTCCCTCGGCGACGCCGCCGTCGTGGAGGCGGATCTGCGCGACCTCGCTCAGCACATCCCACACGTACGTGGGCGCGGGCGGAGAGCCGATGCCGCCCGAGGTTCGGATCGTGACCCAGCCGCGGGCCCAGTCGATCACGGCCGCGTCGCGGATCGACCCCGCGTCGTAGCGGAGCGTGCGCGCGTAGCCCATCGACGCGTAGCGCTGCGAGAGCTGGCGGTACGCGGTCTCGGCCACGATGCGCTCGATGAGCCACGGAGAGAGCGACCACACGGCCCCGTCGCCGCGGTAGAAGCCCGCGCGCATGGGGTCCGCGCCCGCGGTGCGAGAGGTTCCAGCGCGCGCGAAGGAGGGGCTCTCGAGGATCGTGAACCCGAGGTCGACGACGGGCTGATCGACGATGCCCACGACGGCGAAGCGGTCGGAGGTGAAATCGAAGTCGAGCACCGCGCCGCCCGCGCCGAGGTAGAGGTAGCGCTTGGTGTTCGACGTGAGGTCGACGCCTTCGAAGGGACGCAGCGTGCTCCGCACCGGGATCGACATGCTGAAGCCCGGTTCGAGCGCGCGCGCCGTGGTGCCCGCCGCGAGGAATCCAGGGTGCATCCCCGCGGGGCCGTAGCGCGTCGAGAGGGGGCGCAGGTCGTTGAGCACGTCGTACATCGTGAGCCGCAGCACGACCTCGCCGCGCGCGTTGCGCTGCGCGTTGGGGTGCGAGCCCACGAGCTGATCGAGGAGCACGTCGGCCACCGTGTCGAGGTCGACGAAGGGCGTCACCACGGTGCCGTCGAGGAGCTGCGCGAGCACCCGCGCAGGCGGGAGTCCGATGGCGCCCGCGATCTGCAACAGCCCGTCGAGCGACGAGCCGCGCAGGTCGGCCGTGTCGGGGGTCATGTTGAGGAGGCGGTTGAGGTTCCACTCGGCGGCGCGCCACGTCGAGGTGTCGACGCCGTGGGTGTAGGGGTCGCGAATGGCCTGCAGCGCGCCGAGGAGCGCGGGGCGCAGCGACACCTCGACGAGGTCCGTCGCGCGCTGATCGGCCTCGGTGAAGAGGCGCTCGATGGCGAAGCGGTCGAGGTCGAGCTGCGTCGTCGAGCCCGCCGCGGGCGGAGGCCGCAGCGTGAACACCCTGTCTCGCGCGAGGATGAAGCGCACGCGCCGCTCGTTGCCCGCGCGGTCGACGGCCACGAGCGTGAGCGCGTTGTCACCGGGGTCGAGCCGCAGCGTCGACATGAACGGCGCGCTCGCGTCGAGCGACACGACGCCGCCGCCCGCGTACTCGACCCGCAGCGTCGAGAGGCCCGACGGGTCTTCTGCGGTGCCGCGCAGCGTGAAGGTCTCGCCGTCGACCCTCACCGTTCCGCCGTCGGTCACGCCCTCGATGCGCACCGTGGGGCCGGTGCCGTCGTGCGTGACGTCGAGGTTCGCGTCGCTCTGTCCTCCGGCGCTGTCTTCGGCGTGAACCGTCACGCGCTGCGCCTGATCGGCCATGAGGTCGACGGCGACGGAGAAGCGTCCGTCGGCGCCGGGCGTCGCGGTGGCGCTCCCGACGCGCAGCGTTCGAAGCGTGCGTCCGTCGGAGAGCGTCACGAGCCCTCGCACGCAGACCCGCGTGGCGCGCGTGAGCTCCACGGTGGGCGCCGCGGGGTCGGCGCAGGGGTCGCTCGCGCCGTTGGCGGGCGCCACGATGCGCGCGCGGAGCCCCGGCGCAGCGCCCGCGTAACGGAGGTTGTACCCGAGGTAACGGATGCGGCTCTCGTCGGCCGTCGCGATGCGCACCGTGAGGGGGTTCGCGCCGTGCGTGAGCCGCACGTTCGCGCGAAAGGTCTGCGACGGACCGGGCGTCCCCATCGCGACGGCGCGCACGGTCGGAGAGCCCGTCTGCGCGACGGTGACCGTGAGCGGCGTCGGCGCTGCGCGGACCCAGGCTGACACCACGAGGTCGACGGACTGCGTGGGCGAGGGCGTCGAGGCGCTCGGCGACACGATCGACGCGACGATGCCCGCCTGCTCGCTCGCGGCGGGGGGCGTGCTCGGGTCTCCGTAGGTCTGCGGCGGCGCGCTCTCGACGCAGGCCGCCGAGAGGATCAGCGCGGTGAAGACGGCGACCCTCATCGCAGCCTCCGAGAGAGCGCGACGGTGATCTCGGACTCGCCGCCGGGCCGCACGAGGATGCGCAGTCGATACACGGCGCCGCCCTCGTCCTGCGCGTAGACGACGGTCTCTCCCGCGCGCACCGGGAGCTTCTCGTGCGTGGTGTCGCCGGAGCCCGCGATGTCGGTGCGGCTGACCTTCGTCGACGCGTCGAGCGAGGGCGCCGAGTAGAAGCCCGGGCGCATGTAGCGGTAGCCCGCCGTGGGGCGCGGATCGCCGTTCGCGGCGAAGAACACGTAGGGCATCCCGTCGGCGCCGCGGCGGTAGAAGAGGTCGAGCTGACCGTTGTTGCGCGCGTAATCACCGAGGAGGCGCGACGAGAGCGTCGAGGCCTGCGACTGGAGCACCGGGCGCACGCTCGCGCGGATCTGGTCGGCGGTGAGGCCCACGGGGATGCCCGTGAGCGTGAAGGCCACGTTGGCGCTGCCCTCGGCGATGGTGCTCACGCTGCCGCCCGCGACGACGCGGTGGAGCGCGCGCTGCGCGACCTCGTTGACGAGCTCCCACACGTACTGCGACTCGGGCGGAGAGCCGATGCCGAAGAGGGTGAAGAAGTCCGTCCAGCCCGCGGGGTTGCCGTCTTGACCGACGCGGATGCGCGCCGCGCCGAGGACGTACGAGAGCGCGTTGCGGAGGCCGCCGTACTCGACGAAGGCCGCGTTGCCGACGATGTGCTCGAGCTGCCATCGCGGCGTCGACCACACGTAGCTCGTGCCGCGCGGCGCGGTCGGGAGGTTCGACTGACACCCGCTGCCCGTGCACGCGTTCACGAAGGTCGGGTTCTCAAGCACGCGGAAGCGCATGTCGACCGTGGGCGTCGGCGTGAGGCCCTGCACGTCGAAGCGCGCGGGATCGGTGAAGTTGAACTCCAGCACGTCGTTGTAGGTCGGGCCCCGCGTGTCGACGACGGTGGCCATGTAGTCCTTGCCGCGCGAGAGCTGGATGCCGTCGAGCCACTTGAGGTTGCTGTCGGCGACGATGACCATGCGGAAGGCCGACGTGAACACGGCCGAGCGCGTGGGCACCGTGGGGTCGAGCACGCCCGGGTGCGGCGCCACGGGGCCGAAGCGCGCGTTGAGCGGCGTGAGGTCGTTCATCGCGTCGTAGAGCGTGATGGGCAGACGCGTGTCCGAGGGCATGTTGGGGTGCGAGGCCATCCAGCGCGTGCGCAGCGAGGTCACCACGCTGTCGGTCGAGACGATCTCGCGGGTCCTCGGGATGCGCAGCGTGTCGGCGAGGATCTGGCTGAAGCCTCCGCCGAGGCCGAGCGCGTCGGCGATGCCGCGGAGCTGCGAGATGCTCGTGCCCGTCACGTCGACGTTGGCGGGCGTCATGGTGAGGAGGCGCACGAGCGCGAACTCGGGCGACGACTGCCAGCGCCCGTCGGCGCCGCGAAAGGTCTGCCCGAGCGGGGTGCGCGAGCAGTCGAAGCCGGGGTCTGCGCTGTCGTTGCGCCAGCCCGTTCCGCACGCGGTCTTGATGGCGTTGAGGGAGTTGGTGAGCAGCGCCGCGGGGTCGAGCCTGAGGAGCTCGGTGCCCTGCTGAATGGAGGCGTTGATGACCTCGTTGACGCCCGCGCGGTCGAGGGAGAGGGTGACCGTGGGCGTGGGGTCTCCGTCGCGGAGGCGCAGCGGATAGGTGACCTCGTCGCTCCACGTGGCGGCGAAGTCGTTGGTGATGGTGACCATCGTCGAGGCCGCGAGGCCCGCGGCGTCGATGGCCCGCGCCTGGAGCGTCACGCCGCCGATGGGGATGGGGATGTCCGCGCTCCAGTTGGCGAGGCCGTCGGCGCTGCGCGCGAGGGTCCAGTCGCCCCACGCGAGCGCGGCGCCGCCGCTGGGATAGACGCCGACGCGCACCTTCACCTCGCGCAGCGCGCTGTTGTCGGCGGCGGTGCCCGTGACGGTGATGTGATCGGCGTTGACGCGGTCGCCCTCGTGGTGGCTCGTGATGGCGACGGTGGGCGCGATGCGGTCGATCTCGGCGCGGCTCTGGATGCGCACGGTCGCCTCGCCGCGGCCGCCGCCCGCGTCGAAGGCCGTGAAGGTGATGGTGTTGACCGCGCCCGGATCGAGGGGGACGAGGCGCGCCCAGTGGGCGAAGAAATCGTCGGTCTGGACAGGGCGTTCGTCGATGAGGGTGCCGTTGCGCCGCACCTCCATGCGCACGACGCCGCGGTCGTCGGTGGCGGTGCCCTGCACGAGCGCGAGGGAGCTGAGCGAGGTGCTGTTGTCCATGGGCGCCACGACGCGGACGATGGGCGAGGCCGAGTCCGAGGCGGCGCCGCTGCGGGTGACGCGGACCCTCGCGGGTGCCGTGCTCCGGCGGCCGGTGTTGTCGATGGCGACGGCCTCGATGGCGAAATCGCCGTAGGGGAGCGCGGCGGCGACGCTCCAGTCGACGAAGCCGTTGGAGGTGACGGCGAGGACGGGGGCGTTGGTGGCGACGCGGACCTCGACGGCGGCGACGCCCGCGCCCGAGGCCGCGCGGCCGGTGATGCGCGCGGTGGGCGTGGTGAGCGTGGCGCCGTTCGCGGGGGCCGTGATCGAGACCGTGGGGGCCATCGGATCGACGGGGGGAAAGGCCGCGTCGGAGGCGTCTCGCGGGGCGGTGGGCGCGTCCGTCGCGGCGTCGCGCGGGGTCCACGTGCCGGTGGGCAGCTCGATCGACTGCGCGCAGGCCGTGAGGGTCACGGCGAGCGCGGTGAGGCGCGCGGTGGGCAAACGCATGGCTGAGCGACGTCCGTCCGTCGGGGAACGCCGCGGAGGTCCGTCACCCGCGCGGTGTGGGCACTGGTTGCTCGTTTCGCCCGACGGGCGCGATGATAGACACAATCGCAGGCGTGGTCGCGACCCCAACGCGCGACGAAAGAATCACCGTCTGCGCTTGCCACGACGCGCGGGGTTTTCTACGGTTCGTGCGCTGTGAGCAAAGCCGACGATTCAGAAGCCACGCCCCGCGCTGGCGCGATCGAAATCCTTCCCGTACTTCCGCTGCGAAACGCGGTGCTCTTCCCCGCGGCGGTGGTGCCCATCAACGTGGGTCGCGCGCGCTCGGTGAAGCTCATCGAGGAGCTGGCCCACACCGAGGTGCGCCTCATCGCCGTGGTCACGCAACGCTCCCCCGAGACCGAAGATCCGGCCGCGGGAGACCTCTACTCCGTCGGCACCGTCGCCCGCATCGTGAAGGTCATCAAGCTCGGTGCGAGCAACTACTCGGTGCTCCTCCAGGGCATCGCGCGGATGAACCTCGTGGGCCTGCTCAACGAGGGCACGTACCTCCGCGCCCGCGTGCAGCGCATTCAAGAGCCCCTCACGCGCACGCCCGACATCGAGCGCGTCTCGCGCGAGCTCCGCGACCTCGCCCGCGCCCTCGGCGAGTACTCTCCGCCCGTCCCCAAGGAGCTCACGCAGGTCGCGGAGAACGCCGCGGACCCGGGCGCCCTCGCGGACCTCTGCACCCTCCACATGCCCTCTCCGCCGGTGACCCCCGCGGACCGGCAGCAGGTGCTCGAAGCGGTGGACCTGGCCGAGCGCCTCAAGCTCGCGCACCACCTCGCGCGCCGCGTCCATGAGGTGCATCGGGTACGCAAAGAGATCCAGTCGATGGTGTCGGGCGAGATGGGCCGCAGCGAGCGCGAAGAGATCCTCCGCGCGCAGCTCAAGACCATCAAAGAGGAGCTCGGCGAGACCGACGAGAGCGAGGAGGAGCTCGACCAGCTCCGCGAGCGCATCGCGAAGGCGAAGCTCCCCGAAGAGGCCTCGCGCGTGGCGCGCCGTCAGCTCGGACGCCTCCGCGCGATGCAGGGGCACTCGGCCGAGTACCAGGTCACGCGGCAGTACATCGAGTGGCTGGTGGACATTCCCTGGCACCGCCACACGGAGGACAAGTTCGACGTCGAGGCCGTGCGCCGCGCGCTCGACGAGGATCACTTCGGGCTGAAGCAGCCCAAGAAGCGCATCCTCGAGTACGTGGCCGTGCGCAAGCTCCGCAAGGACCGCCGCGGCCCGATCCTCTGCTTCGTGGGTCCGCCCGGCGTGGGCAAGACCTCGCTCGCGAAGTCGATCTCGCGCGCCATCGGCCGACAGATGGTCCGCATCTCGCTCGGCGGCGTGCGCGACGAGGCCGAGATCCGCGGGCACCGTCGCACGTACGTGGGCGCGCTCCCCGGTCGCATCGTGCAGGCCATGAAGAAGGCCGGGACGATGAACCCGATCATCATTCTGGACGAGGTCGACAAGCTCGGGGCCGACGTGCGCGGAGACCCCGCGGCGGCGCTGCTCGAGGTGCTCGACCCCGATCAGAACAACACCTTCGTCGACCACTACATCGACGTGCCCTACGACGTGTCGCACGCGATGTTCATCTGCACGGCGAACAACAAGGACACGATCCCCGCGCCGCTCCTCGACCGCATGGAGGTCATCGAGATCGCGGGCTACACGCGCGTCGAGAAGCTCCACATCGCGCGGGAGTACATCGGCCCCAAGATGCTCGAGGAGCACGGTCTCACCCCCGAGCGCCTCGACTGGGTCGACGACGGCTACGACGCGCTCATCGAGAGCTACACGCGCGAGGCCGGCGTGCGAAACCTCACGCGCGAGGTGGCCGCCGTGTGCCGCGCCGTCGCCGTGCGCGTCGCCGCGGGCGAAGAGGTGCGCGAGAAGGCCGACCGTCCCTTCGTCGAGAAGGTGCTCGGTCCGCCGAAGTACCAGGACGAGGGCGCCGAGCGTTCGCCCACCGTGGGCGTCGTCGCGGGCATGGCGTGGACGCCCGTGGGCGGCGTGATCCTCTTCGTCGAGGCTTCGCGCTTCCCCGGCAAGGGCAACATCACCATCACGGGCCAGCTCGGGAACGTGATGAAGGAGTCGGCCGCCGCGTCGCTCTCGTGGGTGCGCACGCACGCCAAGGAGCTCGAGATCGACCCCGAGTTCCTCAACAAGAGCGACCTCCACGTCCACGTCCCGCAGGGCGGCACGCCCAAGGACGGCCCCAGCGCGGGCGTGGCCATCGTGACGGCGATCGTGTCGCTCCTCACGCATCGCCCCGTGCGCAGCGACCTCTCGATGACCGGTGAGATCACGCTCCGCGGCGTGGTGCTCCCCATCGGCGGCGTGAAGGAGAAGGTCCTCGCGGCGCACCGCGCGGGCATCAAGCACATCCTCCTCCCGGCCCGCAACGCCAAGGACATCGAGGAGATCCCCGAAGAGGTCCGCAACGAGCTCCGCATCGACTGCGTCAAGCGCATCGACGAGGTGCTCGCCTTCGCGTTGCTCGATCGGGTGATCACCCCGTCGGTGCCTCCGCCTCCGCCGTCGCCCGACGACGACCTCGCCGAAGCCGACACGTGACCCCATGACCGCCCTCCGCGCGCTCGTCTCCATGTGGCGCGCGCGCGTCGGCGTCGCGCTCTCGGCGCTCGTCGCGCTCGCCCTCTGGTCGAACTCCGTCACCGATCACATCGGCTTTCCCTCGGCCCTCTTCGCGGCCCTCGTCGCCTCGCTGATGGGCGCGCTCTCGGGCGCCGGTCTCGCGGTCTCGCTCCGCAAGCGCGGCGGTGACGCGCGGGCCTCCGACGTCGTCGCCGCGGCGGCCCTCTATCCCGTCGCGCTCGTCGCGCTCATGGGCCTCGTGGTGCTCGCGCACGGCGCCTTCGCGCCCGCCTGCGGACCCTCTCAGGGCGCGCTCTACTGGCTCCTCGTCGCGCTCCCCGGCGCGTGCCTCTCGGGCCTCGTGGGGCTCGGCCTCGGCGCGCTCTTTCAAGCCCGCGGAAGGGCCACGCTCCTCGCGGCGCTGCTCGTCCCCGCGTTCATCGTGTGGAGCGTCGTGCGCTTCTACGTGACGCCGACGATCTTCGCGTACGACCCCTTCTTCGGTTTCTACCCCGGCGCGCTCTACGACGAGCGCATCCCGCTCGGCCTCCCGCTGGTCACCTACCGCGTCGGCACCGTCGGCTGGGCGGTGGCGCTCGCCGCGCTCCTGCGCGCCGCGTGGATCTCGCCCGCGTCGCTCTCCTTCGCGACGTTGCGCGCGCGCTACGCGTCGCTGCTCGTGGCGCTCGTGGGGCTCTCGGTGGGCGTCGGCGTGTGGCTCGCGGGGCCGTCGCTCGGTCACCGTCACACCGCGCGACAGATCGCCGATCGGCTTGAGGGCGAGGCGTGGTCGCGGCGCTGCGTGGTCTGGTACGACCGCTCCATCGACGCGCGTCAGGCGAGGCTCACGGCGCGCGACTGCGACGTGCGCGTGGCGCAGCTCGAGGCGTTCTACGGCGTGCATGTGTCGCGTCGCATCGCGGTGTTTCTCTTCGCCAACGCGGAGCAGAAGCAGTCGCTCATGGGCGCGGCCGACACGTACATCGCGAAGCCGTGGCGCTACGAGGTCTACCTCCAGTACGCGCCCTTTCCGCATCCGGTGCTCAAGCACGAGCTCGCGCACGTGGTCGCCGCCGAGATGGCGCCGGGTCCGCTGCACATCACCGCGCGGGCATCGCTGCTCCCGGTGCCCGGTCTCATCGAGGGCGCCGCGGTGGCGGCGGCGTGGGAGGGCGAGAGCGAGTCGACGCCGCACCAGTGGTCGCGCGCCATGCTCGAAGCGGGAATGGCCCCGCGCGTCTCGACGCTCGCGGGCCTCGGGTTCTTCGCGAGCGCGTCGGTCACGGCCTACACCGCGGCGGGGTCGTTCTGTCGGTGGCTGCACGACTCGTACGGGGCCGAACGATTCCGTCGGCTCTATGCGACGGGCGATTTCGAAGGCGTCTACGGGCGCCCGCTCACCGCGCTCGAGCGGTCGTGGCACGGCTTTCTGCGCACGGTTCCCGTGAGCGAGCGCACGCTCACCCGCGCGAGGACGCGCTTTCGCCGCGCCTCGGTCTTCGGTCGTACGTGCCCGTACGAGCTCGAAGACCTCAGCGACGAGGCCGCGCGACACCTCGAAGCGGGCGACCTCCGGCGCGCCATCGACGAGTACGGCACGCTCGTCGACCGCGACCCCACCGACACGCGAAACCGCGCCGCCCTGGCCGTCGCCACCGTGCGCGCGGGCGACCTCGCGGGCGCCGATCGCATCGCCGCAGAAGCGTCTCAAGCCCTCGGCCCCGCCGCGGGAAACCGCATCCGTACGGCCATCGCCGACGCCGTGTGGCGCTGGCGGGGTCCCGCCGACGCGCTCGCCCGCTACGAGGCCGTCGACCTCGCGCTGCTCGAAGAGGACGAGGCCCGCACGCTCACCCTCAAGCGCACGATGCTGCGCGCGGGCGGCGAGCGCGAGGCGGCCTTTCGCGACCTGCTCATCGGGCGAGGGGAGCTCGACGCGTCGGCCGTCGTCGCGATGTCGAGGCTCGCGCAGGAGCCCGCGGGCGATCCGTTGCGCGCGTACCTCGTGGGCCGTCAGCTCTTTCAGCACGAGCGCTTCACCGACGCGCTCGCGTGGCTCGACGACGGCGCGACGCGGGCCACCGACGCGCGCGTGCTCGCCGAGGCGCGGCGCATGATCGCCACGTCGCGCTACCACCTCGGCGACCGGGCCGGCGCGCGGGCGATGTTCTCGACGCTCGCCGACGACCCCGAGCGACCCCTCGGGCTGCGCGAGCTCGCGCGCGACTGGATCGACCGCATCGACCGCGAGTCGCGCTGAGCGCTGCCCTCAGGGGCGCGTGTGATACCGTCGCGCGCGATGCGCGAGCCCCTCATCGACGCGTGGATTCAGCACCCCACACCCGCGTTTCTGCGCGAGCCGATCTTCGCCTCGCTGCGGCGCTGGCGGGACATGGTCGGCGCGGCCCTCCCCGAGGAGATCCCTGACGCGTTCACGATGGGGTCGCTCGATGCGGCGGGCGTCGACCGCGCGCTCGTCACCGCGTGGTGGGGACCGACGGGCCCCATGCTCTCGAACGACGACGTCGCGGCGCTCGTCGCGCGTCACCCCGATCGCCTCGTGGGCGTCGCGTCTGTCGATCTGCTTCGTCCGCTCGACGCCGTGCGCGAGCTCCGTCGCTGCGTGCGCTCGCTCGGGATGCGCGCGCTGCGCGTGCTCCCGTGGCTGTGGGGGCTGCCGCCGAACGACCGTCACTACTATCCGCTCTACGTCGAGTGCATCGAGCTCGGCGTTCCGTTCTGCCTTCAGGTCGGGCACGCGGGGCCGCTGCGGCCGTCGGAGCCCGGGCGACCGATCCCGTACCTCGACGAGGTGGCGGCGACCTTCCCCGAGCTGACGATCGTGGGCGGACACATCGGGTATCCGTGGACGACGGAGATGATCGCGCTCGCGACGAAGTACCCCAACGTCTACATCGACACGTCGGCGTACAAGCCCTCGCGCTACCCCCGCGAGCTCGTGGAGTACCTCCGCGCGCACGGGCGCAAGAAGGTGCTCTTCGGGAGCAATCACCCGATGATCGCGCCCGCGGACTGCATCGCCGAGGTCGACGCGCTCGGCCTCGACGACGACGCGCGCAGACGCTTTCTCGGCGACAACGCGCGGTCGGTCTTCAAGCTCTGAGCGGTGTTCGGAGCGAGCGCCGGAGCGCTCAGCGGATCGCGACGCCGTTGCTGCCCGTCTCGGGCTCCGCGGCCTGCGTGTTGCGCGCGTTGCGGTCGCGGCCGCCCCCGGCGCCCGCGTCGCGGCGGTTGCGTCCGCGGCGGGTGTCGGTGGCCTCTGCGCGCTGCGCGACGACGGTGCCCGCGTCGGTGACGGTCGGTGCGGCGACGGCGGGCGTCGGCTCGGCGGCGGGCTCCTCGCGCACGAGCACGATCTCGGGCGACGAGAAGAGGTCGCGGAATTCGAACTCGGCGCGGCGGTAGCCCGGGGCCGACACGACGATGCGGTGGATGCTCCCGTCGCGCGCGAGCTCGCGGTCGATGGAGCCCGTCACGGGGGCCTCGCGGTCGAGCGTGATCGCGGCGCTCGCGGGCACGACGCGCGTGGTCACGCGGAAGCGCGCGGGCGCGGGTCGCGCGGTCACCGTGGCGGCGACGGCCGAGGGCGGCGTGGAGTTCCGCGTCGCGGCCCACGTGGCGACGCCCGCGAGGGCGATGGCGGCGACGGCGACGGGGGCGATCCAGGTTCGAGAGGGGCGCGCGGGCTCCTGCGGGGTGGTGCTCTCGCGGGGCGAGAGGGTGAGGGTTCCGCCAGCGGGCGCGAGGGGCGGAGAGGTCATCGCGGCGGTGAGCGCGGCGGCGTCTTGCGCGGGCGGCGCGCGCGGCGGCACCGAGCGCGAGGCCGCGGAGCTCGAGAAGGCCGCGAGGCCCTGCGGCTGACCCGACGACGAGAAGCTCGGGCGCGAGACGTTCTGGAGCGAGGGCGCGGCCGCGGTGGCGGCGTTCTCGGGGAGCTCCGTGGTGTCGGCGATTTCGTCGGGCAGGGGAGGCGCCGACGACATGCGGCCGTTGAACTCGTCGGCCCAGTGCGCGCGCGCGGCGTCGCTGCCGAAGGGGAGCAGCGCGAGGCCCACGGCGCGCGTGTCGGCGAAGCGCTCGAAGGGGTCGCGCTGGAGCATCTTCGTGATGACCGCTTCGAGCTCGGGGGTGACGTCGGGCGCGAGGCTCGACGGCGCCACGTAGTCGGCCGTCGCGATGCGGTTGAGCAGGTCGAGGAGCGACGAGCCCACGAAGGGGCGCCGCCCCGTGACGCACTCGTAGAGGATCACGCCGAGGGCCCACTGGTCGCTGCGCGCGTCGATGTGCTTCGACTCGCGCGCCTGCTCGGGCGACATGTAATAGGGCGTCCCGAGGAGCGCGGTGGTGCGCGTGAGCACCATGTCAGACTCGTTCTGGCTCACCTTCGCGATGCCGAAATCGAGCACCTTCGGGTGCACGTTTCCGCCGCGCGTTCGCATGAGGAAGATGTTCTCTGGCTTGAGGTCGCGGTGCACGACGCCGCGCTCGTGGACCATGGTCATCGCCGAGAGCACCGCGAGCATGATGTCGACGGAGAGCGTCGGCGCGAGGCGCTTGTCGCGCTTGAGCCGCGACGAGAGGGGCTCGCCCTCGATGAACTCCATCGCGATGTAGGGCGCGCCGCCGTGCTCGCCGATGTCGAAGGTGTCGACGATGTGCGGGTGCTGGATCTGCGCCGTGGTCTGCGCCTCGCGGAGAAAGCGCTGGAGCACCTCCTGCTGCGACACGAGCTGGCGACGCAGGACCTTGAGCGCGACGCGCTTGCCGAGGGGCTGACGGAGCGCCTCGTAGACCACGCCGAAGGCGCCTTGACCGAGCACCTTGACGATCTGATAGCTCCCGAAATACGAGCCCGGTGCCAGGGCCTCGTCGTCGTTGTTCATGGTTTCGCCTTCGATGGATCAGAGCAATGCGTGGAGAGGCCGCGACTCTATCCGATGCGCGGGGCGCTCGCACGGTGCGAGGCTCGCAACGCGATGATTCCGCTGCTCAGAAGCGCCCCGCGAGGGAGACGTCGAGGCCCCCGTCGCGCGCACCGACGGTCACCCTCGGCCCGCGCGAGGGCCCGAGGAACGAGATCGCCAGCGTCGTCGCCGCGCCCGCGATGAGGGCGCCCCCGACGGCCATGCCCGCGATTCCGATCGCTCGCGCAGACATTCCTGAATCGTAGACGGCGCGGCACGAGGGGGTGAGCGCCGCGGAGCCGCAGGTGGGGTCGCTGTTGAAGGTCGACACGTCGCCCGAATACATGACGAGGCCCGCGATGCCCACGCCGAGCCCGATGGCGCCCGCGCCGAGGAGCGAGAACCCCACGATGCGCAGCGGCGGGACACGCACGGGCGGCGCCTCGGGCGGAGGCGGCGTGATGACGGGCGTGACGACGGGCCCGACGACGGGCGTGACGGGGCGGCGCACGTCGGCGGTGAGGTTCACGGTCTCGCGGGCCACGGCGCGGAGACCGCCGGTCACGCTCACGGGGCGCACCTCGGGGAGGTATCCCTCGGCGCGCACCTCGACCGCGAGCGTCCCCGCGGGCACGTGGAGGGGGTGTTCGAGCGGGAGCGAGGCCCTGCGCGCGCCGCCGATCCAGAGCTCCGCGTGGGGCGTCGACGAGACGATCATGAGGAGCCCGACGTGGGCGCGAAAGCCCGCGAGGTCTGACTCGAGGCCCGCGCGGTTCTGCACGATCCACGGGTCCTGCGCGGCGTCGAGGGCGGCCGAGAGGTGCTCCTCGGCGGCGACCCACTCGCCCATCGCGCCCTCCGCGGCGGCCTGCCTGGCGAGGGCGCGCGGCTCGTGGGTGCGCTCGTAGATCCCGCGAAACACGTCTCGCGCCTCGGCGTCGCGCTGCTGCCGCCGGAGCTCGATGCCGTGCGCGTGCTCGGCCTCGACCTCGGGCGAGGGCTGCGCGGCGGCCGCGGGGGCCGCGGTCGAGGGTTGCGCGGGGGGCGCGGGTGAGGGTTGCGCGGGGGCCGCGGGTGAGGGGTGCGCGGGGGCCGCGGGCTGCGTCGGCGAGGCGGGCTGCGCGGGCTGCGCTCGCGGGCGTTGCGGCTGCGCGTCGGCGGAGCGCGACGCGAGGAGCGCGAGGCAGAGCGCGGTGGTGACGGTGAGTCGTCGCATCGGGTGTCTCCCTCCCTCCGTCACGGGATGCACGCGCCGTTGACGCAGCGGAAGGGGCACGCGCGCCCGCACCCGCCGCAGTTGCGCGTGTCTCGCAGGACGTCGGCCTCGCAGCCCGTGGCGGGGTTGCGGTCGCAGTCCTGGTAGCTCCCGAAGCAGGCGCCGAGCACGCAGCGCCCGCCGCTGCACGTGGGGAGGCTGTTGGGCAGGTTGCAGAGCGCTCCGCACGCGCCGCAGTGGCGCGGATCGTTCTGGTTGTTGACTTCGCAGCCGTTGGCGGCGTTGCCGTCGCAGTTGGCGAAGCCCGTGTTGCACGTCGCCACGGCGCAGAGCGAGCCCACGCAGCGCGGCGTGCCGTTGGCGACGGTGCAGGTGCGCCCGCACGCGCCGCAGTGCGTGACGGCGGTGCGGGTGTCGGTCTCGCAGCCGTTGGCGGGGTTCGCGTCGCAGTCGCCGTAGCCCCCGGCGCAGGTCGTGGGCGTGCAGGTCGCCATGACGCACGCGACGCCCACCGCGTTGGGGAGCGTGCAGTTGCGCCGGCACGCGCCGCAGTTGTCGGGCGAGGTGTTGAGGTTGGTCTCGCAGCCGTTGGCCGCGTTCGAATCGCAGTTGCCGAAGCCCGCGTTGCAGGTGAGCTGACACGCGCGGGCCTCGCAGCGCGAGGTGGCGTTCACCGTGCTGCACGCGTTGCCGCAGCGCCCGCAGTGGGCCGCCGACGCGGTCACGTCGGTCTCGCACTGCGCCGCCATCGGGGTCACCACGCCGTCGCACTCGGCGCGCGGGTCGGAGCAGGTCACCATGACCGTGCCGCACACGCCCGACGCGCACGTCGGCGTCGCGCCCGCGCCGGGGGCGCACGCGTTGTTGCAGCGGCCGCAGTTGCCGACGTCGGTGTCGGTGTGCGTCTCGCAGCCGTCGCGGCGGTCGCTGTTGCAGTCGGCCCAGCCCGGCTCGCAGGCCCCGAGCTGGCACATGACGCCGTCGCAGTACGGGGCGTTGTGGTTGGCGCGGCAGGGGTTGTCGCAGCCCGCGCAGTGCTCGATCGAGGTCTGGAGGTTCACCTCGCAGCCGTTGTCGACGTTGCCGTCGCAGTTGCCCCAGCCCGGCGTGCAGGCCACCGTGCAGCGGCCCGTGTCGCAGGTGGAGTTCTCGCGGAACATCCGGCACGCGCGGGCGCACGCGCCGCAGTTGAAGGCGCTCGACGAGAGGTTCACCTCGCAGCCGTTGAGGGGGCTGAGGTCGCAGTCGCCGAAGCCGGGGAGGCAGAGGTTCACGCAGGTGCCGCGCTGACACGTCGACGAGGCGTTGGCCGCGGCGCAGGTGACCGCGCAGCCGCCGCAGTTCGTCGGGTCGGTCATCGGGTCGACGCAGCGGTTTTCGCAGCAGACCTGCCCCGAGGGGCAGGCGCCGCCGCAGGGGCCCGCGTCGGTGGGCGCGGAGGTCACGTCGGGGACGTCGGTGACGTCGCTCGCGTCGGTGACGTCGGCGACGTCGCTCGCGTCGGTGACGTCGCTCGCGTCGGCGGCGTCGCGGGGCGCGGCGACGTCGGCGTCGGACCTCGCGTCGCCGTGGTCGGTCGCCGCGTCGCGCGCCGTCGGAAACTCGCGAAAGCCTTCGCACGCGGCGACGGCCGCGGCGAGCGCCGCGAGGAGGCAGGCGCGGAGATGGAGTCTGGTCCCACCGGTTCGCATGGAGGTCTCTTCGCAACGCCCTCGGGAGTGCTGCGCCCATCAGGTATCAGAACCCCACTGCGAACGCGAACGAAGACCTCGTCTGCGCAACGTCTGGGCACCGCCTCTGTGCTTGCCGTCGCGGAGGCCGTCCACTTACGATCGCGCACCCGTTGATGAAGCCCGCAGCCGGAGTCCTCCTCGATCAGCGCTACGAGCTCGTCGCACCGCTCCCCGACCGCGGGGTCGGCGAGAGCTGGCGTGCGACGGACAAGCAGCACACCGACCGCGCCGTGAGCGTGAAGCTCCTCAAGCCCCTCGCGGCGGGGGTGACGGCGCTCCCGCGCGACCTCGCCGACGCGCTGCGGGCGCTGCGCGCGTTTCGCCACGACAACGTCCCCGCGGTGCTCAACCAGGGCGTGTGGGACGCGAGGCCCTACCTCGTCTACGACCCCGTCGAAGGTCGCTCCATCGGCGCGGCGCTCGACGAGGCTCGCCAGGCCGAGACGCTCCTCCCGCTGGCCCTCCTCGAGGCGCTCTTCGACCACACGTGCAGGGCCTTCGACGCGGGGCACCGCGCGCCGCGGCAGGTGCTCCACCTCGGGCTCACGCCGGGCAGCGTGCTCTATCACGGCGACGCCCCCGACCTCTCGGTGAGCATCGTCGATTTCGGGCTCGCGAAGTACGCCGCGCCAGACCCCACGGCGCCCGTTCGAAGCGCGCGCGCGCTGAGCTTTCCCGCGCCCGAGCAGCTCAAGCCCGACGGCTCGACGGGGCCGCACACCGACGTGTTCTCCCTCGGCGGCCTCCTGCGCGAGATGCTCTCGCTCCCCCCGGAGCTCGGTCTCACCCTCTCGCCCGCGGGCCTCGAGCGCCGCCGCGACGACGTGCCCGACGCGCTCTGGGAGGTCGTCTCCCGCGCGATGTCCTCGAACCCCGCCGACCGCTTCGCCTCCGCCGAGGCGCTCCGCGAGGCGGCCTCCAACGCGTGGCGCACGCCCGTTCGCGCGAAGCCCATCGCGCCCGTGCCGCAGCCTCCGGCGCCCGCGCCCGCGCCGCAGCCCGCCGTCGCAGCGCCGCTCGCGCCCCTCGCGCCCCTGCCGATCTCGTCTCCGCAGCCGCGACCGGCGCCGCTGCGGGCGCCCGCGTTCTCGACGGAGCCCGACGAGGCCGCGACGACCGAGGTGGCCATCACGCCCGCCGAGCGCCTCGCCGCGAAGGCCGCGCTCGAGAGCAGGGCGCGCGTCGCGACCCGCTCGTCGCCGTCGTTCGTGTCGGCGCCGGTCATCAAGCCGTCGACGCAGCTCCCGGCGTTCTCGCCCGCGCCGCCCGCGGCGCCCCCCGTGAGCGCGCCGTCGTTTCCGACGGAGGAAGAAGACGACGATCGCTTCGGACGCACCGTCGCCATCGAAGAGGCCGGCCTCGCCGTGCCCGCGGTCGCCACGCTCGACGCCGCGCCGCACGCCGATCCCGACGCCGACGTCGCGGCCACGCAGGAGATCGGCGAGGTCCCGCAGATCGAGCGCACCGTCGCCTTCGATCAGCCGCCGGTCGCGGTCGCCGCGGACGCCGACGACGACGCGCTCCTGCGCACGATGGCCGTCGATCAGAACGCGCTCGAGCACCACATCGCGCAGCAGCCGCAGCAGGCGCCGCAGGCCCCGGTGCGCGCGCCGATCGGTCAGCCCGCGCCCAAGGCCCCCATCGCCGCGCCGCTCTCGAACGCGCTCCCGCCGCCGACGCCGATGCCCGCGCTCGACGCGCCGAAGATCGTCTCGACGCCGAAGTCAGACCCGGCCCCCAGGGGGCCCGTCGACCCCTCCGAGACGGCGCGCTACCGGCTCATCGTCGCCGTGGGGATCCTCTTCATCCCCGTGCTTCTTGGGCTGTTTCTGATCCTTCGCGCGCGTCACTGACGGGCGGCGGCGGAGGCGCTTCGAAGCTCGCCATGGCGGCGGCGAAGACCTCCCACGCGGCGCTGGTGTCGGCCGCGGGCGTCGTCGCCGTGACGATCGACACGCGCTCGCCGAAGAACCAGTACGCCTGAAACTGCACGATCCAGCCCTCGTCGGGCGCGTTGAACCCGTGGCGGACCACGGCGGGCCCGGGCTCGGCGTCGGTGACGTTTCCGTCGATGGAGCGCCACTCGGCCATGAGCTTCGAAAGCGCGTCGAGCTGCGCGGCCACGTACGCCGACGCGCGCATCGCGGGGTCTCTCACGTCGCCCGTCAGGAGGATCGACGGGTGCGGCCGCGTCGGCGCCGAGAGCTCCTCGGGGCTGCACCCGGCCGCGCCGAGGCCCGGCATCTGCGTCCACGCGTCGGGGGCTTCGAAGCTCCCGTGGTCGTTCGAGACGCGGGTCACGTACCGACCTCCGAGAGCGCCTCTGCGGTCGTCGAAGGGAGCCCGCGCTCGCACACGTCTTCGACCGCCCAGAGCAGCCGTTCGAGCGCGATGCCCTGCGCCTCGACCGCCTCCGCGGGCACGGCGAGTTCGAACGAGAGCGACACCGTGGCCGACGCGCGACCGACGCGCACCGACGCCTCGTCGCCGCGGCTCACCACCACCGCGATCGACCGCGTTCGCAGCGCCGCCAGCACCGCGCGGCCCGTCTCGTGGCGCGAGAGCTCCGAGAGCGCGCGCAGCGCCGACGCGATGAACTCCAGCTCGCCGATCACGCGCACCACGCCGTCGCGCGTGGCCTCGTAGCGACCGTCACCGAGCGCGTGCGACTGCGTCGTCGGTCCGCACGGGCGCCTCACGCCGCTCGCCGCAGCGCCGCCGAGGGCGCCCTGCGCGCCGCCCATCCCGGCCCCGCCGCCGCCACCGCCGCCGCCGCCAGCACCGCCGCCGCCGCCACCGCTGCCGACCATCACGGTGGGCGCGCCCATCACGATGGAGTCAGGCGGGCCGACGCACACGCACGAGTCTCCGAGCTTCGCCTGCGGGAGATTCCCGACGAGCACGGTGGGCATGCCGGGGCCCACGATGGGGCCTCCGACGTGAGGGATCGGCGGCACGCCCGGCGTCACCATCGGGCACGCGTGCATGTCCGTGAGGCGCGCCGCGGGCATGTTCGCGATGAGCACCGTGGGGCACCCGAGAACGATGGAGCCACCGTGGCTGGTGCTGTCTCCCATTCGAGCGGCGGGGGGCATCGGGCGGCGCCTCTCAGTTGATCTTCACGAGCGCGCCAGCGACCGTGGTGACGCCCGAGGCCTTGAGGTCGAGCGTCGCGCCCGCTTGCACCGCCGCCGTCGCGGTGGCCTTCACCTCGACCTTGGTGCTCTCGAGCGAGGCCGCGGCCGCGGCGAGGTCGAGCTTGCTGGAGCCGGTCTGCACCAGGATCGTGCTCGCCGTCATCTCGATCTTGCTCGACCCGATGGTGAGCTTGATCGACGCGGGGAGCATCTCGAGCTTCGACCCCGAGTTGCCGCCGACCTTCACGGTGAGACCCTCGTCGATGGACATCACGTGCGTCTTGCTCACGGTGAGCGTCGACTCGGCGAAGACCGTGACCGAGAGGTTCTTCTCGACCTCGAGGCTGTCGTTGCCGCCCACGGTGGCGCGGCGGTTCATGGTCACGTCGAGGGAGTCGTCGTTCTGCACGGTGGCCTTGCGGTCGTGCTTGACGGTGAAGGTCTGGTCGTTGCCGACGGTGACGGTCTCGTCGTGGTCGTAGTCCGCGGTGTGGTCGTTGAAGACCTTCTCGGTGAGGTCCTTCTGCGCGCGGAGGTAGACGAGCTCCTTGTTGACCTCGTCTTCGAAGGAGAGCTCGTTGTAGCCCGCGCCCGTGGGGGTGTTCTGCGTGCGGAGGATGCTCTTCGTCTTCGCGCCGGGGAGCACCTCGGGGGGCATGTTCACCGAGTTGTAGAGGCAGCCCGTGACCACCGGCCGGTCGGGGTCGGCGTCGAGGAACTGCACCAGCACCTCCATCCCCACGCGCGGCAGGAACACGAAGCCCCAGCGGTCGCCGGCCCACGCCTGCGTCGTGCGGATCCAGCACGAGTCGTTCTTGGGCTTCTCATCCGCGGGGCGCTCGTCGGGCCTCGCCCACTGGAAGCGAACCTTCACCCTGCCGTACGCGTCGGTGCAGATGGGGTCCGTCGAGGTCTTGGGCTCGGGCACGACGACGGCGCTCTGCGGCGTGAGGGCGCGAGGCTTCGGCGTGACGCGCGCGGGGCGGTACCCCTGCGTCGGCGGGATGCACTCGAAGGTGTTCACGTAGCGGTCGCGGCGCGAGGCTCCGCTGCCCGAGCCGCTGTCGAGGTAGAGCACCTCGGGCGCCTCGCAGCGGTGCGTGACCCGCGTCGCGAGGAACTTCTCCGCCGCCGCGCCGCCCTCGCGCATCACCTGAAAGACCGCGCCGGGGCCGAAGGCGACCACGTCGCCGCGGCCCGAGGTGTAGCCCGAGCCGGTCTCGGTCTCCTGGAGCCGCAGGGGCGCGAGCCGCTTCGCGTCGGACTCGCCGTAGGTGTTGCCCGAGAGCGCGCCGAGGGTGACGCGGCCGGGGTACTCGATGCGCACGCGCGAGCCGAGGGCGTCGGCCTGGTCGCGCTTCTCGTCGATCACCTGCGCGGCGCGGGTGAAGTCGTAGTCGCGGAGGCGGTGGCCCGTGGAGACCACGGCGGCGACGTGCTCCAGCGTGCGGATCGTCTCGGCGCCCGAGGTCGCGCCGCCCTCGCCGACCACGTCGATGGGCGTGGTGATGGTCAGCGGGAACGCGTCGGTCTTCGACCACTGCCCGAGCACGAGCGTGTCGGGGTGCTGCGCGATCTGCGGCGCGAGGGGGTCGCCCGCGCCCGCGGCCCAGTCCTGCTTGAAGAGGAACCCGATGCCCTCCTCTTCGAGCAGCCGGCGCACGAAGGCGAGGTCTGACTCGCCGTACTGCGTGCAGTACTCGCGCTTGGGGAGCGGGTCGGGCGTCTCCTTCACGCGCTCCTTGCCCATGTAGATCTTGTGCTCGTCGAGCACCATCTCCACGATCGCGAGGGCGTCGAGGTTCTGGAACACCCTGTAGTTCGTCGACTGATCGAGGAGCCACAGCCGCGGCACGATGCGGAACTCCGCGACGCGGCGCTGGGCGATCCACCCCCGGTCGACGACGCCCGCCACGATGCCCCCGATGTAGCGCACGCGGGGGTCGTCCTCCTTCGCGGTGCCGAAGGCGAAGACGGCCTTGCCGCGGAGGTAGGAGAGAGGGTCTTCGCTCCCCGACGAGGCGGCCTCGACGACGCACTCGAAGAGCTCGGAGAAGCTCTCGGCGTAGTGGGCCCTGACGACGCGCCACGTGGCCCCGTCTGGCAGCGTGAGGGAGAACCAGTGCTCGTTCGGATCGTCGGCCATCAGTTCGCTCCACCGCATCCCATCAGCGAGGGTTGCTGACGTTCTCAAAAACGCCACGCGCGCACAAGCGAAGCGCGCGCGGTCGTCGCCGCTGCGCCGCGCGGTGGATCGGCGCGCCCTCCGCCGCGCCCCTCGGACGGCGATTGACAGTCGGTGAGGGCGGTGACAACGATCGCGCGTATGACCGTAGCCGCCCGGCGCAGGGGACTTTGAGCTGGCGGTGTCGGCGCAACTCCGGTCGCGGCAGAACTCCGATCTGATGGGCTCGCAC
>JAXLYG010000073.1:0-42104 GCA_046351535.1 Polyangiales bacterium
GTCCGGCGCGGCGCTCATGATTTTGCCCGGGGTGACGGTCTGCCGGAACCCCGGCGCAGACGCTCGACGACGACCGTCGACGCGCGTCGTGCGACCGAGCGCGAGACGCTCACGATCCGCGACGGAGACCTCCCGGCGCGAGAGACGGATCGCTCCTGCCCACGACCGCGTCTCGTCGCGACGAAGCCCCGACCCAACCGTTTCGCGTTCGCGGTTCCCCCGAGATAAGCACAAACGCAACGGTCTCGCGCTCGGGGATCGTCGAGATGACCACGGACGCAACGGTCTCTCCCTCGCGGCCCTCGCCACCCTACCCCGAACGCAACGGTCTCGCGCTCGGGGTCCTCTGGACCACCCGCAAGCCCAACACCTCAGCCTTCGCAGACGTCCTCACCCACCCGTAAGCCCGACACCCCTTCCCTTCGCGGACCTCCGACCCATCCGCGACCAGTCCCCTACCGCCTCCCGGAGCTCCCGTCGCGGGTTTCCACGCATCTCCGCCCCGGCGGGCATAGCATCGACGACCGTGTCTCCGTCGGCCTCCGCGCGCGCGTCGCGCTCCATCCTCGCGCTCCTCGCGTGGCTCCTCTGCGCGGGCTGCGACACCGGGCGCGGCACCGTCGGCGGAATCCCCCTGCGCGTCTCGGCCCTCGAAGCCTGCGGACCGGGGCAGTCCCTCTGCGGCGGACGCTGCACCGTCACCGCCTCCGACCCCGCGAACTGCGGCGCCTGCGGCCTGCGCTGCGCCGACGGTGAACGCTGCCAGAACCGACGCTGCGTCCCCACGTGCCGCGACGGAGAGGCCCTCTGCAGCGCGCTCGATGGACTCTCGTGCGTCGCGATCCTCCGCGATCCCGCCAACTGCGGCGCGTGCGAGCGGCGATGCCGCGACGCGCAGGTCTGCTCCCTCGGCACCTGCGCCGCGACCTGCGCCCGCGGCCTCGCGGAGTGCGTCTTCGACGACCCCGACGGGGCCGTGCGTCGCCTCTGCGTCGACGTCGCGCGAGACCCCGACCACTGCGGCGCCTGCGACCGCGCCTGCCCGCGCGGAATGCGCTGCGAGACAGGGCGATGCGTCCCCTCGTGCGCGCCCTCGGAGACCGCGTGTGCGGGCCCCGACGGCGCGCTCGCGTGCGTCAGCCTCGACGACGACCCGCGCCACTGCGGCGCGTGCGATGTCGCCTGCCCCGAAGGACAGACCTGTTCCTCGGGGCGATGCGCGGCGCGATGCGCGGGCGGGCTCACGCGCTGCGGCGACCGCTGCATCGACACGCGCTCCGACGACCGATCCTGCGGCGCGTGCGGGCGCGCGTGCGGCGACGGGACCCGCTGCGAGGACGGGCTCTGCGTGGTCCGTTGCCCCGACGACCTCAACCGCTGCGGCGGCGCCTGCCGCGACCTCTCGAACGACCCGCTGAACTGCGGACGCTGCGGCGGGCGGTGCCCCGCGGGCGAGGAGTGCTCCCGCGGAGAGTGCGCGCCCTCGTGCGGAGGCGGACTGAGACGCTGCGACGGCGCGTGCAGAGACACGCAATCCGACAACGCCCACTGCGGCCTCTGCGGCCTCGCGTGCCCTCCGGGCCTCGTGTGCTCCCGCGGGGAGTGCGCGCCCTCGTGCGCCCTCGGACTCACGCGCTGCGGCGACTCGTGCAGAGACCTCCGCAGCGACCCCCTCCACTGCGGCGCGTGCGGAAACGCCTGTCCCGCAGGGCGATTCTGCGCGCGAGGCGTTTGCGCCACGGCCTGCGAGGGCACGCTCACCGATTGCGGCGGCGTGTGCCGCGACCTCACCGACGACCCGCACCACTGCGGCGCGTGCGACGCCCGCTGCGGCCCGAGCCAGCTCTGCCACGAGGGGCGCTGCGTAGGCGAGTGCGGCTTTCTCCAGAGCGACTGCGCGGGCACCTGCCGCGACCTCTCGAACGACCCCGCGGCCTGCGGCGCGTGCGGCGTCTCGTGCCCCGTCGGCGAGGTCTGCGTGCGCGGCGAGTGCGCCCGCGCGTGCGACACGGGAACCTCGAACTGCGGCGGCGCCTGCGTCGACGTGCAGCGCGACCCCGCCCACTGCGGCGCGTGCGGAAGCGCCTGCCCGAGCGGACGCCTCTGCGCCCGGGGCGCCTGCGCCGAGACCTGCGGCGACCTCACGATCTGCAGCGGCCTCTGCGCCGACCTCAGCGCCGACCGCGAGAACTGCGGGATGTGCGGCAACGCGTGTCCCCTCGGAGCGCGCTGCGTGGGCGGCGCGTGTACGCCCTCGTGCGGTGCGGGCGAGGTCGCGTGCGGCGGCGTGTGCACCGCGACGAGCTCGTCACCCACGAGCTGCGGCGCGTGCGGACGGGCTTGCCTGCCCGACGAGGTGTGCTCCCGCGGACGCTGCGCGTCGGCCTGCGCCTCGGGGCTCACGAGCTGCGGTCGGGCCTGCGTCGACCTCGCCTTCGACGACGGCCACTGCGGCACCTGCGGAACGCGCTGCATCCCCGGAACGCGCTGCGTCGGGGGGCGCTGCGTCGTCCCCTGCGCGGGCGGGCTCACCGCGTGCGGAGACGCGTGCAAGGACCTCAGCGCCGACCCCGAGCACTGTGGCTTCTGCGGCCACGCGTGCCCCGCGGGTAACGTCTGCCGCGACGGGATCTGCGACGGATCGTGCCCGCCGGGGAGCGCCCGCTGCGGCTTCACCTGCCGTGATTTCACGGCCGATCCGCGCGCGTGCGGAGGCTGTGATCAGCGGTGCTCCCGCGGCGAGGTCTGCGCCTCGGGACGCTGCGACTCGGGCTGCGCGGGCGGCCTCGTCGACTGCGACGGCGCGTGCCGAGACCTCGCGAGCGATTCCCTTCACTGCGGCGCGTGCGAGCGCGCGTGCGCCGCGGGCGAGACCTGCCGCATGGGGCGCTGCGAGCGTATCTGCCCGGCGGGTCAATCACCGTGCGCCGACGGCTGCCCCACGCTCTCGCGCGACAGCGCCCACTGCGGACGCTGCGGAAACCGATGTCCCGCGGGGCAGCGCTGCGCCGACGGACGTTGCCTCGCCCCCTGCGCGGTCGGTGACGTCTGCGACGGCGCGTGCCGCGACCTCTCGCGCGACAGCGCCCACTGCGGACGCTGCGGAAACGCCTGCCCCACGGGCTCGCGCTGCATCGACGGCATGTGCTCCACGGCGCCCGCGTGCACGTCGAGCCCGTGCGCGCGCTTCGCCTCCGACGGGCGTGAGGGCCCCTTCGCGCCGCTCGTCGACGTGGAGCTCTCGCCCGGCGTTCACCGCTTCACCACCGTCACCGTCGCCGCGGGCGTTCGCGTGACCACCACGGGCAGCGGCGTGCTCGACCTGCGCGCCACGGGCGACGTGCGCATCGAGGGCGTCATCGACGTGTCGGGCGGCAGCGGCGGCGCGCACACCCGCTGCTTCGGCAACGCGTCGGGATCCGGCGGCGGGGCGACGGGTGATCCGCTCTCACCGGGCGTCGACGGAGACACCTGCTCGACCTCCACGCCCTGCGGCGGACCGGGCGGCGGAGGGGCTCTGGGCCCCGCTGGAACCAACGGCGCGCTCAGCGCGGGCGGACTCGGAGGAACGGGCGGTGGAGGCGGCGGAGGATGGACCGCGCACATCGGCGTCGGGAGCTCCTTCGGCGGCGGTGGTGGCGGCGGAGGCGGCGGTCCCGCGGGCGGTGGCGGTGGCGGCGGCGGCATCTGCAACCAGTCATCGGGACGCATCGGCGGATCGGGCGGCCACGGCGGCGGCCCCTTCGGCGGCGTGGGCGCGCCCCTCACCGGCGACGCGGGCCACGGCGGTCGCGCAGGCGCGCTCATCGCGTACTACGGCAGCGACGGCGCGCCCGGTCGCCCCTGCGCCAGCGGACGCTACGCGGGCGGCGGTGGCGGCGGATCGATCGGCGGCGACGCGGCCTTCGACCTCGCGGTCGCGCTGACCTTCCAACCCGGATCGGGCGGCGGAGGCGGCGGTGGCGACGAGGGAACGGGCGGCGGCGGCGGCGGCGGCGCGCTTCGCATCGCAACACCCACGCGCATCACCGTGTCACCGGGCGCTGCGCTGCTCGCCAACGGCGGTGCCGGTTCGAACGCCTGGTGCGGAGGCGGCGCAGGCGGCGGAGGCTCGGGCGGCGTGGTGATGCTCTACGCGCCCGAGGTGCGAGTGATGGCAGGCGCGGTGATCTCCGCCGTCGGTGGACCGGGCGGCGGCAGCGATCTTCTGGGCGGCTCCGGCGGCAACGGAGGTCCCGGTCGCGTGCGTGTGTCGGTGGATCCGTCGCGATGCTCGCTCGCGGGATCGGGGTCGCCGACCCTCATGTCGTGCGCCGCCACGTCGGGTCGCGGAATCGACGGACGGGCCTTCGTGAGCGCGTGGCCCGACTGATCGTTCAGGCGCGCCGAGGGTGACGATGCGTCGGCGGCGCGGAAGGGCGGAGCGCGCCTCGATCACTCTCTCGTTGACCCTCGAAGGCGCGGCGTCATAGCTTCTCGGCCGCTCCGGCGTGTGCGTCGGGGCGATAGGAGCGCATGGGTTCGATGGGTCTGGGTCTCCGCAACGCCGCCGTCGCCTTCGTCATGGCCGCCGCCGTCATGGGCGCCGGTTGCAACAAGGAGGGCGTGTTCTACCGCGACCTCGCCCCGCGCTCAGGCCGCGCGAGCGGCGGCGAGGAGGTGCGCATCCTGGGCCATGGTTTCCGCTCGCTCGGGAGCCTCGAGATCCGCGTCGGTCCGAAGCCCGCGACGAACGTGGGCATCGCCGACGACGAGACCATCGTGCTCACGACCCCCGAGGCCCGCGAGGCCGACCAGGGCCGTCCGCTCGACATCTACATCCTGACGAACCAGGGCCGGAGCTACGTGCTCCGCGGCGCCTTCACGTACCGCCGCGGTCAGGCCGACACGCCCGGCGGCGAGCTCCAGCGCCGCCTCTGATCGCGCGCTTCCGCGTCCTTCCCACGAGCGCGGGAGCGTGAGCGCCCGCCGACGCACCCGCTACCAGCCACCACCCGCCGCCCGCAGCATCACCGCGGAACGGCGAGCACGTACACCACGAAGACCGAGCGCGGCGGAGCTCCGGGGCGGTCGCCCTGCGCGACCCCGACCCCCACGGCGGTCGAGTCGCGCTCGAACAGCGGCTGCATCGTGACGGCCTCCTGATACCGGGGACCGAACGCGGCCACGAGCTGGATGCGTCGGAAGAGCAGCGACTCCGAGCGCAGCGCCGCGGTGGCCTCGCCGAGCGCCTGATCCTGCGTGCGGTGGGGATCTTCGAAGAGCGCCCGCGCGGCACGCTCCGCCGCGGCCTGGAGCTGCGGCCTCACGGTGAGCGCAGACGCGCCTCGCGCGGCGCGTCCGCGGTTGATCAGCGTGAGGAGCTCCTCGCGCGCGGCCGAAGCATCGATGGCGCGGGCGACCTCGATGAAGTCCTGCGTGACGAGGAGCGCGGCCGTCGCGCCGGTCTCGCGCACGACCCCGATGCCCACGTGCGTGACCCGGGGGTTGAGCACGTTCGCGCGGTGCCCGGGGCTCACCATGAGCCCCTCGTGGATCTCTCGCGCGCTGTAGCCCCGCGCGACGTTCTCGAGCGAGAGCCCGCTGAGAAGGCCCGCGTCACGGAGCCGCTGCCCCGGCGTCGCGCCGGTCTGCGAGTTGTGGGCGACGTAGTGGTTCTCGGCCATGTCGCGCGAGTGGGCGCGCGCGGCCTCGACGAGCGGAGGCATCGCCTCGACGGGCGCGAGGTGGGCGCGCTCGCGGGCCTCGTTGATCGAGCGCAGCAGCGCGGCCTCGACGGCGGCGGGCTCCTCGGCCTCGACGGTCGCGGTCTCCTCGGGCGTCGCAGGCGGATCGGTGTCGACATACACAGGGAAGTTCGCCAGCACCGTGCTCCCCTCGTCCGAATCGGCGCTCACCTCGACCTGCCACGTCCCGCGCTCGCCGACGGGAAACTGCCCGAGAAAATCCGGTCCCTCTCCGAGCGGTGACTCCTCGGTGTGTCCGTCGGGGTGGGTCACCGTCATCATCGGCGCGCGAAGGCCCGCGACCACGCGCCCGCGAAGGCTCACCCGCGCGCCCGCGGCGACGCTCCTCGGAACGGCGTCGAGCTGCACCCGCCGACGCGTCGCGGCCACGACCACCACGTCGGCGCCGTCGACGTGCGCGCGCCCGATCCCGACGTGCGTCACGGGCTCCGACTGGAGGATCTCGCGCACACCCCGCTCGACCTCGGCGTCGACCTGCGACGGAGCCCCCTTCACCGTGAGCACCACGGGCAGCGGATCGGTCACCCCCGCGAGCCACGCCACGGCCTGGATCACGCGCACCGAGGGCGTGCGCGTGTGGGGGTCCCTCGCGACGCGCCGGGCGAGCTCCGCGGCCACCGTCGCGAGGGCGCCGTCGGGCGTGAGGGGCGCGGTCGTCGAGGCGCGCGCGACGGCTTGATACCCGGTGTTCTCTGCGGCGGGCGGCGTCCACCCGCTCGACTGCACGTAGGTCGCCGCGGGTCGAATCGCGTTGCTGCGAGAAGGACATCCCCCGAGCGCGACGCACGCGCTCAGCACCACAAGCACTCCAAGCCTCGGCATCGTGGGAGAATTCTATCACCCTGTCGGCGGCGCTGCGTGCAGACACTCGGCGCGGCGCGACGCGATGGCTCTGGTACGCTCCTCCCCCTCAGCACCACGATGAAGCGCTGTCCGTCCTGCCAACGCACCTTCACCGACGACCTGTCGTTCTGCGTCGAGGACGCGAGCGCGCTCGAAGACGGCGGCGTCCGCACGCTGGCCGACCTCACGCACGGCGGCACCGCCCTCGCGCCGCGACGCGCCGTCGACATCGCGGTGAGCCTCTGCGCGGCGCTCGACCCCTCGCGCAACCGCGGACGCGTCCCCCTTCCCGTGACCGCGCTCGACGTGGAGCTCGACGGCGACAAGGCCCGCGTGACGTTCTCGCTCGACGGGTCGAAGCCCGTGCGCGACGCGCAGACGCTCGACCCCGCGGCCCCCTTCAGCGCCCCCGAGACGCTCTCGGAGGGAGACGCCGTCACCCCCTCGGCGACGGTCTACAACATCGCCGCGCTGCTCTATCAGAGCCTCACGGGCGACGTTCCCTTCGACGCGAGCACCAACGCCGCCGTCGCGGTGCGCAAGCTGCTCGAAGACGCGCCCTCGGCGCGCGCGATGGTCCCGTCGATCCCCGCCGACCTCGACGCGCTCATCACCCGCGCGCTCGATCGCGCGGCCTCCGAGCGCCCGCAAACCCCCGCGGCGTTCGCCGATCTGCTTCGCGCGATCGAGCTCCCCGCGGAGTCGCCCGCGCCCGTGATCGCACCCGCGCCGCGCGCGACGGCCCCCGCGACGCCGCCCGTTCCCGTCGCTTCATACGGCGCAGCGCCCGGCGGTCCGCCACCGCCCTCGGCCTTCGGCGCAGCGCCGGGAGCGGCCCCCTCGCCCGCATCGTTCGCGCCGCTCGGTGCCGCGCCTGAACTCTCCGCCGCGCCGCCTCCGATGGCCGCGGCGCAGCGCTCGGGGTCGGGGCGCGGACTCATCATCGCCGGCGTGGTCGTCGCCCTCGCGTCGCTCGCCTCTCTCTCGCTGGTGCTCACCTCGCGCAGCGCAGACGCGCCGATGTCGTCGTCGCGACCGGCGCCCGCCCAGAGCGCGCAGCGTGAGCCCGCGTCGAGATCGTCCGGTGGCGAACCATCTCCCGCGAGGACCGCCGCGGCGCCCGCGCAGCCGCAGCCTGCGCCCATGATGCAGCCGACGCCGACGGTTGCGGTCGCGCCGCCGAGCGCCCCTGCCCCCCATCGTCCGACGACATCGTACGGCGCCGAACGACCGCACCGCGCGGCCCGCCCCGCCCGCGCGGCTCGTCGCGGTCAGGGCGGCAGCAGCAGCGTGGGGTCCGAAGACTTTCCCCTCGGCGACCTCAACGGAAGCGACGTCGCGATGGCGCCGAGCGCGCCCGCGCCCGCGATGCAGGGCCCCACCGTCGCGATCGAGAGGCCGTCCTACAACGCCCGCCTCGGACGCTCGCACCGAACCCCTCGCACCACGCCTCGCAGCGAGCCCGCCGCGCCGCCGCCGCCGCCGCCCGAAGCGGAGCCGACGCCACCGCCGCCCGCCGCGGAGCCCATCGCGCCGCCCGCGCCCGCTTCGTCGGTGCCGACGCAGGGCGCAGGGTCAGAATCCGCGACGCGACAGGGCGTTCAGCAGCCCGTCGGAGCGACACCGCCGACGCCGGTCTTCACGCCCCAACCTCAGCCCCGCAGCGACAGCAACGGCGCGCTGCTCCTCCTCGCGCTCGGCGCCGCGGTGGTGGGTCTCGCGAGCATCGCGACGGGCGTGTTCCTCATGCGTCGACGCGCGAAGGCGCAGCCCCTCGCGACGCCGCCGTGGCCCGCGCAGACGACGCCACCGCACGCACCGCCCGTCGCGCTCCCGCAACAGCTTCCGCAGCACCTCCCGCCGCTCGCGCCGCAGCCGTTGCCGCCCGCGCCGCCGTCGCTCCCCGAGACCTTCGCGGGCGCCGCCGATCCCAGGCGCGACGCGCTCTGGAAGGGCTCCGTCGAGCATCACGACACGGTCGCCGACGCGGCCTGGGCGAGCACCGTTCAGGTCTCGCGCAGCGCGGCCTCGACGAGCGCCGTGTGGTGCACCCGCTGCGGAACGCAGTGCCCCTCCGAGGCCCGCTTCTGCCCCAACGACGGCGCCGATCTCTCGCAGGTCGGCACCACGATCGACCCCCACGCGAGCCGCGTCGCGGCGCCTCCCGCGGCGCCCGAGATGAAGCCCTTCACGGTGGGGTCGTACCGCTGCGAGGCGCGCCTCGGCGAAGGGGGAATGGGCGTGGTCTACAAGGCCCGCCACCTCCGCGAGGGCTACGCCGTGGCCGTGAAGGTGCTCCTCCTCGGAGGCCGCGCCGAGGGGAGCCTCATCGAGCGATTTCGCCGTGAGGCGAGGCTCGCGGCGAGCATCAAGCACCCCAACAGCGTGGCCATCTACGACTACGGCGAGCTCGACGGGCGCCTCTTCTACCTCGCGATGGAGTTCATCGACGGGCGCTCCCTCGACGCGCTCATGGGCGACCGCCCGATGGCGCTCGCGCGGGCCACGTCGATCGTGCGGCAGGTGTGCGCGGGGCTCGCCGAGGCCCACGCCGCGGGCATCGTGCACCGCGACCTCAAGCCCGCCAACGTGATGGTCTGCGAGCGCGCCGACGGCACCGACCTGGTGAAGCTCGTCGACTTCGGCATCGCGCGCGACCTCCGCGCGACGGGCGAGCGCACGATGGCGGGCATCGTCGTCGGGACGCCCGCGTACATGGCCCCCGAGCAGGCCCGCGGAGAGCCCGGCGTCGACGCGCGCGCCGACGTGTTCGCCGTCGGCGTGATGACCTACGAGCTCCTCTCGGGCCGTCACCCCTACGAGGCCCGCGGCAACGCGATCCAGCAGATCGTGGCGCGCGCGACGCTGCACGACGAGGCGCCGCCCCTGAGCTCCGCGGTTCCGTCGGTGCCTCCTTCGCTCGACGGGGTGCTCGCGCGCGCGATCACGCCCGACCCCGCGGCGCGTACGGCCAGCGTGCGGTCGTTCTCCGAGGAGCTCACGTCGGCGGTCTCTGTCGGCGCCGCGGCCTGAAGCGATCGCGACGGTTCCGTAGGACGCGCGCGCGACGGTATCATCGCGCCATGACCGTCCTCGCTGCCGGCCCCAGGCGCACGTCCGCGCTGTCGCTTCGCCGCCTCGTCGCGCTGATGACCGCCGCGCTACTCACCGCGTGCGGCGACGACGCGACGACCCCCGATGCGACGGCCTTCGACGCCACCGTCGACCGCGGCCCCGACGTGCTCACCACCGACGACGTCACCCCCGCGCAGGACGGCGACAAGCTCGGCGACCGGCTCCTCTGCGGCGCGATGTGCGCCCGCATGGAGCGCTCCCGCTGCGCCCTCTTCGACCGCGACCGCTGCGAGACCGAGTGCGTGGCCGCGATCGCCGCGCAGTCTGCCCGGTGCCGCCCCGAGGTCGAGCTCTCGCTCCGCTGCCGCGCGAGCGGCGCGTCGTACCTCTGCGACGACCGCGGCCTCCCGGTGACCACCGAGTGCGGCGCCGAGAGCGCCGCGCTCTCGCGCTGCCTCGGCGTCGAGCCCGACGCGGGCGACGCGGGCGACGCCACCGACGCGAGCGCAGACATCTCCGACGCGTCCGTCGAAGACCGCCCCGACGTGATCGACGACCTCGCCGACGCCTCCGACGTCGTCGACGCAGAGCCCTCGGAGACGGGCTCCGACGCGAGCCCCGACGACGCCTCCGACGCGGCGAGCGACACCGCCGATGTGAGCGCCGACGACGCCTCCGACGCCAGCGGCGATGCCGCGGACGCGAGCGTCGACGCGACGCCGACGGACCCCTGCGCCTCGCCCGCGGGCGCCATCACGCTGCCCGGCGCGCCCTTCACGCGCGACGCGACGACGAGCGGGCGGAGCGTGATCCCCGCGTCGCTCTGCGCGCCCGACACGACGGGCCCCGAGCACGTCTACACGCTCGACGTCACGGCGCGAACGGGCGTGGTCATCGACACCGAGGGGACGCGCGCCGGCTTTGACGCCGTGCTCTCGCTGCGGCGGACCTGCGACGACATCCGCACCGAGCTCCTCTGCGACAACGACTCGGGGCGCGACAGCACGCCGCTCCTCCGCGCGATGCTCGACCCGGGACGCTACGCGCTCATCGTCGACGCGCTCTCGGCCATGAGCGGCCCGTACACGCTGCGCGCGCGCTCGTTCACGCCCGCGCCGAACAGCGCGTGCTCCGGCGCGATCCCGCTCGCCCCGGGCGCGACGCTCACCAACCAGAACGTCGCCAACGGAGGCTTGCGCCGCGACCACTGCCGCCCGACCGCGCCCGGCGGACCGCTCTTCTACGCCGTGGTGGTGCCCGCGATGAACCGCGTGACCGTGCGCGCCACGCCGACGGGATCGGTCGCGTGGGCGCCGCTCCTCGCCGCGGTCACGTCGTGCGCGGCCACCTCGTGCGCGGCGCAGAGCGCGGGCGAGGCCGTCGGCGCGGCGTCGACGCTCGCCCTGCTCAACACGTCGTCGAGCCCGGTGACGTACCTCGTGAGCGTCGCGAGCGCGACGGGCTCCGACGGCACCTTCGACCTCTCGGCCACGGCGGGGCTCTCGGTGGCGCCGGGCTCCACCTGCGCGACGGCGCAGCTCCTCACGCCGGGCACCGCGCGCACGATGCAGGACCTCGCGGGCGCCTTTCAGCACGGCGCCTCGCTGTGCCTCCCTGGCTTCGCGGGGCCGCAGCTCTACTACGTGCTCCGCGTCGGCGCGCGGCAGCGCGGGACGGTCACCGTCACCCCGCGCGGCGCGACGGCGCCCATCGTCCGCCTCGTGCGCTCGTGCCTCGCGACGGCCTGCGAGTCGTCGACGCAAGCCCCCGCGGCGACGCCCGCGTCGCTCTCGTTCGACAACCCCGACGCGGTGAGCGTCGACGTCGTCGTGGCCGTCTCGAACGCGACGGGCGCGGGGGGAAGCTTCGACATCGTGTCCGCGGTCGGCGCGATCCCCGCGGGCGTCACGTGCGCGGGCCCGACGACGCTCGTGGCGAGCATGGTCTCGTCGGCCAACACGCTCAACGGCACCGTGTCGGGCGCCTCCGCGTGCGAGCCCTCGGTGACGGGACCGCAGCTCTACTACGCGCTGCGCATCCCCGCGGGGCAGCGGGCGACGGTGCGCGCGATGCCCACGGGCGCGACGCCGTGGCGACCGACGGTGCGCGCGTTCGACGGCTGCCTCGCGCCGATCTGCACGCAGTTCTCGACGGCCGACGCGGTGGGGATGCCCGCGACGCTCTCGCTCGACAACACCGGCGCCGCCGCGCGCGACGTGATCTTCACCGTCGCGGGCGCCGGCGTGTCACCGGGAGGCCCCGTCGACGTGCTCGCCTCGCTCTCGCCCGCGGACCCGCCGCCGTACATGGTCACGACGATCCCCGTGGCCTGCGACGCGATGGACGGCGCGATGGCCGTCGCGCCCGTCGACGGCTGGGACGACGACACGGCCACGGAGCCCGCCGCGCTGCCCTTCGCGCTGCGGTTCTTCACGGGCGCGCCGACGCACTACGCGGTGTGCTCCAACGGCTTCGTGCAGCTCTTCACGTCCGACGGCGTGGAGCCCTCGATCGCCGACGTGAACGTGGCGATGCCCAACAACCGCGACCCCAACGGCGTCGTGGCGGCGTTCTGGGACGACCTCACGCCCCTCGACGAGACCACCGACGTGCGCGTCGCGACGCTCGGGGCGATCCCGCGCCGACGCCTCGTCGTGCAGTGGAGCAACTGGCAGGTGATCGGCGACACCGAGTCGCGGATGGTCTTTCAGGCGAAGCTCTTCGAAGGCACCGGCGTGGTCGAGTACCACTACTGCGCGGCCACGCCGGCGCGCACGCTGCCGCTCGGCGCGAGCGCCACGATCGGCGTGGAGTCCCTCGACGGGACCGTCGGCGTGACGGTGGCGAACAACCGCTTCAACGCCGTCGACCCGGCGAACGCGTACCGCCTCACGCCGCGCTGACGGCGCGACGCCAACGCGCGGGGCCCCTCTCGGAGAGAGGTTCCGCGCGTCGGCGGAGACGGTGTGAGCGAGCGGAGGGAGAGCGCCTCGCCGTCAGGGCGACGGGAGGTTGGTGACGGTGGTGTTGAAGTCGACGTGGGTGCCCGCGGCGCCGGTGCCGTAGTGACCGAGCGCGCGGCGCGGGGCGATGGCCGTGAAGCCGCCGGGGACGCCCGCCGTGGCGCGCGCGCCGCCGGTGGCCTGACCGAGCGCGTAGAGGTGGCCGTTGAGCACGAAGCCGCCCGTGACCGAGCGGAAGTCCGTGGGCGACGTGCCCGTGAGGAACTGCCCCGCCGTGTTGTTGATGTTGTAGCAGGCGAAGTTCTCGCCGTCGGACGTGTCGGTCCAGCGCTGCGCGAACGCGGGCGTGTCGAACACCACGGCGCCCGACTGCGCGGGGAAGGTGAAGCTGTGGATGTCCTCGACGCGCGCCGCCGTGGAGATGGTGTCGGCCGCCGCGCGGTGGTTGAACGCGATGCCCGCGATCACGGGCTTCTCGTTGCGCGTGGCGCCGCGGTTGGTGCGGCCGCCCGTGGCGTTGCCCACGAGGTAGAGCGCGCCGTCGAGCACGAAGGCGCCGTCGATCGCGCGGTAGGCGCCCGTCGACGAGGTCGCCACGACGCGCGGCACGCCGCGGACGTTCTCTTCGCCCGTGGTGATCACGCGGTACTGCGCGCGGCGCTCGTTGTTGTGGTTCGTCCACGGCTGACCCGTGACGAAGAACTGGTGCACCTCGACGCGCACCTGGAGCCCCGGGACGTTCGAGTTCTGATCGCGCGCGCCCGACCACACGTCGGCCGCGGGGATCGTGATCTCGAAGCGACCGGAGATGCGCACGGCCTCTCCGACCTCCTCGAGGTCCTCCGCGTCACCCGTGTCGACGAGCTCGCCGCACCCGACCACGCCCGCGGCGAGGAGCGCCGCACTCAGAAAACAAGTCGTTCTGCCCATGCGCGACATTGGATTCATCCCTCCGTGTTGGTGTCTCTTGAAGACCGCCCGACCGCACTCGCAAGCGTGAAATTACGTGCACACGCGGCGCGGTGTCCACCGATTCATTGGAATTCCCACCATCTTCCGTTGACGCAGCCACGGCGCCCCGCTGACGCGGCGCGACACGGCGGTCGCGTCAGGCGCCGGGCACGAAGCGGTACACGGTCCCCGCGGCGGGGAGGCAGTTGTCGCCGGGCGTGTCACGGCACGTGGGGTGGAGCTCGATCGAGGGCCGCACGGCGGCGCGTCCGTCGGGGCTCTCGACCCCCGTGGTGAGCCGCCTCGCGCCGTTCATGGTCCGGTACGCCAGGTCGATCACGCCCGTCGTCTCGTGAAGCACCGCTTCGAAGGTCAGCCCCGGCGAGGCCGCGCGGTCGAAGTACGTGGCGTCGGGCCACTCAATCACGAGGCGCCTCGACGGCGCGGCACCCACCACGGCCACGCAGAGCTGCGGGTCTCGCGTCGAGAGGTCGCCCCAGTGCGCGGCGATCACGCCGTCGGGCGCGGTGATCGAAGGAATGATCCCCGACGTCGCGCCGACGCCGTCGGCCCCCACGCGGACGTAGCCGCTCGCGCTCACGCTCAGCGCGCTCCCCGCCGCGCGCGTCGCCCCCCAGAACGGAAACGCGAAGGGCAGCTCCACCCGCTGCTCCGCCGCGTCGCCGCCCGCGAAGGTCACCCGCACGGCGCCCGGCGCGGCGCACGCGTCGACGAACGCCGCCGACCCGTCGGGCGCCACCGAGCGATACCCCGGCGGCACGCGGCACGCCCCCTCGATGCACCGCTGCCCCGCCGCGCAGGACCTCCCGCACGCGCCGCAGTCGCGCTCCGTCGTCGCGTCGGTCTCGCAGCCGTCGTCGGGGTCCTCGTCGCAGTCGAGCCTCCCCGGCGCGCACGCGAGCCCGCAGAGCCCCGCCTCGCAGCGCCCCTGCGCGTTCGGCCTGTCGACGCACACCACGCCGCACGAGCCGCAGTTCCGCGCGTCGCGCTGCCCGTCGACGCAGCCGCTCCCGCAGCGCAGCCGCCCCATCGAGCACGCCGCCACGCAGGCCCCGCTCTCGCAGAGCTGCCCCGTCGCGCACGCTCGCCCCGCGCAGGCCCCGCAGCGCGCCGGGTCGGTGTCGAGGTTCACCTCGCAGCCGTTCGACGCGACGCCGTCGCAGTTCGCGAAGCCCGCGTTGCACGCCACGAGCGCGCACGCGCCCGCCGGCGTGCACGCCGACACCGCGTTCGAAAGCGCGCAGGGCCGCGCGCACGCGCCGCAGTCGGTGAGCGTGTCGAGGGGCCGCTCGCAGCCGTTCGACGCGACGCCGTCACAGTTGCCCCAGCCGCTCGCGCAGGTGATCCCGCAGGCGCCTCCGAGGCACCGCGCGACGGCGTTGGGCGCGCCGGCGCAGCTCATCCCGCAGGCCCCGCACGCGAGGGCGTCGGTCGCGGTGTCGCGGCACGAGCCCGCGCACGCCGTCGCGGTCGTCGGACACGCCGCCACGCAGGCGCTCCCCGCGCAGACCTGGCCCGCCGCGCAGCGACGGCCGCAGGCGCCGCAGTGGCTCCCGTCGACGGCGAGGCGCGTCTCGCAGCCGTTCGACGCCACGCCGTCGCAGTCGCCGAAGCCCGCCGCGCAGGCCCCCGGCACGCACGCGCCCGCGGCGCACGCGCCCGTCGCGTTGGGCAGCGCGCACACGCGCCCGCACGCGCCGCAGTTCGCCCGGTCGCTCCCGCCGATCGAGACCTCGCAGCCGTTCGCCGGGTTGCGGTCGCAGTCGGCGTAGCCCGCCCTGCACGCGAGCACCCTGCACGTGCGCGCCACGCACGACGCCGTCGCGTTGGCGAGCGCGCACGCGGCCCTGCACGCGCCGCAGTTCGCGGGGTCTGCGCTCGCGTCGATGCACAGCCCGTCGCAGGCCACCGTGCCCGTGCCGCACGTCGCCGCGCACGCGCCCGCGGAGCACACCTGCCCCGCGGGGCACGCCCTCGACGCGCCCGTCGCGCTGCACGCGCCGCAGTGCATCGGGTCGACGCGGAGGTTCACCTCGCAGCCGTTGGCCGGGTCTCCGTCGCAGTCGCCGAAGCCCGCGTCGCAGGCCCCCACGCGGCACGCGCCCGCCACGCAGGCCGCGGCGGCGTTCGCGGCGCGGCACGCGCGCCCGCAGGCGCCGCAGTGATCGAGGCTCGTCATGAGGTCGACCTCGCAGCCGTCGCTGGCCTCTCCGTCGCAGTCTCCGCGGCCCGTCGCGCAGCGCGACACGGCGCAGACGCCCGAGACGCACACGGCCGTCTCGACGCCCGCGAGGCGGCACGCGCGCCCGCACCCGCCGCAGTGACGCGCGTCGGTCTGCGTCGCGGCGCAGCCCCTCGTCGCGGCTCGGCGCCCGCCGCGCAGGCCGCCGCGCACGCGCCGTCGGCGCAGACCATCGCGCTCGCGCAGCGCCTCGGCGCCGCCGCAGTGCTGCAGGCGCCGCAGTTCGCGGCGTCGGTGCGCGTGTCGACCTCGCAGCCGTTGTTCGGGTCTCCGTCGCAGTCGGCGAAGCCTGTCTCGCAGGCCCCCATGCGGCACCGCCGGCCTCGCAGGCCGCGGCGGCGTGCGGGCGTAGCGGCATCGACGACCGCACGCGCCTGCAGTTCGAGGCGTCGGCGAGACCGCCGCCTCGCAGCCGTTGGCCGCGGCGCCGTCGCAGTCGGCGAAGCCCGCGCGGCACGCGCTCACGGCGCAGGCGCCGCTCACGCACGCGTGGATCGCGACGTTGGCCAGCGCGCACGCGCACCCGCACGCGCCGCAGTGTCGCGGGTCGCGCGCGGTCACCACGCAGTCGCCCGAGCACGCCACGGCGCCCACGCCGCACGCGGCGGCGCAGGCTCCGCTCGCGCAGACCTGGCCCGTGCGACACGGGCGGGGCGACGCGGCGGTGCTGCAACCGCCGCAGTTCGCGTCGTCCGAGAGGCCGTCGACCTCGCAGCCGTTCGAAGGGTCGGCGTCGCAGTCGAGGCGACCGGGCGCGCACCGGGCCACCGCGCACCGGCCCGCGTCGCAGGTCGCCGCGGCGCCCGCGAGGCGACACGCGCGTCCGCACGCGCCGCAGTTCGAAGCGTCGGCGTTGAGGTCGACCTCGCAGCCGTCGGCGGGGTCGCCGTTGCAGTCGGCGAAGCCTGTCTCGCAGGCGCCCACGGCGCATCGCGCGCCGCCGCAGCGCGCGGTGGCGACGTGCGGGAGTCGGCATCGGACCCCACATGCGCCGCAGTTCGCCGGGTCGCTCGCGAGGTCGACGCAGGTCTCGGCGCATTCGGCGTAGCCCGGTCCGCAGGGCACGCGGCAGCGCCCCGCGAGGCAGCGCTCGTCGCCGACGCACGCGCGGTCGCAGGCGCCGCAGTGTGCGGCGTCGGAGCGGAGGTCGTGGCAGGTGTCGCCGCAGCGCGTCTCCGTCGCGGTGCAGACGGCGAGGCAGCGACCGGCCATGCACTCCGCGGGGCTCGCGCAGGCGGTCCCGCAGGCGCCGCAGTTCGCCCGCTCGACGCGCGTGTCGGCGCAGTAGCGCTCGACGCCGCCGTCGCTCGCGGCGCGCGTGCAGCGCGTGAGCGACGCGGCGCAGTCGGGGAGGCACTCGCCCTCGCTGCACACCTCCGTCGCCGCGCACGCGCGCCCGCACGCGCCGCAGTCGCCGCGGGCCGTGCGCAGGTCGACGCAGCGCCCGTCGCAGCGGGTCTCGGTGCTCTGGCAGCGCGCCACGCAGGCGCTCGCGAGGCACTCCTCGCCCGCGGCGCAGGCGCGGTCGCAGCGACCGCAGTGGGCGGGGTCGGTGCGCGGGTTCACGCACGCCTCGCCGCAGAACGTGAGGCCGAGCTCGCAGCGCAGCACCTCGGGCGCGTCGAGCGCGTCGGACGCGTCGCTCACGTCGGGCGCGACGAGAGCATCGGTGACGTCGGACGCGTCGGCGCCCGGTCGGTCGACGAGGGCGTCGGGGCTCGCGTCGCGGGGCGCGGCGGGGGTGTCGCCGCACGCGCAGACGGCCCCGACGACGAGCGAGAGGAGGAGGGCGAGCGGGCGGTTCACGCGACGATGGGACACCGCGGCCGCGCGCGGCGTCAACGGCGGCGCGCGACGGGCGCCGCTATCGCAGCATCATGCGGAGGCCGAGGCGCTGGCAGCCGTTGGGGTCGACGGTGACGCGCGCGTAGTAGGTGCCCGGGTGCGGCGGGAGAAACTGCTGCTCGCGCGGGTCCCAGTTGGGCGACACGGCGAAGACGGGGAGCACCATGTGACCGAGCTCGGCCATCCCCGCGGCGGGGTCGATGAAGGTCACCGTGGCCGTGGCGCCGAGCGCGTTCTCGAGGGCCTGGCCGCGCGCGTACATCGTGAGCACGCGCGTCTCGGGGAGGATCACCTGGAACCACGCGATCTGACCGCAGCCGATGGAGCCGTTGAACTCCAGGCCCACGGGGAGCGGAATGGCCGTCTGCGGCGTGCTGTTGGGGAGCTGCGGCTCGGGCGTGGTGACGACGCCGTCGTGAACGGTCGAGGTGGTCGCGCACGACGCGACGAGGAGTGCTGCGGAGAGGGCGATTCGCGCGTTCATGGTCGGGGCCCGTGTTGTGCCACCGATCGACGCTCGGAGGGGAGTTCGAAGCGCGACGCGCGCGCGTCAGTTCTCGGGGACGGCCATGCCCGTCGCGGTCGGGTCGAGGAGGCTGCCGATGTTGTTCACCACGGCGTCGCGCGCCGAGAGCTGCCCCGTCGCGCCGAGGAAGTTGAACTCGAGGAACTTCACGATCGACGAGTGCTCCATCGTGACGTGCGAGACGCGGTTTCGCCGCGCGAAGCGGCCGATCGCGAGGAGCGGGACGCGCGTCCCATAGGGCTGCATGTCGACGGTGTTGGTCGCCGGCGGGGCGACGTGGTCGAAGTAGCCGCCGCCCTCGTCCCACGTGAGGAGCACGAGCGTGTTGCTCGCGTAGCGCGACGCGCGCACGGCGTTGACCACGGCGCTCGCCCAGTTGACCCCGTCGCTCAGGCGCGAGCTGTAGCCCGGGTGCTCGCTGTGATACCCGAGGCCCCGCACGAAGACCACGTTGGGGAGCGTCCCCTGGAGGTCCGTCGCGAGCTGCGAGAAGTCTCGCATGTAGCGCGCGTCGTCGGCGAAGCGCCCGTAGTACGCGAAGGGGATGTCCGCCGGGTCATACACGCACGGGTACACGGGCATGCGCGCGGGGCACGCCTCCGGCGCGACGCCGCACTCGGGCAGGGTCGAGAGCGCCGTGCGATACCCCTCGATGTAGACCGAGAACGTGAAGCCCGCGTCGACGATGAGGTCGGGCAGCGTGCGCCCCGTGTAGCGCATCTGCGGCGCGAGGTCGGTGCAGTCGGCGTTGCGCGCCATGGGGGCCACGGAGTTGTCGGTGAACACGTGCCTCGCCGCGGCGAAGTACATGTCGTTCGCCGAGCTCGCGCCGACCTCCGACTGAAAGTACCGATCGGCGAGCGCGCCCTCGCGCGCGAAGCCGTGGTACGGGCCCACGATCGAGGCGGGCGCCAGCGCGAAGTTGCCCGCGTGCGCGCAGGAGACGCCCGTGACGAAGCGGTCCATGCGTCCGCCGTTGATCTCCATGAGCTCGCAGCTCTGCGAGTGGTCGGGGTCGTGGCCGCCGGTGGCGGCGTCGTCGAGGGTGACGGGCGTGGCGCCGCTCGGGGCGCGCTCGGGCGCGGCCTCACAGCACGCGGGTCCGTCGTTGCACGTGGGGTTCGAGCCCGCGGCGGCCGTGCAATACCGGCCGAAGTGGTTGTCGAACGAGTGGTTCTCCTGGAGCACGATCACCACGTGCTGGATGTTGGTGCGCGCCCGGGGCCCCGTCTCGACGGGCCCCGCGTCGACGGGCGTCGCGTCGTCGCTGCACGCCGCGAACATCGCCGATGCACAGAGCGCGAGCGCCGTGTGTGACAACTTCATGGCGCGATCATCGCGCGCCGCTCGGGCGCGTGTCACGCGCTCAGAACGCGCTCAGAACGCGCCCGAGAGCGTCACGGCGCCGCCGTCTGCGAGGGGTCGCCACCGCAGGTCGAAGCCCGTTCGCGTCGCGCGCGGCGAGCTCCGCGTGATGACGGCGACGAGGCCCACGGCCGTCGCGACGAGGCCCACGCCGCCGACCACGGCGCCCACGGTGAGCATGGTCGAGCGCTGATCTCTCGCGGTGAGGTAGGCCCGCTCATCGGTGACCGACGGGTCCGCGCCGGGGTCGCTCGGGAGCGCGAGCAGGAGCCCGCCCGCGAGGGTGAGCGCGGCGCCGCTCCCCACGGCGATCCAGGGCCACAGGGGCGCCGGAGCCTCGACGACGCGCGGCGGAGGGGGCGGAGGCGGAGGCGGCGGCGAGGCGACGGGCGTGACGGGCGTCGCGGGCCTCGCGGCGGCGGCGATGTCGCGCTCAAGCTGCGCGACGACGCCCTCGATGGCCGCGCGGTTCGGCGAGTCGGACGCGAGCGCGAGGTAGTTGCGATAGGTGGTGAGCGCCTCGCCGGGGCGTCCGAGGCGTTGGAAGCACACGGCGACGTTGATGAGCACCTCGGGCCGCCGGGTGAGCACGTAGGTCTCTTGAAAGCCCGTGAGCGCCGTCGCGTAGTCGCTCGCCTCGAAGGCCGCCACGGCCTGTCCGTAGCGTCGTCCCGCGTCGTCGCGAGGCTGCGCGAGGGCGGTCGAGGCCGACGAGGCCGCGAGCATGAACGCGAAGATCAGACACCGCTGCGTCCGCACGGGCGGGACGGGATCACAGTGCGCAGACGGGCGCAAGAAGGAGGCGTCACTCGGCGGTGATCGAGAAGCGCGCGCGCAGGGTCTCGCCGGGGTCGACGCGCGCGAGGCCGACGCCGGTGTTGAGGGCGTCGGCGGGGGCAGACCAGGGTTCGAGGCAGACGAAGTCCTTGCCCGCGAGGGTCCAGGCGACGACGGTGGAGAAGATCGGGTCGAGGTCGATCCGCGCGGCGCGACCGTCGGGCGTTCGGAGGCGCGTCGAGGGCGCGCGGTGATCGAGGAGGTGCAGGTCGACCTCGTCGCGGGTGAGGTCGATGACGCCGAGGGGCCCCGTGGTCTTCGTGGTGTTGTCGAAGGCGCGCGTCGCGTCGGTCTCGATCGAGGCGCCGCGCTTGTCGGCCTGGAGCACCGTGAAATACGGGTGAAAGCCGAAGTGCACGGGCATCGGCGACTCGCCGTCGTGCGCGAAGGTCGCGGTGATCGCGAGGGTCGCCGCGCGGAGTTCGAAGGCGATGCGCGCGTGAAAGGGCCAGGGGAACACCGCGAGGGTCTCGTCGGTCGCCTCGAGGCCGAGGGTGACGCGCGCCGAGTGATCGTCGGCGACGCGCTCGACGACGGACCACGGGAGGTTGCGCGCGAAGCCGTGCTGCTTGAGCGTGCGGGGTCCGCGCGGAGACCTCCACGCGTCGCCCGTGAGCCTGCCCGCGATGGGAAAGAGCACGGGGATTCCGCCGCGGACGTTCTTCGTGCGATCGAGGAGCGTCGCGCGATCGAGGTAGAGCACCTCGCGTTCGCCCGCGCGAAAGCGGGTCACGAGCGCGCCGCGCGAGGGGACGACCTCGACGAGCGAGCCCGCGTCGTCATCGAGCAGCCGGAGCGTGTCGGGCGCGTCGAGGTCGCCCGCATCGTGGACGTGAAACATGGTTGAACTGCGCCCTTCTCCTGGCGTCGCGCGGGTCGACTCCGCGCGCCGCGATCGGATGCTCTCTCGCATCGATCACCGCGCGCAACAGCCGCTCCCTCGCGGCGGCGCGGCGGGGAGAATCGTCGCCGGGTCGTTGCGCGCCCTCAGGCCCGCGGCGTTACGATCGCGGGGCCATGTCGAACTCCGCGCGCGCGCTCGTCCCGGTGACCACGCTCCTCGGCCTCGCGCTCCTCGCATCGCCAGCGCGCGCGCAGACGGCGTGGAACGTCGGCTACGTCAACACCGGGAGCTACGTCGGCTCGGCGGGCTACGGCGTGACCTTTCCGTTGCCGCCGGGGTTCGAGACGAGGGCGCAGAGCTTTCCGCTCGGGCCTGGAATCAGCGCCGAGAAGACCTTCGCCTGCGGGACGCGCGCGTACCCCACGCGGCAGTGCACGCTCCTCGGGTGGCGCCCGCGGGGGTTCACCTTCGGCTCGCGCCCCGACCTCGCCCGCGCCCTCGCGTTCTCGGGCGACGGACACGGCCGCATCATCGCCTCGACGGAGCGCGACGTGATCGTCTCCGACGACCGCGGCCAGAGCTGGCAGCGCGCCGACTGGAACGGCGTCGTCCGCCCGCAGATCATCGCGATGGACCCCATCACCCGCAGCGGCGTCGCGGCGGCCGACGGGGCGATCCACGTGACCGACGACGGCGGCTCGTCGTGGCGCTACGTCCGCGAGATCCCGTCGCGTCGGATCATCCAGATCGTCGTGGCGGGCCGCAACGCGATGCTCACCGACGGCAACGGGGGCCTGTGGTCGCTCATCGGCGGCACCGAGCTCGCGGTGCTCTCCGAGAGCGGCTCGCTCGCGACGGTGACGGGCCTCCCCCAGTTCACGGTCGAAGACGGGGCCATCACGGCGCGCGACGCCGAAGACCACTGGGTCCGCCTGGGGCCGCGGGGGACCGTCGATCGCAGCGCGCCTCCCTCGCGCTGGGGCCGCTGAACGTCAGGCTCAGGCCGCGCGGGCGCTCTGCGCGCCGAGCGTGAGCAGCAGCTCGCGGAAGCGCGTCGGGTTGCACGACGTCGCCATGATGAAGGGCAGCCCGCGCTTCTTGGCGAGCTTGCGGGCCATGTGCATCGCGCCGTGGCTGTTGACGTTGGTCGCCACGATCACCACGTCGGCGCGCTCGATCTGCCGGTGCATGTCGTCGACGCCGTGCTTCTTCATGTGCCCGCCGTGAAAGTCCAGCGTGTGTCCGAGCGAGCGAGCGATCTGCTCGAGGGTCTGCTCGTTCCGCTCCACGCCGCCGATGAGTGAGATGCGCATGTGGGGTGTCGCTCCGTGTTCCGAGGCACGCGGCGCTCCGCAGAGCGCTTCAGCCTTCTGGATGTGCCGTCATCCCTACGAACGTGTCGCCCCTGAAAGCCATTCCCCGGATTTCAATCGTTGATCCGGGGCCGTGGGACGCCAGCGAGGGAGTCTTCTTTAGTAGACCGTGAGTCCACTATAGTGACGACCGTGGGATTGGCAACAGGCTCTGCCGCGATTGCCGACGGCGCGCGGACGTCTCCCCTCGGCGACGCCTCGCGTGACCTTCGGCAGAGACGCGGAGTCTGTGTTGAGCGGGAAGTTCGGTCAGTGCGCGGCGACGGGCGCGGCGGGGCGAACGGCAGGGGCGGCGGGGCGCGCGACGGGCGCTCCGGGGCGTGCGACGCCGGGAGCTCCGGGCGCCGCGGGCGCGGCGACGGGCGCTGCGGGCGGCGGCGGAAGCTCTCCCGCGGGGAGGCGCGCGCCGGCGGGGAGCTCACCCGTGAGCGAGCCGAGGAAGGCCACGAGGTGCGCGACCTGCTCGGCCGTGAGCTCGCGTCCGAGCTGGTAGCGCCCCATCACACGCACGGCGTCGTCGAGCGTCGCGCGCGAACCGTCGTGCAGGTAGGGGCCCGTGAGCGCCACGTTGCGCAGCGTCGGGACCTTGAAGAAGTGACGGTCGGCCTCGTTGTGCGTGTGGTTGTAGCGGCCGTTGTCGGCCTCGGTGAGCGGCGTCCCGCGGTCGGCGAAGTAGTTCCGCACGGCGCCCATGCGCTGGAAGCTCGTCCCGCCGAGGTTCACGCCCTGGTGGCAGGTCACGCAGCCCGTCGTGACGAAGAGCTCCGCGCCCGCGCGCTCGTCGGCGTTGAGCGCGTGCTCGTCGCCCTTGAGAAAGCGGTCGAAGCGCGACGGCGTCACGAGCGACTCCTCGTAGGTCGCGATGGCGTCGCGGAGGTTGTCCGCGGTGATCCCGTCGGCGTACGCGCCGCGGAAGAGCTCGGTGTACTGCGGGCTGCGACCGAGCGCCGCCGTGGCCGCCTCGAGCGAGCTGCCCATCTCCATGGGGTTGCCGATGGGTCCGCCCGCCTGCTCGCGGAGGTCCGCCGCGCGGCCGTCCCAGAACTGCACGAAGTTGTAGCGGGCGTTGAGCACCGTCGGAGAGTTGATGGGCCCGACCTGTCCGCGGATGCCCACGGAGCTCACGCGGGCCTCGGCGCCGCCGTGATCGAGCGAGTGACACGACGCGCACGACAGCGTGCCGTCACCCGAGAGGATCGGGTCGTGAAAGAGCCTCCGCCCGAGCGCCACCTTCGCGGGGTTCCCCGCGGCGGCCTCGGGGAGCGGCGACACCGCGGAGCGCAGGATCGCAAGCGGGCCCTCGGCGCTCGGCCCGGGGATGGGCTCGGCGTACTCGGTGAGCGCGACGCCCGTCGGTCCGCCGATGGGAGGCGGCAGGTAGATGTCTCCGCAGCCAGAGAGCGCGAGGGGGGCGACGGCGCACGCGCTCACGAGGAGGCAGTGGCCGAGGGAGTTCTTCAACCGGGACGTGACGGTCTTCACGAGACGCTCCTCCGAGGGATGGCGGTGGGTGGTGCGAGTGTCGCTCGCGTATACCCCAATCCGCGCCCTCCGCGGAGCACGAAGCGGCGCTCAGTCCGCGATGACGTTCGTGGTGCCGCCCATGTTGACGCCTGCGATGGCGCTCTGCGGCGTCACGACCTGCCCGCGCGGCTGCGTGACGGCGCAGGTCCCGTCGGGCCTGAAGCGCACCGAGGCCACGCGCCAGAAGGGGTTGTCGTTCGGCGAGCGCTGCCCGTCGAGGGCGCGTTCGAAGCGCGCCACGCGCTGGTCGCCGCAGTAGATCATCACGATCGCCGTCGTGTCGCCCGACTGGCTGTGCGACGAGTAGTAGTGCACGCCGACCTGGTAGTCGGTGCCGAGGTCCGGCGCGTCGACGCGGATGTTCTCGGGGCCCTCTCCGTCGGTGTCGTCGGTGTCGAGCCAGCGCTGCCGCGACTCGTCGCCGACGGACGTGTCGGGTCGACGGTTGGCGTAGTAGCAATCCGCGTTGGTCACCCAGCGGGGGTCGCGGCCCGTGATCATGTGCAGGTCGACGTCGGTGTTCGAGGTGTTCCACGAGAGCTCGACGCGCAGGCCGTGCCCCGCCATCGTGACCTGCGTCTCGCACTGCGCCGTGCGGCCCTCGCGGTCGCGCGCCTCGGCGACCACCGTGTAATCCCCCACGATCACCGAGGTGAAGGGCACGTCGAGCCCGAGCGCCACGATGCTGTCCGAGTCGTTCGCGTCGAAGCGCTCGGAGAAGCGGTAGTACCTCGCCTGCGGCGACTGCGTGACCGTCCATCGAACGCGGACGCCCTCGCCGCTGGCCTCGGCGCGCAGGTGCACGGGCGTTCCCGCGAGCGAGCGCGCGGCCGAGGGGCAACGGATCGTGGGCCCTCCGTCACCGGCCACCACGAGGGGCGTCGTGCGCACGGGCGGCGGCTGCGCGAAGGTCGGCTCCACGGGCTGCGCCACGGGGACGATCACGCGCGGCGGCGGGATCAGCTCGGGTCCGCCCGCGACGACGAGCGGGACCTGCGGGGATCCGACGACCTGCACGGTGGTGACCTGGCGGGTCTCGAACGACGACGAGCACGCGAGGAGGGCGATCGCAGCGACGGCGGGCGTCAGGCGCATGGTGAACACTGCCTTCGAAGGTGTTGTTGAGCGCGGTGGGCGGGTGACGGCGCGAGAACGTCTGCGCGCGCCATCGGCTTACAGACGCGCGTGGCCGCGCCGCGGTTGGAGGAGATTCATCAGCGGCCGTCGAGCGACGCGCAGTGGGGGGCCACGAAGGAGCCCTCGATGGTGCCGCCCGCGAAGGTCGCCGTGACGTCGAGCGAGACCGACGTTCCCCGGTCGAGGCTCCTCGGCGTGACGCGCACCGCGGAGGCCCGCACGAGCGGCGCGCTCACGAGGTCGCCGCCGAAGTCGAGGAGCGACGCCGTGACCCCGCTCGCCTCGGTCTGCACGGCGCTCACGCCGGCCCTCACGCCGCTGAGAATGAAGGTCCGCTGCGGCGTCGGAGAGGTCATCGACGGACACGCGGGGGAGCCGCCGTAGTGCGCTTCGATGTAGATCCCGTCGGTGCCCTCGACGCCGTGTTGCGCGCGGTCGAAGGCCCCCGTGCGGGCGCCGAAGCGGGCCGTGAGCGAGATGGTCGCGCCGGCGTCCGCGGTCATGCTCGGGTCACGGGCGCAGAAGCGTCCCACCGTGGCGACGCTCAGGCATCGCGGGAGCGCCGAAGGACACTCGCTCACCGTCGCGCAGGGCGCGGAGCAGAGGCTCACGCCGCCGTTGGCCTCGACGCAGAGCGCGCTCTCGCAGTCGTTGCCAGAGGTGCAGCGATCGACGCCCGCGCGCCCCGTTCCGCGGGCGCCGGGGGCGCAGCGGCAGCCCGTCGTCTCGTCGCACTCGCAGCGCTCGGCGGAGACGCAGTCGCGGTTGAACGAGCAGCGCCCTCCGGCCTCGCGCGTCTCGATCACGTCGGTCACGTCGTCGGGCGCCGCGTCGAGCGCGGTCCCATCCGTCGCGTCGGCGATGTCCGCGGCCGTCGCGACGTCGGTCGTCGCGGCGTCGTTCGTCGAGGGCGCAGCGCCGTCACACGCGGCGAGCGAGAGGAGGAGAGCCGAGATCACGCGCTTCATCGGGCGCGGGAATGTCGCACGGATGCGAGGCTCTTTGGAGCGGTCGTCACGCGACCACGTCGCTCATGCGCCCCCCACCCCGTCGGCGTCGAGGCGCAGCGCCCGCGTGATCGCGCCGTGCAGCGGTCGGCCCGGCGCGTAGAGCGTCACCCACGCAGCGACGAGCGACGCGGGGAGCCCGATCGCGTACGCCGCGACGTGCGCCTCGAGCGAGCGCGCGCCGTCGAGGAGGTGATCCGCGACGCCCACGCAGAGCGCCGAGAAGGCCGCCGTGGTGAGCGTCGCGCCGAAGACCATCGCGAGGTGCAGCCCCGCCCACGTCCACGCGCTCCGAGGGGCGTGGCCCGCGCGGTCGGACTCCTCGCGCTGCCACGCGCCCACCATCCCGAGGAGGGGCGGGAGCAGGTACGCGCCGTCGAGGTAGAGCGTCTGCGCCACGGAGCTCACGAGGAACTCCACGCCCGCGCCGGGCTGCAGCCCCGCGCCCGGGCTCCACGGCGCCCCCGCGAACATGTCGCGGTCGTAGAGGAAGCGGTCGTAGCCCAGACCGTCCCACCCGTAGAGCAGCACGAAGAACATGGCGAAGTAGCCCGCCATCCAGTTGAGCTGCGCGAGGTAGCGGCGGCCCTGCGAGAGCAGCCACGCGCCCACCCCGAAGCCGAGGATGCCCTGCGTGACGTTGGTGATCCCGAAGGCCAGCACGAGCCACACGGGGATGTCGCCGAAGGAGTCCGCGACCTGCATCGTCTCCCAGCTCGGGTGCCGCAGGAGGAGGAGCAGGCCCGTCGGCGCCCACACCACCGAGAGCAGCATGAGGGCGCGCGAGAAGTGTGGCGTGTCGAGCGGGTTCTTCGCGCGCGCGACGGGCGTCCCCGCAGCGGCCGCGGCGCTCGCGCCGATGCCATAGGCCCAGAACACGTCGACTTCGACCATGTGACCTCCCACCTCACCGACGGTGAAGCGCGGACACGTTGGTACACGCGGCCATTTCGCGCTTCAAGCCCCAGCGCGGGCGCGAGGCCTCCCCAAGCGCCCGAGATCGTGCTTAGAGAGGGCACCGTGTTGGATGCAGGCACCGTCGTCGCTGGTCGCTTTCAGGTCGAATCCCTCGCTGGCGAAGGGGGAATGTCGGTCGTGTACCGCGCCACCGACCGGCTCACGGGCGACCTCGTGGCGCTCAAGCTCCTGCGCGACGTCGACGGCCTCGACCCCGAGCGCTTCGTGCGAGAGGCCCTCGTGCTCGCCGAGCTCAGCCACCCCGCCATCGTGCGCTACATCGCCCACGGCGCCCTCGACGGGCGGCCCTACCTCGTCATGGAGTGGCTCGTCGGCGAAGACCTCGACCAGCGGCTCCAGCGTCAGGGCCTCACGATGACCGAGAGCGTCAGCCTCGCGCGACGCACGTGCGAGGCCCTCGCCGCGGCGCACCAGCGCGGGGTGATCCACCGCGACATCAAGCCGCCGAACATCTTTCTCCCGGGCGGGGAGATCGCGCGCGCCAAGGTGCTCGACTTCGGCATCGCGCGGCGACAGCGCGGAACGCACGCCGCCACGCGCACCGGCACCGTGCTCGGCACGCCGGGCTACATGGCCCCCGAGCAGGTGCGCGGCGAGCGCGTCATCGACGCCCGCGCCGACGTCTTCTCCGTGGGCTGCGTGCTCTTCGAAACGCTCACCGGGAGGCCCGCGTTCGACGGCGACACGCCCGTCTCGATCCTCGCGCGCATCCTCATCGAGGACGCGCCGCGGGCCTCGTCGCTGCGTCACGGGATCCCCTCGCAGCTCGACGCGCTCGTGGCCCGCATGGTCTCGCGCAAGAAGGAGGAGCGCCCCCAGGACGCGACCGCCGTGATCGAAGCGCTCGACGCGCTCGGCCCGCTCACCGACGCGGGCGTCGCGGCCACGCCGACGCGCGCCATCGCGCTCACGCACGGAGAGCGACGGCTCGTGTGCGTGATCGCGGCGTCGACCAACGACGACGAGCAGCTCTCGGTCGACAAGCAGGCCGCCACGCTCGAGCGCACGATGGTCTCGTCGCCGCCCGAGGTGGCGATCTCGCACTTCGCAGACCTCGCCGCCGCGCACGGGGGCAACCTCGAGGCGCTCGGATCGCTGCTCCTCGTGGTGTTCACGGGCGACGGCGTCGCGCGAGACCTCGTCGCCCGCGCCGCGCGCTGCGCGCTGTCGTTCTCACGCGAGGGCGCGTCGAGCGTGGCCCTCGTCACGGGGCGCGCGGAGCTGCACGAGGGGTGGCCCGTCGGCGAGGCCGTCGACCGCGCGTTCTCGCTCGTCGAGGCGTCGCGCAAGGAGGGCTCCGAGCGCCCCCGCGTCGCCCTCGATGACACGTCGGCGTCGCTCCTCGCGGGATCGTTTCAGATCGAACAATCTCCGGCGGGGCCCTCCATCGAGCCCGACGGAGAGGTGTCCTCCATCGACCGCTCGGAGCTCGAACGCTCGTCGGCGAAGGCCCTCCTCGGCCGCGACGTGCCGTGCGTGGGCAGGGAGCGCGAGCTCGCCACGCTCGACGCGCTCCTCGGTCAGACCGTGGCCGACGAGACCGCCACCGCGGTGCTCATCACGGGCCCCGCGGGCATCGGCAAGACCCGTGTGCTCACGGAGTTCCTCGCGAGGGCGCGCGCCCGCTACGGCGAAGAGGGCCTCTCGGTCTGGGTCGCGCGCGGCGACGCCGTGGGCGCGGGCGCCCCCTTCGGGCTCATCGCGCCGATGCTCCGCGCGGCCGCGGGCGTGGTGGGCGTCAACGACCTCGCCGCCGCGCGCGCCCGCATGCGCGCCCGCTTCGGCCCCACCCTCGCCCGCGGACGAAGCGCCGCCGACGCCGCCACGCTGCTCGCGTGGGTGTCCGAGCTCGCCGGCGTGCCCTTCGACGACCGCGACGCGCCGGAGCTCGCCGCGGCCCGCGCCGATCCGCAGTGGATGGGCGACGCGATGCTCGACGCGTGGGAGGAGCTCGTCGGCGCCGAGGCGAAGTCGCGACCGCTCCTCGTGGTGTTCGACAACGCGCACTGGGGCGACCCCGTCTCGATGCGCTTCGTCGAGCGCGCGCTCAAGCGCCACACCGACGTGGGGTGGATGGCCGTCGCCGTGGGCCGCGAGGAGCTCCACGAGGCGTTCCCGAGGCTGTGGGACTCCGCCGGCGCGCAGGAGGTCAAGGTCGGCGGCATCGCGCGTCGCTCGGCCGAACGGCTCTGCCGCGCGGCCCTCGGCGACGGCGCAGACCCGGCCCTCGTGACGAGGCTCGTCGAGCGCGCCAACGGGTCGCCGCTCTTCCTCGAAGAGCTGCTCCGGGCGAGCGCGCGCGGCGACGAGGCGCTGCCCGAGTCCGTCGTCGCGATGGTGCAGTCGCGCGTCGAGGCGATGGAGCCCGAGGCGCGCAGGGTCCTCCGCGCGGCCAGCGTGTTCGGTCAGGTGTTCTGGCGCGGCGGCGTCGCGACGCTCCTCGGCGGACGCGGCGCCACGGCGCAGGCCACGCCCGCGGACCTCGCCTCGCTCGACGAGTGGCTCGACGAGCTCGCGCGCCGCGAGGTCATCGAGCGGCACTCGCGCTCGACCTTCGCGGGCGACATCGAGTGGGCCTTCCGCCACGACCTGCTCCGCCTCGCGGCCTACGCGATGCTCACGGGCAGAGACCTCGCCGCGGGGCACGGCCTCGCGGGCGCGTGGCTCGAAGCCCACGGCGCGCAGAGCCACCTCGCCCTCGCAGACCACTACGCCCGCGCGGGCAGGTCCTTCGAGGCCGCGCGGAGCCTCCTCGAGGCCGCGCGCCAGTCGCTCGAAGGGCACGACCTCGACGCGGCCCTCCTCCGCGCCGACGAGGGCATCTCGCACTGCGACCGCGCGCGCACCGACGTCGACGACGTGGGCGCGCTCGACCGCATCGAGGGCGCTCTGCGGCTCGTGCAGGCCGAGGCGCGGCTCTGGCGCGGCGAGCCCTCGCAGGCCATCGGATCGGCCGACGAGGCCATGCGCCTGCTCCCCGAGGGGACCTCCGACTGGTTCCGCGCCGCGGGCGAGGCGGGCACCGCGCGCGGACGCGTCGGACGCACCCGCGACCTCGCCGCGTGGATCGAGCGCGCCGCCGCCGTCACGCCCACCCCGGGCGCCCTCGCGGCGTGGGCCATCGCCTTCGCCCGCGTCGCCGTTCACCTGTACTACGCGGGTGATTTCGAAACGCCCGACCGCGTCCTCGCCGCCGTCGAGCGAGGCATTGCGGGCCACGACCTCGGCCCTCTCGTCGAGGCGCGCATCGCGGGCGCCCTCGCCGCGCGCGCCGTCGAGGCCTCGGATCCCGACGGCGTCGAGCGCGAGACCCTGCGCGCGCTGCGCGCCTACGAGCGCGCGGGCGACCCCCGCAACGCCGCGACGCAGCTCGCCGTGCTCGGCATCGCCGCGACGCGCGCAGGACGCTACGAAGAGGCCGAGCCCTGGCTCGACGCCTCCCTCGCCCACGTCCGCCGGATGCGCCTCCCCACGGGCATCGGCATGACGCTCCGACCGCTCGCGCAGATCTACCTCCGCCGCGGCGAGGTCGCGCGCGCCATCGAGACGATCCGCGAGGCCGTGACCTGGCTCGGCGCCACCGAGCACGACCGGCTCAAGCACGTCGCCCAGATCGAGCTCGCGTACATCCTCTTCGAAACCGGCGACGTCGACGGCGCCGACGCGCGCTCGCGCGACCTCCTCTCCTCCCAAGCCCCCGCGCCCTTCCTCCGGCAGTTCGCGCTCGCGCTGCGGTCGCGCGCGGCCCTCCACCACGGGCGCGTCGACGAGGCCCTCTCCCTCGCGCGCGAGGCCATGGGGGTCACCGAGCGAGACCGCGCCATCATCGACAGCGAGGCCCTCGCCGAGCTCGCCCTCCTCGACGCGCTCGTGGCACACGGTGACACGGCCGAAGCGCGCGACGTCGCCGCCGCCTCCACCGCGCGCATCCAGGTCTTCACGAGCGCCCTGCATTCGCCCGAGCGGCGGCGCGCAGCGATCGAGCGGGTCCCCGTGCACGCCGCGATCTTCGAGCACGCGCGTCGCCTCTCCGCGTGAGCGAGCGGCACGAAACCAGCACGAGCGAACCGCCCACCATGAACACCTGCGCGCCCCTCTCGACGCTGCTCCTCACTGCGCTCCTCGGATGCGCGAGCGAGGTCCCATCACAGCCCGCGGCGCCGCCCGCGGTGATCCCCGCGCAGCTCCCCGCGACGCTGAGCTCCGCGCAGTTTCTCGCGTACCAGGCGAGCGTCGAGTGCGCGGCGATGTTCTCGTGCGCGGCGCAGCCCTCGACGGCCGCCCTGCGGATCTACCTCGGTGACTACGCCCGCTGCGCCGCGCGCCTCGACCTGCTGCCCGACGCCCCGCAGCGACGGCGCCTCGCGGGGCTCGTCGCGGCGGGGAGGCTCCGCTTCGACGAGGCCGCCGCGCGACGGTGCCTCGAGGCCGAGCGCGCCTCGGTGTGCGCGGCCCCCGCCGACTGCGCGGCCGCGTACGCGGGCGTGACGCCGACGGGGATGCCCTGCGTCGATCGACGCGAGTGCGCGGGCGACGCGTACTGCTCCTTCCGCACGGCGGAAGGCAATTTCGGATGCCCCGGCCGATGCGCGGCGCGCCTCCCCGTCGGGTCTCAGTGCTTCGGCGACAGCGACGCGTGCTCCGCCGCGGCCTCGCCCGATCACGTCGACTGCGCGTACGACCCGAGCCGGAGCGGGAGCCCGTGGCCCTTCGTGTGCCGCGATCGGGCCTCGATCACGGTGGCGCAGGGCGGCGAGTGCGCCAACAACGGCGACGGCACCGCGCCGCAGCGGACCTGCGCGGCGGGCCTCGACTGCACGTACGTGTCCGAGACCACGGGCGTGACCTCGCGCTGCACGCCCCCCGCCCCCGCGGGCGAGACCTGCTCGCGATACTGCCAGCCCGGCTCGGTCTGCGAGTTCGACGGGACGCGCTTCATGCAGCGCTGCCTGCCCTTCACGGTGCGCAACGCCGAGGGCGAGACCTGCGTGCAGGGCAACAACGGCGGCGAGGTCTGCAACGTGCTGCTCGGGCTCGACTGCGTCGCGGGACACTGCCGCCGCGTCGGGACGGGCGCAGAGAACTCCGTGTGCTTCACCGGCCGCTACGGGGTCACGAGCTGCAACCCCGGGCTCTACTGCAACGCGGCCACGATGACCTGTCAGCGACGCAAGGCCGACGGCGCCGCGTGCCGCACGGACGACGAGTGCCAGAGCCTCGCGTGTGAGAACGACAGCGCAGGCCAGGCGACCTGCGTCGCGACCCCTTCGGGGTGTTGAGGCGCTGCGACGGCGCCGCGACCTTCGAAGCGGCGGTCAACCCCCGTTGCGAAGACGCGCGCGACCGGTCCAAGATGGCGCTCGTAGCGGGCGTCACTCCCGCTGGAGACGATGCACGCATGAGAGCACCCCGCGCCCCTCAGCCCGCCCCTCGAACGCTCGCCACCCCGCCCGCGTCGGCGCAGCTCCGACTGCCCCGCGCGACGCAGCGCGGACCGGGCTTTCCGACGCTCACGGCGGTGCTCGCGAGCGGCGTCGTGCTGCCCGCGTGTCACGCGCCCGAGTGCGGCGCGACGCGCTCCGATGAGCTCCAGCGCCACGGCGCCGACAGCCTCCGCGAGGCCCGCGAAGGGCGCGCTTCGAACGCGCTCCGCGAGCTCGGCGTCGCGCTCGGCGTGGTCACCCACGACCGCACCACCGTGCCCGAACCGCATGTCGCGGGCGCGGCGCCGGTCGTTCAGCCCGTGCCCCCGCCGACGCAGGTCCCGACGCCCGAGATGGTCGCGGGGGGCGCTGCGCCGATCGTGAGCCCCGCGCCGACTCCGCCGGTTCCGCAGAACCAGCAGACCTCGCCGCACGATCCGCCGACGGTTCGCACGGTCCCGACGCAGAACGCGCTTCGCCCCGGCGCCCGTCGCCCCGTGGCGCCCGCGCCTCCCACGCCGCACGCGGCTCCCCGCGGCGGAGAGGCCAGCGTCGGCCCGCTCCCCACGCTCGAGCGTCCGCTCGCCACCACCCGAAGCTGAACCCTACCGCGCCGCGCCGCCGCGGATCACGCGCTCGATCATCACCGCGCGACGCGTCCGTCGAACCCGCTCCGCGCGAACGATGGAGCACAGCTCCTCCGACGCCTCGTCGAGGCCGTCGTTGAGCACCACGTAGTCGAAGAGGCCGTAGTGGGTGAGCTCTCCGAGCGCGTTGCGCATGCGGCGGGCGATGGTCTCCTCGCTGTCGGTGCCGCGACCGCGCAGCCGACGCTCGAGCTCCGTGAGCGACGGCGGAAGCACGAACACCCCCACGGCCTCGGGGACGCGCGCCTTGAGCTGTCGCGCGCCCTGCGTGTCGATCACGAAGACCATCCCCCGGAGGCGCGCGCGCGCTTCGACCATCTTCTCGAGCGAGGTGCCGTAGAGGTGACCGTGCACCTCGGCCCACTCGGCGAAGGCCCCGCGAGACTCCATCGCGCGGAACTCGTCGACGCGCACGAAGTGATAGTCGCGACCGTCGACCTCGCCCTCTCGCGGCGCGCGCGTCGTGACCGACACGCTCTGCGCCATGTCGGGGTAGCGGTCGAGCATGCGCCGCACGAGGGTGGTCTTCCCTGCGCCCGAGGGAGACGTGACGATCAGCGGGAGAAAATCGGTGTGCGCGTCGACCAACGGGAGGCTCCTCCGAAACGTCACTCGATGTTCTGCGCCTGCTCTCGCAGCCGCTCGACCTCGGTCTTGAGCTCGACCACCGCGAGCGCCGCCTCGGCGGCCTTCGAGCCCACGGTGTTGACCTCGCGCGCGACCTCCTGAAGCAGAAAGTCGAGCTTGCGCCCCACGGGCTCGTCGCTGCCCACGAGGCGCGAGAGCTGGTCGATGTGCGCGGCGAGCCGCGTGAGCTCCTCGGTCACGTCGCCGTGATCGAGCGCGATCGAGAGCTCGTGCTCGAGGCGCCCCCCGTCGATCGTCGTGCCCGCGAGGAGCTTCGCGAGACGCTCTCGCGAGCGGGCCCTGTGTCGCTCGGCCATCGACGCCGCGCGGCCTTCGAGCTCGCGCACGAGCGAGGCCACGGCGGAGACGCGCTTGACCAGGTCGAGACGGAGGTGCCCCCCCTCGACGGTGCGCATCCGGTCGAGGTCGTCGAGGGCGCGGTCGAGGCCCTCGCGCAGCGTCGCGCGCGACGCCTCGGGGTCGCGATCGCCCACGTGCACGAAGAGCTCAGGAACGCCCGCCAGCACCGAGAGCGGAACGGGCCCCTCGATGCCCGCCTCCGCGGCCACCGACTGGAGCTCGCGCAGGATCGCCACGGCGCGCGCGCGGTCGAGCGTCGGCGGCGAGTGCTCGCAGCGCTCGCAGTGGACCACCACGTCGACGCGGCCGCGCGAGAGGCGCTGCCGCACGAGCTGCTCGACGAAGACCTGGTGATCGACGAGCTCGCGCGGGAGCTTCACCCGCACCTCGAGGTAGCGGTGATTCACCGAGCGGACCTCGACGACGAGGCGCCCCGCGTCGGAGCGAACCTCCCCAGCGCCGAAGCCCGTCATGCTCCGCACGTCGATGCTCCCGCGGCGCTATGAGTGGATCGAGCGGTAGAACGCGACGGTCTTCGCGAGCCCCGCCGCGAGGTCGTAGAGCACCTCGTAGCCGAGGAGCGCGCGCGCCGCGGAGATGTCCGCGAGCGAGTGCTTCACGTCGCCCATGCGGCCGGGGCCGTACTCGGGCGTGAGGTCGGTGCCGAGCGCGCCGTTGATGCGCACCACGAGCTCGTTGAGCGACACGCGCGCGCCGCAGGCGATGTTCACCACCTCGCCGTTCGTGCGGGCCTTCGCGGCGAGGAGGTTGGCGCTCACGACGTTCTCGATGAAGCAGAAGTCGCGCGACTGCTCGCCGTCGCCGTGAATCTGCGGACGCTCGCCGCGGAGGATGCGGGTGATGAAGCGGGGGATGACCGCGGCGTACTCGCTGTTCGGATCCTGCCGCGGGCCGAAGACGTTGAAGTACCGCAGCGAGACGGTCTCGAAGCCGAAGAGGCGGCCGAAGACGGTCACGTACTGCTCGCCCGTGAGCTTCGAAACCGCGTAGGGAGACAGCGGCTTCGGGGTCATCGTCTCGACCTTGGGGAGCACCTCGGTGTCGCCGTAGGCGCTCGAGCTCGCGGCGTACACGAGCTTGCGCACCTTCGCGACGCGGCACGCCTGGAGGAGCTCCACCGTGCCCGACACGTTGGCGCGGTTGCTCGCGACGGGGTCGTTGACGCTGCGGGCGACCGACGGGATCGCGGCCTCGTGAAAGACCGTGTCGACGCCCGCCACGGCGCGTGCGGTCGCCTCGGGGTCGCAGAGGTCGCCCTCGATGAACTCGATGCGATCGGCCACGCGCGCGATGTTCTCGCGGCGCCCCGTCGAGAAATTGTCGATGGCGCGAACCGTCGCGCCCTGCGCCAGGAGCGCGTCGATCAGGTGGCCGCCGATGAACCCTGCTCCGCCCGTCACCAGTACCCGCACGAGAGACCTCCGAACTGTTGTGATCCGCGAAACCGCCGACGCGAGCGGCGGCTACTTCTTCGGCGCGAAGAGCGACGAGAGCTTCGCCTTCGCCTTGAGCTCGGCCTCGTTGGTGCCGGGCTCGCCGTTGCGGAACGTGAAGAACGTGCAGTGGTTGGTCGACTCACGCTCGGGGATGTACTCGGTGATCTTCTCGCGGCACTGGTTGTGGGCCCCCGGGTCCCAGTACTCGCAGTTCTTGCAGCAGTGGAGGTCGGCGCCGCAGTGCGTACACGTGTCGCGCCGCTGCATCTTGACCTCGAACACCAGCTCGTTTCTGCACTTGTGGCAGAAGAACTTCTTCTCTTCGACCTTCGGGATCCACATGGGTCGCGCTCCTCCTACTCCGCGATGCCGCGCTTGCGCTTCACCTGCTCGAGCACGCGCGCGTACTCGACCTCCCAGGTCTTGGTGCCCTCCTGGAGGTTCTTGATCTTGTCGCGCACCTCCTTGTCGACCTCGCTGTCCTCCGACATGTGCCGCTCGAGCACCTTGCGGCACTTGCGACGGATCACGTCGTCGTCGGAGAACAGCTCCTCGACGTGCGGCGACCGCATGAAGATCGCCAGGAGCTGGTTGAGGATGTACGACGCGCTCTCGCCGCCCGTCCCCACGTTGCGCTGGTCCGCGAGCAGCTTCTTGTAGCGCCCGAGGTCCTGCCGCGTGCCCCCCACGGCCTCGACGCGGTCCTTGGCCTTCTCGGTCAGGTCGCGCTCCATGCGGAGGTACTCCTTGAGCACCGCCTCGATGTCGTTCTCGACCTCACGGGGCGAGGAGGTCTCCATGTCACCGTCCGCGGTGAGCACGCGGACGATGTCCATCGCGATGACCGGGATCTTGCTGCTGTAGAGTTTCATGTCGGTGCTCGGGCGCCTTCGCGACGGGGGGAGCGCGGCGGGGCGTGAGACCGTATTCCCGCCACGCGACGGGTGTCAACGAAAGCGATCACCGCGGCGCGGTCTTCAGCGCTGGTTTTTACGGCGCGACCGCGGCCCCCGTCTGGAGCGCGGCGACCCTCGCCTGCATGCGTCGGATGAGCTCCGCGAAGCCGCGCTCGCGGATGATCCGCGTATACGAGTCATGGTAGGTCTGCACGAGCGATGCGCCGTTTGTGACGAGGTCGTACACGATCCAGTCGGCGCCCCTGCGGCGCAGGCGGTACTCGATGGTCACCGGCGCGGCCCGCACGTCGGAGCGAGAGCGCGCCACGGTGCGAACGGTCGCCGTGCCCGCGGCCTGGTCGATGGTCTCGGCGTCGTAGGTGACCGCGAAGTTGAGCGTCGCGTCGAGGTTCTGCCGGTAGTTGCGCTCGATGAGCTGACGGAGGAGCCCCACGAACTGCGTCTTCTCCGCGGGCGTCCGCGCGGCCCACTCGGGCTCGAGCGCGAGGCGCGCGAGCTCGTCGAGGTCGAGCATCCCGTTGAGCACCGCGCTCACCCGCGCCTCGCGCTGCGTCGCCTCGGGAGAGCCCACCGCCGGATGCGCCTGGAGCAGCCGGTTCACCACCACGTGACGCGCCTGGATCCACTGCCGCGGGCCGCCGCGAGGCTGCGCCCCCGACACGCTCGCGATGCCCAACACCGCCGCGAGCACCGTCACCGCGATCGTCTTCTTCATGCCTGCACCTCGAAAGTCTGAGCACCTATGACGCTGCGCGCGGGGCCGATCATTCACCGCGGCCTCGCAGGAGCCCTCCGCGAAGCGTCGGTCCTCGCGTCAGAACCCGCGTCGACATGCCCGTCTTCCGCGGCGTCTTCGGCGGAGCCCGCGTCTTCGAGCGTCGCGTTCATGATGCGCTCGATCTCCTCTTCGCTGATCCCCGAGTCGCCGTCGTCGACGTCGGGCGCCGCGGGTGGGCGCACGCACTCGGGGTCCGGCGCGCCCGGCATCTCGCCGCGCCCCGTCACCTGCGCGAGCTGCGCGAGCGCGACGTTGAAGTCGTACGCGGCCTGAAGGTGCGCCGCGCGCGCCTGGAGGTACTGCCGCAGCGGAGAGATGATCGCCGACACCTCGCCCGTGCCCGCCTGGTACTCCTGAAAGACCGACGAGAACCACTCGAAGCCCTCGCGCTCGGCCTCGCCCCACAGACGCTCTCGCTCGCTCGACGCCGTGGCCCGCGCGTGCACCTCGGCCACCTCGACGCCGATGCCGCCGAGCGCGAGACGCTGCTGCGCCTCGGTCATCGCGAGCTCCTCGCGGAGCCTCCGCACGCGGAACATGTTGGCGAGCGGTTCGAAGTTCCACCGCATGACGACGAGGGCGCCCCAGTACGCGTAGTTCTGGTTGCCGCCCGCGAAGGGGTTCACCTGCTGGGTGATCGTCGGCACGTCGCTCCACGACGCGTTCACGCCGAGCGCGAAGTCGGGGAGGTACTGCCCCCACTGGATCGACACGGCCGCGCGCCTCGCCGCGAGTCCCGCTTCGATCATCTGCACCTCCGGGCGATGGAGCCTCGCCTCCGTGAGGTACTGCACGAGCGGATGCACGGTGGCGCGGTACGGGCAGAGCGGCTCGTCGACGATGTCGATGCTCTCTCCGTCGCCCGTGAGCATCCCGAGCGCGAAGGTCGCCTGACGCTCGCCCTGAACCGCCTCCGCGCGCCTCGCCTGCGCTTCGAAGCGGCTCATGCGGAGCTGCCTGCGGTCGTTGGGGTTGAAGGTCCCCGCGTCGCTCGTGCGCAGCTCGTCGAGCTGACGCTCCGCCGTGTCGAGGTATCCCAGCGTGCGGTCGAGGAGGTACTTCGAATCGCGCGCGAGCTGCAGCGCGAAGAACGCCCTTCGCACGTTGGTGCGCAGCTCGAGGCGCACCTTCACCATCTCGTGCTCGTTGGCGCGAATGCCTGCGCGCGCCGCGTCGCGCACGCGTCCGATGCGCCACCACGTCCACGGCGAGATGGGAATCCCCGTGTCGATCGAGATGCGCGCGAGGGGACCGAGCCCCGTGTCGAAGGGGTTCTGCGCGAAGGCGTCCGGCGAGAACGTGGGGTTGCCGCGCGCGTTGGGCGCGATGCCCACGGCGCCCGTCGCGCTGAAGTTCAGAAACGGCGCCGCCCAGGCCTCATCGAGCTGCGCCGACGAGGCCGCGATCTTGTGTCGCTGCGCTTCGATCCCCGGGTACGCGCGCTCGGCGCGGGCCACGCACTCCTCGAGCGTCAGCCTCGCGTGAGGCGTCGGAGGAGGGTCGGCGTGGCCCACCGCGAGCGTTCCAAAGACCGCGCCGCAGAGGCTTCCGAGAGCGAGCTTCCAGAGCTTCGGGCGCACGGGCGCGAGTGTGTAGCAGGGTTGGGGGCGTCGTGAATAGCGGCTACCCGCGACGCCACCCTGCGCAGACTACGCTTCGACGGTCTCGGCCGCTTCGACGATCGCCGGTGCGGGGTCGGTGACGCCCGCGGTCTGCGCGTCGGCCGCGATGGCCTCCGAAGGTGCGACCTCGACGGCCTCAGGTGCAGGCGGCGCTTCCGTCGACGCGACGGTCTCGGTCGGGGCTGCGATCTCCGTCGGCGCGGCGCTCTCCGTCGGCGCGGTGCTCTCCGTCGACGCGCCATCGGGCGTCGGGCCGCGGCCGCGCTCGGGCGAGATGGGACGGTCGTTCCACGTCGCGTCGCGGAGCGCGTCGAGCGCGAGCGCGAGGTGCTCGGGGCGGAGGTTCACGAGCGTGAACCGATCGCGGAGGTGGATGCGCCCCACGTCGCGCTTGTTGATCTTCAGCGCGTCGACGAGAAAGCGGAGCACGTCGCCCGCGCGGAGGTTCTCGCGACGTCCCACGGCGATGCGCAGCTCTTCGAAGCCCGCATCGACGCCGTCTTCGAAGTCCGTGATCGCGCTCGCGGGCGCGTGTCGCACGTCGACCCTGCGCGGACGCTCGGCCTCGACGCGCGGAGCCCTCTCGGCGCGAGGCTCTTCACGCTTCGGACGCTCTGCCGAAGGAGCCCTCGGCGCCGTCTCGGTCTTCGCGACCTCGCGCTCACCGCGCTCCGCACGCTCGGTGCGCTCCGTTCGATCGCTGCGGTCTCCGCGCTCGGTGCGCTCACGCCGCGGACGCTCGGGGCGCGCTTCGGGAACCTTCGCGAGCTCGGGCACGGGCGCCGGGTGAGCCTTCACCTCGGGCTCCTCTTCGATCGCGATGGCGCGCGCGGGCGGAGCGCGACGCTCCATGTCGAAGAACGCGCCGAGGAGCGAGGCCACCACGCGCTCCGCGTCGTCGTGCGTGAGGAGCCGCTTGGCGAGCGCGAGAGACTCGTCCGAGGGCGGCGCCGTGAAGCCCTTGAGGAGCATCTGGAGCCGGTCGGCCTCGCGCCGCGTGCGCTCTTCACCGGGCGAAGGCAGCACGCGCTCGATGGGGCGGATCCCGTACGTGAGCCGCAGGAAGTAGAGCGCGCCGATCTCCTTCGGGCCCGCGAGGGTGATCGCCGTGCCCGCGCGACCTGCGCGACCGGTGCGACCGGTGCGGTGAACGTAGACCTCGGCGGTCTCGGGCAGACCCACGTTGATGACGTGCGTGAGGTGCGGGACGTCGATCCCTCGCGCGGCCACGTCGGTCGCCACGAGGAACTGCACCTTGCCGTCACGCAGGAGGCCCATGACCCGCTCGCGGTCGCTCTGGGCCATGTCGCCGTTGAGGTACTCCGCGCGGAAGCCCGCGTTCTGGAGCGCCGACGCGACGGCCTCGGTCTCGCTCTTCATGTTGCAGAAGACGAGCGCGGCCTCGGGGCGTTCGAGCTCGAGCACGCGCACGAGGTCGCCCGCGCGACGCCCGCCCGCGGAGAAGTACACGCAGTGAACGATGCCGTCGGGCGAGATCCCGTCGGAGCTGAGCGCGATGATCTCGGGCTCGCGGAGGTGACGGTTCGCGATGCGGCGCATCCCCTCGGGCATCGTCGCCGAGAGGATCACCCCCTGGCGCTGCTTGGGCACGAACTCGAGGATCGCGTTGAGCTCCTCGGCGAAGCCCATCGAGAGCATCTCGTCGCCCTCGTCGAGCACGATGATCTTCACGCGCTTCACGTCGAGCGTGCCGCGGCGAAGGTGATCGAGCACGCGGCCCGGCGTCCCCACGACGACGCGGGCGCCGGCGCGGAGCTGGGCCACCTGGCGCTCCATCGGGGCGCCGCCGTAGATGGCTGCGACCGAGAGGCCCGAGTGACGACCGAGGCGTTCGAACTCACCGGCGACCTGGAGCGCGAGCTCGCGCGTCGGGCAGAGCGTGAGCACCTGCACGTGCGCGTCGGGCTTCAACAGCCGGTCGACGATGGGGATGACGAAGGCGCCGGTCTTGCCGCTGCCCGTGCGGCTCTGGACGATGACGTCGCGGCCGGTGGAGATGAGTTCGAACGCGGCGGCCTGCACCGACGTGGGTGCGGCGTAGCCGACCTCCTCGAGCGCCTTGAGGAGGGGGGCGCCGAGCTTCATCGAGTCGAACGAGAGAGTGGGGTCGGTCATCGGGAGGTTCCTGGGGACTGATAGGCGAGGGCGATGCGCGCGTCTTCGTCGAGGAGCTCGCGCGCGAACGCGGCGTGTCCCTCGGCGCGATACCGCCAGCGTTCGAAGTGTCGCCACGCGACCGCGGCCTCGGGGCCCTCGCGCTCGCAGAGCCCGCGCAACCCTTCGAGGCGACGGTCGAGCGACGCGGTGTCATCGCGGCGCTGCTCCCATCGGGTGGAGTAGGCCGCGTGGAGGACGCGGATGCTGTCCGCGCAGCGGGTGTCTTCGGGTGCGGGGGCGACGGTGGTGAAGCTGTCGCGGTAGATCGCAGACGACGCGTGCCAGATGAGCATCCCCGTGAGAACCGTGGTGGTCACCGCAGCGAAACGACGCCCCAACGGCGAGCGCGGACGCTCGGTAGACGGGGTTGTCGGGGCTTCGGAGGTGCTCTCGCTCACACGGGTTCTGCGCGCAAAAACGCGATCGTTCCGCGCTTCTACGCCCCTCGTGGAGATCGGGTCAAGCCCCGACGCCCTGGGGTCCCGCCGTGGCCCTCCGCCCACGGGCTCCTCCCGTGCGGCCTCTTGCCCGCTCGATGCGCAGAAAAAGGCGCGCGGAGATTAAAGATCCGCGAGCGTCTGTCCGATGCAATGGGGTGTGATGAACCGACGACACCTCGGAGAGATCCTGGTGCGCACGGGCCTGCTCTCGCAGGCACGGCTCGATGCGCTGACCGCAAACCTCACCCACAGCAGCGCGTCGCGGCTCGCAGCGACGCTCGTCGAGCGCGGCGAAGTGAACGACCGCGACCTTGCGCGCGTCATCGCGCAGGAGCTCTCAGTGCCCCTGGTCTCCGTGGCCAACGCAGACCCGCCGC
>JAXLYG010000074.1:0-34690 GCA_046351535.1 Polyangiales bacterium
GGCGAAGCTGCTGCAGTTCCTCCAGTCGAAGCACTACTACCGCCTCGGCGACGCGACGCCGCAGAAGGCCGACGTGCGCGTGGTCGCGGCCACCAACGCCGACCTCGAAGGCTCGGTGCAGTCGAAGCGCTTCCGCGAGGACCTCTACTACCGCCTCGACGTGTTCCGCGTGCGCGTCCCCTCGCTGCGTGAGCGCTCCGAAGACGTCGCCCTCATCGCGGAGTCGATCGCGCGCGCGGGCTCGCTCGACGGACGTCCGCTCACGCTCACCCGCGCCGCGCGCGCCGCCCTCACGAGCGCCGAGTGGCCCGGCAACGTGCGCCAGCTCGCGGCCGCCGTGCAGCGCGGCATCGCCTTCGCGGTCGATGAGGGCGCCTCGGCGATCGACGCGCATCACCTCTTCCCCGAACGCGCGGTCGCGTCGACGGGACCCGAGGCGCCGCTCACCTGGCAGGAGGCGACGCGACGCTTCCAGCGCGAGCTCCTCGAAGAGACGCTCACGCGCTGCGGCGGCAACGTGAGCGAGGCCGCGCGTCGCCTCGACCTCGCGCGCTCGCACCTCCACGACCTGCTGCGCGCCCACGGCCTCGGCCGTCAACGCTGACCGACGCCGTGATAGCGTCGCGGCCATGCGGAAGCTCACGGTCCCCGCGACGCTGATCCTCGCGCCGCTCGCGTTCGGCTGCTCCACGAGCGCGCCCTCCGACGCGGCCACCGACGTGATCGACCTGCTCGACGCGACCGATGTCATCCACGTCATCGACGCGGTGATCGACACGTCGGCCGACCGCGCCGACGCCGCAGACGCGCGCGATGTGAGCGACGCGAGCGACGTGAGCGATGCCGCGGACGGCGGTGACGCACCCGTGCGGGTGTGCGAAGGCGCGCGCGACGCCGACGGCGGGGTCTACTGCCGTGAGGAGAACGTGCAGGGCTCTGGCATGTTCTGCATCCGGTATCGGTGCGAGGCCGACGACGGAGGTGTGTCGCTCGGCGACTGCTGTCGGCTGGTAGGCTGATAGCGGCGACGCTGGCGGTCCGGTCGGGATCGCGAGAATCACAGCGCCTCGCGGCGCTTCGGTGCTATTTACTTCGCCAGTTCGCGGTGCAACCATGCGCCGCACGCTGGAAGGAGCGAGACACACCGCCATGGGGATGCTCGATCGCCTGGGCCGCGCGATCAAATCAAACCTCAACTCGATCATCGACAAGGCCGAGGACCCGGCCAAGATGATCGCGCAGACGATCGAGGACATGCAGGACGAGCTGAAGAAGGCTCGCGCCGACCTCGTGAGCTCGCTCGCGACCGTCAAGCAGCTCGAGAAGAAGCTGAAGGACCAGAACGAGGACGTCGCCAGCTGGGAGAAGCGCGCCATGCTCGCGCTCGAACACGGCGACGACGAGCTCGCGCGCGAGGCGCTGCGCCGGAAGAAGAAGGCCGAGGGCGACGTCGCCGACACCGACCGGCTGCGCGAGCAGCAGACGGCGTACGTGAGCGAGCTCAAGGCCACCATCGACCAGCTCGATCGCAAGGTCGAGGAGCTCAAGGCCCGCAAGAACACCCTCGCCTCGCAGGTCGGCAACGCGCGCGCGTCGACGGGCAACTCCACGCTCGGCGGTTCGAACACCGGCGCCGTGGGCCGCCTCCGCGAGATGCAGGACAAGATCGAGTCGATGGAGGCCGAGGCCGAAGCCACGGAGCTGCTCGTCGACCCGAAGAAGGCCGACCTCGAAGAGAAGTTCCGCAAGCTCGAGCGCGGCGAGACCACCGACAGCCTCGAAGACGAGCTCGCCTCGCTCAAGAGCCGCCTGAAGAACAAGTGACGCGCCCCGTCCGCGCGACGCCACACGCCCCCTGACCGCCACCGCTCGCCCACCACGACACACCGCCGAGAGCCGACGCATGGACTCCTGGATCCTGGGTCTCCGCGCCGACGAAGACGTGCAGCTCGAGTATCGCGCGCTGCTTGGCCCGTCGATCCGCACCATCGGCCGCGTCGAGGTGCACGCCTTCGAAGCGTCGTCGCGCGAGGCCGCTGCGCGGATCTTCGACAGCGCCGCGGCGAGCCTCGGCTACGGCACCGCCGCCGTGGCCTGCGACGAGCCCTCCGTGCACGAAGACGGCGCCGAGGTGCTCCCCGCCATCGAGCGCGTCGTGGCCCTCTGCATGACCGCTGCGCCCGGCGAGTTCACCTTCACGCTCCAGGCCGCGAGGGCGCTCTCGACCGCGCTCTGCTTCGCCCGGGCGCGGCGTCGACCGGGCTGGCGGCTGCCCTTCGCGTGCGCGTCGCTCGCCGAGGTCCCGCGGCTTCGGAGCGCCTGCCGCGAGAGCGCGGCGAAGCTCCCCGAGCGCCCCGCGTTCGTCGACCGCGCCGACGAGCTCGACGCGGTGATCGACGCGCTCGGCGACGGCGCGACGACAGGCTTCGCCGTCATCCGCGCGAGCGGCCGGATGGGCTCTACGCGGCTCGTCCACGAGGCCGCGGCGCGCGTCGGCGCGAGGGTCATCCGTCGCGTGTACGAGGGCGACGCGGTGGTCGTGAGCGCGATCGACGAGGTCCTTCGCGGCGTCTCCGACGACACCCCGCGCTGGCTCCTCGTCGAAGCGCGCGACGCGCAGCGCCTCGACGTCGACGTCGCGTCGATCACGGTCGGTCGCGCGGCCGTGCTCGCGATCGTGGGCCCCGACTGCGACACGCCCTGGTGCCCGCCGCTCCGTGAGGTCGAGCTCGGCCCGCTCGCGCCTGCGGAGTCGCGCTCCATCGTGCGGAGCCTCCTCGGCGACGCCACCGAAGACATGCTCGTGAGCCGCTTCGCGCGCAGGAGCAGCGTGCCCGGTCGACTCGTCGAGCTCGTGCGCGCCGCGGCGCTGTCGGGCGAGGTGATCTTCGACCCCATCTCGAACACCTGGCACCACGCGCGCGACGCCTCGTGCGGCTCGCCCGCAGCGCGAGCGCGTCACCGAGTTCGAACGCCGCATCGCCTCGCTCGACGGTCGCACGCGACGCGCTGTTCGAAGTGGCCCTCGCCATGGGCGACGGGGCCTCGGAGCACGCGCTACGCGGCGTCCTTCGCGTGGTCTTCGGCACCGTCGACCTCGTGCGCGCGCTGCAAGCACACGGCCTCGTGGCGCTGTCGGGCGGCACCGTCGACCTCGGTCGAGGGCCGCACCCTGCGGTCGATCCGGAGCTGAAGGGGCGCATCGACGCCCTCCGCACCCTCGGCGTGCTCGACGCGCTCATCGACGCGGAGCGCAGCCTCGCGGAGGGCGCGCCCGACGCCGCGAGCCGCTTCGTGCGGGCCGCGCGCGCTGCGCTCGCGGCGGGTGATCGCGGCGCCGCGGTGCGACTGCTCGCGTCAACGATCTCGCTGCCGCGCGCCTTCGGCGACACGTCGATCGAGACCGCGATGCGCGCCGTCGCCGCGGAGATCGGTCCCCTCGCGACCGTGACGGCCGTGGCGGGCGCGACGGCCGCGTCGTCGGCTTCGCCAGAGGCGCTGGAGTCCGCCGCGCGCGCGAGGGAGGCCACGGGCGACGCCCCGGCCGCCATGCGCCTCCGCGCGCTCGCCGGGCTGCTCAAGGGCGACGCCAGCCTCGCGCGGCGCGTGGGCGCCGACGGGACCTCGGTGCGCGACCACCTCCTCGGCGCGCTCGCGCACGCGCGTGAGTCGAGGGTGCCCGCGGCGGTGCGCTCGGCCGTCGCGGCGCTCGCGCAGGCGAGGCGCGAGCGCGACACGAGCGGCGAGGCCGCGACCCTCGCGATGCTCGCGTCGCTCTATCACGCCGTCGGGCGCCACGACGCGGCCGTGCGGCTCTCGTCGGCGATCTCGAACCGGGGTCGCTGATCGCCCGTCGACGAGGCCCGCGCCGCTATCGCTTCGCGCGGAGCGCGGCGCGCTCGGCTTCGAGGATCTCCTTGGTGAGCGCGGCGACGCGAGGGTGATTGCCCTTGCGCGACGCGAGGAGGAGAAACGCCTTGGCGTTCTTCATGTCGCCCCGCTTGAAGGCCTCGCTCGCCTTCTCGAAGAGCGGCGCGATGTCGGCGGGGAGCGGCGCCTCGACGATGGTGGCGACCCTGGCCTCCTGCACCACGGCCTTGCGCTCGGCGTCGGGCGTGAGGCGCACCTCGCCGCGTGCCAGCGCGGCGTCGTAGCGCGCGCGAAGCACGGGGTCGAGCAGCACGCGATAGCCCTCGGAGCCGCGCTTGAAGATGCGGAGGACGCGCGTGACCTCGGCGGGGTTCTCGACGTGCTGGTCGGGGTGAAAGCGCAGCGCGAAGCGGTGAAACGCGTCGCGGATCGCAGAGGCGTCGGCGTCGCGCGCTACCCCCAGCAGCGTGTAGTAGTCGAGGCGATCGAGCTGATCGTCGAGGAGGCGATCTGACAACATGCGGCGCTCCGCACTCCCGTCTCTACCACACCCGCGGGGGCGTTCGCTGCGTCATCTGCGGCGTGCTCACGAGGCCGCGGTGGGGAGCGAGGCGCGCTGACGAGCGGCCATCTCCGCCTGCGCGGTCTCGTTGGGGATGGTGAGCAGCGACACGTGGGTGGTCTGCTCGCGGTTGGTCTCGACGTCTCTCGCGCGGACGTTGAGCGTCCCGTCGGCGCCGAGTTCGAAGGTGACCGCGACGGAGACCTCGCCCCTCGGCGCGGCCCTGAGGCCCGTGAGCTCGAGCTCTCCGAGGCCTTGATTCTCCGAGAATTTGCGCGACTCCCCCTGCGCGATACGAATGACCACGGTGGTCTGGTCGTCGTTGGTGGTGGCGAAGACCCGCGTCTGCTCGACGGGGATCGTCGCGTTGCGTCGGATCACGGTCTCGCAGAGACCGCCCGCGGTCTCGACGCCGAGGCTGAGCGGCGTGACGTCGAGGAGGAGCGGCACGGCGATTCCCCCGACGGGCGCCGACGGTCTCGGCGGCGGCGCGACGCTGGCGACCTGCGACGGAGGCACGGTCGACCCGCGCATCGGCGCAGGCGGAGGATTCGCCGACGCGGGCGCCGGCGCGCGCGCGGGCGGCAGTCCGGGCTTGAGGGTGTCGCCGCCGGCCTGCGTTCCCCCCTGGAGCGTCGCCGTCATCGGCGGCGCGGGCGCGGCGGGACGAACGATGGGCACCGCGGCCTTCATGGGCGCGGGGACGACCATCGGCGGCAGCGACGCGTCGTCGGCCTCGGGCACCGTCGGCATCGCGCGCGTCTGCTCGTCGAGCGGAGGCATCGCGGCCACCGCCGCGACGGCCACCGCCGCGACGGCGCCGACCTTTCGCGTCGACGTGTCGTCTTCGTGCGCGAAGCTCGGAGGCTGCGGCGGCGCCTCGAGCGCGACCGTGGAGCTCCCGATCTCGGGCAGCGTGGGTTCGAAGGGAGACTTCGCGACGAGCGTCCCCGTCCCCGCCTCGCCCGACGGACCGAAGATGTCGTCGGCGTCGATGCGGAACGACGGCACCGACACGTCGAGCCCGTGCGGTGCGCCGTGCGGAGGCTTCGCGTGGTCGCCGAAGACCGCGGAGTCATCGCCGAAGATCGAGGCGTCGAGGTTGAACGACGGCACCGAGCGCTCGTCGAGCGTGTTCATCGCGCGCGTGTCCTCGTCGGACGCGCCGAACATCGACGTCTCGACCTTCGGCGGCTCGGCCTTCGGCGGCGGAGGCTTGATGGCCGCCGCGATTGAGGGCGGGAGCGCCGAGAGCGCCGCCGAGAGCCCGCTCGGACGCGGTCCCTCTTCGGTGATCGGGGGGACGTTGGGCGACGACGAGCGCGGCGGCGCCCCGAGCGCGGGCTTCGGCGCGACCGCTTGAATCGCGGGTGAAGACGGCCGCGGCGCGGCGCCGATGGGCGGCTTGACGAGCGGCGGCGCTTGCGGCGCGGGCACCTGAAGCGGCGGCGCTTGCGGCGCCTTGATCTGACCCGGCAGCTCGGGCGCGTTCGCAGGGAGCTCCGGCGCGAGCGCGGGGAGGCCGGGCTGCGCGACCGCCGGGAGCGCCGCGCCGATGCCCGCGAGAAGCGCGCGTCCGTCGCGGGTCTGCGTGCGCTCCTCGTCGGCCGGAACCTCGGCGCGTCCGCCCTGCTGAATGGTCGACGCGAGCGACGCGAGGGGGATCGAGACCGACGGATCGTCGAGGTTGAACGCGGGGACGGGCTGCTCGTAGGGGCGCGTGTTGCTCGGCCTCGCGCCGACGGGGTTTCGGCCGACGAACGAGGGCTCGTCGAGGTTGCTGATCCCGGGGCCCTGCGTGGGCATGGGCGTCGGCTTCGCGGAGACGAAGGGCACGTTCGAAGGGCGACTCCCGTCGGTCGAGAAGGGGTCGTCGAGGTCGAAGCTCACGGGCAGCGGCGTCCTCGGCGGCGCGGGCATCGCGGGCGGCGCGGCCTTCGCGGGAATCGGCGGAGGCGGCGCCTCGGAGCGTCGCTCGGCCTGCGAGGGAACGGGCGGCGGCGCGGCGCGAGCACCGGGGGGCAGCGGCGGGGGCGTCTGCGCGCGGAACGGAGACGTCGTCGTCGGAGGCCTTCCGGGCGGCGCCGCGGGGGGATTTCCGACGAGCGTCGACGCGCGGAAGGGGCTCGCCGTTCCGGGCGGCGCGGAGGGCGACGGCGGCGGCGCAGAGGGCGCGGGCAACGGCCCCGCGTGCGATCCTCCCGGCGACGGGGCGGGCTCTCCCGACGCGAACATCCGCTGCGTCGTGGGGCCCTTGCGAACGCCGCCCGTGAGGGCCTCCGCGAGGATGGCCGCGCCGAGCCCGACGACCTCCTCGGGGGGCAGGTGCGTGAGCGGATCGCGGCCGAAGAACTGCGCCACGCGCGCGCGAACCGAGGGGATACGCGTGCTGCCTCCGACGAGGATCACGGAGGTGAGGTCCGAGGTGCGGAGCCCCGCGAGCTTGAGCGCCTCCTGGCAGACCGCGAAGGTCTTCTCGATGTGCGCGCCCGCGAGGCGATCGAACTCGCCGCGCGTGAGGTTGTGCTGAAAGCGCACCGGCGCCCGCGCGCCGGGGGCCATGTAGTTGAAGTCGAGCGTCGCGTTGTCGGCGCTCGAGAGCTTGCACTTCACGGCCTCGGCGGCGTCGCGGAGGATGTCGTACGCGAGGCGGTCGCTCGACGCGTCGATGCGCGTGGCCTTCTGCAGCGGCACGACGAGCGAGTCGGTGATCGCCATGTCGATGTCGTCGCCGCCGAGGAAGGTGTCCCCCCACGTCGAGAGCACTTCGAACACGTTGCCGTTGAGTTCGAGGAGCGTGACGTCGAAGGTGCCGCCGCCGAAGTCGTAGATGCAGATCTTCTCGCGCGACCCGCGGCCGTAGCCGTACGCGAGCGCCGCGGCCGTGGGCTCGTTGAGGATGCGCACCACCTCGAGCTCGGCGATCTTGCCCGCGATCTTCGTGCTCGATCGCTGAAGCTCGTTGAAGTTCGCGGGCACGGTGACCACGCAGCGGTCGACCTTCTGCTCGAGCGACTCCTCGGCGACGCGGCGCACCTCGCGGAGCACCATCGCGGAGATCTCGGGCAGCGAGAAGCTGCCGCCGCGGGTCTGCACGAGCACGGCGCTGTCGGCGCCCTCCTTGAGCTCGAACGCGACGCGCGAGCGGGCGCGGCGCACCTCCTCGCTCTTGAAGGGTCGACCGAGGAGGCGCTTGACCGACGAGATGGTGTTCGCCGGATCGAAGGCCTTTCGAACGCGCGCCGCGCGGCCCACGATGCGCTCACCGGTCTCGGCGAAGGACACCACCGAAGGGATCAGCGACGAGCCCGACAGCGAGTCGACGAGCACCTGCGGCTTGCCGTTGAGCGAGACGGCGACCACGGAGTTCGTCGTCCCGAGGTCGATTCCTACAGCGGGGGTGGGCATTGGCTTCTCTCCGGCGACTCTAAGCGCGCCGGGGGGCCTCACGGAAGAGCGCTCTCACGCCATCGTGTCATGCGTCGATCTCCGCGAGGCACTCGGCGATCCAGCGCCGCACGGTCGACGCGAAGGGCCACATCCACGCGTAGTCGGGTCCCGTGAAGCGCGCGACGATCTCGTCGTGGAGGCGCGGGTCCCTCGCTGCGTCGGCGCCGTACACCTCCGCGGTCACCCGGAGCGTCTCGGCGTAGGCCTCCCACTCGAGCCTCGCGCGCCCCCACGCGAGCCCCGCGGGAAGCGGAAAGAGCCCATAGATCAGCACCATCCCGACCCACCCGAAGCGCTCGAACTGCCGCACGTGAACCACCTCGTGGCGGAGCACCACGTAGCGTCGGAGCGGGGCGACGCGCTGCCAGTCATCGGGCACGTAGATGGTGCGACCGAGGGTCGTCACGTACTCGCTGAGGTAGCGATTCTGTCCACCGAAGGTGACGATCCTCAGCAGTCGATCGGCGAGTCGCTGATGCCAGAACGCGCCCTTCGAAACCACGCGCACGGGCCTCGGACCTCGGGCGAGCGCGTCGAGGTACGCGTCGAGGAGCGCGTGGTCACTCTCGTCGACCATGTTCCGCGGATCAGCAGCCGGGGCCGCCGCGCGGCACGCACCCGAGGATCGGGAACGCGCACCCGCAGCCCACGCCGATGCCACCGAGCGAGGCGCAGCAGTTCTCGTCCGTGCGACACGATTGCCTCGAAAAGCCCGACGGACAGGTCATCGTCGGAGGAGGCGGCGGCGGAGGCGGTGGCGGCGGAGGCGGAGGCGGTGGAGGAGGCGGAGGCGGGGGTGGTGGAGGCGGCGGCGGCGGAGGCGGTGGCGGAGGAGGCGGAGGGGGCGGCGAATCAAACGCGACGTCGGTGGGACGCACGTCGTTGGAGACGACGTCGGCGGGGCCGTTGTCGATGACCGTGACATCGTGTTGAACGTCGGTGACCGAAGCGTCGGATTCGCTGTCTTCTCCGGCATCGGAGGGCTCCGACTGGTCGTCGGAGACGTCGAGTTCGACGTCCTCCTTGACGGCGTCGCCCTCGGAGTCGACGTCGTCCTTGATGGGGCTGCCATCGCTCTCGGACGCGTCGTCGGGGGTGGCTTCCTGACCCTCCGCACAGGCCGCGAGGCACGCGACGAGGGTGAGGCAACGGGCTCTGGCGAGCGAGGTGAGCATGGACCTTCGGAGGCTCCAACGACTTCGGGTCGGTGTAAAGAACCGCGCGGTCGGTCGTTCCTCGCCTCGCCTCTCGTCCTGACGAATGCACCGAATCGCGCGGCCTCGCGTATAAACCACGGCCCCGCCCCTCGGATTGCCCCCTCCACGGAGGTCCACGTCCCCATGAAGCAGCTCCACGCCCTGTCGATCTGCGTCGCGATGAGCGTCGCCCTCCCCGCCTCCGCGAACCCCACCGTTCCCGCTTCGCACGCGCCCCGCAACGCGCAGAACCGACCCGCCGCGACGCGCCCGCAGCGTCCGCCGACGCAGCCCCAGCGACCCGCCGCGCAGCCGCAGCGGCCTCCCACGCAGCCCGCGACGCCCGCCGTGGCGCAGCGTCCCGCGACGCAGCCCGCGACCGCGCCCCCCGCGACGACCCCCGCGGTGGTGGCGCCCGCGTCGCCCAACGGCGCCCTCAGCGCCGATCAGGTCGCGCAGCGAATTCAGGAGTTCTACGACCGCACGAGCGACTTCCAGGCCGACTTCACGCAGGTCTCGGTGAACCGGCTCTACGGTCAGGAGCAGCGCTCGGGCCGCGTGATCTTTCGCAAGCCCGGTCGCATGCGCTGGAACTACGCCGCGCCCCACAACGACGTGATCGTCTCCAACGGCACGACGCTCTGGGCCTACCAGGCCGAGGAGCGGCAGGCCATCCAGCAGACGCTCACGCAGTCGCAGATGCCCACGGCCCTTGCGTTCCTCACGGGCGTCGGCAGGCTCACCGACGCGTTCACGTTCCGCCTCCTCGACGCGGCGCAGTTCCAGTACCCGAGCGGCTACGTGCTGGAGCTCCGCCCCACCTCGCCGCAGCCCACCTACGAGCGCATCGTCTTCTACGTCGACCGCGCGAGCTTCCAGGTGGCGCGCACGGTCGTGATCGACGCGCAGGGCAACCGCAACCAGTTCACCTTCGTGCGCCCGCAGGTGAACCTCAACGTGCCCGAGTCGACCTTCAACTGGTCTCCGCCCGCAGGCACTTCGATCGTGCGCCCGTAGATCACGCGCCCGTGTACGAGATCGCCATGCCCGGCGCTCCGCCGAGCGTGATCACAGGCCCCTCCGACTGATATCCCCCGACGAACGGATCCTCGCGAAGCAGCCACGCGGTGTCGAGGTCGACGAAGCGCACGCCGCCGAGCGCCGCGCAGACGTGCGCCGCCGCCGTGATCCCGAGCCTCGTCTCGACCATCGCGCCCATCATCACCGCGAGGCCGCGCGCCTTCGCGCGACGACCGACCTCGAGGGCCTGCGCCACGCCCATCTTCGCGAGCTTGAGGTTCACGCCCGACGCCGCGCCGCGGTCGAGCACCCGCGCGAGGTCCTCGATCCCGCGCACCGACTCGTCGGCCACGACGGGCACCGGCAGCGCGCGCGTCACCGCGGCCATGCCGTCGAGGTCGTCACGCGCGCAGGGCTGTTCGAAGCACTCGATCACCGCGCCGCCACGCGTCGCGCGCGCGTAGAGCTCGATCGCGGTCCGCGCGTCGTAGCCGCCGTTCGCGTCGATGCGCAGCGTCGCGCTCGGTGCGCGCGCCACGATGGCGCCGAGGCCCGCGAGGTCGCGCGACGGGTCGATGCCCACCTTCACCTTGAAGCAGGTGAACCCCCGCCGCGCCCACGCCTCCGCGAGCTCGCCCATGTGCGAGGGCTCGTGGATCGGAATCGTGATGTCGCTCACGAGCCGCGTCGCGAAGGGCTCTCCGCGCGCGTCGCCGAGCAGCGCGTAGAGCGCCACGCCGCGCGACCTCGCGATCGCGTCGAGCGCGGCCACCTCGACCCCCGACGCTGCGACGGGGTGTTCGCGGGTCTCGCGGTGTCCGTGCGCGAGGCCCATCGCCAGGAGCGTCGGGTCACCGCCCTCGAGCGTCGTCCCTGTCAGACGCGCCGAGAGCGCACGCACCGCGTCGAGCACGTCGGGCATGTCTTCGTGCGTGACCGGCGGGAGCGCCGCGGCCTCTCCGAGCCCCGTCGCGCGTCGACCGCTCGCCGCGTCGACGAGCGTCACCTCGATGAGCGCGGCGCGCGTGGCGTCCATGCGTCCCGACGCGATGGTGAAGGGCTCCTCCAACGGGACCTCGAGGGGCCTCGCGGAGATCGATTCGATGTGAAAGGACATCGGCGACGACCCTATCGCCGTCGCGCGCGAAGCATCAACTTCCGAGGCCGAGCGCGCCTTCGAGCCACGCCGCCGTCGACGCCCAGCGCAGCGGCCACGCGCGCCCCCTCGCCCGCTCGCCGAGCGACGCTCGAAGCGCCTCGTCGGTGAGGGAGTCGAGGGTGTCGGCGAGCTCCTTCGGCGTGGCCGCGGCGCGCGTGACGAGGCCCGCGTCACCGAGGAGGCCGCGCACACCGCCCGCGTCGCAGGCGACCACCGCGAGCCCCGCCCCCATCGCTTCGAGCACCGCGACGGGCGCGCCCTCGGTGCGGCCTCCCTCGATCGCGCCCGCGGTGTGAAGGAACACATTCGAAGCCCCGAGGAGCGCGTCGCGCGCACGCGCATCGACGGCGCCGAGCCAGCGCACGCGACCTGGCGCGACCCTCGACGCGAGCGCTTCGAGCGACGAGCGCAACGGTCCGTCACCCGCCACCGTGAGCGTCACCGCGACGCCCTTCGAAGCGAGCGCCCCGACGGCCTCCACCGCGCGATCGACGCGCTTCACGGGCACCAGCCGCGACACCATCGCGACGCGCAGCGGGCCTCGCCGTGACGCGCTCGAAACAGCTTCGTGCATGGGCTCCCAGCCCATCGGACGCACCGCCGACGGGACCTCCGCCGGGTGCGCCACGGCCTCTCTCAGCGCGTCGTGCGAGTACCACACGAGGCTCGCGCGACGGAGCAGCGCGCGCTGCGCGGCGACCGGCATCCGCGCGAGCAGCCAGCCGTCGGTCCCGTGCACCACCGCGACGTGCCTGCGCGCGCCACGAAGCGCGCCCGCGATCGCGCCGCAGGGGAGCGCGAAGTGTGACACCACCGCGTCGCTCCCCTCGATCACACGCGCCGCCGCGAACGAGAGCGCGCGCACCGCGTCGAGCGCGCCGAGCCTCGCGCGCCACCGTCCGCCGCCGCCGCCGAGCCCGAGCGCGTCAGGTGCGCCCGCGCCGTAGAAGGTCTCGCCGAAGAGGTAGCGCGCCGCCTCCACGGTCACGCCGTCGTCCGCGATCGGCGCGTCGAAGCCGTCGCCCGCTCGTCGCGCCGCGCACGCGACCGAGACCCCGTGCCCGCGCGCGACGAGGGCGCGGGCCATGGCGCGCACGAAGCTCCCCGCCACGAGGTCTCCGCGGTGGGGATAGCCCGTGGTGATCATCGCGACGCGTGCCACGCGCGCATCGTAACGCGGCGTCTCCTCGCGCGGACGAGAGATCCCTGATAGAGCCCTCCGGGCCGTGCGAGCCGACATCCAGCGCAACGTTCCCATCGCCCCGCTCACCACGCTCCGCGTCGGAGGCGCGGCGAAGGAGCTCGTCGTCGCCGAGCGCGAGCGAGACCTCATCGACGCGGTGCGCGATTGCGACGCGCGAGGCCAGCGGGCGTTCATCCTCGGCGGCGGTTCGAACCTGCTCGTCGCCGACGAGGGCTTCGACGGCCGCGTCGTGCGCGTCGCGACGAAGGGCGTCGAGGTCCGTCACGACGGTGAGGTCGCGACGCTCCACGCCGCCGCGGGAGAGGTCTGGGACGAGCTCGTCGCGCGCGCCGTAAGCGACTCGCTCGCGGGCGTCGAGTGCCTCTCGGGCATCCCCGGCCTCGTCGGCGCGACGCCCATCCAGAACGTCGGCGCGTACGGGCAGGAGGTCTCCGACACGATCACCGCCGTGCGCGTGTGGGATCGTGTCACAGGCTCCGTCGAGACGATGCCCGCGTCGGCGTGCGGCTTCGGCTACCGCGACAGCGTGTTCAAGCGCGAGGCCCGCGACCGCCACGTGGTGCTCTCGGTGAGCTTCGCGCTCCGTGTCGGCGGCGCGGCCGCGCTGCGCTACGGGGAGCTCACGCGCGCCATCGAGCGACGCGGCGAGACGCCGACGCTCGCGCTCGTGCGAGACACGGTGATCTCGCTCCGTCGCGCGAAATCGATGGTGCTCGACGAGGCCGACGCCGACACGCGGAGCGCGGGGTCGTTCTTCGTCAACCCCGTCGTCGACGCGCGCCTCGCAGAAGAGGTCGCGTCGCGCGCGCGATCCCTCGGGGCGCTCCGCGATGACGAGACGATGCCCCGCTTCGCCGCAGAGGGAGGCCGCGTGAAGCTCGCCGCGGGGTGGCTCATCGAGCGCGCGGGCGTCGCGAAGGGGACGCGCCTCGGCGACGCCGCCGTGTCGCAGAAGCACAGCCTCGCGCTCGTGAACCGCGGCCACGCCACCGCGCGCGAGGTGCTCGCGCTGGCGCGGGTGGTCCGCGACACCGTGCGCGATCGACTGGGCGTCACGCTCACGCCGGAGCCCGTGTTCGTGGGCTTCGACGCGGGCGATCCCCTCGCCTGAGGCGGCCCTTGCGCCGCGGTGCGTGTGCTGGCAGGGTGCCGGGCGTGTCGAACGCGATCACCCAGGGGATACGTGTCACGGTCTCGAGCGCGTACCTCCCCGAGCGCTCGTCGCCGACGCAGCGCGAGTACGTGTTCTCGTACACGGTGAAGATCACCAACGAGGGCGGCGAGAGCGCGCAGCTCAAGTCGCGGCACTGGATCATCACCGACGGCGACGGCAACGTGCAGGAGGTCAAGGGCGACGGCGTGGTCGGCGCGCAACCCCTGCTGCGGCCGGGCCAGAGCTTCGAATACACGAGCGGCTGCGCGCTTCGAACGCCCCGCGGCACGATGCGCGGCACCTACGAGATGGTGCGCGACGACGGCCGACGCTTCGACGCCTCCATCGCCCCCTTCGCGCTGGCGCTTCCCCACTCGCTCAACTGAGGTCGTTTCGCGGTGTCCGCTCTGGTGATCCGACGCGCGCTCGGCTCGGCGCGCGACGCGCGCTCGGTGAGCGCCCTCTGCGCCGACGCGGGGATCGCGATCGGTGACGCGCTCCCCTCGTGGCTGTCGTCCGACGAGCAGGGCCTCGCGCTCCTCGCCGAGCGCGGCGGTCGCGCCGTGGGCGTCGCGATCGTGCGGCTCCTCAAGCGCATCGGCGGAGGCGCCGTCGAGGCCGCCCTCCTCGACGCGGTCTACGTGGCCGCCGACGCGCGGAGGCAGGGCGTCGGTCGCGCGCTGGTCGAGGCCGCGAGGGCCGAGTCCGAGGCCCGCGAGGCGCAGCGATTCGCCGTGCTCGCCCGAGACCGCGACGAGGCGTCGAGGGCCTTCCTCGCGGCCGTCGGCATCGCCGCGGGAGACGCCCCGGCGGCGCGCGGGGCGGCGCCCGAGCCTTCGCGCGAAGAGACTTCTGGCAAGGTGTTTCAGCTCGCCGACGGCGTGTCCGCGGTGTTCATCCCGTCGGCGCAGACGCCCGAGACGGTGGCGCGCTGGAGCGGCGCGCAGGCCATTCGAACGCGCTGGCGCGACGACCTCTCGGCCTCGGGCTGGAGCGTCGAGGGCTGCGTCGGCACGCGCGGCGACGACGGCGACGCGCTGCGCTTCGACCCCACGACGGGCCTCCTCCGCGAGGCCTACCTCGGCCGCCCCGTGGCGCTGCGCTTCGACGACGAGCTCCTCGCGCGCGTGGCGGCGCTGCCCGACCACGAGGGCGCGCTCACGGTCTCGGTGACGACGCCGCCGTTCGAACTCGCCGCGACGGATTTCGCGCTCTTCGACGTGTCGCTCGGGTGGCTCGTGGCGCTGCGCGCGGAGGCCGTCGAAGCGCTCGCCGGCGACGCCGCGAGCGTGACGGCGGTGCGGCTCTGCGACCGTGTCTCGATCGTGTTCGCGAGCGGGCGATACGCGGGGTGGCGGGCGCGTGACCCCGTCGCGATCGCACGTCCGATGGGGTGGCCCGAGGGGCGCGAGCCGAGGGAGCTCTCGGCCGACGAGCGCGCCGCGCTCACGTCGCTCGTGTACGACTGGATGGTCATCGACGCGTCGCCGCGGATCGAGCCCGCCGAGGCCGAGGACCCCGAGGACATCGCGCACATGACCGCGCTCCGAGAGCGCGCGCGCGCCCTGTCGGAGCGCGATGGCGACGCCGACGAGCGCGACCCCGTGGGGGGTGTCGCGAGAGATGTCGCTGCGCAAATCTTGTGGGGTTGGGGCTTCTACAAGATCGGCGCGTAGCCCCCGACGGGCGCGATTCGAAGACGCAGTTTGCGAGTTCCGTAAGGGCAGAATTTCGCGATACTCACCGTGTGTGACCCGGCGTCGAGCTCGACGCGCTATCGGGGAATCTTCGGTCTTTTCTCAAGGAGGATCCATGAAGCGGTGGAAGTGCTTGATCCTGCTCTCCACGCTCGCTGTCGCATGCAGCGACGGGAGCAGGTCCGTGGTCGGCGCGAGCGATGTCGGCGCCGACGTGGGCGACGGCTCGAACCCCGGCGACGCCCCGGCAGACGTGGGCGACGGCTCGAACCCCGGCGACGCCCCGGCGGACGTGAGCGACGGCTCGAACCCCGGCGACGGCTCGACGCCCGATGACGCGAGCGACGGATCGACGCCCGCAGACGCGAGCGACGGATCCATGCCCGCAGACGCGAGCGACGGATCGACGCCCGCGGACGCGAGCGACGGATCGACGCCCGCAGATGCGAGCGACGGATCGACGCCCGCGGACGCGAGCGACGCGGGCGACCGCTGCGCGCCCGAGATGACGCGCATCTGCTACGCGGGTCCCGCGGGCACGATCGGCGTCGGGCGCTGCCGCGGCGGCACGCAGGTGTGCAGCACCGCGGGCGTGTTCTCGGCGTGCACCGGCGAGGTCCTCCCGGCGACGGAAGAGACCTGCGGCAACATGATGGACGACAACTGCAACGGCGTCAGCGACGAGGGCTGCGGCGAGTGCACCGCCGCCGCGACGCGGCCCTGCTACACCGGTCGCCCCGAGACGATGGCCGTCGGGCGATGCCGCGCGGGCACGCAGACCTGCGACTCGATGGGCCGCTGGCCGATGAGCTGTACCGGCGAGACCACGCCCGCCGCGGCCGAGACCTGCGGCAACATGATCGACGACGACTGCAACGGCATGGTCGACGACGGCTGCGCCGCGTGCATGACCGGCGCGACGCGCGCCTGCTACTCGGGCCCCTCGGGCACGCAGGGCGTCGGCCGCTGCACCGGCGGAACGCAGACCTGCGGCGCGGACGGACAGTTCGCCACGGCGTGCGTCGGAGAGGTCGTCCCCGCGGCCACCGAGACCTGCGGCAACGGCATGGACGACAACTGCAACGGCATGACCGACGAGGGCTGCGGCGAGTGCACGCCGGGCACCACGCGCCCCTGCTACACCGGCGCGACGGGCACCGTCGGCGTCGGGCGCTGCGTGGCGGGCACGCAGATCTGCGGCCCCACGGGCTTCTACGCGACGACGTGCACCGGACAGGTCACGCCGGCGACGGCCGAGACCTGCGGCAACATGATCGACGACAACTGCAACGGCATGGTCGACGACATGTGCGGCGAGTGCTCGCCGGGCACGACGCGGTCCTGCTACACGGGCCCCTCGGCCACGCGCGGCGTCGGACGCTGCGCCGCCGGCACGCAGATCTGCGGCGCCACGGGCTTCTACGGCACGGCCTGCATCGGCGAGACGACGCCGTCGATGGGCGAGACCTGCGGCAACATGGTCGACGACGACTGCAACGGCATGGTCGACGACATGTGCGGCGAGTGCTCTCCCGGCGCGACGCGCGCGTGCTACTCGGGCCCCTCGGGCACCATGACCGTCGGCGCCTGCCGCGGCGGCATGCAGACCTGCGGCACCGGACGCACCTGGGGAGCCTGCACGGGCGAGGTCGTCCCCGTCACCGAGACCTGCAACTCGGCCGACGACAACTGCAACGGCATGGTCGACGAAGATCCCGCCGCCAGCGCGTGCCGCCTCACGAACGCCACCTCCGCGTGCCGCTCGGGCGCGTGCGCCGTCGCCACCTGCAACACGGGCTTCGGTGACTGCGACGGCATGGCCGCCAACGGCTGCGAGACCACCCTCGCCACCTCGACCGCGAACTGCGGCGTCTGCGGCCGCGTGTGCGCCACCGGCCAGACCTGCGAGGCCGGCAACTGCACCGGCGCCGCAGGCGCCGACGTCGCCGTGGGAGACAGCCACTCCTGCGCCGTGCTCGCGACCGGCGAGCTCGCCTGCTGGGGCCTCAACTCGTCGAGCCAGCTCGGCATCGGCAACTCGGTCAACCGCGCGCACCCGGCCCTCGTGCGCGGCCTCGGCAACGTCGTCGACGTCGAGCTCGGCGCGACGCACTCCTGCGCCGTCCGCGCGTCGGGCGAGGTCCTCTGCTGGGGCGTCAACGCGCAGGGTCAGCTCGGCGACGGCACCACCGCGACGCGCACCACGCCCAGCCCCGTCTTCAGCCTGAGCGACGCGACGCAGGTCACCCTCGGCTCGAACCACACCTGCATCCTCCGCCGCAACGGCCGCGTGGCCTGCTGGGGCCAGAACAACGTCAACCAGCTCGGCGACGGCACCACGGCCAACCGCACCATCCCCCTCGACGTCGGCGGGCTCACCAACGTCGTCCAGGTGGCCGCGGGCGCCAATCACACCTGCGCGCTCCGCCTCGACGGACGCGTCTCGTGCTGGGGCCAGAACGCCAACGGACAGCTCGGCGACGGCACGGCCACCAACCGCTCGGCCGCCACCGAGGTGCCCGCGCTCCTCAACGTCGTGGGCCTCAGCGCCGGCTCGACGCACACCTGCGCCATCGTGCGCGACGGCTCCGTGCGCTGCTGGGGCTACAACGGCTACGGCAACCTCGGCGACGGCACCACCACGCAGCGCCTCTCGCCGGTGACCGTCCCGACCATCACCGACGCGGTGCAGGTCACCGCGGGACGCCTCCACACCTGCGTGCGCCGCCGCGACAGCACCCTCATGTGCTGGGGCTACAACGGCTACGGCCAGGTCGGCGACAACAGCACCGCGCAGCGCAACCTCCCGGTGATCCTCTCGACCCCGACGGGCGTGCAGCGCATCGTCGCGGGCGGCAACCACACCTGCGCGCGCCTCACGGGCGGCGCGGTCAGGTGCTGGGGCTACAACGCCTCGGGCCAGCTCGGCGACGGCTCGCTCACCAACGGCTCCCAGGCGCGCGCGAGCGTCTTCGGCCTCGACGGCGCGATGAGCTGCGCGGGCACCGGCTGCACGCTCCCCATCGTGGGCGGCAACGACTACAACTGCCTCATCCGCCCGTCGGGCGCCCTCGCCTGCTGGGGTTACAACACCTACGGCGGCCTCGGCGACGGCACCGCCGTGGTGCGCTACGGCCCCGTCAACTCGACCTCGCTCGCGGGCGTGACGAGCGTCGCGCTCGGCCTCGGACACACCTGCGCCGTGGTCACCTCCGGCGCGACCTCGTGCTGGGGCTACAACGCCTACGGACAGCTCGGCAACGCCACCACGACGGCGAGCAACGCGCCCGTCACCGTGTTCGGCATCACCGACGGCGCCGAGGTCGCCAACGGCGCGTACTTCTCGTGCGTGCGCCGCACCGGCGGACAGGTCTCGTGCTGGGGCTACAACGCCTACGGCAACCTCGGCGACGGCTCGACCACCAACCGCACCGTCCCCGGCCCCGTGGGCGGCGGCTCGCCCATCACCGACGCGACGCAGATCGCGGCGGACAACCACACCGCGTGCGCCCTCCGCGCGGGCGGCACGGTGTCGTGCTGGGGCTACAACGGCTACGGGCAGATCGGTGACACCACGGTCACCAACCGCCCGCTGCCCACGCCCGTGCGCAACTACAACGGCATGGCCGGCAACCTCTCGGGCATCACGCAGATCGCCGTGGGCGACAACCACGTCTGCGGCGTCCGCAGCGACCGCACGGTCGTGTGCTGGGGCCGCAACGCGTACGGACAGCTCGGCGACGGCACCACCACGCAGCGCCCCGCGCCCGTGCTCGTGCCGACGATCACCGACGCCCTCGAAGTCACCGCGGGCGCCAACCACACCTGCGTCCGTCGCGCGACGGGCGTCGTGATGTGCTGGGGCTACAACGCCAACGGCCAGCTCGGCGACGGCAGCGCGACGCAGCGCAACCTCCCGGTCACCGTGGCGACGATCACGACCGCGGCGACCATCACCGCGGGCACCAACCACTCGTGCGCGCGCACCACCGACGGATCGACCTACTGCTGGGGCTACAACGCCTCGGGCCAGCTCGGCGACGGCTGGACCGTCAGCGCCACCACGCCTCAGGGCCCCATCTTCGGCCTGCCCTGAGCCCCTCTCCGCGACGCCTCGCTCGACGTTGAGCGAGGCGTCTCCCTCCCCTCGAAAGCCCTACGATTCGAGCGTCTACCGCGTCTGAACGGGGACGAAGATCTGCTCGTTGCGACGCCTCACGAGGAGCGCCGCGCGTCCGTCGCGCACCGACTCCGCGAGCTCACCCGAGCCCGCGACCTCGCGCCCGTCGGCCTGAAGGATCACGTCGCCGCGACGGAGCCCCGCGCGATCCGCAGCGCCACCGGGCATCACCGCGGTGACGACGACGGCGCGTCCGACGCCGAACATCCGCGCGCGCGTCGGGTCGAGCGGCGCGGCTTCGAGACCGAGCGAGTCGGGCTCCTGCTGCGCGCGTCGAGGGTCGGGGCGTTGCCCCGGGGCCCCTCCGCGCGCTCGTCGGGCCTGCGCGCGGCCGAGAGGGTGATGTGACGCGACTGTCCGTTGCGCACCACGTCGAGCTCGACACGATCACCGGGGCGATGCGCGGTGACCTCGCGCACGACATCCGAGGAGTGATGCACGGCGTGTCCGTCGATGCGGACGATGACGTCGCCCGGCGTGAGCCCCGTGCGCGCCGCGGGCCCTGCGGAATCGACCTGGGAGACGAGCGCGCCGGAGTCGGGCTGGAGGTGAAACGCCTCCGCGAGCGCGGCGTTGAGGTCCTGCACGCCGACGCCGACCCAGCCGCGCGTGACCTGTCCCTGCGCGGTGACCTGTTCGGCCACGAGGCGCGCCAGCCGTGACGGGACCGCGAAGCCCACGCCCGATCCGCGGCCGATGATCATGGTGTTGATGCCGAGCACCTCGCCGCGGAGGTTCACGAGCGGTCCGCCGGAGTTGCCCGGGTTGATGCTCGCGTCGGTCTGGAGGTAGTCCTCGATGGCGTTGGCGCCGAGGTTGGCGCGCCCCTTCGCGCTCAGCACGCCGTGGGTCACGGTCGCTTCGAGGCCGAAGGGAGCGCCGATCGCGAGCACCCACTCGCCCACCCGCGCGGCCTCGCTGTCGCCCCATCGCGCGGTGGGGAGGCCCTGCGCTTCGACCTTGATCACCGCGAGGTCCGTCGAGGGGTCGGTGCCGAGCACCTGCGCGCGGAGCACGCGGCCGTCGCGGAGGTGGACCTCGATGCGATCGGCGTCGCGGACGACGTGGTTGTTGGTGACGATGACGCCGTCGGCGCGCACGACGACGCCCGACCCCGTGCCTCGCACGATGTCGGGCGCGCTCTCGCGTCCGCCGCCGAAGGGAAAGGGAAAGCCGAACCCCATCGGCCCCTCGGGCTCGGCGCGCGTGGCCTCGACGCGGATGCTCACCACCGCGGGGAGCACGTTCGCGGCCACCTCGGCGAAGCCGTCGCTGAGGCGTTGCATCTCGCCCACGACGGCGTTGGGCGGCTGCGTCGGCGCCGTGACCTGCGCCGCGACGACGGGCGACGGAGGAACTTGAGAGTGCGCCATCGGCGCTCCGACGAGCGAGAGCGCGCAGGCGGAGGCCGCGAAGGTGAGTCGGATCGGAGTGATGGGCTTCACGATCCATCGCAACCCGAGAGCGCCACGCGCTATTCCGCTTCGGAGAGCTCGGCGACGAGCCGCGCGGCGGCCTCTCCGGGATCAGGAGCGTCGCGGAGCGGGCGTCCGATCACGACGCGCGACGCCCCGTTGCGAACGGCCTCCGCGGCGGTCGCGACCCTGCGCTGATCGTCGTTGGCCACCCGCGCCCATGCGGGCCTCACGCCGGGCGTGACCACTTCGAATCCCGGCCCCACGGCGTCGCGCACGGCCCTCGCTTCCGTGGCTGCGCAGACGACGCCGACGGCGCCATCGCGCTGCGCGGCGAGCGCCCGCTCGACGACCCTCGCGGTGAGCCGCTCAGGTCCGCCGTACACCGCGGGATCGACGCTCGTGAGCACGGTGACGAGGAGGATTCCGGCGCGGCCTTCGGCGGCGTCGACGGCGTCGCGCACGGTGTCGTGCACGGTGATGTACCGCACGGGGCTGCCGCTTCGAACGATCTGCTTCACGCTCCGCGAGACCGTCGCGGGAACATCGTGGAGCTTGGCGTCGATGAAGAGAGGAGCGCCGTCGGTGAGCCTCGCTGCGAGGTCCATTCCGCCGCGCATGAGGAGCTCGAGGCCGACCTTGAAGGTGCCCACGTGGGGCGCGAGCCGAGACACGAGCGAGCGCGCGCGGGCCTCGTCTTCGACGTCGAGCGCGAAGATGACCCGGTCGCGGGGGAGCGTGGCTTCCATCGGTCGGAGCATCGCCCCGACGCGCGCGCGCTGTGAAGTATTGTGCCGACCCGCGATGGACGGTCGTTGACGCGACGGCGGGAGCGCCCCAACGATGCGCGCTCGCGATGAATGACACGCCACGGGGATGGTTCGCGCGCGCCCTCGACGCGCCGCACGCGCTGCGATGGATCGCGCTGCTCGCAGTCGCGCTGGTGCTCCCGACGCTCAACACGGGCTTGATCCTCGACGACTGGTCGCATCGGATGATGGTCGACCCCACGTGGCACCACCCGGGCTCCGTGCGCGGCCCGTGGGAGCTCTACCGCTTCATCACCGATGACGCGGATTTCAAGCGCCTCTCCATGGACCGGGGCATCCTCCCGTGGTGGATGGCGCCGGGCTTTCGTCTCGCGTTCCTCCGTCCGATCTCATCGCTCAGCGTCGCGCTCGACCACACGCTCTTCGCGGCGCACCCGTGGGTCTGGCACCTCGAGAACGCCCTCTGGTTCGGGGCGCTCACGCTCTCGGCCGCGGCGGTGTTCAAGGCCACGCTCAAGTCCGCGCGGCTCGTCGCGCTCGCGACGCTGCTCGTCGCCGTCGACCACACCCACGCGATGCTCACGCTCTGGATCTCGAACCGCCACGCCGTGCTCTCGGCCGTGTTCGCGTTCGCGTCCCTCGCGATGCACATGCGATGGCGCGAGGAACACAACGATCGCCACCGCAACGCGGCCATTTCGCTGTTCACGGTGGCGCTCCTCTGCGGCGAGTCGACCTTCTCGATCGGCGGCTACCTCCTCGCCTACACGCTGTGGAACGACCCCGATCGCAGCCCCCGCCGCTGGCGCGCCCTCGCGCCCTACGCGGTCATCGTCGCGGTGTGGGCGGTGTTCTACCGGCTCCAGGGATGCGGCGCGTACGGCGGTGACTTCTACATCGACCCCGTGAAGCAGCCGCTCACCTTCCTTCACGCGGTGGTGAAGCGATTGCCGATCCTGGCGCTCGGTCAGGTGGGGCTCCCGCCGTCGGAGTTCATCGGCCCGCGACCGCTCTACGTGTCGGTGATCATCGCGGCGGTGCTCGCGGTGATGAGCCTCCCCATCTGGAAGCTCGTTCGCCACCACCCGCTGACGCGCATGTGGATCTTCGGCGCGCTCACGGCGCTGCTCCCCGGCTGCGCGACCTTCCCCGGTGATCGCCTGCTGCTCTTCTCGGGCCTCGGCGTGATGGCCCTCCTCGCCACGGCCTTCGAACGCGCGTGGTGGAGCGGAGAGCGTCCGTCGCTCGCGTCACGCGTACTCATCGGCGCGCTCGCGGTGATTCACCTCGGGCTCTCGCCGCTGCTCCTGCCTGCGCGCGCGGTGAACATCGCGCACACGTCGGCGGACTTCGTCGAGCGCGCCGATCGCACGATCCCCGACGACGACGCGCTGCGACGGCAGATGCTCATGGTGGTGACCTCGCCCGACTCGCTGCTCCCGATGTACGTGATGGGACGGCGATACACGGAGGGTCGCGCGGTCCCCACGGCGGGCTTCCGGTACATGTCGCTCGCGACGCATGGGACCACGACGCTCCGACGCGACGGCCCGCGGAGCGTGGTGATCACGTCGAGCGTGGGATTCCCCCACGAGCAGTTCGGCGCGCTCTACCGTGGAACCGCGCACCCCTTCCACGTCGGCGACGTGGCGGTCACCCGCGGGATGCGCGTCACGGTGCTCTCCATCACACCCGACGGACTCGCGCACGAGACCCGCTTCGAATGGGAGCGCGACCTCGAAGACCCGAGCTACCGCTGGATCTGGTGGCGGAACTTTCACTTCGAAGCGTTCCCGCTCCCGCCGCTCGGGGCATCGGTGACGCTCGAACCGATCGACTGGCTCCACGCGCTGATGGGGCGCTGATCCCGTCGTCGCGCATCTCTCCCCCTCTTCGACCGCATCCGGCGATACACTCGCGCGCCCTGCGATGACCGTCACCGTCACACGCCCGAGCGGCCCCTGGCGCATCCTCGATGCGGCCGAGAAGCTCTACGTCCGCGGATCGCTCCCCGGCGCCTACGGCTTCGACCTCGCGGCCCACGGAACCCGCGTCGCGAAGGCCCGCGGCGTCGGGTTTCGCGAGCTCCTCCCGTTGGCGATGCCCGCGAGCTGGATGGTCAACAACCGCGCCCCCTCGCCCGCGTTCCGCGCGTGGCTGTCGCAGAAGACCGACGCGTGGGTCGCGCTCTGCGAGCTGCTCGACTGCGGCGCCGAAGGATGGCCCGAGGTATCCGCATCGCGTCGCGACGAGGTGACGTCACTCGCCCGCTCGCTGTCGATCCAGGGACAGGGCGTCTGCGCGTTGAGCAAGGTGCTCGCGGTGCTGTGTCCTCACACGGTTCCGCTCATGGACGACGCCGCGCTTTCGTTCGCGCTCGGCACCGTCGCGATGCCCGCGACGGCCGACGCCCCCGCGGCGACGGCCGATGCGCTCGTGCCGATGCTCGACTGGTTTTCGCGCGAGGTCCGCGCAAACGAAGACGCGCTCATCGCACTTGCGCGCGAGTACACCTTCGCGCCGCTCGACGCCGCGCAGACGCTCGACCGGTTGCTCTGGATGGAGTCGTGGGGGTGGTCGCACTCGGGTCCGCTCGACACGCCCGCGCCTCGCTTCTGGTGGCTCTCCGACGGCGACCGTGAGGGAATCGCCCTGCTCGAAGGGCCGCATCCGGGCTTCTCCACGGGCCGTCGCGTCGAGCTCGCGACGGTCACTGACGACGCGTGGCGCGAGCGCGCGCGCGCCGCGATCAACACACACTGAGAGCGATGTCTGACGATCCCAACTACATGACCCCGGCGGGGTTCAAGAAGATCGCCGACGAGATGGAGTTCCTCTCTCGCATCGAGCGGCCCAAGACCGTGCAGGAGGTCTCGGACGCGGCGGCGCAGGGCGATCGCTCCGAGAACGCGGAGTACATCTACGGCAAGAAGCGGCTGCGCGAGATCGATCGGCGTCTGAACTTCCTCGCGTCGCGGTTGAAGAACGTTCAGGTGGTCGATCCGAGCAAGCAGAGCGGCGACCGCGTGTTCTTCGGCGCGACGGTGGAGACCGAAGACGAAGAGGGTGTGAAGCGCACCTGGCACATCGTGGGCGTCGACGAGACCGATCCCGCGGAGGGGAAGATCTCGTGGCGCTCTCCGCTCGGTCGCGCGCTGATGAAGCGACGCGAGGGCGACACGGTGTCGGTGCCGAGGCCCGAACGCGACCCGGTGGAGCACACGATCCTCGCGATCCGCTACGAGTGAGCGCGTGCTGGCGCGCGTGTGGCGCTGTTCGGGTGCGAGATGGCGCTGCGCGGGTGCCGTGTGGCGCTGCGCGGGTGCGATGAGCGCGTGTTCGACGCGAAGGAGCGCGTGTTTGACGCGGATGACGCCGTGTTTGACGCGGATGGCGAGTCGTCAGTCGCCGCGACGGGCGCGGACCTTCGCCTGAACGTCGGAGGAGAGCGTCGAGAGGTAGTCCTCGGGGAGCGCGCGCAAGGCGACGTCGGGCAAGGCGAGGAGCGCCATCTCGGGCGTCAACGCGTTCGCGACCTCCTCCGGCGCGAGGCCCGCGAGGCGCTGCTCCGGCGTGAGCCCGGCGACACGCTCCTCGGGGGTGAGGGTCTTCGCGCGTTGCTCGGCGGTCAGCAGTCGCGCGACGAACTCCTCGTAGCCTTCGAGATCCGGCGTGGCGTTCACGGTCATGTCGGCACCCTTTTCAGCGAGATGCCGCCGCGCCCAGCGGCGCGCGTCGACGGTCCCGGGCGCGCGCCCCGCGAACCAGCCCAGCAGGTCGTCATCCTCGCGCTCGGCGACCACGCCCAGGTCGATCACCAGCAGCGGCAGGGGAAATCCCTTCACGAGGTGATAGCCCGACGTCGACTCGTGCAACGTCAGCTCGAGGTCCGCGAGCTCGTCGTCGAGCGCAGCGTTGCGCGATGGAACCGCGAGCACGAGCGTGACCTCGTGCGCCGCGAGACGCTCCGTGCGAGTACGGTCGCGCTGCGACACGCGGCGCGGATGCGTCGTCCGCCAGAGGAGGCCGCACGCGAATCGTCGCCGCGCGAGGGGCGCCGCGATCCGCGCAAGATGACACGACGTGCGCGCACTCTCTGGCCTGCTTCGAGCCCCATCACGTCGATCGAGCGCGCCGCGTCGGAGGGCATGCTCGATGCCTGCGATCACACGGTCCATCGTCGGTGGAGGTGTCGCCATGTGGGGCTCGACGCGAGGGTTGTGCGCACTGTGGCTCGTCGCCGCGATGCTGCTCAACGGGTGCTTTCAGTACCGAACGATCCGCGGCGATGAGCTCGGTCGACCGCCGGGGAGCCGCCCCGAGGACGTGCGCGTCACGCTACGAGACGGCACCCGCGTGGACTTCGAGTCGCCCTCGCTCTACGACCGCGGGATCGATGGGACGGTGACCGCGTGCGACGGCCCGTCGTGCGCCGACGTCACCGCCGATCGCAACGTGCGCTTCACGGCCGTCTCGCGCATCGAAGCGAGAGAGAGCGGCGCAGGGCACGCCGCGAGAACCACGGGGATCGTCATCGGGGCCACGCTGGGCACGGCGCTCCTCGTCGGCGTGATCGGCCTGATCGTGGTGGCGGCCTCGGGAGGTCTCAAGATGGAGTTCAGCTCCAGCGGTTGGCGGGGCGGGTACTGACCTCTTCGTCGGGTTCGCACACCGCTCACACGTCCGGTTGATGCTGTCGTGACAACCCCCAACGACCGCACCGCAACGATGCGCGTCGCACGACTGCGCGTCGTACGCCGCGTGGACGCGCGACCGCGCGGGCCGTTTCGCGACGCCGTGATACCGTGCGGCCGATGTCACAGCTCATCGTGAGGGGTCACGAATCGCAGCCCGCGCTCGAGCTCCGTGGGCTCGGACCGAACGGCGCTCCGACGCGCATGGTCGTTTGCGCAGGCCAGCTCGACGTATGCACCGACGGGACCGAGGGGCCCGCCAGGGTCGCGAGCACGCTGCGCTTTCTCGTGCCAGGCGGGCCGACGCTGTCGACGACGTGCGACCCCGCGATGGCGCACGCGTCGGTGATCGTGCACCCGCTCGGCGTCACGCCCATCTCGATGAGCGACGCGAGGGTGCTCGTGTGCGGCGCGAGGGCGGCGTTCGTCGCCGACGGGCGAGGCGGCGTGGCGCTCGGCGTCGAGGTGTCGCTCGAAGGGCTCTACCTCTCGCCTCCGGCGTCGATACGCCTCGCGTATCAGGTCACGGCGACGATCCCCGAGGCGTGACGATGGCGCGCCCGTCCAGCAAAGCTCCCAGCGAGAAGGTCGCGTCGGCCGGTGGCGCCGTGAAGGTCGGGTTCACCGGCACGCAGTCCGAGCTCACGCCCCCGCAGGTCGCGTCCCTCCGCGCGCTGCTCGAACGCCTCGCGCCGGGGGAGCTCCACCACGGCGACTGCGTGGGCGCCGACGCGGCGGCGCACGCGATCGCGAAGGGCATCGGGCTCGTGATCGTGGTGCATCCGCCGAGCAACCCTTCGAAGCGCGCGTGGTGTACCGGCGACATCGTGCGGCCGCCCAGGGCCTACCTCGATCGCAACCGCGACCTCGTCGCCGAGACCGATCTGCTCGTGGCCTGCCCGTGGCAGCAGGAGGGAGAGGCCGTACGCTCGGGCATCTGGGCCACCGTTCGTCACGCGCGTCGCCTCGCGCGGCGCATCTACATCGTTCGGCCCGACGGCCGCGTAGAGACCGACGACGACCCGCCCCAGACCTCTTGATCCGCCGGATGCTCGGTCTGGCAGTGCGCGCTCGCGAGGGTCGCCACCGCGGCTGCCTCGATCCGCAGACGTCGCGATGACGATTCGCACCGCGCTTCGCGCAGGCACCTCGCGGCAGACGACGTTGATAGCGTCGCGTCTCCGCGGAGCCGCGCGATGGTGGCGGAATACCCGCCGTCCCCGTGGAGGTTCACGTGCGACGAGGGACCCGCCGATGTCGAACACGTTCCGAAACGCGCTGATCGCGCTCACGCTCGCCAATGGAGGCTGCGCGAGCGCCGACCCCTCACCGCACGCGGCGCAAGCGCCGACCCACGACGTCGAACGCGAGGTGAGGCTTCGCGCGATTCGCCTCGTGGGGGCCCGGGTCATCGCGCCAGCCGACCTCGACGCGCGCTGCCTCGGCGATGCGGCCGTCGGGGCCCGCCTGCGACTCGACGCGTCGGGCGCGCTGTCGAGCGACGTCGAGAGACGATCGGCGCGTGCGTCCACGCGCTCGCGTACGAGCGGGGTATCTCGCGGCAGAGGTCGGCGAACCACGCGCCGTGCGCGCATCCGAAATGCACGACGTAGACGTGGAGCTGACGGTGCGGGAGGGGACGCGCTTCCATCACGGCGACGTGCAGATCGCCGAGGTCGACGGCGAGGAAGGCCGATGACCCCGCTCGCCGCCGCGGCGCCACTGTTCCGAACGCCCGCCGTTCGAGCGGGGGCAGTGGTTCACCCGCTCGGAGGTCGCGAGGCACCTGCGCGCGCTCGAGCGCGCCTACCACGACGCGGGCTACGCGAACGCGGAGGTCTCGCCAGAGCTCACCACGCACGGCGACACGGCCGACCTGCGCGTGCGCGTGCGTCGAGGTCCGCGAACGCACGCGGCCGGGCCCGCGCGCGCGTCGAACTGAACGCGCGGGCGTTCGCCCGTCTTCGCAGACGCTTCCCCGGCGGGGCGTTCGCGTGGTACCGCGGAGGGATCATGCGCGAGATCCTCCCTGGCGTGCTCACGTGGCCCTGGTTCTCCGAGCGTCACGGCTACGACTTCAACGGGTACCTCTTCCGCTCGACGGGCGGCAACGTCTGCGTCGACCCGGTCGAGATGAGCGACGAGGTGCTCGACCACATCGCCCGCGAAGGGGTGTCGCTCGTCGTGCTCACCAACCGCAACCACACCCGCGCCAGCGCCCGCGTGCGCGAGCGCACCGGCGCCCTGGTGGCCGTGCACGCCGCCGACGCGCCGCACGCGCGCGCGCAGGGCACCGTGATCGATCGCGAGCTCGCGTTCGGCGACCGCGCGGGGCCCTTCGTCGCCCTCGACGCCCACGGCAAGTCGCCCGGCGAGGTCGCGCTCCACTGGCCCGAGCGGCGCATGCTCGTCGTGGGCGACGCGTGCGTGGGCGCGCCCCCCGGCGCGGTGCGCCTGCTCCCCGAGGCTGTGATCGACGACCCCGCCGCGCTGCGAGAGAGCCTCCGCGGCCTCGCGCGTGTCGACTTCGACGCGCTGCTCCTCGGCGACGGCGCGTCCCTCGTCACGGGCGGTCGCGAGGCGCTCGCGGCGCTCGTCGCCACCTTCCACTGACGACCTCTCCTCCTCGGAGGTGCGCTCCGCGAGCGGGTCGGCCTTCCCCGATGACGGCGACCCCGCGTCGCAGCGTCGCGCGCTCACATCGCGGGGAGCCAGCGCGCCTTTGCCTTCGCGACCATCGCGCGCGTGTCGAGCTGCCACGGGTGAAAGCCCGGCGCGTAGAAGCGCAGATACGCGGGGATCATCTTGCGGAGCGCGCCGGGACGAACCCAGAACCACGCGAGCGCCGAGCGCCACGCGCGCACGTTGCCGAGCTCGCCCGCCTCGCGCATCAGCCGCACGAGCGAGATCGTGGTGTTCATCGGAAACAGCACGCTCACGAGCAGCATCTCGCGGATGCGCGTCGCCTCGCTCCCGCCGATGGCGCGGTAGACGTCGAAGGCCACGGCCTTGTGCTCGGTCTCCTCGATCGCGTGCCACGCCCAGATGGGGGCGATGCGAGGGTCCATGTCGCCGACGGCGTCGTCGTACTTGAGCAGGAGTTCCTCGGAGAGCAGCGCCGTGAAGTGCTCGACCGCCACGGTGTGCGCGAGCTGTCGCTCGGGCGAGTACTCCTCGCGCATCTTGTCGATGAGCTTCTGGATGCGCTCCTCCACCGCGCCCACGTCGACGCCGCGCTCGAGGAGAAAGCGGTTGAGCCCGTTGTGCTCCTTGCTGTGCTGCGCCTCCTGTCCGATGAAGCGGCGCACGGCGTCTTGCAGCTCGGGGTCTTCGATCTTGTCCTGGTAGTGCCGCACCGAGTGGATGAAGAACCGCTCGCCCGGCGGAAAGCTCGCCGACAGCGCGCACAGCAGCAGCGTGCGCACCGGGTCGTTGCCCCACCACCACCGCGGCAGATCGTCGGTGAACTTGAAGCCAGGACGACGGACCTCGGGCATCACGTCTGCGGGCGTCTTCGAAGCGGGTCCGCGGTCTTCGCGGTGAATCGTCTGGGTGAGATCCATGTGCGTCACTCCCTCGTCGTCGGGTTCGATCGCGAAGGTAGTGACGCCGTCGTCGACGCCGTGAGATGGTGCGCGGGCATTCGACTTGTCATCGGTGGCCACGATGCAGCTCCCGCCATGGACGCGTTCGGCGAACCAGCCCGCGACCTATCCCCGCGTCTTCCTCGATCTCGCGGGGGAGCGAGGGGTCGATCGCGAGGCGGTGCTGCGACACGCGGGCGTTCCTCGCGAGCGCATCGACGACCCGGCGGGACGGCTCTCGCTGGTCGAGACGTGGCGCATTCACGAGGCCATCTCCGCGCGCATCGACGACCCGACCTTCGGCTACGAGGTCGGCTGTCGCTTTCCCCTGACGGCCCACGGCAGCCTGGGGATCGCGCTCCTCTGCGCCCCTTCGCTGCGCGAGGCGCTGGCGATCCTCGAGCGTTACTGGCACCTCCGAGGGCGTGGGATGACGCTGCGCGCGAGCCTCCGCGACGAGGTGCTTCTCGAGCTCTCGCTCGAAGTGCCCGCGCCCGACTGGCTACGCGATCAGCTCTTCTCGTCGATGCTCGCGACGGTCTACCGCGGGCTGTGCTTTCTCTCTCCCGACGCGGCGGCGGACACCGAGCTCTGGGTGCCGGGCGACGAGCCCCGAGGCTTCGCCGTGTTTCGTGACCGCCTCCCGCACGTTCGCTTCGGAATGCCCCTCGCGGGCGCGCGCAGCGGCGCGGCGCTGCGCTGGCTCGATCGACCGCTCGCGACGGCGAACCCCGAGGGCCTGGCCCACGCGCTCGCCTCCTGCGAACGCGAGAGCACCCTCTGCGGTGGGTCGCCCGATCGCCTCGTCTCCCGCGTGCGCGCAGCGTTGCACCTCGGAGCCCGCGGGTACGCGACGGCGGCCACGGTCGCGAAGGCGCTCCACCTCACCCCGCGCACGCTTCGAAGACAGCTCCAGGAGCACGCGACGAGCTATCAGGCGCTGCTCCAGGAGGCGCGACGACGCGACGCGTGTCGCCTGCTCGAGAAGCCCGAGCTGTCGGTGCGCGAGATCGGCGCGGTGCTCGGCTACGACGAGCCAGCGAACTTCACGCGCGCCTTTCGGGCGTGGACGGGCACGAGCCCGAGCGAGTGGCGCAAGGCGCACGTCGGGTGAGTCTGGCGTCGAGCCCGCGGCGCCGCGTCGGTGAGGCGTCACGATCGAGGGCGCGTCGCACCCGCGCCCAGGGGACCGCGAGGGCGCGCGACGATCACGCGTTGAAGGGTGTGGTATACGCGCGACGATGACGCGCAAGGTGCCCTTCGCGGGCTACGAGTTCGCGGTCGACGTACGCGGCGAGTCGGGCTCGCCCGTCGTGCTCATTCACAGCACCGGCATGTCGTCGCAGCAGTGGAAGCGCCTCGCCGCGCGCCTCTCGACCTCGCACCGGGTGTTGCTCCCCGACCTCATCGGGTACGGCGAGAGTTCATCGTGGCCGCGCGACGCGGTCTTTCACTGGCACCTCGACGTGCTCGGGGTCGAGGCCCTGCTCGACACGCTCGACGAGCCCGCGCACGTCGTGGGGCACTCCTACGGCGGCCTCGTCGCGCTCGGTGCGGCGCTCCATCGTCGGCGCGCGGTGCGGTCGCTCTCGCTCGTCGAGCCCGTCGCGTACGGAGTGCTCCACGCGACCGGTGACGAAGCCGCGCTCGAGGCCCTCGCCGACGAGCCCTCGACCACGCCCACGCTGCCCGACGCGCCCGAGGCGGGCGAGCGCTGGCTCCAGTGGTTCGTCGACTACTGGAACGGCCCCGGCGCATGGGCGCAGCTCCCCGAGCGCGCGCGGACTTCGTTTCTGAGCGCCGTCGACGTCTGTTACGGCGAGGTCCGCTCGCTGGCCTCGGACCGCACGCCGCCGTCCGTGTGGGCGACGCTGACGGCGCCGACGCTGCTCGTACGGGGCGAGCGATCACCGCTGGCGGCGCGTCGCGTGGCCGAAACGTTGGCAGGGTGCATCCGAGGCGCGACACTTCGCGACGTTCCCGGCGCAGGACACATGGCGCCGATCACGCACGAGTCCGAGGTGAGCGCGATGATCACCGAGCACATCGCCGCGCACTGACGTCTGCCCAGAGAGGAGTTCCCCGCGCATGGTCACTGCGAAGAAGCCCGCCGCGAAGAAGCCCGCCGCGAAGAAGCCTGCCGCGAAGAAGCCCGCCGCGAAGAAGCCCGCCGCGAAGAAGCCCGCCGCGAAGACGTCACCGTCGAAAGGCAAGAGCGTCGACTGGTACGCGTCGTCGCTCCCCGCGTGGCAACAGGAGGTCGTGCGTCAGTTCAGCGAGGCCGTGGCGACCCACGCGCCCGATGCGACGAGCAGCATCAAGTGGGCGCAGCCGGTCTACGAGCACGCGGGCCCCTTCGCGTTCGTGAAGGCCGCCTCGAAGCACGTCACGGTGGGCTTCTGGCGCGGCGCAGAACTCGCCGCGCCAGAAGGGCTCTTCGAAGGTGAAGGCGAGCGGATGCGGCACTTCAAGATTCGAGAGGGGCAGAGCCTGCCCGCCGAGCTCGGTCGCCTCGTGCGCGAGGCCGTGGCGCTCAACGCGAAGCACGGCGACCCGTCGAAGCGCTGATCGCGTCGCGCACGTCGCCGCACGGTGCGGATCGCCGTCCTCTTCGCGCGCATCGACACGCCGCCCGTTCGCGCGGGCATTGTTGCGACTACGATCGCTGTCCCGATGCATGAACTCGTCGTTCGCACGCCGCGTCTCGACCTCATCGCCGCGACCCTGAGCCACGTCGACGCTGAACTCGAGAGCCACGCGGCGCTCGAACGCGTTCTCGGCGCCGCCGTGCCCGCAGACTGGCCGCCCGGCGAGTACGACCGCGCCGCGCAGGAGTTCTTTCGCCGCGAGCTCGCCTCAGTCGGTTCGTCGCGCGTCGGGTGGCTCACCTGGTACGCGGTCACCCGCAACGACGACGGCGGACGCGCCGGCCTCGTCGCCGGTGCTGGCTTCTTCGGCCCTCCCGTCGGCGGCTGCGTCGAGATCGGCTACTCGGTGGTTCCGGCCGCGCGAGGGCGTGGCATCGCGACCGAGGTCGTGAGGGCCCTCGTCTCCCACGCCTTCACGCATCCTTCCGTCGACGAGGTCGTCGCCCACACGTCCGACGAGAACGTCACTTCGACGCGGGTGCTCCTGCGATGCGGCTTTCGTCGCGTCGGGCCCGGGACCGACCCCGGATCCGTCGAGTACCGCACGCGGCGGCCCCCCGAATCGCCGCGCGACGAGCACCTTCTGACGCCCGATGGGAGGCGATGAAACTCCTCGCGCGACGGCGCAGTGCGCGACGCAGCCCACGGCAACGGCCTCCTCCGGCGCGGCGCGCGAAATCCCCCTCGACGGCGCGCAGCGCAAGACGCTCGCCGAGGCCCTGCGCGGCGCCGAAGAGACACGCGACGTGTTGGATGACGCCCTCGTCGCCCTCGGTCGCTGGCTGCTCGTTCAGGTCTTCGACGATGTCGCCAGCGCCGCGCTCTCGGGGCGCCACCAGCCCCCCCTTTGGCGAAGCCCCTCGCGGGAGGCCCCTCGCTGCGCCTCCGTGAGCGCGTGCTCCGCGTGGCGCTCCACATCGCGGCGGACGACAAGCGCGTCAACACGGAGGTCGGTGGCGATCAGACGTCGGGGCACACGTAGTCGACGAGCATCTGGTCGCGGAACCGGGCGGACACGCTACGAATTCGAATCACGCGACCGCGCGGGTCGTAGGTGTACACGTCGGTGGTGTCGCCGTTCGTGCGGCGGCTGATGCGTCCGGCCTGATCGCGCGTGACCCGGCTGCGGTCGACGGTCCCCGAGGGCTCGCACCGCGCGCCACCGCGCGAGGGCGTGCGACAGAGCACCGCGTCGACCCCGACGAAGCGGTCGCGCTCGTAGATCCATTGGGAGACCGACATCGGCGGCGCGTCGGGGGCGCCGTTCACATACTCCGCCGAGACCAGGCGCCCCCCTTCGACCTGCCAGCGATGCCGTTCCGTCGAAGAGGTCGTCTCGTCGGAGATCATGCCCCCCGCGTACGCGTACGTGGTCGTGATGGGTGCGTACCCGGTCGTCAGGCGCGTGCGCGTCGTGAGCCGACCCTCGGCGTCGTAGGCGTAGGTGACGCGACCGCGACCGACGTGCTCGACCTCGCGGAGGCGCCCCGCAGCGTCGTAACGGAGGCGCGCTTCTTCGCGCGTTCCCACGCCGGTCGAGTATCGCGTGCGACAGGGACGGTCCGGCGCCGCGAGCGGCTGCACCACGGGAGGGCACCCGAGTCGCTCGCCCGCCCAGACCGGTCCGATCGACCATTCGACCATGCAGAGCGTCGCGAGCGCGGCGTCGTCGCGCGGTCGCTCCTGCCCGACCACGGGAGCGGTGACGGTCGTGACCCACGAGATGATCAGCCAGAGGCGTCGTGCGCGCATCGAGGCCGCGATGCTATCGCAGCGCCACCGCGACGACACAGGGTCGTGCGGGCGATGATGGCGCGCGTTGAGCCGCCCGATCGACGCGCCGCGTAGGTTTCCGCACGGCGCGACGGCCCGGTCATGGCGCGCGAGATCACCGACGTGATTACACCCAGGCGCGGGTGGCGCGGAGCGCCGCGAGGCGGGCGTCGAGCGACGCGACGTTGGCGGCGTCGATCCAGGCGCGTCGGTCGTCGTCGAGGGTGATGCCCGCGGCCTCGCAGAAGGCCACCACGGCGATGCGCAGGCCCTCTTCACGTCCCTTCTCGATACCCTTCTCGATACCCTTCTCGA
>JAXLYG010000075.1:0-33581 GCA_046351535.1 Polyangiales bacterium
GCGCACGGCGGCCTCGTTGTTGGCGACGCCGCCGGTGAAGGTGAACTCGTCGGCCACGCCGCCCGAGCGCGCGAGCAGCGCCATCGCGCGGAGGATGATCGCGCGGTGCAGGCCCGCGAGGATGTCCTCGCGCTTCTGGCCCATCGTGAGCCGGTCGCGGAGCTCGGCGCCCGCGAAGACCGTACACGTCGAGTTGATCTTCACGGTGCGCGTCGACTGCATCGCGAGGGGCCCGAGCTCGTGGACGCCCATGTTCATCTCGTCGGCGATGTAGCCGAGGTAGCGCCCGCACCCCGCGGCGCAGCGGTCGTTCATCTGAAAGCTCGTGACGATGCCGTCGCCGTCGACCTGAATGGCCTTGGTGTCCTGTCCGCCGATGTCGAGCACCGTCGCCGTGCGCGGGAACATCACGTGCGCCCCGAGCCCGTGACACAGGATCTCCGATCGAATGCTGTCCTTCGGAAAGGGCAGCGTCTGTCGCCCGTAGCCCGTGCCGATGGAGCGCGCCACGTCGAGGGGCGTGTCAGCCACGGAGAGCACGGCGGCCTCGTAGCGCGCGCGGCGCTCGGGGGTCTCGCCGCTGAGGCAGCGCTCGAGGGCCTTCTTGATGTTGCCTTCGAAGGTGAGGTCGAGGCGCTCGTTCTCGACGAGGATGATGACCTTGTCGAAGACGCTCATGAGCGCGTCGAACTTGAGCTCGCGGTCGGCCTCTCGCTCGGCGTAGCGGCTGTAGTCGCTCGCGGCCTGGTCGCGGAAGAAGTCCGAGCCCTTCACGGTGGTGAGCCGGGGCTTCTTCCACTCGGTCTCGATGACGTCGAAGATGCGTTCGAGGCGCGTGACGAGCGACGGACCGAGGTGCGAGAGGCGGGCGCCGACGGCCTCTTCGAGCGCGCGCGTTCGGAGCGTCGCGAGCTGCGCCATCTGCTGCACCTTGCGAAACTGGTGGAGCAGCCGCTTGCGGAACGCGAGGGCCTCGTCGCCGGTCTCTCCCGCCGCGGCGAGGGCCCGGTCGAGGAGCGTGAAGCGCGCGTCGACGTGGGCCTCGTCGCGCGCGATCTCGGCGGCGAGGTGGTAGTTCGAACGGCTGTTGGTGATGCCGCGACCGAGCACCGCGCCGCCCTCGTCGAGCATCACGGCCTTGGTGGTGGTCGACCCGAGGTCGATGCCGACGTAGGCCCTCACGGGAGCACCTCGAGCTTCCGCGTGGCGCGCGGGGCTTCGGCCACGGGCGCGGCGACGTGCGGTCGCGCGGTGGCGTTGCGCCGCTTCTGCTCGATCATCTGGAGGTAGCTCTCGATGCGGTTCTTGATGTTGGCCGCCGAGAAATATCTGGGATCGACGAGGTCGGTCTCGATGAAGCCGCCGGGCACGCCGGTGCGCGCCTCGACCTCGCGGAGAATGAGGAGCTGACCGGCCGAGAACGAGTTGCAGCTCTTGACCGAGTTGATGAGCAGCCCGTCGGCCTCGTACTCGCGCACGTAGCGGGCGAGCATGTCGATGCGCGACGGGAGGTTGAGGTTCGTGTAGCAGCCCGCGCAGTACTCCGCGAGGGTCTCGAAGGGCCGCGTGGGGTCGTGGCGAAAGCCGTTGTCGTAGACGCCGCCGACCTTCGTGTACGAGCTCGCCACGACGACGGCGCCCTCGCTCGAGAACATCTTCCAGAACTCCTGAAAGCTGGTCCAGTTGGGGGGGCCCTCGACGACGAGGCGATACTTCTCGTTGCCCATCGCGCCGTCGGGCGTGAGCGGACCAAGGCCCAGTCGCACGCGCTCGTCGACCTCTTCGCGCAGCGTGCGGTAGTAGTCGACGGCCGCGTCGGTCCCGCGGAACGACGTGAAGATCGGGCCGATGTAGTAGACCCCGCCGAAGTACGCGTCGATGGGCGAGGGCTTGTGCTTCGCGGACTCGAGCACCGCGACGAGGTCATCCTCGGCGACGCGCGAGCGGGCGAGACACTCCGCGAGCTTCGCCTCGTCGAGCTTCTTGCCCGTGAGCTTTTCGAGCGCGGGCACCACCTCGGTGCGGATCTGCGCTACGACGTAGTCGCGCATCTCGAGCGTGAAGGTTCCGTCGCCCTGATAGGGGACGTGCATCATCGCGACGGGGCAGTTGTACTCGCGCTTGAGGAGTTCGAACCACTTCATGAACGTGAAGCAGCCCGTGTACGAGAGGAGCAGCAGGTCGGGCTCGGGGAGCTTCTCGCCCGTGGGTCCGAAGTTGCCGCTCTTGAGCATCCCGATGTCGCACTTGACGTAGGTGCACACGTCTTCGGAGTGCCCCAGGCGCTCGGCCTCGGTGATGTACGCGCCGGACTTCTTGCGCATCCCCGACTGGAGCGCGTTGATCTCGGGGTAGACCGGGAGCACGTCGAAGGCGAGCAGGAGCTCGGTGATGTTGCCCGGCACGAAGGTGTAGACGACCTTCTTGCCCTCGGCCTTCGCGCGCGTGAGGGCGCTGAAGTGACCGGCGATCATCTCCTTCTGCTTGATCATCGAGCTGTCTTTGACAGCCGCGGAGTCTCTCGTCGCGCTCATGCTTCACTCCAGAGCTTGATGGAATCTGCGAAGGTGCCGGCCTGCTCGCGGATGACCTGAAACTGCCCCAGGCTCTCGGAGTATTTGAACGCCGTCCACGGCAGCTTCTCCTTGTCGAGCGAGTCCTGGAGGATGGGCTGCTCGAGGAGCGCGGGGTCGCAGAAGCTCGGCGCCGCGAGCACGACGCCCTCGGCGCGGCTCCGTCGCACGAGCTGGACGAGGGGCGCTCCGCGGTCTCCGTGCGGCTCGTAGCGCGCGGCCGTCGAGGGGCTCTTCGTGATGAAGGCCGTGGCGAGCGCGGTGATGGGATCGCCCGTGACCTCGACGTCGCCGTCGGGCCAGCGGCGACCGAGGGCCATGTCGTCGACGACGACGTAGCAGCCCGCGAGTTCGAGCGTGCGAATGAGCTCCAGCGGAGGCTGCTCGCAGAAGGCGCCCGTGAGCACCACGCGGGCGTTGTCCCGTCGCGGACGGTTCGCGGCGCGCGCGGCGGCGACGTACGCGTCGACGAGCGCGGTGTGATCTTCGACGGGGAGGAGATTGCCCGCGAAGAGGAGGAGGTACGCCTCCCACGCGGGGACGCGCCAGGGCTCCGCGGCGCGCAGCTCCATGAGCTTCGCGATGGACCTGCGGTTGGTGTTGAAGGCCGCGATGCTCTCTCGGATCTTGTCGTCGGAGGGAGCAGCGCCCGAGAGCGCGCAGAGGTCGGCGTAGAGGGTGCGCATCTCGTGGGTGAAGAAGCGCCCTCCCACGGCGGGATCGTAGTTCTGCGGGACGTCGAGATAGCGCACGTACTTCTGGGGGAAGAGCACCTTCCACATCCCCGAGAGGTTGCGGATCACGTCGCAGATCGAGGGGAAGATGAACCCGTCGAGCAGGTCGTAGCGCCCCGTGAGCGCGAGCTCGATGGTGCTCCTCGGGATCTGACAGATGTACGACTGGAACCACGCGTCGCCGCGGATGATCTCGACCTGTCCTCGGCCTCCCATGAGCCCCACGGGGAGCATCCCCGCGGCGTGGATGAGCTCCCTCGGCACGTAGATCGGGAGGTACCCGACGGCCTTCGCGCCGCCGTGTTCTTCACGCCATCGCTTCACGCACGCGAGGTCGGTGTCGTGATAGAGCGCGTCGGCGCGCGCCACGATCTCGTCGACGGCGCTCGACGGCGCGCCCACGGGTTCGGCCTCGGTGCTCATCGCGCGTCGTCCTTGTCTGCGGTGATGTCCGCCTCCCACCGCGGGGAGCGCCGCTCGATGAAGGCCGCGATGCCCTCGTTGGCGTCGTGCGTGTGCATCAGGTCTTCGAGGTAGTCGCGCTCGACGCGCGGGAGCGTGTGCTCCACCCGATGGATGAGCTCACCGCGCACGGCCCGCTCCGCGCGACGCAGCGAGCTCGCGCTCTTCGGGAGGATCTCGTCGGTGATGAAGCGCGCCGCCGTCGCCGCGGGATCTTCGGTGACCGCGTGCGCGAGGCCCCACGCGAGGGCGGTCTGCGCGTCGATCGAGCGTCCCGAGACGCAGAGGTCGAGCGCGCGCGCGCCGCCGAGCCGCCACGGCAGGAGCACCGACGCGAGCGGAGGGAACACCGCGAGCTTGATCTCGGGCTGACCGAAGACCGCGGTCGGTGACGCGAAGATCCACGAGCAGAGGCCCGCGAGCTCGAGTCCGCCGCCGAGGCACTGACCGCGCACCACGGCCACCGTGGGGACGCCGAGCGCGAGGATCTTTCGTGCGAGCCCGTGGAGCTGCGCGAGCATGGCGCCGGCCCTCTCGCGCGTGTGCTCGGGGACGCTGGCGCCGAAGGAGAAGTGCGCGCCCGCGCCTTCGAAGATCACGGCCTTGAGCCGCGGGCTCTGCCCGTGGAGTTCGAACGCGTCGGAGATGCCCGCGAGCATTCGCGCGTCGAGCACGTTGGCCTTGGGCGCGTCGAGGAGGAGGTGCATCACCTGCCCGGCCTCACGCAGCTCGACCTTGATGGGGAGATCACTCATCGCGTCCTCGTGTCGTCGTTCTGGGGTCTGTGCGCGAGGTCGAGCTCGAGCTCGACGTAGGGTCCTGCCGCGAAGCGTCCGCTGCGAAAGAAGCGCAGCACCGAGACGTCGTCCTTGCGCACCATGGTCCGCACGGTGCTCACGCCGAGCTCTGCGAAGCGCGACGCGGCCTCTTCGAGGAGCATGGTGCCGACGCCCTTTCGTCCGTCGCGGGGGTCGACGCCGAGGGCGAAGATCCAGCCCGCGGGCTCGGAGCCGAACTCCCAGCCCCGCGCCTCGCCGACGAGGTACGCCGCGACGCGCGCCCGCGAGGTCACGCCGACGAGGGCCACGGCGGGGGCTTCATTCGAAGCCTCGTCGCGCTGATCGAGGAGGGCCTCGACGCGCGCGCGGAGCTCTCGCCGGCGACGCACGTCGCCGCCCGCGTGGGCCTTGTAGATGCGCTCCACGGCGTCGATGTCGTGCCGTTCGAGCGCGCGCACGGCGTAGGTCACGGGCTACTTCTCCGTGCGCGTCGCGCGGCCCTTCGGGAGGATGTCTTCGATGAGCTGCTGGCTCCACGCCTCGCCCTTCGAGAGCCGCTGACGCAGGAGCACGAAGTCGGCCTCGCGGTTGTCCTTCGGCCCCTCGTTGAAGGCGCGGAAGCCCGCGTTGGCCTCGCTCAGCATGTTGAGCGCGAGCCACGCGCGGTTCGACTCCTTGTTGGCGTCCCAGTGCGCGAGCTTGTGCTTGCGGATCTCCGCGACGGTCTTCTCGACGCAGTTGGGAAAGGTCATCACGATCGACGAGATGAGCTTCTCGACGGCGGCGTCGAGAGGGCGGAGATCGGTCGTTCCGCGCTTGAGCAGGTCCTTGCCCGCGGCGGCTTCGGCGCCGGTCTTGAAGTCGCCGTAGACGACACGACCGCGGTCGAGCCACCGGTCGCTCACGACGAGGGGGTTGGGCACGAACTCGCCGTCGACCTTGAGCACCGGGACGGCCTCGGTGATGAGCCCGTAGTTGACCGCGCGATAGGCGCTCCACGGCTGGCAGAGCGTGACGCTGAACATGGCGCGCTCGACGCCGACGTAGAGCGGGAGAAAGTCCGTCGATCCGCCGACGGGCGCCGACCCGTGGCGCGGCCCGGCCTGACCGAAGTTCGCGAGGTCGCTGGCGACGGAGAAGTCGCAGGCCATGCCGATCTCCTGTCCGCCGCCGATGCGCATGCCGTTGACGCGGCAGATCACGGGCTTGTCGCAGAGGAGAATGGCGCTGACCATGTCGTTGAAGAGGCGCATGTACGCCGCGTATTCGGCGGGTCGCGCGGCGTAGTACTCGGCGTATTCCTTCGTGTTGCCGCCGGTGCAGAAGGCCCTGTCGCCCGCGCCGGTGAACACCACGGCGACGACGTCTCTCGCGTTCGACGCGCGGCGGAACGAGAGGATGACCTCCTTCACCATCTCGGTCGTGTAGGAGTTGTATTGCGCGGGGTTGTCGAGGGTGATCCACGCGGCGAAGAGGCCCTCGGCGAGCTTGCCGTCGGGGGTGTGCGCGGGCTTGAGCTCGTAGCGCACGGCGGGCCCGCTGGCGGGCTGCGCGGCGCCGGGGGCGACGTCGTGGTCGACGAGGTGAAACGTGCTGTTCGAATGGCTCATGCGAGTCTCCTCAGACGAAATCGGGGATGAGCACCGGGCGCTTCTTGAGCCCTCCGTGGTGCAGCGATTCGAAGGTGCTGTTGATCGACGACATGGGGCGCTGCTCGATGAAGGGCGTGAGCTTCACGGCCCCGTCGAGCACGAGCCCGAGCGCCGACGGAAAGTGCTCGGGCAGACAGCCCCAGTTGCCCTGCGCCACGGCGTCGAAGGCCATGAGGTTGCTAAGCCTCACGCTGACCTTCTCGAGCGTGTAGCCCACGACCGAGAGCGTCGCGCCGAAGGTGAGCAGCGTGAAGGCGAGGAGCTGCCCCTGCGGGTGCCCCGAGGTCTCGAAGATCTTCCACTGGAAGGGGTTCCAGCCCTGGGATTTCACGTGCGCCGTGAGGGCCTTGCGGAGGTCGCCCGCGTCGACGCCCTTCGAGCAGAAGGTCGCCTCGGCGCCGAAGTCCTTCATGGCCGCGAGGCGCTCCTCGTTCACGTCGATGGCGAGGGTGTGCGCCCCGAGCGCGCGCGCGATCTGGACGCCGAAGCCGCCGACGCCGCCGACGCCCACGAAGATCGCCACGTCGCCCGCGGAGAGGCCCGTGCGCACGATGGCCTGGTACGCGGTCGAGACCGCGTCGGCGAGCACCGAGAGGTCCGAGAGCGCGAGGCCCGAGGCCGCGAGGCGCGCCGGGTCGACGGGGCAGAGCCCGCGACCGGGGACCACGACGTGCGAGGCGAAGCCGCCGTCGACGTCGGAGCCGGGAAAGACCTGCTTGCGACAGATCGATCCGCGGTCGGCGCGGCAGAGGGCGCACTCGCCGCAGGGGATCACCGCGGGGACCACCACGTCGGTGCCCACGATCGACGCGAAGCGCTCGCCCGCGGCCACGACGGTGCCCGAGATCTCGTGGCCGAGCGTGAGGGGAAAGGGCTTCCCCGTGCGCACGCCGTCGTAGAGAAAGCCGAGGTCGGTGTGGCAGACGCCGCAGCCCGCGACGCGGACCAGCACGTCACCCGCGCCGAGCTTCGAGGTGTCGACGACCCGCTCGGCGAGCGCCATGGGCTCGCCGACCTTCACCGCCTGCCATGACCGCACCGCGACCGAGGAACCCTGTGTCATCGCGCGTCTCCTCCCGAATCGGTATTGCGGTACGGCAATACCCGTTTGGCCGACCCCGAAATTGATGACGGTCAAGGCCGCGGCGGATCTCCGCGGAGCCGGTGACGCCCCCCTCCCGAGACCTCTCACCTCCCTGCGGACGGCATTATGTGCCGGGGCGCGAGTCCACTACACTCGCGCGCCATGCGATTGCCGGTGCTTGCGATCTCGCTCCTCCCACTCACGCTCACGGCCTGCGGCGGTGACGACACCTCGACGCCCGTCGACGCGGGCCGCGACGCGCCCTCCGACATGAGCTCGTCGGCCTGTCAGGGCGAAGGCCCCGCGATGGAGACCATCTTCCCCGCGGAGGTCTACGTCACCCCGGGGAGCACCGCGACGCTCACGCTACGCACCGCCGTCGACCGCTGCGCGGCGCTCGTCGTACCCACCTCGTCGACCATGCCCACGGTCGCCACGCCCGCGACCGCCACCGTGCGCGTCGAACCCAACGGCTCCTCCGCGACCTTCACCGTCAACGCCGTCGCCGTCGGAGACACCACCGTGCGCGTCGGCGCCGCGGAGGCCCACGTCCACGTCATCGCCGCGGGCGCGCCCGCGTGTCCGACCGACACGGCCCCCGTCACCGGCCGCCTCGCCGCGGGGATGACCGTGCGCGGAACCGCGAGCTCTCCCCTCGCGAACGCGAGCGTCGGCGCGCCCATGACCGCCACGGCGGAGCAGGTCCCGCCCCTCGACGTGACCGTGCGCTGCGCGGCGGACCAGGTGCCCGCGGGCTTCACCGCCATCGGCCCCGCGGTGCGCTTCGATCCGGGCGTCGCGAAGACGCTGCGAGAGATCCCCTTCACGCTGCCGATCAACCCCGCGATGGTGCCCGCGGGCTACGAGATGCAGGTCGAGCTCGCGTACACGGGACCCGCGTTCCGCACGCCGAGGATCGCGCCCGCGGCCGACGTTCACTTCAGCGCCGACGGACGCGCGCTCATGTTCCGCGCGCCGCGCCTCGGGACGTGGCAGGCCGTGATTCGCACGGGCCTCGGCGCGCGCCGCGAGCGGCGGCACTTCAGCTATCACGGCATCGTCGGGGTCTCGATGGGCTCCGCGGGCGCCGCGATGATCGGCACGCACAACCTCGACAAGTTCGACTTCGTCGCCCCCCTCGGCGGCCCCGTCGACTGGAACTACCTCACCCACTACATCCGCACGTATCACACGGGCGGCTTCTGCACGGCGGCCGAGCGCGCCATGGACCCGACGGGCTGCGCGATGGGCTCGTCGGTGATGCGCACGCCGCCGCTCCGCGGTGACATCTTCGAGTTCCGCCAGCACTACGAGGACTGGTACACGCCCGACGGGATGGAGGGCCCCGGCGGCGCCTTCGATCGCCACTCGTACGTGCAGTTCTTCCGCGACTTCGGGCGCATGTTCGGCAACCCCATCATGCCGCCCAACGCGGGAGGCACGCTCCCCCTCGGCGTCGCCGCGAACGAAGACCGACGCACCGACGCGCAGCGCTGCGCGATGCCCGTGACGCTCATGGGCTACTACGACCGACGGTACAACCCCGACGGGTCGCTCCCGGTGATCACGTACTGCGACGGCGGCAACCCCGAAGGGCACGCGGGGCGCTGGGACGGCGCCGTCGACAACTACCCCATCGAGGTCTCGCTCGCCGTCGACGTGAACCGCAACGGACGCCGCGACCGCGGAGAGCCCGTGCTCATGCAGGCCACGGAGCCCTTCCGCGATGTCGGCGCCGACAACGTCGCGTCGGCGATGGAGCCCGGCTACGACGCGATGACCAACCCCGACCCCGCGGGCGACGACTACGACCGCCAGTTCAACCCCTCGGGCACCGAAGGGAACTTCGTCCGCGACGAGGGCGAGGCCTACGAAGACCTCGGCGTCGACGGCGTCGCGTGCCCCGCGGGGCGCATGTGCCCCTACGACCTCGGCGAGGGCAACGGGCGCTTCGACATGGTGCCCGGCGCCGCGCGCTTTCAAGCGGTCAACCCCCGCACGCGCGTGATGGCCGCCACCGAGGCCCAGCTGCAGCGCACCGAGTTCTGGATCGACGGCGGCGTGCGAGACCTCTTTCTCCTCGGCGTCTCTTCGAACCACTTCGCGGGCGCGCTCGCGCAGCGCGGCGGGGACGTTCACTACTTCAACAACTTCGCCTCGCTCGGCGCCGAGCGCGTGCCCGAAGACCCGTGGCCCTTCACCGCCCTCGACTGGGCGCGCCTGCCCGGTCACGTGATGCTCCGCTACGGCTCCCTCGACGCGACCGTGACCGAGCTCGTGAACGGCGACGGCGGCCACGTCGGCACCGCGTCGCAAGCCGCCAACCGCTTCTTCGCGGCCTTCATGTGGATGGCCCAGCGCTGGCCCGGCGGCGACCGCGAGATCGCGCCCTTTCAGTTCAACGCCGACGACGCGGGGCGCTGCGCGAACGGCTACTCGTGCACCTTCGACTTCCACTCGGACCACGCGAACCGCACGGGGCCCGTCGCGATCTACCTCCCGCCGGGCTACCACGACCCGGCCAACGCCAACGTGCGCTACCCCGTGGTCTACGTGCTCCACGGCTACGGCATGAGCCCGCAGAACCTCCTGCCCACGGGCTTTCTCGTGGGCAACTACATGGTCGCGCCGCAGAACCCCTCGTGGCAGCGGCCGCAGAAGTTCATCATGGTGTTCCCCGACGGTCGCTGCCGCGACGGCGACGGCTGCGTGCGCGGGACCTTCTACACCGACTCGCCCGTGGGCAACGCGCAGATGGAGACGTACTTCCTCGACCTCTATGACTTCGTCGACCGCACGTACCGCGTGAAGGCCGCCGAAGACGTCGAGGTGGTGCGATGAGGTCCGTGTGGATCTCTCGCCCCGGCGACCCCAGCGTGCTCGAGGTCCGCGAGACGCCGACGCCCGAGCCCGGTGAAGGCCAGGTGCGCGTGAAGGTCGAGCGCGCGGGGCTCAACTTCGCCGAGGTGAGCGCGCGCAAGGGGATGTACCCCGACGCGCCGCCCACGCCCTGCGTCGTGGGCTACGAAGCCGCGGGCGTCATCGACAAGCTCGGCCCCGGCGTGGAGGGTCCCGCCGTGGGCACGCGCGTGATGGCGCTCATCCGCTTCGGCGCGCACGCGGAGTACGTGGTGATCCCCGCGGCGCAGGCGATGCCCATCCCCGACGCGATGAGCTTCGACGAGGCGGCGGCGATCCCCGTGAACTACCTCACGGCGTATCACATCCTCTTCCGCATCGCGCCGCTCCGCCCCGGCATGCGCGTGCTCATCCACATGGCCGCGGGCGGCGTCGGAACGGCCGCGCTCCAGCTCTGCAAGACCGTCCCCGACGTGGTGACCTTCGGCACCGCGAGCGCTTCGAAGCACGACCACCTGCGCGCGATGGGGTGCACCTATCCCATCGACTACCGCACCGTCGACTACGAGCCCGAGATCCTGCGCATCACCGAGAAGCGCGGCGTCGACCGCGTGCTCGACGCCCTCGGCGGACACGACTTCCGCAAGGGCTACCGCCTCCTCCGCTCGACGGGGCACCTCATCTGCTACGGCTTCGCCAACGGTCAGGGACCGGGCGGTCGCACGCTCCTCAAGCTCGTGGGCGCGCTCGCGCGCACGCCCATCTTTCACCCCCTCGGGCTCATGGGCGACAACCGCTCCGTGAGCGGCGTGAACCTCGGCCACCTCTGGCACGAGCAGGACATGCTCATCGAAGAGCTCGCCGAGATCGTGAGGCTCTACGAGGCTGGCGTGGTGAAGCCCGTCATCGACGGCGTGTACGAGTTCGCGCGCGCCGCCGAGGCCCACGAGCGCATCGAGCGCGGACGCAACGTCGGAAAGGTCATCTTGAAGCCGTGAGCGCGCTCCCGCGGCGTGGCTTTCTGGGCCTGGCCCCCGAAGACCGCGGCGGCGCGGTGGTGGTCTCGGCCCTCGCGCCCGGCGCCCCCGCGGCGCGCGCAGACCTCATGGTCGGTGACGCCATCGTCGAGCACGACGGCGCGGCCATCACCGACGCGACGACCTTCCGCGAGCGCCTCTCGACGCTGCGCGCGGGCGACACCGCGCGCCTCACCATCGAGCGCGACGACGACGTCTTCGCGGTCGACCTCGTGGCCGACGCGCGCCCCGCGGAGCGCTACGAGGGCCTCGCGGTGCGCTACGGAGAGGCCCGCAACGGGACCGTTCGGCTGCGAACGATCGCGGTCTCGCCCGAGGGCGAAGGCCCGTGGCCCTGCGTGTATTTCGTGCAGGGCTACGGCGTCGCGAGCGTCGAGCGCCCCGAGGGCGTGCGCGCCGCCGACGCGCTGCGCGGGCTCGTCGAGGCCCTCGCGCGCGAGGGGTTCTGCGTGTGGCGCACCGAGAAGCGCGGCGCGGGCGACAGCGACGGGCCGCCCTGCGCCGACGCGCGCTTCGAAGACGAGCGCGAGGACTTCGCCGCGGGGCTCCGCGCGCTCTTCGCGGACCCGTGGGTCGACAAGGGCGACGTGACGATCTTCGGGCACAGCGTCGGCGCGCTCCACGCGCCGGTGCTGGCGCGGCGCGATCGGCGCGTGGCGGCGGTGGCGCTCTACGGCGCGGGGCTCCACCCGTGGAGCGAGTACCTCGTCGAGAACGCGCGGCGCCAGTGCGCGCTCGCGGGCGTCGACGACGACGAGGCCGGACGCATCGCGATGGTGGTCGAGCGCTTCGCGCGCGAGGCGCTCATCGAGGGTCTCTCGCTCGACGAGTGCTTCGCGCGGTGGCCCGAGCTCGGCGCGTCGAAGTCGGCCCTCGGCGTCGACGCGAGGGGCAGGGTCCACGAGCGCACGATCGAGTACTGGCGCGGCGTCGAGCGCGACGACGTGGCGGGCGAGCTCCGCAGGGTGGGCGTTCCGCTGCTCGCGCTGTGGGCGACGGCCGACTGGCTCTCGACGCGCGACGAGCACCGGAGCATCGCGCGCCTGTGCGGCGGGCGCTTCGTCGAGGTCGTCGACGCCGACCACGGGTTCTTCTCGCACCCGTCGCAGAAGGCTTCGTACGAGGCCCGCTGGAGCGGTCGCTTTCAGCCGCGCGTCGCCGGAGAGCTCGTCGCGTGGCTCTCGTCGCTGCGACGCAACCGCACGGGAGAGCATCGCACCGACCGATGACGAAACGGGCGATGGTCTGGCTCCGCCGTGACCTCAGGGTCCGCGACAACACCGCGCTCTTCGAAGCCGCGCGCGCTTCGAAGGGCGGCGTCGTCGCGCTCTGGGTGACCTCCGCGAAGGCGTGGCGCGCGCACGACGACGCGGCCGTGAAGGTTGATTTCTGGCTGCGCAACCTCAAGGCGCTCGCGACGGAGCTCGCGGCGCGCAACATCGCGCTCCGCGTGGTCGACGCGCCCGCCGACGCCGACGTGCCCGAGGCCGTGCTCCGCGAGCTCCGCGCGTGCGAGTGCGACGCGCTCTACTGGAACCGCGAGTACGAGATCGACGAGGTGCGACGCGACGAGCGCGTGTGGCGCCGCTGCGAGGCCGCGGGGGTCACAGTGCGCGCGTTCCACGACCGCGTGGCGGTTCCGCCGGGCGAGGTGCGCACCGACGAGGGCAACCACTACACGGTCTTCACGCCCTTTCGAAAGCGCTGGTACACGGCCGTCGAGAAGCGCGGGTGGGAGGTACTCCCCCCGCCCGATGCGCAGCCCGTGACGGGCGTCGCGTCGAGCCCGCTGCCCGATCGCGTCGAGGGCTTCGCGAGCCCCGTCGACCCGTCGCTCTGGCCTGCGGGAGAGGGCTTCGCGCTGTCGCGCCTCGCGCACTTCGCCCACGCCTCGATGGCGAAGTACGACGCGCGGCGAGACCTCCCTTCGGTCGACGGGACGAGCGCGCTCTCGCCCTACCTCGCCGCGGGCGTGCTCTCCGTCCGTCAGTGCCTCGACGCCGCCGCGAAGATCAACGACGGGCGCGTCGACGTCGGTCACGCGGGCCCCGTGACGTGGGTCTCGGAGCTCGCGTGGCGAGACTTCTACCAGCACGTGCTCGTGGGCTTTCGCCGCGTGAGCATGGGCAGGGCGTTCAAGCCCGAGACCGAGCGCGTGCGCTGGCTGCGCGACCCCGACGGCTTCGCGCGGTGGTGCGAGGGGCGCACGGGCTATCCCATCGTCGACGCGGCGATGCGGCAGCTCTGCGCCACGGGCTGGATGCACAACCGGATGCGCATGGTGACGGCGATGTTCCTCACGAAGGACCTGCTCATCGACTGGCGCGAGGGGGAGCGCTTCTTCATGCGCAACCTCGTCGACGGAGACCTCGGCGCCAACAACGGCGGCTGGCAGTGGTCGGCCTCGACGGGCACCGACGCGCAGCCGTACTTCCGTGTGTTCAACCCGTCGAGCCAGTCGAAGCGCTACGACCCCGACGGGGCGTACATCCGGCGCTTCGTCCCGGAGCTCGCGAGCGTGTCGACGGCGGCGCTGCACGCGCCCGAGAAGCTCACCGCGGAGCACCGACGGATGACGGGGTATCCCGCCCGCGTGGTCGACCACGACGCCGCGCGGCTGCGCGCGATCGCCGCGTTCAAGGACCTCTCTCGCGACGCTTGACAAGCCCCGTGGCGTGACCCGCAATGCGCCGCCATGAAGTCAACGAACGACGAGCTCGCCCTGCGCCACGGAGGCCGCGCGCTCGGCCTCGCGGTGCGCCCCGACGTGCTCACCACGCGCTTCGCCGCGCGCGTCGCCGAGGTCGACCCCGACCGCGCGGTGCTGGTGCTGAAGGCCGCGTGCGAGATCCTGCTGCGGCGCATGAAGGAGCTGCACCACTCGACCTCGCTGCGCATGACGGGCCTCGACATCGGCCGCGACGTGGGGAGCAAGTCTCGCGACGACCTCTCGACGCGCGTCGACGCCGAGCTCGACATCGCCCTCGCCCCCGACATGGACTGGTGGAACCGCGCGCAGCTCTCGGCCGCGGTGACCGTGCTCGGCCGCACGCTCTCGATCGAGGCGCGCAAGCAGAAGCCCCTGATCGAGGTGGTGTTTCAGCAGCCCGCGGCGCTCGTGCGAGACCCCGAGCGCCACCGCGCCGAGGTGCTCCGCCGCTGGGTCACGCGCGCGAAGGAGCTCGCCGTGCTCGCGCAGGACGAGCAGGCGCCGCTCCACGTGCTCGGCTGCGATCCGCCGGGCGACGTGGTGCAGACGCCCGTGTCGGTGGATGAAGTGCGCCTCACGCTCGACGTGAGCGGCCGCGTCGACGCCCTGCGCGACGCGTAGAAGCACGCGAGCGACTGGAGAGGGGAGCCGAGCGCGGCCCCCCGATGCTCGCCGATCACTCGCGGCGGATGGCCTGGTCGAAGAGCACGAGGCCCTCGGAGTTCGCGAACCACACGCGGTTCTGCGCGTCCACGGCGATGTCCGAGAACTCCTCGGAGGGGAGGCCCTGCGCGCGGCCGACGCGCGTGAAGGTCTGGCCGTCGTAGCGCCACACGCCGCGCGGACCGGCGCCCCAGAGGTTGCCCGTGTTGTCGACCGCGAGCGCGATGGCGCGCGGGACCGCGCTCGCGCCGTCGATGGCGAAGTTGAAGCGCTCGCCCGTCCACGACCCGAGGCCCTCGGCCGTCACGAAGAAGAGGCGGTTGTTGAGCGCCTTCACCACGTCGCTCACGAGGTCGCCCTGCACGCCCTCGGCCTCGCGGTAGCGCCGCACCTGACCGTTGGGCGCGATGCGCACGGCGCCTTCGAGGCCCGCGAGCCACGTGTTGCCGTCGCTGTCGAAGTCGACCGCGGTGACGTCGCTCGGGGCGCGCGCGCTGCCGTTCTCGCCGCCCGTCGCGGGGATGTTGTCGTTGTACTGGATCGTGTTGGGCGAGTCGGGGTCGAGCACCGCCACGCCGAGCTCGCGCGCGCCCTGCGACGCGCCCGACGGCGGGAGCACGCGAACGCCGACCCAGAAGCGTCCGCGCGAGTCGGCCGCGAGGAACTTCGCGTCGACGATGCCGGGCCCGTAGGTCTCGACGGGGCCCGCGATCACGCGGCGCCACTGGAGCCCTTCGAGGCGATACCCGCGCAGCACGTTGGAGTCTCCGACGCGCGCGAGGGCGATGCCCGTGGTGCCGCGCGACCAGAACATCAGCGGCCGCACCTGCGGGTCCTCTTCGAGCTCGACGCGCGTGAAGGTGCGTCCGTCGTAGCGGACGGCGCCGCCGTCTTCGCCCACGAGCCACACGTTGCCGCGGTTGTCGGTCGCGAGCGAGAGCGCGCGGTGCTGCATCGCGAGGTCGTGCGTGCGGAAGTCGACCGCGGCCACGCCCTCGCGGCTCGCGATGCGCGACACGCCGAGGCCCGTGCGCACCGCGAAGCTGTCGCGGCCGCTCACCTCGACGCGCGCCGTGTCGCGGGGGATGCGCCCCTCGACCGTCGGGAGCACGCCGAAGGTCGGCGCGTCGATGGTCGGGCCGTTCTGCGGACGATCGATGGGAAAGCCCGGCGCGGGGATCTCGCGCAGACGAATCGGCGGCAGCGGCGCAGCGGCAGCGGGCGCTCCACCGTCACCCGTGACGGGCGCTCCACCGTCACCCGAGGCGGGCGCTCCGGCGTCTCCCGTGGCGGTCACCGAGGCGTCGACGGGCGATGCGGGGCCCGCGTCTCCGTGCGCGGCGGGGCGTGCCGCGGGTGCAGCGGGATGCGCGGCGGGTGCAGCGGGATGCGCCGCGGGCGCAGCGGGATGCGCGGCGGGGGCAGCGGGATGCGCGGGCGCGCCGGGGCGTGCCGCGGGCGCAGCGGGACGCGCGGGAGGACGCGCGCCACGACGTCCGCGCGGCGGAGGCGGCGGGGGCGGAGGCGGCGGAGGCGGAGGCTCGAGCACGCGGGCCTGGAGCTCGACGTGGCGGGCTCCGCCGGGCGCGGCGGCGTTGGTGGCGACGAGCGGCTGCCCGCGGTCGAGCGCGATCTCGAACCAGCCCGTCGGCGTCACGATCGCGGCGCTCCCGCCCGAGGGGACGAGCGCGAGCCAGGTCGCGCGCGCGGGGCCCTCGTCGGCGGTGTACGAGAACCACCGCGCGCCGTCGAAGTAGCCGAGCACCTGACCGCCGGTGCCCTGAAAGAGCGCCCAGACCTTTCCGCCGGGGAGCGGGACCACGTCGCGCACGAGCGACTCGGGCGCGCCCGCGTTGAGGCCGTGCTCGTCGAGCGACGCGAAGTCCGCCGCGAGCACGAGGAGGCCCTGGTTCGCCGTGCCCACCACCACGCGGTCGCCCGACTTCGCGAGCGTCGTGACCTGATAGCGGTCGGTGAGCATCTGCCAGTGCGCGCCGTCGAAGCGCGCGAGGCCGTGCTCTCCACCGAGCAGCGCGCCGCCGTCGGGGAGCGTCACGAGGGCCGTGGGCTTGCCCACGTCGGGCTGCGCAGGACCCGCGGTGCTCCACGCGCCGTCGCCCTGCTTGCGCACGACGCCCGAGGCCGTCGCGGCCCAGAGGTTCGACCCGTCGTCGGTGACCGCCACGGCGAGCACCGCGTCGTCCGGGAGCCCGTCGTGGTGCGTGATGCGCGTGTGGGCGCCGCCCGCGGCGGGGTACGTGACAATGCCGCGGTACGTGGCGACGTAGAGGTTCTGGTCCGACGCGGCGAGGTCGGTGACGAGGTCGCTGTCGGTGAAGACGCGCACGGGCCCCTGTGAGGCGCCGCTCTGCGCGGTGTTCACCGGGGTCTGCGTCGACGAGCAGGAGAGCGGCGCCGCGAGGGCGAGCGCGCCGAGGAGCCGTGCGGTACGAGCGAACATGGCGGTCTGTGTGCCTCCGAGAGAAACGACCACTGAGACGCGGGCGCAGAGTGTTTCAACCGTGCGCCATTCCCTGTCAACGCTGTTCGCGCGGGGTCATTCGTAACGGAGCGCCTCGACGGGATCGAGCGCGGCGGCGCGGCGCGCGGGCACCACCCCCGAGATCACGCCCACCACGAACGACGACCCGAAGGCCACCGCGGCGATCCACGGCGAGAGCTGCAACGGCACGTCGGGCGCGTAGCGGGTCACCAGCCACACGATCCCCGCGCCGAGGCCGAGCCCCACGGCCCCGCCGATCGTCGAGATCACCACCGCCTCGAGCAGAAACTGCCACAAGACATCGGCCTTCGTGGCCCCCACCGCGCGCCGCACGCCGATCTCGCGGGTGCGCTCGCGCACGCTCACCAGCATGATGTTCATGATCCCGATGCCGCCCACGACGAGCGACACCGACGCGATCGCGAGGAGCGCCATGGTCATCGCCGCGGTGAGCGCGCCGAAGGTCTTGAGCAGGTCCTCCTGGCTCTGGATGGTGAACACCCTCTCGCCGTTGCGGCGCCGCGCGAGCACGTCTTCGATCTCCGCCGAGGCGCTCGCGGTGTCGTCCTTCGAACGCGCCGCCGTGAGGAGCTGCGAGAGGTGCGTGACGCCGAACTGATCCATCGCCGTCGTGGCGGGGATGAACACCAGGTCGTCGAGGTCGAAGCCGAGCGAGCGGCCCTTCTCCTCCATGATCCCCACGACGCGGTAGCGCCCGCCCGCGATGCGCACGGGCTGACCGAGCGCGCTCTCGTCGCCGAAGAGCTCTCGCACCACGCGGCGCCCGAGGATCACCACGCGCCGTCGCGCCTGGAGGTCCTCCTCGCGGATGAAGTCTCCGAGGTCGACGTGCATGTTGCGCAGGTCGCTGAACTGCGGCCCCACGCCGAGCACCATGGTGTCCCGCTGCCGCGTGCGGAAGCGCACCGTGCCCCCCGCGGTCACCACGGGCGACACGCCTCGAATGAGCGTGGCCTGTCGCTCCAGCGCGCGGACGTCGTCCATCGTGAGGGGCCGCGCGATGCCCGACGCGGGCGGAGGACCGAAGCCGCCCCGCGTCTCGGTGCGCCCGGGGACGACGTTCAAGAGGTTCGTCCCGAGCGACGAGAGCGTGCGATCGAGGTACGAGCGCGCGCCGTCTCCGATGCTCACGAGGAGGGTCACGGCGAGCACGCCGATCACCACGCCGAGCATCGTGAGCGCGGCGCGCAGCTTGTTCGATCCGAGCGCCAGGAGCGCGCTGAGCACGTGTTCGAACACGTCAGAAGCCCTCCAGCGGCGCGCCGTCGTGCACGACGAGGCCGTCGACGAGCTTGATGTTCCGCCTCGCGCGTCGGGCGAGTGCGGGGTCGTGCGTGACGATCACCAGCGTCACCCCGAGCTCGCGGTTGAGCTCTTCGAAGAGCGCTTGAATCTCTGCCCCCACGCGCTGATCGAGGTTGCCCGTGGGCTCGTCACAGAGGAGCAGCTTGGGCCGCGTGACGATGGCCCGCGCGATGGCGACGCGCTGACGCTCTCCGCCCGAGAGCTGATCGGGGGTGTGATCCCAGCGGTGCGAGAGCCCGACGCGACCGAGGGCCTCACGCGCGCGCTTGCGGCGCTCGACGATGCCGACGCCCGCGTAGCGCAGCGGCAGCGCCACGTTGTCGACCGCGGAGGTGCGCGGCAGGAGGTTGAAGGCCTGAAACACGAAGCCGATGAAGCGGTTGCGGAGGGCGGCGAGCTCCTCGTCGTCGAGGGTGCCGACGGAGTATCCCGCGAGGCGGTAGGTGCCCGCGCTCGGCGTGTCGAGGCAGCCGAGCTGATACATCATGGTGCTCTTGCCCGAGCCCGAGGGGCCGATGAGCGCGACGTACTCGCCCACGCGGATCGTGAAGCTGATCCCCTTGAGCACCGTGAGCTCCTCGGCGCCCATGGGAAAGCGCCGCTCGAGCCCCTCGACCTCCATCAGCGGATCGCCGGGCGCGAGGTCGTCGGAGCCGCTCATCGCGCGGGCTCTTGCGCCTCTGCGAGCGCGCCGTCGGCGAGGCCCTCGACGTTGAGCGAGACGACCACGCGCTCTCCCTCGCGCAGTCCGCCGGTGACCTCGACGGCCTCCCAGGTCGAGATGCCCGTGGTCACGCTGCGGCGCCGCACGGTGGCGCCGTCGAGCACGTACACCGATCGGTCGGTGCCGCGGCCCATCACGGCGCCGGGGGTGACCGCGAGCACGCGCTCTCGCGTGGCGACCACCACGTCGACGTCGGCGCTCATCCCAACACGAAAGCGCGGATCGCGCGTGAGCGAGAGGCGCATCGAGATGGCGCGGTTGCCCCTCAGGTCTTGCGTCACCGACGGTGCGATCTCGGTCACCCGCCCCACGAAGCGGTCCGCGGGAAACGCGTCGAAGGACACCTCCGCGGGCATCCCCGGTTGCACCTTGCCGAGGTCGGCCTCGTCGAGGTCCGCGTCGACGTGCACCTCCTCGTCGTCGGCCATCACGATGAGCGGTGTCCCCGGGGCGGTGACCTCTCCCTCTTCGATGTGCGTCGTGAGCACGACGCCCGAGAAGGGCGCGCGCACCACCGTTCGACCGAGCGCGGTGCGCGCGACCGTGACGTTGGCCGCGCCCTGCTCTCGCGCGGCCTGCGCGGCGGTGACGGCCCGCGCGGCCACCTCGGCCTGCCCCGCGAGCGTGTCGGCCTCGGCCTGCGGCGAGGCTCCCTGCGCCGAGAGCGCCTCCATGCGACGCGCGTTGCGTGATGCGAGCCGCGCGCTCGCCTCGGCCTGCGCGGTCTGCGCGCTCGCGAGCCCCACGGCGCTCTCCGCGGCCCGCACGCGGTCGCGGAGGTCCTGCGCGTCGTACGAGAGGAGCACCTCGCCCGCGGTCACGCGCTCGCCTCGGCGGTGCGCGAGTCGAACGACGCGGCCCGCGATCTCGGCGCGCAGCGTGGCCTCACGGCGCGCGGCGAGACGGCCCGCGGCCACCGACGAGACGAGGTCTCGCACGTTGCCGACGGCCACGGTCTGCACCCTGACCCGGAGCTTCTTCTTGGGACGGGAGCGCTGCCACGCGAGGCCGCCTCCGACCGCGACCACGACGATCACGAGCCAGATGAGCCACCCCCAGCTACGTCGTCGGAGCGTCTTCGACACGGCGTCGCGAAGATGGGGGGCTCACGAGGAGAAAGGCAAGACGCGCCTTCGAAGAGGGGAGCGCTACGACTCGACGCCCGCGAGGATGTCCTCGATCGCGCGCGCCTGCGCGGCGGCCACGCGGAGCCTCCACTCGCTCGCGTCGACGCCCTCGGAGCGCGCGGTGAGCGCGGCGGCCAGCGAGTGGGCCAGCATCCGGATCTCCGCGATGCTGTGGAGCGCCGCGGGCTCGGGCTGCGTCGTGACCCAGTGTCCCGCCATGCGTTGCTCGTGCACGGCGTGTTTCGTTGCACGAACGGGATGCGCCATCCCCACAGAGCCGCTCTCTTCATGCCTCCCCGGCGAAGCAGAACGGTCGTCTTCTGAGGATTCCTGCGAGTGGAACAACCGAAGCGTGGCGTTGTGGTTCGTCATGCGCTCTCTCCCGAGTAGGGGTTTTGCACTACATATGCCGGTCATGTCGAGAGGGCTGCCGAGGGTTTCTCCCCGGGCGCGCATGCTCTCCGCGTTGCTCCCCGCGGGCAGACAGAGGACTCTTGTGAGACCAGACAAACCGGCAGCGTTCTTCTGTGCATCCGTGGTGCCTGAGACGAACACGGGTCGCGTCGCGCGCCGGGGCCTTCGGTCTGTAGCCTTTCGCGCGATCACGGCCCCCCGACGCGGCGTGACCGTGTGGCGGGGGGACACACCGCGCGCTGTGGCGAAGCCCCTCGCAGAGGCGCGCGTGTGCGCCGCTCACGCGTAGCGACCGCTCGACCTCGCGCCTCGACCGCCCGTCCCGGCGCGGCCTCGCGCGTTCCCCCGCGTGCGCTCTACGGTCGCGGTCATCATGCGAGCACGAACCGTGGTGGCCTCGATGGCGCTGTGCCTCGTCGCGATGGCCTGGGCGCTCGAACACTTCGCGCTCCCGCGAGGCCTCGTCGCGCGGCTCACCGACGCGGAGCTCACGCACCTCATCGCGCACACGATCCTCTACGGCTCCCTCGCGGCGGCGATCGGAGCGTGGTGGTTCCCGCGGGCGTCGCTCGACGCGTCGAAGCGCGAGCGAGCGAAGCGGGCCCTCGCCGCGGCCCTGTGCTTCGCGCTCATCGCGGGCGCGCAGGAGCTCACCCAGTCGCTCTCGCGCGGTCGCCTCCCCAACCAGGAGGAGTTCTTCGACCTCGCCGTTGATGGCAGCGCGGCCACCCTCGGCCTCATCGTGTGGACACACTTCGATCGCCGTCGACGGTGGCACGTCGCGCGCGCCCTCGGCATCGTGCTCCACCCCGCGTTCGTCGGCCCCGCGGGCGTCTTCGCCGTCACCTGGAGCGTGTTCCGCGACACGCGCCGCGCCCTCGCGTGGACGACGCTCTCGTCGCTCGCCGTGCTCCCCGTCGCGGCCCTGTGGATCGTCGGTCTCCGCCGGGGGTGGTTCTCCGATCGAGACCTCTCACAGCGCTCGGAGCGGCCGCTCTTTCTCGTCGGCGCGCTCGCCGCCGCGGGAGGCTTCGCGCTCTTCGCCCACGCCGCGCAGGCCCCGTCGGTGGTGTGCGCCTTCACGCTCGCGGGCTTCGTCGCCACGGCGCTCTTCACCGTCGCCACGCTCGCGGGCGTGAAGGTCAGCGGACACGTCGCGGTTCCCGTGGGCGTGCTCGCGGTGCTCCAGGCCACGTCGTACCGGGGGCTCTGGCCCTTCGCGCTCATGGCGCTCGCGGTGAGCTGGGCGCGCGTCCGTGAGGGCCGTCACACGCGCCGCGAGGTGCTCGCGGGGTGGTGCATCGCGGGCGCCTCGGGGCTGCTCGCGAGCGCGTGAGCTACGCCTTCGGGAGCAGCTTCCAGAGCGCCGCGGCGACGAGCGTCACGGCGAGCCACGCGGGGTGCGTCACGGCCATCGCCACGCCGCCGATCGCGACGAGCGCGAGCAGCGTCTTCTGCGACGCGCGCGCCCACCAGCGCGACTCGATGAAGCCTCCCACGTTCGCCATCGCCCACACGGCCGCGAGCGCGAGCCCCACGCGGAGCCCGATCGGCGACGTGTGCTTGAGCGTCGTCACCGCGAGGCCCGGGAGCATCGAGGCCGCGAAGAGGATCACCGCGTAGCGCCGCGCGTCCGCGGGCGTGCGGACGTCGTAGCGCCGCGGGAGATCCTCGGGGTGCTCCTCGCGGGGGATGCCCGGCGGCAGCCAGTCGGTGCCGCGGAGGAGCACCTGCACGGCGTCCCACGCGCTCTTCGCGGCGCGCATGCGGTCCCTCAAGAGCGCGCCGTACTGGAGGTGCGACCACACGGGGCTCCAGCTGTTGAGCGGCTCGACGGTGCCGTAGATGAGCTCGCCCTCCTCGGGTTCGAAGCTGCCGAAGAGGCGATCCCAGATGATGAAGACGCCCGCGTAGTTGCAGCGGAGGTAGCGGTCGGCGACGGCGTGGTGCGCGCGGTGATGCGACGGCGTGTTGAGCACCCACTCCAAGGGGCCCATGCGGTCGATGAGCTTCGTGTGGATCCAGAACTGATAGACGATCATCACGCCGTAGGCCGTGACGAAGGTCTCGGGCGGTACGCCGAGCCACGCGAGCGGGAGCTGGAACCACAGCGAGAAGAGGGGCTGCCACGCGTCCTGACGGAGCGCGACGGAGAGGTTGTAGTCCTCGCTCTGGTGGTGCACGACGTGGCTGAACCAGCCCACCGCCGACTCGTGGCTCCACCGATGGAACCAGTAGTAGAAGAAGTCTGACCCCACGAAGGCCACGGCCCACGCGAGCGCGAGGTTGGCGCCGAACCAGTCGGTCACGCGGTGGTGGTCGTAGATCCAGCGGTAGGGCGCGTTGAGCGGCACCACGAGCAGCGCCATGAGGATCTGCTGATAGAAGCCGCACGCGAGGTTGGTGATCGCGTCGTTGAGGCGGTAGAGGCCCGCGCGACGCTTGCGGTCGATGAGCACCTCGACCGCCATGAGCACGAAGTACATCGGCGAGGCGAGCACGATCGGGTCGAGCTTCATGGCGCTGCGCCGAAGGTATCAGAAGCGCGCGTCGGCGCGACGGCCGAGCGCGCGCTCAGAACGTGAGCTGAAGGCCCACGCGGTCGATGCCGCCGAGGAGGCGCATCCTCGGCGCCTCGGCGTGGCGATCGAAGCGGCTCGACGGCGGCGCGCCCGCGAGGAGCACCACGCCCACCACGGCGGTGATGAGCCCCGCGCCCGCGACGCCCACCGCGGCCCAGCGCTCGGCGTTGGCCGTCGCGCGGTCGTTGTCGGTGTTGTTGCGGCAGCTCGTGAGCGCGTCGAAGTTCGTCACGCGGGTCACCGGCGTGCACCCGAGCGCGCGGAGCTGGTCGTCGGTCGGCGTGGCGCGGCTCGCGATGGCGGCGTCCTGTCGGGTGACCTGCGCGTCCAGGTCGCTGTACGAGCCGTTGAAGAGCACGAAGCCCGCCGCGCCCGCGCCGATCACGAGGGCTCCGAGGCCCGTCACCACGCCGCCCGTGATGAGCGTGCGGCGGCGCCCCGCGAAGTACGACTCGCGGAACGCAGGCGTCGGCTGGAGGAACACCGGCACCGTGTTCTCGCGCCCCGTCGCGAGGTCGATCTCCTGCGTCTCGGGGAGAAAGTCGGTGTGCTCGACGCGCAGCGTGTGGTGCCCCGGCGGCACGAGGTCGGTGCCGTCGAGGGAGACGCGACGGTCACCGAGGTAGGCCACCGAGTCGGGCTCGCTCGATCGCACCACCACGCGCGAGGCCACGTCGCGCGGCATCGGGTCGGCCCACGCGAGCTGCGCGCGCACGCGCGCGCCGGCGCCCACGGTGTTCACGTCGGTCTCGTAGGTGGTGAAGCCCGGCCGACGGATCATCACGTGGTGCGTCCCCTCGGGCACGGGGAGCGGCGAGGTGGTGGGCGTGTTCGCGACGGTGTGTCCGTCGATGAGGATCTCGGCGCCCGCCACGTTGCAGTCGACGGCCATGAAGGCGCGCTCGGGCACGAGGGGCTCCGAGAGCACCACGGTGCTGCCGCCCGCGACGTCGATCTCCTCTTCGCGGGCGCTGAAGTGCGGCGCCGAGAGGGCGATGCGGTGACGGCCCGCGGCCACGCGGATGCCCGTGCGCGCCTCGCCCACGGAGCGCTGGAGGTTGTCGACGCGCACGTCGAGGCCGTCGGCTTCGAAGCGGATCACCACCGTGCCGATGCGCCCGCGGAGGCGCGCGAGCGTCGCGTCGATCTCGGCCCTGCGCGCCGTGACCTGATCGCGCGGGGCGTTGCGCTCGTAGTCGAGCATCGCGTCGAGGGCCTCGACGAAGTGCCCCGTGAGCTCGTGCGTCGCGCTGATGTTGAAGAGCACCGCGGCGTTGCGCGTGAGCTCGTAGGCGCGCTGAAACTCCACCATCGCGGCGTTGTAGTTGTGCTCCTGCGAGAGGGCGACGCCGCGCTGAAAGCGCTCGCGCGCCTCGGCGACGGCCGCGGGCGAGGGGGCGGGCTGCGTCTGCGCAATGGCCGCCGAGGTCGTGAGGAGCGCCGCGAGGGCGAGCGTCGTCGTTCGAAGTCTCATCGTTCGGTCCGTGTGCTTCTACCGGAAGGGGTTCGTCGGGTCGATGCGCGGGTGCTCGTGGTTGCGCACCGGAGGATCGATGTTCTGCTGCGGCGGAGGAGGCGGTGGCGGTGGCGGCGGCGGCGCGCTCCCCACGACGCGGGCGTTGTTGTTCTGCCGCGGCGGCGGCGTCGGCGCCGTGAGCGACACGAGCACCCGCGAGACGCGCGCGTCGGTGCTGCACGACAGCACGTCGGAGACCGCCGCGAAGCCCGGCGCCGACAGCCGGAGCTGGAGCCGTCGGTCGTCGCGAGGCCGCAGGAGCTCGGCGTGTCCGTGGCCCACCACCACGCCGTCGAGCGAGATCTCCGCGACGGGAGGCTCCACGTCGATGCGCAGGGTGACCGTCTCCGCGGGCCTCGACGCGTCGACCGCGGGCGGCGGCGGCGGCTTCGGCCTCCCGTCGGAGCGCACCGCGAGCCACACGGCGAGGCTCACCATCCCCACGGCCATCACGCCCACGAAGGCCGCGAGCAGCCCGAGCCGCGACGGCGCGGCGGGGGGCGGGGCGTAGACACCCTCCGTCGTCGCGTTCGACATCACCGCGGGCGCGGGCGGCGTCGACGGCGCCATGGGCGCAGGGACGCTCGAAATCGCCTTCTGCGGAAGCTGCACCGTGACGGGCTCGGGCGTGCTCTCGCGGCTCCCGTCGGGGCGCGTCGGGGCGGCGACCTCGGGGCGCAGGGCTTCGCGCGTGGTGGTCCGCTCGTCGACGTCGCGCCAGGGGCGCAGCGCGAGGCGCAGGTCGGCGAACGAGGCGTAGCGGTGCGAGGGCGTGCGCGCGAGCATGCGCATCACCACCGCGGCGAGGCCCGGGTCGAGGTCGGGGCGCCGCTGGAGGATGTCGACGGGCGGCTGCGACACGATCTGGATGAGCAGCGCGGGGTACGAGTCGGCGTCGTAGGGGATGTTGCCCGTGAGCGCCTGATAGAAGATCACCCCGAGGGAGTACTGATCGGCCGCGTGGGTGACGGTGCGATCGGCGCGGGCCTGCTCGGGGGACATGTACGCGGGCGTCCCGAGGATCATGCCCGTGGAGGTGAGGTTCACGTCGCCGCCGACGAGGCGCTTCGCGATGCCGAAGTCGATGAGCTTCGGCACGGGCTCGTCGTCGCCCTCCGTGCGCTGGAGGAAGATGTTCTGCGGCTTGACGTCGCGGTGCACGATGCCGCGCGCGTGGGCCGCGGCGAGGGCGCCCATGATGGGCTCGAGGATGCGAATGATGGGTCCCGGCGCGACGGGCGCCTCGCGGAGGATGTAGTCCGCCAGGCTCTCGCCGTGGAGGAACTCCATGACCATGTAGAGGCGGCCGTTGTCGGCGCCGAAGTCGATGACCTCGACGATGTTCTTGTGGCGCACCTCGTTGGCGGTGCGGGCCTCTTGCAGAAAGCGCTGCGGCACCACGGGGTTCTGCGCGAGCTCGGGCAGGAGGAGCTTGATCGCGACGGTGCGCCCGATGGTCATGTGGCGCGCTTCGAAGACGGCGCCGGTGCCGCCGACGCCGAGCACGCGGACGATCTCGTAGCGGCCACCGATCTGGTCGCCGGGGGAGATCCCGAGCACACGGTTGCCGGGCGCGTCAGGCGTCTCTTGCATGGGCGTCGGGGACCTTACGCGAAGAGCACGGCCGCCGTCACCGATCGTGCGAGGGCGGCGGTCATCCCCCGGCGCGGGGCGGCGCCGAGAACCACCGCGAGGCCCACGCGCGCAGGCGTTCGAGGGCCTCGGGGGTGAGCTTCTTCCAGAGGAAGAGCGAGAGTGCGGCGCCGAGGATGGTGAGCGCGAGGCCCGGCATGAGCCCCGGCGGGCGGTGCCGCACGGTGAGGGTGTAGCGCCCCTGCGGGAGCTTCACGGTGAGCATCCGTCGGTCGGACTCGGTGGTGCCCACGGAGGCGGTCCATCCGGTCTCGTAGTTCTGGTTGATGATGAGCCGCGCGGGGCGCGTGAGGGCCACGTCGACGGTGATCTCGTTGGGGCTCCACCGCGTCTGCTGCGCGGTGCCGGCGTCGGCGACGTCGAGGCGCACCTGCGGGCCTTCGCCGTCCCAGAGGCCCGACGGCGCGGACCACTCCATGGGCACGTAGCACTGCGCGGTGCCGATGCCTCGCATCGCGTGGGTGGGGAGTCGATCGTAGGGCGTCTGCGAGTTCTGGAAGAAGTTCGCCGAGGCCCGCTGATGCACCATGGGCGGATCGACGCCGCGCTGGATGTGGGGCTGGTTGTACTTCGCCATGTCGTAGACGGTGCCCGCGACGACGAGGCACTCGATGACGACGACGGCGCGCATGATGGCGAGGCGCGCGTTCCAGCTCGCGAGGGCCTGGCGCATGGCGACGACGGCCCACACGACGAGCATCGCGATGCCGATGTTGCCCGCGAAGAGGTAGCGCGACGGGACGCGCAGCGAGCGGTAGATGGGCAGCTCGTGCAGGAGGCCGAAGAGCGAGAAGCCCGGGATGTTTCCGAGCGCGAGCCAGGTGATGCCGACGAAGAGGGCGAGGTCGACGCGGCGCGCGTGGGCGCGGTCGTCGCGCTTCCAGAGGGCCACGGCGACGCCCGCGAGCAGCAGCACCACGGGCACTCCGCTGAGGTAGTCGCCGTACTCGTCCCAGACGAACGCGTGGCCGGGGAAGGGCCTGTCGTGGACGCGCGTGGTCCAGGTGTGAAAGACCTCGGCGACGGTCATCTGGTCGTCGAGGGGCATGAGCCGCGGATACTCTTTGAGATAGAGCAGAATGGGCAGCACGCGCACCGCCGAGAGCAGCCCCGTGACCGCGCCCGCGATGGGGAGCGACACGAAGAGCGCGCGTCGCTCGTCGCGGTCACCGAGCCGCGCGACCGTGTCGATCGCGAGCGCCGAGAGCATCAGCGGGAGCGGATAGACGCCGCCCTCGACGGCCGAGAGCGCGAGGAGCGCGCCCATGAGCACGGCGTAGCGGGGCTCGCGCAGGGCCCTGCGGTGCGCCCACAACACCCACGGAAACAAGAGGAACGCCGAGAACGAGAGGTTGCCTCCGCCGAGGTGCCACGAGATCGATCCCGTGGCGGTGACGACGGCGGCGGCGAGCACCTGCTCGGGGAGGTTGGCGCCGTTGTCGGCCGCGAGGCGGCGCATGCCGAAGGCGGCGATGATGAGGTGGATGATCTCCCAGAGCTTGATGCCCACGATCGCGGGCGCCCAGAAGAAGGTCAGGAGGAAGAGCGGCCCCGGGAAGGGCGCCTGCGCGTCCTGATAGAGCACCACGCCGCCGCAGTGATACGGGTTCCACGAGGGGAACTGGTGAAAGTCGACGAGGGCGACGCGGGCGGCCTCCCAGACCATGCCGAAGTAGCGTCCGTCGTCGGTGGCGGTGCCCATGTTGAGCGACCACTGGCACGCGGCGGCGGGGTTGTCCGCGTCGCAGAAGCGCAGCATCGGCCCGACGGCGATGAGGACCACGATCACGCAGGCGAGGGACGAGAGGAGCGCGACGAGGCGCGAGCGTCGTGTGGATGACATTGGTGTGCGAGCGGCGCGGCACGGAGCGACGACGGTGTTGCCCCGGTGAAGCGCGACGGGAGTATCACAGCGGGCCGCGCGCCGTCGATGCGCCGGGGAGAGCCTCCCGCTACGGCGTGACGATCGCGTCGGAGACGTGGCCCCAGCTCCCCACGGGCGGCGCCTCGGTGTGCGTCCCGAAGAGCACCACGCCGCCCACCACGAGCCCCACGGCGACGGCGCCGACGCCGGTCCAGAGCCACCAGCGCGTCCAGATCGTGGGGGCGCGGTTGGGCGAGATCGACACCACCATGCGCGCGCCCGGCGCGAGCTCCACGGTGCGCTCCTGCGTGTGGCCGTCGTCCCACGCGACGAGGATCGCGTGACGCCCCGACGAGGCCGACTGCGTGGCCCGTCCGCGCCCCACGGGGACGCCGTCGACGCGGATCGTCGTCGTCGCGCTCGGCGTCTCGATCACCAGCGTCGCGGGGAGCGGGTGCGCGCTCGCGTCGAGGGCCACCTCGGTCGTCTGTCCGAGGGTGATCTGCCGCTCCTCGCGCACGGGCTCGTAGCCCATGCGACGCACTTCGAAGCGGTGCGCGCCGGGGTCGAGGTCGAGCGCGGTGTTGATGTTCCCCGTGGCGATGCGCTCGCCGTCGACGAGCACCTCGGTGGCCTCTCCCGCGGTGCGCAGGGTGACGTGCGCGAGCGCGCGGCGGCACTCGCCGAGCACGCCCCGCACCTCGGCCTCGCGCGCTTGGTCCGTGGTCGTCGCGAGGAGCCGTTCGAGCGTCGCGATCGCGCGGAGATAGCGCCCGACGCCGCGGTACGAGGCGGCGAGCGCGGCGAGCGCGGCGGGGTGCTCTCGCAGCGAGACGGAGCGTTCGAGCAGCGGCAGCGCCTCGGCGAAGCGCTGGTCGTTCAAGAGCGGGAGCGACTGTTCGAACAGCCTCCGCGCCTCGTCGTCGGTGGGGCGCGCCATCGCCGCGGTCGACGTGACGCTCGCGTCGGTGACGACGGCGGCGTCCTGCGCGACGGCGAGCGCGGGGAGCGACAGCGCGAGGGCTGCGACGACGACGGCGAGCGGACGCGCTGCGGAGCTCATGGCGTGTTGTAGGTCCCGATGTGGAGGCCGCCGATGCGCGTCCCCGTGGGCTGCGCGGGCTGCGCGGTCTGCGTTGTCTGCGCGGTCTGCGTTGTCTGCGTGGGCTGCGTTGTCTGCGGGTCTCCGTGGCGTCCGTGTCTGCCGTGACGGCCGTGTCCGCGCGGCGCCTCGGGCTCACCCGCGTCGAGCGCCGCTGCGACCGTGGGCGCCTGCGCGTCGGTGACCGCCGCGGTCGTGGGCGCCTGCGCGTCGGTGACCGCCGCGGTCGTGGGCGCCTGCGCGTCGGGAACCGCTGCGGCCACGGGCAAACGCGGAGGCGCGACGGGCGCGGGCGAGGTCGTGTGACCGGGGCGGAGCGCGAGCGCGACGAGGGCCACGGCGGCGACGACGGTCACGGCGGCGAGGGCGACGATGAGCGGCGCGCGTCCCTTCGAATGCGCGGGGGCCTCGGGGAGCGCTGCGGGAGGCGCGGCGGGCGCAGGCGGCGTGCGCGAGTCCGCGACGAGCGGCGTCGATGGGACGATCGAGCGCGCGTCAGGAATCGCCGACGGAGCCTGCGCGGAGGGCGGCGGCGCAGACGGCGCGGAGGCCCTCGCGAGGGTGGACGGAGACGCCCCCGACGGGCGCGCCTCGACGTCGTCGGGGCCAAGCGTTCCGGTGGTGCTGCGCGCGATGATCGACGCGGTGAGCTTCACGGGCTGCCCGGCGCCCTGCGGCTCCGAACCGGGCGCGCTCGCGCGCATCCCCGACACGGCCCCGGCGCGGTTTCGCATCGTGGACGTGATCTTCACGATGCCGCCGTGGAGCTCGGGCGCGGCCTCGAGGCGGTTGTACATCTGCTGCGCGTCGGGCCAGCGCGCGTCGAGCGATTTGACCAGCGCGCGGTCGACGACTTCGAGCAGCGCCCGCGACAGGTCGGGCCGCACCGTTCGCAGCGACGGCGGCTCGTTCATGATGATGCTCACCATGATGACGTTGGGGTTGTCGCCGTCGTAGGGAGGCACCCCCGCGAGCGCGTGGTAGAGCACCGCGCCCACGGCCCAGAGGTCGGCGCGCGCGTCGACGGTGAGGCCCTGCGCCTGCTCGGGGGCCATGTAGTGCGGCGTCCCCATCACCACGTTGCCGACGGTGAGGCCGCGCGCGGTGTTCTTCGCGATGCCGAAGTCGAGGAGCTTCGCGCGCAGCGTCCCGTCGCGATTCTTCGTGAGGAAGATGTTCGCGGGCTTGATGTCACGGTGCACGAAGCCGCGCGCGTGCGCCGCCCCGAGCGCGTCGAGGAGCTGGAGCACCACGTTGAGCAGCGCCGGGAGCCCGATGGTGCCTCGCTCGACGGCGCTCTCGAGGTCCTCGCCGTCGAGGTATTCGAGCACGACGTAGAGGCCCACGTCGGGGTCCTCGCCCGCGTCGAGCACCTCGACGATGTTGGGGTGACCGATCGACGACGGCGCCTGGGCCTCTTGCAGAAAGCGCTCGACGGCCTCGTGCGACGACGCGAAGTCGGGCCCGAGCACCTTCACCGCCACGCGACGCCCCGTGTACGCGTGCTTCGCCTCGTAGACCGCGCCCATGCCTCCGATGCCGAGCACCCGGCGCACCTCGTACTTGCCCCCGATGGAGCTCCCGACGATGCGCATCGCATGACTCACACGGTCCACGGACGACGCTCCTCTCGCTACGGCGTGAAGGTTACGACAGCGGGCTGCGCGCTGAACGCGGTGCCATCACCGAGCTCGCCCCACTCGTTGCTGCCCCAGCAGCGCGCCGCGGTTCCATCGTGCGCGCAGGTCATGCCGGTGGCGCCCGCGGTGACATCCGACGCGACGGTTCCGCCGCCCGCGGACACGGCGATGACGCCGGAGAGCATGACGGTCGACGGCGTCGGCGCGATGGAGCTCACCGACACCGCGGCGCCGTCGCCGACCTGCCCCGCGTGGTTTCGCCCCCAGCAGCGCAGCCCCGAGGAATCGAAGGCGCATCGACTGGGAGTAGCCCGAGCCGATCCCCTGCACCGCAGGCGTGCCGAGATCACATCGAGGCTCTCCGCGCATCGTCGCCCGCGCCCCTGCCGAGCTGCGCCGCGCCGTTGAAGCCCAGCACCACGACTGCGAGGGGCTCCAGGCGCACGCGTCGAGCCCAGGCGAGACGCCGTCGCGGTGCTGATCCCAGAAGGAACGGCGAGCGGCGCCTCGCTCAGCGTTTCGACACCGCCGTCCGGTCCCGGGCGCGCGCCGCTGCCGAGCTGTCCGACGTCGTCTTTGCCCCAGCACCACCTGGAGCCGTCGGAGAGCACCACGCAGGTGAAGTCTCGCCCCGCGGAGATCGCCACCGCGGGCATCCTCCCGAGGTTCACGTCGAGCGGATCGGCGCTCATGGTCGTCGCGATGGGCTGCGCGAGCTGTCCGAGGTCGTTCGCGCTGGCGACACCGCGCCCAAGTACACGCCGGATCACGCATGCCTGGCTCCGCACGCGATCGCGGCCGCGAGTGACACGCCCGTGACCCCCCGTCCCTAGCAGCCCCGGAGGCGCCGAACGTGCTGGCGAAGAACTGGCCTTCGACGTTGCGCCCCCAACGCTTGCACGCCGCCCGAAGCGCCCATCGCGCACGAGAACGCCTCGCCCGAGCAGACGGCGGTGGGCGTCGCGAGCGTCGACACGGCGACGGGCTCGGCGCGGTTGGCGTCGTCGCCGGTGCCGAGCTGGCCTTTGGAGTTCTTGCCCCAGCAGCGAACCCGACCGTCGATGATCGCGCAGACGTGGCCGTACCCGCGCCGATCGACGAGATCATCGCGCTCGCGCCGCTCACCGCGGCGGGCGTCGAGCGCGGCTGCCAATTGCCGCGACCGAGCTGCCCCCCAGCGGTTGCTGCCCCAGCAGCGGAGCCCCCGTCGCGTCGCGCGCGCAGACGATGCGCGCCCGCGGAGAGGGCCGTCACGCCTGTGAGATCCGCGGCGAGGGTCGGCGACGTCGCCACGCGGACGCGCGGGTCACCGAGCTCGCCGAACGCTCCAGTGCCCCAACACAGGATGACGTTTCCGACGGGAGGACGGCGGTCGACCAGCGCGCAGGAGAACCCGTCTCCCGCGACGCCCCGGAGGGCTTCGTACATCGCGTCGATCTCCGTCACGCGACGCGGCGCGAGAACGTCCGCGGTCGTCGAGGGAGAGACCTGTCCCGACTGGTTGGCCCCCCAGCAGTAGACGCCTCCCCCGGAGAGCACCGCGCAGGTGTGATCGCGTCCCGCGAAGAGATCGATGGCCGCGTCGGGGAGGGTCACGCGGGCCGGAGCTTCGCGCGCCGTCGCGGTCCCCCGGCCGATCTGTCCGCGACCGTTCGCGCCCCAGCAGTGGACCTGTCCGCCCGAGATCGACAGCGTGCACGTGTGCGCGCGGCCTGCGACGATTTTCTGCGGCAGGGGTAGACCCGGCACGGCGGTCGGGCCGTTGACGTCGCTCGCGCCCGATTGACCGGCCTGTCCGAGGTCGTTGGCGCCCCAGCAGAACACCTCTGCCGCGCCCACCGCGCAGGAGAAATCCTCTCCGACCGCGACGGCGTTTGCGTCGAGCGATCCGACCCGATCGACGCTCGTGAGCGAGGGGTTTACGACGCCGAGCGCGCCTCTCGCGTTGCGGCCCCAGCAGCCCACACGTCCGCCGCTGCTCCACGCGCACGCGTGCGTCGCGCTCACGGCGACGCGGTCACCGAAGCGCGCCACGCGCGTCGGAACAGCGCGAAACGCGACGCTCGGAGGCCCGAGGCGCTCGTCGCTGTTGCGCCCCCAGCATCGGAGCGCCCGGCCGTAGACCGCGCAGGTCTGGTCTCCGCCCGCCGCGAATTCGCCGAGCCGCTCGCAGGTGCCCGCCGCGCAACTGTGCCCGGTCGCGCACCCGAAGTCGCACTGCCCGCAGTGAGCGTTGTTCGACGTCAGGTCGACGCACGCGCCGCCGCAGCACACCTGCGAGCCCGAGCACGTCGGGCACGTCACGTCAGGGACGTCCCCCGCAGTCGCCATGCCGCTGTCAGACGTCCCATCCGTCGGCGCTCCGAGATCATCGCGGCCCACGATGCTGTCTCCGACGCCGACGTCCTTGACGCCCGGCACGTCCATCGCAGACGCATCGCTCACATCGCTCACATCGCTCGCGTCCATCGTCGACACGTCGCTCGCGTCACTCACATCGCTCGCGTCGCTCACATCGCTCACGTCGCTCGGCGTCGGAAGCACGTCGCGGCGCGTGGCGTCGGCGAAGGTCGCGTC
>JAXLYG010000076.1:0-32245 GCA_046351535.1 Polyangiales bacterium
GCGCACGCGCATCCACGCCGCGAGGGCGAGCGCGAGCGCGAGCGCGAGGACGAGGACGACGGCGGGGCGCTTCACGGCCCCCTCCCCGTCACTCCGAGCGCGCGTAGACATCGAGGTAGAGCGGGAGCTTCGCCTGTCCTGCGATCACGTAGTGCTCCGTGGGCGCCGTGGCGCGCGTGCCGAAGGCGCCGATGGCGACGGGCGCAACCCCCGGGGAGGGAGACGACAGCGCCCACTCGACGAAGGTCTCCGCCGCGACGCGACCGAGCCGCGCGGATTGAATCTCGACGCGCTCGCCGTCGCCTTCGCCCACCGTGCGCCACGTCGCGCGGAAGCGCTGCAGCGTCGCGAGGCGATCCCGCGCGCGCGAACGCTCGGTCTCGGCGTGCACGGCGGCGATGGCGTCGCGCAGCACCTCCAGCGGGTGCTCGGCGCTCTGCACGAGCACGCGACCGAAGAGCTCCTTGCCCTCGTCGGCGGTCCAGATGACGCGGGCGCCGTCGGCGCGAAGCTCCGCGTCGCCGATGAAGTAGAGCCACAGCCCGAGGCCGAGCGCGCGGAGCTCGCCGACATCGACGGTGCGCGACTGCGGACCGAAGCGCTCGACGAGGCCCACGCTCAGCGTCCCCGTTCCGCCCGGCACCGCGACGATGCGGGGGAGGGGGGAGCCGGGGATCCACTTCGCCATCGAGACGCCGGTCTGCGGCGCGGGCGTTCCCGTCGCGACGCGGTTGGTGACCTCGCGCGAGAGGTGGATGCGCACGTCGGCGCCGTCGGTGGCCTCGGCCTGACCGAGCACCAGGCGCACCGTGTCGGGGTAGAAGATCGGCGCGGCCTGCACGTCGGCCTCGGTGAGCTGCGTGCGCTTGTGCGAGCGCGCCGCGGCGGCCATGAGCGCGTTGAGCACCAGCGAGCGGTAGCCCGGCGCGTTGGCGTGGTCTTCGAGCCAGTGGGCCTGACCGTGCCCGCGCGCTGTGTTGGTGGCGCCTTCGAGCCGTCCGACACCCGCGAGGAGTTCGAAGCCCGCGGTGCTCGCGGCGTCGGCGCCCGCGACGGTGCGCGCACCCCCGGGGGCCGACGGGTTGCTCGCGTCGCGCGGGGCCATGCGCACGGTGACCACGGGGCGTCCGTTGGGGTCGACGAGGTCGACGGTCCCCGCGTCGCGACGGATGGGTTGAAAGAAGAGCAGCTCGGCGAAGCGCGCGGCCCAGCCGGGCTCTCGCACCGGGAGATAGACGATGGCCTCGTCGGCGTCGCCGCCCGCGCGGGCCACGACCTTGAGCCGCACGGGGCCCACGAAGCGCGCGTCGGAGTGCAGCGCCCCCGTCGGCTGCGCCGCGTCGCCGAGGAGCACCTGGAGGGCCTTCATCCACGGCGGTGCGGCCTCGTGACCGGGCTGCCACACGCCCGCGCGATCGAGCGACGCGCGCCAGTCGGCGAGGAGCTTGAGCGCCTCGGCGCGGTCGGCGCTCGCGTCGATGCGGGTCTTGAGCTCGCTCCAGTAGTTCTCGCGCGCGGCGCGCGGCGCGCACCAGAGGAGGCACTGCGGGTCGGTGGCGCCGACGAGGAGCTTGCGCCCTTCCATCCCCGGTCTGCGCGCGTCGCGGAGGAGGCCGAAGAAGCGGCACTCGGGGCGCAGGTCGGCGAGCATCGTGCCGAAGTTGTCGACCTCGGGGCGTCGCAGGTCGACGGTCTCGAGCGTGATCTCACCGAGCACGAGCGCGAGGAGAAGGAGCCTCCACCGTTCGAAGCTCTGCTGGAGCCTGGGGTTGAGGGTCTCGGGTTCGGGCTGTCGCGCGCCGGGGTCGAGCGAGAGGAGCCCGAGCACGTGAGACATCATCTCGGCCTGCGCGAAGGGCGTCGGAAAGCTTCGCGTGCGAAGGTGCGTGTGCGGCGGCGTCCACGCTCCCTTCTTCTGGTCGATGGTGAAGGTCTCGGTCGAGGGCGCCACGTCCGCGCCGGGGATGAGCGAGTGGAGCATCGTTCGTCTCTCCCGTGTCAGCTACGGAGCGCGGCCAGGAGCGAGCGCTCGATCTTCTCGGCCATGAGGGCTTCGGGCGTCGCGTCGCGGAGCCTCGATCGCTCGGCGCCCGCGGTCGACTCGAACTGAAACGCGTCGACGAGGATCTTGAACGCGTCGGGGGCCTTCCACGTGCGGTGCTTCCTCGCGGCGTAGAGCTGCCGCGCGCGGGTGTCGCCGAACTGCGAGAGGTCGGCCTCGCCGAACACCTGCCCGAACCACCACGACGAGAACCTCAGCTGCGCCCCTCGCGCTTCGAGCGCCGAGAGGACCCCCCGGGCCATCGCCGTGGGCGAGGTGTTGTTCTTCTTCGCCGCGTTGCTGATGAGCGAGCCCCAGGTGCTCCGCGCCTTCTCGTAGTCGAACTCGGTGAAGTCCGAGTCCTTCACGCGGAACGACGCGTAGATCTCTTGCAGCACGACGGCCTCGACGATGCGCGCGCCGAGGCGAGGGTCCTGCGAGTTGGGGTTGCGCGGCGAGTTCCACGGGCGACGCAGCGGCCAGATGGGGTCGTTGTCGTCGTGCGTGAGGCCGTAGGTGCGGTGCGCCGCGCGGGCCTGCGTGTCGGTCTTGTCGGGCAGCATCACGAGCGACCACGCCGCCAGGAGCGGATACACGCTCACGGTCTCGTCGTTGTCGTTGGCCGCGGGCGCGGCCTTGATCTGCGGCGGCGGATTGTCGGGCGTGCCCACCAGCATCGACGCGTCGAGGAGGTGCTTGGTGTAGCGGTAGAAGTACTCGAGGCCGTGGCCCATGCTCGCGAGCAGCGTCGCCGTGTCGACGGTCTGACCCGTCGTCGGCGGCAGGTCGAACCACCGCAAGAGGAACGCGCCGTAGATGGGCTTCGCGGGCCCCACGGCCTCGCGCACGAGCTTGATGAGCTGGTGCGTGATGCCCGCGCCCGTTCCGCCGAGAAAGCTCCCCACGACGAAGATCCGCGCGGCGGTGCGGGCGCGACCGAAGAGCGGGTCCATCGCGCCGGCCTTGCTCGACGCGAAGACGGCGCTGCCCACGGAGGGGTTCGCGAACATCCCCTTGCCGATGTCGACGCCGCCCGCGGGCCCCGTCCCCCCGTCTACGCCGCCGGACTCCTCGTCGTAGAAGAGCTCGAAGATCTCGCGCTCCAGGGGGTCGGCGCGGTCGTCGATGAAGATCTTGCGAAACTGCGTCTCCTTCATCGTGTCGCGCGCGAAGGGGGGCACGATGGTCTGCGCGCCTTCGAGCGGGTGCGGCGTCACGGGCGAGACGGTGTTGCCGAAGGTGCGGACCTTCTGCGCGAGCCGCGAGTCGCTGTCGGCGTCGATGATGAACGTCTCGATCGGATCGCTGAGACCTTCGAGCCGGAGGAGCCGTGCGATGGCGAGGGCGATGTGCTGTCCGCCGCCGCCGACGGCGATGACGAGGTCCATGCGCGAGTCTCCGAGTGAGGCGGTGGGTTCAGGTCCGGTTGGCGACGAAGCAGCCGGTGAGGGTGACCAGCACGCTCGGCACGAGCCCGAGCACGAGGGCCCTCGCCACGATCATGCTCCCGAGGAACACGTACTGCGTGAAGCCCTGGTTGGGGTCGAGGCAGCGCTCGAGCACGTCGGCGCGCGCCGGGTCCCACCCCACGAGCACCGACGAGAGGATCGCCGCCGTCAGCACCGCGATGGTGTAGCGGCTGAAGGCGTTACCCCAGAGCTTCTTGCGCATCACCATGAAGATGATGATGCCGATGAGCGACGCGCCGAAGGCGTAGCCCCCCGCGGCGATGAGACCGTTCTTGTTGGCCTGCTCGCACTGCTCCTGGCTGAGATAGCCGTTGCCCGTGGTGACCGTCACCGTCGTGGTGGTGTTGGTCGCGGTGCCCGGGTCGGGGGAGGGGGTCGGCGCAGGCGCGACGGCGCCACCGTCGCCCGCGGGCTGCGGGTCGGTGGGCCAGCTCGGGGTGCCGTTGCGGGGCTGATACAAGGCGACGTGCGGGATCATCGCGGCGGCCGCAAGGGTTCCGCCGGACGGCGCTGGGAGTCAAGCGAAACGGCGCCACGCGTCCGTTGTGCGGCGGCGCGCGATCGAAGATCCTCGTCGCCCCGACGCATCGGGGGCATCGCACAGAAGGGGCACGGACCATGGGACACGGCGGCTACAGCTACGCGGCACATCAGGCCATCACGTCGGCGCGCGCGAACCTCGACGCGCAGCAGGTCTTCACGCAGACGGGCGTGCACCCGCTCATGAACCCGCACGGGGTGAAGTTCCGCGAGTGTCGCGACAGCGCGGAGCACCCCGAGGCGCTCGCGATCTGCTTCGCGCTCGACATCAGCGGCTCCATGGGAGACATCCCCGACCTCCTCGCGCGGCGCGAGCTTCCGAAGTTCATGAAGACGCTGATGTCGTGCGCCGTGGCGCACCCGCAGCTCCTCTTCATGGCCTTCGCCGACGCGCGCTGCGACGGCACGCCGCTCCAGGTGGGGCAGTTCGAGAGCACCGCGGAGCTCATCGACAAGTGGCTCACGCTCACCTCCCTCGCGGGGCAGCCCGGGAGCTCGTACTCGGGTCCCCTCGAAGGCGGCGAGAGCTACGAGCTCGCGCTCTACTTCGCGGCGCGGCACACCTCCGTCGACGCCTTCGAGAAGCGCGGCCGCAAGGGCTACCTCTTCATGACCGGCGACGAGCCCGCGTACCCCGCGGTGCCCGCCGAGACCGTGCGCATCACGCTCGGCGAAGAGATCCAGGCCGACCTCCCCATCGGCGACGTGATGACCGAGCTGCGCCAGAAGTGGAACCCCTTCTTCCTCATCCCCGACGCGGCGCGACGCTCCGTGGAGCCCTACTGGCGCGGCGTCTTCGGCGACGACGTGATCTGCCTCGAAGACCCCGCCGACACCTGCGCCGCCTCGGCCGCGATCATCGCGCTGGCCGAAGACCTCGTGCACGGCCTCGATGACGTCGCGTACGTGCTGCAAGACGGCGGCATCAGCGCCGAGCGCGTGGGCGCCACGATGAAGGCCATCACGCCCTGGTGGGAGCGCCGCAGCGGCGCCGCGCCTTCGAAGCCCGCGAAGCAGGGCAAGAAGAAGCGCTGAGCGCGCGGTCAGATCTGGAGCATGAACGCGAACGACGGCGCCACGACGACGCCGCTGAAGCTCGGTGAGACCGACCCCCCGGGCCAGGTCACGCTCGCGCCGCCGCGCATCCCGTAGACCGAGAGTTCGAAGGCCAGCCACACCCAGCGGTAGCCGACGGCGCCGCCGACGAGGCCGCCGTAGTGGACGGTGGTGCCGCTCACGTCGAGCACGCGCGTCTCCGTCGACGAGACGCCGACGGACATGCCCGTGCCCGTCGAGGTGACGACGAGCTTGGGGCCGAACCAGAAGTGCCCGAAGCGACCGCTCCAGCCCGCGAGGAGGGGCACGTCGAAGGTGAACACGCGGTAGTCGTCGACCTTGATCACCGAGTCGAGGACGCTCCCGAGGGAGAGCGACGTGAAGCCGAGCGCGAGGCCCGCGCCGACGCTCATGTCGAGGGGCGCGCCGCTCTCCGTCGAGAGGAACTGGTAGCGCGCGTCGAGCCGCACGTTGGGCCCCACGAGGCGCAGGCCCGCGTCCCAGCGGCGGAGGAAGCCGTAGCGGACCTGGAGCTCGTACGAGAAGGTCGGCGGCGAGATCACGAGGCCCACGGCCTGCTCGGTGAGGGTGTTCTGCTCCTGCGCCGTGAGGGTCTCGTGGTTGGCGACACGCGTGGCGAGCGTGGTGGCGGTGTCGATGGCGTCGACGATCTGCCCGACGGGGATGGTGGTCCCCGCGCCCGCGGTCGCGCGGAAGCTGCGGTGCGGCGTCACCTGCGCGGGGGTCATGGTCGAGAGGATCGGTCCGCAGCCGGCGATGAACGCGAGGGCCGCGAGCGGCGAGAGGGCTCGTAGGGGACGCATCGTGACACTGAGTGAGACCGCGCGCGGGGGGCGGTCGTCAACGGCTTTCGTGGGCCGCCGCGGCGTCGCCCGGCGCGGCGCCGACGCGCGCGATCAGAAGAGGAACTCGCCGCCCTGGGCGCGCACGGCGGTGACCCCGGCGAGGTTCACGATGTCCTGCACCGAGGCGTTGTTCTGGAGCACGTTGACGGCGCGGTTCATCCCGAGGAGGAGGGGGCCGATGACCTCGGCGCCGCCGAAGCGCCAGAGGAGCTTGTAGGCGATGTTGGCCGCGTCGAGCGACGGGAAGATGAGCACGTTCGCGTCGCCTTCGAGGCGGCTGAAGGGAAAGCGCTCGCCGCGCTCCTCGGCGACGAGCGCGGCGTCGACCTGCATCTCGCCGTCCATCTCGAGCTCGGGGCGGCGGGCGTGGGCGAGCTCCATCGCGTGGCGCATCTTCGCGGGCTCGGCGCCCTGGGCGGAGCCGAAGTTCGAGTACGAGAGGAAGGCGATGCGCGGCTTGACGTCGAAGTATCGCGCGAGGTCCGCCGTGGCGATGGCGATGTCGGCGAGGTACTCGGGCGTGGGGGAGGGGTTCATCGTGCAGTCGGCGAAGAACTTGAACTCGTTGCGCTGCGCGACGATGTAGACGCCGCCGGCGCGGCGACCCTCGCGCGTGCCGATCACCTCGAGGAGGGGGCGCACGGCCTCGGGGTAGGTCTGCGTGAGGCCCGTGACGAAGCCGTCGACGCCGCCCGTCTTCACCAGCATCGCGCCGAAGTAGTTGCGCCGTCGCATGGCCGCGGCCGCGCGCTCGGCGGAGACGCCGCCGCGCTGCTTCATCGCGAAGTACTCCTTCGCGAAGCGGTCGAGGTCGGCGTGCTTGCGCGGGTCGACGACGGACACGCCCTTGAGCTCGTCTTCGAGGCGCGCCTCGACGATGCCCTTCGCGATGGCGTCGGCGTCGCCGAGGAGCACGGGCTCGCACACGCCCTCCTCGCGGAGGATGCGCGCGGCCTGGAGCACGCGCGGGTGCTCGCCGTCGTTGAAGGCGACGCGGCGCGGGCGGGCGCGGGCGCGCGCGAAGACCGACGACATCACCTGGTAGCTCCGAGACTGCGCGCGGTGCAGGCGCTCGCGGTACTCGGTGAGGTCGACGGGGACGCGCGCGACGCCGGTCTCCATCGCGGCGCGGGCCACGGCGGGGGCGACCCAGAGGAGCACGCGCTGGTCGAAGGGCTTGGGGATGATGTAGTCGGGGCCGAAGGTGAAGCGCTCGCCGCCGTAGGCGTGGCTCACCTGGTCGGGCACGTCTTCGCGGGCGAGGGCGGCGAGGGCGTGCGCCGCGGCGAGCTTCATCTCCTCGTTGATGCGCCGCGCCCTCACGTCGAGCGCGCCGCGGAAGATGAACGGGAACCCGAGCACGTTGTTGACCTGGTTGGGGAAGTCGCTGCGCCCCGTGGCGACGATGGCGTCGGGCCTCGCGGCGCGCGCCGAGGGGTAGTCGATCTCGGGGTCGGGGTTGGCGAGCGCGAAGATGATCGGGTTCTTCGCCATCGGCATGAGCATCTCGGGCTTGACGAGGCCCTTGACCGAGGCGCCGAGGAAGATGTCGGCCCCCACGAGCGCGTCGGCGAGCGTGCGCGCCGCGGTCTCGCGGACGAAGGGCGCCTTCCACTCGTTGAAGTCGGTGCGGCCCGCGTGGAGGACACCCTTCGTGTCGACCATGAGCACGTTCTCGATCTTCACGCCGAGGCTGATCCAGAAGTTGGTGCACGCGATGGCCGACGCGCCGGCGCCCGACACGACCACGCGCACCTCGCCGATCTTCTTGCCCGCGAGCTCGACGGCGTTGAGCATCGCCGCGCCCGAGATGATGGCCGTGCCGTGCTGGTCGTCGTGAAAGACCGGGATGTTCATCTGCGACTGGAGCCGTCGCTCGATGACGAAGCACTCGGGGGCCTTGATGTCTTCGAGGTTGATGCCGCCGAAGGTGGGCTCGAGGGCCTTGACCACGGCGCAGAAGGCGTCGACCTCCTTCGCGTCGACGTTGATGTCGAACACGTCGATGTCGGCGAACTTCTTGAAGAGCACCCCTTTGCCTTCCATCACGGGCTTGCCCGCGTAGGGGCCGATGTCGCCGAGGCCGAGCACGGCGGTGCCGTTCGACACGACGCCCACGAGGTTGCTGCGCGCGGTGTAGATGTACGAGAGGTCGGGGTCTCGCGCGATCTCGAGGCAGGGCTCGGCGACGCCGGGGGAGTAGGCGAGCGCGAGGTCGCGCGCGGTGGCCGTGGGCTTGGTCGAGACGACCTCGATCTTCCCGGGGCGACCCTGCGCGTGATACTCGAGCGCGTCCTCGCGGCGGCCCTTCTTCGTCGGGGGGTTGAAGCTGGTTGCCATGGCGATCGAATCCTCCCGGCGGGCCCCTCGTGTCGAGTGAATTCCTCGGCATCGAGCGCCTGTGGGGCGCGGTGTCTCCGCCGTCTACGAAGAGGACATCGAGAGATCGCGAGCGGCGTCCGTCGTGCGCCGCGACCGTGCACCCGACGCGCGCTGTCGCGCGCCGTGTCGAGGGGTCAGCGGGCGGGCTTGACCGCCACGCCGCGCACGCTCGGCCGCACCCACGGGAGCGCCTTGCGAACGCTCTCTCTCCGCTCATTCTCCACTTCGAAGCCCGCCTCGCGGATCGTCGCGCCCGTGTCGCGCGTGACGTGGCACCCGTCGGCCACGACGCGCCACAGGGGCTCGACGCGGCGCTGCCAGCGCAGCCGCGCGGGGTTGTCGTACGCGGCCACGTGCTCGATGTAGTGGAGCCGCGCGCCGGGCCGCATCACCCGGAACATCTCGCCGAGCGCCGCGCGCGGATCGCCCACCGTGCAGAGCACCAGCGTGCACACCACCGCGTCGACGGACGCGTCTTCGAAGGGCAGCCGCTCCGCGGGCGCGTCGAGCACCGTGACCTCGCGCGAGGGGTTGAGCGCGCGCGTCGTCTCGACCGCGGCCGAGAGCTTCGCGCGCATCCCCGCGTCAGGCTCGCACACGGTGAGCGCGCGCACGGCGTCGGGGTAGAGCGCGAGGTTGGCGCCGGTGCCAGCGCCCACTTCGAGCACCGGGCCCGAGAGCGTCGAGAGCAGCTCGCGGCGCCACGCGCGGAGGCACGCGCGCTCGGTCTCGCGCATGAAGGGGTCGTAGATCGCGGCGACGAGTCGTGACATCGGTGGGTGCGAGCCTCTCACCTCGGAGGAGGGTGCGTCACCTCCCCGAAAAATCGTAGAATTGATCTTCCCCGAAGGCGTTTCGAAGGCATCCACACCCTCGGAGAACCGTGCTAGCGTCCGCGCCCCGTTGTCGGGAGGGACCTACACCGCGATGCCTGACTCTCCGCTGCCCAAGGTGCGCTTCAAGTTCAACGCGGAGTCCGACTCGCACGTGTGGCGAATCGTGTCGCTCCACGCGCGCGAGGCCGTCTCGGAGCTGTACTCCGTCGCGCTGGAGCTCGCCTGCGACGACCTCGGCGCCGACCCCGACGCGCTCCTCGGCGACAAGTGCGAGGCGCTCATCATCCGCGACGACCACGAGCGCGCGTGGCGCGGCTTCGTGCACCGCGTCGAGCACCGCGGCGTCGCGCAGGGCCACGTCGTGTGCCGCGCCCACCTCGTGCCGGCCCTCTACGGCATGTCGCAGCGGGTCGACTCGTACATCTTTCAAGACATGACCGTGCCGCAGATCCTCGCGGTCGTGCTCGCCGAGGGGCTTTCGCCGTACGGGCGCACGTACACGATCGACAAGCTCTCGCGCGACTACCCCGTGCGGGAGTACTGCGCGCAGCACCGCGAGAGCGACCTCGAGTTCGTGATGCGGCTCATGGCCGACGAGGGCATCGCGTTCTGGTTCGATCACACGGGCGACGCCGAGGTCATGGTGCTCTCGGACCACAAAGAGGCCCACACGGCCATCACCACGATGGACGGTCAGCCCGTGCTCATCCAGGGCCCCGAGGCGGGGACCGCGGCGGCCGAGCGCGTGCGGCACTTCGAACTCGCGCACTCGCTGGAGTCGACGAGCGCCGTCGTGCGCGACTTCGACTGGACGCAGCCGCGGCTCGGGATTCCCGGCAACGGCCTGAGCGCCGAGGACCGCGGCACCGACCTCCGAGGGCGCGACCGCGAGGTCTACGAGTACCCCGCGCCGCTCACCATCGGCGACTACGCGAAGCCGCAGTACGGCGCCCACGATCAGGTCGCGCAGGCCGCCGTGCGTCACGAGCGCTTCCGCTCGCTCGAAGGGCGCTTCACGGGCGACGGCGAGGTGACGGTCTTCAACCCCGGCCAGACCTTCGAACTCACCGGTCACCGCGTCTCGGGCTTCGACCGCAAGTACCTCCTCACGCGCGTCGAGCACTTCGGCTTCGCGCCCGAGCAGCTCACCGCCGACGTGACCCCCGCGGAGGCCCAGCGCGAGCGCTACCGCAACACCTTCGAGTGCCTCGACGCGGGCGTGGTGTTCAGGCCCACGCGCACCGCGCGACGACCCGTGATCTCCGGCGCGCAGACCGCCACCGTGGTGGGCCCCGCGGGCGAGGAGATCTACACAGACGAGCACGGGCGCATCAAGGTGCAGTTCCACTGGGACCGCGTCGGCGCGCGCGACGAGCACAGCTCGTGCTGGCTGCGCGTCTCGCAGACGTGGGCGGGCAGCGGGTGGGGCTTCATGTTCATCCCGCGCATCGGCATGGAGGTCGTGGTCACCTTTCTCGAAGGCAACCCCGACCGACCGCTCGTCACGGGCTGCGTCTACAACGGCGAGAACACGCCCTCGTACACCCTCCCCGACGACAAGACCCGGAGCTGGATCCGCACCAACAGCTCGCACACCACGGGCGGCTACAACGAGCTCCGCTTCGAAGACCTCGCGGGCAGCGAAGAGATCTACCTCCGCGCCGAGAAGGACTTCAACGAGTACGTCAAGCACGACCACACGACGACCGTCGACAACGACCAGACCAACACCGTCCACGGCAGTCAGACCGAGACCGTCGACGGCAACCAGACCCTCACGGTGCACACCAACCGCACCAAGACCATCGACGGCAACGAGAGCATTCACATCAAGGGTCAGCAGAACATCACCATCGACGGCGGCGGGTCGGGTGGTGACGACCCGCCTCCTGCGCCGGGCGCGGGGCTCTTCGTGACGGGTGAGTACACCGTCGAGGCCACGTCGAAGATCACGCTCAAGGTCGGCGGCAGCACCATCGTCATCGACGCGGGCTCGATCACCTGCACGTCGGGCGGCAACTCGGTGATGAAGCTCGACGCGAACGCAGACCTCAAGGCCTCGGGCGCGGGGCAGGTGTACCTCACGGCCAACGCAGACATGCACTCGGCGGCGGGCTCGCAGGTGTACCTCACCGGCGACGCGGACATGCACTCGTCGGGCAACGCGCAGGTGTTCCTCACGGCCAACGCCGACATGCACTCGTCGGGGGGATCGCAGGTGCTCCTCGACGGCAACGCGCAGATGACCACCGGGGGCAACGCCACCGTGCAGGGCGGCGGAACGGCGACTGTTGCTGCGCCCACGTCGACGCTCGCGGGCGGCGGCGGCGCGGTGGAGGCGAGCGGCGGCGGCGTCACCGCGGCGGGCGGTCAGGTCAACGTCTCGGGCGGCATGGTGAACATCTCGGGCGGCCTCGTGAAGATCAACTGAGGGGTTGGAGTCGGCGCGATGCAATCGGTCTCTGACGCCCTCCTCTCGCTGCACCGTGACGTGTCGTGGTTCGCGCGCGCGACGGAGCACCGCTGCCTCTCGGTCACGATCGGCGGCGACCTCCGCGCCGCCGCGCTCAAGGTCATCGCCGCGGGCGAGGTGCACGCCGACAACCGCGCCGCGTGGTTCACGCTCGAAGACGCCTTTCTCGCGAAGGAGCCCGGCTGGTCCGCGCGCGCCACGCGCCTCGCCGAACACTGGAAGCTCCGTCGCGAAGCCTTCGCGAAGGAGGGCCTCGCGCTCGACGAGGTGACCGCCGCGCCCGGTGACACGCCCGCGGCCTTCGCCGCCACGCTCGGCGCCGTGCTCGCCGCGCTCAAGGCCCCGCTCGAAGGCTTCGTCGTCGCGCTCGCGCCCACCGTCGTCGACCCGACGCTCGCCGTGGAGCCCGCGCTGCTCGCGCTCTTCGATCACCCGACGCTCGCGCGCGCGCGGTGGATCGTCGTCACCGACGAGTCCGTCGCGCCCATGGAGACCCTCGTCCGCGCGCCGTCGCTGCGCTGCCTCGTGTCGCGCGCCGTGGTCGACCCCGCGGCCCTCGACCGCGACCTCGACGCCCTCGTCGCGCCCGGCGGTGGCGTCGCGAAACCACGTGGAATCAAGGCTCCCCCGCGTGTGGACGATCCGCCGCCGCTCCCGCGAGAGAAGCGCGACGAGGCGCTCCGCGCGGCCGGTGTCGAGCCCGCCTCGCTCGACGCGATGCCCGCGCTCCGTGACCGCGTGCTCGGCGCCGCCATCGCGATGAAGCGCGGCGACGGCGCGAGGGCGATCACGCTGCAACGAGAGGCGCGCGACCTCGCGGCGTCGACGGGGATGCACCTCGCGGCGGCCCTCAGCTCGATCACCCTCGCGAGCTACGCGGCGGGGCTCGGCGAGCGCGCGTCGGCCCTCGTCGAGCTCGACGACGCGTCGCAGCGCGCTGCGGCGCATGGCCTCCCGCTTCAGGAGGCGCAGGCGCACCTCGCGGCGGGGATGCTCCACGCGCTCGACGGGCGGCTGCACGAGGCCGCGGCGTCGTATGCGAAGGCGGGCGAAGCCGCGGAGCGCGCGGCGGAGGTCTCGCTCGCGGTCGAGGCGTGGCGGCTTTCGGGCACCATCCAGATGCAGGCGGGCGATGAGCACGCGGCGAGGAGCCTCCAGCGCGCGGTGTCGCTCGCGGAGTCGACGGACCCTGCGACGGCGAAGACCACGAGCGCCCCCGAGGCCGCGCGGCAGCTCGCGGAGATCTATGCGCGGAGGGGGCTCGACCCGGCGGCGCGCTCGCTCCATGAACAGGCCGACGCGATCGAGCGAGGGGAGGCGACGGCGTGATCGGGAGCAGCTTCCTCGACCCGGTGCTGGGCGTCGACATTCACTGGGAGATGGTGCCCACGCCGGCGCCTGTTCCGACGCCGCTGCCCAACCCCTTCACGGGGATCATCTTCGACCCCATCGGGCTCGCCGTCGGACTCGCCATCGGCGGCGCCATGTCGCTCGTCTTCGGCGCGCCCTTTCAAGGCCCCGTCCTCTACTGGACGGCCTTTCCCGCGACGAACACGGGCACCGAGGCGAAGCACATCCCGGGGCACATCCTCATCCCCCCGGGGGTGTCGTGGGCGCCCGTCCCCAAGACCCCGAAGCCCGTGATTCACCCGGGCGAGACGCCGAAGCCCCCGAAGCCCGTCGTCCCCGACAACGACGCCGTCGTCATCACGGGCTCGAAGACCGTGCACGTGATGGGCTCCAACGCGGCCCGTCTCGGCGACATGCTCCTCTCGTGCTCGGAGCCCGTGCGCCTCCCGAGCTCGGTGATCCTCGCGGTGCCGAAGGGCGCGCCCATCCTCATCGGCGGACCGCCCGCGCTCGACCTCCTGCAGGCTATCCTCGCGTCGCTCCGCACGCGCTTCATTTCAGACTCCATTCACGCGCTCATCTCTCGGATGAGCCCGTCGCGGTTTCGAAACTTTCTCAACCGCGCGGTGTGCTTTCTCACGGGTCACCCCGTCGACGTGGCGACCGGCCGCGTGCTCACCGACGCCGTCGATTTCACCTTCGACGGCGCGCTCCCGCTGCGCTTCGAACGCACCTACTCGTCGGGCTTCGCGGCGCGCGCGGGCGCCCTCGGACACGGCTGGAGCCACAGCCTCGACCAGGCCGTGTGGGTCGAGCGCGGCTGCGTCGTGTGGCGCACCGACGACGGGCGCGAGCTCGAGTTCGACACCTTCGACCTGCCCGATCACGAGATGCGGGTCGGTGACATTCTCCGTCTCCCCTACGAGCGGGCCACGCTCGCGCGCCTCGACGACGGCGCGTGGGAGGTCACGCGCGGCGACGGCGTGACGCTGCGCTTCGAGCCCGTGGGACGCCCCGACGGACGCGCGATGATCCGCGCCATGCAGACGCCGGGGGCGTATCACCGCGTGACCTTCGACTACGACGTGGCGGGCAACCTCGCGCGCGCCGTCGACGCGCACGGCCGCGAGGCGCGCTTCACGCACGACCTCCGCGGGAGGCTCACGCGCGTCGAGCTCCCGCACCCCGACGGCGCGGGCACCGTCACGCAGCGGCTCTTTCGCTACGACGACGACGGAGACCTCGTCGAGGTCGTCGACTCGCTCGGCGCGTCGTGGCGCTTCGAGTACGCGACGCACCTCCTCGTGCGCGAGACCGACCGCAACGGGCTCAGCTTCTACTTCGAGTACGACGGCATCGGGCAGGACGCGTGGTGCGTCCGCACCTGGGGCGACGGCGGCCTCTACGACCACGTCATCGGCTACGACAAGCGCAAGCGCATCACGTGGGTCACCGACTCGCGCGGCGCCACGTCGCAGTACCACATGAACGGCGCGGGCCTCGTGGTGAAGGTCGTCGACCCCTTCGGCGGCGAGACGCGCCTCGACTACGACCCCGTCACGCTCAAGCGCGTGAAGGTCACCGACCCCGCGGGCGCGTGGGTCGCGCGCGACGTCGATCCCCTCGGCCGCGTGACCGCCACGAGCGACGCCGCGGGCGCCGCGACCACGGTGAAATACGCGGGCGAGCACCCCGCCGAGGTCGTCGATCAAGACGGCGCGCGGTGGCAATTGGGATTCACGCGCGAGGGCTATCCGACCTTCGCCGTCGCGCCCACGGGCGACACCTGCTGGGATCAAGGCGCTGACCGCCTGCATGCGCGCCGCACGCCGGGGCCCGGACATCAAGGCAACTACGACGCGCGGTGGTCATCGAGGCCAGAGCGCTTGCAACGGCGCCGAGCAGCATGTACGACGCCTGGGGGCGCGACGTGCATCAGCCAGCGCCCTGCGCGGACTGGTGACGCAGCAGGGGACACCGAGGGCGTCGGCCGAGCGGCGCCTCCCGCGGCGTCGCTGCAGCGTCGAACAGACGCGGCCGAGGGCATCACCGCGCCTGCGCGAGCACGGCGGCGCGAGCTTTCGCTACGCGGCGACTTCCGCAACGAAGTCGAAGACCGAGGCGGCGCACGACGCCGGGAATACGACATCGAGGCGGTCATCGCCGAGCCCAGCCCTCGGCGCGCGCGACCTTCACCTGGGACGTCGGTGGCCGCGTCTCGAGCAGACCGATCTGGACGGCGCCGCGGAGCAAGCGCGACAAGGCCGGTCGCCGCGAGGTCTGCCCCGGGGCGCGCGAACGCCTGGACTACGACGTCATGGGCGCCTGGTCGCCGGGCCCACGACGACGGGGCGAAGTCGCGCCTGGAGCGGTGCGTCGATGGCTTCACCACGGCGCCTCCGCGGCGACGTGGCGGTGGAGTTCTACGCGCGACGCCTGGCCGCGGGTGGAGCGAGCGCCAGGGCTACGTCGAGGTGCGGTCGGCCTGCGGCGCATGGGGCAGTGCGAGGTGGCCGAGGGAGCCTTGGGCGCGCGGCAAGTCGTGGAGCGACGTTGATCGGCGAGGTTCATGCGCCGTGGGCCGGGTCACCCCGGAGACATCACCGGTGCGCACCTGGCCATGGAGCGCGGACGGCTGGTCGAGACCGCGCTGGCCTCGGCGGCGTCACCGTCACCACTGAGCAAGGACGCGCTCGGGGGCATGGTGTCTACTACGTGATCGACCGCGCACGATGGCCTGCCCTTCAAAGGTTTGTCGACATGCGGCGCAAGGACGATCGATCGCCTGATCTGATCCGATGCGGCGTGGCGGCGCTTCGACCACGACGAGGCGCAGCAGGTCCATCCGTGGATACGGCCCGAGGCGCGCCTGCGTGGCCTCGACGACATCGACAACTGCACGGCATCGACATGCGCGGGCCAGTACAGCCTGCGGCGCGGATGCCTGCGTCGAGCGCGGCGTTCTGGAACACGACCTGGCCTGGGCGGGTGCTGGCGTGGACCATCGATCACGGCGGCGTGGGCACTGCTGGGACTGGCCTGGCCTTCGAGGTCGAGCGTCCGATGGCCGCAGGAAGGCCGAGGATGACGCCGGTGGCGCATACGGCAAGCAGCCGGGCACGCCACGGCACCGCTACATGGTCGACGTGTTCGACTGCGCGGAGGTCATCGCGAGAGGACGCGCTACGCAGACGCGGTGGACATGGTGGCTCCACGAGATCGCGTCCAGGCGACGACCACGGCATCGACCCCGACGCGCAGGCCTGCCTGCGCGAGAAACGGCGGGTGCCCTGTCGCACGACCTCGGCCACCGAGCGAGATGCGCGACGCCGCGGTGAGTCTGCGTGAAGATGTTCGACGCAAGGCCGGACGCCTTGCCGCTGGACGAACATCGACCGCCCTGGCGCCATCGGCAGAGCTCCACGACAACGACGGGTCTATTACAACCGCCTGCCACTACGATTCTGGAGGTGGCGCGGCCTTCGCCCGGATCCCATGCGCACGCCTGGAGCCCTACGGCTACAAGGGCGCAGAGCTCGACCGGACCTGACCCGACGAAGTCTACGGCGCAACTGGCAGATCCTCGGCGCCTCAATGAGCCTACGTAGGCCGCGGGATGCCGGCCTGGACGAAGAACAGAGCGCCTTCGCGAGCAATGGACAACTGGCCTGCGCCTGGCTGACGACAAGGGGCGTGGACAACTGCAGCCTATCGCGGCCTGTCGGGACCATCGACCTGCACGGCACCTCGGCTCAACGGCACGCAGCACGGCGCACGAACAACCACTTCAACATGCAGTCGCAGGGCACGGCGGCAGCAATGCGTTTCATCCAGTTCCACGACGACGAGCAATGGCCGCTGCAGCAGGTGGCGGCGGGCACTACCTGCCCAATGAAGGTGGCCACGTCACACATGCAGCACGCCTTTGACCACGGACAAGAACAACCTCTCACTGTACATGAATTCATCTGATAATCCATGACCTGTTCACCACCATGACTTGCAGGCCTGATTTCGTCGACGCTCAAGATGACGCGTGATCGTGCCTGGAACCCTGGATCGCACTACAACGACGCCGAGACGCCGACGCTGGGCTTCACCCTCCCACGGGCGATGGCTCGACCTGCAGGTCTGCCAACTCGACCGCAGAAGTTGCGCGGCATCGATGGTCCGCCTGGCCAACAACCTGCACGCCGAAGGCGGCCTTCGTCGACGCGGCCTGGCTGCGGGCGGCAGCATGGCACGGCGACGCTGCTCCGCACGGCATCGCCTGACCGCCGCGTGGCGAGGCGTCCACCGCCTGACCTGCTCAACAAGGCCTCACGCCTGATCGCGGCCGCCTGGGTGACCGACGACGCGCCCTTCAGCGAAGATCGGCAGGCCTGGTCGGTGATCCCGGCTCAACGACGTGGCGCCGGACGGCGACGCCGCACTGGCTGGTTTCCTCAAGGCCGATTTCAACCCGTCCCGAGGCGTTCGGCATGCAGGACTTCGAAGACCTCTCGAACGCCTCCACGGGATGCCCACCGCGAGCCTTCGAGCCCTGGCCGCGATGGTGAACTGCACCTGGTTTCGCCTGCGCCGCCTGCTGCGCGTTGCTTTCCCGGCTGCGCCGATCAGTCGTCTACGTCGGCGGAGCCCACCTGCGCGCATCGAGGCCGCCTGGTCGGCACGACTGATCGCTGCTTCGTCGACATCTCGTCGTCGTCGGCGTCGACTACGCCCGCGAGCGCGGCAGCGTGGTCCGAGGCGTCGAAGCCTTCTTCAGCAGGAACTGCGCCTCGTCTACGGCAAGATCGAGCTCTTCGGCAGCTCCACGCCGGGCGGCGGGCGAGCTGAACACGCTGGGCGAGGACGCGCATCGGCGGCCTGGACGACCCTGAGCATGGAGGCCGCGACGGCGCGAAGAGGAGGAACCCTGCCCGGCCTGGACGGCGCGGATGCCCTTCGGCTGGCGCCGCAGGGCCTGCCCGCGACGGTGCGTCGATCCGCGAGGGCGCGCGCCTGCTCGAACAGGGCGTGCCTGGCCCCGATCCCTATGGCGGTGGCCCCACGGATCAGCCGAAGACCGCCAGGTGGATGCTAACAGTGGTGCGGCCCAAGAGCAAGTGGCTCGGGGAGCACGTCGACGGAGGGTGCATCCTTCCATCAAAGGCCCTGAGAGGTCACCGCGACCCGGGACACCACACGACGGGGCCGAGCGCCTCCGCTTCGTCCGCACACGCGAGTCGCAATCTCCGTCGGCTTGCTGCTGATTCCCGGCCGAGGCCTGCTGATGCCCACGAGGCCAGCCACGCCTGCTCGGTGGCGGACGGCCTCGATGACATCCTCCGTGCGGCTGGTGAGCGCGGCCTGAGAAGGCCTGGCCCATGATGCGTCACGAAGTACTTCTCCGACATCCTGATCGACCCGATGGAAGCCTTGACAGTTCGACGAGCCCGACGACCTCGACGATCCGTCGAGCCCAGGACGGCGAAGCCTGCCCGCCAACACGCCCGTGCGTGGAGCTCGAGGCCGCCACCGACGCCGCGAGGACAACGACTGCTGACCTTCCGACGCCCCACCCGGCGAAGGCCTGTCGAGGGCGGCGGTGCCCACGCCAGAAGGCGACCAACAGCCGCAACGGCGGCGTCGGCGACGGCGAGGTGCTCGACGGCGGCGACGTCGTTCGACTGGAGATCGTGCGTGTCCGCGGACGACGAGGACGCGGACGCTCGAGTTCCGCTTTCGGCACGAGGACGACGTGGCCACGGGCAACCGCGCTTCACGGTGGCCTGCACGGTGCGCCTTCGAAGCGAACTACTTTCTGCAACGACGAGCCCACGAAGGCCAAGCCTGCCGAGCAGGGCGCCGGACCGTGATCGAGGACCGCGCGACATGGCGGATCGACCATCCGCCTGCGAGGCCTGCGTCTACCTGTTCGAGGCCGCCTTCGTCATCAACAGCGAGGACCTGAACTACCTGGCTGCAGAAGGCGAAGGTCGTGGAGGGCCCGGCAAGGCCGAGTTCCACGCGCCGAAGAAGGCCGCCCACGGCGGCCATCGAGCAGCACAACCTCGCGACCTACGCCGCCGACGACGCGGACGGGATGGCGAAGGAAAGATCTTCGTGGGCGCCGAGGGCGACGATAGTCGAGAACGGCGCGGCGAGCGCGGCGACGAGCTTCGTGAAGGTGCTCGATGGGCATGGCGCGAACAGGCCTGGCGACGCTGTCCTCTGGGCCTGGACGCGAAGACCGTCGACCAGCTCAACACGGCGGCATCCTGCTCGATAGTGCACGGCGCGGCGGGCTATCGACTACGTTCGACCTCTATGCCTGGAAGCACGACGTGCACATCTCCCAGACTATGGATGCCCGAGGGGCAGACCACGATCACCTTCGACGGAAAGAAAAGCTCTTCATCAAGCCACGGCGGGTCTGATGATGATGAGGCCTCATCGCTGGTACAAGGACTGCGGCGCTTTCCGGAAGAGCTCTTCGTCCGCCACAGGCATAAGAGCGCCCACCGAGGCCGAGGCCCCACGCGGGTGGTCGACGGGCCGATGATGGCCCGCGACGGCGGGGCGATGGTGGTGCGCATCGGGGACCGGCACAGAATACCTTCGGCGAAGTTCGACGACCAGAAGATCCCCTCGTCGGTGCACCTCCCAGGTCGACGGTGATCGACGGCGGTCGCTGGCGACGGCCTGGTGGTCGCCGATACGATCGCGAAGGCGACGCACGCGAAGGTGCCCTTTCCCGGCGCGGCGACGACGATGGAAGCACGGAGTCGAGACCACGGTGAACGAAAGGCGAACGTGTTCCTCGGCGGCGACCAAGGACGAGGTCGACGTGCGCGGACGCCATGGACGAGCCCCGGCTGCTGCCATTCCACGCGGAAGACGGCGGAAGCCCAGCCGACCACGCATTGCCGACTGGGGAACAACCGCGACCCACCATCGTTCGCGACGTGGCGGCGATCATCGACGTGGGCGAGCGCGTGGTCGAACTACACCGTGCCTGGCGCCTGCGAGTCTTCTTCCGCGAGAGCGACGGCGAGGCCCAACCTCCAGCTCATCGCAGCTCGAACTGATGGCGCACCGGCAACGACGGATGGCCCACGAGCCTGGGCAACGACGGGCGCCGTGCTCAAGGCTGTTCGCCAGCTTCCTGTCGCGAGCGATCGACGGTGAAGAGGACTGGCCGTGGTCACCAGGACGACCAGCGGCCTGGCGGCGCCTGGGCAGACCTTCAACGACGCGTCGAAGAACTTCATCGCCCTGGCGCGGTGGAAAGGACGGCGTATTGCGCGAACTGGTGCTGGCCTCCTCTCCACCCGCGCCGGCAGGCAAGCTGACCTTCTCGGCCGAGGCGTCCAGGTATCACCGCGAGGCGACGACGACCTGCGTGATGGGGCCTCTCGGCTCGACGAAGTTCCGAGCGAATTGAGCGCAACACCAGATGGATGCCGGCGCGCGCGCGAGGACGGCACTGGCGCGGCTGGCGCCATCGACGCGCCCTGCCGCTGATCAGCAGATGCGCACCACGCTGTTCTCCAAGGCGTGCAGGCTTTTGCCGCTCGGAGGCGGCGCTTACGATTTCAGAGCAACGGCGGCCGTCGGCCGTGCGCGTCGAGTCGAACGATATCTTCGCCGGCGCGTTCGAACGGAAGTACGCCTCGGCCTGCGGCACCCTGGCGGCGGCTGCTGCCGCCACGGTGACCATCACCGACACGTTCTCCTCGACCCCGCGCAGGCCTCCTGACCTGCCCGGCGCTGGGACGCTGTACATCCACCTCCTTCGTGCTCGACGGCCTGGCGGAGCGTACGACGTTGCCCTGCTCGACGTGGTCAGCCTCGCCGGCGCTACCTCGCGCCGGTGCCGAGGAAGGCGCCGTCGCCCTCCGCGCGGGCATTGCGCCTGTTCCTCGCCGGATCTGCATCGAGATGCTCGCCCTGCAGCCCTGCCGCGCTGGATCGATGCGGCTGACCGTGCAGTTCTCGGCGAGAAGGCAAGGTGCTCGGCTGCAGCTTCAGGCCCTGGTGACGACCTCGACGTCCCCTCGTGGAACGTCGTCGACGACGAGGAGACCGCGCGCCGCGCCTCCGTCGACAAGCCCGCGCGTGACGAGCCCGGCGCCTTCGTGCCCGTGACCTTCGTGCTCACGGGCGGCGCGCTCACGGAGCCGTGGACCTTCCGCGCCGCGCTGCCCTCGCGGGATGTTCCGCTCGCCGTGGGCGACACGGTGACGGGCTTCTTCACCCTCGACCTCCTCGCGCTCGAGGGCTTTCCTCGCGCGGCGGGGACGTACCACCTCTGGGCCTTCTCGGGTCCCGTCGCGGCCGGTCCCGAGACCGTCGCGCTGGTCTCCGAGGAGCGCCTCGCGCCCGCCTGATCCACGCGAGAGAACGGACGCGAGCGAGACCCCGCCCATGGCCACCGACATCTTCGAGAAGAGCGTGATCACGTTTCGCGGGCAGGTGCTGTCAGGGCACAAGAACGCGAAGACCGCGACCTTCAAGATCTTCAAGAACGGCGTCTTTCTCACCGCGCCGAGCGCGCCGCTCAAGGACAAGAAGTGCGAGCTCCCGTGGCCGTGCCCCGAGCTCGAAGACGACGTCGAGAGCTACGCCCTCTCGTTCAAGATGGAGATCGAGGGACGCGAGTACAACATCACCGACCGCTACAAGGTCTGGCCCCGCTCGCTCCACCTCACGGCGCTGCGCAGCGACAACGACAAGCCCCTCGCGCACTTCGCGGTGAAGGTCACGCAGGGCGGCGCCGACACGCCCGCGATCACCGACGCCAAGGGCGAGTGCACACACTTCTTGAAGAAGCCCGCGCCCTTCGACGTGAGCGCCGAAGCGCCCGGGGTCATCAAGGAGTGGATCGACAAGCTCGGTCGCAAGCGTTCTTTCAAGGCCGAGCGGAAGATCAAGGCCGAGTTCGTCGCGCCGAAGAAGCCCACGCCCGACAAGGCCCTCGAACAGCTCGTGAACCACACGACCTCCGACGAGGGGAGAGACCTCCACGGGTCGCTCGTCGTGGTGAAGGTCGGCGCCCTCGGCGACACCACGCGCGCCCCCGACGACCGCTGGGGCCAGAAGGACGACGAGATCTTCATCAAGGCGAAGTTCGGCCGACAGAGCAAGCGCAACGCGCCGCTCCCTTCGCTCAAGGACGCGCTCGACATCAAGCACACGCCCGACGGCAAGGAGTACACGGGCAAGGTCAAGCTCGGCGCGAAGGGCGAGCCCGCGCGCTTCAAGATCGAGCTGGGCCTCGCGGGCGGCGACACCTGCGAGCTCTCCATCGGCTCGACGGCGGCGTGCGCCGACGCGACGCTCTCGTTCGTCAACTGGCGCAAGCTCTACTACCAGCTCACGCTGCCGAGCGGCCTCGCCAAGCCGGGAATGGGCGACATGGAGGGCGCGCTCGGCAAGGTCTTCGTGCGCTACGAGAAGTACAAGGACCTCACCTTCGCCGAGGCCGACGCGCCGCCCGCGGGCTCGTGGTTCGACGGGCCCATGGTGAGCGCCAACCTCTCGGGCCGCTGCGTGTGCATCGGCACCCACAACAAGGGTCACTTTCACGCGAAGTTCGTCGACACGATGAACCCCCGCGGCGTGCACCTCCTCGTGTGTCACGCGCAGTTCGACGGCGGCGCGGGCAAGGCGCAGCTCGCCAACCTCGCGGCGGTCACGATCAAGAAGACGACGGCGAAGATCACCTTTCCGCCCGACGGCGGGACGAGCCAGTACGGCGCCCGCTTCGACGGCTCGAAGGTCGGCGGGCAGATCCTCGAAATGGCCTTTCAGGACGGCGGAAAGGGCTGGCGCAACGCGAAGTGGCGGAGCCTCGCTGCGACGGGTCCGCACAAGGGCAAGAGCGGCGCGATCCCCGACGACCACGTCGACGTGAGCTGGCGCAAGCGGCCCAACGTCGTGACGATGAAGCTCCCCGCCGACGCGGTGACGGTCGTCGAGGCGGGCTTCGACGTGCGCGTCTCGGTCGACGTGTACTACTCGCTCGGTCCCTACAACGGAGAGTCCGTGCAGAACCTCCAGCTCATTCGAACGCGGCACGCGTCGGAGGGCGGCGACAAGGGGATGAACGGCACGATGACCCACGAGCTCGGGCACACGATGAAGCAGGTGGTCGACCACGTTCCGCCCGGCCTCAAGGCGTCGGATCACGGTCGCAAGTACGAGAAGCGCGGGCACCAGGGGCCGCACTGCGCCGACGGCATCGACGCCAAGGTGTTCAAAGACGGCGGATCGCTGAAGGGCCGTACCGACTGCACCTGCGTGATGTTCGGTCAGGGCGCCGCGACGCGGCCCGTCGACTTCTGCGCGCGCTGCTCGCCCTTCGTCACGGCCGAGAACCTCGCGAAGATCACGTGAAGGGACGACGGTGACCGCGATGGGCGTGCTGGGCGTGAGCGACGAGGACTTCTGGAGCGATCCCTTCAACGATCGAGAGGGCGTGCTCGATCGCCTCGAAGCGAGCGATGAGCTCGGGGTGCTGCTCGACGCGCCGTCGTCGGTGCGACTCGATCTGCGAGACGACGTCCCCGTGGCGGGCGCGCGGAGGGAGCTCGTCTCGACGAGCATCGGCGCGGGCTTTCGCGCGCGCGCCGTGATCGCCGTGGTGCGCGTCGAGTCGAACGAGGTCTACGCGGGCCGACTCTTCGCGTGGAAGGAGCCCGCCCCCGAGGTCGACGAGAGCGCCCCCGAAGAAGACGACGCCACCGTGCGCACGGGCGCCATCGAGCCCTTCACCGACGCCGTGATGACCGACTTCTTCGCGGCCTCGCTGCGCGCGCAGATCCCCGATCTCCCCTGGCGCGAGGGGACGCTGCGCGCCACCGTGCTCATCGACGACGACCGCTCGAACGCCGTGACGGTGAAGCTCGTCGCCGCGCCCGACGAAGACCCCGCGGTGTCGGCGTTCGTCGCCCGTCATCGCAGCCCCGGCTATCCCCGCGCGGTCTCTCCCGCGCGGAGCCCGCGCGCGTCGCTCCCCGCGTACCTCCCCGTCGCGGGATCGCCTCCGTCGCCGCCCGTGCGCGGCATCTCGCTCGCGTTGCCCGAGCGCGTCTCGCTCACCGAGGGCGCGTCGCTCGTCGCGCGCGGGAGCTTCACGCTCCCGGCGCTCGAACGCGAGCTCGTGAAGCCCTTCGACGCGCACGACGACCGCTTCGGCAAGCTCGTGGGCGCCGGTTGGGTCGACGTGGGCGACCGCGACGCGACGGCCGTGATCCCCGTGTCGCTGCTCATCACCGCCGACAACGGCGACGAGCCCACGGTGATCCGCCTCGACGTGCCCGTGTATGCGCCCGTGACGGCGGGCGCGTCGGCGCGGGGCTTCTTCGCGCTCGACCTCTTCGAACTCGATTTCACACCGAGACAGCCCGGGCGATACCGCGTGTGGGCGCTCTCGGGCGAGGTGCTGGTGGGGCCGCACGTCGTCGACCTCGTCGCCGCGGGCTGAGCGCTTTCTCTCGCGGAAGTGCAAAGGGTCTCGCGCGTTCGTGAGACGTACGATCACGCCATGAACAAGATCACCTTCGCCTCGTCGATCGCGCTCGCAGGCGCGCTCTCGTGCGTCCATCACCCCGCCGTGACGATGCGCGCACCCTCCGTCGCGCGGGCCACCCCGCAGGTCTCCGGTGAGGTCCGCCTCACGGGGCAACAGGATCCCCGGTCGGCGCGTTATCAGGCTCCGTCGGAGCGCCTCGGCCTCGACGCGTTGCGCGCGCGGCTCCCCGGCGCGGGGCGGCTCGGCGCCGACGCGCTCGCGTCGATGCACGCCGCGAGCTTCTCCGCCGACGTGAGCGTCGACCCCGAGGAGCTCAACGGGATGGACGTGATCCAGCACGGCCCCTTCGCCCTCCAGTCTGCGGAGCTCGACGTGCTGCGACGCAACGGCTTCGCGCTCCTCCCGCGGCAGGCGCGCGACAGCTTTCTCACGGGCTACGTCGACCTCTACCTCCGCGATCAGCCCGTGTACTTCAGCGCCGACGCGATCTTCAACGCGCTCCACGAGGGCTTCGACGCGATGGTCGCGAGCCTCGAAGGCGACGCGCTCTCGCCGGCGCTCCAACGCTCGCTGACGGGAATCCGAACCGCGCTCCAGGGACCCGACGGGGCGGCGCTCTCCGCCGAGACGCGCGCCGATGTCGACGCCTACGTGGCCGTGACGCTCGGGCTCCTCAGCGGCAGCTACGCGCCGCCCGTGGCGAACGCCGACGGCGCCGCGATCAGGGCCTTTCTCGAAGCCGCGACGGCCGCGCAGGGCACCCCCGCGCTGCGCCTCTTCGGTGTGGAGCGCGCGGTCGACCTCTCGCAGCTCCGCCCTCGCGGACACTACGCGGGCGTGGCCGAGCGGGAGCGGTACTTCCGCGCGGTGATGTGGCTCGGGCGTGAGGGGCTGCGCTTCGTCGACGTGGTGAACGGCGCCCGCGTGCTGCGTCGCCGCGAGGTCTCTGCGGCGCTCGCGCTGAGGCGCCTCTCGGACGACGAGACGCGGCGCAACTTCGCGCTCATCGAAGACGCCATCGGAGGCTTCGCGGGCGAGCCCGAGGCGCTCACCTTCCGCGACCTCGACGCGCTCTCGGAGTCCGTCGCGCGCGCCGGCGGAATGGGCACGGTCACCGACGCGCGGCTCATCGAGGTGATCGATCAGCTCCGCGGAGACCGTCCCCGCGTCGCCACCACGCTGCTCGTCCACCCTGACGGAATGAGCTCCACGGTGCCCGAGCCCGTGCAGTTCTCGCTGACGCCGCAGCGTTACACGCCCGACTCGATGGTGCTCTCGCGCGTGAGCTTCGACCGCGTCGACGGCGGGCGCGTCCCTCGGATGATGCCCGATCCGCTCGACGCGGCCTTCGCGGCGCTCGGCAACGACCAGGCCCTCGGGCTGCTCGCGCCGTCGCTCGCCCGCTACGACTACGCGACGGAGCTCGAGACCGCGCACGCCCTCGTCGACGCCCACGAGCGATCGTACTGGGATCGCAGCCTCTACGCGTCGTGGATGTCTGCGCTCCGCACGCTCTCACCGCGCGAGACGCTCGCGGAGGGGCAGCGGCTCCCGACGGTGATGCGCACCGAGGCGTGGGGGCGGCGGCTCCTCAACACGCAGCTCGCGGCGTGGGCCGAGGTGCGTCACGACATGGTGCTCTACGCCGCGCAGTCGTACTCGGCCATGCTCGGGTGCTCGTATCCGCAGGCCTACGTCGACCCGTACCCCGAGACCTGGAGCGGGCTCAACCGCTGGGTCTCGAAGGCCCGCGAGCTCGTCTCGCACGCGACCTGGCGCACGGCCTCGGAGCGCGAGCGGTGGACGCGCTGGACCGCGCACGCCGACGACGTCACGCGCCGACTCGGCGAGATCGCTGCGAGGGAGCGCGCGGGCGAGGACATCACCTCCGCGCAGCTCGACTGGGTGAACCACGCGGTGAACGCGCGCGAAGAGAACGCCGTGTGCACCACCGTGATCGCCGTCGACGGCGGATGGCTCTACGACCTCTACGAGCCGCGACAGGCGTACGGAACCTCGCACGTCATCGTCGCCGACCTTCACACGCAACCCGAAGACGAGCACGGCAACGCCGTCGGGCGCGTGCTCCACATCGGAACGGGGCGACCGCAGGCGATGGCCGTGGTGGCGGGGCCTCCGGGCCGCGAGCGGGCCTACGTGGGCTTCGCGTCGAGCTATCGAGAGCGCGTGACCGAGGGCTTCGATCGCCTCACCGATCAGCGCTGGCGCGAGGAGCTCGACCGCGCGTCGTCGCCCGCGTGGCTCGCCTCGATCTCGGGTCCGACGCAGTAGGTTCCCTCGCACGAAGAGCGCGCGAGCGTCGGGCCTCGTGAGGCGTTACCTTGCGGCCGAAGCCGCGAGCGCGGCGCGAGAGGACCCAACACCTTCCACCGATGACCGAAGCACCCGTGAGCATGGAGGCCGAGCAGGCCGGAAGAGCGCTCGAAGCCGCCCTGACCGAACCCCGCAAGCCGATGACGGCGGCCGACGCGGCTGCGAAGAGCGGACTCGCGCTCCGCGACGCCGCGAAGGGCCTCCACTGGCTCACGGAGCGATACCGCGGACACCTGCGGGTCACGGGCGACGGCGAGCTGATCTTTCTCTTTCCCAACGGCTTCACGCGGCCGTGGATCTTGAAGGATCGCGTCTCGACGGCCCTGGAGCGCGTCGGTCACGCGCTCGGTGGCTTCGCGCGCTTCGTGATCCGCGCGTGGCTGCTCATCGTGATGGTGGCCTACGTGGCGGCCTTCGTGGCGATTCTCATCGGTCTCATGTTCGCGCGCGACAACGGCGGCAGGCGCAGCGACGGCGGCGGAGCGGTGCTCTACGTGATGCTCCGCTCGCTCTCCGACGCGCTCTTCTGGACCTTTCACCCCTGGTCGCCGATCGCGGTGCGAGGGCCGCTCACGCTCGCGCGCGACGACGAGTTCGACGACCGCGCGGCGCGCGACGAGACGCCCTTCTACGAGAAGGTCAACCGCTTCGTCTTCGGCCCCACGGAGCCCCCGAGCGATCCGCGCGAGATGGAGCGCCGCCTCGTCGCGCAGATCCGCGCGGGCCGCGGTCGCATCGGGCTCGCCGACGTGATGCGGGTGACGGGCCTCCCGCGCGAAGACTCCGACATGCTCATGGCGCGGCTCATGGTCGACTACGAGGGCGACGTCGAGGTGTCTGAAGAGGGCGGCATCAGCTACCGCTTCGAAGCGCTTCGAAAGAGCGCCACGGGCGGCGTGACGCGCGCGCCCCGCGCCGCGTGGGACGCGCCCGTCGTCGCGCCTCCGCTCACGGGAAACACCGGGGGCGCGAACTTTCTCATCGCCGCGATCAACGGCTTCAACGCGCTGATGAGCCTGGTGGCGCTCGGCCTCGGGCTCACGGTGTCGAACGCGCTCGCGCTCATGCGCGGCGTCGCGCTCGCGAAGCTCCCGGCCGACGGGACGGCGATCGCGCTCGGCGTGGTGCCGCTGGTGTTCTCGCTTGCGATTCTGCTGATGCCGCTCGGTCGCGCGCTGCTGCGTCCGATGCGCGAGGCGCGCGCCGCGAAGGAGCGCGCGCGGCTCTCGGTGGTGCGCGTCGTGGTGAACAACGCGAAGGACGCGGGCTCCGTCTCGGACCGCGCGCTCACGACCGCGTGGAAGAGCGCCGCGGGCCGCGAGCCCGCGCCCGACGAGCTGCGCCGCGTGGTGCTCGATCTCGGCGGCGAGGTCGAAGACCGCGAAGACGGCGAGCTGCGGTATCGCTTCGCCGACCTGACGACGGAGGCGCGCGCCGTGGCGAAGGCCCGCGCCGAGGCGAGCGACGACGAGGTGCGCGCGGGCCCCGTGGTGTTCACCAGCGAGCGGTAGCGCGAGGGCAGGGGGCTGCCCTTCTTCGCGGGGGTGTTCGGTCGCGCGTTACGCCGAGGTCGCCGTCGCGAGCCAGTCGGTCAGGCGCGCGTGATCGAAGCGCGAGAGCGGACGCGGCGGCGCGTCGAGGAGCGACCGCGCCCACGCGCGCAACGACGCGGGGAGCGGTTTGCGCTCCGGGGTGGGTGCGGCGCGCGTGATGGCGATCTCGAGCGCGAGCTCGCGAACCGACGGCGCGTCGTCGCGCGACCACGCGGCGATGGTCTCGGTGGGGATCGACATGCGCGCGATTCGCGCCGCGGCGCCGAGCGCCGAGAGGCGTCCGGCTTCGAAGGTCGCGCGAATGGCGAGGGCTCCCTCTTCACGGCCGTAGGAGGCGAGCGCGTCGAGCATCGCGTCGAGCATCTCGGGGTGGGTCGGAGCGCGCAGCCAGTTGAGGATGGTGGCGTGTCCTTCGTCGCCGCCCGCCTTCGCGACGGCGCGGCTCGCCCAGCGTCGATCTTCTGGAGAGGTCGTCGCGTCGAAGAGGATCCGCGCGAGCGTCGGCCACGCGTCGCGGTGGCGCGTGTCACCGAGGAGCGAGATCGCCATCCAGCGCAGGTCTGGCGGAGACACGCGGAGGAGCGTAATGAGGTCGGGGACGGCGGCACCCTCGGGCGCGAGCGATTCCAGTTGGATCACGGCGTCTTTCCAACGCGATTCGTCGGAGGGGATCGCGCGGATGCTCTCGCGGAGTGCGGCGAGCTTCGCGCTGCGTTCGTCGGCGTTCATCGGGCGAGTACGAATCCGCCGAGGAGGACTCGTCAAGCGCGTACCGAGGCGAGTGCGAACGAGCCCGACGTCGACGCCTGGTGCGCGTGATGCGGCACCTGCCGCGGAGGAGCCCGACCGGACCCTCACGTCGCGCTCCGGGGTGGCTCGCGCTGCCGCCTTCCGACGATGGCGACCACTTCGTGGCGGGCGCGCCGCTGCCGATGCTTGTGACCGATCTCGGCGTGGTCGCGCTCGCGAAGCTCCCGGCCGACGGGACGGCGATCGTGCTCGGTGTCGTGCCGCTGGTGTGCTCGCGTTCACCGGCGAGCGGCAGGGCCACGGCTTCGCGCTCGACGTTTCGACGGTCAGAACACGTATCGCACGATGACCACGCCCGATCCGCCGGACGCGTTGGCGCCGCCGCCTCCGCCCGTGTTCGGCTGTCCCGCAGCGTTGTAGGCGCCGCCGCCGCCTGCGCCCGCGCGCCCGTCGCCGTCGTCGCCGTGCCCTGCGCCGCCGCCAGCGCGGGTCACGGCTGCGCCGGTGATCGACGACGCGAGGCCCGCGCCGCCGTTGCCACCGACGCCTCCGCTGCTGCCCGTGCCGGGGGAGCCCACCTCGCCCGCGCCGCCACCGCCGCCTCCGCCGATGTAGTTGCCCGAGCGTGACGCCCCGCCATTCATGCCCTGGCCCGCTGTGGCTGCGCCGCCGCCGGTGTTCTTGAATCCGCCGCCTCCGCCCGATCCGCCTGCGCGCCCCGCGTTGGAGCTGTCGCCGTCGCCGCCAGCGCCGCCTCCCATCGCGGTAACGGTCGCGAGTGACGAGGGCATTCCGTTGGCCGAGCGTCCGCCGCCTCCGCCCACCGTGATCCTCGTCGCGCCGCTCGGAAGCGTGGTCATCCCTGTGAGGTATCCGCCAGCGCCGCCGCCTCCGCCTGCGCGCCCGTTGCCGCCTCCGCCGCCTCCACCGATCACGAGGTACTCGACCGTCGAGGCGCCGTCGCACATGAGCATCGCCGCGCCCATCGCGGTGAAGGCGTGCGCGCGGTAGCGCAACCCGCCCTGCATGAACTCGCTGGTCGTGCCTCCGTTGCAGCCAGGCTGAGGCGCGGCCACGCATGCGCCCGCGACGCAGTTCTGTCCGGCCTCGCAGCGGGTCGTGCATGCGCCGCAATGCGCGGCGGTGTCCGTCGGCGACTCGCAGCCGTTGTCGAGCACGCCGTCGCAGTCGGCGTAGCCCGCGACGCAGGCGGCGCCGCACACGCCCGCAGTGCACGTGGGCGTCGCGTGATCGACAGTCGCGCAGGCCGCGCCGCACGCCCCGCAATGCGACGGGGTCGCGCGGGTGTCGACGCACGCGCCCGCTCACTCCGTCGTGCCGGTCGGACACGCGCAGACGCCGGTCTGGCAGGTGAGTCCCGTCGCGCACTCGCCCACGACAGCAGCGCAGCATGCGCGACCGAGCGCTCCGCACGGCGCCACGTCGGGCGCGACGTCGAGAATCGCGTCGGTGGCGACGTCGAAAATCACGTCGGTGGCGACGTCGGAGGTCGCGTCGGGGCTCACGTCGGGTGTTGCGTCGGCGCTCACGTCGGGTGTCGCGTCGGGGCTCACATCGGGTGTCGCGTCGGCGCTCACGTCGGGGGTTGCGACGTCACCGTGATCGTCGGCGACTGCGTCGGCGTCGACCACGGGCGCGTCAGAGACGTCGACCACCGTGAGGTCGACGACCGCGTCTGCGCCGCCGTCGAAGGGATCGACGCTGGTGTGATGCAGCGCGCACGCGTGCGTGGCCACGGTCACCGCGAGGAGGGCGATACCATTCCGCGCGCTTGGCGGCGTCTTCACGTGCGAGAAGGGAAACCAGGTCCACACGCCACGTCAAGCGACGTCATCGAGGCGGCCATCGTCTGTCACCTCGGCGCAAGGATACCGGGGCGGGCAGCGACCGACCGCTCGTCGCGAGGGACGCCAGGGAGCGAGCTCGAGGCGACGGCGCACACGTTGAGCCGACGCTTCCATGCTCTATCTGCGAGGTGGCGGCCCGCCACCCCCTCGCCACCCCGTCCGCCACCCATTCCGCCACCCCCACTCGGGCGAAGACGCTTGAAAGAAAGCGCTTCTGCGATGTGGCACGCAGCGCGCAGTTCGCCTCGGCCACGATGAGCGCGAAGAAGACAGCGTGGCACCCGCCGTTTACGAGCTTCCTCCAGGAGCGGTGTCCGCGTTGGGCGAAGGTGACGGGCGAGGTGCAGCTCACGACGGAGCCCCTGCGCGTCGACGACGTCATCGCGGTGCGCGCCGACCGCGACCACGACCCGAGCGACACTGGAACGACCCTGCGCGGGATGTGGCGCTTCGTCGTGGTGGTCGCGTTGCTCGAGTACAAGAGCGTCGTCTGGCCCGCGCAACGCGGCGACGTCTACCGCCTCTTCGCCTACGGCATGCTCTGGCTCTCGGAGCACCAACGACGGGAGCGACGCAGCGACGGATCGCGCGACGAGCGCCTCGCCGCGCACGAGGTCACGCTCGTGCTCGCGGTTCCCTCGATCAATGATGCGATCCGTGACGAGCTCGACGAGCTCGGGCTCGCGCTGCCGCCTTCCGACGATGGCTACCACTTCGTGACGGGCGCGCCGCTCTCGATGCTTGTGATCGACCTCGGCGTGGTGTGCGAGCGCGAGGACGACGACGTGCTGCGGGCCTTCGCGGGTCATCACGTCCGCACCCTCGCGGCGCAACGATGGATGCGGCAGAATCAATCCGTACGGAGTCAGTCGATGAGCAACCAGGCCACACCCGATCTCGAAGGCTACGAGGAGTTCGTCGCGTTCATGCTCGATGGACTCAGTCCCGAGGAGCGCCTCATGGGCCTCACCACGCAGCAGCGCCTCGCAGGGCTGGCGCCGTCCGAGCGCCTCGCAGGTCTGGCGCCGTCCGAGCGCCTCGCAGGTCTGGCGCCGTCCGAGCGTCTCGCGGGGCTTGCGCCCTCCGAGCGTCTCGCGGGGCTCGCGCTCGACGAGGCGATCCTCGCCATGCCCGACGCCGCGCTGCGCGGGCTCACCGAGGAGTTCATCGCCACGCTGCGCGACGACGTGCAGGCCACCGTGCGCG
>JAXLYG010000077.1:0-31929 GCA_046351535.1 Polyangiales bacterium
GACGCCGACTGTCACGACGGCCGCGTGTGCGACGTGAGCGCCGGCTGCGGCTGCTGCGTCCCTCCGCCGCCGCACATCGACAGCGCGGCGCCGCTGCGGCGCTACGTCTTCTCCGCGTGCGTCGAGGGCCGCTGCGCGGCGCCGCGCTTCTGCGAGCTCTCCGCCGACGGGAACACCTGCACGATGCGCTTCACGCGCGAGGTCCCGCTGTGGATGACCACGTGGACGGCGCCCGAGAGCGGCGACGCGATCTCGGCGGTCCGTCGCGAGCTCTGCATCCGCGTGGAGCCCGGCCAGGACTGCATGTGGACCCTCGAGGTCCCCGGCGGCGAGTACACCGCCGACGCGCCGATGCCCACGCGCTACGAGGGCAGCTACGAGTGCGGCGGTCGCACCTGCAACGGCCGCGAGGCCGTGCGCGCGTCACCCCGCGTGGGGTCGTCGTACACGCTGCGGCTCACGGCGAGGCACTGCGGCGGGTGATCCGTCAGCGCCAGTAGACGAGGTAGGAGCTGAGCGCGATGTCGCCGAGCGATGCGCTCACGGCGCGCCCGCCGTAGGTGGTGGTGTAGCGGAGCTCGCTCTCGGCGCCGGGGCGCATCTCCGAGGTCACGTCGACGACCCAGGGCGCGACGTCGAGCCCGGGGCACCACCCGCCGCGGCCGAAGTACCACGTACCGTGCTGGTTGGGCGTCACGCCCTCGCCCACGCGACCGGCGCATCCGTCGGCCGTGCGCGCGCCGGGGAACGATCGCAGGTGATCCATCCCGTTGACCGCGAAGTGGTGCTGGTGGTCGCAGAACTCCGCGCAGTTGCTCGGCTGCACGCCGCCGTGACCGGTGATGAGCGCGTAGAGCTCGACCTTGCGCACGTCGGCGGGCACGGTGACGCGCACCGGCGCGTGGCGGCTGTCGTACGAGGCGTTCCACGATCCGCCGGTCCAGAGGGGAACGACCTCCGACGGGCGCATCCCGCGGCCCCGGTTCGAGAGCCGCAGCGAGAGGGTGACGGTGTAGTCCGTCATGCGCGGATCCCACTGCCCTGAAGCGTTCCAGCGCAGGTGCTGTCGCCCGCCCTCGCGGAGCTGCGGGAGCATCCCCGAGATGTCCGTGACCCAGTGCGTCTCTCGCCAGTACGACGTGATCCACCGCGCGATCTCGCGGTCGCAGCGCCACCGCGGCCCCGCGTCTGCGCCGTCGCTCGCGTCTGAACTCGCGTCTGCGCTCGCGTCGCTCACGCCCGCGTCGGCGACGCGCGTGTCGGGGTCGCAGACCCAGAGGTACGAGAGGTAGTCCCACGCGCCGCACTCGCCGTCGCGGTGGTGCGGGCACTCCATCGCGAGGTCGACCTCCATCGTGTCGAAGCGCGCGAGCTCCGTCGCGCTCGGCAGGGTCACGTCGACGTCGAGGGTGTCGTGGGTGATCTGCGCCGTCGCGAGGGGGATCACCGTGACGCGGTCGCGCTCCATCGCGAGGCGCCGGTCGCGGGTCCACTCCCAGTTGTAGTACTCGGGCTCGTGGGCGAGCATGGCGAGCTCGGTCACGAGGCCGCCCGACGCGAGCCGCCCGAGCTGGCCCACCTCGCGGATGCGCTGCGACCGGTCGATCGCGAACTGGAGCGGGTCGTAGCGCTTGTAGGGGAGCATCGTGCGAGAGCGCGCCGCGAGCATCTGGCCCACCCAGTTGTCGAGCGCGACGGAGCGCGTGGAGACGAAGTGCACGCGCGGTCGCCACCACGCGCGGTCGGTCTCGGACATCGCGTCGAGCTCCGAGAGCCACGAGTCGCGGTTGGCCATGAAGCCCGGCTCGTCAGAGGCCCACAGGAAGAAGTAGTGGACGTTGCGCGGCGAGTGTTCGAGGAGGTCCGCGAGCGACCCGTCGAAGAGCGACGCGGCGTAGTCGGTGCCGTTCGAGAACACCAGCGCGCGCGGGGCGTAGGTGAGAAAGACGTAGCTGTCCTCGCCGGTCCAGGCGTCTTGAAACGACCAGTCGCCGTCTTGCGTGGGCACGGTGAAGGGCCCCGCGAGGTCGCGCACCGCGGTGCCGTAGGGCCCTGCGGAGAAGGGGTTTTCGAGCGCGGGGCGTACGTCGGGCGCGACGTCGGGCGCCGTCGCGTCGGGCGGCGTCGAGGGGACGTCGGGCGCGGTGGTGAGGTCGTTGCCCGCGTCGACGGCGCGCGGTGCCGGGGTGTCGTCACACGCGCTCGCGAGGAGCGCGACGGCGAAGAGGGGCGCGAGACGCATCGCGCGATCGTGCGGGAGCGACGGGTGAATGTCACGCCGCTCGGAGACGGCGGCGGCTACTGCGCGGCGGGCGCGGGCGCGGGCTGCGGGTCCGCCGGAGGGTCGCGCGGCGGCTCGGTCTGCGAGGCCTGGAAGTGCAGGTCCTGGAAGAACGGTCCCGTCACGATCACGGGCGTCGGGAAGGTCATCGCGCGGAGGATCCCGCCCACGCACGCGCCCACCTCGGCGGGGCCGCTCACGCCCACGCTCGCGGAGCTCCCGTCGGGGCTGATCGAGAAGTGCAGCGAGATGTGGGTGTTCCCCGTGGCGCCGGGCGGGCTGTGCTCCTCGTAGCAGCGCACGAAATCGGGGTGGCGCCCGCGGAGCTGCGAGAGCACCCGCTGCGTGTACGCCGTCGTGTCGCCCTGCGGCGAGGCGATGTCCCCCGCGTCGGCTTCGGACGTATTCCGTCCGGGCCGCGTCGGGGCGCCGTGGCGCTGGGCCCCCGCGTCGGCGCGCGTCGGTGGCTCGGGCGTGACGGCCGTCTGCTGGACCGCGCCCGCGTCGTGCTGCGGCGCGACCGCGACGGGCTCCGCGTCGGGCGCGGTCGTCGGGACGGGCGTGGGGGTGGGCGTCGGCGTGGGCGCGACGGCGGCGTCGACCTCGGGCGTGACCGGACGCGGCGCGGACGCTTCGGGCGCAGCCGTCGCGGCGTCGTCGGACTGCGAGACGTTCGAAGACTGGTGGAGCCCGAGGATCACCGCGGCCGCGATCCCCACGGGGCCGAGCACCGCGAGGAGGATCGGCGCGAGGCGACGCCGTCGCGGCTCCGTCACGGCGCCGACATCGGGGAGCGCCGGGGCCTCGGGCGCGCTCTGGATCGGCGCGGGCGTGGGCGAGCGCAGCGGCGCGGGCGTCGGGGCCCGAAGCGGCGCGGGCGTCGGCGCGCGGAGGGGGCCCGTCGAGCCCGCGGGCGCCGTCCTGTCGAGCGAGAAGGGCTGGTCCTCGTGCGTGCTCGGGATCTCGAGCGTGTAGCCCGAGGGCGTGGCGGTCACGGGCGCGGGGCGCAGCGAGATTCCGCGCGCGGGCGTCGGGGTGCGCGAGAGGCGGGCGGCGGGCGCGACGGGCACGGGCTCGACGCCCGAGAAGATCGGTTCGAGCGCCGCGAGGGCCTCGTCAGCGTCCGCGAAGCGCGCGGCCGTGTCGCGGTTCACGCACTGGAGGAACCAGTCGTCGAAGCCCTCGGGGAGGAGGTCCGCCACGCCGTACTCGGCCGCGCGCTCGGAGGCCGGCGCGATGGGGTCCATGAGCAGCTCGCACATCTGCGAGATGACCGATGGGTTCTCCGAGTGGGCGGTCTTCCAGTAGACCTCGCCCGTGAGGAGGTTGAACGCGAGGAGCCCGAGGGCCCACACGTCCGTCGACGGGCTGATGGGGGCGTTGCCGCGGTCGGCCTGCTCGGGCGACATCCACCGCGGCGAGCCGATGGCCTGCGTCTGCGTGCCCGAGGCGGCCCCGCTCGCGTCGCGCACGAGCTTGGCGATGCCGAAGTCGAGGATCTTCGCGGTGAAGGCGATGCCCTCACGGCGCGGCGTCGCGAGGAAGATGTTCTCGGGCTTCAGGTCGCGGTGCACGAGGCCCATCTTGTGGGCCTTGCCGAGCGCGTGGCAGATCTGGCGAAAGACCTCGAGCACCTCGCTGCGCGTGAGGCGCTTGCGCTGCGCGAGGACGTTCTTGAGGTCATCGCCCTTCAAGAGCTCCATCGCGATCCACGGGGTGTTGGTCTCGGGGTCGATGCCCGCGCCCACCATCTCGACGATGTGATCGCTGTCGATGCTCGCGCCCGCCTTGGCCTCCTGGATGAAGCGCTTGCGGGCCGTGTCGTCACCCTCGTACTGGGCGTGCATCACCTTGAGGGCGCGCTTCTTCCCGGTGCTGTGCTGGAGCGCGACGTAGACCGTCCCCATCCCGCCCTGCGCGAGGCGCTGCAGGATCTCGAAATCCTGCCCGAAGAGGGTGCCTGCTTTGAGGGAGGTTGGGAGCATCGGTCGTAAGACTTTGAGCTCGACGGTTACGTGCCGTCAGTCCCTGCTGTCAACATTCCACGAAGCGCAGAGACCGACGCCGCCCCGCGGAGCGCGCGTAGTTGATGTTGGACTCCCGCGCACGACCGTCGATACCATCCTCTCGCTGTGATGTCAGCCGACGACCGGCGTTTGGGGCAGCAGGTGTGGGGCCGCAAGGTCGCCCGCCTGCCCGACCGCGGCGTGCTGCTCATCGCGACGGACCTCCAGGGCAACCGCGGCGACTACGAGGCCATGAAGGCCGTCTACGCGCGCGAGCTCGCCGCGGGCAACGAGCCCGTCCTGGCCTTCTGCGGCGACATGGTCCACGGGCCCTGCCCCGAGCTCAACCTCCCGAACATGTGGCCCTCGCACCTCGGCACGGCCTACGTCGACGACTCGCGCGAGCTCATCCTCGACTTCGAGCGCTTCACCCGCGACGCGCGGGCCTTCAGCGTGCTCGGCAACCACGAGCACGCGCACATCGGCGGCCCCCGGGTGCCGAAGTTCTACCCCGACGAGGCCGCGGTGCTCGACGCGGCTCTCGGCGACGAGCGCGAGCGCGTGCACGGGTTTCTACGCACCTGGCCCCTGGTCGCCGTGGCCCCCTGCGGCGTGGTGCTCACCCACGGCGCGCCGCGCGGCACCGAGCGCTCCCTCGACGACTTCGAAACGCTCACGTACGAGGGCTATCGCGGCGAGTCGCTCTGGCGGATGCTCGACTGCGGCACCGTGGGGTCGCTCCTGTGGGCCCGCCACGCGACGCCCGAGCAGGCCCGCGCGCTGCTCTCGACGGTCACGCTGACGGCCGCCCCCTCGGCCTTCGTGGTCTTCGGTCACGACGTGGTGTGCGAAGGGTACGAGCGCATCGGCGACGAGCAGCTCTGCCTCTCGACCTCGTTCGGCCTCTTCGACGCGCGCAAGACCTACCTCCGCCTCGACCTCTCGAAGCGCTACGGCTCCGTGCGCGAGCTGCGCGAGGGCGTCGAGCTCGTCGCGCTGCACCCCGACGCCACGCCGCGCTGAGCGCGACGAGACCCGAAGGTCAGACGCGCTCGACGGAGAGCACGCCCTTCACCTTCTGGAGCTGTCGGATGACGTTCTTGAGCGACGAGAGGTCGCTCACGGTGAACGAGAAGAGGTTGAGCGCGCGGTCGGCCTCGGCGGCGCGACAGTTGGCCTCTTCGATGTTCATCCCGCACTTCTGAAAGGTCTGCCCGACCTCGGCGAGGATGCCCGGACGGTTCGCCGTGATGACCCGGAGGCACACGGGGCGGGGGACCTTGGCGCCCGCGTCCCACTCGACCTTGACCTTGCGCTCGGGGTCGAGGTCGAGGCTCTTGGCGCAGGCGCGGCGGTGCACGGTGATGCCCCGGCCGCGGGTGATGAAGCCCACGATCTCGTCGCCCGGCAGCGGCGAGCAGCACTTCGAGAAGCGCACGAGCACGTCGCTCTCGCCCGACACGAGGATGCCGTTGGTGTCGCGGCCGGTGACCTTGCGGATCACCTTCTCGACGGCGCCTTCCTTGATGGCGTCGGGGGCCTTCTGCTCGGGCGGCGCGAGGGTGTTGAGCACCTCCTCGACGCTCACGCGGCCGTAGCCGATGTGAATGAGCAGCTCTTCGACGGAGCCGAGCCTGGCGGCCTCGACGGCCTTGGTGACGGCGCCCGTCTTGACGACCTTGTTGTAGCTGAGCCCCGCGCCGTGGAGGGCGCGCTCGAGGAGCTCACGCCCGAGGCGCAGCGAGCGCTCGCGCTGCTCGCTGCGGAGGTACGCGCGGATCTTCCCCCGGGCCTTGGAGGTGACCGCGTGGTCGAGCCAGTCCTTCGAGGGGTGCTTCGAACTGTCGGTGAGGATCTCGACGACGTCGCCCGAGCGGAGCTGCGAGCGCAGGGGGACGATCTGGCCGTTGACGCGCGCGCCCGAGCAGCGCTCGCCCACGTCGGAGTGGATGGCGTACGCGAAATCGATGGGCGTCGCGGAGCGAGGGAAGACGCGCACGTCGCCCTTCGGGGTGAAGACGTAGACCTCGTCTTGAAAGAGGTCGACCTTCACGCTCTCCAGGAACTCCTGCGGGTCCTTGAGCTCCTTCTGCCAGTCCATGAGCTGGCGGAGCCAGTGGAAGCGCTGCGCGTCTTTGTAGTCGATGACGTTGTCGTGGCCGGCGCCGCGGTTCTTCTCTTTGTACTTCCAGTGCGCGGCGATGCCGAGCTCGGCGACGCGGTGCATGTCGGCCGTGCGGATCTGCACCTCGACGCGCTCGCGCTCGGGCCCGAGCACCGTCGTGTGGAGCGACTGGTACATGTTGGGCTTCGGCAGCGCGATGTAGTCTTTGAAGCGCCCGGGGATGGGGGTGAACATCCCGTGGATGACCCCGAGCACGGCGTAGCAGTCGGCCACGGACTCGACGATCGCGCGGAACCCGACGATGTCGTAGACCTGCTCGAACTCGCAGTGCGACGAGGTCATCTTGCGCCAGATCGAGTAGAGGTGCTTCACGCGGCCCTTGACCTGCGCGTTGAAGCCCGCCTCCGCGAGGCGCGCCGAGAGCAGCGCCGCCGTGCGCTGGATGTACGCCTCCTTCTGCTGCATGAGCGCGTTGGTCTTCTCGGAGAGGACCTTGTGCGCGTCGGGCTCGAGGTAGCGGAAGCTCAGGTCTTCGAGCTCGGACTTCATCCACGAGATGCCGAGGCGGTTGGCGAGGGGCGCGAAGATGTCGAGGGTCTCTCTCGCGATGCGCTCCTGCGCCTCGGGCTTCATGTGCTCGAGGGTGCGCATGTTGTCGAGGCGGTCGGCGAGCTTCACCAGGAGCACCCTGATGTCCTTCGCCATGTGCAGGAGCATCTTGCGGAAGCTCTCGGCCTGACGGTCTTCCTTCGAAGTGAAGTTGAACTTCGAGAGCTTGGTGACGCCGTCGACGAGGAAGGCCACCTCGTCGCCGAACTCGCGCTGCACGTCTTCGAGCGTGGCCTTGGTGTCTTCGACCGTGTCGTGCAGGAGCGCCGCGCAGAGCGACGCCGTGTCGAGCTTGAGCTCGGTGATGACCCGCGCGACGGAGACGGGATGCGTGAAGTACGCCTCGCCCGACTTGCGCATCTGCCCGGTGTGGTGCCGCTTGCCGAACTCGAAGGCCCGTCGCAGCAGGCCGACGTCCGCTTCGGGGTGATACGTCGTGACGCGCGAGACCAGATCGGTCAGCAAGGCTTCCATTTAGGGGGTATTCATCCATAAGCCTCGCGGCGTGGCCCGGCAACGGTATTCTCCGCGCATGCGCATCCCGCAGATCCCCCTGTCGCCCATGGCTCGCAAGCTCCTCGCGGCGGCGTCGCTCGTCGCGGGCGTCTTCGTCGTCGGCGGTCAGCTCAAGGGAAGCGTCGCGCGCGACGTCGAGTTGCGCGTGCGCCTCGGGGCCTACTCCGACGCGTCGATCCCTGTGCGATCGGTCGACGTGACCTTTCTCCGCGACGACGCGCCGCTGCGCGCGTTTCGAAGGAACTTCTCGGGCTCCGCGCCGCGCGAGCTCCGCGAGAGCGTGTCGCTCCCCGAGGGGGCGCTGCGCGCGCGCGTGACGCTCACGCTCGACCACCAGGCCGTCGAGCGGGAGTCGTACGTGACGATCACGCCCGGGGGCACCATCGAGCTCCCGACGCCGCCGCCGCCGTGAGGGCCCTTGTGGCGAGCGCGCCGAAGGGCGTATTTGCTCCGCCGTGAACGTCGTCACCTCGCAGCACACTCGCGTCCTCGTCGCTCGCTTCTCAAAGGGCGAGTCGCTCGTCGACTCGCTCGCAACCCTCGCGCGCGACCACCACGTCGGCGCCGCCACGCTGGTCGGTCACGGAGAGCTTCAATCCGCCACGATCGAGGGCTACGACCCTCGGGCGCGCGCCTACGCCGAGCGCCGGAGCTTCACCGGTCCGCTCGCGCTCACGAGCCTCACGGGGCACGTGCTCCAGGGGCCCGGCGAGCCCGCGCTCAACCTCCACGCGGCCTTCTCGCGCGAGACCGAGAGCGGCCTCGAAGCCCTCGGCGGCCACCTCTTCGACGCGCTCGTCGTCGCCGTCGACGTGACCCTCTTCGTGCACGAAGACCTCCGCCTCGCGGTGCAGGTCGACACCGCGACGGGCCTGGCCTCGTGGCGCGGCGAGAGCCCCGGCGCGAGCACGCCTCGCGCGCCCGAGGTCATCACCCGACCGCAGTCGACGGCGAGCCGCTCCGTGCCGCCGCCGAGAGAGACGCCGAGGGAGACCCCGAGGGAGACGCCGAGAGAGACGCCGCGTGAGGCTCCGCGCGAGACGCCGAAGGAGGTGCTGCGCGAGGTCCCCCGCTCGCTCGCCGACGTGGCCAAGACGCTGGAGGCGATGCCGCCCAAGCCCGAGCGCGAGGACGACCTCGGGAGCGAGAACGAGATCGCGCCGGGCGACCTCCTCGAGCACCCCGCGTGGGGGCTCTGCGACGTGCTGCGCGAGGCCGAGCCGGGCACCTTCGACATCCGCATCCAGAGCCGCGGGTCGACGCGCACGATCAAGACCGAGATCTTCGAGGTTCAGGCGAGGCCGCCGCGAGACGGGCGCAAGGTGTGGGGGCTCAAGCCCCGCGGTCGCTGAGCGCGCGCGTCAGCGGCGGCGACGACGGCGAGACACCGCGAGCGCGAGGCCCGCGGAGAGGCCCGCGGCCATCGTGGCGTTGCGGGCGTCGTTGGCGCCGCTCGCGCCGAGGCCGGGCGCGCCGCAGAGGCACGCCTGCGGAGGCGGCGGCGAGACGGTGATCACGCGCTGCGAGGGCTCCGGCGGGTCTTCGAGCACGGGCCACGCGCGTCGCGTCGTCGTGCGGGCGTGGGCGCGCGCCGAGGGGTGACGGATCGTGAAGCGGTCGAGGACGGAGCCGTCGGGGCGGAGCGTCACGAACGAGAGCGTGTCGCGCTCGACGTCGACGCGCACGTAGTGGTGCTGCCGCGCGAAGACCTGGGTGTAGGGCCGCGTCGTGGCGTGCTTGTAGAGGGGCGCGCCGCTGCCGCCGGTGACCATGTAGCGGAGGCCGCGCTCCTCGCCGCGCTCGTAGATGTGGTCGTGGCCCGCGACGACCATGTCGACGCGGTGGCGGCGAAAGAGCTCGCCGAGGCCCGCGGCGCGCAGCGTCGAGTTCTCGCCGTGCGGACCCGACGAGTGCATCCCCCAGTGGAGCACCACGAGGACGAAGTCGTCGGGGCCCTCGGTGCGGGCGCGGTTGAGCTGCGCCTCGAGCCAGTTGCGCATGCGCGGCGACGACCAGTCGTCGAACGCGTTGGCGAGGATCATCCGCACGTTGCCGTAGTGCAGCGAGTAGTCGAGCTCGGGGCGGGGAGAGTCCTCGTCGACGTGGACGTAGTGACGGAAGTTCTCGATGCCCACGCGGCTCGGGCGCGACAGCTCGTGGTTGCCCACGATGGGGACCCACACGGCGTTGCGGAGCACGTCGCGCTCGATGGAGAAGAACTTCTGCCAGTGGGCCTCGCGGCGGCCGTCGCCCACGAGGTCGCCGGTGTGCACCACGAAGTCAGCCCCCTCGCGGCGGATGGCGCGCATCGTGGCGGCGTGCGCGCGGTGGTCGCTGCGCGTGTCGCCGTAGAGCACGAAGCGAAAGGGGACGAAGGAGTCGGGCATCGCGTTGAAGGTGCCCTCGGCGTTCTCGATGCCCGGCCCCGAGACCTCGTAGCGGTAGCGGCCGCCCGGCGTGAGGCCCGTGAGGTGGACCTCGTGCATCTCCTGCTCGGCGGGGTCGTTCACCACGACGGGCTCGGGCTGCTGCTCGCCCGTGGGGACGAGCTCCCACGCGCGGACGGTGACCGGCCCGGGGCGGTCGCGCTCGACCATGACCGTGAGCGCGCCCACGCGCGGCGCCATGAGCCAGGGACCCTTGCGAATCCCCTCCTCGGCCTGCGCGACGGTGGTGGTCGCGACGCCCGCGAGGAGGCTCACGCCCGCGACGAGGCTGCGGACGGCTCTGCTGAACAAAGGTCGAGTGGCGGGACGCATGGGGGCTCCCTGGATCAACGCGCTCGGGCTGATGGTAGCGCGGGGTTCTGTTGCGGTGTTCGACACGGCAGCGGGCTTCAACCACTCCAACGGCGTGACGGAGCGCTACCTGAAGCGAGGTTTGAGAAAATCACCTCGCTCAGGCGAATGCCCGCCGCGACGCCGTGAGCGCGAGCGCCCGGCACCGGTCTACGGCTCCGCGGTTACGGGATTCCCGTGTGCCGCGCCAACTTTCTGGAGCACAAAGTTCAACGCTCCCTGCTCGGATGTTCCGCCCGCCGGGGCGCGTCTCTCTGGCGCGCCGTGTGATCAGCGCCGAGAGAACCGCGAGCCTCGCGCGGGACATCGCCATCGTGAGGCCGCGCGTCGCGCGTGCCTCGACGAGGAAGACGACAGCCCCCCGAGAAACCTTGAGCGCAGGGCCACGCGTCGCGCCCCTTGTGCGTCGGCGCACTTGATTCCTCGGACATGGCGGTCAACGATCCGCCGCCTCATGCAACGACGCTCTGGCTTCGGGCACTACGCGGCGCTGGTGCTCGCCTACAACCTCGCGGTGATCCTCTGGGGCGCGTACGTCCGCGTCACGGGCTCCGGCGCCGGCTGCGGCGACCACTGGCCCACCTGCGACGGCCAGGTGATTCCGCGGCCGCGCGACCTCGCGATGCTCATCGAGTACACGCACCGGGTCACCTCGGGGCTCTCGCTGGTGCTCATCCTCGGGCTCGTGGTGCTCGCGTTTCGGCGCTTCTCCGCGGGGCACCCCGCGCGCCTCGGGGCGGCGCTCTCGGGCGTGCTCGTGCTCACCGAGGCCCTCCTCGGCGCGGGCCTCGTGCTCTTTCGCCTCGTCGCCCACGACACCTCGATCACGCGCGCCTGGTTCCACGCGGCGCACCTCGTGAACACCTTCGCGCTCGTCGCCGCGCTCACGCTCACCGCGTGGTGGGCCTACGGCGGCGGCGCCCTCTCGCTCGCCCGCCGCCGCGTCGCGCTCGCCGTCTGCGGCGGCCTCGTCGGCACCGTGCTCCTCGCCGTCACCGGGGGCATCGCGGCCCTGGGAGACACGCTCTTTCCCGCGCGCTCGCTCGCCGAGGGGCTCGCGCAGGACTTCAGCCCCTCGGCGCACGTGCTCGTGCAGCTCCGCGTGTGGCACCCCGTCGCGGCCTGCGCCGTCGGCGTGTACCTCCTCGCGATGGTGTGGGGCGTTCACCGCGTGCTCCGCGCGCCCCTCACGGGCGCCTTCGCGTGGACCTTCTCGGCGCTCTTCTCCGCGCAGCTCTCGCTCGGCGTCGCGAACGTGTACCTCCTCGCGCCCGCGTGGCTTCAGATCACGCACCTCCTCGTGGCCGACCTCGTGTGGGTGACCCTCGTGCTCTTCGCCGCCGCCGCGCTCTCGCCGCGCGAGGCGTGACGCGCGATCGTTCGTGATAGCGTCTCGACGCCTGATGCTTCGCGCGAAGCGCTCCGCCGCCGCGTCACTCCTCGCGATCCTCGCGGGGTGCAGTGACGAGTCCGCCTCCGCCGTCGACGCGACCCTCGCGCCGCCCGATGGGCCCTGCGTGGGCTGCGACGTCACCCGCGACCGTCCGCCCGCGGACGACGCCGACGTCGCGCGCATCGACGCGTCGAGCGCGCCCGACGTCGCCGCGCCCAGCGACACGAGCATCGCAGCGCCCGACATCCCCGCGAGCGACATCCCCGCGCCCGACGTCACCGCGCGCGACGTCACCGCGCCCGATGTCACCGCGCCCGACGTCACCGCGCGCGATGTGGCGCCGCCGATGGACACGGGCGCAGGGCCCGACGCGGGGGTGAGGCCGTGGAGCCCGCCCGTCGAGGTGGGGGCCGTGACGTTCCCATACCGCGCGTATCGCTGCGCCCACGCGGTGCGGGCCGTGATGCCCGACGCCACGGCGGCGCGCTTTCACGCGGAGCAGTTCGGCGACGCGCCGCGGCCTCGCAACCTGCACCTCACCTTCGCGGGCGACCCCGCGACGTCGGTGGTGATCCAGTGGAGCACCGACGAGGCGACGCTCTCCTCCGAGGTGCGCTTCGGCGATCGTCCTGGCGTGCTCGATCGCGTCGCGCGGGGGTACTCGTTCACGTACGCGGGCGCGTCGGGGCGGCGTCAACACGAGGTCCACCTCTGCGGCCTCGACCCCGGGCGCACGTGGCACTACGACGTCGGTGGAGGCGCCCCCGGCGCGCGCTCGCCCGCGTATCACTTCGTCACCGCGCCCGACGGCCCGTCGGAGGTCACCGTCCTCGTCTCGGGCGACACCCGCAGCAACGTCGCCGCGTGGAACGCCGTCACGCGACGCGCGCTCACCGAGGGCGCCGACCTCCTGATCTTCACCGGCGACGCCGTGGAGTGGGGCGGCGATCAGGGCCAGTGGGACGCCCTCTTCGACGCCTCGCCGGACCTCTGGGCGACGACGCCCGCGGTGTGGGTGCACGGCAACCACGAGGGCCTCGCCGAGCCCTACTTCGCGCAGCTCGCGCTCGCCGATCACGGCGGCGCCCGCGGCTTCGAACAGTGGTACGCGCTCACCTACGGGCCGCTCCGCATCGTGGCCCTCAACGACACCGTCGCGCTCGAGGAGGACGTCACCGTCGCGCAGGTCGAGTTCCTCCGCGCCGCGGTGGCCGCCGTCGATCGGACGCGTGTCCCCTACGTGCTCACCGCGCACCACCAGCCCTTCTACACCACGTCGCTCACGCACCCGCCCGCGTCGTTTCTGCGCGGCGCGTGGGCGCCGGTGTTCGACGCGCTCCGCGTCAACGTCGACCTCGCCGGACACGTGCACAGCTACGAGTCGTCGGTGCCGCTCCGGGGCGCGACCGCCGACCTCGACGGCGTGCGCGTGCCCGCGTCGATGGGAACGCGCTACCTCACCTTCGGCGGCGGCGGCGCCGACCTCTACGACTTCGGCGACCCGGCGCCGTGGCTCGTCACGCGCGAGAGCGTACACGGGTACGGCGTCATCACCGCGTCGGCCACGAGGCTCCAGTGGGTCGCGCGGCGCGAAGACGGTTCGCCCGTCGAGACCATCGACCTCCTGCGGTAGCGGTCCGAGACCTGAACGCGCGCGTCCGAAGCGCGGCGCGCGAACTCCGCGCTTGCGTCGACGGCGGCCCTTGCGGCAGACACGAGTCCCTCTGATGGCCCGCTCGACGCTCCTCCCGTTGGTCTTCGCGCTCGCCGCGTGCAGCGCACAACCCGCCCCCGCGCCGCAGCCTCCGCCTGTCGTCGCCGTGGTCACCCCCGACGCCGCGACGACGCCCGTCGTGGCCGACGCCGCGCCTCCGCCCGAGGTCGACGCCGCCGTCGCGCTCGTGGCCGACGCCGCGGTGGTGACCGCGCCCGCCGACGCCGCCGCGGCGCCCTCGGGCGAGCACGCGCGCACGTTCCGCGGTCGCACGGAGGACGAGTGGATCGAGGCGATGGCGAACCGCCCGCTCGTGCGCGTGATCTCGCGGCACGTGAGCACCGCGATCGTCTATCGCATCGAGCTCGAGGGCGGCATCGAGATCGGGTTCAAGCCCGAGCGGCCGGGGCAGGAGCAGTGGTGGCGCAGCGAGATCGCGTCGTATCGGCTCGCGCGCCTCCTCGGCATCGAGAACCGCGTCCCGCCCGTCGTGGGGCGGCGCATCGCGCTGCGTGACTTCGGCCGCTTCGCCGCGCGTTCGTCGCTCATCTCGGGCCGCGACGGGATGGTGCCCGGCTCGGCCAGCGTGTGGATGCCCGACCTCCACGGCGAGAACCTCCACCAGAACCCGGCGCACCACGAGTGGGTCGGGTGGATCAACCCCGAGCGAGACATCCCCGAGGCGAACCGCGAGCGGGCGAGGCAGATCACCGAGCTCCTCGTGTTCGACTTCCTCATGGGCAACTACGACCGCTGGAACTGCTGCAACATCCCCATCGACGAGCACGGCCAGCTCATCTTCCGCGACAACGACGCGGGGTGGCAGGCGCGCATCCTCATGAACGTGGGCGGCCCCTCGGCGATCCGCAGGCTCCCGCGCTCGCTCTACGCGGGCATCCAGCGCGCGACGGCGGAGGCCCTGCGCGCCGAGGTCGAGCGCGATCCCCGCGCCGCCGATCGGCTCCTCCCCAACGACACGTACCCCGCCTATGCGCACCGCCGTCAGGTGCTCCTCGATCACCTCCAGCGCGTGATCCGTCGCTACGGCGAGGACCGCGTCTTCGCCTGGCCGTAGCGCGTCTCCCCGCGGAGCTCGCGGGCGTAGAGCCACATCACCGCGAGGATCCAGACCGCCGCGTCGACCGCGAAGAGCCTCGCGAGGAGGCGCGAGCGCGGCAGGTCGAAGCGCATCTCGACGCGGTTGTCGCCCGCCCGGAGCCGCACGGATTTGTACGCGAGGTTGGCGCGGTAGACGCGCGACGGCGCGCCGTTGACCGTGGCGCTCCAGCCCGGGTGCCACGCGTCGTCGTAGAGGAGCCACGCGCCGCCCGCGGGCACGTCGCGGACGCGGAGCGCGATGCGGTTGGCGTCGAAGTCGAGCACCTCGGGCGTGCGCGCGAGCACATCGTCGCGTGACGCGACCTCGCCCTGCGGCGCCACACCGCCCGCGTCGTCGAGGAGGAGCACGTTGCCCTGGTAGTCGTCGCGCTGGATCACGGCCGCGATGTCGGCGTCGCCGAGGCCCGCCACGGCGTCGCGGAACACGCGCAGCTTGCCCTCCATGCCGAACACGCGGCGCATCGCGGGGGCCGTGATCGCGATGGGGAACTGACGGATGTGATTGAGTCCCGGAGGGCGGTATCCCGTGCGATCGAAGGGCTGATGGAGGAAGGCGTTGTAGAGCCGCCCGACGGGCCAGAGCCAGTTGTCGATGCGGAAGGTGCTCGCGACCTCATCGCTGAAGGTGACCAGGCCCGTCGACCAGTACCAGGCGCCGTTGCGCACGGGCGACACGCGCTCCCACTGCCTCCAACGTGGCGCGGTGGTGATCGTGTCGGCCCGGCGCGCGACGTAGGGGAGCGGCGTCGCGCGGAGGAGGTCTCTGGCCGGGCCCGTGAGGCGTGTGCTCATCAGCGCGGTCTGCCGCACGTGGAAGAGCCCCACGTCGAGCGCGAGCAGCGCGAAGAGGAGGCCCGGCAGCGCGCGGCGTCGCGACGGCGTCCCGCGCAGCGCGATCACCGCGGTCACCGCGAGCCCGCACATCGCGAGGACTTCGAAGAGGCGCGTCCTCACGTACGCGTCCACGAGTGCGGGCGGGTTCGCGGGGATGCCTCCGGGGTCGATCATGTTGTTCATCAACATGACGCGCAGGTCGCGCTCGATGAGCAGGGTCCCGACGACGACGCTCTGGACGACGCACCACCCGACGATGAGGCGCGTGGCGCGCGACCACGTCGCGCCCGCGTCGAGGTCGCGGCGGAGGCGCTCGAAGCCGATGCCCGCGAGGAGGCACACCGCGACCTTCACCTGCGGCGCGAGGAGCGCGAGGTGGCGAAAGAACTTCATCCCGGGCCACAGGTAGTACGCCGCGGTGGCGACCGGCGTGGCGAGCGAGACCGCGAGGATGATCGCGCCCGTGATCACGACGTGCGCGTTCTTGCGGCCCGCGCCGAGCGCGCCGAGGAGGGCGAGCGGGACGCCGAGCACGCCGAGGTAGAGCGTGTAGTCGATGCAGGGCGACACGCCGATGAAGAGCTCGAACCACTTGCGGAGGCTCGTGTTGCCGCCGTACGTGAGGAACACGCGGAGGTCGACGCTGCCGTCGGCGGTGCGGCCCGTGCCGAGGTGGACGATCTCGCGCGTGCCTTGGGAGAACATCGCGTAGACGCCGACCATGCCGAGCGCGCCGACCACGGCCGCCACGAGGAGGCCCGGGAGGTTCTCGCGGGCGAAGAGCGGTCGGAGCTGCGCGCGCCCTTCGAACGCGAACCACGCGATGAAGTAGACGCCGACGAAGAGGGTCGTCGGGGGGAGGCTGTACGGGAGGTTTCCGATCGCCTGGAGCGCGAGGAGGTTGAGCGCCGCGACGAGGTGGAGGGATCTGTGTTCGTCGAGGTACCGGTGCACCAGCCACAGGGTTAGCGGGATCGCGTAGATGATGTGGAGGTTGTGCCAGGACTGCGTGATCCAGACCGAGGCGCCGAGGATCATCACGCACGACACGGCCGCAGCCGGGGGGCGTTCGAACAGCCTCCGGCCGAGGAGCCACGTGCCGAGGAGGAGCACCGAGAGGTCGAAGGCGAGGCTCGCGAGCGTGTAGCCGTAGAGGTCGGTGCGCGGGAGCCACGCGCCGAAGAGCGCGAAGACCTGAAAGAGCGGCTCGGCCACGATCGCGTACCACCACGTCGCGACGACGCCGTGGGTCATGTAGGGGATCCACATGGCGAGGTCGCCGCGCTCCACCGCCTCGTCGAGGAAGTAGAACTGCGTGGTCATCACCTGGAAGCTGTCGTGCCCCGCGGGGAACACGCGCAGTGCGCCGAGGACCGCGAACCACGCGACGAGCGCGCCGAGCAGCGCGCGCAGCCAGCGAGAGGGACGGGCCTCTTGCTCGGACTCGTGCGGTGGGCGCGTCATGCGAAAGCACTGTTGGGTACTTCATCGCATCGGCGGTGTCTATCGGCTGTCGCGCGCCTTGACAGTGGAAGAGGCTCAAAGTTAAGGCTGCCGGCGCGATGGGTGCGCGAGCTCTCAGGGTTCTGGTCGCGTTGCTGTCTCTGCTGCCGATCGCGTCGCTCGTCGGGGCCGTCGCCATCCTTCGGAGCGAGGTGCACGCGATGACCTTCGAGGGGAGGTTGCTGCACGTCACGCACGCCGCGATCGTCGCGCCGCACCACGACCTCGCGCTGTTGCGCGCGACGCTGTTGGGGTGGGGACTCACCGTTGACGTGCGCCTGCTCGAAGTCCTCGCCGTGATGCTCGTGTGCGAGGCCATCGTTCTCGGGTGGGAGGGCTCGTCGCTGCGCCGCATCGTCACGATGCACTCACCCTCGACCCAGCGTGACGTGCTGCTCTACGGCGCTCAGATCATGCGCGTGATGCCCTTTCTCACGACCGCGCTGACCTTCGGGGCGGCCTATGTGACGGGGCTCTTCGCCAACGCCCTGATCGTGTCGATGCTCTTCATTGACGTCCGCGTGCGAACCGGTTCGTTCGCGCTCGACGCGGCGCTCTTCGTGGTGGTGTTCTCGTTCGTCGAGTACTGGGACCACCGTATCCTCCACACGAAGACCTTCTGGCGACTCCACAGGCTCCATCACACCGCGATCGAGCTCAACATGTTGACGAGCGGCAGGAATCACCCGGCGCTCTTCGCCTTCGAGCCGCTTCTGCGCGTGTGGGTCGCGGGCCTTCTTGCAACGCCGCCGGAGTTCCTCGTGTTCTGGGGCGTCTTTCACCACGCGCACCAGCTCTTGAGTCACTCGATGGTCGGGTGGGACTTTGGCTGGTTCGGGCGTTGGGTGGTGGTTTCGCCGGTCGCTCATCGCATCCACCATTCGAGGAAGCGCGAGCATCACAACAAGAACTTCTCGAACTTTCTCACGATCTGGGACCGGATCTTCGGGACGTGGTGCGAGCCGTCGCTGCCGCTACCGGAGGTTGGCCTCGATGAAGACCTCGAGACGTCGACTGCGAATCCGAGCTTGTGGCGCGAATGTGTGGCTGATGTGAAGATCTTCGCGCGCGACCTCGGCGACGCGCTCCGGGGGGCGACCGGCGCCCTCACCGACGACGCCAGCGCGAAGCCGACGAGCGCCCACCGCGAGGACCTTGCGGCGTGAGCGCGGTGGGCACGCGTGAACGCCTCCAGTCGCTCGACGTGCTGCGCGGCATCGCGATCGTGCTGGTGCTAAGTCACCACCTCCAGCGCTGCCCGCCGACGGTGTCGCCCATCGTTCGCGCGGTCTTCGACGTGGCCCACCTCGGCGGCTGGATCGGTGTCGATCTGTTCTTCGTCCTCAGCGGCTTTCTCGTCTCGGGCCTCATCTTCAGGGAGCACGTCGCGCGCGGATCGTTTCAGCCCGCGCGTTTCCTCATCCGCCGGGGATTCAAGATCTACCCCGCGTTCTACGTCCTGCTGTTGGTGACGCTCTTCGACCTCGAAGACCGTATCAACATCTCGACCGCCAACCTCTGGGGCGAGGTGTTCTTCCTCCAGAACTACCTCGGCGCGATCTGGAACCACACCTGGTCGCTCGCCGTCGAGGAGCACTTCTATCTCCTCCTGAGCGCGCTCCTCTTCGCGTGGTCTCGGCGTCGCGCGACGAACCCCTTTGCGGGCCTCGTCTGGCTCACGCCGCTGGTGATGTTCGTCACGCTCGCCTTGCGACTCGCGAGCTGCATCCGCGGACACGCGCCCTACCAGACGCACTGGGCGACGCACTTTCGCGTCGACTCCTTGCTGTTCGGGGTGCTCCTGAGCTGGCTATTTCACTATCAGCCCGAGGCTCTGCGCGCGCGCGTCGCGGAGCGGCGTGGCGCGCTCCCGCGGTGAGCCTTGCGATGCTGTCGACGGCCTTCTGGATCGGTCCCACCGACGAGAGCTTCTTCATCAACACGGTGGGCTACGACGTGCTCACCCTCGGCGCGGGGCGTTGCTTCGTAATGGTGCACAGCGCCGCCCCGCAGGGGTATCGTGGGCCTTCTCTTCAAGGCCCTCGCCGCGATCGGTTCTGCCGTACTCCATCTATCTCTGGCACATGGCGGTGTATCGCCTGATCGCGCCGCGCTTCGCGGCGCACCTGCACTCGACGTCAGGATTTCTCTCGTACGCGCTGCTGGGGATGCTCGGGTGCGTGCTGCTCGGCTATCTCACCGCGAAGCTCGTCGAGATGCCCTTCTTGCGCTTGCGTGACCGATACTTCACCTCGAAGGCGCTCTGATCCGCTGTCACGCCCTGCGGCGCGCTTCGCATGGGGGCGACGCGCTGTCCCCGATGACTCCGCGATGTGTGTGATGGGGACTGTATCGCTCGGGGGAGTGTTCACCGCGACGCTCGGGCTGCCGCGCCGCGCGGCGCGTCGCTCAGGCGGGCTTCGCGGGCTCGGCGGGCTTCTTCTTCGCGCGGGGGCGCTTCGGCTCCGGCGCCGTCGTGCGGAAGAGCGTGTCGAAGAGCTCGTGGGGGCCGTCGTCGTCGGCCGTGCGCGCGGCGCGCTTGAGCTTCGCGAAGGCCGTCTCCCACGGCTGCGTGAGCGCGTCGCGGCGGGTGCGCGCCTTCGCGACGTCGCCTTCGAGCTTCGCGAGCGGCTCCATCGCCGCGAGCACCGCGCGGGCGGCGCGCTCGGACGCCTTGCACGCCGCGGTGACCGCGGGGGTGAGGCCCTTGCGCTTCTGCACCTTGCCGACGAGCGCGAGGATCGCCTTCGCTTCGACGGCGTAGCCGAGCTTCTGCATCGTCGACGGGCTCTGCGTCGAGAACCCCTTGAAGGGCAGCGTGCGCGGCTGGCCGATGCCCACGAGCGCGTCGGCGAGCGTGCTGAGCGAGGCGTCCTGCGTGGCGTCGCTCTCGGCCACGCGCGCCTGCGCGGCGCGGAGCTTCTCCTCCGCGGCGGTGAGCGCCTTCGTCGTGAGCCCGAGCGCGCCCTGCGCCTTGCGGAACGCCGTGAGCTTCGCCGCGATGGGCTTCGTGTTGACCGCCTCGGCCGCCGTGAGCACGGCCTCACCCGCGTCGAGCCGTCCGGTGTGAGTGGTCGCTTGTAGCGTCGTCATGTCGTGAGCACTCCTTCGTCTCCCACGATCGCGTGTTGCGCCGCGCGCTCGCCAGCCGGAGCGTTCGTGCAGCGTCGCGAGAACGGACACCGCCACCTCCCTCCGACGCGCCTCGCGGGGCCACTCGGGCGCCCCGAGCGCCCGCGCGAAACGCCTTCTGGCGCGGGCTCCGACTCGGAGTCGGCATCCGAAACGGTTTCGGGCGCCAGCTCCGACTCGGAGCTGACATCCGAGACGGTTTCGGGCGCGCGCTCCGACTCGGAGTCGGCATCCGAAACCGTTTCGGGCGCGCGCTCCGACTCGGAGTCGGCATCCGAAACGGTTTCGGGCGCGCTGCGTCGGGGCCCTCTCCCCGTCCCTCTCCCGCGAATCGGGAGAGGGTGCCCGTTGGTGGCCGCCATGCCCTCACCCCGCCCTCTCCCGCCAGCGGCGGGAGAGGGGGCGATCGCGCGTGGTGTGACGGAGGCGCATGGCGAAGGAGCTCGCACGAAGCGGCTCGTGGGGCGTTCAGAAGCGCGCGAACGGAGGCGACGCCCACGACGCTCGGGCCCTTTCGGACTCCCTCTCCCGGCTCTGCCGGGAGAGGCCGCGGGAGAGCGCGCCCCCCGTCGGGCCCTGAGGCCCTCAGCGCACCCAGAGCAGGAGCTGCGAGATCGTCGGCTGCGGCGGCATCGGGAGGGGCGTCTCGGGCGCCGTCGTGGGCGACACGGGGACGCGCGATTCGAAGAGCGTCCAGCGCTCGCAGCTCGCGATGGCGGCGCCCCACGGCGCCATGGCGGTCGCGAGCGGCGAGAGCATCTCGTGCTCGGGCAGGCGCACCAGCACGTAGCGGAAGCGTCGAAAGTCCACCGAGGGGATGAAGTTCAACGGCTCGACGAGGCGCTCCGACGTGCGCGTCCACCCGACGCCCGGCGCGAAGGCCACGGGGTACTGCGGCAGCGCCGCGAAGGACTGGTCGCTGCGACCGCCGCGCACCGCGACGACGTGCGCGTGCGCGTGGTTGAAGAGCGAGAGCGAGCCCGGCGACTCCGTGAGGTTGAGCTCCGCGACGGCGCTGCCGGGCGCGACGAGGGGGACGAGGCGGTCGAGGGCCCTGAAGCCGTCGCTGCTCTCTGCGAAGAGCGGCGCGAGCGCGAGGACCACCGCCGCGGGAGACAGCACCGACAGCGCGCCCGACAGGGCGCTGCCGCGGTCTCGGGGCGGCGCGAGCGCGAGGAGCCCGAAGACCGCCGCGGGCGTGAGAAAGCGCAGGTGGAGCAGGCCCGCGCCGTGCCACGTCGTCGGCCACACGACCCACTGCGCGAGGAGCGCGAGCGACACGAGCGCGAGGCGGTGCCGCCACACGAGCCGTCGCCAGCGGGGCGCGTCCTCGTCGTCGTCGGGCTGCGCGGCGGCGCCGCGGGCGTCGCGCGCGAGCAGGAGCGCCGCGAGCGCGAAGAGGGCGAGGGGCGCGTACACCGTCTCGCCGCGGATGCCGAGGAGCCCGAAGGGGGCCTGATAGAGCCGCCCCTTGAGCCCGAAGGACATCTCGCGCGCCAGCCTGAACGCCGCCGAGGCGCGCTCGTCGAAGCGCCGCGCGCTCCACGCCGAGAGGCCCAGGGTGACGGTCAGGGGCGCGAGGCGCAGGGCCGTGCCGCGGAGGTCGAGGCGCCTCCCCGCGGCGAGGATCGCGAGCGCGGGCGCGACGAAGAACGAGGTCGACAGGTGCGCCGCCGCGAGCGCAGCGCACCACAGCGAGGCCCTCGCGGCGCGGGCGGGCGTCGGCGCGCGCGCGAGGTCGTCGAAGCCCGGCCACGCGAGGAGAAAGAGCGCGACGCCGAGGAGGTACGCGACGAGCCCCCAGCGGAAGCCGAAGCCCAGCGCGAGCGAGGCCGTGAGCGCGGCGACGAGGCGCGAGCGCCCGTGGTGATCGGCCACGCGCATCGCCGCCAGCGGCAGCGCCGCGACGATCGCCGTGAGGATCGCGCGCAGCACGAGCGCCGCGGGGAGCACCTTCGCGAAGGGCCACGCGAGCGCGAAGACGAGCTGGTTCGCGTTGCCGAGGTCGAGGCGGTAGAGCGCGCGAGAGAAGCGCGTCGGATCGCCGTAGCCCGCCATCGTCGCGAGGAGCATTTCGAAATGCGCGAGGTCCGTCGACGGCGACTGTCGTGACAGCGCGACGGGGAAGCTCACGAGCGCCGCGGCGAGCCACGGCGCGTACCGCTCGAAGCGCCGTGTCCACCGCGCGGCGTGCGCAGCGGGGAGGTCCGAAGACATGCGGTGCGCGGAAATCTACAAAACCGTCTCCGCGCAGTGACAGAAATTCACAAACGAAGCACGCGGACCTCTCGCCGCAGTCATTCGCGCATTTTGTGCCGCGGGGGAGGACTACTCGTCGTCGCTGTCGTCACCGTCGCCGTCGTCGTCCTTCGCGGCCTTCTTCTTGGTGGTCTTCGCGGCGCGCTTGGGCTTCGCGACCTTCGCGGTGAGGGCCATGAAGTCCGCGTCGGACTTGAGCCACGCGAAGTCCTCCTCGTCGGCGATGCGACGTCGGACGTAGTTGCCGCGGTGGCCTTCGGGGACGATGGCGCGGAGCTCGGCGAGGGCCTCGTCGCGGCGGTGGAGTCGGCTGAGCACGGCGGCGCGCCAGAAGCGCAGCTCGTCGCGCTCGTCGGCGTCGTCTTCGTCGGGGGTGAGGGCCGCGAGCTGGGCGTCGTACTCCGCGAGGGCGCGCTCGAGGCAGGGCGTCGCGTCGCCGTCGCGCTTCATGCGCTGGAGCACGTGACCGAGGCCGTGCCACGCCGAGGCGTTCTTGGGGGCGAGCTCGACGGCGCGGCGATACCAGCGCTCGGCGAGGGGGTCGTCGGCCTCGTCCCTGGCGTTGACGCCGCGGTTGTAGCAGTCGTCGGCGTCGTCGTTCTTCGTGGGGTCGGCGCGGTCTTCGGGCGACATGACGCGCGGCAGTTCGGGGAAGCGCGCCGTGTCATCGGGCGCGGCGAGGAGCGCGTCGATGGCCTCCGCGACGCCCTCGACGCGGTACGCGTGCTCGCCGTCGAAGAGGTAGACCCCGTCGGGGAGCGTCTCGATCGCGCACCACCCGTCGGTCTTCACGCAGGCCTCGCCCGCGATGCGCAGCGCGCCGCGCGCGGGGGCGACGACGCTCACCACGGTGGCCTCGTCGCTCGTGCGCGTGACGATCCCGCGGCGGTCCGTCGAGACCACGGCGGCGTCGTCGCTCCACGCGTGGTGCGAGCCGCCCGGCGGGCCCGCGGGCGGAGGCGTGTAGAGCGACGCGCCGCGCCCGTGCAGGATGAGAACGCTCTCGTCGGCGAGCCAGTGGGCCTGATTGATCGAGTCGCGGGCGACGTCGGTCCACACGACGCGCTCCGTGGATCCGTCGACGGGCACCGCGTTGAGGGTCTGGTAGTCTGCCGAGGCCACGAGCAGCGCGCGCTGCGACGGCGACCACGCGCGCACGCCGTAGAAGCGATCGGGCGCGAGCGTCGTGGGGATGGTCTCACCGTCGCAGATCACCGAGCGGATCGGGTTCTTGTCCTTCTTCGAGCGCTTCGCCTCGACGACGAGCGTCCCGTCGGGGAGGCGCTCCGCGCGATCGAACTTCGCGATCTCCTCGTCGCGCTTCTCGCGCGCGGCCTCGGCCTCTTCGAAGTCCGTCTCGACGAGCCGCAGCGGGTAGCCCCGCGGCTCGGGCAGCGTCACGGTCTCCTCGTCACCGCTGTCGTCACCGCTGTCGTCACCGCTGTCGTCACTGCTGTCGTCGCTGCGCTCGTCGTCGCCGCTGCTCTCGCCGTCGCCGCTGTCGTCACTGCTCTCGTCGTCGCTGTCTTCGAAATCCGACGCGCGCTTCTTCGCGACGCGGCGCGGGCTCGCCACTTCTTCTTCGTCCGCTTCTTCGACGGCGACGGAGGCGACCTTCGGTGACGTGACGTCGGCGCGTAGCTGCTCCCGCGCGGCTTCGAAGCTCGCGTCGGGGGCGGCCTTCGAGCGCTTGCGAGACTTCTTCGCGTGCGTGACCACCTCGGCGGGCCACGGCGGCGCCTCGCTGGGGAGGGGAGACTGCTCGACGGTCCACGCCTCCCACGCGCTGTCGCTGCTCACGTCGGCGGCCTGCGCGTAGATGACCTCGGCGAGCGGCGCGGCGGTGTGGGCCGCGCGGAGCATCGACTGCACGGCGGCGAAGAGCGCGCGCATCGTGTCGCGCGAGCGGTCGCCGGGGCGGATCTGAACGAGGGCCCACTCGCCGCTCCAGAGCCACGGGAGGCGCGTGTCGGCGCCGAGGCCGCGGGTGTGCTCCCTCGCGGCGCGCTCCCAGGCCGCGGCGAGCGAGGCGCGATCGGAGGGCGACGGCGCGCGCGCGAAGCGCAGGAGCCACGCGTGCACGGGCTCGTCGAACCAGTCGTCGGGTGATGGACCGTGAAAGAGGAAGGGAAACGCCCCGGCTGTCATGGCCGCGAAGATATCGTCGATCGCGCCGCGACGGTGAGGGCGTTGCGAGGCGCCGCGCGGTCACCCGTGGGCGTGCGACCCGATGCGGCGGAAGCGCTCGCTCTCCGCGGCGGAGACGGGGCCGTCGTCGAGGGCGGCGAGGGCCTCGCGCATCTGGTCGGCGTTCTTGGGGCCCGTCATGCAGACGTTGAAGTCGGGGTTCGAGAGCACGAAGCGGTAGCAGTCGCGGCCGCGAAGGGGCTTCTCGCCCGAGGGCATGCGCCTGGGGTCGAGGAGCTGCCCCCAGCTCGTCGCGGTGTAGGCCACGGTGCCCGGTCGGTTGTCGGCGCCCATGACGGGGAACACGTCGCGCTCGGCGCCCGGGTGCGCGGCGTTGTAGCGGATGTGCAGGATGTCGAAGCGCTTGTCGGCGGCGAACTTCGGAAACATCGTGCGCTCGTGCGACGAGACCGCGAGGAAGCGGAAGAGGCCCCGCGCGCGCATCTTCTCGACGCGCTCCATCACGGCGTCGGGGGGCATGCTGTTGAACCACCCGAGGAGGAGCACGTCGGCGTGGTCGAGGCCGAGGGCCTTGAGCCCGCGTTCGAAGGTCATCTCCATGAACCACGCCCAGCGGGAGTAGCTCTGGAGCGCGATGACGAGGTCGTCGCGGCGCCCCGCGGCGACGGTCTCACGGATCGCCGCGGTCATGCCCGCCCTGCGGATCGAGCCGTGGTACCAGTAGTTCACGCCGCGATCGAGGGCCTCGCGGAGCGAGCGGGCGTCGACGTCGTAGCCGCCCGACACGGCGAGCGGACCGACCTCGATGCCCGTGCGACCGAGCTTCACGCGCGATGGAAATCCCATGCGCCGCCCTATACCGCAGAAACACCGACGGCGCGTCGGCGTTGCCACCGCGGGGCCCCGGAAAAGCGAGACTTTCGTCTGTGTTCGAAAGCGCGCGCCGAGGGGCTTCCGCTCACGCCGCGCGCCCTTATGGACCCCCCTCGTAGGGGCTCTCACGGAGCGTAAGGAGGTCGATGCGTGATGGACACGATTTTCGAGATCCTGGCTGACAAGGGCGATCGTGTGTTCAGCCTCAAGCCCGGGGCGAGCGTGCTCGATGCCGTCGACACGATGTGCCACTGGCACGTCGGCGCCATCCTCGTCTGCGACGATTACGGCCGCCCCCTCGGGATGTTCACCGAGCGCGACCTGATGGAGCGCGTGGTGCTGCGCCGCCTCGATCCGCTCGCCACCAACGTCGAGCAGGTGATGACGCGCGAGCTCGCGTGCGTCGACGGCGACACGACCGCGCACGAGGCCATGGCGATCATGACGCAGCGCCGCTGCCGCCACCTCCCGGTCATCGACGACGGGCGCGTGATCGGCATGGTCTCCATCGGCGACCTCGTGCGCAGCGCGAGCCGCCACCAGGAGTACGAGATCCGACTCCTCCACGACTACATCACGGCGCGCTGAGCGCGCGACGCGGACGTTCCAGCGGGAGGCCGCGCGCGGGTACACTCGCGCGATGAAGCGGTCTCCCGAGGGCAACTCCGACGTCTCCGACGACGCCTACGCGGCGCTGCTCCGCGGCGTCAACGTCGGCGGCAAGAACAAGCTCCCCATGAAGGACCTCGCGGCCCTCTTCGAATCCCTCGGCTGCCGCGCGGTGCGCACGTACATCCAGAGCGGCAACGTGGTGTTCCGCGCGACGCCCGAGGTCTACGTGGGCCTCGCCGCGCGCGTTGCGGAGGGGCTCCGCGCGCGCTTCGAACTCGACGTCCCCGTGGTGCTCCGCGGCGCCGACGCGCTCGCGCGGGCGATCGACGCCAGCCCCTTCCTCGCGGCGGGCTGCGACCCCGCGTCGCTCCACGTGATGTTCCTCCGCGACACGCCCGACGCGGCGCGCGCTTCGAAGCTCGACGCGAACCGCTCGCCGGGCGACGCGTTCGCGCTCCTCGGCCGCGAGGTGCACCTCCACTGCCCGAACGGCCTCGCGCGCACGAAGCTCACCAACGACTACTTCGACCGCGCCCTCGCGACGGTGAGCACGGTCCGCAACTGGCGCACGGTGCTCACGCTGCGCGACATGATGAAGGGCGCGTGAGCGCTACCCGCGCGCGAGCCCTTCGAGCGAGGCCACGACCTCGTAGAGCTCGTCGACGAGGGGGTGCGGCCACCCGTGCGCGAGCGCGTCGGCCACGGCGCGGTAGAACCACAGGGTCTCGCCGACGGGGGCCGTGAAGCGCGACCAGACCTCCGCGCCGATCACGCGGTGGTCGCGCTCGATGCTCCGCGCGTTGTGGAGCTTGTCGCTCACGGCCACGAGCTTCACCGCGGCGTCCTCCTCGCGGAGCGCGGCGATGTAGCGCTCCTTGCGGGCGCGCCACGGGGGCTTGGGGCGTTCGAATGCGTCGGTGCAGGCCACGACGATGCGCGCGACCTCGGGGCCGAAGCGTCGCGTGAGCGCGTCGGCGGTCACGCCCTGGTCCTCGATCGCGTCGTGGAGGAGCGCGGCGATCACCTGGTCCTCGTCGCCGAGGTGCTCCCCCACGCAGGCCGCGACGGCCATGAGGTGCGTGAGGTAGGGGGCGCCGCTGCCCTTGCGCGTCTGCGCCCGGTGCAGCTCCGCGGCGAACGCGAAGGCCTCTTCGATGCGCGGTGTGTATCCCATACGCGCATCGTAGAAAGCCCTGACCTCCGCGTCGACGCGCACCCGATCGCGCAACGAGATGCACAGCCGCGGGCTATGCGGAGGGTGTGCGCGCGCTGAAATCTCGGAGGACGCGCGCTCGGGCGTCTGTACACGCGACCGCGAGGCGGGTACGCACAAGGGCGGAGCATCCGACGACCTGTCGAGGACGGCGCTCCCGGTCACGCGTCATTCACTGCATCGCAGGTGTCGACGAGGCGACGACGATGGCTCAGCGCACGCCGGTCCGAGCGTTCGAACCCGAGGAGGTGATCCTCGGCAAGTACCGTGTGATCCGCGTGGTCGGACAGGGCGGCTACGGCTCGGTGCTCGAGGCCGAGAACCTACGGACCACGCGCCACGTCGCGATCAAGGTGGTCGACGGCGAGGCCCTCGCGCGCTCGCCCACGGCGGCCCGGCGGCTGCGCGTCGAGGCGCGCGCGGCGGCGAAGCTCGCGCACCCCAACAGCGTCGACGTGCTCGACCTCGAAGAGGAGCCCGACGGGTCGATGTTCTTCGTGCAGGAGTACCTCCGCGGCGAGACGCTCCACGCGCGCCTCGAGCGCGAGCACAAGCTCCCGTGGCGCGAGGCGCTTTCGCTGATGATCCCGGTGATGAGCGCGCTCGCCGACGCGCACCGCAAGGGCATCGTGCACCGCGACGTGAAGCCCGAGAACATCTTCCTCTCCGAGGCCGCGCCGGGGATCCTCGTGCCGAAGATCATCGACTTCGGCATCGCGCGGGTCTTCGACTCGAGCGAGCTCCGCCTCACGCAGATGGACCGCGTCGTGGGGACGCCCTGGTACATGTCTCCCGAGCAGGCCGCGGGCGAGCGCGACCTCGACGGACAGACCGACGTGTGGGCCGTCGGCGTGGTGCTCTACGAGGCCCTCGCGGGCGCCTCTCCCTGCGTGGCGAACAACGTCGAGGCCCTCATGCGCGCCATCGCGCGCGGCGACCTCACGCCCCTGCGCCTCCGCGCGCCCGAGGTGCCCGCCAACGTCGCCGAGTGCGTCGAGCGCGCGCTCGTGCTCGACCGCAAGCGCCGCTACGCCACGATGACCGACTTCATCGACGCCGCGCTCGCGTGCATGGGCTCGCGCACCGTCGGCATCGGACACTTCACCGGCGCGTCGTCGCCCGTCGCGTCCGCCGCCGCGCCGTCCGCCGCGCCCGCCGCGAAGCCCTCCGCGGAGCACGACGACGCCGCGGTGCCCGGCGATCGCGCCCACTCGCTCACGCCCTCGCTGCGTCCGAGCGCGTCGCACCCCCGCACGCGCGACGCCCTGCTCGCCGTCGCGGGGATGGTGCTCACCGCGCTCGCGGGCTTCGCCGTCGGGTCGCTCGCGAACGCCGCGCCGCCGTCGCCGCAGATGGTCACCGCGCCCATGCGCCTCGCGCCCGCCCTCACCGAGACGCCGCACGTCGCCGCCGCCCCGCCCGCGATCACGCCGCCCGTGGCTGCGTCGCCCGTGGTTGCGCCGTCGGTGACTGCGCCGTCGGTGACTGCGCCGTCGGTGACTGCGCCGTCGCCGACGCCCGCGACGCAGCCTGTGATCGTGATGCCTCCGGTGATCGCGTCGCCCGCGACGCCGCCCGCCGTGGACGCGGCCCCGACCGCCGCGTCTTCACTCGCGCAGCGGAATCGTCGTCGGCGACGACGCTGAGCGCGGGGGCACCACGGGGCGCGGCGATTCCAGTAGAGTCGCGCACCATGCGCTCAACGAACCGACTCGTCGTCGCGGGCCTCCTCGGCGCGGCGCTCTTCGCGGGCTGCGGCACCGACGGAACCGCCGGGTCCGCGCCCGTCATCACGGAGCTCACGCTCGATCCCACCTCGGTGCCCCGCGGCACCGCGACGATCAGCGCGCGCTTCGTCGTGACCGACGCCGACCTCGACGCCAACGCGTTTCAGGTCAGGCTCGTCGCGCCGGGCGGGAGCACCAGCAACCTCGGGCCCTCGGTGATCACGGGCCTCGCGGGGCACACGGGCGTCCCCGTCACCGCGCGCATCGCGCTGATCCTGAACGTGGCGGGGCAGTACACCCTCGAGGTGCAGGTGAACGACGCCGCGGGCCACGCTTCGAACCGCCTCAGCGGCACCCTCACCGTGATGTGACGACGATCCGTCGCTGCGCACGGTCTCACCGCGCAGCGCCTCGCGTGGTATGCGTCGTCGCCCGATGCGATCACACACGGTCGTCGCCGCGACGCTCGCGATGGCGTGCTCCGCGAGGACGCCGCCGCCGCCCGAGACCCGCTCCCCGGTGTCGCAGATCATCGAGATCCCGCGCGCTCCGTCGCTCGTGATCGAGGTCGACGCGGGCGCCGCCGCCGACGTGACCGCGCGCGACGCGGACGACGCCCTCTCCGCGCGCGACGCGAGCGCCGTGAGCGACGCGCAGGCGCGTTCGAACGAGACCCTCACCGTGCTCATCCGTCAGGTCGCCGTGTACTTCGAACCGCGCGTCGAGCCCGAGTGGAGCGGCTCCCTCCGCGCCGGGGCGCGCGTGCGCGTGCTGCGAGGGCCCCTCGGTCACGACCAGTGCGGGGCCTTCGAGGGGCGACCCGACACCGGGTGGTACGAGATCGAGCACGACGGGTACGTGTGCGTCAGCCGCGGCGCCGTGCTCACGCGACACCTCGCGCGCGTGCTCCACGGACCGCTCCCGTCGCAGCCGCGGCGCTCCGCGGCGATGCCCTACCGCTACGCGATGGTGCGACGCGACGCGCCCATCTACCGGCGGCTCCCCACGACGGCCGACGAGCACAGCGTCGAGCCCGATCGCTTCCTCGAGAGCGTCGACACGACCGCGACGCCCTCGGAGCCGGAGCCCCGCGAGCGCACCCCCATCTCGCTCGAAGCCCTCGACGGATTCGAAGACACGCCGCTCCTCCGCCGCGCGCTGCGGGGCATGACCCTCTCGCTCGACCGTGCGCAGCGCTCGGAGTCGCAGGGCCAGTTCTGGCGCACGTACTCGGGCGGCTGGGTGCGCGCGAGCGAGCTCCAGTTCGTCGGCGCGCCCGCCCTTCACGGCGTCGCGCTCAACACCACGACGCGCCTCCCGCTGCGCTTCACCGTCGCGCGCACGCGGCTCCTCGTCGCCGACGCGCGCGGCGCCATGCGCGCCACGAGGACGCTGCCGCGGTGGAGTTCCATCGCGCTCGCGGAGGGCCCTTCGGTGACGGTGCGAGGCGACGAGTACGTGCCCGTCGATGGGGGCTTCGTGCGTCGGCGAGACGTGCGAGACATCACCGCGCACGAGCCTCCGTCGGGCCTTCCGCCGGGTGAGAAATGGCTCGACGTGAACCTCGACCGGCAGTTCGTCGTGGCCTACGAGGGCGCGACGCCGGTGTTCGCGACGCTCATGTCGTCGGGGATTCCCGCGCGCGACGGGGGCGAGAGCTACGAGACCATCCAAGGTGCGTTTCGCATCGAGCAGAAGCACCTCACGGCCACGATGGACGGCAACTCCGCCGCGGGCGCGTACTCCATCGAGGACGTGCCGTGGGTGATGTACTTCAGCGGGAGCTTCGCGCTCCACGGCGCCTTCTGGCACGACGATTTCGGCAGGGTGCGCTCGCACGGCTGCGTGAACCTCTCGCCCGACGACGCGCGCTGGATCTTTCAGTGGACCTCACCCACGCTGCCCGACGGGTGGCACTCGGTCACCGCCGTCGGGAGCGACCTCGGCACGCGCGTCTACGTGCACTACGACCGACAACAGCTCGGCGAGGTCGGCGGCCCCACGCTCGTCCCGGGGCACTGACGCCGCGAACGCGGAAAATCCACCGCTCTGTCGAAAATTAGTCAGGAGCTCCAGGGCCGTGTACCAACAATGACCTACGAGGAGCGCGCGCATGGAGCCTCTGTTCGCTCGCGGTGAGCTTGTTTCCGGGCAGTACGAGATTCGCGAGCTCCTCGGTCGCGGGAGCATGGGCGAGGTCTTCGACGCCCACGACCTCGACCTCAACCGCCGCGTGGCGCTCAAGGCCGCGTTCCCTCACATCGACCGCGCGCTCACGCGCAAGGAGGCGCAGGGGCTCGCCGCCGTGCGCCACCACGGCGTGACCGCGGTGTACGCCATCGGCGAGCACCGCGACGTGCCCTACTTCGTCATGGAGCGCCTCCTCGGCGAGAGCCTCACGTCGCGCATCGAGTCGCGGCAGATGGAGGGCGAGCTCTTCACCGTGGGCGAGGCGCTCGACGTGCTCATCCCCCTGGCCGAGACGCTCGCGGCCGTGCACGCAGCGGGCATCGCGCACCGCGACGTGAAGCCCGCCAACGTGATGATCACCGTCGGCGACCGCGTGGTGCTCACCGACTTCGGCATCGTCGCCGAAGAGCGCGCCGTGCTCCCAGGCATGCCCGTCGTGGGGACCTTCGAGTACATGGCCCCCGAGGTGATCCGCGGCGTCGTCGAGCCCGGCAACGCGTACCTCGCCGACGTGTACGCCTTCGGCGTGATCGCCTACGAGCTCATCGCGGGGCGCCGCCCCTTCGAAGCCGAGACCGTGAAGGGCGTGCTCGAGATGCACCTGCGCGACGAGCCCGACTCGCTCACGCTGCTCCGCGACGACATCCCCCCGCTCGTCGAGACCATCGTGAGCGAGATGCTCCAGAAGGACCCGCTCGACCGCCCGCACGCGATGGGCTCCGTCGCGCGGCGCCTGCGTGACCCCGCGATGCGCTCTCGCACCGCGATGCGCAGCTCGCCGCCCGAGGGCGTGCGCATCACCCTCCCGCCGCCGCCGATGCGCCGCCGCCTCGTCGGCTGACGCGCCTCGCGCGCGAGGCCCACACGGCCAGCGCGA
>JAXLYG010000078.1:0-28337 GCA_046351535.1 Polyangiales bacterium
CACGGCCAGCGCGACGAGCGTGAGCGACGCGAGGTCGACGCGCGCCCGGCCCGGCGCGCTGCACCCGCAGCCCCCCTGGAGGTCGGTGTCGGCAGGCGCCTCGGGCGCCTCGTCGATGTTGCCCGCGTCGCCGAGCGCGGGCGTCTCATCGACGGGGCCGAGGTCGGTGGCCACGTCGTCGAGCGCGACGTCTTCGACGGTCACGTCGGGGATGTTCATCGGGCCCGCGTCGGCGATGTCTGCGACGGCGTCGCCGTTGTTGTTGCCGAGGTCGGTGACCACGTCGACGGGGCGGTCGGTGACCACGTCGGCGGCGCGGTCGGTGGCCACGTCACGGACGACGTCGACGGCCACGTCGCGCGGAACGTCGACGGCGACAGGGCGATCGACGCCCGCGTCGGTGACCGGCGGGACGATGCCCGCGAGCGCGTTGAGCTCGGTCATCGTGCCGTTGAAGCGGTTCATGTCGACGTTGCCCGAGATGCCCGACACGCGCCCCGAGCTGCTGTACTGCCAGAAGACCCAGTTCTGCCACTGGTTGGCGATGTTGGGGCACGAGGCCGACGTGTACTGCGGGTGCCACAGGGGGCCGCTCGCGAAGCTCGTCGAGGCGAGGTAGTCCTGCCAGTAATACTTGCCCGAGTAGATGATCGGGACGCGCCCCGTGCCCGCGCGGACGCGGTCGTACCAGACGCGGACCCTGCGCACGTACTCGGCTTGCGAGGGCACGCCGCTCGACGCGGGCTCCTCGACGTCGGCCACCACGGGGAGGTCGCCGGGGCCGAGGCGCCCCACGGCGGCGATCATGCGATCGGCCTGGAGCGCAGGGTCTTGCAGCGGCTTGAACCACTGGTACGCGCCGCGGATGAGCCCCACGCGACGCGCCTCGCGCCAGTTGCGGTCGAACTGCGAGTCGCGCGTGTTGGCGCCGTAGTAGGCCCGCACGATCGCGAAGCGCTGCCCCGAGGCGCGCACCTGATCCCAGTTGATGGTGCCCTGCCAGAACGACACGTCGATGCCGGGGAGCGTCGGTCCGCGGGCGCACACGACCTGCTCCTGCATGAGCTGATCGAACTCGGGGTCCGCGGAGCAGCCCACGACCGAGGCCATCGCCGCGGCGAGCACCAGACGTGTCCTCATGGGTGCGGAGCTTCGCACGCCCGCGCGGGGCGCGTGAAGGGCCGCGGCGGACTCTCGCGCGAGGGCGTCGAGCGTGTAGGCTCCGCGCGACGATGAGTCCGAGGCCAGCGTTCGTCGTGCATCACTGTCGCACCGGGGTCGCCGCGCTCAACGTGGTGAGCGCCGCCCTCGACGTCGATCCCCGCACCGCGGAGACCGACGTGCGCTTCGCGAGAGACCCCGAGGAGGTCATCGCCGAGGTCCGCGCGCTCCGCGCCGCGGGCGTTCACGCGGTCGTGGGGTGGTCGTTCTATTCGACGGATTTCGCCGCGGCCGCGCGGGATCTCAGCCTCGTCGACGCGGCGCTCGGGCGCGACGGGGTCACGCACATCGCGGGCGGCGTGCACGCCACGGCGGAGCCCCTCGACACGCTGCGCGCGGGCTTCGACCTGGTGTGCGTGGGCGAGGGCGAGGCCACGATCATCGAGGTGATGCACCGCATCGCGACGGGCGGAGAACCCCGCTCACTCCCGGGCATCGCGCACCTCGACGAAGCGGGATCGCTCGTGACGCACGGCCCGGGGCCGCGGCGGGCGCTCGACGACTTCCCCGGTGTGAACGCGCGCTTTCATCGGTGGAACCCGCTGGAGATCACGCGCGGCTGCGTCTACGCGTGCACGTTCTGTCAGACGCCCTACATGTTCAAGGCCCGCTTTCGTCATCGCAGCGTCGACGACGTGCGGGCCCACGCCGCGGCGATGGCGCGCTCCGAGGCCCGCTACATGCGCTTCGTGACGCCGACGGCGCTCTCGTACGGGAGCGACGACACGACGCCCGACCTCGCCGCGGTCGAGGCCCTCCTCGCGGCCGTGCGGGAGTGTCTCGGCCCGCAGGCGAAGGTGTATTTCGGGACCTTTCCGTCGGAGTGCAGGCCCGAGCACGTGACGCCCGAGGCGCTCGCGATCTTGAAGCGCTGGTGCGACAACGACAGCATCATCCTGGGCGCGCAGACGGGCTCCGAGCGCCTCCTCGAAGCGACGCGGCGCGGCCACACGGTGGGCGACGTGATCGTGGCCGTCGAGCGCTGCGTGGCCGCGGGGCTGCGACCCGACGTCGACTTCATCTACGGCTTTCCCGGTGAGACCGACGACGACCAGCGCGCCACGGTGGCCCTCGCCGAGAAGCTCGTCGCGATGGGCGCGCGCATCCACAGCCACGCGTTCATGCCGCTCCCGGGCACGACGCTCCGCGACGCAGAGCCCGCCCCCGTGGGCCCCGCGCTCGACGCGATGCTGCGACGCTTCGAAGCGCAGGGGCGGAGCTACGGGCCGTGGCGCAACCACATGGTCCGCGCCGCCGAGCTCGTGAAGCGACGGAGGGTGATCCGACCGTCGCGCTGAGCGCGATCAGCGTCGTCTGCGCCGCGAAGCGAGCGCCGCGAGGGCCGCGAACACGAGGAGCGATCCGCGCGCGTCGGGGTTCGATGCGCGGCAGCCGCAGGTTCCGCCCGCGGGCCTCGTCTCGAGGTCGCCGGTGTCATCGCTCGCGTCGCTCGCCGTCACGTCGTTCGCGGTCACGTCGGAGAGGGTCACGTCGGAGAGGGTCACGTCGGAGAGGGGCACGTCGCGCGGCGCGGTGACGTCGGGGGGCATCGTCACGTCAGAGACCATCGTCACGTCGCGGGCGATGCTCGCGTCGGTCACCGCGGGCACGTCGGGCGCGATCATCACGTCGGGAACGCCCGCGTCGGGCGTCGCGGGGGGAGCCACCCACACGCCGAGCACGTCGACGATGACGTGCGTCCGCGCGCTCGCGAAGAGGCAGAGCGAGCCGCGCCCGACGGCGGTGATCGTGAGCGCGCCGACCGCGCGGTCCGCGGGAAAATTCAGCGCGGACGCCTCGGGCGGCGTCGCCCCGCACGGAAAGGTCGTCACGAAGCCCGGCGCCGCCGCGCCCACCACCGTGACGTTCGCCACGACGGCGCCCACGGAGGGAGGCATCCCCGGCGCGCGCTGGATGGGGATCTCGACGACCTGACGCTCGGCGACCCGGTTCGTGTAGAGCGTCGTGTTCGAACGCGTGTCGAGAAAGCGCTGCGGGTGAAGCGGAACGTACGAGAGCGGCGCCGTCGGCGTGAGGTAGCCCGTCACGTCGACCACCACGTCGGTGTCGACCGAGGAGGTGAGGCACAGGCGTCCGCCGCCGAGCCCCGAGACGACGGCGTTGGCGACCACGTCGCTCGCCGCGAAGTTCACGTTCGAAGTGTTCGGCCGCGGAACGCCGCAGGGCGCCGCCGTGAGAAAGCCGGGCGTTCCTCGCGCGATCACGGCCACGCTGGCGACCACACCCGTCGCGCCCGTCGGCGCGCGCACGTCGACGCTCCGCGCGACGCCTGCCATGAGCGGCATCGCGGGCGTTCGCGTGTCGAGCACGCGCGTCGGCGTGATGGGCGAGAGGCCCGCGCCCGAGGGTCCGAAGGTGCCCGCGAGGTCTGCGATCACGTCGACCTCGGCGATCGCGTCGATGTCGATCTGCGACGAAGTTCCGAGCGCGACGGGCGCCGCGTTGGCGATGATCTGCCCCGGGCCGTAGTTCACGTTCGAAGTCTCGGGACGCGTGCGCCCGTGCGGAAAGACCGTGATGTACCCCGGCGTGACGAGGCCCACGGCGGTGAGGTTGATCCACGCGGCGGTGGCGTCGCGGGGCGCGCCCACGTCGGCCCACGCGCCGAAGGCGCCGCTCGATGCGCGCGAGAGGGGCCCCGCGGTCGAGCCGTCGCTGCGAAGGAGGCGCGCGCTGTCTTCGGGCGTTCGCGTGTCGAAGAGGCGCGTCGGTGTCATGGTCGTGAAGCGCGACGGCGCCGTGAGGGCTGTCACCGTCGGCGGCGTCGCACCCGACACGGGCGTCGCCATCGGAGGCTCGGTCACGGTCGCGCGCATCCCGCAGTGTGGCGACGGTCCGGTGCCGGCGGCGAAGATGGCGAGGTGGTTCCGCACGACGCGCTCTCCGGTGGCGTCGGTGGGGTGGTTGACGACGGCGTTGTTCATCCAGAGGGTGCTTGATCCGCCGCCGTCGAGGCCCATCGCGTCGTGCGCGCCGAGCGCTTGAAAGAGCGCGATGAGCTCGTCGCAGGTCATGCCGATGCTGGCGCTCGTGCGGCCGTCGGCGACGACGAGGATGACGTTGCGGCGGTCGCGCGAGAGGCCGATGGCGGTGCGGGGATGACGGAGCCCGGGGGCGCAGACGAAGCCGCCCGACGCGGGGCCGTTGTCGTCGATGCCGAGCTGCGGAACGCCGTCTTCGAGGAGCGTCCAGCGTCCGCCGAGCTGCTCGGTGACCCACGGCGCGGGCGCCGGGAGCACCACGTGGTCGGGGGTCATCTCGATGCGGCTCGGGCCGATGGAGATGTTCCCGCTGTGGTCGGTGTCGGGGGAGGGCCAGGCCATTCCGTTGCCGACGTTGAGGCCGAAGTCGTGGTCGGCGAAGTCGCCGTTGATGGCGATCTGCGCGCCCACGAGGCGACCGAACGACGACGTGACGCGAGGGCCTTCAGAGGGCGCCGTCGCGCGAAAGCGGATGCCCGCCGCGCACGAGTCGATGACGAGCGCCCAGAGCACCACGGGCTGCGACGTGCGGCGCTGGAGCATCCGCACGCCGGGGTAGGGCGTGGTCCAGACGTCTTGCGCCGCGGCGTTGAAGGTGAAGAGGACGAAGAGGAGAGCGAAGACGATCCGTCGCACGACGCGCGAGCGTAACAGAAGCGCTGCGATGCTAGGTCGCGCGATCCTTGAGGCTGGTCATGGGGTGGCCCGACGCGACGCGGTCGTAGAGCGCGCGCCAGTCGCTCCACTCGGTGCCCATGAGGCGGTCCATGCCCGCGGCTTGAAAGCTGTAGTGCCCGTTCCATCGGGCGTGGTGGAGCGCGTGATAGACGAAGACGTTCGCGAAGAGCGTGCCGACGGGCGACGCGGCGGCGGCGACGTTGGGCTCGACGTTGGAGTGTCCCGTCATGTTGCCCGTGACGTTGAAGGTCACGTAGCCGACCCAACCCCAGAACCCGAGCGGCGTGACGAGCGAGAGGGCCCACGGGAGGCCGAGGTAGCCCACCATCCACCCGAGCGTCTCGACGGGGTGAACCGACTGACCCGTGAGCGGCGTGGTCACCTGCGAGCGGTGGTGCCAGCGGTGAAAGCGCACGAGCGCCTTCGTGTGCAGCGCCCTGTGAAGGAACCAGTAATAGACCTGAAACGCTCCCACCATCACCGCGAAGGTGAGCGCGTCGCGGAGCCCGTCGCCGCGCGTGAACCGGATCACGTCGGCGCGGAGCACGAGGGGAAAGATCACCGACGCCATGGCGATGAAGAGCACGTTGCCGAGGAGTTCGAAGCGGTACTGACCGTCGAAGAGGGGCACGTCGAAGATCTTCTTCTTCGGGAGCGCGCGCTCGAGCGCGAAGCCCACGCTCGACGCGAAGACCGTGGCCGCGACGAAGCACGCGCACACGAGGGCCGCGAGCGAGGTGAAGGGGAGGGCGCGGAGTTCGTCGGGCATCAGGAGCGCGACGGTAGGCGCCGCGCGCGACGGATTCAACCGCCCGAACGATTCACCACGCCTGACGGCGCATCGAGACGTTCATCAGGAGCCCGACGCCGATGAGGATCGTGAGCACGCTCGACCCGCCGTAGGAGAAGAACGGGAGCGTCACGCCCACGACGGGGAGCGAGCGGGTGACCATTCCGACGTTGAAGATCACGTGCCAGAAGAAGAGCGCCGAGACGCCCACGGCGATGGCGGTGCCGAAGCGGTCGCGCGCCGTCGAGGCGATGCGGAGCCCCCAGAGCACGAGGAAGGCGAAGAGCATCACGACGAGGCTCGCGCCCACGAAGCCCTGCTCCTGCGCCCACACGGGGAAGGGGAAGTCGGTGTGCGTGTCGGGGAGAAAGTGGTGCTGGTTCTGCGTCCCCCGCATGAAGCCCTGGCCCGTGAAGCGCCCGCTCCCGACGGCCACGATGCTCTGGTGCGCCTGCCATCCGCTCCCCTGCACGTCGCGGTTGGTGGCGTCGAGAAAGGAGGTGAGCCGCTCCTTCTGGTACGCCTTCATGCCGAAGGTCCAGAGGAGCCACGCGCCGACGGTTCCGCCGCCGAAGACGGTGAAGAAGGTCCGTCGGTTGATGCGCACGAGCGAGAGCACGCTCACCGACACGAGGCCCACGATGAGCGCCGTGCCGAGGTCGGGCTGCGCCATGATGAGCCCGAGCGGCAACCCGATGAGCGCGCCGGGGATGATGAGGTCACGGATCGTCCACCGCTCGCTGCGGTTGTCGCGGTGGATGTACCGCGCGACGGCGAGCATGAGGCTCAGCTTCACGAACTCGCTCGGCTGAAAGAGAAAGCTGCCGATCTTGATCCAGCGGTGCGTGCCTCGGATGTCGTTGCCGATGATGAACACCGCGACGAGCGTGGCGATCGATCCCGCGTACGCCGCGTAGGCGTATCGCTCGTAGACCTTGTAGTCGATCGACGCGACGATGACCGCCGTCGCTGCGCCGAGGGCGAGCCAGTAGATCTGCTGGATGTAGAGCTCGCTGCGCGCGCCGACGTGGGCGCTCGTGGCCGAGTAGAGGTTCACCACGCCGATGGTCGCGACCGTCGACACGACGAGAAAGAGCGGCCAGTCGAACTGATCGCGGAGCCGTACGTGGAGCGAGCGTGCCATGGCGGAGCGTCCGTTCCTGTCAGTTGTGGTGCGCCGCGGCGCGCGCCTGCGCGGCCGTCACCGTGGGGAGCTGCGCGCCCGGACGGATGCGCGTGAACCAGTCGCGTACGATCTGCGAGACCACGGGAGCGGCCTCGTGACCGCCCGATCCGCCGTGCTCGACGAGCACCACGATCGCGATCTCGGGCGCCTCTGCGGGCGCGAATCCCGCGAACCACGCGTGGTCGCGGTTCTCGTACCAGTTGCGCCGCGGATCGTCGTGGGGGAGCCCGATGTGCGCGACCTGTGCGGTGCCCGTCTTGCCGGCGATCGAGACCTCCGCGAGCATGGCGCCGTGGGCCGTTCCTGCGCGGTCGGCGACGACGCCTGCGAGGGCCGAGGTGACGCGCACGAGGTTGTCGGGCGACACCTGCACGTGCCGTCGCACGGTGGGCGAGAAGGTCTGGATCACGTCGCCGTCGGGGCCCTCGACGCGCTCCACGATCTGCGGGACGAAGAGCGTTCCGCCGTTGGCGAGCGCGGCGTAGGCCATCGCCATCTGGAGCACCGTCGCGCGCGTGTTGCCCTGCCCGATGGCCATGTTGAGCGAGAAGCCCGTGCGGAACTGCCCGAAGTTCTGCACGTACCAGGCGCGCGTGGGGATGAAGCCCGGCGTCTCTTGATTGATCCCGACGCCGGTGCGGTGACCGAGGCCGAACTCGTTGGCCATGCGCGCGATGAGGTCCATCGAGATGGTCTCTGCGAGCGTGTAGAAATAGATGTTGCAGCTCTCTACGAGCGCGCGCCGCAGGCTCACGATGCCGTGGTTGTGCTGGCATCGGAACACGCGCCGACCGATCTCGTGGCGCCCGTTGCAGCTCACCTGCGTGCGCTCGTCGATGACCTGCGCCTCGAGCCCCGAGAGGGCCGCGAAGGGCTTGAAGGTCGAGCCGGGGTAGTAGCTCTCGTAGATGGTCTTATCGATGCGCGGGCGGTACGGGTTCTCGTCGATCTCGCGCGCGAGGGCGGGCGGAATCCCCGTGATGAGGAGGTTCGGGTCGATGGAGGGGCGCGAGTAGAGCGCCATCACGCGTCCGGTACGCACGTCGACGACGGCCGCGGCGCCCGAGGGCCTTCCGCGGAACGCGCGGTCGATGGAGCGCATGAGCTCCATGTCGAGCGAGAGCACGAGGTCTCGTCCGGGCACCGGGTCGACTCTTCGATCGGGGGCGACGTCGGGGCCCATGTCGCGTGCGGAGAGGGTCATCCCGCGGACGTCGTGCTCGAGGCGGAGCCACCCGCGGCGGCCGCGGAGAATGGACTCCCACGCGCGTTCGAGGCCCGAGCGACCGATGCGCTCACCGGGACGGTAGTCGCGGTCTTGATACTCGGTGAGGTCGTCGGCGTTGACCTCGTTGAGGAAGCCGATGGCGTGCGACGCGAGCTCGCCGAAGGGGTACTGCCGCACGGGCACGGCGAAGACCTGCACGCCGGGGAGATCCGCGCGGTGCGTCTCGACGAGGGCGAGGGCCTCGCGTCCGATGTCGGCGCGCGCGAGCACCTGATGGAAGCGCCGCGGACCTTCGGCGCCGCGGATGCGGTTCTCGAGGCGATCGCGCTCGTCGCGTCCGAGCCCGAGGTACTCCGCGAAGCGGGGGAAGTTCTCGGTCTTGAAGAAGCCCGGGACGACGTAGACGTTGTAGCTCGGGCGGTTGGTGGCGATGACGCGTCCGCGCGCGTCGCGGATGAGGCCGCGCGTGGTGGGGAGGTCGATGCGTCGGAGGACGTTGTCCTCGGCGATCTTGACCCAGCGCGCGCTGTCGATGATCTGCACGGCGAAGAGTCGGCCGAGGAGGGCGATCATTCCGAGCGAGACGAAGATCGTCATCCAGCGGATGCGCTCTCGGAACTCGGTGACTGCGGCCTTGGGTGTCAGCTCCATCGCGGTGTGTCGCGCGGCGGAGGCGTTGGGAGCGACGCGTCGCGCGCCGCCACGTTTCGCACGGGCGGAGGGGCGCTGTCGAGTGGGGCGGCGCCGGGGCGGCGGGACGCGTGTAGAGATGCAGTGACGGCGTGCGCGCGGAGGGGAGTGCGCGTGGGGCGTGTGTGCGCGTGCGAGAGGCGTGCGTTGAGACGAGAGACGGGTGTCGGGGGGAGAGATGCGTCGTTCGCCGACGTCCGCCGTCAGCGTGTCGCGTCAGCGCGGCTGCTGATGACGAGCGAGCTCGGCCCGCAAGCGCTCGACCTCAGCCAGCGCAGCTTCCTTCGCGGCGCGCTCGGCTTCCTTCGCGGCGCGCTCGGTCTCCTCGCCGGTGCGCCACAGCGAGACACCCTCTTCGTCGTCGGCGATGCGCAGACGAAGGCCGCCGTCGGTGACGACGAGCCACGCGTCGAGCTCCTCGGTACGCGCCGGTCCGTCGCCCGCGTACACCCGGCGGAACGCGCCGCGCTTGTTGCGTCGCCACACCTGGAGTCGAAAGGGCTCACCGTCAGGCGGGCCGCGCATCAACGGGTCGAAGACCCAGAGCTCGCGCGTGCCGCTCGCGGCGTACTTGTTGGGCTTCTCGTGGTAGTCGGCGTCGGCCGTGGCGTCGCTCACCACCTCGACCGCGACGCGCGGCGCCGCGTGGCCCTTCACCCAGGTGCGAAGGCTCTTGTCGCGCAGACCCAGCGGCGGCGACGGCTCGACGAGGTACACGTCCGGATCGACGCCGACGCGGGGGTGCTCGGCGTCCCAACGGACGGCGACGTTTCCGCTCACCAGCGCGTCGGCGCCACGACGGCGACACCAGGCCACGAGGATGAGCTTCAACAGATCGCAGATGGCCACCTGCAATGGGTTTTCGGGCATGCGCGCCTCGTCGTCATCGAGCTCCCACCGCGCGCTCGTGATCGGAACCTCCAGCGAGACCTCCACGCGCTTCGCCACCGACGACATGCTCCGGTTCTATCACGGCGCGTCGGTGCGCGTCGGTGTCTCGGGCTGCGTCTCGTCGCGACGGTCTCCGCGGCGCTACGTGAGGCGCGGCATCGCGGCGAGGCCGTCGGCGACGCTCACCGCGGGCGCGTAGCCGAGCTCGGCGCGGGCCTTGTCGGTCTTCACCGTGACCGTGCGAGACATCATCGCGACGGCGAAGGCCGTCATCGGCGGCGCCTTGCGGATGCCGAGCGCGCGCCATGTTCCTTCGATCGCGCGGGCGAGCGGGCGGGCGATGGCGCCGGGGATCGACCGGTCAGACAATGTCACCCCCTGCGTGGCGGTGAGGGCGGTGAGAAACTCGCGCATCGATCGGGTGCCGTCGTCGGCGATGAAGTACGCGTGGCCGCCGCGTCCTGCGGAGAGGGCGAGCTCGACGGCGAGCGCGACGTTGCCGACGTGCACGGTCGACGTGCGCTGTCGCCCTCCGTCGAACCAGGCCCACGCGCCCTCGCGCGCCACGCGGAGCACCGCGGGGAGCACGGAGGTGTCGCGCGGTCCCCACACGAGGCGCGGGCGAAGCGAGATCGCCGTGAAGCCGTCGCCGTGGGCGGCGAGCACGCGACGCTCGGCCTCGGCCTTCGTCTCGCTGTAGAGGTATCGCTGGCGCGTCGGGTAGGGGAAGGTCTCGTCGATGTCGACGAGGTCGTGGCCGTCGAAGAGCGCGGCCTCGGTGCCGATGTGAAGGAATCGCCCCACGCCCGCGCGCCGGGCCACGTCGAGCATGCGCGTGGTGCCCTCGACGTTGCCCTTCCAGAAGTCGTCGCGCGTGCCCCACTCCTCGACGAAGGCGGCGCAGTGCACCACCGCGTCGACGCCCGCGAGGTGCTCGGGCTCCACCGCGTCGAGGTCGCAGCGAACCGGCGTCGCGCCGTATCCGCGCACGGTCGCAGCGGAGCGATCGGAGCGCGCCATCGCGTGCACCTCGTGGCGCTGGCTCAGGCGCTCGATGACGTGGCCTCCGACGAAGCCCGATCCTCCCGTGATGAACACCCGCATCCGTGACGCTCCTCTCTCGACGGCGCGTATCCTTGAGGGAAGTCGCGGCGTCTGTCGACCGTCACCCGACGGGACGAGGCTTGACGGCGCCGCGCGCGGACGGCCAGATCCCTCCACAGGGCAACGACGATGAACACGCTCGCCACGCTCCTGCTCGTGCTCGCGGGGGTCTGCATGGTCGCCATGCAGGTCTTTCACACCAACGACTTCGTGTTCTGGTGCTGCGCGGGCTTGACCCTCGTGTTCGGCGCGCTGGGCGGAGGCCTCGTCGCCTTCGGCGCGTGGAAGCGCCGCGACGACGCCCCGCCTCGCTGAGGCGCTCGCCCCGCTGTCGCGCTCCGCCGACGATGGCCTGGACGCAATCTCGTTGTGCCGCCGGTCCGCGCGGTCGTAGCCTCCCCGACGCGAGGCGACAGGGACGTCGCCCACGAAGGGAAGTGCCCGATGCCCTCTTCTCACTCCCATTTGTTTTTCGTGCTCGGCGTCACCGTGTCCGCCTGCGCGGACCGGTCGCCTGAACTCGCGCAACACACCGCCGCCGCGGCGGCCAGCGCCACCGACACGCAGGCCAACAACCCGCAGGTGCAGGGGTCGGCCACGTCGAACGAATCTGCGCTGTTCCCCACCAACAAGCAGAACGAGCCGACGATCGCGGTGAACCCCGTCGCTCCGTCGCGGCTCATCGCCGGCGCGAACGACGAGCAGCGCCAGCCCCCGTGCGGCCCCGGTCCCGTGCGCGGCGCGAGCGCGGCTCCGAGCGACTGCTCGTTCTTTCCCAACGTCGGCAGCTCCGGGATCTACACGTCGTCCGACGGCGGACGCACCTGGACCAACCGCGGGCTCCTCGACGATCAGGCGAGCTGGCGCGGGCTCCCCATCGGCGCGCGCCTCGTCTCCGACGGCGACCCGGTCATCGTCTACGGACCGAGGCCCGACGGACGCGGCGGCTTCAGCTTCGCCCGCGGGGCGCGCGCGTACTACGTCACGCTCGCGTCCTACTACGCCAACGCGGGCTCGTACCCCGCCGACAAGGCGCCCGAGTACCTCGCGGTGTCGTACTCCGACGACGACGGCGCGACGTGGAGCGCGCCCGTACTCGCGACGACGAAGGACAACCCCAACGACTTCAACGACAAGGAGTCCGCGTGGGTCGACGCCGATCCCGCGAGCCCCTACTTCGGGCGGCTCTACGTGACCTGGACGGAGTTCCGCTCCGCGGGCAACGGCAACGCGCCCATCGACGCGGTGTACTCGCGCGACGGCGGCGCGACCTTCAGCGCCCCGAACCAGCTCACCCCCGCGCAGAACAACGCGAGCCGCGGCGGACGGCAGGGCAGCGTCGTGCGCACGGGCCACGACGGCAGCGTCTACGCGGTGTGGGAGGAGGGCGACACGCAGGCCATCGCGATCTCGCGCGACGGCGGCGTGCGCTGGTCACGCCCCGCGACGATCGGCGCCGTCGTCGATCTCGACGATCCGATCCCCGGCGCGAACTTCCGCATGGACAGCTTCCCCTCGCTGGCCGTCGATCGACGCAGCAACGACGGGCCCCTCTACGTCGCGTGGGCGACGCGCACGGCCGCGGGCGGACGCGTCGTGGTGGCGCGCTCCAACGACCGCGGCGCCACGTGGAGCGCGCCGCAGACGGTGAGCACGGCCGCGGAGGGCTACGCGTTCTACCAGAGCCTCGACGTCGCCCCCAACGGCCGCGTCGACGTCGCCTACCAGGCGCTCGTGGCGCGCGACACGACGCGCTTCGGCCTCGGCAACGCGTCGATTCACGCGTGGTACACGCGCAGCACCGCCGCGGGCTGGTCGATGCCCGTGCGCGTGAGCGGCGCGCCGAGCGACCCCGCGGTGTCGGCGCAGAACAACCTCGGACGGCAGTTCTGGGGCGACTACAACACCCTCGTGTCGCGCGATGACCGCGCGTGGTTCATCACCACCGACGGACGCCGCGGCGCCGGGTGCGCCGCCGTCGACGCGTATCAGGTCGCCGTCTACGGCACGGGCGTGCTGCGCGGAGACATGGCCGATCGCATCGCGCGCAGGACGGGGAGTGACCCGTACGCGAACGAGCCCGCGACCAAGCCCGCGCCGCAGCTCCAGTGCCCCGCGCACTTCGGCGACACCGACGCGGTGGTCGCGGTCATCACGCCGTAGGTCTCGCCGCGCGTCGCCCTCCCGACGATTCGCGCGATCAAAAAAATGCACGTCGCGACTGGCGCGCTTCGAAGACGCGTGACAGATCTGCGCCCGGGTGACGGGGCGTCGACACCCGATCTGCCGCTCGCGAGAGCGCAGATTACGGGGCACCACGCCAACCCGACACTCGCCTCGCGCGAGCCACGGCGTGGGCGCCCTTCCGGGAGCTGAGCCCAAAGCAGCCCTCAACACGGCGCTCCGTCACCTCTACCTTTCTCCCTGCATCGCTGCCTCGCTGCCGCTCTCCTCGCGTCGTTCGACGCACCACCGGAGCTCAACACCCGCCATGGACATGCTGCGACTCTTCGTCGGCGTCGACGAGGTCGCGCTCGCGGAGCATCACCGCGCGCTCCGCGACGCGCGCGCCTCCTACGTCGCCACCCTGCTCCTCACGCTCGAACACGGCGTCGACCTCAGCGCCGGCGTGCGCGCGCGCGTGCTCGCCGCGGCCTGGTCGCTGCGCGATCACGAGCTCGCCGAAGCGCTGCTGGCGCGTCCCGCGTGGGGCGTCGCGGCGGTGGTCAAGGCCCTCGCGCTGCTCGACGCCGGACGTCAGGCGCGCGCGCTCCGTCGGCGCATCGCGGCCCTCGAAAAGACGGGCTCCGCGACGGCGCGCACGCTCGGCAAGCTGCGCTCGCAGGCCAACGACCTCGAGCGCGAGGGCTCCGTCGGATCGGTGAGCGGCGCGCTCGCGCGGCACGTCCGTCGCTGGCTCGCGTCGGTGCGCGCCGACGCGCTCACGGGCTTCGCCTTCTCGATGCCCGGAACGCCGTGGCGCCAGGTCGCCGACCTCGTGCACCCGCGCCCCGACGCGCTCGCGGCGCCGTGGTTCCTGCCCGTGGCCTTCGGCGGAACAGCCCCCGAGGGGTCTGCCCTCGCGGCCTGCGCGTCGGCCACGCCCGCGCAGCTCGCCGAGGTGGCCGAGTCGCATCGCGTGCCGTACTCGCACCTGCGCACGGTGAAGGGCGCCCTCTCGCCCGCGCTCCGTGAGGCCGTGGCGCGCTACGAGTCGCTCGACACGCTCCTCTGGTTCTACGAGGAGCTGCGCGCGCCCGCGGTCGATCGCGCCATCACCGCGCGCCTCGACGCGGGCGAGGAGCCCACCCTCGGCTGCGGCAAGCTCATGGAGCGCGTGCTCACGCTCCGCGACGCGAAGGCGCCGTTCTGGCAGCGCCTCGTGCCCGTGGTCGACGGGCAGCTCTCGCGCATGCGACTGCCGCTCGACGCGCCCGTGGTCGTGCTCGGTGACGCGTCGTCGAGCATGACCGTGGCGATCCGCGTGGCGACGATCATCGGCTCGGTGTTCACCGTGCTCACGCGCGCCGAGCTGCGGTTCTTCAACGGGGGATTGATGCTCCCGAAGCGCTCGCCGCGCAGCGCGTCCGACGTGCTCGCGGTGACCGACGAGACGCGCGCCAACGGGTGCACCGCCCCCGCGGCGGCGCTCTGGCCCTCGCTCGAACGGCGCGCGCTCGTGCGCACCTTCGTGGTCGTGACCGACGAGGAGGAGAACTCCGAGTGCCAGAAGATGCGCTTCGACGCGATGCTCGCCCGCTACCGCGCCGAGGTGTACCCGGCGCAGGTGACCTTCGTGTCGTTCATCGGTCAGCAGGCGCGCGGACAGATGACGTCGGCCCTCGCGCTCGGCGGGGTCCCGTATCGTCAGCTCCGCCTCGACCGGGAGCGTCCCGACCTCACGCGCCTCGACGCGATGCTCGGCGAGATCGCCGTGCAGAGCCCGCTCTTCGCCGAGCGGGCGAGCGCCCTGGCCGCGTGGCTCGACTCGCCGGGCGCGCGCATCGAGGAGGCCGCGGGGCCCCTCCGATCGCTGCTCGGCGAGAGCGCCCAGGCCGGTTGAGCGCCTCCTCGCGGCGCGCGACGCGCTTGACGGGGCGTCGCGCGCGGTGCCTCACTCGACGCGTATGCGCGTCAATCGTGGACACCTCGCGCGATGCTCCGCCGTCACGCTCGCGATCACCCTCTCGCTGTCTGCGTGTGACGACCCGACCGCGACGAGCGTCGACGCGTCGCTCGACCGCGCCGCCGCGTCGCCCGACGTCGCGATGGTCGATCGGCCCTCGGTGACGAACGACAACGCGACGGATTCACTCGTCACGCCGGGCGACGCCGCGACGGACGCGCCCCTCACGCCCGGTGACGTCGCGACGGACGCATCGAGCGACGGAGGCTGCGGCTATCAGCATCGCGGAACGCCGCTCCACGTCGCCGCGGGGCTCGACCTCTGCATGCCGCCCGTCGTGTGCAACGCCGAGACGTGTCCGCCGACGCTCGGTCGCTGCGTCGACGGCGCGTGTCGCTTCAACGCGGGGTACGCGGGCGTGCGCACGACGCCCGAGGCCTGGACGACCTACTACTGCACGCTCTCGACGGGCGGCTGTCACGGCGTCACGCAGATCGAGTACCCCGAGGTGACCGCGATGCGCATCGCGACGGGGCTCGGCGTTCCGCTCTGCGAGGGCGCCACGGGGAGCGGTCGCTGCGTGGGCATCGCCGCGTCGAACCCGGTCATCGTCGGGAACAGCCAGGAGGCGCGCGATCCCGTGACCGGCGAGCGCGTGCGGCTCTGGGGGCTCGGCATGACCGAGGCGTCGGGGCTCTGCTACGAGATCACGGGCCCGGGAGGCTCCGCGGTCGTCGCGCTCACCGATCGCTGCGGGGGCTACTGCCGCTGCGGCGGGTCGGGCTATCAGGAGTGCGGCCCCTGCGTGAACGCGCCCGACATGCAGCCCAACTGCGCGTGCGTGGGCCCTGTGCCCGGGGCCTTTCCGATGTGCTGCGGCAACGGCTGCGGGACGGTCGTCGCGGCCTGTGACTGGTGCGCTTCGAACACGCATCCGCACTTCGACCTCGACACCGGCACGTTCAATCACGTCTGCGGCGCGGCCTCGAGCGCGGGGAGCTGTCGCCTCACGACCGTGCGCCCCATCGCGTGCCTCGGGTCCGTGGGCGCGTGGCCTCCCGGTGGCGGAGGCGCGAGCTGCGCGATGGGGTCGTTCCAGTGCTCGGCGCCCGCGCCGCATCAGGTGATGGTCCCGGGCACGTCGTGCTGCTGCAACTACGACCTGCAGCCGCAGCCCGATGGAAGCTGCCGCTGAGCGGGATTCAGAGATTGACGGGCGGCGCGAAGGCCGTCGTCGGCGCGGCGGGCCTCGACCACGCGGCGCAGTAGCCCGAGGAGTACGAGCGCGTGCAGTTCCACGTGAGGCCGTCGGCGCTCACCGACCACGCGGCGCAGTAGCCCGAGGAGTACGAGCGGGTGCAGCTCCAGGCGCGCTGGTCGGCGCTGCCAGACCACATCGCGCAGTAGCCCGACGAGTACGAGCGCGTGCAGCTCCAGGTGAGGTTGTCGGCGGAGACCTCCCAGCCCGCGCAGTAGCCCGACGAGTACGAGCGCGTGCAGCTCCACGTGAGGCCGTCGGCGGAGACGGACCACCCCGCGCAGTAGCCTGACGAGTACGACCGCGAGCAGCTCCAGCTCCGTCCGTCGGCAGAGACGGACCACCCCGCGCAGTAGCCCGACGAGTACGAGCGCGTGCAGTCGTAGGTCGTCGTGTAGGCGGTGCAGACCCCTGCGAAACAAGCCGTCCCCGCGGGGCAGCTCGCGCTCGTGCAGCCCGCGTCGACGGGGGACACATCGGGCGCAGGCACATCGGGGACGACGACATCGGGCACGACGATGTCGGGTGCGATCACATCGGGGACGATCACATCGGGGACGACGATGTCGGGTGCGATCACATCGGGGACGACGACATCGGGCGCGATCGCATCGGGAACGACGACATCGCGAACGACCACATCGGGCGCGATCACATCGGGCGCGATCACATCGGGCGCGATCACATCGGGCGCAGTCGCGTCGGGCGCGATCACATCGGGCGCGATCACATCGGGCGCGGTCGCATCGGGCGCGATCACATCGGGCGCGATCACATCGGGCGCGGTCGCATCGGGCGCGGTCACATCGGGCGCGGTCGCATCGGGCGCGCTCGCATCGCTCACGCTCGCATCGCCCGGGGCCGCGTCCTGCGTGACAGCGTCGGCGGGGAGCGCGTCGGACAGGTCGGCGTCTTGCGACGGACCGGGACCTCCTGCGTGCGGTGAGCAGCTCGCTGCGACGAGCGCGACGACGACGCCCGAGACGAGCGCGCGTGACCAGAATGAACCGCGGTCTTGGGTGGGAGCGACCATCGCCGGTTCTCTTCGGTCGCCTGGGCCGTTCGTGTCAAATCCGCGCCCGCGCGCCGCGCCCGCGTACCTCCGTCGCCCCGTCGCGTCTCGCGTGCGGCACGCCGCGCCACCTCCGCGGCGCGGCGCGTGATAAAGACGCCGCCGTGCCCTCCCTGCTCGGCGACGCCATGGCCCTCGGATGCGCCGCGGTCTGGGCCGCTGCGGTGCTCCTCCTCCGCTCGATGCGCGGCGTGCCCGCGGTGTCGCTCAACCTCTTCAAGAGCGCGCTCGCGGCGGCGCTCGTGGTGCTCACCTCCCTCGCGCTCGGTCACCGCTGGGAGGTGCACCACCGACCCGCGGACCTCGCCGCGCTCGCGCTGCGCGGCGTGCTCGGCCTGGCCGTCGCCGACACGCTCTTTCTCGCGGGGCTCGCCCGCGTCGACGCCTCCGTCGCGGCCGTCGCCGACTGCATCTACTCGCCCACCGTCATCGCGCTCGCCACGGTGTTCCTCGGCGAGGTGCCCGCGCCGGGGTTGATCTACGGCGCGCCCCTCGTCGTGCTCGGGCTCACCGCCGTCGCGTGGTCGGGCGGCGGCGCCACGGTCGTCGACCGACGAGGCTTCGCGCTCCTCCTCTCGGGCGTCATGACCACCGCGACGGGCGTCGTGATCGCGCGCCCGGCCCTCGCCCGCGCCGACCTCTTCGAAGCCACGGCGATCCGCCTCCTCGCGGGATCGGCGGCGCTCCTCGTGGTCTCGGCGCTGCGCGGTCGCGCCCGCGAGGCCCTCTCGCTCATGCGCCCGCAGCGGCTCTGGTGGCGCGCGATCCCCGCGGCGGTGCTCGCGACCTACGTCTCGATGCTCCTCTGGCTCGGCGGAATGAAATACGGCACGGCCTCGCGCGCGGCGCTCCTCACGCAGACGGGGACCCTGTGGCTGCTCTTCGCGTCGCGCCTCTCGGGCGAGGCCGTCACCCCGCGCCGCGCGCTCGGCGCGCTCGTGGCGCTCGTGGGCGTCGCCGTCGTGCTGAAGATGTGATCCCGCCGCGCGGTCGCGCTCAGGGAGCGAGGTATTTCAAGAGCTCGCTCCGCAGCGTGGCTGGCTGCACTGGCTTGGTGAGAAAGGCGTCCATGCCCGCGGCGAGGCAGCGCTCGCGGTCGCCGGGCGTCGCGTGCGCGGTCACGGCGATGATGGGCGTGTGGCGCGCGTCGCCCTCGCGCCGCCGGATCTCCGCGGTGGCCTCGTAGCCGTCCATCTCGGGCATCTGGCAGTCCATGAGCACGGCGTCGTAGGGGCGCGTCATGGCGGAGAGCGCCTCGACGCCGTTGTTGGCGACGTCGACCTCGAGCCCGAGCCGGGCGAGCATCCGCGCGGCGATCTTCTGGTTGACGAGGTTGTCCTCGACCACGAGCACGCGGCCCTTGAGGCTCGGCGCCGTGACGGGGGTGAGGGGCTCCGCGAGGGGCGTCACCTCGGCGCGGCGGCCCTCGACGGGCTTGACGTGGGCCGTGAACCAGAAGGTCGTCCCGCGCGCGCCGTCGCTCACGAAATCGATCTGGCCGCCCATGCTCTCGACGAGCTTGCGCGAGATCGCGAGGCCGAGGCCCGCGCCGCCGTGGCGCCGGGTCATCGAGGCGTCGGCCTGCGCGAAGGCCGTGAAGAGCCGCGCGCGGGCGTCGGGCGCGATGCCGATGCCCGTGTCTTCGACCTCGATGCGCAGCGTGTCGTCGTCGCGCATCGCGGCGCGCAGGGTCACGGAGCCCTCGTCGGTGAACTTCACCGCGTTGCCCACGAGGTTGAGCAGCACCTGACGCACGCGCCCCGCGGGGCCGCAGAGGCGGCGGGGCACGCCGGCGTCGACCGCGACGGAGAGCGCGAGGCCCTTGCGCCTGGCCTCGGCGGAGACGAGCGCCTCGCACTCGACGAGGAGCGCCCGCGGGGCGAAGGGCTCGCAGGTCACCCGGTCGACGCGCGACCCGGCCTTCGAGAAATCGAGGATGCTGTCGAGGATGCCCAGCAGCGCGGTGGCCGACGACCGCGCCACGCGCGCGAGCTCGCGCTGCTCGCCCGTGAGCGGCGTGTCGAGGAGGAGCGAGGTCATGCCGACGACGCCGTTCATGGGCGTGCGGATCTCGTGGCTCATGTTCGCGAGGAACTGGCTCTTGGCCTTCATGGCCTCTTCGGCGGCGTCGCGCGCGGCGCTCAGCACGAGCTCGGCCTCGCGTCGGCGCTTGAGGTGCTGCTCCGTCGCGACCGCCATGGAGAGGTTGCGCTGCACGACGAAGGCGCCCAGCGCCGCGGCGGTGCCGAAGAGCATCAGGGTGCTCGCGAAGACGTAGCCTGCCGCGTAGGTGCCCTGCTGGATGATCAGCTCGGCGACGGCCGCCGCGAGGGCCGTCACGAGCACGAGGCGCAGCGAGAGCCACAGCGACGAGGCCGCGATGAGCAGCACGAGGAACGCGGCGTTGAAGAAGATCAGCGCGGGCAGGTCCGCGGGGCCTTTGCGGAGCACGAACACCAGCGCGGCCGTGATGGGGACGTCGAGCACGGGCACCGCGAACCCCACGGTGCGGGCCCAGCGGGCGTCGAGGCCGCTCACGCGGAACGCGCCGACGGCGGCGAGCGCGTAGATCGCGAAGAGCGCGTCGGCGCCGCGCAGGTGCGGGACGCCGAAGAGGCGACCGAAGATCCCGAAGCTGAGCGCCGTGCAGACTGCGACGACCATGCGGAGCGCGCCGAAGTAGCGGGCCGAGCGCGTCTGCTCGCGGGCGCGAAGGCTCGCAATGTCCACGGCGGTGTCGGTCGCTCGCTCGAACGGTTCCATCTCGATCTCTGCGACGTGGCGCGTGTGCGCAAGAATCTCAACGAGTGGAACGGCGTCTCTGCGATCCGACTTGAACGGGGGCCCCGTATACCACCCGATCGCGCGCTGATCGCGCGAAGGCGCACCGTCCGCGCGAACGCGGGCGTCGAAAAAACGCGCATCCTTCCTGCTGGTCAGGTCACGAAGACCGCTTCGATGTCGTTGCATCTCGAGAGGGACGACCGCGGGCGCGAGCGCGAGGGGCTTGATCTGCACCGCCGTTGGGTGCTCAAACCTCGCGAGGACGCCGTGAGCTCAGACCCCCCTGCGAACGAACCAAAACCGCGCCGGAGCGCATGGAAGGGCGTCTGGAAGGGCGTCAACCAGTCGGGCGAGATGCGCTGCACGCTCACGTTCCACCCGAGCGGGAGGGTGCAGGGCGCCGGCGCCGATCGCCTCGGCGCGTACCGCATCGACGGCAAGCTCGAAGGCGACGCGATCACGTTCATCAAGCGCTACGGACAGCACTTCGTCGACTACGCGGGCACCCTCGACGAGGCCGCGGGCAAGATGCGCGGGACGTGGTCGATCGGCGTTCAGCGCGTCGTCGAGTCGGGCACCTTCACGCTCACGCGCACCTCGGGCTGAGCGCACGCAGCGGCGTCGTCACCGGGGCTGCGAGGCGCGCACGGCGGCGAGCACCGCGTCGGCGTGTCCATCGACGCTCACGTTGGGAAACACGCGCGCGATGTGTCCGTCGCGTCCGATCACGAAGGTGACGCGCGGCGCGAAGCCTCCCGAGGCGTCGAGTCCGAAGGCCGCCGCGAGCTGTCCGCGCGGGTCTGCGATGAGCCCGAAGGTGAGCCCGTGGTGGCTCGCGAAGCCCTCGTGCGCGGCCTTCGTGTCGGTGCTCACGCCCACGATGTCGGCGCCCGCCTCGTCGAACGCGCGCGACGCGTCGCGGAACGAGCACGCCTCGCGGGTGCATCCGGGCGTCTCGTCGCGGGGGTAGAAGTACACCACCAGCGCGCGGGCGCGCGGCGCCCCGTTGCTCTCGACGTGGCGTCCGTCGTGCGTGGTCGCGGTGAACGACGGCGCGGCGTCTCCCGCGGCGAGGAGGGCGCTGCGGGCGGGGGAGGTGACCGCGAGCTCGGGGGCCGCGGGCGAGGGGGCCGCGGCGGTGGGCGCGGGCGCTGCGGGCGCTGCGGTGGTGGGCGCGGGCGTCGCGGGCTGCGGGGTGGCCGCAGGAGGCGCGGAGGCGGCGCGCGAGCACGCGGCCGTGAGGGCGAAGGCGAGGGCGAGGCGGAGTGTGTGCGTCACGTCGATGCGATGCAGCGACGGGGGCCTCGGGTGCGCGCTCAGCGCGTGACGTAGCCGATGAGGGTGAGCTCGACGAGGGCGCCGTAGCGCGTCCCCACGTCGACGTTGCCCGAGGGGAACACCACGTCGACCCACGGTCGCACCGAGAGCGCCGTCGCGAAGGCGCGCGACACGCCCGTGAACTCCCACCCGATGCGCGCGGGAATCTCCAGCCCGACGCCGCTCATCAACACGTTGCTGCCGTAGAGGAGCCCGAGGCCCGGCGCGACGAAGAGCCCGCCCGCGTCGCGCAGCGGGTACCACGTCGCGAACACGTCGAACCACACGAAGCGCTGCCCGCTCTCGGCGATGTTGCCGTAGATCACGTTGCCCACGGGGACGTGCGCCCCGAGCTCGAAGCGCGCTGTGAGGGGCACGCGCACCTCGACGTTGAGCGGCTGGAGGATCCAGTGCGAGGTGTTGACGCTCGTGCGCTCGCCGCCGAGGGCGAGCCCGGCGCCGAAGCCCACCACGCGGCGGGGTACGCCCTGCGCGACCGCCGCGGACGACGCGACGGAGAGCGCGAGGGCGAGCAGCGAGGCCGTGACGGCGCGGCTCATCGCACCACCCGGATGTTGCGCGAGAGCGAGCGCCCGCCGAGCGTGACGCGCACCGTCGCGGGACCTGGCACGTAGTCTCCCGGAAAGAAGATCCCCGTCGTGACGGAGGTCCCGTCGGGCTGCGCGGTGAAGACCTGCGAGACGGCGTTGAAGCTCAGGCGCGCGCCCGATCCGTCGACGACGTCGGTGCGCTGCTGGATGCAGGTCTGACCGCTCGCGCCCGACACGCGCAGCGCGAGCACGAGCATGTCGGAGCCCTGAAAGCCCCGCACGATGCTCACGGAATCGCCTTCGTTGTAGGGCGCGAAGGCCACGCCGCCGTCGTCGGCGCTGCCCGTCAGGCGACCGACCTCGAGCGCGGTGACGCTGGGGGTCGCCCCGGCGCCGCAACCGGCGGTGAACCCGCCCGGAGAGACCGGCGAGATGACTTCGAAGAAGCCGTCGGAGCCGCACTGGCAGAGCGTGAGCGCGAGGGCGGCGAGGAGCGCGCGCAGCATGGGATCAGGCAAGGACATCTCCCGCTCATCGCTACAGGAAGAGCGGCGCCGTCGTAAAGCGCTCGCGCGCGTCGGGTCAGTCTTCGCGGTTCTTGCGCGGGCGCGGGAGGTTGTACTGCTCCAGCTTCGAAACCAGCGCGCGACGCGAGATCCCGAGGAGCGAGGCCGCGCGCGTCTGGTTGCCCGCGCAGCGGTCGAGCGCGTCGATGATGCGCTGCCGCTCCACCACGCTCAGCGCGTCGCGGAGGTCGTCAGGCAGGGGCTTCTCCGCCGAGGGCGCGCTCGCGGACGATGCGGGCGTGGCGGGCGTCGCGGGCGTTGCGGGCGCTGCGGGTGTGACGGGCGCGACGGGCGCCGCTGCGACGGGGCGCATCTTGTCGACGGGCAGGTGCTCGGGCGCGATGGTTCCGTCCGACGAGAGCAGCGCGGCGCGCGCGATGACGTTGCGCAGCTCGCGGATGTTGCCGGGCCAGCGATACGCTTCGAGCATCGACATGGCCTCGCGGCTGATGGTGGCCGCGGGTCGGCCCGACTGCTCCGACGCGAGGCGCGCGAAGAAGCGCGCGAGGGGCGCGATCTCGTCGACGCGCTCGCGCAGCGGAGGGATCGTGATCGAGAAGCCGTTGAGGCGAAAGTAGAGGTCGCTGCGGTAGCGCCCCGCGGCGGCCTCGGCCTCGAGGTCGCGGTTGGTGGCCGACACGATGCGCACGTCGACGGGGCGAGATTTGATCCCGCCCACGCGGCGCACCTGCGCGTCTTCGAGCACGCGGAGGAGCTTCGCCTGAAGCGGGAGCGAGAGCTCACCCACCTCGTCGAGGAAGATCGTTCCGCCCTCGGCCGTCTCGATGAGTCCGGGCTTCGGCGCGGCGGCGCCCGAGAACGCGCCCTTCTCGTAGCCGAAGAGCTCGGCTTCGAAGAGCGTCTCGGTGAGGGCCGCGCAGTTGACCTTCACGTAGGGCTTGTCACGACGCGACGAGCGTCGATGGAGGCGCTCGGCGAAGACCTCCTTGCCCGACCCCGTCTCGCCGAGGAGGAGCACGTGAACCCCGCCGCCCGCCACCCGATCGACGAGCGCGTGGAGCCGCATCATCGCCGCGTTGGCGATCACGATCTCACCAGGGGCGCTCCCCGTCGGAGGCTTCGACGTCACCTCGGGGGCCGCGCCCGCGAGCGCGCAGAGCACCGTGCCGAGCTCGATCACGTCGCCGACGCGCACGGTCACCCGCGCGCCCGAGGGGACGGGCGTACCCCGCACGCGCGTGCCGTTGGCGCTGCCGTGGTCTTCGAGCTGGACGGTCTCGCCGAGGTGCAGCGTCGCGTGGCGCCGCGAGACCGAGCGGTCGTCGATGCGAAGGTCGGCCTCCTCGGCGCGTCCGATCACCACCGTGCCCCGCGGAGGGAGCGTGAGCATCTGCGGTCCGCTCGTGGTCACCACCCGGAGCTGGAGGCCCGAGGGAGGCAGCTTCGGCGTGGTCTGCGTCGTGTCGTCGTGGCTCATCCGGTCGCGGCGACGATACACCCGCGCGCCTCCGACGCGACGTCAGAGCGTTTGAGCTACTCCGTCGGATACGCGCCGCCCGTCGGCAGGCGCGGCCTCGCGGGCGGCTGCGCAGGCGGCTGCGCGGGCGGTGACGCAGGAGGCGGTGTGGGCGTCGGCTGCGCGGCGGGCTCCGCGTGGGCCCCGTGTCCGTGCGATCGGCCAGGGCGACCGTGCGCGTGGGCGCTCACCTCCGTGGGCGCGCTCGCGTCGGGGAGCGCGGTCACCGCGAGTGTCTCCGTGTGCGCGGGCGACGCGTCGTCGAGCACGGCCGCGTCGGGCGTCGCGAGGGTCGTGTGCACGGGCGTCGGAGGCACGTCGGCCTCGACGGGTGTCACCTCGGGGCGCGCCGTCGGAGGCTTCTGCATCGGGCCGTCGGTCGGCGGAGGTTGCTTCAGGTACGAGGCGCCCACCGCGGCGAGGGCCGCGAGGGTGAGGGCGCCCGCGGCGATCCACGATCGGCGCTTCGAAGGGGCGGGCGCAGGCGCCGTGGGGGCCTTCGCGCGCATGGTGTCGGCGAGGTCGGCCTGGAGCGCGGCGAGCATGGCCGAGGCGTCGGCGAAGCGCTTCGTGGGATCGGGTTCGAGCGCGCGGTCGATGATGCCGCGCAGCGAGCGGGAGGCCTTCGGGAGCGTGTCGGCGAGGGGAGGTCGCTCGCCCGCGAGCACCCGATGCACGAGCACGTTGTAGTTGTCCGAGGGAAAGGGCGTGTCGCCCGCGAGCATCTCGTGGAGCACCACGCCGAGGGCCCACACGTCGACGGCGGGCGTGAGCGCGCGCTCGGCGCGGAGCTGCTCGGGGGCCATGTACGCGGGCGTCCCGATGGTCTCGCCGGTGCCCGTGCGCACGGTGCTCTGCGAGATGTCTCGGGCGATGCCGAAGTCGATGACCTTGGGCACGAGCTCGCCGTTGAGCCCCCGCGCGAGAAAGAGGTTCGCGGGCTTCACGTCGCGGTGCACGATGCCCTGCGCGTGCGCCGCCGCCACGCCGCGGAGCACCGGCGCGAGGATCTCCCGGGCGCGCGCTTCATCGAGCGGTCCCTCGCGTTCGAGGAGCGCGCGGAGGTCCTCTCCGACGAGGAGCTCCTGCACGATGTAGAGGGCGCCGTCGGCGGGGTCCTGGCCCATGTCGAGCACGTCGACGACGTTGGGGTGGCGCAGCGCCGACGCGGCCCTCGCCTCGCGCATGAAGCGCTCGACCTGAACGGGGTCCGACGAGCGGTCGGGGTCGAGCACCTTCACCGCGACGCGACGGTGCGTCCAGGTGTTCTCGGCCTCGTAGACCACGCCCATGCCGCCGCGGCCGAGCACGCGACGAACCTCGTAGTGCCCGGCGATGACGTGCACATCGCCCGTGGCGTCGTTCTGGGCGGAGGGGGCCGTGGCGGCATCGCGGGACATCGCGCGACCCGGGACCCTACCACAAGCGGTTTTTCGAGGCTCCGCGAGACGTTCTCACCGCGGTGGCGCTCGCGCCGCTGTTTGATCTATGGTCCGCGCCGCCGTGTCGACCGAGCCGAGTGATCCTTCGCCGCCCGAAGCGGCCGCGCCCGCCCCCGAAGGAGCCCCCGAGGCTCCCCCAGCGCCCGCCCCCGAGGAGCCTCCGAAGCGCGAAGCTCCACAGATGGAGCGCCCCACGGGATGGCGCGCGTGGTGGTTCCTCGTGGTGCCGCTCCTTGCGCTCTTCGAACTCGGCGCGGAGTGGGTGATCGAGGCGCGCGTCCCGACGCCCGACCACTGGCGCGCGGCGCACGACCACATCGCCCACGAGAAGCGCGACGGAGACCTCGTCGCCTCGGCCCCCCTCTGGACCGATCCCCTCGCGCGGATGTACTTCCGCGACCTCATCACCCTGCGCGACGCGGCGAGGCCCGACGCGACCCGCTATGCGCGCGCCTGGGTGGCGACGATCCGCGGCGGCGAACACCCTGATTTCAAGGGCTGGCGAGAGCAGTCAGCCACCTCGTTCGGAAGGGTCACGGTGCGGCTCCTCGTGAACCCGTCGCCCGCGCAGGTGCGCTACGACTTCGTCGATCACGTGCGTCCGCCCGACGCGTCGGTGGTGCGCGTCGAGGGTGACGCGAGGCGCGACTGCAACTTTCAATCGGGCCTCGTCGTGGCGGGCGGAGGGCTCGGTCAGGGCGCCCTCGCAGGCCCCGAGCGCTTCATGTGCGGAGAGCCCTGGAACTACGTGGGCGTGACCATTCTCGAGGACATGGAGCACCGCGGACGGCGCTGCATCTGGTCGCACCCCGCGCAGGGCGCGACGATGGTGACGAGCTTCGAAAATGTTCCGATGGGCGCGCGGATTCGCGGGCACCACGCCATCGCGTACGAGGCCGAGCGCGGCGACGATTTCGGCAACGACCTCGGCGGACCCGTCGAGCTGCGCGTGCTCGTCGACGGTCAGCCCGTGGGCACCTCGATTCACCACGACAACGAGGGGTGGAAGCTCTTCGACTTCGACACCAGCGCCTACGCCGGAGCCGCGCATCGCGTGAGCTTCGAAGTGCGCTCCGACCGCGCGGGGATGCGCCACTACTGCTTCGAAGGCGACACGCGATGAGCAACGAAACCACCTCGCGGACCTCGCGGATCGTCGACGCGTTCAAGCCGCACCTCATCGGCCTCGCGCTCTGCGTGGTCTACGTGCTGATCCTCTTGCGTACGGGGCGGCACCTCGGGTTCGCGCGCGACGAGGGCTTCTACTTCGCGGCCTCGCGCACCTACGCCGACTGGTTCAACGCGGTGCTGCAGCACAGGCCTGGCGCGCTCACGCGGCCCGCGATCGACGCGGCCTGGGGCGTCAACCACGAGCACCCGTCGCTCATGAAGTCGCTCTTCGGACTCTCGTGGCTCTTCCTCCACGAGAAGATCCACCTCTTCAGGCAGGAGAGCCTGGCGTTCCGCTTTCCCGGCATGGTGATGGGCGGACTGGGGCTGTGGGTGACGTACCTCTTCGGTCGTCGCGCGTGGAGCCACCGCGTCGGCCTCTTCGCCGCGCTCGCCCTCGCGTGCATGCCGCGGGTCTTCTATCACGCGCACCTCGACTGCTTCGACGTGCCCGTGATGACCATGTGGATCGCGGTGCTCTACTGCTACTGGCGCTCGACCGACGGCGGCCTGCGCTGGGCCCTCGCGACGGGCCTCATGTGGGGGCTCGCGCTCGAGACCAAGCACAACGCGTGGTTCGTGCCCTTCCTCGTGGTGGCGCACTTCGTCGTGACGCGCGGCTCGGAGATCGTCACCGACGCGAAGGCGGGCAAGTTCCCGCTGCCGGTGTCACTGCTCGCGATGGCGGTGATCGGCCCGGCGGTGTTCGTCGCGCTGTGGCCGTGGATGTGGTTCGACCTCCTGCGCACGCCCGACGGGCACCCGGGCAGGCTGTCGGAGTACGTGGGGTTCCACCTCAACCACGCGTACTACAACATGGAATTCCTCGGATATAACTGGTTCCGCCCGCCGTTTCCGCGGACCTACTCCTGGGGGATGATCCTCTTCACGGTGCCCGGGATCACCCTGCTCCTCGCGGTGATGGGCCTCGGGCTGCACCTGCTCCGCGGGCTGCGCGAAGCGACGATCCTCAACGCGCTCACGTCACGGATTTCGAAGCACCTCCCCGCGCACAGCGACCCTCGCGGAACGCTCGTCCTCGTGGGCATGGGCTTCCTCGTTCCGCTGGCGCCGTGGTTCTCGACGAAGACGCCCATCTTCGGCGGAACGAAGCACTGGTTCCCGGCGTATCCGTTCCTCGCGCTGATGGCGGGCCTCGGCTTCGCGTGGGTGGCTTCGAAGCTCGACGACAACCTCCGCGACCGCGTGCGGGAACGCTTCGCCTGGCTCCCCGCGGCGGCGCTCGGCTCGGTGCTGTTGCTCCCTGCGCTCTCGCAGACGACGCACTCGCACCCCTTCGGTCTGAGCAACTACACACCCATCGTGGGTGGTGCCCCTGGCGCGGCCGACGTGGGGCTCAACCGTCAGTTCTGGGGCTTCACCACAGGGTCGCTGGTGCCCTGGTTCAACGCCCACGCGCCGCCCGAGGGCGCAGGGGTCTACATCCACGACACGACCTACGAGAGCTGGGAGATGCTCCAGCGCGACGGCTACCTCCGCGAGGACCTCCGCCCCGTGTGGCAGGTCGGCGAGGGGCGCTACGCGATCGTGCATCACGAGCTGCACATGAACGAGGTCGACTACCAGATCTGGCTCGCGTACGGCTCGCCCGCGACGGCCGAGGTGCTCACGTACGACGGCGTCCCGATCGTGTCGGTGTACGAGCGCCCCGAGCGGCGGTAGGGGGCGCGGAGCGGCGGGCGTGCGCCCGGGGATGTTCGCGCTTCGCTCGTAGCCCAGGGTTCGCCCCCCAGGGATGTACGCGCGCCGCGCGCCCAGGGTTC
>JAXLYG010000079.1:0-28153 GCA_046351535.1 Polyangiales bacterium
CCGTCCTGGCAGGTGTAGCCTTCCTGGCAGGTGTTTCCGCACGCGCCGCAGTTGAGGCGATCGGTCTGGAGCTCGGCGCAGTAGCGCCCCGAGGTGCCCGCGTCCATGTCGGCCGCGCCCATGCACTCGGTGGTGGTCCCGGTGCACATGAAGGTGCACACGCCGCCGGTGCAGACCTGATCGCGGCCGCACGCGGTTCCGCACGCGCCGCAGTTCTCGCGGCTCGTCTGGAGCGACACGCAGCGCAGCGACGCGCCCGCGTCACCCGTCGCCGCGGTCATGCAGAGCGTCTCGCCCGCCGTGCAGTCGGGCACGCACGCGCCGTTCTGGCAGACGTTCGCCGCGCCGCAGAAGCGCCCGCACGCGCCGCAGTTCTCGCGGTCGGTGCGGGGGTCGGTACATCGACCGCCGCACGCGGCCAGCGGAGATGGACACACCAACCCGGCGTCTGCCGCGTCGGGCGTGTCGAGGAACGTGGCGTCAGGCGGCGCGATCCCTCCCACGACGGCGGTCCCGTCGCAGGCGGTGAACGCGACCAGCGCCGCGACCACGGCGAAGGCCCTCAATCGACTCATGGAAAAAGTCTCCCTTCTTTCTCGCTCAGGCTACGGGCAACGCGGGTTCCAGCGTGAGCGGCAAATGTCTTCAATTCTCCCGTTCGGGGCGGCGTGCCCCTGCAAGCGGGCGTCCGCCCGACGCCCCTCGGCGAGCGCGGTGGCCTTCGTCGGAAAGTCGCGTGGCGAGCGCCCTTCGCGGCACAGTCGCGCGCGATGGAGACCACCCCCACAGTCATGAACCTCTCGATCGCGGAGGTGCGCATCCCCGAGGCGCGGCTCCGCGGGCTCGGCGACCTCGACGCGCTCCGCGAGTCGATCGCCAGCGCGGGCCTCTTGCAGCCCATCATCGTCGACAGGGCGCACACCCTCGTCTGCGGGCTGCACCGCCTCGAGGCGTGCAGGAGCCTCGGGTGGACGCGCATCCCCGCGCTCGTCGAGGATTTCGACGGCCCCCGCGCGCGCCTCGCCGAGGTCGACGAGAACCTCTGCCGACGTGAGCTCACCGTGCTCGAGCGCGCGGAGCACATCGCCCTGCGCCGCACGCTCTGGGAGCAGATGCAGCCCCCTGCCCCCGCGCTCGGCGACGACGGGAAGAAGAAGAGCAAGAAGGTCAAGCCGCAGGAGGCGCCCCTCGCGGTCTTCGTCGACGACACCGCGAAGAAGACCGGCCGCGCGAAGGCCGCCGTGCGAGAGGAACTCCGCATCGGCGAGCTCCCCGAGGACGTGCGCGCCGTCGCCCGCGAGACGCCCGTGAGCAACAACAAGCGCGAGCTCCTCGCGCTCACGCGGATGCCGCAAGAGGAGCAGCGCCGCGCCGTGGCCGCCGTGAAGTCGGGCGAGTCGAAGACCGTGCGCCCCAAGGTCGCGAAGCCCGCGCCCGAGGCCTCATCTGACGAGGGAGAGTGCCCCTTCGACCTCGCGGACGGAGAGTCTGGCGCGCGTGCGCCCGCGACGGTGACGGGCGACCCCGAGGGCTACCGCGAGGACCCCATGTCGCCCTGGGCCACGCCGGGCGGAGCGCTGGAGCGCGAGCTCGCGCGCGCCCAGATCGTGCGCCTCGTCGGCGACGCGCAGCGCAGCCTCTCGAAGATGATGGACCTCTGGAGCGCGGGCGAAAACGACGAAGGGACCCTCCGCGCCCGCGAGGCCGTCGACGCCGTCGAGCGCCTCTCTCGCTGGATGGAGCGGCCCTCCGCGCAGGAATCCTGGGCCGCCACGGCGTAGCCGCGCGTCTCCTCCGCGTCGCGCGACGTCAGAAATCGCGACGTCAACCTCCGCCGCAGCGCTTTCTCGCTCTCGCTCACAGCGCCGACCGCCGTTGAACTGAACAGCGGAGCGCAGCGCTTGTGAAGGCCCTCCGCTCGCTCTGGAGGTCTTCGCATGCGTGGCGTCTGCGTCTTGTGGTGCATGTTGCTCGCGAGTCCTGCGTGGTCGCAGGCGCGGGCTCCAGCGCCGCGCGCGGACCCTCGAGTACGCCCTCCCGCGCAACCTCGACGCGCGCCTCGTGTGGTCGCGCGGAGAGGTCACGGTGTGGTCTCCCAACCGGCCCGGCGAACACCACGCCGCGGCGCCCGGCGAGGTGCTCCGACGCGGCGCCAGGGTGCGCACCGCGCGCGACGCCGGCGCCGAGATCGCCCTCCGCAACGGCACGAGCATCGAGCTCGGATCACGCACGCAGGTGGTGATGTTCGCGCCCCCCGTCGACGATCCCCCCGGCCGTCCGCCGTCGACCACGACCTCGCTCCGCAGCGGATCGCTGCGCTTCCGCGCGGACCCGAGCGCGCCCGCGCGGCCGCGGCTCATCCCCGTGGCGACGAGCGCCGCGATCGTGTACCTCGGCCGCGGCGACGGGGTGCTCACCGCCGACGAGGGCGGACACATGACCCGCATCGCGGTGCACCGCGGGCGAGCGTCGGTCACCACGCGCCGCGGGTCCTTCGTCGTGCACGCGGGCCGCGGGACGGTGCAGCGCGGCGTGCAGCGGCCTCGCCCCGAGCACTCGCTCCCGGCGCAGCCCCGGTGGGTCATCCCTCCGCCCGCGCGCGTGGTGTCCGCGGGAGGCCCCGTCGCGGTGTCGGCCCTCTACGGCCTCTCGCGCGGGAGCCCCGAGATGTGGCGCGTCGACGTCGCGCGCGACCCGTCGTTTCGAGACCTCGTGTCGAGCGCCGCGCGCCGCGGAGACGCAGACCTGTGGCTCGTCGAATCGCTCTCGCCGGGCAGCTATTTCGTGCGAGTGCGGGCCTTCGACTACGACGGCCTCGAGGGGCCTCCCTCGCCCGTGGCGCCGCTCACCGTGGCGGCCCCCGTCGTCGCGCGCGGCCACGACGGCGCGGACGGCACACCGGGCCGGGCGTCGACGGTCTTGATGCCCGACGGCTTCTTCTGCGGCCTCGACGGGATGAACCTCTCGGTCGTCAACGCGCCGATCCGCCTCGCCCCCGCGAGGATGCACAGCCTCCAGTGCGCCTCGACGCTCGACGGCCGCCACGCGCAGGACTTCACCCTCGAAGGCCGCGCGTCAGGTCCGCTCGTTCACGAGGTGCGGCTCTACACCAGCGCGAGCGGTGACGGGGTGCTGGGGTTGAGCCTCCGCGGCGGCGACGGGGCGCCCGTCACCTACGCCGACATCGACGTCGAGAGCGACGCGGGGCTCAGCGTCGACGCGGTGCGCGAGGCCGACACGCGGGGCGACTACACCGCCCCGGTGCGCTGGCCCCACGGCGTGACGCGCGCGCGGCTCCGCGTGACGGTCAACCACGTCGAGACCTTCGAGGCCGAGGTCAGCCGGACGAACTGACGGCGCTCAGAACGCGGAGCCGTTCCCGCGCGGCGAAGGCGTGACGCGACGGACGCGACCGAGGGGCATCATGGGGCTCTCTCGCGGCGTGTGCGGGGTCGTGGCGTTGGGCGGAGCGTGCGGCGTCGCCTGGGTGCTCTGCGCGCTCGGGGGCGGCGTGTGGGGCACCGTCGTCGGCAGCGGAGAGACCTCGCCCATGGAGCCGTCGACGTCGGCGTTGGGGGTGATCGGTACGGGCTGCGGCGGCGGCGCGGGCTCGGTGGTGACCCTGGGCATCTGCCCCGAGGCGAGGGCGCGCGTGGGCGTGTGCTCCGAGAGCCCGAGGGCGACGCCGAGCTCGCCGAGCGCGTCGCTCGCGCGGCCCGCGTTGACGTCGCTGAGCGCGCGGAGTCCGTGCGATTCGAGCTCCTCGGCGCGCGTGCCGCGGCACTCGGGCGAGTGACACGCGGGGATCACCGCGCCGCCCGCGAGCAGCGTCGCGAGCGCGGGGAAGCGCCCCACGTACCGCGTCGCGAGCGGTAGACGCGTCGGCGCGGGCGGCGTCGCGGAGAGCGTGCGAGGCGCGGGGCGTCGCGGGCGGTCGTTCATCGCGGGGTCACTCCGATTGCTGCTGGCCTTGCATCATCCCGCGCACGGCCCGCTGCGCCGCGCGGCCCTGGCTCTGCATCGCGCGCATCTGCTGCTGCGTGGCGCGAAGCTCCATCTGCGTCTGCGCGAGCTGCTGGCGGAGCGCGAGGTTCTCCTGCGCGGTGGCCGCGGTCTGTTGCTCGAGGCGCGCGATGCGCTGCTCGGCCCACGAGACGCGCTGGTCGAGGGGAGACGCCCCCGGCTGCTGCATCACGGGCTGCTGCATCACGGGCTGCTGCATCCCCGGTTGCATCACGGGCTGCTGCATGCCGGGCTGCTGCATCCCGGGCTGAACCTGCACCGGGGCAGGCCACGCGGGCTGCTGCACGACGGGCTGATCCTGCGAGTCGCCGCGCCGCTCGCAGCCCGCGAGAAGCCCGACCAGAACCCACGCCCGATACGCCCTGACGCTCATGCGCGCGGCAGTATAACCCTCTTGCCAATCGCGCAACGCGCGCGACGACGCCCCCGAGGAACTCTCTCGAAACCCCTACAAATCAAGCTCGATGGCGCGCGTTTGCCAAATGACAGCTTGACAATGAACATATGTTCAGTGCTCTCCTCGGGGTGTGGCACGGCCCTCTCGTCCCGCGAGCCTCACCGCGATCGTCGCCGCGCGCGCCGCGCAGGCGGGCGAGCGGGGGCCCGTGGCTGCCCTCGTCCCCGCGGGTCGCGTCGTCGAGGTGAGCGCCGCCGTCGCCTCGGGGAGGCTCACCCTCGCCGTGCTCTTCGTGCTCGACGCGCAGCGCCGCGGAGACCCCTGCGCGTGGGTGCAGCCCGAGGGCGCAGGGCTCTTTCCGCCTGACCTCGCGGCGGCGGGCGTGGCCCTCGATCGCCTCGTCGTGGTGCACGCGCCTCGCGACGCGGCGGCCGTCGCGCGCGCGGCCGAGCTGCTCCTGCGCTCCGGGGGCTTCGGACTCGTCGTGATCGACCTCACGGCGGGGGCGCCGCGCGGCGACGCGTGGGTCGTGCGCCTCGGGGGCCTCGTGCGCCACCACGACGCGCGCGCGGTGATCCTCACGTCGCAGCCCTCCGACGGCGCCTCCGCGGGCGCGCTGGTGGCGCTGCGTGTGGAGCCTTCGCGGCGTCGCGAGTCGGGGCGCTACGTGATCGCGCCGTCGGTGCTGCGCGACCGCTGCGACCTCTCGCGACGCGTCGAGCCCACGCCCCATCGCGCGCCCTGGGAGGTGCTGCGGTGAGCGCGCGCGTGGCCTGCGTGTGCGCCCACGAGCTCGGGATGCAGGTGCTCTTGAGAGACCGTCCCGCGTGGCGAGAGGCGCCCGTGGCCCTCGTCGCAGAAGACCGCCCCGACGCGCCCCTCACGGCCCTCAACGCCCACGCCGTACGCGCGGGGCTCTCCGTCGGAATGCGCTGCGGCGCCGCGCGGAACCTCGTCTCGACCCTGCGCGCCGCGGCGGTCTCCGAGGCGCGCGTCCGCGAGGCCATCGCGACGCTCGCGAACGCGCTGCGACGCGTCTCGCCGAAGGTCGAGCCCGACGCCGTCGCCGGTGTGTTCGTGGTCGACGCCGCGGGCATGGGGAGGCTCCACCGCGACGCGCGCGCGTGGGCCCTCTCCGCGCGCCGCGCGGTGGCGTCACAGGGCTTCGCGGCCTCCGTGGCGCTGGGCTTCGATCGGCGGGTGACGCGCGCCATCGCGCTCCACGCGCGGGGCATGGTGGTCACGCGCTCGGCCCTCGACGAGCTCGCCGTCGCGGGAGACGTTCCGCTCCGCGCGCTCGGGCTGCCGGTGCGGTCACGCGCTGCGCTCGACGCGCTCGGAATCGAGACCCTCGGCGCGCTCTGGGCGCTCCCGCCCGAGACCGTGCGCCACCGCTTCGGCCCCGAGGTCGCGGAGCTTCGCGCGTGGGCCTCGCGCGACGTCGAGCTCCCCGTGCAGCCCGACACGCCGCGGGAGCCCGCGCGCGCGGTGATCGAGGTCGAGCCCCCCGACGACGACCAGGCGCGGATCCTCTTCGCCGTGCGCGGCGCGCTGCACCTCCTCGTGAGCCGCCTCGCGTCGACGGGGGAGGCCGTGTCTGCGCTGCGCCTCACGCTCTCGCTCGAAGACCGCGGACGCACGGAGCACCGCATCGAGCCCGCGTCACCCACGCGCGACGTGGCGCTCCTCGTCGACCTCGCGCGATTGCGCCTCGCGGAGGGAGCGCTCTCGTCACGCGTTCGAGAGGCCGAGGTGATCGTCGAGCCCGCGCCCCTTCGCGGCGAGCAGCTCGCGCTCTTCGCGCACGAGCGATTGCGTGACCCTCGCGCCGTGGCCCGCGCCGTGGCCCGCGTGCGCGCGGCCTTCGGAGACGCCGCCGTCACGCGCGCCCGCCTCCGCGACGCCCACCTCCCCGAAGCGGGCTTCGCGTGGGAACCCCATGATTTCGTGCCCTCCGCAGCAACCTCCGCCCCCCCACCGCCGCCCTCTCCCGACGCTTCATCCGAGGTGCCGCTGGTGCGTCGGCTGATCTCTCCGCCGCGCGAGGTGTCGCCCTCGGAGCTTCACGCGCTGAGCCCCATCGAGCACGAGGCGGCGCTGCGTCCGTGGCTGCGCGCCGACGCCGAGAACGACACGTCGCACGACGCGGTGGCGCGCGACCCCTGGGCCTCGGCGTCGCCCTCGCGCGTGAGCGGCGCGTGGTGGGCGCGCACGGTCGAGCGCGACTACTACTACGCCGAGGCGGTCAACGGCGCGCTCCTCTGGGTCTTCTTCGATCGCGTGAGGGAGCGATGGTTCCTCCACGGCGTCGTCGATTGAGCCCCTCGCGCTCCCTCTCCCGCGCCCTCGCGGGAGAGGGCGGGGTGAGGGCATGGCAGCGACCAACGGGCACCCTCTCCCGCTCCGCGGGGGAGGGACGGGGAGGGGGCTCGCCGTGCGCTACGCGCCGCTGTGGGTGAAGAGCGCGTACAGCTTCCTCGAAGGCGCGTCGCAGCCCGAGATGCTCGTCGAGCGCGCGAAGGAGCTCGGTCTCCCCGCGCTCGCGATCACCGACCGCGACGGCGTGTACGGCGTCGTGAGGGCGCACGTCCGCGCGAAGGCGCTCGGGCAGAGGCTCATCCTCGGCGCGCAGGTCACCACCGACGCGGGCCTCGCGGTGCTCCTCGCCACGAACCGCGATGGGTGGGCCTCGCTCTGTCAGCTCCTCACCCGAGGACGTCACCGCTGCCCCAAGGGCGAGAGCCTCGTCACCGCCGCCGAGGTCGCCGGGCACGCCCGCGGACTCCTCGCGCTCGTCCCCTCTACGCCCCTGCTCCCGCTGCTCTGCGATGCGTTCGGCGATCGGCTCTACGCCCTCGCCGCGCGTCATTTCCGCGAAGACGAGCCCCCGCGCGAGGCGCTGCTCCGTGAGGCCGCGCTGCGCGTCGGAGCGCCCGTCGTCGCCGCGAGCGAGGTGCTCTACCACCACCGCGACCGCAAGCCGTTGCAAGACGTGCTCGCGTGCATCCGTCACGGGTGCACGCTCTCGACCGCGGGGCGGCGCATCACGCCCAACGCCGAGCACGCGCTGCTCACCGCCGCGGAGATGTACGCGCGCTTCGCCGATGATCCGCTCGCGGTGGAGCGCACGCGCGAGGTCGCGGCGCGCTGCGACTTCTCCCTCGACACGATACGGTATCGGTACCCCGCGGAGCGCGTCCCCGCGGGAGAGACGCCCCACGGATGGCTCCGGCGGGTGACCCTCGACGGCGCTCGAAAACGCTATCCTAAAGGCATTTCAGAGAGCGTCGCGGCGCAGATCGAGAAGGAGCTCGCGCTCATCGAGGAGCTCGACTACGGCGGGTACTTCCTCACGATGTACGAGATCGTGGAGTTCTGCCGCCGCGAGGGGATCACCTGTCAGGGGCGCGGCTCCGCGGCCAACAGCGCCGTGTGCTTCTGCCTCGGCGTCACGGCCGTCGACCCCCTCGGCATGGACCTCCTCTTCGAACGCTTCTTGAGCCGCGAGCGCGCCGAGCCGCCCGACATCGACCTCGACATCGAGCACGCGCGCCGCGAGGAGGTCATCCAGCACGTCTACAAGCGCTACGGGCGCACCCACGCCGCGATGGTCGCCAACGTGATCCGCTACCGCGCGCGCTCCGCGGTGCGCGACGTGGGCAAGGTGCTCGGCATCCCGCAGGCCGAGCTCGACGGCGTCGCGCGCCACACCGGACACTGGGACTCGACCCTCGACCTCGACGCGATGCGGGCCGCGGGCGTCGACCCCGAGGCGCGCGCGTTCCGCCTCCTGCGCGCGCTCACCGCGCAGCTCTCCGACATGCCGCGGCACCTCTCGATCCATCCGGGAGGCTTTCTCCTCGGGCACGAGGCCGTGACCACGCTGGTGCCCGTCGAGCCCGCCACGATGGAGGACCGCACGGTCATCCAGTGGGACAAGTACGACGTCGAGGACCTGGGGCTCTTCAAGGTCGACCTCCTCGGCCTAGGCGCGCTCACGGCGGTGCACCGCTGCTTCGACCTCATGCGCGAACACGAAGACCTCGACCTCTCGATGGCGACGGTGCCCACGGGCGACCCCGACACCTACGAGATGCTCTCGCGCGGCGACACCGTGGGCGTGTTTCAGGTCGAGAGCCGCGCGCAGATGTCGATGCTCCCGCGGCTCAAGCCCAGAGACTTCTACGACCTCGTGATCGAGGTCGCGATCGTGCGGCCGGGGCCCATCCAGGGCGGCATGGTGCACCCCTACCTCCGCCGCCGCGAGGGCAAGGAGCCCGTGGTGTATCCGCACCCCGACGTCGAGAAGGTGCTCTCGAAGACCCTCGGCGTGCCCATCTTTCAAGAGCAGGTGATGCGCCTCGCGATGGTCGCCGCGGACTACTCCCCGGGCGAGGCCGACCAGCTCCGCAAGGACATGGGCGCGTGGCGCTCGTCGGGGCGCATCGAGCAGCACCGCGACCGGATGATCCCGCGCATGCTGGCGAAGGGCATCGCGCGCGACTTCGCCGAGCGGGTGTTTCAGCAGGTGCTCGGCTTCGGCGAGTACGGCTTCCCCGAGAGCCACGCGGCGTCGTTCGCGCTCATCGCGTACGTGACGGCGTGGCTCAAGCGGCACCACCCCGAGGCCTTTCTCTGCGCGATGCTCGACGCGCAGCCGATGGGCTTCTACGCCGCCTCGACGCTCCTCGAAGACGCGCGCCGCCACGGCGTCGCGGCGCTCCCCATCGACGTCAACCACAGCGGCTGGGCGTGCTCCCTCGAGCGCACGGGCGACGGCGCCCTCGCGGTGCGCGTGGGCGTGCGGTACGTGTCGGGGCTCTCGCGCTTCGACCCGTCGCCGCCCTACCGATCGATCGAACACTTCGCGCGCACCGCGGGGCTCTCGAAGCGCGCCCTCGTCTCGCTCGCCGAAGCGGGCGCCTTCGGGAGCCTCGTGAGCGACCGCCGCGAGGCCCTCTGGGCCGTGCACGGAGTCGCTGCGAGACTGGGCCTCCCGCTCGACGCCGACGCCGACGAGCCCGCGGTCTCGCTCGCGCCGCTCACGCCCGACGAGGCCGTGACCTGGGACTACCTCGGCGCCTCACACTCGACGCGCGGCCACCCGATGGAGCGCTACCGCGACCGCCTCACGGGCGAGGGAATCCCCGACGCCGCAGGGATCTGTGCGCTGCCCGACGGGGCGAGGGCGCGCTACGTGGGCATGGTGATCTGCCGACAGCGCCCGAGCACGGCCGCGGGGGTGACCTTCTTCACGCTCGAAGACGAGTCGGGCTTCGTGAACCTCGTCGTGTGGCGCGACGTCTTCGCGGCGCACGCGGTGGTGGGGCGCACGGCGGCGCTGCTCGAGGCGACGGGGCGCATCCAGCGCGTCGACGGCGTGACGCACGTGGTGGTCGACGCGCTCGCGATCCCGAGCTTCCTCGCGCCCGCGGAGGCCGCGGCGCGGTCGAGGGATTTTCACTGACGCCCCTTCACCCCGCGAGCCGCACGCGCATCCGTCGCAGCCGCGTGTCGACCACCGCGCGCGTCACCCGCAGCGCGCGCGCCACGTCGTCGATCGCGCGGCCCTCGCACACCACCGCGTCGAACACCTCGCGCAGCGACGCGGGCATCCCCTCCGCGCGCGCCATCATGCGGACGACGCCTCGGCGCGCGTCGATGCGCGCCTCGCTCATCGCGTACGCGCTCGCCCCCGCCGCCTCGTCGAGGGCCGCCTCGTCGAACACCTCGCGGCACCCCGCGCGCATCATGTCGATCGCGCAGCGCCGCGCCGTCGTGCGCACCCACGCGCCGCGCGCCATCGGGCTCATCGCCAGCACGCCGCTGCGCCACGCGCGCACCACGACCTCCTGCGCGACCTCGTCACAGAGCGTCGCGTCGCCCGCGCACACGCGCCTCGTCGCCGCCCACGCCTGCCGCCGCAGCCTCATCAGCAGCTCCCGCTCCTTCGTCGCTTCGATCATCGCCGCGTCCCTCCGCGACGATCAATAGGCATCGCCCGCGAGACGCTGCGGAGCACCCTGGCAACCCGTTGCCAGAGGAGGCGCCGCACCCTGGCAACCCGTTGCCGGTCAGCGCGGCTTCGTGGGCGTGGCCCGTTGCGCGCGCAGCCGCGCGTCGAGCGAGCGCTCGTAGGCGTCACGCAGGCGCGCGTCGCCGAGCACGGTCACGCCGTCGATCCACTGGGAGCACCACGCGATGGCCTCGCGGAGTTCCACCGGGCCGAAGCGCAGCTCCAAGCCTCCGTCGTAGAGCTCGGTCTCGCGCTGTCGCGGGTGCCACCGCCGCGCGCGGACGTACGGCGCCTGGCGGGCGTCGAAGCGCACCGCGAGGTCGACGCGGTCGGCCGACGCCTCGGGGCGCACGAGGCCGAAGCCCGCCTGCACGAGGTCTTGCAGCCGAGGGCGCTCCTCCAGGAGGAACCGCGTCGGCGGCGCTTCGGATTCGGGCACCGCAATGACGCCGCAGTCCTTCGCGCCGGCGACGACGCGCTCCAGCGCGAAGAGGCGCCGGTCGGCCATGGAGCCCGCGGGCTCGACGAGGGCGGGGAGGTACACCCTGCGCCCGTCGCGGAGGATCACCCCGAGCGGCCACACGAGCCGCGGTCGCACCTCGTCGTCGGGGGCGCCCGCGCTGTCGGCGTCGCCGCGCGCGGGGCGGTAGCGGAGCTGCACGGCGGCTGGCCGCTCGCGCTCGGCCGCGGCGATCCAGCGCATGAGGGCGCGCTTGTGGTGCAGTTCGAAGCGCGGCACGCCGCTCGCGATCGCGAGCACGCGCGGCGCGCCCATGCGCTGGTCGAGGTCGGTGCCGTCGATGGGAAAGAGGTCCGCGAGCATGCCCTTCGCCAGCGCGAGCGCCGCGCGGTTGACCGCGCCTCCGTCGATGTCGACGTCATCGCCGCGAGGGAGCGTGAAGGTCGCGCGCGGCTTCGGGCCCGACGTGCGAGCGCGCACGGGCGTGTAGCCCGCCGCGGGGAGGTGCGTCTCGAGGTAGAGCTGCAACGAGCGGCGCGAGAGGTCGAGCTCGGGCAGCGCCGCGAGGTCGTCGTAGGTGAAGGCCCCCGCGCGGAGCCGCTCGACGAGGAGCTTGAGCTTGCGCGGATCGGGGCGCGGCGCGGCGTCGGGCGCGTCGGGGGCCTCGCGCTTCACAACGCCGCCGCGGGCCGTCCGGCGCCCTGCCGCTGCGTGCCTTCGGCGACGCCGAAGCGCGAGACGTCGAGGGGGCGCGCGCGCTTGAGCGAAGACGCGACCGACACAGAGAGCCACATGGTTCGAAGCCTCCAGCGATCGCGCCTCGCGACCGCGTTCAATGGACGGCCGAGCGCGCTCAAATCTGACCGCGGCGATGACGACCGACGACCGCGCGACGCGCGGAGCCCTACAGCGCGGTGCTGACCATCATGGCGAGGCCCATCAGCGCGAGGGCGATCGCGGTGACGACCGCGCCGAGCACGACGAAGGGGCGGCGGTCGACGGCGTGCGCGGTCTCGGTGCTCATGCGCTTCATCATCGTGGCGGGGCACTCGACGGGGCAGTGGCCGTCCTCGATGCGCTGGAGGCGGTCGAGCATCTCGGTGACCGAGCGGTAGCGCTCCGACGGGTTCTTCGAAACGCCGTGGCGGATGAAGTGCCCGAGGTCCGCGGGCACGATCGCCTGGTGCTTGTTCGTGAGCGACGAGGCGAAGGGGACCTCGTCGCTCTGCACGCCCACGAGGCACGCGGCGACGGTGCTCTTGCCCGAGAGGTAGTGCTCCAGCGTGAGGAGCTCGTGGAACATCACGCAGAGCGAGTAGATGTCGCTGCGCTCGTCGACGCGGTCGTTGTCGCCGCGCGCCTGCTCGGGCGACATGTACGCGGGCGTCCCGAGGAGCGAGCCCGCCATCGTGCGCATGCGCGCGCTCGGCTGCTCGCCCGCGGCCTTGGGCGCCGTGAGCGTCTTCGACACGTCGTCCGTGGGGAACTTCGGCGCGTCCGCGTGGATGCGCCGCGCGAGGCCCCAGTCCATCACGAGCACCTCGCCGTAGCGGCCCACCATCACGTTGGCGGGCTTGAGATCGCGGTGCACCACGCCGCGCGCGTGGGCGTACTGCACCCCGCGGAGCACCTGGCGAAAGATCTCGACACGGCGCTCGAAGGGGTACCGCGCGTGGTACTCGGCGTCGCCCTTCATGAGCTTCTCGATGATGTCCTCGAGGGTCTCGCCCTCGACGAATTTCATCACGTAGTAGAAGCGCCCCTCGGCGTCGACGCCGACGTCGTGCACGGGGACGATGTTCGGGTGGTCGAGGCTGCCGTGCACGCGGATCTCGTCGACGAAGCGCGCCACGATGCCCAGGTCGTCGAGCTCGGGCAAAAGGCGCTTGATCGCCACGGGGCGGTCGATGTCGTTGTCGCGCGCGAGCAGCACCTCGCCGACGCCGCCGCGGCCGAGCACCTTCGCCGATTCGAAGCGCTCGCGCGTCGCGCTCACGAGCTGCGGGATCTCACCCTCGAACGCGACGCGCGGGAGCACCGTGGTGCGCACGGCGGAACTCCCGCGCAGGGGTGGGAGCGAGGGGGCGTCGCCCCCCGCTGGAGACGCGCGGCCAGAGGCGCGCGAGGTGTCGATCAGCGTGGCGTCTTCCACTGCGTCTGCTCTCGGCTGTCGGGCGTTCAGCCGCCCGCGTACATGGTGATGCCCGTCGCCGCGGCGAAGGACATGCGATAGGCCTCGTCCCAGTCGGGGTGCCGCACGAGCACGTGGCCGTCGGAGAGGAGCGTCTGCTTCCAGTCGCGGCGGTGCGTGCCGGGGCGCAGGAGCTTGTCCTCGACCACCCACTTGCCGCACGCGCGGAGCCACTGGCCGAGGCCCTCGATGCGCGTGATGCGCCCCTGGCCGAGCGCGCGCTTGAAGACGATGCCCGCGTTGTATTTCCGCTCCGTGGGGCCCTCGAAGCGGCCGTGCACGGCGACGCGCGCCCACTCGCGGAAGAGGTCGACGTCCGAGGTGTAGTTCATCTGGTCGACGAGGTGCGCGCCGCCGGGCCTGCACCCGATCTCGCCGAACACCGCCTCGCCCTTCGGCGTGAGGAACCACTCCATGTGCGTGAAGCCGTCGCCCATGTTGAGCGCCCCGAGCACGCTGCGCGCGAGCTCGACGCCGGGCATGAGCCGCTTCTGATACATGTCGCGCACCGTGATGATCACCGGCGAGATCCACTCGTTGCTGCGGGCCTCGAGGGGCTTGGGCAGGTACGACGCGATGTTCTCGTACGCGGGCTTGCCGTCGATGCACACGGTGTCGAAGGTGAACTCCTCGCCCGTGATGTACTCCTCGCAGCTCGCCTCGGTGACGCCGTGCATCTTCGCGAGGGCGGCGTCGAGCTCGGCGGCGCTCTCGACCTTGTAGGTGTCGGCGCTCCCGGCGCCCGCGATGGGCTTGATGACCAGCGGGTACCCGATGCGCTCGGCGGCCTCGCGCGCCTCGCGATCATTCCGCACGCGCTCCGACCGGGGGACGCGCAGGCCCGCGGCCTTCACGCGCTCCTTCATGAGCTGCTTGTCGCGAAAGCCTCGCACGGTGTCCACGGACATCCCGGGCACGCCCCAGCGCTCGCGGAGCTTCGCCGCGAGGATCACCAGCGGCTCCCAGTTCGCGAGCACGCGGTCGACCTCGCGCCCGCGGAGCCAGTGCGTGACGCGCTCGATGACGTCGTCCTCGTCCATGATGCGCGGCACCTGGAGCCAGTCGCGGAGGTACGGCTTGAGCGACGACGGGAGCGCCGCCGCGGGCTGGTCGCCCACGCCGTAGACCTCGGCGCCCACCTCGGCGAGGCCGCGGGTATACTGCTGCATTTCAGGGGGATACGACGGAGATAGAAAGACGACGCGCATGGCCGCCGACGCTAACACATCCGCCGTTGACGGACCGAGCATCGATCCACGATCCTCCGCGGCAACACCCGATGCCCAGGAACGTCGTCTTCGTCGCGCCCTTTCCTCTCGAAACCACCATGCGCTTCGTGCGGGCCGTCGCGAAGCTCGACGACGTGCGCCTGCTCGGGGTCGTCCACGACGCGCCGCAGGGCGACGACGCGCGCCTCTACCACGACGTCGTGCGCGTCACCGACCCCCTCTCCGCGAAGGACATCTCCGACGCCGTCGAGGTGCTGCGCCGCCGTCACGGCCAGCCCGACCGCATCCTGAGCATCCTCGAGGTGATCCAGGTGCAGGTGGCCGAGGCCCGCGCGCGCTTCGGCGTCGAGGGCGCAGACCCGCGCACCGCCGACCTCTTCCGCGACAAGTCGCGCATGAAGGCCGCGCTCACGGCCGCGGGGCTCCCCGTGGCGCGCAACAAGCTCCTCGCGACGGCGCGCGACGCCGAGGAGTTCGCGCATGAAGCGGGCTTCCCCATGGTGCTCAAGCCCCCGGCCGGCATGGGCGCCAAGGCGACCTTCCGCGTGCGCGACCTCGGAGAGCTGAAGCGCGCGCTCGCGGGCATGGGCGCATCGAACGCGAGCCCCGTGCTGGCCGAGGAGTTCCTCCAGGGCGAGGAGTTCAGCTTCGAGACCATGACGGTGAACGGACAGGTCCGCGCGCACTCGATCTCGCGGTACCTCCCGCCGTGCCTCGAAGTGCTCGAGAACCCGTGGATCCAGTGGACCTGCGTGCTCCCGCGCGAGCTCGAAGGGCCCGTGTACGACGGCGCGCGCGCGATGGGCTTCGCCGCCGTGAAGGCCCTCGGGCTCGACACCGGAATGACCCACATGGAGTGGTTCCGCCGCTCCGACGGGACGCTCGTCATCGGCGAGATCGCGCAGCGTCCGCCGGGCGCGAACATCACCCGCATGACGGGCCTCGCGCACGACATCGACCCCTACCGCGCGTGGGCGAGGGCCGTGGTCGACGGCGCCTTCGACGCCCCGTGGGAGCGCCGCTACGCCGTGGGCTGCGCCTTCCTCCGCGGGATGGGCGAAGGCCGCGTGGCCTCGGTCACGGGCGTCCACGAGACGCACGAGGCCATCGGGCAGTGGGTGGTCGAGGCGAAGCTCCCGACGGTGGGCGCGCCCAGGAGCGACAGCTACGAGGGCGACGGCTACGTGATCGTGAGAGACCCGAGCACCGACGTCGTGCAGCGGGTGATCAAGAAGATCATCGAGACGGTGCGCGTGCGATACGCGTAGCGGCTCAGCGCACGCAGAGCTCGATCACGGCGAAGAGGTTCTGCGCGCCGCTGCACACGCACGCGGGGTTCGGATCGCCCGCGAGGCAGCACGTGATCGCGTGGTTGGTCACGTAGCCCGAGTCTCCGTCGGGCGAGAACGCGATCGTCGACGGATTCGTGAAGGGGTGATCTGAACCCCCGCGCGAGAAGCGCCCCACCTCGGTCACGGGCGAGTGCGAGATGTCGAGCTCCGAGATCTGGTTCTGCCCGCCGAGCACCACGAAGAGGTGGCCCGTGCGGGGGTGGATGCGCAGACCGTCGGCGATGGGAGGCACCGCCACGCCCGGCGCCACGAGCGCGGGGTGATACGTGTACACGGGCTCCATCGCCGCGGGCGACGACTTGGGGATGCGGTAGATCACGCTCGACGGGCCGGTGGCCTCCATGGGGCCGAAGGTGACCGAGACGTAGAGCGCGCCGTCGCGCTCGGCGATGCCGTTGGCGCCGAAGAGCGAGAGGCCCTCACTGCCGCTGCCCTGGAGCGCGCGGCTGCACGCGAAGACCTCGGGCGCCGCGGGGGGATCGTCGTCGTCGCGCGCGGGGATGCGCCACACGATGCCCTGGAGCGCGTCGGTCACGTACGAGGTGCCGTGCTGATCGACGGTGATCCCGTTGGGCAGCGGAGGCAGTCCCGCGCGCACATCGGCGGGGCACGCCGTGGTGTTCACGTGACAGGGGAAGGGCCCCGTGGCCGAGCAGAAGGGCGTCGAGACGCGCTCCTGCGCGGGCGTCTGACCGTTGCCCCGGATGCGCCAGCGGAGCACGCCGAGCTGCGTCGAGGGCGCGTAGACGTAGTCGCCCCACGAGAAGAGCTCGCTGAGCGCGTGCTCGGCCGAGAGGTCCTCGCCCACCACGGGGACCTGCATGCGCAGCGCGCCCGAGTGGCGGTCGAAGATGGTGAGCTGCGAGGGGCTCCCGTTGCCCGCGGTGCCGAAGTTCGCGGGGCCCGAGGTGATGACCCTGCTCCCGACGACGGCGGTCCCTTCGGGGTACGTGGGGCCCGTGGGCTGATAGCCCGTCGATGTGACGGGCATCGTGGCGAGCACGTGGCTCGTCCCTGCGGCGCCGCAGGAGCCTCCGTCGTTGTCGTCAGCGACGGCGGCGCCGGGCGCCGAAGCCGAGGCGATCGCGAGGAGGAGACCGAGAGAAGACCGGAGGGAGAGCTTCATGTTCGCGTGTGACTCCTTTCGAGGACGCGTCCCCATGAGCAACCCGCGTTCCGACTGGAAAATAAGCACTTCGCGCGCTCCAGCGGTCAGCTCGCGCAGGTCGCCGCGCAACGCGTTGTGCGGCGGAACGCGCAACCGCGCTTCGGGTACACTCGCGCGCCTCCCTATGAGCACCACGAGACTCGTCACCGTCGACTGCGACTACGTACAGCCCCTCCTCGCCGCGTCGTTCCTCCGCGTGCAGAACGGCGAGGCGGCCTTCATCGAGACGGGCACCTCGCGCAACGCCGCGAAGCTCCTCGACGCCCTCGACGCCGAGGGAATCTCCCGCGACGCCGTGCGCTACGTGATCGTCACGCACGTCCACCTCGACCACGCGGGCGGCGCCTCGGCGCTCATGAAGGAACTCCCCCGCGCCACGCTCCTCGCGCACCCGCGCGCCGCGCGTCACCTCATCGACCCTTCGAAGCTCGTGGCGAGCGCGCGAACGGTCTACGGCGCCGAGCGCTTCGACGCCCTCTACGGCGTGATCGAGCCCATCGACGCCGCCCGCGTGCGCGCCCTCGACGACAACGCCGAGGTCCCCTTCGGCGACGCCTCGCTCCGCGTGATCCACACCCGCGGACACGCCAACCACCACTTCATCGTCGTCGACCCCGCGGCCTCGGCGGTCTTCACGGGGGACACCTTCGGCCTCGCGTACCCGAAGCTCCAGCGCGCGGGGCGCTTCGCCTTCCCCTCGACGAGCCCCACGGACTTCGACGCGACCGAAGCCCGCGCCAGCGTCGAGCGCGTGCGCACCCTCGGGATGGAGCGCGCCTGCCTCACGCACTTCGGCGAGCTCACCGACCTCGACGCCGTGGCCGCGCAGCTCACGCAGTGGATCAACTACTCCGAGACGCTCATGAACGACTCGCTCGCGCGCCCCGCGGCCGAGGCCGAGGCGTGGATCCGCGCGAAGCTCACCGACGCGATGGAGCTCGCCGCAAAGGATCGCGGCCTCACGCTCGACGCGGGCGATCGGGCGCTCCTCGACTTCGACCTCGACCTCAACGCGCAGGGCCTCGCCTTCGCGGCCTCGAAGAAGCGCGCGTGACGCGTCGCATCGCGTGAAGTCCTTGTAGACAGGGGCCGCGGCCTTCGCTGTACCGTCGCGGACATGAGCGAGACCACGGGCCCCTCGTCGCGGGCCATCGCCGTCACGGTGATGGTCGCTGCCCTCGGCTACTTCGTCGACATCTACGACCTGCTGCTCTTCACCATCGTGCGCGTGAAGAGCCTCCAGGAGCTCGGCGTCACGGGCCCGCACAGCCTCGACACGGGCCTCGAACTCCTCTCGATCCAGATGTGGGGCCTCCTCGCGGGCGGCCTCGCGTGGGGCGTGCTCGGCGACAAGAAGGGCCGCCTCTCGGTGCTCTTCGGCTCGATCCTCCTCTACTCCGTGGCGAACATCGCGAACGCGTTCGTGCACACCGTCGAGGCGTACCGCATCTGGCGCTTCATCGCGGGCGTCGGCCTCGCGGGAGAGCTCGGCGCCGCCGTCACCCTCGTCACCGAGATCATGCCCGCGCGCTCTCGCGGCTACGGAACCGCCGTGGTCGCGGGCGTGGGCCTCCTCGGCGCCGTCGCCGCCGCGCTCGTGGGGCGCAACTTCTCGTGGCGCACGGCCTACATCATCGGCGGCGTGCTCGGGTTCTGCCTCCTCGCGCTGCGCCTTCGCATGTTCGAATCGGGCCTCTACGACAAGGTCCGCGAGGGCGACGCGCGCAAGGGCGACGTGACCATGCTCCTCCACCCCTGGAGCCGCGCTTCGAAGTACCTCCGCTGCATCTTCATCGGCGTCCCCATCTGGTACGTGGTGGGGATCCTCGTGGCGTCGGCGCCGGAGTTCGCGCGCACCTTCGGCGCTCCCGACGCGGCGACGATCACGCCCGGCGACGCGGTGCTCTTCACCTACGTGGGACTCGTCGTGGGCGACATCACGAGCGGCTCGATCAGTCAGTTCGTGGGCAGCCGACGCAAGGTCGTGGCGGCCTTTCTCGTCGTGACGGCGCTCGCGGTGACGGCGTACCTCACGCAGCGCGCGCCTTCGAAAACAGCGTTCTACGCGGTGTGTTCCGCGATGGGCTTCGGCATCGGGTACTGGGCGGTCTTCGTGACGGTGGCCGCGGAGCAGTTCGGCACGAACCTCCGCGCGACGGTGGCGACGAGCGTCCCCAACTTCGTGCGGGGAACGGTCCCGCTGCTCGCCGCGAGCTTCAAATACCTGCGACGCGACGTGGGCTTCGGGATGGTGAAGGCCGCGGTGGTGCTCGGGAGCGTGTGCGCGCTCATCGCGCTCGCCTCGCTGTGGGGCCTCGAAGAGACCCACGGCAAGGAGCTCGACTACCTCGAATAGCTCACAGCGCGACGACGCCGCCGTGGACCACGTGCAGCGTCCGCAGCGGGTGCCGCGACGCGCACGCGGCCAGCACGCCCACGGTGGTCATGCAGTCGGCGATGGCCCTGTGCGACGGCGGATCGGGGATCTTCAGGTAGCTCGCCAGCGTCGAGAGCTTGTGGTTGGGCGCTTGCGGAAAGACCTTCCGCGCGAGCTTGAGCGAGCAGAACATGGGGATGTCGGGGCGCTTCATCCCGACGCGCTGGAGCTCCTGGGCGATGATCCCGCGGTCGAAGCCCGCGTTGTGGGCCATGAGGCAGCGGTTGCCCACGAACGCGAGGAACGCAGGCAGCACGAGCTTCGCCCGCGGCGCGCCCTTCACCATCGCGTTGGTGATCCCGTGGATGCGGATCACATACGCAGGGATCTGCTCCTCGGGGTCGACGAGGGTCTGAAACTGCGCGACGACCTTGCCGTCGCGGACGTGCAGCGCGCCGAGCTCCACGAGCCTCGCGCCGACGCCCGAGCCCGTGGTCTCGGTGTCGACGATGATCACGTCGGTGAGCGGCGCGTCGGGCACCGAGAGCCTCGCGAAGTCGTCGTTGAGCACCGACTTCTTCACGGGCGGAGGCTTCGGCACCGCCGCGGGGTTGAGCCCGAGCCCGGGCAGCAGCGGCGTCGCGCCGATGCCCACCAGCGAGGCCGCGTTGCGCGCGGTTGATCGTTGCGAAAACGGCTTCGGCGAAGGCGGTTTCGGAGAGGTCACCGCGGGCGCGATCGAGGTGATCGGGAGCAGCGCCAGGGGCCGCGGGCCGAGATCGAGGTGCCGCTGCGCAGACGACGGAGCCGTCGCCTTCGGCGCTTCGGCGGGCGGCGCTGCGGGCACCGCGGGCACGTTGGAGACGTCGGGCGCGTCGGCGCCCAGATCGTTGATCCTCTTGCGAAGGAGCGCGATCGTGCGCGGGTTCAGCCGTCGGGGCCGCTTCTCCGTCTCCACGGCCGCGGATCTTGTCAGAGTGCGTCGCCGAACGCCACGAGCGCGCGCCACCACCGCGCGAACGCGTCGGGCCGCTGCTGCATCGCGCGCCCCCACGGGCCCACCGCGCCGCCCGCCCAGAACACCACGCGCGCCGCGCCCGCGCGCCATCCCCCCACGAGCGGAACGAGCTCGCCCACGCGACCCTGCGCCGCAAGGCGCACCCTCAACGCGACCGTCGCGCGCGAGGTCGACGTGGGCGCAGAGCATCCGGTGACGAGCCTCGCGTCGCGCGTCGCGAGCGCTTCGAAGCGCGCGTCGTCGCACAGAATCTCCGCGCTCCCATTGGGAAACTCCTCGAATCGCCCTTCGCCGCCGAGCGGATCGACGAGCGCGCCGAGGGCCCCTCGCGCGACCTCGAGGTCACCGCGATCGCCGCACAACAACAGCATCGCACCGGCTGCGACCGCGTCGAGAATCACGGCCGTGACCGCGCGCAGAGAGTCGTCCTCGGGCGCGCGAAAGAGGCTCATCGCGACGACCACCACGCGGGGGTGGGCGACGTGTCCTCCCGAGGCCGCGGGGCCATAGTCGTAGGCGAGCTCGCCCGTTCCGCCGAAGGCCGCGATGAAGGTGAGGCCGAGGTCGCACGCGCGCCGGAGCTCGTACGGATGCCCCGTGGGCTGCCTCGTCGCGATGAGCACACGGGTCGCGTCGGGTCTCGCGTCGCGGACGAGTGTCGCTCGATCGCGCGCGTCGGTGGGGAGCGCGTGCTCGACGTCGAGATCGCACGAAAAGAGCTGTAGCGAAGGGTCTTCCGCGAGCTTCGAGAGCGCCCCGAGGTGGGCCCCGAGGAGCTCGCCGAGGGCCTTCGCCGTGCGCCGCGCGTCGTCTTCGGACGAGTACGCGCGCGAGAGCACCGCGGGCGCGCCGACGCAGAGCCACCGCCACGTCGCGGGCGTCTCGTTCACGGGCGTCGCCGAGCCGAGCCACGCGCGCGTCGCCTCGGGGAGCGCCGCGATGGCCGCGAGCTGCTCCCTCGCTTCGAAGACCGCGCTCGCGGTGGAGCCCGGCGCGAGGATGCCCACCCAGAGCCTCGCGCGATGGCTCCCGAAGGCCGCGCCCGACGTGCAGAACACATGGAGCGAGAGGCAGTCGGTGACCCCCTCGATCGACCAGCTCGCCATGTCGGCCCGGTCGGCGTGCGGCGCACACGCCCTGAGCGACGGAGCCCCGGGCGCCATCTCACGGAACAGCGCCGCGACGCGATCGGCCCACGCGCGCGTCCACCGATGGGCCCTCGGACGAAGCGTTCGAAGGTGCCACGCCGCGCGCGGAAAGCGCTTGTTCAAAGGCTCCAGCAGCGAAGGCTCCGTGGCGGGCGAGGCCGCGAGCGCCGCCCCCCGCGGGTGCGCGTCGTGGAGCGCTTCGAGGAGCGCGCGCACGTCACCGCGTCCGCCGAAGCGCATCCGCAACGCGTCGAGCACCGACACCGCGAAGGCGCGCGAGGGGCTCTCCTCTCCGCTGTGGGGAAGCTGTGCGATGGCGTCGAGCGCGGCCTCCGCGGCCTCGCTCCAGCTCATCGAGGCCACGAGCTCACCGGGCGTCGCGCTCTCGGGGAGCCGTCCATCGGGCGTGATGTAGATCAGCATGCGCCCCGCGTCGGGGTGATGCCTCGCGGCCCACGCGAGGTAGTCGCGCACCTGGCCCTCGCCTTCGCCCGCGTCGACCTTGTTCTCGATGAGCACCACGTGGCGATGCCCCGCGCCGTCGCGCCAGAGACAACGGATGTCGGGCGCGCGCGCCGTGACCCGCACGCCGTCACCGAGCGGGAGCTCACGGATCACCGTCAGCGACGACGGCGCGATCTCGTCTGCGCGCGCGGGCAGCGCCACGGGGTCGACGCCCGGCAGCGTCTCGACGCTCTGCAACGCGCGCGCGACGAGCGATCGCAGCACCGCGGCGCCGAACGCGTGACCGCCGCCGGGCCGCGGCGCGTCGGGGTCGAGGAGCCACGCGAGAAAGCGCGTGTGGGGCCGCTCCTGATGCGTCCACGAGAGCACCTCGAGGGGGTCGAAGGGAGGCTCCACGGCGTCGAGCGCGCGGATCTCCTTCGACGCGAGCATCTCCGCGATGCCCTGCCGCGACGAGGTGCGCCGCGGGGGCATGCTAGACGCCGGGGCGAGCGCGTCGACACACCTGCTCGCGCCACGCGACCGAGACGCCGAAGCGCGTGCCCATGCCCTCGGGGCCCGTGAACACCGTGGGGAGCCCGAGGCCCGTCGCGCCGCCGCGCAGGATGGTCACCTGCCCCGTGAACATCGAGGCGCGCTCGGCGGTGATGGCGACGTCGCTGAAGCCGTCGTTGTCGATGTCGCGCGCGCCCGCGAGCGCGCCGCCGAAGAGCGCGCCGGTGCCCGCCGACGTGTCGAAGAGGTTCTGCGCGAAGGGCGTCACGACCCCCGTCGCGCTGCCGCGAAACAGGTACGCGCGGCCGGTGTACGTGTCGACGCGCGGCGCGCTCACGAGGAGGTCCGCGTAGCCGTCGCCGTTGGTGTCTCCCGCGCCGACGACCACGGTGCCGAAGTCGCCCTCCATGCCCGCGGGGCCGACGATGGTGGTGTTGGCCATGACGCCGACGCCCATCGCGCCGCCGTGATAGACGTGGGCGCGGCCGGTGCCGTTGTCGATCGCGGGGGCGCCGAGCGCGATGTCGGGGTAGCCGTCGCCGTTGACGTCGCCGACGCCCGCGACGGCGCTGCCGATGCGCCCGCCGTAGGCGTCGCTCAGCGACGTGGGGGTGGGGTCGAGCCCCGTCGCAGAACCGCTGAAAACAAAGGCTCTCCCGACGCCGAAGGTGTACTCGGGCGCGCCCACGACGAGGTCGCTGAAGCCGTCGTTGTCGGTGTCGCCCGCGCCGGCGAGCGAGGCGCCGAAGCGGCTCATCATGCCCATCGAGCCGTCGACGGTGAGCGACGGGGTCGTCGCGACGCCGCGGCCGTTGCCGAAGTACACGTAGATCCTGCCGAGGGGAGAGTTGGGCGCGCCCACGACGAGGTCGTTGTAGCCGTCGGCGTTGAGGTCTCCCGCGGAGGCGACGGCGCTGCCGAACATGGAGCGCTCCGTCGCGGGGCCTTCGAGGGTGACGGCGGGCGACGTGGTCACCCCGCCCATTCCGCTGAGGTAGAGGTACGCGCGGCCGACGTTGTTCTCGTAGCCCGGCGCGCCGACGGCGATGTCGGAGTAGCCGTCGCCGTTGAAGTCCGCCGCCGAGAGCACCCAGGCGAACTGCGTGGGGAGCATCCCCGGGCGCGGGGGCGACGGGTCGTCGATGGCGGTGCGACCCGTGGGGGTGATCCCCCCGAAGGTGCCGCGATACACGTAGAAGCGCGCGCCCGGACGCGCGAGGAGCGGCGCGCCGACAGCGAGGTCGGAGTACCCGTCGCCGTTGAAGTCGGGGTTGTCGCCCCACGGAACAACGGGCCCATCGGCGCGTGCCGCGCGGTTGACGGTGAGCTCCCACGTCGGAGACGAGAGCGCGCCCGCGCGCACGCGCCAGAAGAGCGCGCCGAGCGGGAGGTCCATCGCAGGGCGACCCGTTCCCGGTGCGCCCGCGAGCGAGGTGATCACCATGGAGCACGCGCGGTTGCGGCAGATCTCCACCGTGGCGCCGCCCGGCGCGTCCGCGGGGAGGCTCCATCGAAAGGTCGGACGCGGCCCCGTGACGAAGCTCCCCGACGGCGGCCACACGAGCCGCGGAAGCTCCCTGCACGCGTCTCCGTCGCGTTCGAAGCCCGGGTCACATTCGAAGCCGCAGGTGCCCTCCGCATCACACGTCGCGAGGGAGTGCGCGGGGGAGGGGCAGGGCTCGCAGCGCGTCCCGCACGTGAGCGGCGAGAGGTTCGCGCCGCAGCTCGTCCCGCACGCGTGATAGCCCGTGTTGCAGCGGAACCCGCAGCTCCCCGCGGTGCACGTCGCGAGGCCGTTCGAAGGCACGGCGCAGCGCGTACAGCTCGGCCCGCACCCGAGCGGCGAGGTGCCGTCGGAGCAGATGTCGCCGCAGCGCATGAAGCCTGTCTGACAGGTGAAATCGCAGCTCCCCGACACGCACGCCGCGACGCCGTGATCGGGCGAGGGGCAGGGCGTACAGCGGTCGCCGCACGAGGCCACGAGGGTGTTCGAAACGCAGGTCCCGCCGCACGCGTGGTAGCCCGACTCGCAGCTCACCTGACACCCGCCGCCGCGGCACGCGACGGTGCCGTGCTCGGGCGTGGGGCACGGCGAGCACCGGTCGCCGCAGGTGGCCTCGGCGTTGTTGTCGGCGCACCGCGCCCCGCACGCGTGGTAGCCCGCGTCGCAGACCACGGCGCAGACCGCCGCGGGACCTCCGCCCATGCACATCGCCCTGCCGTGCTCGGGCGTGGGGCAGGGGGTGCAGCGCATCCCGCAGGTCTCGACGGTCATCGAGGTGACGCACGCGCCGCCGCAGCGATGCTCCGACGGCGGGCAGGGCTGCACGCAGGCCCGCTCCTGACACGTCGCGGGGGCGGCGCAGGTGTTCCCGCAGGCGCCGCAGTTGGCGTTGTCGATCGCGAGGTCGGTGCACCCCGAGCGAGGGCACCAGGTCTGCGGCGAGGAGCACGCGCAGCGCCCGTCGCCGCACCACGACCCCGCGCCGCACGCCGAGCCGCAGCCGCCGCAGTGGTTGGGGTCGGTCATCGTGTCGACGCACGCGTCGCCGCATCGCACGGGCGTGGCGAGCGGACACGCGCAGGTCCCGCCGCGGCACGTGCGACCATCACCGCAGGGCGTGTCGTTGGGGAGCGAGTCGAAGACGCAGTACCCGCCGGGCCGCACGCAGCGCTCATCGGCGGTGCAGGGGTCGTTGTCGGCGCACTCGGTGTCCGTCGCGCACGACCGCCGCGGGAGGCACCCTCGCGTGGGATCGCACGCAGAGCCCGCGCTGCACCGCAGGGCCGCGGGCTCGTAGGTGCACCGTCCGCGCTCGCAGCGGTCGATGGTGCAGTCGACGCGGTCGTTGCACTGCGTGTCGAGGGTGCACTCGCGGCCGACGTCGGGCGCGTCGGCGCCGCCGTCGGAGCGTGGCGCGTCGGCGGCGCTGCACCCGTAGAGGGCGAGGCCGAAGAGGGCGGCTGAGAGGCTCCGTGCGCGCATCGCGCGGCCGATGCTATCAGAACGCGCGTCGGGGGCGCTGTGGTACCTTCGCGGCCCTTCTCGGAGGCGCATATGACGAACCCCAACGATCTCTGGCACCGCTACCAACGCGAGCTCATCGCCGACGAGGCGCTCGGCGTGTCGCTCGACCTGAGCCGCATGGACATCGACCCCGCGTGGAGGGCGTCGATGGAGCCATCGCTCGCGCGCGCCTTCGACGCGATGGAGGCCCTCGAGCGCGGCGCCGTGGCGAACCCCGACGAGGGGCGCATGGTGGGGCACTACTGGCTGCGTGATCCGTCGCGCGCGCCCGACGCCGCGCTGCGCGACGCCATCGAGGCGACGGTGAAGGCTGTCGAGACCTTCGCGGGTGACGTCCACGCGGGGCGCGTCGCGGCGCCGGGCGGAGCGCGCTTTCGCAGCGTGCTGGTGGTGGGCATCGGCGGGTCGGCCCTCGGGCCGCAGTTCGTTTCGAGCGCGCTCGGTGGACCGGGAGACAAGTGCCGCGTGCACTTCATCGACAACACCGACCCCGACGGCATCGACCGCGCGCTCTTCGAGGTCGGCTCCCTCGCGGAGACGCTCACGGTGGTGATCTCGAAGTCGGGCGGCACGAAGGAGACGCGCAACGGGATGCTCGAAGTGGCGCGCGCGTACGAGCGCGCGGGGCACTCGTTCGGCGCCCACGCGGTGGCCGTGACGGGCGAGGGGAGCGAGCTCGACCGCGTGGCGACGCGCGACGGGTGGATCGCGCGCTTCCCCATGTGGGACTGGGTCGGCGGGCGCACGTCGGAGCTGTCGGCCGTGGGGCTCCTGCCCGCGGCGCTCCAGGGCGTCGACGTGCGCGCGATGCTCGACGGCGCGCGCGCGATGGACGCGCTCACGCGCGCCCGCGACGCTTCGAAGAACCCCGCGGCGGCGATGGCGCTCGCGTGGCACTGGGGCACCAACGGCCGCGGCGAGAGGGACATGGTGGTGCTCCCCTACAAAGACCGCCTGGTGCTCTTCTCGCGCTACCTCCAGCAGCTCGTGATGGAGTCGCTCGGCAAGGAGCGCGACCTCGACGGCCGCGTGGTGCACCAGGGCATCACGGTCTACGGCAACAAGGGCAGCACCGACCAGCACGCGTACGTGCAGCAGCTCCGCGACGGCGTGGCGAACTTCTTCGTGACCTTCATCGAGGTGCTGCGCGACCGCGCGGGAGACTCCATCGAGGTCGACCCCGGCGTGACCACGGGCGACTACCTCTTCGGCTTCCTCGAAGGCACGCGCAGGGCGCTCTACGAGAGCGGACGCCGCTCGATGACGCTGACCGTCGACGACGTGACCCCCCGCTCCGTGGGCGCGCTCATCGCGCTCTACGAGCGCGCCGTGGGCCTCTACGCGACGTTGATCCACGTGAACGCGTACCACCAGCCCGGCGTCGAGGCCGGCAAGAAGGCCGCGGGCGCCGTGATCGCCGCGCAGGCGAAGTCACTCGCGGCGCTGCGGGCGCACGCGGGCGAGGCGCTCACGGCCGACGAGGTCGCGCGCGCCGCGGGCCTCGACGACGTCGAGACGGTGTTCAAGATCCTGCGGCATGTGTCCGCGAGCGGGCATCACGGCGTCGAGCGCGTGGCCGACGGGGCCGCGTTCGGCGGTCGATTCCGCGTCGCGCGGTGAGTTGACGTAACGGCTTTCTGAGCCGTGTTTTTCGCGATGTGAGACCGCGCCGTATACGGTGCCTTCAACGAGAGGGACATCGAGCATGGGCGCGGAACTCACGGTGCGGCAGAAGATCCTGGTGTCGGCGGTTGCGATTGGAGAGGAGCTCGACGCGTTCTCGGTCGAGGACCTCATCGTTCGGAGCTGGACGATGTTCCCCGAGGCGTTCTCGCTGCGCGGCTACTTCGCGAAGCACCCCGATTCGAATCGGGTGCTGGCGAAGCTCTCGGGCGCAGACGGCCTGTGCGGCCTCGGCTGGCTCGAGCACACCGACCAGCGGATGTACCGCGTGACGCGCAAGGGCCGCATCGTCGCGAAGCAGCTCCAGGGCGTGCTCTCGGGCACCGGCGCGGTGTCGGCGAACGTCGTCGACGCGATCGACGAGACCGTCGAAGCCCCCGCCGCGCCGAAGGCCGTCTCCGTGGCCCCCAAGGCCGAGGCGCGCCCCGCGGCGAAGGCCGCGCGCAAGGAGCCCCGCGCATCGAAGGCCGACAAGGGCGAGGCCGTGTCGCCGCCGCGCCCCTCGACGACGCTCGCGCCCAACGAGGTGCTGGCGATCGGCGTGATCGCGAAGGGCGACGCGCTCCGAAAGTTCCTCCGCGGCTCGCCGCTCACCTTCGCCGACGCGTGCTCGTTCTGGGGCATCAGCCCTCGCACGAGCGGCGCGAACGAGAAGGTCGACGCGGTCGAAGACCTGCTCAAGCGCGTGGTCGAGAGCTTCGGCTCCGAAGGCGCGACGGACCCCCGCCTGCCGCCGCTCTCCACGTGCTACGGCCTGCTGAACCTGCACCGCCTCATGCTCGGGCGCTTCTCGCGCGAGCTCGAGGCGATGAAGACGCAGCTCGCGACGGGCTGAGCGACCCCTTCGATCACTCGGAAATACCTTCAGGATAGCGGTTTCAAGAAAAAGTATCGAAAGCGTTGACAGGGCGAGAAGTTCTGGTAGTTTTCGCGCCCCGTCAACGAACGGTGCTGGACGGCACCGGCGAGCGACTCGAAAAAAAGAGTCGAACGAAAAATAAAAAGTTGACGGCGAGGCAGAGGGCGAATAAAACCGCGCTCCCCTCGGACGGGAACCCCGGAGATCGGCGGCAACGAGACAGGTAACTGCCTCGCCGCAGGGC
>JAXLYG010000080.1:0-27595 GCA_046351535.1 Polyangiales bacterium
GCTGAACCAGTCCGACGCCGGGAGCGGGCGCGGGGCGTCGTATTGCTCGGGTGCGAGGTACGGGAGCGAGCCGAGCACCGCCCCGCGCGCGGTGTCAAACGCGCGGAGGCGATCGACGGGGCTCGACAGCCCGAAGTCCAGCAGCACGGCCTGGTCGCCTGGCGTCACGAGCACGTTGCTCGGCTTGATGTCCCGGTGGCACTTGCCCCACGCGTGAACCGTGCGGAGGCCGTCGGCGAGCTGCGCGCCCGCGCGGCACACGCGGCGGATCGTGTCGCGGCGCAGCGCGGTCGACGCGTCGCGGGCGACTTCGAAGCGGCGCGTGAAGGGGGTGCCGTCGGTGATGACGTCCATGGTGAAGAAGCACCGCGCCTCGTCGGCGTGGAGCTCATGCAGCCGGACCAGGTTGGGGTGCACGATGTCTCGCAGGCTGCGGTACTCGGCCTTGAGCCACTGCCGCTGCTCGGGCGATGTGCCGTGCATGGTCTTGAGCGCCACCTCGAGGCCCCAGCGCTCGTCGGTGACGCGGTAGACCACGCCGAACGCGCCCTCGCCGAGCACGGCTCGGACGGTGTAGCGCCCCTCGGCGTCGAGGGCGGTGCCGGGCGCCGCTGCGGCGTGCTCGCGCATCGGGTGACCGGCTCAGCGCTTCGGCGTCGGGAGCTGAGGAGAAGCGCCGAAGAGCGACAGCAGCGCGCTGAGGGTCGACTGCTTCGACGCCGTGACCCCGAGGTCCTTCGCCATCGAGCGCGCGACCTCGAGGAGGCCGTTGAGGCTCGCTGCGATTTCGCCGGGCTGCACGCCCCAGTCCTTGCCTGCGGTGACGCCGAGCGCGTTCGCGAGGGCCTGCGCGTCGGTGAGCGCGGGGTGCTGCATGTCGGCGATGCGGTCGAACTGGAGGATGTCGGCCATGTGGGGCTTGCCGGCCTTGAAGAGCATCTGGTCGACGCGCTTGAAGAAGGCCAGCTCGTCGAGCTCGTTCTGCTCGATGTCCCACACCTCGCAGTGGTCGCCGCTGATGGTCGCCTTCGACGCGCCGTCGCCGCCGCGCGACCACGCGAGGTGATCGAGGATGGCGTTCACCGCGTGGCGCGCCGACTCGTTGGCCGACTCCATCGTGCTCATGCGCGTGAAGGTGCGCATGTAATGGCCGCAGAAGACGACGCGGTTGTGGTGCACGCGGTAGCCGCCGTGCGACGCCTGCCAGACGTCGGTGCCGCTGAGGTCGGGCACGTCGGGGAGGCGATCGCGGCCGGGGAGCCAGGGGGAGCACCTGGGGCGTCGGCCCCAGTCGCCCTTGTTGTTGATGAGAAAGGGCGTCCGGTTGGCGCGCAGGTTGGGGCCGCTGAACTCGAGGCTCTCGTCGAGGTGGCGATACACGGGCTCGGGCAGGGGCAGCGACGTCACGAGCGAATCGGCGCCGCGCGTGGTGCGGAGCGCGTCTTTGATCTGCCTCCACACCTCGTCGAGGATCCTCCTCTCGCGGAGGAGTCGAGGAGGCTTTGCCGCTCGTGCGAGGATACCTTGCGCGAGTCGCCGATGTCGACCGAGAGCACGCCACGGATCCCGGTCGGCAGCGCGTGTCTCCATGTTCTGTTGAGGCTTCGGGGGCGCGTCCTGGGGGGCATTGGGGTCGGCTCGTGCCATCGACTAGAACTGCGACTCGCGAGACCGCCGAGAGACCCCAGGTCGGTGTCGGGGAAGTACACGTGCCCGCGCACGAGCTTGAAGTCCTGCTCGAAGTAGAACTGCGCGCCGGTGAAGGTCTGAAAGCGGTCGTTCGAATCGGCGCCGAACTTCTCGGGCGGCAGGCGGGGCGTGGACACCGTGGTGGGCTTGCCGCCGACCTCGGGCGTGACGCTCATGAGGCGCACGTGCTGATCCGGCTCGATCGAGCGGCCCACCGCGTCTTCGATGCGCCGAAGCTCGTCGGGGCCGACGCGGCGCTGAAACCAGAGCGTGATCGTGTACTCCGCGACGGTGCCGTCGGGCATGGCCGCGGTGACGCTCCCGGTGGCGTGGCTCAGCGCGCGAAACGCAGAGCGCTCCGTGGGGTCGGCGTCGGCGTCTAGCTTCGCGGCCTCGACGCGCGCGAGGGTGGCGCGCAGGAGGCGGTCCGCGCGCTCCCTCGACGTCGGCGCGTCGAAGACCGCCACGAGGTTGAAGCGCTCGAGCTTGCAGGCAGCGACCTCCACCCCGAGCCGGAACCCCTCGAAGCCCGACGGCACGCCGCGCGAGCGCCAGCTCGCGGTCACGCGTTCGGCGCTCACCGGGTCGAGCGCCATGACCACGTACTGCACCGAGGCGTTCGTGACCTTCTCGGGCGACGTGCTCTCGTCGACGCGGAGCTCCTTGCGGAGCGCTTGGAGCGCGACGCCATCGAGCAGTTCGCCGTCGAGCTCCATCACGAACACGAGGCGCTCGTCGTGGTCGCAGGCCGCGTGATCGCGGTGATCGACCGAGTGGCTCACCTTCGCTTGCGGGTCGCCCTTCACGTCGGTCACGCTCAGCAGCTCGCCGCGCACGAAGCAGACGTCGAGCGTTTCGTTGAGGTACTTGCGCCAGGGCTCGAGCCAGGTGGCGCTCGTCGGGCCGCGCAGGGTCAGGTCGGTGTACGGCCCGCCCAACACCTGATCCATGAGGAGCTGAGGTACACGTTGCACCGCGTGCGGGCCGTCGCAGCGCTCGGCGTCCATCGCGACGAGGCCTGCGGCGCCGAGTGCACCGCGTCGATGAAGTTCTTCGAATAGTGGGTCGGGCCGCCGATGAACTCCAGAAGCTCAGGGCCTCGTACCGGCCGCGCGGCGCTCCGAGGAGCCTGGCGAGGTACCGCAGGAGCTTGAAGAAGAAGCGCGGAGGTCGCGGCGGTCGAACTCGAGCCCCCTCGGTCAGGTGCATGTACTCCTGACGGAACGCTTCGAGCGTGCGCGGCTTCGATCGGCTGAGCGGGACGAAGCGTCGACGCCGCGCGAACACCTGCTGATAGGTGGGCTGGAGCAGGTCGAAGGCCGTCGGGTAGACGCCCGCGACCGTCGACGGCAGCGGCGTGCGCTTCATCGTGTCGAAGACGTGGCGGTAGAAGCTCGGGAAGAGCCTGTAGCCGTGCTCACCGGGCACGACCGCGGTCTCAAGAGACCCGTTCGTCGCGCTGACGAGCGAGCGCTGCGTGCGCGCCACCCCGCCCACCTGCGGCTCCTTGGACGTCGCGGTCGCGACGGGGGGCGACTTCTCGCTGCGCTGATCCACGACCTGATTGACCGTCGACTCGACGACGGTCACCGCGAAGCCGCGCTCCGCGAGCTCGTGCGCCGCGGTGAGGCCCGCCACGCCCGCGCCGAACACCACGACGCGCCGCGTGTCGCGGGGCCCGTGAGGGCAGGCCGTCTCGAGCGAGAGCATCGCGTATCGCTTCGGGTTGTACTGGCTCCAAGGCTCGAGCAGGCTCTGGTTGGCGCGCGGGCCCTCGCAGAATCGAAGCGTCGAGCGCGCGGCGCCGGGCGCGATGCCGTCCAACGCGCGCCACCAGACGCGCTCGAGGTTCGCCTTCAGGCGCGTCGCGTCGACGATGCGCTGCGCCTTCTGTTGCGCGTTCTTCGGCGTGGGGGCCTCCTCGCGCTCGGCGCGGAGGCACGTCGAGAGGAACGCCTGTCGGGCGTCGAGGATGCGCGTCGTGTCTTCGAGGTTCGCGGGGCCCCGCCCGCCTCGGCGTCGGCCTGACGCGTCGTCTCTCGCCACGGGCGGGCTGACGACGGCGAGCACCGATCGCACGACGGTCTGGAGTCGATCAGGGTCGAAGAACCAGTTGTCCTGGCCCGAGGGCAGGTGCGCCAGCTTGCTTTCGAACCCGCACGCCCTGGCCTCGGCTCGGAGCCGAAGGATCCAGCCGCACATCTCGCGGCAGTAATTGAGCACGGAGACGATGACCGCGTAGTTGGCCTCCCAGTCGCTGATGAAGCTCCAGAGGAGGTCGTGGAACTCGTCCGCCGACGCGCGCCGGAGCCGCTCGACGATGGTCGAGCGAGCGGGCAGGAGGTAGTCGTTACGGCGCTCGACCGACGCGCTCAACGCGTCGAACGACGGGGGCTCGTCGCCGCGCTTCGCCTTGGCGTGCGTGTGCGCTCGAGCCACTGCGATGCTCTCGTTGTAGGCGTCGGAGCCGACGCGACCGGGGAGGCGTCGGCCAGAGAGCACCTCGAGGATCGTGGCGTCGAGGAAGATCGACACCTCGACGATGAGCCATTTGTACCACCGCTCGAGCGCGGCAAGCCCGATCTGCTGCACGTCGTCGGGGGAGATCTTCTCGGGCTCCTGCAGGCGCTCATCGACCGCGAAGCGCTTGTCGACGAAGAAGTAGATGAGGTGCTGCCCGATGAAGTTGTCGACGAGCTCGGCGCCGTCGCCCCGCCGTCGCGGACCCGGCTTCGGGGCGCGGGGCGCGGCGTTCTTGGAGGCGTCGTTGCTCCCCTTGTCGTCGGGCGTGTCGCCGTCGCGCGAGTGACCGGTCGCCTCGTCGCCGCGCTTCTGCCAGCGCTCGATCGCGTCGAGGAGCTGTATGCGGAAGGTGGTCTCCCGCTGCAGCTCGCCGAGCGACCGGTACGTGCCGTCAGGCTGAATCACCCCGACGCTCAGGCACTGCTCGATGAACGATGACCGCCCGCGGAAGATGCGCTCGATCTCCTTGAGCGGCTTGGTCAGCGTCGGGTCATTCAGCGCCGGCGGAAGCTGTGAGTATCGACCCTTCTCCGTGTCCTTCACGTTTCCCCCTCCAACAGCGCGAGGCGCAGGGCCTCGGACTCGTCGATTCTCAACAGCGCTCCCACGAACGCTTCGAACGCCCGCACCGCTCGGCCGAGGGACGAGACCTCCCCCGCCACCTCGATGCGCCCTTCGCGGATCGCGCCCATCAGCGTCACGTTCCCCTCGATCAGGTCGCGCGCCGCCGCGCGGTCGAGCCGAAGGCGGACCTCCGCGCGCGCCGCGTCGCGCACCTCCGCGAGCGTCTCGCCGTCGCCCCTCAGCGAGAGCGATCCGTCGCCCTCGAACGACAGGGTCAAGCCAGCGAGGCTCGCGGACATCTCCGCCCACGCGTCCGCGCGCTGAGACGCCACCAGGGCGAGCGCGCGCCGCGCGAGCGCTGCGAGCGAGTCAGCCACGGACGACCTCGAGCAGCGACGCTCCCTCGAATGACACGCGCTCGCCGTCGCAACGGCCCGCGACGCGCACCCGACCGTGCGCCTCGTTCACGCGCACGACCCGCCTCAGGTCGACCTCCGACGGAACGAGAAGCTGTCCACGTGTCTCGGCGCTCACCGTGATCTCCACCCGATCGTCGCCACGTTGCGCCTCGATGAGCGTGCGAGAAGGCACGTCGCGGTCCTCGTCGGGCAACAGCAACGCCGCCGCCGCCGGCGCCCGCGCGATCGGTCGGGCTACGACCGCCCCCTCGGTCACGAACCGCACCTCTGCATCACGGAAATACCGCAGGTGTCTCCCGTCTCTCAACAGAAATACGCTGCGCGCCGTGGTGCGTCGCAGCGCGCGGTCGTTCATGCGCGCGAAGATCACCGTCCACGGTGAGGCGCTGTCGTCGGGCACTCCGCAGCCCCACTCCCACGCGAAGTCTCCGCCCCACGCGAAGCGCCCCCAGTTGTGGTCGTGGTACGCGGGGCGGTCTTCGAAGCGCACGTGCGTCTCGCCGTGCGCGAAGCGCCCGCTCGCGACGAGCCGCGGCACGAGGCACCAGTTGAGCCTCGCGCCCGGACCGAGCGCGATGTCGTGGCTGAGCGACGGCGTCGACGCCGGCGTGAGCGTGGCCTCGAGGCTCAGCCCCCGGTCTCGCATCCACACCTCGTAGCGCCCGTCGCGCCAGCGCATCCCCGCGTCGTCGAAGACCGCGTCGAGGTGTCCGCGCCTCACGCGCGGCGATTTGCATCGCGCCACGCGCGCCCGCCACCCCTCGTGCTGGATCACCGCGATGGCGCGCGCGCCGCTCGGTCCGTCGAGGTTCAGGTTGAAGAGCGCCGTCCACCCGACGCCGAAGATCGCGAAGTGGTGCCATTCCTTCGAGCGCGCGTCGGCGGCTGACGAGTCGCCGTCGAGGCGCCACGCGTCGATCTCCGCGAGGCGCGCGAGCGCCGTCACATCGCCTCGAGACGTGCTCACACCAGCAGCTCGGCCGTCGATGGAAGCGCCATGTCTGGAGGCGTCTCGGTCGCTCCGGTCACCTCGGTCCCCCACGCCTCGACGGCTCGCGTGACGCGGCTCGCGAGCCGAACGACGCCCAGCGCGGCGAGCAGCACCGGGTCGTCGTCGGGCACCGGGTCGAGGCCCGAGACCGCTCCGTCGCGACCTGCGCGCTCGGCCGCGTCGAGCGCCGCGCGGGCGCCCTGCAACGCCCCGAGCAGGGCGAAGAGAAAGGCGTTGTCGTCCTCGAAATCGGGCGTCGGTTCGAGGGCGCTCATCGCCGCGCCTCGGCGCCTTCGACCTCGGCGAGCACCCCCTCGAGGTCGCGGTCGAGGGCCATCACGAGCGCGTCGATCCACGCCGACGGGAGCGACGAGGCGCCCTCGGAGACCATGCCCCGCGCGACGCCTTCGAAGATCGTGCGCGCCTGCGCGAGCTGCGGCGACGGCGCGAGGCGGCGCTTCCACTCGCGGCCCTCGCGGGTCTTGGCGAACTGGCGCCCTTCGCGTATCAGCGCGGCGAACGCCGCCTGGCCGGCGACGGGGTACTTCACCAGCAGCCGCTGCACCTCGCGAAGGCGGGTGATGGTCTCGTCGTCGCGCTCGGGCTCTCCGCGCGCCCGGCGTTCGAACACCGCGTCGAAGTCGCGGTTGTACCGATCGAGGAGCGATTTGTACGAGTCGAGGGTCGCCACCAGCGCGCGCACCACCGCGTGCGGATCGGCGGCCATCGCGGGGCGCCCCTCGGACTCCGTGACCGTATCCTCGGCGCGCTCGGGCTCCTTCGTGAAGTCGGGGAAGTCGTCGGCGTCTTCGCGCTGCGGGTCTCGCGCCACCTCACGGATGAAACGCCCGATGGCGGCGGCCGGGCCCTCGTCGGAGCGCGCGCCCTCCTGCACCTTGCAGAGCGCTTCGAACACGGCCTCTGCGTCGACCGCGCCGCCGCGCGAGAGAGCCTCGGAGATCGCCTTCATCGGTCACCACTCCCGTCGGATCACGTAGTCCTTGAGCCACCGGAGGAAGCGCGCGTGGGCGCTGTCGACGAGGCCTCCGTGCAGGTCGCGCCAGGCGCGCTCGGCGTCGCGCGCGTGGCGTTCAGCCACCGACCGCGCGTGGGCGATCGCGCCGGAGTCATCGATGAGGCTCCGCAGGTGCGCCACGTCGTCGACCGTCTTCGCGCCGCGCGCCGCGCCTCGTCGTCCGAGGTCATCGAGGATCGCCCCGTGCGCCGCCGCGTCGATCACGCCGCGAGACGCCATGTCGTCGAGGAGCGAGGCCAGCTCGGTGGCGGGGCCTTCGTTCGGACGGGGCTTCGACAGCGTCCGCAGCGCGCGCGCGCGGTCGTCATCCGAAGCGCCTCGCAGCGCGTGGAGGAGCATCAGCGTGCGCTTGCCCTCCCAGAGGTCTCCGGCGAACTCCTTGCCGTAGGCCCCGCGATCAACTTCGAGGTTGAGCACATCGTCTTGAATCTGAAACGCGAGCCCCAGGCTCTTGAAGAAGCGCGTGAGCCGCTCTTCAACCTCGGGCGACGCGCGCGCGACAGCGGCGCCGACGAGCGCGGGCGTGACGAAGCTGTACCCGCAGGTCTTTCGGAGCACCATGAGCTCGTAGTCCGCGTCGGTGAGCTGCCACGCCCCCTCGGCGATCCAACGGAGTTCCTGAGCCTGACCTTCGAATGACTCGGTGACCATCGCGGCGCAGAGCTCGAGCACGCGAAGCGCGCGTCCGAGGCCGAGTCGTTCGGTGTTCGCGAGCAGCGGAGAGAGCGTCAACGCGAGCAGGCCGTCGCCGCAGTTGACGGCTTGCGCCACGCCGTGGGTGCGGTGCAGCGCGGGCCTGCCGCGCCGCTGCAGCGAGCCGTCTTCGATGTCGTCGTGAATGAGGACCGCGTTGTGGAACAGCTCGACCACCGCGGCGGAGGGCAGCACCTCTTCGAGGTCTCCGCCGAGCGCGCGGCACACCGCGATGCAGAGCGCGGGGCGCAGCCCCTTGGCCCTGCGCAGCGGGTAGTCGAGCATGATCTCGTAGGCCCGCGCGTCGCCCGCCGTGCCCGCGCGCACGATCGCTCGGATCTCATCGAGGACGCGCGCGCGGCACGCGTCGAGGTACGGCTCACCGTGCTCCGCGCCGAGGTGCGCGTCGTCTGCGTCGTCTGCGAAGCGCGTGGCTCGACCGTCACCCAAAGCCTTCACTCCCCCGCGCTGCCGCTCCTCGTCGCAGGCACTCGACGAGCTTCGCTAACATCTTTTGCGGGGGGCTTCAACGACGCGACGGGGCCCGCACGGCCGCCGGGGTCAACGCGCGCGGCGCGCCGCAGAGGGGGGTTCCCTCGCGCACGTCGCGCGGGTCGACCCGGGCGCCACCGGCGACGCGCACCCCGCGCCCTCTCGCGAGGCGCAACGGAGCGACCACCGTGTGCGCGCGTGGTGGCGGTCAGAAATGCACGCCCGTCACGGCCGTGAGGTCGATGTCGAAGAGCGTCGTCGGAAACAGCAGATGCGCCGTGAACTCGGCGCCGACGTGCACGTTCTGGGCGAAGGCGTACTCGTAGCGAACGCCCGCGTGCGCTTCGAAGTACCCCGAGACGATGTGCGCCGACTCGCGCGTCGCCCCCGCGGGGGCGCTCGGCCGGGGCTCGATCTGCCCCACTCCGACGCCTGCGAAGAGCGACGTCGAGGGGCCGCGCATCGCGAAGCCCTGCGACGAGAGGGCGTAGTACACGCGCCCCGTGAGGAGCAGGTTGGCGAAGGGGTTGCTCTTGCTCGCGCCGACGTTGTTGGGGGGGGCGATGCTCCAGTCGGCCGCGTCGGCCTGGAGGCGCGCCGTGACGCCCACCGCGAGGCGCCGCGTGGGATGAAAGCGCAGCGCCGCGTAGCCGTACCAGGTGAGCGCGGCGCCCGGGTCGATCGTGCGGTAGCAGGTGAAGGCGCCGCAGTCGATCGCGCCCGTGGTCGAGACCGCGAACTGCTCGGCGTAGGTGGGCGTTCCGCTGATGAAGGCGAAGCCCGCGCCGATGCCGATGTCGAGCGAGAAGCGCTGCCGATCGCGCGTCGCGACGGGCGAAGGCGCGTCGAGCCTCGGGGCCTCCGCCGTGCGTTGTTCGACGCGATCGGCGTCGAGCTCGGGCGTCGCGTAGGGGACCTCGGTCACGAAGGCCACGGGCGCGAGCGGGCGCGTCGTCGCGGGGGCTGAGAGCACGGCCGAATCGAAGACGATCTCCTGCACGACGAGGCGCGAGAGCGTCACGCAGTCGGGGGCGCCGACCGCGCTCACGCGCTCCCCTTCGGGGCGTCGCGTCTGGAGCCTTCCGGTCCATCCGTCGGGGCCGTTGACGACCGTGGCGACGACGGTCATCGACGCCGCCGCGCGCGCCGGAGAGAGCTCCTGCGCGAGCCACGCGCGCACCACGGCCTCGGTGGGACACGCGTCGCTCGGGGCCTGCCACACGAGCGTGGTCTCCGCGGAGGCCGACGCGCTCGCCGCGATCATCGCAGCGCTGAGAGACAGCACGGGGAGCTTCATCGGCGCGCTCCGATCACGTCGCGGGCGCAGGTCCGCGAGACGCGGGCCGCGGTGCTCTCGCTCCCGTCGCGCGAGAGGAGGTTCCGCGCGATGGCGCGCGCGTCGTCGTCGCGTCCCTCCATGCAGAGGGCGGCGATTCCGCGGGTGATGAGCTGCGGACCGAGGGGGCCGCTCGTGTGCGCGCGGCAGCGCTCGATCCACCCGAGCGCGAGCACGGGCTCGCTCTGGAGGAGCGCGCGGTCGGCCTCGCGCAGACACTCGATCGCGTCAGGACCCGCCGCGACGACGGGCGCTGCGACAGGCTCCGCGGCGCGAGGCGCGTCGAGCACGGGCTCTGCGGTGACAGGGGTGGGTTCGGCCTCGCGCGACGGCGCGACGGGGGCGTCGCGTGTGACCGACGCGACAGGCGCGACAGGCGACGCAGTGTCGACGCGACGCGCGAGCGCGGGACGCGCGATGGGAAGCGCCCGGCGGGCTTCGATCGCGCCCGCCGCGGCGAGCGATGCGGGGTCGCGCGGCGCAGCGGGCGCGATGACGGTGACGGCGCGCGTCGGCTGCGAGACGGTGACGTGCTGCGCAGGGGCGACGTCGTGGCGTCGCGGGGTTGTTGCGTGTCGCGGTGATGCCTCGCGGTGATACCTCGCGGTGATGGCCGCGCTGGTCGAGAGCGCGGCGACCGCGGCGCACACGGCGATGCCCTTGCTCGTCGCGAGGGAGGCGAGCGACCACGAGAGCTTCGTGGCGGTCTCGGCCTTCACGACGGTGAGCGTCGTCGTGGCGGCTTCGGATGCTTTCGCGGCGCCGACGCCCACGCCCGCGGCGGTGCCCGTGGCGACGGCGATCTGGGCGGCGATGTTCGCGCGGAGCCGGCGGCGGTCTGCGCGGTCGAGGCGGTCGTGGGCGCGCGCGCTGTCGAGCAGGCGTCGGGCGTCGGGGGAGAGGTCACTCATCGCGGCGTCCTCCGGGTGCGGGCGAGGGCGGCTTCGAAGTCGGCGCGCGCGAGCCGGATGCGCGTGTAGACGGTGTTGAGGTTCACATCGAGCGCGGCGGCGATCTCGGGGGCGGTCATCTGCTCGCACTCGGCGAGGATGAACACCGCGCGTCGCTCCTCGGGGAGCGCGCGCACGATGCGGTCGACGAGGGCGATCTCTTCGGCGTGCGAGAGCGAGCGCTCGGGGTCGTTGCGGCCGTCGGCCACCTCGTCGCCGAGGAGGTCGTGGCCGCTCCTGCGCTCGCGGCGCGCGTGCTCGCGGGAGACGTTCTGCACGACGCGAAAGAGCCACGCGCGCGGCGGAACGCTCGCGTCGAGGTCCGCGAGGCGACGGTGAACGACGACGAAGACGTCTTGCACGACGTCGTCGAGGAGCCACGCGGGGACGCCCATCCTCCGCGCGACGCGCCAGGCGAAGTCGACGTGGGCCTCGTAGAAATCGTCGAAGTCGAGGGCCGCGCGAGCTCGCGCCGCGCCCTCGGGTGGCGGCTGCGCGTGGAGCGTCAGGGCTGCCCCTGTCACGTCGATGCTCATGCCTGACGATTGACGATCCGCGGCGGCTTCCGTCTCGAAATCGACGACGGAAGATTCGCCGCCGCGACGACGCGCCTCGGGGTCGTCGCGCCCCGCCCTCGCCTCGCTTCGACTTTGCCTCGCGGGACGCGTTGAAGTCCGCGCGGGGCGGGTGTTTCATGCCGGGCCATGCGATTCCCGATCAAGATCACCGACAATCTCCTGCTCGAACCCGTGCTCCACACCTTCGGCGTGAACCCCGAGACGTCCTTCGTGGCGATCGAGGACGGCGCGCTCGAAGTGTCGATGGGACGCTGGTTCCACGAGCGCATCGCGCTCGACCAGATCTCCGCGCTGGCGCCCTCGGACTGGCCCTGGTGGGGCGGCCTCGGCGTGAAGCTCGCGCACCACGGCGTGGGCGTGGTGGGCTCCACGGAGAACGTGGTGAACATCAAGTTCAAGAGCGCGCAGAAGGTCCACGCCCTGGTCGTGGTCGACGCCGAGCAGCTCTGGGTCTCCGTCGAGGACCTCAACGGCTTCCTCGGCGCGCTGGCCGAAGCGACGAAGCTCCCCGTGGGCGAGCCGGTGAAGTTCTGATCCTCCGCTGACGCGGTCCGCGTCGGCGCACGTGCGCCGCACATGGATGGGAGCGGGTGAGCGCTCCATGCGCAGCGGCCCACCAACAACGCCAGCACAACGAGGGGCACACCGGAGCGCGTAAGCGCTCCAGGCGCAGGGGTTGTGTGTCGAGCGCGTGCTGCAGGTTGAATCCTGTGGCTCCCTGCGCCTGGAGCGCTTACGCGCTCCGATGTGCCCCTCGTCGTGCTGGCGTTGTTGATGGGCTGCTGCGCACGGAGCGTCGCTCCGTCTGCCCTCTTCGTCGACGGCCTCGCGGGCTTGACGTACCCTCCGCCGCCGCTCGACCCGCCGGGTCGTACCGCCACACCCTTTCAGGATCTCGCACGATGACCAGAAGCCCGCTGCTCCTCCTTTGCGCCGCTGCGTTCGCGGCCTGCGCCACGCCGCAAGCCGACTACCTCCCAGCCGAAGACGCCGCCGCCGACGCGCCCGCCGACAGCACCGACGCGACGCCCCCGAGCGACACCGCCGACGAGACCGCCGCGGATGTCCCCGTGACGCCCGATGTTCCTGTCACGCCCGATGTCCCCGTGACGCCCGATGTGCCCGTCACGCCCGATGTGCCCGTCACGCCCGATGTGCCCGTCACGCCCGATGTGCCCGTCACGCCCGACGTGCCCGTGATGGACGTCCCCGTCACGCCCGAGGTGCCCGTGACGCCCGACGTGCCCGTCACGCCCGATGTGCCCGCGATGGACGTGCCCGTCACGCCCGACATCCCCGTGACGCCCGATGTGCCCGTGACGCCCGACGTTCCCGTGACGCCCGATGTGCCCGTGTCGACGTGCACCTCGGGGCTCACCTCGTGCGGCGGACTCTGCGTCGACACGCGCAGCGACGCGCGCCACTGCGGGACCTGCGCGACGGCCTGCTCGGCCACGCAGGTGTGCGCCGCGGGGGCGTGTCAGAACCGCGTGTCGAGCGTCGTGCTCTCGGAGCTGCGCGCGCAGTCGGCCGCGTACATCGAGCTCTACAACGGCGGCAACACCGCGATCGACCTGCTGAACTATCAGCTCCAGTGGGCCGCGGATACGAGCGCCACGGGCTCCGTCATGCTGCCCACGTACTCGCTCCCCGCGGGCGCCTTCGTGGTGCTCACCACGGGCTCGGGCACCGCGCCCGCGAACACCCTCTACGTCTCGTCGATCCCCGTCTGGACGACGCAGATCGCCGTGCGACTCCTCACGCCGAGCGGCGTCGGGCAGGACTTCGTGCGCACCGGCATGTCGACCGTCACCGCGCCCGCGGGCACCGCGTGGGTCGGCGTCAACGCGCCCAACCCCGCGCGCGACCTCAACCAGTCGCTCGTGCGCAACGTGTACACGCGCGACACCGACACGGCCGCCGACTGGTCGCTCCAGACGCTCTCGTCGCCCGGTGACTACTGCGCCCGTCGCGGACTCTGCGGCGCCGGATGCGTCGACCAGGACAACGACCGCGCCAACTGCGGCGCCTGCGGCGTGACCTGCCGCGCGACCGAGATCTGCCGCGGCGGCGCCTGCGCCATGAGCGCGGGGAGCCTCTGGATCAGCGAGTACCGCCGCTCTCCGCGGCCCGGCGTCGAGATCCACAACCCCACCGCGACGCCCATCAGCGTTCGCAACTACCGCATCGAGGTCCGCTCGGGCGGACGCACGACGCTCAACCTCTTTCTCCCCGACCGCACGCTCGCGCCCGGCGCGTACCTCGGCATCTACGACGGCACCGGCGTCGAAGACGCGACCACGATCTACACGGGCTCTTCCACGGGGAGCTTCGCCGCGAGCTCGTCGATCGCGCTCTACGACGCGGGCACCACGGCGCTCGACTTCGTTCCCTTCGCGAGCGCGCCCTCGACGGCGCCCACGGGGACGAGCTGGTTCGGCGCCACCGTGGCCGATCCCGACGGCGACGCGAACGTCTCCGCGCGACGCAACCTCGCGGCCTTCGACACCGACTCCGCCGCCGACTGGACCGTCGGAGCCTCGCCCGCGACGCTCGGCTTCGCGTGTCAGCCGGGCCTCGCCCTCTGCGGCGCCCGCTGCGCCGACACCAACGTCGACCCCACGAACTGCGGCGCCTGCGGACGCGCGTGCACGGCCAACCAGACCTGCATCCGCGGCACCTGCCGCAGCTCTGATCGCGTGCTCATCGCGAAGCTCAAGAACAACGGCGCCGAGCAGTTCGAACTGCACAACGGCACCGCGTCGGCGGTCAACGTGGGCGGCTGGGTCGTGACGTGGGTCGGCGACGGCGGGAGCGACGCGTACACCATCCCCGCGGGCACCATGCTCGCCCCCAACGGCTACCTCGTGCTCATCGAGGGAACGGGCACCTCCACCGCCACGCGGCTCTACATGGGCCGTACCGTCGCGTGGACGACCTTCATCGCCGTGAGCCTCTCGAACGGAACCACGGGCGTCGACTTCGTGCGCACGTCCACGTCGCCCACGGTCCCTCCGTCGGGCACGGCGTGGAGCGGCGCGGGCGCGACGAACCCGAGCGACACCGTCGACGAGGTGCTCCTGCGTGACGTGTACACCGTCGACACCGACAGCGCCGCGGACTGGCGCGTCGTGACCGCTGCGCCCGAAGGCGGCCTCTGCGGCGCCCGCTCGGTCTGCGCCGCGGCCTGCGTCGACCTCTCGATCGACGCGCAGAACTGCGGCGCCTGCGGCAACCTCTGCGGCGTCGGAAACCGCTGCGTCGGCGGCCGCTGCTTCGAAGGCGGAACGCCGCCCCTCCGCGACGGCGACGCGCACCTCGTCGGCGGAACGGGCCCCGACAACGGCATCCTCGAGGTGTACTACTCGGGCTCGTGGCGCCCCGTCTGCGACGACAGCCTCACGGGCGTCGCCACGGTGGTCTGCCGTCAGCTCGGGTACTCGGGCGGCACCGCGATGTGCTGCGCCACGGGCCGCAGCGACTTCATCCTCGATGACGTGTCGTGCACGGGCACCGAGGCCAACCTCTTCGCCTGCTCCCACTCGCCCCTCGGAACGCACAACTGCGTCGCGGGGGAGAACACCCGCATCGTCTGCACGCGCTGAATCGCCTCTCGAATGGAGCTGTCATGAAGACCCGCATCACCGAGCTGTTTGGCATCGAGCACCCCATCATCCAGGGTGGAATGCACTACGTCGGACTCGCGCCGCTCGCGTCGGCCGTCTCCAACGCCGGAGGGCTCGGCATCATCACCGCGCTCACGCTCAAGACCCCGGAGCTTCTCGCGCGCGAGATCGCCCGCTGCCGCGAGATGACCGACAAGCCCTTCGGCGTGAACGTCACCTTCCTCCCGACCTTCGCGACGCCGCCGTACCCCGAGTACTTCGCGGCCATCGTCGAGGGCGGCGTGAAGATCATCGAGACCGCGGGGCGCAACCCCGAGCCCTTCATGGGCGCCATCAAGGCCGCGGGGATGAAGGTCATCCACAAGTGCACCTCGGTCCGTCACGCGCGCAAGGCGCAGGACATCGGCTGCGACGCCGTCAGCGTCGACGGCTTCGAGTGCGGCGGTCACCCCGGCGAAGACGACGTCCCCAACTTCATCCTGCTCCCGCGCGCCGCCGAGGAGCTCACGATCCCCTTCGTGGCCTCGGGCGGAATGGCCGACGGCCGCAGCCTCGTCGCCGCGCTCGCCCTCGGCGCCGAGGGCATGAACATGGGGACGCGCTTCATCGCCACGAAGGAGGCCCCCGTGCACGAGAACGTCAAGCAGGCCATCGTGGCCGCGAGCGAGCTCGACACGCGGCTCATCATGCGCTCGCTGCGCAACACCGAGCGCGTGATGATGAACGACGGCGTGCGTCAGGTGCTCGAGATCGAGCGCGAGAAGGGCGCCGCGCTCACCATCGGAGACATCTACGAGAAGGTCGCGGGCATCTATCCGAAGGTGATGACCGAGGGCGACATGCAGGCCGGCGCGTGGAGCTGCGGCATGGTCGCGGGGCTCATCCACGACGTGCCCACCGTGAAGGAGCTCGTCGACCGCATCATGGGCCAGGCCGACGAGATCATCCGCGGGCGCCTCGCTGCGATGTCTCGCGCGTGACGCTCAGGGCGTGAGCGCGAAGCAGTAGAACGCGCCGTATCCGCCGCCCGATCCCACCGTCGGAACGCTGGGGTCGGGCCCTCCGTTCTCGACGATCTGAACGCCGGGCGCGCAGCCCGCCTCATCCATCGCAGAGAGCCAGTGCGTACCGTTCGAGCCTCCGCGGCCGCTCGATCCGCGCGGCCACGAGAGCCCGACGCGAGGCTTTCCCTCCGTCGAGGTGTCGCCGCGCGCGCTCGTCCAGTCGAGGCACGTCGAGGCGCTCCCCGCGAGGCGACCGAGCGTGTCGGAGCCCGTGAGCACGTGATGGTTGTCAACCTCGCCCGCCGCGGGATCGGGCGTGTGATTGGGCACGCCGTCCTCGTTGGGCAGGTCGTTGACGATCGCGGGGTTCGCGTTCGCGGGACGCGCGTTGAGGAGATCGGCGCGCGTCATGGCGACGACGCGTCCGAGGCGGTCGTACCAGGGCCCGTCGCCGATGCGATCGATGGCGTTCACGGCGAGCCCGTTGCCGCCGTTGGTCGCGCTGAGAAACGCGCGCCACCGCTTCGCGCTCGCGCCGGGCATGGAGCGCTCCGCGATGAGCCCGCACAACCTGTCTGCGCCGCGCAGTCCCGCGCCGGGGCCCGTCTCGCCGTAGCGCAGGTCGCCGCCGAAGCCCTGCGTGCACCCCGAGAGCGCGAGGAGCGCGCGCTGGCTCGTGACGAAGAAGCTGAAGGGCGCCAGCGCGCCCGCGTCGGTCACCGTAGGAAGCTCCAGATACCCCGCGTCGGCGCACTGCTGCGCGGGGATCGAGGTGGAGCCCGAACACGCAGCGGCGAGGGCGAGTGCGGCGAGGAGAGGGGCGCGCATCACGGGATGGTAGGCGCGAGTTCGCCGGGACCTTCACGCGATTCGCGAGGGCGAAACGTGAGAGGCTCGGGCATCACCATGAAGCAGCGACTCACGGTCCCTGCGGTGCTCACCGTCACCGCGCTCTCGCTCGGCTCGCTCCGCTGCGGCTCGACGACGTCGCCGCCAGCGCCCTCGGATGTCTCGGCGGTCGACGCGACCCTCGACGCGCCCTCGGATGTCGCATCGGACACGCCCGTCGACACGTGTCCCGATCCTTTCACGTGCTACTCGGAGATCGTGCCCGACGGCGACGGGGGCTTTCACCTCGCGTACATCCGTCGCGACGGCGGCGTGAGCGACGTGGCGTGTCCGCCGACGCCCGACGGCTGCCTCGTCGTTTGATGATCTCCTGGCGCCCCGGTCGGGGCGCGCACTGAACCGGGCCATCGCGACGACCGCGCCTCGTCGGCGCGGATCTCAAGAACGTCGCGACGCTCAGGGACGCAGCACCACCGTGGTCACGCCGCGCGCGGGCATCGTCACGCGGAACGCGTTGGTGGCCGCGGCCGTGAGGTCGGCGCCGCGGCGCGGTGAAGCGGCGTCGGCGGTGAGCGTCCAGGTCTCGCCGCGCGTGTAGCGGCGCGCGTCGGTGACCGCGAGCGAGGCCGTGGTGGCGCTGCGGTCGCGGTTCACGAGCACGAGCACCATGCGGCTCGATCCGCTCGCGTCGACGCTGGCGTACACGGCCGCGCGCGCGTCGGCGTCGACGGTGGCCGCGAGCGAGGTGTCGCCGAACGCGCCGCCCGCGCCGTCGAAGTTGCGGTACATCGCCAGCGCCGCGTAGACGAAGCGGTCGTCGGTCATGCCCGTGTGCCACACGGCCGCTGCGAAGATCCCCTCGCGGCCGAAGACGCCGAGCGCGTCGGCCTCGGCGACGCCGCCCGAGATGTCCGCGCCGCCGCCGTAGTAGTACTCCGTGAGCGCGAGGCGCGTGCCCGGCCAGTGCGCGTCGATCTTCGCGCGCATCCGAGGGAGCAGCGCGATGGGGCCGCTCGTGCTCCACATCGAGATCCAGCTCGTCTCGGTGTAGCGGTTGTCCCAGAGAGAGCGCGGCGCCTGCACGCGCGCGTCGGCGAGCGCGGTCGACGCGCCGTCGTCGGTGACGCGCACGCCGCCGCCCTGCGCTTCGGGATACCAGTGCAGGTCGAGCACGTCGACGAGGCGTCGCCCCGCGCGCTCCGAGGCCGCGCGCACGCCGTCGAGGTAGGTGTCGAGAAAGTCGCGCCCCATCGCGTCGGGCGCGTCTTGCAGGTTCACGAAGCCCTGCCACCCGTAGCTCACGGGACCGAAGACCAGCGCGGCGGGCGAGGCGTCCTTCACGGCGGCGGCGAGCTCCGTCGTGCGCGTGAGGAGCTCGGCGTAGGTGAGTCGCGCGGGGTGGATCTCGGCGTGCGTCGACGACCAGAGGTCGGGCTCGTTGTCGAGCGCGTAGAAGACCTCGCGCGCGCCGCGCGACGCGGCGGGGTACGTCGCGTCGACCCAGTGCACGAACTCGTCTTGATAGACCGCGTCGTCGGTGAGCGAGGGCGTGAGTGCGAAGGGCGCTCCCTTGCGCGCGACGCTGCGTCGAAAGCGCGTGGTGAGGTAGCTCGCGCCGCTGCTGCGCACGTCGCCGCCGCCGAGCGTGTCGGCCGCGACGTAGCCCGCCATGGGGAGCGTGAGGATGATCGACGCGTCGTGGGCGGCGGCGTCGTCGACGGCGCGTCGCGCGACCTCGCCGGGGCGGTCGCAGCCCGCGTTCTGGCAGAGGTAGTTGTCGTTCTGATAGCGGTAGTCGTTGCCCGCGTTGGAGGCGTTGGTCTCCCAGTTCCACGCGGTCATGCGGTTGCCGCCGGAGCGGACGAAGGTGACGCCGCGCGCGCGCGTCCAGTCGGGCGAGTTCCAGCCGTAGATGTAGCGAGAGATGGGGTGCCGCGGGAGGTCGCCGCGCACGACCATGCGCACGTCGGCCGCGCCAGGATCGCCGGGCGTCACCCACGAGACAGGCCCCGTGTCACCGGGGGGCGCGTCACGCGCGACATCGGCGGACACATCGCGCGCCACGTCGGCGACGGCGACATCGGCGACGTCTGCGGGCGTGTCGATGGCGACGTCTGCGAGCGTGTCGACGGCGACGTCTGCGAGCGTGTCGACGGCGACGTCTGCGAGCGTGTCGACGGCGACGTCTGCGAGCGTGTCGCGCACAACATCGGAGGACGCGTCGGTCTCAACGTCGGGTGTGGCGTCGGCGACGTCGCTCGCTGGCGAGGCGCAGCGCGCGAGCGAGAGCAGCGAGAGCGTGAGCAGCGGGAGCGGTGTGGAGCGGCGCATGGCGTCGATGATGCCCCCGCGCGGCGGCGTCGAGGAACGCGAAAAATCGCGTCGTCCATCGCACCGACCAGACGGTTCCGCAGCGCGCGACGCGCGTCTCGCGTCTCGCGTCTCGAAGCGGAGCGAGCAGTGCGCTACCGCGCGTAACGGAGCTGCACGAGGCCCGAGGGAAAGCCCTTCGCGTCGATGAGACGGAGGTCGGTCTCGGGCAGACCTCGCACGAAGAGCGGTCGTCCCGAGCCGAGGAGCACGGGCACGAGCGAGAGCGTGAGCTCGTCGATGAGGCCCTCGGCGAGCCCCTGACGGATGGTCTCTCCGCCGTCGAGGTAGACGCGCGTCACCCCTTCGGCGCCGAGCTTTTCGAAGAGCGGGGCGAGCGCGCCGTGGTGCGTCTCCTCGCCGTGCGTCGCGTTGATCGGGCGGTGCGTGAGCACGACGACGCGCTTGCCCTCGTAGGGCCACGCGTCGAAGCCGAGCACCGTGTCGTAGGTGGCCCTTCCAACGACGAGCGCGTCGACGGAGGCCATGAACGCGGCATAGCCGTAGTCCTCCGCGGGGTCTCGTTGGACGCGCGCGAGCCAGTCGATCGAGCCGTCGTCGCGGGCGATGTACTGGTCGACGCTCGTTGCGATGAAGACAGCGACGTGAGGACGCTTCATGGCGTCGGTGACGGTAACGCATCGACGCGCCGACGTCGCCACGGAGACGATACTCCTACGTGGGAGGCGCGGCGGGCGCGGCGGGCGCGGCGGGCGCGGCGGGGGCGGCGGGCGCGGTGCGCGAGACGCGCAACACCTCGAGGAGCACGGGGTAGCGCGCGGTGAAGCGGGGGCCGTGGAGCATCCTTCGCGCGGCGTCGATGCACCGGCCGATCGCGCGCTCGCGGGGCGAGCAGAAGGTCCGCCAGCGCGCGGCGCTCTCGGCGTAGGGCACCGAGCCGCCGAGGCCGCCCATGGGGCGGAGGCTCCCGAAGCCGATCCAGGTCACCCGGCCGTCGGGGGAGAGCGCCAGCACGTAGCCCCGACCGGGGAACGACATGGGCTCCTCGTCTCCGCCCGTCGTGTCGGCGAGCACGCATCGGTTCGGTTGATCGGGTGTGAACGCGAAGCTGCTCGCGCAGTCGTTCACCGCGTTTCGCGACATCTGCTCGACCCCGGCCAGCGCCTCGCGGGTGGGCTCCCCGGCCGCGCCGCTCCACACGTGCGAGCGCGCGGGCGAGCCTTCGGGGACCGGCGCCGTCGAGGGCGCGGGCGTCGGCGGCGCGTGCTGCGCGGCGACAGGCAGCGCGACGCTCAGCGCGAGGAACAACACCCTTGCAGAAAGCGGTCGGGCACTCACGGGCGCGGACACTAGTACTCCGTCGCAGGGGAATTGAAGGGGTGATCGCACGATGCACGTCGCCCCGCGGCGTCAGGTCTCCTCGACGGGCGACCAGCCCTTCGTCGTCGCCCTTCCTTGCGGTGCTCGCGCCTCGCGCGCCAACCCTTCAATTCCCCCTGCGACGGAGTACCAGGAGCGCACCCGTTCGATCGTCAAACGTGGCTTCACCCGCGTTCGAGATCCGCCGTCGTCGGAGGCGTCGCGACGAGCGCGCGGATCACCTCGGAGACCTCGGCGCAGAAGCGGTTCCAGTCGCCCGCGGTGCCGACGTCGGTGCGCAGGATGAGCTCGTGGTGCAGGGCGCCCGCGTACTCGCCTCGCACACTCTGCCCGGCGGCTTCGACGAGCGCGTCGAGGTCTCCGCGGATCGAGCGCGGCGCGTCCGGGGGATTGCGTTCGAACATCGCCGCGACGGGGCCGCTCCGCTCGGCGAACGCGCGCTCGACCGCGTGACGCGCCGCGGGCAGCGCGGCCGACAGCACGTCGAACATCACGCCGGGGTTGCTGCTCGCCTCCCAGGCCGCCGTGAGTGGATCGCGGCCGCCGCGCGACCAGTACCGCGTCCACGCCGCGGTGGGGCCCGTCGAGCCTGGCGCGTTGCAGACCACCCGCTCGACCAGCGGATCGAGCGCGACGCGTTGAGGCGCTCGTTGCACGGCGCCGTCGGGGTCGCGAAAGCCGTCGTCGTAGCGCACCGCCACGTCGGGGCCGTCGCCGAGCGGGTCCCAGCCCTCGTCGCGCGCGTGACGGATGGCGTCACGCACGAAGGCCGACGACACCACCGTCGACTGCGGATGCGCGACGCTCCCATCGGGCTGCGTGCGCGCGATGTGGACGGCCGCGAAGCGCGCGCAGAGCTTCGGCCCGCGCCCGCCCTCATGTTGAACGATCGCGCGCACCTCGCCGGGGAGCGCGCTCGTCGAGACGAGCCAGCGGTACGCCTCGCCGTCGACCGTGATTCTTCGTGCGTGCTTCGGGAGCGCCATGTCGGGCGCCGCGAGAATACGTCGTCTCGGCGCGAGTCGAGGCGCGCGACGACCACCCCGAAATGCGCTGCGGTGCACGCGTTGCGAAGGCCCGGCGCGCGCGGCGCGAGATCCGCGCGCGGTCCCCCCTGTTCGTGTGGCACGAGACGTGGTCAATCTCCGTGCGTGTCGGAGCCGCAAAACGAGCTGCAGTTTGATCCCGGCGCGGTCTTCGGCGCCTACGAGATCGTTCGCAAGATCGGCGAAGGGTCCTTCGGCGTGGTCTACGAGGCGCTGCGGCTGCCGCTGCGAAAGCGCGTCGCGCTGAAGCTCCTCAAGCCCGCGGTGACGCTCCACCCCGAGACGATCGCGCGGTTCTTTCGTGAGGCCGAGGCGGCGGCGCAGATCCAGCACCCGAACATCGTCGAGGTCTTCGACTGCGGCGAGCACGAGGGGACGCCCTTCATGGCGATGGAGTGCCTCGACGGCGAGGCGCTCGATCACAGGCTGAAGCGCTTGAAGCGCCTGACCACGCGCGAGGCCGTCGACACGCTCGTGCCCATCGTGTCGGCCGTCGCGGCGGTGCACGCGCGAGGGATCATCCACCGCGACCTCAAGCCCGGGAACATCTTCATCGCCCACGGCCCGCGCGGCGAGACGCCGAAGCTCCTCGACTTCGGCATCGCGAAGGTGCGCGAGGCCACCGTCGAGCTCACGCGCACGTCCTCGGTGCTCGGGACGCCGCTCTACATGTCGCCCGAGCAGATGCGCGAGTCGAAGCACGTCGACGCGCGCAGCGACATCTGGTCGCTCGGCGTGATCCTCTTCGAGTGCCTCGCGGGCCGGAGGCCCTTCACCGGGACGAGCATCCTGGCGCTCATCGAGGCGGTCACGCGCGCCCCCATCCCGAGCGTGCGCGAGTTCAGCCCCACGGTGCCCGAGGAGCTCGACGCGCTCCTGCTGCGCATGCTCGAGCGCGACCTCGATCGACGCATCGGCGACGCGCGAGAGCTCGGCGCCGCGCTCCTCCCGCACGCCAGCGAGCGCGTGCGGCTCGATTTCGCGGAGGAGTTCGGCGCCCTCACGCCGACGGTCGTCGACACCCAGCCGAGGGCGTCGCAAGACCCCGCGCCGGCTGCGACGGGCGGAACGCTCAACCTCTCGGCGAAGGCCGTCACCGTCGAGGTCGAAGCGCCGCCTCGACGCGGCGTCAGCCTCGTCGCCATCGCCTCGGTCTCGGCGCTCGTCAGCGCGCTCGCCGTCGGCGTCTCGGTCTGGCAATCGCGTCAGCACGCGGGGCCCGCGGTCGCCGCGCACGTCACCGCGCCGCCGCCGCCCGTCAGCGCGCCGCCACCGGACGCCACCGCGCCGCCGCCGCCCGACGTCGCCGCGCCCGCGGACGCGCAGTCACCCGACGCGGCCACGCTCGACGCCGACGACGCCAGCGCGCGCGACGCCTCGATCGACGCCCGCGACGCATCCTCCCGTGACGCCGCTTCGAGGGACGCGCCTCGCGCGAGGCCCGACGCGCCCCGCGCGCCCCGCGCGGTTCCCGCACGTTGAACGGGGATGGTCACTCGGTCTGCAACGCGCCGACCCACGTGGTGAACGCGTTGATCTGCGCGTTGTACGCCTGACGCTGGCACTGCCCGCTCGTCACGGCCTGGCCGCGGGCGCGCGCGACGGCGCAGATCCCGTTGGCGAGCGCGGTCATGTGGGCCTCGGCGCTGCGGCGGTAGTTGCCCACGCGCGGCAGCGAGCGGGGGTCGCGCGCGGCGAGCCGAGCCACCACGTCGCGCATCGCGGCGTCGCGCTCGCGGGCGTCGCTCGTGAAGCCGAGGAGCGACTCGGTGAGGGCCTCGCGCGCGTCGATCTCGACGGCGACCCACATCGTCCCGTCGGGCCGCGGAAACTCACGGAACAGCGCCCTGCTCATCGCCTCGCTCGCCGCGAGCACGCTGCGGCTCGCCGCGGGCGGCAGCGCACCTTCGAGCGCCTCGGCCGCGCAGCGCGCCTTGAAGGGCGCCATGAGCCGGTCACGCGTCGAGCCGTAGGCCGGTCCGAAGGCCCGTCGCGCGACCTCGCCGTCCCATTCGAAGACCACGCAGGGGAGGCTCGCCACGAGGTCATTCGATCCGTCGCCCGTCGCCTCGGTGAGCTCGCGCGCGAGGTAGAGCGCCCGTGCGCCCGGGGCGTGAACCTCCGGCGGCGTGAGCTCCGAGGTGACCCCCGCGCGATCGAGCTCCGAGAGCATCGCCCCGGCCGTCTCGTCGTCGCCCGCGTGGTGCGCGAGGTACGCGGCCCACGCGCGCGCCGCAGGCGAGTTCGAAGTGCGCAACGCTTCGAAGGCATCACGCGGCGAGCGCGCCACCGTGGGGAGCACGCGCTCGAGCAACGGGCGCGACGCATCGAGGCAACGCGTGCGGTCGTCGGTGCACAGCGGCGCGGGCGCGGCGGTCGTGGCGGCGGTCGTGGCGGCGGTCGTGGCGGCGGTCGAAGTCGAAGCTCCGCGCCCTTCCGCGGCGGCGATCGTCGGCGTCGCGCGGGGCGCTTCCGTCGCAGCGAGCTCGGGCGAGGGGGCCGTGGTGGCGGGTGCCACGGCGGGTGCGGGCGTCTGGACACCGCTGCACGCCGCGAGGCTCGCGAGCGCGGCGAACACCGCGCCTCGGAGTCCATGAAAACACTGGGAAACGTGAGGTTCTGCGGGGGTGCTCATGCCCGCATGGAGTGCAGCCCCGGTGCCAGCGCGTCGCGCGCGCAGCGGGTGTGTGTTCCGTGCGCGCGTCGGAGCGGCGTCGCGGCGAGGGCCTGATCGCGCTGGTCTCCGAGGCGTCGCGTGGAATACGGTCTGCGTGCCGATAGCGCTCGGAGGCCGATGGAGCGAGCGATGCGACCTGACGACCCAGACTCGACGGCAGGGGACGGCACGCGAGGGGCCGTCGATCCGCGCGTGACGCCGTCGCCCGAGGCGCTCCTCGTCGTCGACCTCGACGCGCGCGTCGTGAGCGCCAACGACGCCGCGCGCCACGCCCTCGGATACGCGGGCGACGCGCTCACGCGCATGAGCCTCGGCGACCTCGACGCACGGCTCCGACCGGCCTCGTGGTCCGAGCGCCTCGTCGCGCTGCGCCGCCACGGCGCCCTCGCCTTCGACGCCGACCTGCGCACGGGCGCGGGCGCGACGCTCGCGGTGACGCTCACGGCCTCCCTCGTGGCGCTCGGCGCGGAGGCGCGCGTCGCGGTGACGGTGCGCGAGCGCTCGGCGGGCTACGAGGCCGAGGTGACCGCCGCGCGCAACCAGCTCGCCGCGACGCTCGACGCGATCCCCGACCTGCTCTTCGAAGTCGACCTCGACGGGCGCTACCTCGCCTGTCACGCGCCGCGGGCCGCGCTGCTCGCCGCACCCGCGGAGCAGCTCCTCGGTCGCACGATCGCCGACGTGCTGTCGCCCGCGGCCTCGGAGGCGTGCATGGCGGCGCTGCGCGAGGCCCACGAGCGGGGGCACTCGCTCGGCAGGCAGCTCGAGCTCGCGCTCGAACACGGGCGCATGTGGTTCGAACTCTCGGTGTCGCGCAAGGCCGTGCCCCACGGCGCGTCGCCGCGCTTCATCGTGCTCTCGCGCGACATCACCGTGCGCAAGCGCGCCGAGGAGGCGCTGCGAGCGAGCGAGGTGCAGCTCCGCTCGATCCTCGGGTCGACGGTCGACGGGATCCTCGCGGTGGACCGCGCGGGCAGGGTGGTGCGCACCAACCGCCGCTTCGCCGAGCTCTGGCGCATCCCGGCGTCGATCGTGGAGCGCGGCGACGACGAGGCGCTGCTCCGCTTCGTGGTCGATCAGCTCGCGGACCCCGAGGCCTTCCTCCGCAAGGTCGAGTCGCTCTATCAGTCCGACGAGGAGCTCACCGACACGGTGCGCTTCACCGACGGGCGGCTCTTCGAACGCTTCACCGCGCCGCTGCTGCTCAACGGCGAGAACGTGGGGCGCATCTGGTCGTTCCGCGACGTGACCGCGCGCGACGAGGCCGAGCGCGCCCACGTCGCCGCGCGCGTCGCGGCGGAGGCGGCCAACCGGGCCAAGAGCGAGTTCCTCGCGAACATGAGCCACGAGCTCCGCACGCCCCTCAACGGCGTGCTCGGCAACATCCAGCTCCTCGAGATGACCGCGCTCGACGCCGAGCAGCGGGAGTACGTCTCCGCCGTCACCGCCTCGGGGCGCAACCTCCTCTCGCTCATCAACGACATCCTCGACCTCTCGAAGATCGAGGCCGACAAGCTCGTGCTCGACGCGTCGCCCTTCAGCCTCCGCGCCTGCGTCGACGGCGCCGTGGCGATGCAGCGCGCGCGGGCCCGCGAGAAGTCCCTCACGCTCACCGCCGTCATGCCCGACGACGTCCCCGAGGCGCTCCTCGGCGACGAGCTGCGCATCCGGCAGATCCTCCTGAACCTCGTGGGCAACGCGGTGAAGTTCACGCACGCGGGCGAGGTCACCGTCTCCGTCGCGGTGCTCGAGCGCGTCGGCGACGCGGTCAGGGTCGAGCTCTGCGTGGCCGACACGGGCATCGGCATCGCCCCCGCCCTCGTGGGCGACATCTTCAAGCCCTTCGTGCAGGCCGACACCTCGATCACGCGGCGCTACGGCGGCACGGGCCTCGGCCTCGCGATCTGCGCGCGCCTCACCGAGCGCATGGGCGGGAGCATCGCCGTCGAGAGCGTCGAGGGCGTCGGGAGCACCTTCCGCGTGTCGCTCCCGCTCACCGCGCTGCCGTCCGACGCGGCGAGCGCGCAATCCCCGCCGCAGCCCATCGAGGCGCTGTGGGCCGACGCGCCGCGGAAGGTCCTCCTCGTCGAGGACAACCCCGTGAGCCGCCGCCTCGGGGTCGTGCTGCTCACGAAGATGCGCCACGAGGTCACCGCCGTGGAGCACGGCCGCGCGGCCCTCGACGCGCTCGTCCGCGAGCGCTTCGACCTCGTGCTCATGGACATCCAGATGCCCGTGATGGACGGCACCGCGGCCATCGCCGAGCTGCGCGAGCGCGAGCGCGAGACCGCCGCGCACACGCCCGTGATCGCCGTCACCGCGTGCGCCTCGAAGGACGAGGAGCGCGCCCTCCTCGGCGCGGGCTTCGACGGCTACGTGCGCAAGCCGCTCGGGGTGCGAGAGCTCGTCGAGCAGATGCGCCACGCGCTGCGCAACCGGCGCGACGGCGACGAGGCGCTCAGCCCGACGCCTCGTCGTGGATGAACATCCAGCGGTTCTTCGCCCACGACACGACGCTCTTGAAGTAGTCGCCGCTCGCGATCTCGGCGGCGCGCGCCTCGAGCAGCGCGCAGACCACCGCCGGCGGCGACAGCGTGGCGCGGAGCGCGGTGTTGATCTCCTCGATCGAGGGCGCGAAGCGAAAGAAGTCCTCGTCGAGGAGGTCGCGGCACTGGTGTGACACCACGGCGACGGAGCCCTGCGCCATGAGGTCGACGAGAAAGAGCGGGCGCAGCACGAGCCACTGGAGCCAGCCCCAGTTGACGTTGCCCGAGCTCAGGGGCCAGGAGCGCAGCGGCGACGACTCGCAGGCGAGCTTCAAGAGCCCCCCGAGCCACGAGCGCTCGATGAGGTCGCGCTCCTTGCCGCACTCGAACGCGCCGAGCGAGAGCAGGCGCACGCTCGGGAGCCAGTCGCGGAGGTGGCGCACGTTGACGTGCTTGTGCGTCTCCATCTGGTACTGGAGGGCGTTCGCGAGGGCGCACATCGCGGGGTTGTTGGCGACGAGGGCGCCGTCGACGAAGTGCTCGCTGCCCCCGATCCGCTTGCCGCCTCCGTGAATGGGGAGGTAGAGCGGGAACGCGCTGCTCGCGAGGGCCACGTCGACGAGCGTGAGGTCGCCGTCGCCGGGGTCGGGCGTGGGCGAGACGGTCGCGAAGTTGCGAAAGAGCTTCGGCGCCCAGGTGTCGGCGCCGAGGCTCACGACGAGCATCCGCCGGTCGAGGTCGCGGAGCTTCATGTCGCCGTAGGCCTCGGGCGACGAGAGCATCTTGCGGAGCCTGTGCGCGTGGTCGAGGGGCCCGAGGCCGCTCACGAGCGAGAGCATGCCCCAGGGCGTCGCGTGGAGCGCCTCGAGCACCCGTCGCATGAAGTGCTTCGCCTCGTCGAGCGCGCGCATCCCCGACACGCCCC
>JAXLYG010000081.1:0-26247 GCA_046351535.1 Polyangiales bacterium
GGCGAGGCGGCGTGCCACCCGGTGTCACGGCGAACACGCGCTTGAATCAGGCTGTTTCGTGGCGGCGAGACACGGCGCGAACGGTGCATTGCGCCGAGGCCGTCGAGGCGCGCGCGCAGGGACGCGGCGCCTCTCGAGCCCCTCGATCACCCCCCCTTCTCGCCGACCGGGAGACACCGCACGATGCAACACAAGCTCACGCCCTCGCCGTCGATGATCTCGCGCGAGGACGCGACCTCGCTCGGGGAGGCGCGACGCGGGGTCCTCGTCGCCGACGACGCGCCTTCGAGCCGCAACCTCCTCGCCCAGCTCCTCCTCGAGGAGGGCTACGACGTGACCGTCGCCCGCGACGGCGTCGACCTTCAGCTCCAGGTCCGCCACGCCTCGCTCGCGCGGTGGCCGCGCGACGGCTTCGACGCGATCCTCGCGGGCGTCGAGATGCCACTCTGCGACGGCTTCGAGGCGCTCGAGAGCCTCCGCGCGAAGTTGATCTTCACGCCCGTGATCCTCATCGCCGCGCGCTGCGACGCGGCGCTGCGTCGTCGCGCGCTCTCGCTCGGCGCGACGGAGGTGTTCTCCCGGCCCTTCGACGTCGCCGCGCTCCGGTCCGTGGTGCGCGCCGCGTGTGCGCGCGCCGACGGATTCTGATCTCCGACCATCGCGGGTGACCGGTATCGCCGCGCGCGTTTCCCCGATTCTCATCGCCTCTTGCCTCGGGGCGCGCTTCGCTGACAGCATGCGGGACGATGAAGCTTTCTCCGATCGCCTTCTGTCCTTTCGTGGTGCTGCTCGCGGCGTGCGGGGAGACCTCGCGCCCCGGAGGCCAGACTTCGAACAACGACGTCCCCCTCGTCGACGTGCCCGCCATCGACTCGGTCGTCCCCTCGGACCTCGGCAACGACGCGACCGTCGCGGACGCCGACGCCTCGGCCGACTCGACCACGCCTGACACGCCTCCGGTCACCGACGGCGGGAGCGACGCCGCGACCGACTCGCCCGTCGCCGATCGCGCCGACGTGCAGATGATGATCCCCGGCCTCTGCGCGTGGAGCTTCGGCGAACTCGCGGCCTTCGCGACGAGGCTCGGCATGTGCACCTTCAGGCCTCCGCAGGCCGCGCTCAACGAGTACTTCAACCCCGTGAGCTGGGAGGGCGGTCCCCTCTCGGCGCGCGCGTGCGGCGCGCTCCGCTGCGTGGCCGACGTCACCACCGCGGGGACGTGCTCGTCGTGGCTGAGCTCGTGCCTCAAGTACGAGGTCTCGCGCGTCGCGGGCGGCACCTGCGCGGCGCCCACCGCGAGCTGCGACGGCACCGGCAGCGGGACCTATCGGTCGTGCGTGAGCGGCGTCGAGACGCGCGACAACTGCACGGCCCTCGGCCTCCGCTGCGTCGCCACGGGCGGCGAGGCCGCGTGCGTCACCGCGATGGGCGCCGCGTGCCCCGCGGGATCACCGCCGCGATGCAACGGCAACGTGCTCGAGCAGTGCGTGCTCGGGGTCTACACCCGCGTTCGCAACTGCGACCTCACGGGCGGAGTCTGCGACGCCACCGCGAACACCTGCCGGGGCTCCGGCGCAGAGTGCACCGGCGACGCGACCACGTGCGACGGGACGCAGCTCCGCGTGTGCCGCGGCGGACGCTGGCACGCCGTCGACTGCGGACGGCTCGTGACCGGCGCGACCTGCCAGACCGTGAACAGCCACTCGTTCTGCGGCGTCGACCACGAGTGCGACCCCCTCGCGGCCGCGCCCGGCGGAACCTGCGACGGCAGCACGCTCGTGCTCTGCGCCGCGGGCCGCACGTATCGCTACGTGTGCGAGCCGCGCAACGGCTTCACGTCCTGCGTCAACGGCACGGGCTGCATGCCCTGACCGACCCGCGACGGCGCGCGACGGTCATCGCATCGCGGCGAGGATCGTCGCGTCGTCGGCGGAGAGGCTGTCGCCCTTCTCCCAATCTTTCGAAAGCCACGGCCACATCGGAGACGCGTCGACGCAGCCGGCGCTGCGCTCGTCGGGCGAGCAGGCCACGCGGACGTGAAAGTGGTCGTCGTGCGGGAGCGCGTCGCCGGGCTGGTGCATGAGGGCCTCGGCGCGGTCGATCACCCACGCGGGCCGCGAGCGCGCGCGGGCGTTGGTGACGAGGAGCTGCTCGATCCACGCGGCGACGAAGACCCGCGTGACGCCGACGCCCTCGGCGCGCACGACGGCTTCGATGAGGTCCCAGTTGCGCGGGGTGTCGAAGCGCAGCGGCGTGGGCCACTGCACCGAGTTGCCGTCGCGGTCGTAGCGCACGAACTCCGGCGTGAGGAGCGAGGCGTCGGTGACCCCGTCGCGCGCGAAGAAGAGCAGGTCGACGTCGCGGCCCGCGCGGTGCGACGCGTGGCGCGGGACCTGGCCGCCGTGCGGCGCGGAGATGTCTCCGACCACGAGGGGGATGAGGCTGCGAGAGGGCGTCGTCGCGCGCGCCACCTGCTGCACGAGCGACACGACGCGGGCCGTGCCCCAGTGGATGCCGCCCTGCGCGTCGGTGCGGAGCACCTGCCAGCCGCGGCCGCGATCGGGGAGGCGCTCGGCGTGGGAGATCCATCCCGCGTTGGGGCGGCCGCGAGCGCCGCGCGTGGGAGACAGCGACGCGCAGCCCTCGACGGCGAGGGCGACCACCAGCGCGAGGGACTCGGTGCGCACCGCCAACGACTAACACACGCCTCGATGCGGGAGGAGGCGCCGTGCGCGATGCCTTGACCGGGGAGCGCAAAGGTCGCAATCCTCCGCCTCCGCTGCCGACGCCACCGCGCGGCGGCGCATCACTCCGAAAGACAGGGCTGTAGACCGTGGGAATGGATCCGTTGTCCGCGCACCTCGACCGGGGGTGGGAGCTGCTCTCCCAGGGTGACTCGCGAGGCGCCCGAGCCTGCGCGCGCCGCGCCCTCGAGCTCGATGGCAACTCCCCCGAGGCGCACAACCTCCTCGGTCAGGTCTGCGCGCAGGAGGGCGAGTACGACGCCGCGATGGAGCACTTTCGCACCTCGATGGCCATCGACGACGGCTACCCCGACCCGATGCTCAACGCCGCCGAGCTGCTCATCCACCCCATCGCGGATTTCGAAGGCGCCATCGAGCTCTGCGACGAGGTGCTCGAGTTCGTCGACACGCGCGAGGAGATCGTCGACGCGATGCTCCTGAAGTTCGACGCGCTGCTCGCGAAGGGCGACGACGACGACGCGAAGCGCGTGCTCGACGCGCTGCCCGAGGGCCCCTACGAGCAGCCCGGGCAGTCGTACCTCGTGGGCCGCGCGCGCTTCGAAGTGGGCGACGCCGACGCCGCCGAGGCGCACCTCAACGACGCCCTCAAAGAGGACCCGCACAACCCCGACGTGCACTACTACCTCGGGCTCGTGCGCGAGAAGCGGCGCGACTATCGCGGCGCCATCATGGCCTTTCTCGACTGCCGGGGCTTCGACCGCGAGCTCCCGCCGCCGCCGTGGTCGATCCCGAAGGAGCAGTTTCATCGCTCCGTGGAGCGCGCCCTCGAACAGGTGGAGCCGGGCCTCGTGCGCGCCCTCGAAGGCGCCCTCGTCGTCGTCGACGATCAGCCGGGCATCGAGGTCGTCGCCGACGGCGTAGACCCTCGCGCGTCGGTGCTCATCGACGGGCTCGGTGAGGTCCCCGCGGGCCTCGAGCAGCGCGTCGTGCGGCTCTTCGTCTATCAGCGCAACGTCGAGCGCCTCTGCGGCGGCATCGAGGAGCTCGAAGACGAGATCACGCACCAGATCGGCGAGGAACTCCGCGCGCTCACGGGCCCCGCGATCACGCCGCGCGCCGCGCCCGAACCCCGACGCGCCTCCGCCGCCCCCACGACGAGCAACGACGACGACCGGAAGAAGCCCCGCAAGGGCCGAAGCTGATCGCCGCCACACGCAAACCCCAAGCACCCACCACAGCACCGATCATGGCCGACGACCTCCGAGAGATCGACACCGACGCGGGACGCATTCGCGCCAACCACCTCCTCTACGAGATCTACTGCGACGTGTACGGCCGCCTCGCCGCCGAGGTGCCCCGCGACGCGTACCCGCGGCTCCTCGAGCTCGGCTCGGGCGGCGGGTTCTTCCGCGAGTTCGCGCCGCACGCGATCACCAGCGAGTGCGTCGAGACGCCGCGCGTCGACCGCGTGATCGACGCGTGCCGCATCGCCGAGAGCTTCGAACCCTCGTCGCTCGACGCCATCGTGGCCTTCGACGTGTTTCACCACCTCCCCGACGCCGCGGGCTTTCTCCGCGGCGCCGAGACGGTGCTGCGGCCCGGCGGGCGAATCGTGATGGTCGAGCCCTGGTACACCACCGTGGGCCAGTACTTTCACTCGGTGCTCCACCACGAGCCCCACATCGACGACCCCAACGACTGGCGCGTCGTCGGCGAGGGGCGCATGGCGGGCGCCAACACGCGCCTCCCCACGAGCGTCTTCCGCGACTCCGATCCGCGCTTCGCGCGGGAGTTTCCGTCGCTCAAGATCGTGAAGCGCGAGCCCTTTCACAAGTGGCTCTACCTCGCGAGCGGCGGGCTCAAGCTCAACACCCGCATCCCCGCGTTCCTCGCGAAGGGCCTCGTCGCGCTCGATCGAACGGTGCACCTCGGCGACAAGACCTTCGGCCTCTTCGCGCTCATCGTGGTCGAGCGCGTCCGCTGACGCACGTCGCGCGGTGACAGCGCGTTGTTGCGCGCCGATGCGTCGCGTTGATAGCGTCCGCGCATGGTGGCTCCGGGCCCTGTCTCGCAGAACGAGCTACGCGTCTGTGCAGAGTGCGGGACGGCCGCTCCGACCGAGAGGCCGCGCTGCGGCATCTGCAACGCCGCCTTCGGCCCCCTCTCGCCCGTGGTCCCGACGGCGCTCCCGGGGCGTCCGTGGGCCCGCGTCGAGATCACCCTCCCCTGCGCCCGCTGCGGCTCGGTGATCCCCCTGCGCCCCGAGTCGATCGGGGCCCAGATCCCCTGCAACCACTGCGGTCACGTCACGCAGGTCGACCTCGGCTGGTGGGACGAGGCCTTTCACATGGCCCACGCCACGGTGGATCTGTCGTTCCCCGACTTTCAGGGCCTCAACGCGCCGCTCGGCGCATACAACCCCTTCGGCGCCGTGGGCGTGCGCGAGTCGGCCATCGAGTTTCCGAGCGAGGCGCTGCCGTCGCAGACGCCGCTTCGCCTGAAGGCCGCCCCCGGCACGCCGCTCTGCCAGCGGTGCCGGAGCCCCGTGGTTGTGCGCTTCAGCGGCGCGGGCAGGGTCGCCGCGCAGTGCACCCGCTGTAGCGACCGCGAGGCGTTCAGCGTGCCCGACGTGGTGATGCAGCGCTTTCCCGCGGTGCGCGCGCTGCTGGCGTATCAGGGCGACGCGTCGGCCGCGGCGGGGCGCGTCGAGCCCTGGTGGATCCTCATCGAGGGACTCTCGTACATGCGCCCCATGGTGCAGGAGAACAAGGCCAACGCCGAGCGCGCCAACGCCGAGCGGCAGGCCTACGACGTGTGGGAGCGGCAGGAGCGCGAGCGTCAGGCGGGCGAGGCGAAGGCCCGCGCCGAGCAGGCCGAGCGAGACCGCGTCGAGCGAGAGAAGCGCGAGCGAGAAGCGCAGGAGCGCAACGAGCGCGAGCGCATGGAGCGCGAGGTCCGCGAGGCGCGCGACGAGGCCGCGATGGAGAAGTCCGTCCGCGAGCGCGTCGAGGGCGAGCTCAGGCAGCTTCAGGAGTTTCACCGCAACGAGATCGAGCGCCTCCAGCGCGAGCAGTGGGAGCGCTCGGAGCAGGAGCGCGTCTACCGCGAGCAGCGCGAGCACAACGAGCGGACGCACCAGGAGGAGATCGCCCGCGCACAGGCCGCGCGCGAGGCGACGATGCGTTCGCGCTGGCGCATCGCGATGGCCCTCTGGGCGATCTTCTTCCTCGCGGTGATCGCGGACCTCGCCCTCGCGATGAAGGGCTGAGGGGCTGCTCTTCGGCGTTGGTCCGTCCCCTCGTTCCGCGGTAGAAACGCGGGCTTTCAACGAAGGTCCGGAGGTCCACGACGATGAGTGACGCCACGATCCACGCACTGAAGAACCGCATCGGCCCCGACGCGCTCCCGGCGCTCGACGGCAGGGTGCTCGACGTGGGCAACCCCACCGACGGATCGATCGTCGCCACGGCGCCGCGGTCGGGCGCCGCCGACGTGGAGCGCGCCGTCGCCGTGGCGCGCGCGGCGTACAAGACCTGGAGCGCGACGCCCGCCCCGGCGCGCGGCGAGGTGCTCTTTCGCGCGGGGCAGCTCCTCGTGGAGCGCAAGGAGGCCATCGCGCACGTGATGGCGCGCGAGATGGGCAAGCGCCTCGAAGAGGCCCGCGGGGACATTCAGGAGGCCATCGACACGGCGTGGTACGCGGGCTCCGAGGGGCGCAGGCTCTTCGGGCGCACGGCGCCGTCGGAGCTCCCGCGCAAGATGGGCTTCACGCTGCGCCGCTCCATCGGCGTCGTCGGCGTCATCACCGCGTGGAACTTCCCCGTCGCCGTCCCGAGCTGGAAGATCCTCCCCGCCCTCGTGTGCGGCAACTCCGTCGTGTGGAAGCCCTCCGAAGAGGCCCCCGAGAGCGGTCACCGCTTCGCCGAGTGCCTCTGGGACGCGGGGCTCCCCGCCGGCGTGCTCAACGTCGTCCACGGCCTCGGTGACGAGGTCGGCGCGGCCATCGTCGCGCATCCGCAGGTGCCCGTGCTCACCTTCACCGGCAGCACCGCCGTGGGCCGTCGCATCTACGAGACCGCGGGCCGCAACCTCAAGCACGTCTCCCTCGAAATGGGCGGCAAGAACCCCGTCATCGTGCTCTCCGACGCCGACGTCGAGCTCGCCGTCGACGGCATCCTCTGGGGCGCCTTCGGCACCGCGGGCCAGCGCTGCACCGCCACGAGCCGGCTCATCGTCGTCGACGAGATCGCCGACCGCGTCGTCGCGAGGCTCGTCGAGCGCGCGAAGGCGCTGCGCGTGGGCGATCCCCTCGACGCCACCGTCGACGTGGGCCCCATCGTCTCCGCGCGCCAGCTCGCGCGCATCCACGGCTACGTCGAGAAGGCGAAGACCGAGGGCGGACAGGTGCTCTGCGGCGGCGCTCCCCTCGCCGGTCCCCTCGCGAGCGGGTCGTTCTACCCGCCCACCGTGATCGACCACGTCAAGCCCGGCAGCACCCTCGCGATGGAGGAGGTCTTCGGCCCCGTGCTCGCGGTGATCCGCGTGAAGGACTTCGACCAGGCCGTCGCCGTCGCGAACGAGGTCCCCTACGGCCTCAGCTCGTCGATCTACACGCGCGACGTCAACCTCGCGATGCGCGCCGTCGAGAGCATCGAGGCGGGCATCACCTACGTCAACGCGCCCACGATCGGCGCGGAGGCGCACTTCCCCTTCGGCGGCGTGAAGGCCACGGGCAACGGACACCGCGAGGGCGGCTGGTCGCCCTACGAGTTCTTCACCGAGCTCAAGACCGTCTACATCGACTACTCGGGCGCCCTCCAGCGCGCGCAGATCGACAACCGCGAAGACTGATCGCCCACGCCGCGCGCATGCGCGACGTAGACGCACCTCACCACCGCCATGATCGTCGTCGTCGCCGCCCTCGCCGCGGTCTGCCTCTACCTCGCGCCCCTCGCCGTCGCGCTCCCGATGCTCGCGAAGCGCTGGCCCGATCGCGGCGCGGCGCGCGTGCTCGACGTCGCCGTGGTGCTCACCGTCGACGCCTACGCGACGCTCACCCTCGCCCGCTTCACGCCCCTCTACGTCGCCGTCTGGATCGCCCGCGCCGCGTGGCTCGCGCTCGGTGTGGCGGCGCTCGTCCGCGCGCGCCCGACGCGCGAGGCTGCGATCGGCGCGTGGCGCTCGTTCGATCGCGACGCGGCGCTCCAGTACGCGACGCTGGCCTTCGCCGCGGTGGCGCTCACCTCGACGCTCTCCTACGGCTACGTCATCTGGGACCGCGAGTTCCACGCGCCGCTCGTGTCGGCGCTGCGCACGCAGACGATGCCCTTCGACTGGGTGCTCGCGCCCGTCGTGCCGCTCCGCTACCACTACCTCGGCGACGCCATCGCCTCGATGATCCAGATCCTCTCGGGGAACGTGATCTCATCGGGCCTCGCGCTCTCGCTCGCGCACGACCTCTTTCTCTCCCTCGCGCCCATCACCCTCTACGCCACGCTCCGCGCCGCGGGGGCGCGCGCGGGCGCCGGATGGCTCGGCGCGCTGAGCCTGTGCGTGCTCCTCGCGGGGCCCTTCTCGTTCCTCCGCGACGACGCGCACCACCAGTTCACCACGACGGGCTCGCTCTCGCTCTGTGGCAACTCGTACCTGTGCTTCCTCACGCTGAGCTACCGCCCCGCGAACGCGCCCGGCGCGTACTTCATGGTGGCCCTCGTGAGCCTCCTCGCGGCGCGCCTCGCGACGTCGTCGAAGACCGCGCAGTCCGATGAGGTCACGGCCGCGCAGCTCATCGCGTGCATCGCATCGCTCATCATGCTCGACGAGGCCTCCGTGGGCCTCCTCGGGCTCGCGCTCGGCGCCGCGTGGATCGTGTATCCGCAGAGCCTCGCGTCGACGCGCGCCCGCGGCTTCGCCCTGCTCCTCTCGCTCGCGGTCACCCTCGTGGTGATCTGCGTGGCGTTCTACAGCCCCCTCGCCGCGCGCGGCGGCGGAGGTCCCGTCCACCGCGTCGCCATCGTGCCCGCGCGGCTCCTCGGGATCTACGGCCAGCGCGCGTACACCTTCGCCGAGGCCGCGGGGAAGCGCGAGGCCTTCTTCGACGCCTTTCCGTGCCTCTCCGTGGCGGTGATGGCGCTGTGGTTCTCGCTGCGCCTGCGCTCCCGGGCCATCGCGGGACTCGCCGCGTTCATGAGCACGCTGACCGTCGTGGGGCTCTTCGGGCTCTTCAAGGTCAACGTCAACGACGATCCCAGCGAGGCGCAGCGCTTCATCATGGCGCCCGTGCTCCTCGCGCCCGCGGTGGGTGCGGTGATCCTCGTGCTCGCCGCGGGGAGGGCCACGCTCTCGCGCGCGCTGATGCTCGTCGCGATCGGCCTGCCCGTCGTCTCGACGCTGCTCTGGTACAAGTCCTTCGTCATCGAGACGGCCGCGGATCAGCACCGCTTCGGCGACATGCACGCGCTCGACTGCCGCGAGTCCGCGGGGCGGATGCGCCGCGCGCGCCCGACGCTGCGCTACGCGTCGAACGCCGCAATCTGGCGCTTCGCGCCGTGTCAGCCGGGCTTTCTCCCGGGCCGCCGCAGCACCGGGTGGGACGCGTCGCTGCTCTCGGCCTTCGGCGCCGAGGCGATCGATTCGATCCGTCGCTCCGACCCGCGGATCCCGTTCACCTCGGTCGTGTGCGCCCGCGCGAACGACCCCGACGCGGTGTGCGAGTGGGCGACGACGCACGCGCGCTGCGTCCCCGTCGGATCGGGGCTGCGCGAGTACCACCTCGACGCGACGCAGCGCGCGGAGCTTCTCCGTCAGTTCTGATCGGGATGCGTCACTGGCAGACGTGCGCGAGGCAGCGGTCACCCTCGCACTCGTTCGACAGGCAGTCGGAGTTGCGCGTGCAGGCCGCGCCCGTCGCCGCCCTGGGCACGCAGGTGCGCGAGGTCTGGTCGCAGCGCAGTCCCTCGTTGCACGTCGCCGCGAGGAGGTCGTTGCCCGGGATGCAGCGCGAGCCCATCGCGCCGTCGCCGAGCGTCGCGCAGGTGTTCATCGCGTTGCACTCGAGGTGCGCGAGGGGGTTGCAGAGCGGCGCGGTGCGACCGTCGGCGCTGCACATCCCGCCCGTGGCGCTTCGAACGAGCGCCGAGGGCGCGGCGCAGGTGCGCGTCGTCGTGCCGACGGTCGGGGCGCACACGGTCCCTGCGGCGCACGCGTCAGAGGTCGTGCACGGGGCGCCCGCGGCGATGACCCTGCGGCACATGTCATTCACGCACGCGAGGCCCGTGGCGCAGTCGACGCGCGACGCGGGGGTGCCCGGGATCACGCCGCAGCGCTGCCCCTCGCCCGCGGCGGCGCCCATGCTGACGGCGGCGCACATGCCGCTCACGCAGCCCGCGGCGCCGGTCTCCCAGCCCATGCACTGACGGTCCGAGGTGCACGCGGCCCCGGTTCCGAGCGGCGCGCGACACGCGCCGGGGCACATGCGCGTGCCCGTGCCGTGGTCGCACCAGCCGCTCGCGCACTCCTCGCTGCGCCAGCACGCGCCGCCGACGGCGACGGTGCCCGTGAAGGCGCGGCGGCAGAGCGTGGCGAGCTCGGCGTCGTTGCGCGCGCAGCTCGTTCCGACGCGCGTGAGGCACTCCGAGGCCGCGGCGCCGTCGAAGCGGATCGTGCCGCCGCGGACGAGCGAGGCCATGTCGGACATCCCCGCGACGCCGAGCGCAGGCACCCTCGCCGCGCAGGTCGAGGCGTTCTCGAGGAGCGCCACCGCCGCGCCGTTATCGCCCACCGTCGGACAGCGGAAGAGCGAGTCGCAGAGCGCGCGGTAGTAGGCCGCCGGAAAGGTGTCGATCGTGAGGCTGTTACCGCCGCCGCCGGTCGTCGTATCCGAGCAGGCCGACGCGGCCCCGACGCACATCGCGAGAAAGATGGAGGTCTTGCGCATGACGCGTGGAGGCTCTCACGGGCGATCGGGGAGCGTCGAGATTCCTTCGAGGGGCATCAGAGGATGCGGACACCCGCGAAGATGCGTGACGGAGAGGTGAAGCGATGGTCGAGAAGCTTGTTCTGAGCGACGAAGAGTGGCAGCGACGACTGACCCGCGAGGAGTACGAGGTGCTCCGTCACCACGGCACCGAGCGCCCCTGGACCGGGTGCTTCGTCGCCACGAAGGAGGCCGGGACGTACGTGTGCGCGGGCTGCGGCGCCCCGCTCTTTCGCTCGGGTGAGAAGTTCGAATCGGGCACCGGGTGGCCGTCGTTCACGAAGCCCGTCACCGACGACGCGATCGCCGAGCACCACGATCACAGCTACGGCATGGCGCGCGTCGAGGTGCGCTGCGCGCGCTGCGACGGACACCTCGGGCACGTCTTTCCCGACGGTCCTCCGCCCACGGGGCTGCGCTACTGCATCAACTCCGTGTCGATGAAGCACGTCGTCGACGGCGCGCCCCTCCCCCTCGTCACGAAGTGATCGCCCGCGCCCTCAGGGCACGACGCTTCGAACGCCCGCGCATCCCCAGCTCTCGAGCGTGAGCCGCAGGTCCGACGCGCCCGAAAGGCTGAGGTTGCCCTGCCGGATGTGAATCTCCCAGGTCTTCGCGTTGGTGAGCGGGAGCAGCGCGCCCGCCGCGATGGTCTGCTGCACGTCGAGGATCTGCGAGTCGCGGATCGTGCCGAGCGAGCTCCCGAGGATCGTCCCGATCACGGCGACCGTGCCGAAGACCCAGCCGTAGCCGTCGGCGTGCTGCGAGACCATCCCCGCGCGCCCCGCGATGTCGTTGAGCACGCGCTGCGCCGTGGCGCCGTCCGACGCGAGGTAGCAGCCGTAGGTGATCGTGATGTTCGAGATGCTGCGGTAGAGGTCCCCCTGGCCCCAGAGCACCCCTTCGCTCGGGCGGAGGTTGATCGTCGTGGTGTTCCGGTTGCCCGCGACCTCGCGCGGCGAGATGAGCAGGAGCTCCGAGTGCCGCCCGTCTTCAGCGCTGATGACGCAGTAGAGGTTGCGCGGGATGTCGAAGAAGCCGCGCTGGATGGAGATCTCCTTCACGCGGATGCGGAGCTGCGGATCGGCGCAGGTGGTGGCCGACGGGGCGACGCCGAGGTCCGTGCCGCAGGCGTAGTTGGTCCGCTGCGTCGAGCCGCTGATGTTGTCGCACGTCGCGAGGCGCGCGCTCGTGAGCGGAACCGCGAGGGCGCCCGTGCAGCTCGGGGCCATGTCGCAGGTCGGGCAGCGGTTGCAGTCGAGGGGGCAGGTCTCGCAGGTTTCGCGTCCGCGCGTGCAGAGGCCGTCGCCGCAGACGGGGTTCACCACGGCGTCGAGCGGCGTGGTGTCATAGACAGCCGTCACGTCGGCTGCATCATCGGGGAGGGTGGCGTCTGCGGGCGGGGGTCCCGACGCGCATCACCAGCGGCGCAGGCGGAGACGAGGCTTCCGAGGAGGACCCAGCGCGGCAGAGTGAGGTTCACGCCCATCGTGCGGCGACTGTAGACCGCGCGCTCTCGGATTCACAACGGGCTGACGGCCGCTCTTCGCGGGTCACCGCGTGAGGCAGGCGCTCGACGAGGGCACGTAGGTCGCGAGGGGGGTCACGAGGCAGGTCCCGTCGGCGCGGAGCGAGACGTCGGCGACCTTCCAGAAGGTGTTCGCGGTGCAGTTTCCCGCGGCCGTTCCCGCGAGAGGAACGCTCACCAGCACCGCGGCGGGCGTTGTGCTCGACGCGCCGCAGTAGACCTTCACGGTGGCGGTGCGGCCTGCGCCACGCGCGTAGTTGTGCACGCCGACGGTGTACGTCTGCCCCGTCACGGGCGCGTTGAGGCGAATGTTCTCGGGCCCGTTGGCGCTCACGCTGTCGACGTCCTGCGCGGCGCCCCACGCGGGCGTCATGTTGGCGTAGTGGCAGTCGTTGACGCCGTCGAACCACGCGCCGCTCACGTTGTTGTGCATGTGCAGGTCGAGGTCTCCGGTGCCGTTCCACGTGAGCTCGACGCGGATTCCGCGCGACGCGGCGCGCACGGTGAACGCGCACGACCGCGTGACGCCGAGCCCGTCGACGCCCGCGACCTGAACGCGGTAGTCGCCCACGATGAGCGGCGCGAAGGTCTCCGTCGCCGAGGCCGCGGGTGACGGGGTCCATCGCGCGGAGGTGTCTCCGCCCGCGGGGGCCGAGGTGATGGCCCACGTGAGCCCGCGCAGCACGCCGCCCGTGGTGACCGTGAACGCCCGCGCATCGCCCGCGAACATCGACGCGTCGGCGGGGCAGGTGATGGTCCCCGCGCAGGCCTCGTCGACGTCGCCGTCGCAGTCGTCGTCGAGGCCGTTGCACACCTCGCTCGTGGGCGCGCCGGGGGTGCAGGTCGGCACGACGCCGCGCACGCAACCGGCGACGGTCCGTCGGCACGCGCCGACGCCGCAGGAGATGTCCGCGAAGCCCTCGTCGACGAGGGCGTTGCAGTTGTTGTCGCGTCCGTCGCAGGTCTCGCTCGCCGCACACGGGACGCACGCGCCCGCGCCGTCGCAGGTGCTCTCGACGGGCGGCCGCCAGCGGATCGCGCTGTTCGCACGCACGCTCCCGATCGTGTCGAAGGAGACCTGATCGAAGGACGCTCCGTCGCCCCGCTGGATGCCCACCGTCGCGCTCTCGCCCGAGGCGCGCGCGTTGCCGACCATGTCGCCGTAGATCACGTCGATGGCCTGCGTGGCCTCTTCGAGCACCACTTCGAAGTTGAGCGACGCGCCGAGGTCACCGACCGTGCCGCGGTCTTCGAGGTCGACGCCCGACCACTGGGCCACGAAGAGCCGCCCCGGCGCGCGCCCGAAGGTCGCGACGCAGATGCCCGCGGGGCGCGTCTGGAGGTCGTCCCAGAAGGGCGCGATCGCGTCGCCGAGCTCCGTCGCGGCGAGCGCCGCGTTGACCCACGCGGGCGACGCCGTGGCGAAGCCCATCACGCCGTTCACGCTCACCCCCGCCTGCGTCCGCGCGGTGCCGTAGAACGTGAAGGGAAAGGGCAGCGTGACGTCGGCGATCCCGTCGCGCGCCGCCGCGAGGAGCCGCGTGGAGCCCTGCGCGGCGCACGCGTCGATCCAGCCGAGCGACGACGATTCGCGCACGTAGGCGCCGGTGCCGAACGCGCAGGTGGTGCCCGCGGGCCTGTCGCGGACGCGCTCGCACACAGGCGATCCCGTCGCGCACGAGATCCGACCGAACTGACACGCGTTGCCGAGGTCGCAGGTCGCGCCCTCGTCGCACGCCACGCACGCGCCCGAGCCGTCGCAGACCTGGCGCACGCCGCACGCGGTCCCCACGGGGAGCGGCCCGACGTCGACGCACACGGGCGTGAGCGGGTGGTCGCACGAGATCGCGCCGCGTCGGCACACGCCGCTTGTCACGCAGGGGCTCCCCGCGTCGCAGCGGAACGGCGTCTCGACGGGGCCGCAGCGGAACTGCATCTCGATGGCGCCGAGCGTGGGCGCGAGGTTCTCGTCGGGCCCCGGGTCGAGGTAGGCCGTGAGCTCGACGAGGCGCGCGTGTCCGAGGTGCTGCGACGCCGCCGTGAGAATGTCACCGAGCTCGTAGCTCGACGTGATCGCGGTGCCGTCCGTCGAGCGCGGCGCGTCGGGCAGTCGGATCGCAGGCGCCGAGGCGAGCTCCGCGGCGCTGTCTGCCGCGCGCGCCTCCATTCGAATCGCAGCGCCGCCGGGGACGCGCGTGCTCACGTTGAGTCGCCCCCAGGTCGGAATGGTGGCGACAGAGCCCGCGGGGCAGCTCGCTTCGAAGGTGCGGCGGTACACGCCCGCCACGCAGTACGCGTCGTTCGAGATCGGCGACCAGCGGAAGCCCGTCCCCGCGTTGGCGACGCCGGGGGTGTTGTAGCCCACGAGGTCGAAGCGCGTCCCGCCGCCCTCCTGCACGCCGATGGTCGCGCTGCTGCCCGAGCTGAGATCGGGGGCGCCCTGCATCGTGTCGTAGAGCACGTCGACGGTCTGCGACGCCTCGCTCAGCACCACTTCGAAGGTCAGGTGCGTCGACGCGTCGGCGGCGGGGTAGAAGGCCGCGTCGTTCCACTGAAGGACGGTGCGTCGATCGGGGGCGGCCCCCACGGTCGCGACGCACACGCCGCCGCGCAACACGAGGTCGTCCCAGAAGGCGAGCACCGCGTTGGGCGTGCTCGGCGACGGGAGCGTGGTGTTGGCCCACTGCGACGAGGCCGCGGTGAACTCCGCGACGCCGTTGGGCGTGATGCTGACGGTGCGATAGGCGACGCCCCAGTACGAGAACGCGAAGGGGATCGCCACCGTCGCCACGCCCTCGTCGGCCGACGCGAGCACGATGACCGCGCCGGGCTGCGCGCACGCGTCGACCCACGGGAGCGGAGACACGGAGCGGAGGTACGGTCCGCCGGGGCGTCGCTCGCACGCGGGCTGTACGCCGCCCACGGGCGTTCCTGCGGGGCAGTAGACGGCCTGCGCGAGGTCCGAGGGCTCGACGGCGACGCTGCCCGCGGGCATCGCGTCGTCGGCGGTCACGCAGTCGACGATGTGCTGACACGTCGGATCGCACTGACCGAAGCACGGTGACACCACGCCGAAGAGGCGCGCGCCGCGGGCGCCCTCGAAGGCCTCGCAGGCCGACCAGGCGCCGTGACGGCACACCCGCTGACCGAGGTGACACACGCCGTCGGGGGCGTTCTCGGTGGTGCCCGTGGCGAGGTTGCAGGGCACCGGCGGCGCCGCGGGGTCGCACGCGCACCCCACGTCGGGGCGACGACACTGGAGGCACTCGCGGGTCACCTGCGGGGCGCTGTCGTCGCAGTCGGGGCCGCGCGCGCAGCCCGCGCCGTAGCCGTCGCCGTCGCGGTCGACGCACGAGCCGGGAACGATCGCGTGAACGGTGTCATTCGAAGGAGCGGCCGAGGTGATCGCCGAGGGAGCGCGCGCGTCGTCGTTGGCGCAGGCGGCGAGGAGCGCCACCGCGACGGAGAGCAGGAGCGGGGCGTCGGGCGTTCGTCGAGCGAGCGTCATGCAGGCACCTCGCTCGCACTGTGCGGAACCTTCGACCTCCGCCGCAAACCGCTGAGATATACGGGGATTCTGTGGGTGCGCTCGGGGGCAATAGCGCGGATTACATGAACGTAGACACGGGCGACGGGTCACTCCTCGCGGGCGTCGAGCACGCGGTCGGCGCGGAGGATTCGAAGCCCGCGGCGGCCCTTCGTTCCAGGGGAAAACAGCAGGTGCGGCGCGCTCCAACGCTCGATGCGACCGCGGAGGGTGAAGGGGTCGCGGCCCGGCGTTCGCACGATGAGCGTGAGCATGCGACCGGAGCCCGCGGCGCGCGCGAAGAGGGCGTCGAGCGAGGCGCGCACGCGCACGGGGCCGAGCTGTCCGACGCGCACGTCCCAGAGGTCGCGCGCGGTCTTCGGTCGAAACGCCGTGACGAGGTGCTTCAAGAGCTCCGCGGTGGCCCTCGCGTCCTCGCCCGCCCGATGCCAGCGGAACTCCCCGAGCGACAGCTTCTTCGCGAGCGACGAGAGCGCGTAGCTCCGCGCGTGCACGGCGCGGCGCGCGAGGGTCAGCGTGTCGAGCACCGCGCGCATCCGCTCGGGGCGCCCCGCGGCTTCGAACGCCCGATCGAGAAAGGCCACGTCGAGCTCGGGGCCGTGCCCCACGACCACCGCGCCGCCGAGGGCCGACGCGAGCTCGTCCGCGAGCTTCGCGAAGGTCGGCGCCGCCGAGAGCGCCTCGGCGCTGATGCCGTGCAGCGCGAGGGCCGCGGGGTCGCACGCGACGTCGGTGTGCACGAGCGATTCGAACACCGTGGCGACCTCGGACCCGACGACGCGCACGACGGCGACCTCGACGAGCGCGTCGCGCGAGGGGTCCGTGCCTGTCATCTCGCAGTCGATGCACGCGAAGGGACACAGCTCGATCGCGGTGTCCCACGGCGCGCCCGGCGGCGGATCGACGAGCGGTTCGGGGGCGGGTTCCATGCGGAGCGCGCGATGTTAAACCTCGTCCACGTCGGCGACGCGACGGTTTCGCGCCCTTTCCATTGCGCGCGCCGACTTGATAGGCTCCGCGCGTGAGGACTGCTTACGCCTCTTCGCGCGTCGCGCTCCGCGGCGCTCATCGCGCTCGCTGCGCTGGCCGCGCCCGTGGTTGCGCGCGCCGATGATCCGTCGTGCGCGGCGTCGACCTCGCGCTCGCGGCTCAACTTCGCGGGCCGCGGCCCCGTCGACTTCGGCCCCGGCTTCACCGGCGAGCTCGGGAGCTCGAGCCTGGGGCTGCGGTACAACTTCCTCCTGCTCGGCGACTACGACTGGGCGATGCCGGGCAACCTCGACCTGCGCTGGCCGCCCGCGTTCACCGCCACGGCGACGGGAGACCCCAACGGCGGTCGCCTCATCGTGCAGTACGGGATGCGCCTCCAGTTCTGGCTGCGCCTCCTCGGGTCCGAGTTCATGATCCCGATCCCCATGTGGGCGGGCGTCGACCGCAGCGAGCGCGGCATGTCGATGTACACGCCGTGGGCCTGGGACCCGGCGCCGACGGCGGTGACCGTCACCGCGCACGAGCGCCTCCTGCGCGCCGACTCGCTCTCGACCTCGTTCGGCACGGTGAACTACTGGATCTACGGCGCCTACGACCTCACCACGACCGTTCGCACGATCGAGATCGCCTTTCCGCAGGCGATGACCAGCATCACGGCGATGACGCCCGAGGCGCGCGTCGTGGCGACTTCGAACGGTGACGCCGAGCTCCCCACGAGCTGGCGCGGCGCGCTTCGCTACGTCGGCTCGCTGCGCCTCCGCTTCGAAGTCGACTACCCCGTCCCCGGCCTCGGAATCCGTCGTCGCGACAGCTTCTCGCCCGATGGAATCCCCTTCGCCAGCCGCACCGAGCAGCAGGTGAGCGTCGACCGCAGCGTGCACCTGTCGCTCCCCGGCGCCGAGGTCACGCCGGGCTTCGAGCTCAACCTCGGACGCATTCGCCTCGGGCTCTCGGGCCGCGAGGTGGTGACCATTCGCAACCCCGGCACGGCCACGATGGCGGTCACGCCCGTCGCGCCTGCCGACTCGCATTTCACCGTCGCCACCGATGTTCTGTGCATCCCCGGCGGAGGCTCGCGGCAGCTCTCTGTGCGCTTCGTCCCCGACCGCGCGGGGATGTACATGAGCGAGCTGGTGCTTCGAACGACGGCGCCGTCAGCGCCCGAGGTTCATCTCAGGCTCGTGGGCGAGACGCCCGATGTGGCCTCGCCCGACGCGTCGACGCCGCCCGCAGACGCCGCCGTGCGAGACGCGTCGACCGATGACGCGCCCGCGCCCGTCGACGATGTGCCGCTGCCCAAGGAAGATGCGGGCGTCGTCGACGAGGGGTCGAGCATCCTCGAGAGCGGTCCTGCGTGCGATTGCGACGTGCCCGGCGGAGCGCCCCGATCGACGAGAGGCGTCGCGGGCATCGCGCTCCTCGCGGCGGCGTTGCTTCGACGACGCGCGCGACGAGATGGCCCTTCGCGCTATCGTACCCGTGATGACACTTCCGCCGACGGCTGAACCGGGCAAGGACGATCGCGACACGGCGCAGGCCCTCGACGACGTCGAGGAGCTCCTCAAGCGCATCCCCGGCGCGCGTCGGCTCGTGACGGAGGTGCAGGACCTCCGCGCGCTCCTCGTCGATCGCAGGCCCCCGCGCATCGCCGTGGTGGGACGCCGTGGCGTCGGCAAGTCGAGCCTCGCGAACGCGCTCCTCGGCGTCGAGGTCGCGCCCGTGGGCGCCGTCGAAGACACCACCGCCGCGCCCGGCTGGTACGACGTCACCACCGACGGAAAGGCCATCCGATGGCTCGACACGCCGGGCCTCCGCGCGGGCGCCGAGCCGTCGCGCCGCGAGGTCGTCGAGCGCGCGCTCCGGGCCGAGCGACCCGACGTGGTGCTGCTGCTCGTGAAGGCGTCGCAGGTCGACGCGGGCATCGACGAAGACCTCGACGAAGCGCGCGCGCTGCTCACGGCGGTGGCCGTCGATCGCAAGGCCCCTCCCCCGGTGATCGCGGTGCTCACGAAGGTCGACGAGCTCGCGGGCGCCCGCGTGAAGGCGCCCCCCTTCGACGCCGACACGGCGCGCAGAGAGAACATCGCCGCGGCGGTGACGCTCCTCCGATCGCACCTCGACCGCGTGAAGCTCGAGGTGAAGGACGTCGTCCCCGTGGCGACGTGGCAGCGCTTCAAAGACGGCGTCCGCGTCACCGACTGGCGGTGGAACCTCGAGACCCTCGGCGCCGTGATCTTCGAGGCGCTCCCCAACAACGCGCAGGTCGAGGCCGCGCGCGCGCTCGAACGCGGACGCGTCATCCGTCGTCGCGTCGCGATGCGCATCGTGGGCACCGCGACGAGCGTCTCGGTGGTGATCGGCGCGACGCCGCTCCCCGTGGCCGACCTCGCGCTGCTGCTCCCGCTCCAGTCGGCGATGCTCACGTCGCTGGTGTACGTGTCGGGCCGCGGACTCGGACCGCGCGCGGTGAGCGAGTGGCTCGGCGCGATGGGGCTCAACGTGAGCAGCGCGCTCGGGCTGCGAGAGGCCGCGAGGGCTGCGCTGAAGCTCATTCCGGGCATCGGCGCGACGATCTCGGGCGCCGTGGCGGGCACCGGAACCTGGGCCCTCGGCGTGGCCGCCGTTCGCTACTTCTTCGACGGCGGCACCGCCGAGTCGTCGCGCGCGGCCTTCGACGACGCCGTGCGCGATGGACCTCCGCCCGACGAGGGCCCCGGTGGCGCCGATGAGAAGTCAGGCTGAGCAGCGCTCGACGCTCGTCGCCGCCCTCGACCGCTGCGAGCGCCTCTGCCAGCGCGACGAGTCGCCCGCCGTGGGCGTACGCACCGACGTGCTGCGCGCGATCCTCGCGCTCGGCGCGGCCCCGCGCGTGGCGGTGATCGCGCGGCGCGGCGCGGGCAAGAGCACGCTCCTCAACGCGCTCGCCGAGGCCCCCGTGGCGCGCGTCGGAGACGTCGCAGACGCCACCCTCGACGCGAAGGTCCACACGCTTCGAACGCCGTCGGGCGACCTCCTCTGGCTCGACACGCCGGGCCTCCGCGCGGGCGGACGCGACGGGCGACGCGACGACGTGCGCGCCGCGGTGCGGGCCTTCGAGCCCACGGTCGCGCTCTTTCTCTGCGCGGCCACCGAGGTCGACGCGGGCATCGATGACGACCTCGACGACCTCGCCGCGATCGCCACGGCGCTGCGCCCCGACGCGAGGCTCTACGCGGTGGTGACGCGCGTCGACGAGCTCCCGCCCTTCGACCTCCACGCGCCGCCCTTCGACGACGAGAAGCGGAGCCACATCGCGCAGTCGGTGACCACGCTGCACCGGCACATGCTCGCGCGCGGCCTCGCGATCCGCTCGGTGATCCCCGTGTGCGCCTTCGCCTCGTGGCGCGACGGCGTCGCCCACGACGACGCCCGATGGAACCTCGCCCCCCTCACCCGCGCCCTCTTCAACGCGTCGCCGCGCGACGTCGGCGCCGACCTCGAAGCGCTACTGCGCGGCCTCGCGTCGGAGCTCGTCGAGCGCGTCGCCACCGACGCGGAGACCGCCGCGACGAAGGCTCCCGGGGCGCGCGGCGCGGAGATCGTTCGCGCGCGGCACGAGGCGCTGGTGGGCTGCCTCGACGCGCTCCTCGACGCGTTCACCGACCGCCACGGCGCGAGCCTCACGGAGTCACTGGGATCGGTCGCGAAGCCCGGCGCGCTCTTCGGCCTGGTGCGCGGCGCGCTCGAAGGGGTCGGCGCGCGTCGGGCGAGCGGCTCGCTCGCGTCGGCGCGGGTGCGCGCGGTCGGTAAGGCCGTGCTCGCGCTCGAATCGCTGCGTCCGTCAGACGCCGCACTCGCGGCGCTCGGCGCGGGTGACGCGCGGTCGACCTGAGGGCTTCGGTGAGGCGCGTTACGCGACGCGCGCGACGGGCGCGGCGTGCGTGTCGTTGGCGGGCGCGGCGGGCTGTGCTCCGTGCGCGGGATGCGTGTCGTTGGCGGGCGTCGCGCCGTTGCCCGTGGGGGTATCAACGACGGGCTGCGCCTCGCCGCGCGGGGCGGCCTTGTGCTCCGCGTCCTCGACGCGCTGGAGGAGCTGCGCGAGCGCGAGCGGGAGCTCCTCGACCAGAAAGAGCGCCGCGCGCACCGCCGCGATCGTGCGGACCCAGTTGTTGCGGGCCTTGAGGACGTCCGCGGGCGCGGTGCCCTGCGGCTCGATCGTGGCGCGCTCGTGCTCGAGCTCTCCGAGGCGCGCGGCCTCGGCGAACCAGCCCGACACGGCGTCGTCGAGCGTCCCCACGGGCGTGCGCAGCGAGGCGAGGAGCGCGCGGTCTTCGCGCGTGAGGCGCGCGTGGGCGAGCGACGCGGCGCCGATCTTGTCGCGGTAGCTGGTGTTCTTGAGCGACAGCCCGTCGGGCAGCAGCCGGTCGCGCAGGGCCGTGAGCTCCGCGGCCCGCTCCGCGCTCGGCGTGAGCACCGCGACGGCGCTGAGGTACCACCACACGCCGTGGATCATCCGGTCGTGACGCTGGCTGACGGCGGTCTGGTCGGCCTTCACCTCGACGAGGCGCGCGCTGGCGCTCTCCGTGGTGCTCACCTGCACCGCGAGCAGGCCGCTGTGCGACGCCTCGACGCTCGACACGAGCCCCGCGGACTGCGGCTGCGCGCAGAGCGCGGCGTGGTCGCCGTGATTGTGATCGACCCAGGTCGAGGTGAGGCTGACCATCACGGGCGTAGAGAGGTCGCGAAGTGCCATGGGCAATGCTCCTTGGTGCGAACGGCAGCAGTGGTGGGGGTTGAGCGCGCCGCGGGATCGCGGGGACTCAAGGACGTCGAACGGCCACGTCGGCGCCCGCTTGAATGGATTCGTCCGGCGCGTCGACGATTCTTCGTCGACGACCTTCACGCCCTACAAACTCGACAGATCGGTGGTCGTCGGCCGTGTGCGTCGGGCTTCGTCACGGAGACGACGCGCGAGTCACGTAGGCACGCTCACGCACGCACGTAGCGCAGGTGGGTGGCGGCGGGACCATCGAGGACGCTGTCGATGCGGAACTTCGGACCGGGCTCGCGCAGGTTCTCGAAGAGGCGCCGCCCTCCGCCGAAGATCACGGGCGCCAGGGCGATCTCGAGCTCCTCGACGACGCCCAGGTTCAGGTACTGCTGAATCGCGTCCGCGCCACCCGAGATGCGGACGTCACGGGTTCCTGCGGCTTCGCGCGCCAGCTCCAGGGCTCGCTCGGGGCCGTCATTGACGAAGTAGAAGGTCGTCCCGCCGGGGCGAGCCCACGGGGCGCGCTTCTCATGGGTGAGCACGTAGACCGGCGTGTGGAACGGCGCCTCCTCCGGCCACGAGCGCTCGCCCTGGTCGAACATCCGCTTGCCCATGATGTTCGCGCCGATGCGCTCCGTGGTGCTGCGAACGAGGTCGTTGACCGGTCCGGTCTCGCCCCCCGGCCCGAAATTGTGGCGCTCGCGGAAGTACTGTTGATTGAGGATCCAGGCCATCAGCGCGCCCCACTTCGCGCCCCAGCCCTTGTACTCCCAGTTCTCCATGGTCATCCCTTCGGGCGCCATGTAGCCGTCGAGGCTGAGTCCGATGTTGACGAATACCTTGCTCATGAACTCCCTCTCGCAAATAACGATGTCGATTGAACGGCTGGCCGCGTCACGCACTCCGGTGGCGTCGGCAGTTGCGTCTTGTCGGTTGAGCGGACGTCGAGAATCCGACCACCGAAACCGGCGATCCCCATCGCGCCGCCTCGGGCGACCGGGTCGCCGCTCACGTTCCGTGGCTACACCGGGGACAACGTGTGCGCATCGCGGGCCAGGAGCCAGCGGCCATCGCGCTGCTTGCGGTAGATCGTCATCCGGTAACCGGCGAAGCGGGCGGTTTCACCGCCGACGCGCGGGGTCACTGACAACGCGTCCCGACTCCGCGTGAAGGCGACCTCGCCGACGACCACGACCTCCTCCAGCTCGCTGACGCAATGGAACCGAATCCGCTCCTGGGCGGCCAGATAGTGGGTGGAGAAGTCATCCCGCGCGGCGGGCGACTGCCCCGGGCTGAGAAGCACGACATCGTCCGCCATCAGGGTGAGCAGACACGCGAGGTCACCGCCATTGACGGCGTTGATCCATGTCGAATGCGCCTCACGGATCTCATGTTCGTCATCTGTCATCGACGTACCTCTGCCAGGCGACGACGACCGCGCCGCACGCTGAGCGCCGCATCTCGTCTCATCGTGAAGCAGGAGGCAAGTTGTCGGCAAGCGGCCGAGGACCGGAATCCGCGGGGGTGGGCAGCGCCGTCTGTCGGGGCTGTGGTCGGGCCGCACGTCCGGGTGCGCAGGGCGCGGGCGACCGACGTCGCTACGCCTCGTTGTAGGCCTTCTCGAGGGCCGCGACGTCGAGCTTCACCATCGTCATCATGGCCTCCATCACGGCCTTCACCTTCACGGAGTTGGTGTCGCGGATCAGCTCCATGAATCGCCGGGGGACGATCTGCCACGAGATGCCGAACGGATCCTTGATCCAGCCGCACTGGGTAGGCTTCGCGCCGGCCTTGACGAGCTTGTCCCAATACGCGTCGACCTCGGCCTGGTCCTCGCAGTCGACGTAGAAGGAGATGCCTTCGGAGAAGGAGAAGTACGGGCCGCCGTTGTAGCCCATGAAGACCTGACCGCCGACGACGAACTCCGCAGAGGCGATCGGACCGTCCTTGCCGTTGCGGGCGACGTTCCTGATCTGGGAGTCTGGGAACGTGGCGGTGTACAACGCGATGGCGGCTTCGAGCTGATCGTTGAACATCAGGAAGGGGGTGACCTTCGACATTGGAAATGCTCCGTTTTCTGGGGAATCGGCGTGGCGTTCACCACGCACACGGGATCGATCATCGAGCTCAAACGGTGGCTGCGAACAGGAGACCCGCGAACGTGGACTTCAGGTTTGCTACGCCGTACGGCGGTTGGCTGTCAGGCCCTGGCAACCCGCGCCCCGTCGACGAACTGAGCAAGGATGCCACTGCCCGGTTCATGCCATCCACTTCTTCACAAGGTCAAGGTTTCGACCGGCTTCGACTCACGCATCGAGGCGTTCCCGGTCGCTTCGCAGCGCTCCGACCTTTCAGTCCGACGCCAGAAGAGCAACACCCCACGAATCTCCGCCCCTCACTCCGAGCGGTCGCTGGTGAGGTTGTCTCATACCACCGCTACACCAGACCTGGACGATTGCGTGGATGCGCCGGGGTTCGGCGTGGGAGGTCGATGTGGGGTCTGGCAGCGCCGATGGCGAAGCGCCAGTCGCGGATGCACGATGCGCCTCACCCCGGGCAACTGAAGGGTGGCCGCTCCCTTCGGGAGCGACAGGTCATCCGCAAGGGAATGGGACTCTCGCGTGCGCCGCAACCTCTCAGGTCACACTCCTCCGCTTGCAGCAGCGCGCTGCGCGAATGTCGTTTCAGATCGTCCAAGCAGCAACGGCCTCTGCGCGTCGTGTAGCGCCCGAAGGGAGCGGCCACCCTTCAGTTGCCCGGGGTGAGGCGCATCGAGCATCCGCCACTGGCGCTTCGCCATCGGCGCGGCCAGACCCCACATCGACCTCCCACGCCGAACCCCGGCGCATCGACGCAATCGTCCAGGTTTGATGTGACGGTGGTATCACGCCTCCTGGCAGAACCGGTCGAGGGCGATCGCCTTCGCTTCGTCGAATCAACCCGCCAGGTTGATCTCGCTCAGCTTGAGGCCCCGAATCTTCACGTCGATCCCGTGCCCGTGGAACAGCGTGCCTGCTCCCAGGTACAGCTTCGCGAGGCCGCCGCCGTACGCCGCCACCGACTCCACCTTGATCCGCGCCAGAAACGTCTCCTTCGTGATCCGGGGCCGCCCGTCACGCCACTCCCCTTTGTCGTATTCCTTGAAGAGCTTCGCGACGACGGCCTTCTCGATCTTCTCGCGCGACTTCTCGATCCAGGCGAATGACTTCTTCGCGTCGGCGATCGCCGCGTCGAGGTCGTGGTCGCGGCCGATCTCGACGCTGAACGCCCGGCGCTTGCCCCAGAGCGTCATCTTGCCGTCGAAGAACCCGATCCGCCGATCGAGCTTGAGCCGACCGAGCATCGGGTCGCGCACGATGACCGGACGCGCGCGCTCGGCGATTGCGGCGTGCAGTTCGGGCGACCCCTTCGTGCGCCTCACCGGGAGCTTGAAGGGGGCCGACCACGAGTGTTCGCCCTCTTCGATGCGCGTGACCGACGCGCGCACGACGGTCCCCTCGGCCAGCGTCCGCTGCACGCGTGCGCGCGTCGCCGCATTGGCGCGGGTGACGAGCCGCAGCGCCTTGTTGGCGTGCACCGTGCTGCCGTCGCTCCACGGGATGAGCTCGATCACCAGCCGCGGACCGTTTTCGTAGGAGAGCTCGGCCACCCTGTTGACCGCACCTTCGAGGATCGGCATCGGCTCAGCGCCTCCCGCGCGAAGGTGAGCGGTGGAAGGCAGATCGGGACTGCGCGGCGCTGCACGCTCGGGGCCGCATGGAGAAGTTGAACATTGGTGGATCCTGCCCTTTCGAGCGTCGAGGTTGAAACTCAATCGCGAAAGGGCATGACTGTTTCAAACCGCGCGTGCGGACTTCCCGCACACGTCCCCCTTCGGTCCGGCGAGCGACGTGAGTCGATCCTCGAAGGCCGTGGCCACGAAGCGGCAGTCGGCATCATCGGCTTGTCGGGACGGGGCTGCCTCCGGTGAGCGCGCCGAGCAGGAACATGCCCACGAAGAACAGAATCACGGCACCAGGGATCAGCCACGCGCGCGCCGACCGTGGTGGCCGCCAGCGCCCGGCAGGGGCGGTCGGGTCCACGCCGAAGGCCCCGCACAGCCGCTGCAGCACCGCGGTTGAGGACGGGCGGAGCAGGTCGAACACGGTCGAGGCATCGCCGCTCCGCTTCGCCGCCTCGTAACGCGCCCGATCGACGTCGGAGACCTCGGCATCCAGCAGATACGGCAGCTCGTCGGCGCCAGCGGTCGGATCCCCGGCGAAAAAGAAGCTGCGCTCCCAGGGCTGGACCTCGCCCTCGTGCCGGATCCAGCCGCCGTCGTCACGGACATATTTGAGCAGGCGCACGCACTCGCCGCCCCGAAAGCACTGCAGCTCGTACACGTCGGCGTTGGTCTGCGCGAAGAACCCGAGGACCATGCCGCCTGCGTCTCGGGACAGCGCCTCCGAGAAGGCCGGCGGCACGAGCGCCGAGAGGGCCGGCGTGCCTTCAATCAGGACGAAGGCCGGCGGCGCACCCACGCCATCGGTCTTGATGCCGTGCCGGCGCATGAGGGCCCAGAGGTCGGCGCGCCCTCGTGTTTCGACGACGGCTCCGATCCACGTGCTCATGGCCCGACCCTACCACAGATGCCCGAAGCCGAGACGGGGAACCCGGCCCACGATTCAGTGCAGCGCTGGCCTCCCAACGGACTGCCGTTGGGCTCGACGCCTATCTCTACTGTCCCGGATGAAGCCTGGGCCTTCACGCCGC
>JAXLYG010000082.1:0-22562 GCA_046351535.1 Polyangiales bacterium
TCACCGCCCGCTGCTCGAGCTCCGCGCTGACGCGTCGGCGTCGACCGACGGCCTCTCGATCTCGATCGGCGGCCTCTCGATCGACGTGGGCGCGGGCCTCGGAGCCGTGGGCGGCGCCATCGGCGGAGCGATCGGGCTCGACGCGGGCGCCATCCGCGGCGCCGCGGGCGCAGCGACGAGCGTGGCGGGCGCGGTGGCGAGCGGCTCCCCAGGCGCCATCGTGGGCGCTGCGGTGGGAGCGGTCGCGGGCGCGCTCGGCCTGGGCAACAACTCCGACCTGCGCGCCTACCACCACCGCGGCGAGTACGAGAAGCCCGAGGTCACCGGCGCGCGCGCGCAGACCACGCTGGAGCAGCACCGGAGGAAGTTCATCGAGGGCGCCGGTACGAGCTCCTCGCGCCGGCTCTACCCCGGCGCGCGCTTCAGGCTCGTGTCAGACAGCGGCTCGCTCCTCGCGGGCGAGTACACCGTGACCCGCGTCGAGCACGAGGGGCGAACCCCCGAGCTCGTGAAGGTCCTCTCGCAGATCGAGGGCACCGAAGGAGACACGCAGCAGAGCTACGCCAATCGCTTCGAGTGCGTGCCCGCGAAGGTGCCCTTCAGGCCGAAGCGACCGAAGCCCGTGCTGCGTCAGGTCGTCGAGTCGGCCACTGTCGTCGGCCCCGCGGGCGAGGAGATCTACACCGACGAGCTCGGCCGCATCAAAGTGCAGTTTCACTGGGACCTCGACGGCGCGCGGAACGAGAACTCCTCGTGCTGGATCCGCGTCGCGCACGCGTGGTCGGGGGCGGGATGGGGGACGCAGTTCATCCCCCGCATCGGCATGGAGGTGCTCGTCACCTTTCTCAACGGCGACCAGGATTGCCCCATCGTCACGGGCTGCGTCTACAACGGCACGCACCCTCCCCCCTTCGCGGTCCCCGGTGACAAGACGCGCAGCGGGCTGCGGACGCAGAGCTCGCTCGGCGGCGACGGCTTCAACGAGCTCTCGTTCGAAGACCTCAAGAACGCCGAGCAGATCTACATGCACGCGCAGCGAGACCACGACGAGGTCATCGAGCGCAACCACACGGCCCGCGTCGGCGTCGACGAGACCAAGGACGTCGGCCACGACCAGCGCCTCCAGGTCGGCAACGACCGCACCGAGATCGTCGGCGGAACACGCAGAGAGCGCGTCGCGCTCGATCAGATCGAGCACATCGGCGGCAACAGCGAAGAGACCATCGAGCAGGATCAGACCGTGCGCGTCACCGGCGCGCAGTACACCGTGAGCCTCGACGCGCACCGCACCGTGAACCGCAACGCCACGCGCGTCGTCGGCGGCAACGACCGCTGCGAGGTCACGGGCATGGCCAACACGCTGGTCAAAGACGACCTCACCACGCGCGTGAACGGCAACTGCACGACGGTGGTCGGCAAGCACGACGCGAAGCGCACGTACATCGTCCACGCCGAGGGCAGAGCCATCGTGCAGTCGAGCGACCTCACCGAGATCGCGTCGGAGAAGGAGCTCATCCTCCGTGTGGGCGCGACGCGCATGCGCATCACCGAGGAGCGCATCGAGCTCACGGGCAAGAGCGGACTCACCGTGCGCTCGGGCAACACCGTGATCGAGGTCACGCCCGAGAAGGCGCGCATCCGGTCGAAGGGCAAGGCCATCGTGTCGGCGGAGTCGATCAACATCCTCACCGACGGCGCGCAGGTGAAGCTCTCGGACGACGTGAAGATCACGGGCTCGTCGGTGAAGCTCAACCCGCCGAAGACCGACTCCGAGAAGGACGACGACCCCAAGCCTCCGAAGCCCACGAAGCTCGACCTGAAGGATCAGGACGGCCGTCCGCTCGCCAATCAGCGCTTCGTCATTCACATGGACGACGGCTCGGAGATCGCGGGCGTGCTCGATCACGAAGGCAGGTGCGAGCTCGAGATCGAAGGGGGCGGCGAGGCGAAGGTCACCTTCCCCGAGGTGAGCGACATGAAGAGCTCGTAGCGCGCTCGCAGAAGCGATCGTCGCGGTGTCACGGCGTGGTACAAGCGCCACGTGAGCCCGACCGCGCTCTTCACCGTGATGATCTCAGGGCTCCTCGCGATCGCGGCGTGGTCGCGGCTCTCGGAGGCCTACCGCGTGAGCGCCCTCGCCCGCGCCGCGTCGGCCCTCGGGATGCGCTTCGAGTCGCGCGCCGGACGCTTCATCACCAACGGCCCCGGCGCGCTCTCGCTCTTTCGCGTGGGCGGCGGGCTCGGTCGAAACCTCGTCACCGACGGTCGCCTCACGCTCTTCGAGTACCTCTCGCGCGCCACCGCCGACGGACGTCAGCCCGTCGAGGCGCAGGTCGTCGTCGCCGTCACCGAAGCGCGCGGGGTTCCGCCGTTCAGGCTGGAGTTCAAGCGTCCCGGCGCCTTCGGGCTCACGTCGGGGGTGTACGCCGCGAGCGACGAGATCACCTTCGAGGGTCACCACGGATTCGCCGAGAGCTACCGGCTCTTCGGCGAGGATCACGCGGCGGTGGCGGCGCTCTTCGACGCGAGTGCGCTGGCCTTCTTCGCGGCGAATCCGGGCTGGTCCGTCGAGACGAACGGCGCGTGGCTGGCGGTCTGGGAGGGCGCCGGTCACCTCGATCCGTCGTCGCTCGCGGCGCAGGTCGAGCGGCACCGCGCGGTGGCGTCGCGCTTCGTCTGAAGGGCCCTTCGAAAAAGCTCTCGGGGCCCTGAATTCGTGGGGAACCGACGCGTACGGCCGAGGTCGGTACCGCACACCCCCTCATGGCCACCACGACGCCTCCTCTCGCCGCGGCCTACCGCGCTCCGTGGGTCCCTGCGCCGTCTTCGCGCGACCGTGACACGCTCGTCGAGGTGAGGGCCACGTGGGGCGACGACGTGCTCAAGGTCGCGCACCTCGACGACGGCGACCGCATCACGCTCTCGGCCCGCGGATGCGCCCGCGGCGACGCGTCGACGCTGGTGCTGCCGTCGTACGGGCGACCCGACCACACGCTGGTGCGCGTGCGCGGCGAGGTGGTGACGGTGGCGCCTCCCGACGCGGCGCCCTTCGAGGCTCACGACGACGTGACCTTGCGGCTCGACGGCGTCGACGTGACGGTGCGCAGGGTGCCTCGCGGAGAGGCGCTCCCTCCGCCGAAGCGCGATCGGTTCTTCGGCGCGTCGGCCGCGGTCGCGCTCGCGATCACCGGCGCGCTCGGGGTCGCGCCGAAGCCGCACCCCGCGCCGTGGGAGTCGGACCTCACCCGCGACGAGCTCTGGATCGTCCGGCACATCGCGTCGATCTCGCACACGGCCTACGCGCCCACGCACGCCGACACGACGGGCCTCGACGAGGGCGGCAACGGCCGTCGCGCGCGCGGCGACGAGGGAACCGCGGGGCAGACGCGGAGCGTTCTTCGCAACCAGCGGTGGGTGCTTCGGCCCTCGACGCCGAGGCAGGGCGCGCCCACCACGATCGCCGCGCAGACGCGCACGCGCGGGGTCTTCGCGGCGCTCGGCGCGATGCCCAACGCGGCCACGCGCTTCATGCCCGACGCCACCGAGCGCACGCCCGACACGGGGACGATGTACGGCGACACGACGGGCGTCTCGCGCGGCTACAACGCGCTCGGGCTCCTCGGAACGGGCTACGGCGGAGGCGGTACGGGCGAAGGGCTCATCGGCCTCGGCGCCTTCGCCACGCGGGGTCACGGCGATCACACCGACATCGGCCAGGGGCTCGGAGGGAGCGGCTGGGGCTGCGGCTGCATGGACCTCCCGGGGCGCGGTTCCAGCACGGGTCGCGCGGGCTTCGGGCGGCTGGGCGCCTCGGTTCGGAGCGACGTTCCGAGGGTGTGCGGCGTGCGGCAGTCGACGGTGATCCGCGACCCGATGTGCGCCCCCGCGGAGGTGACCGGGCTCGTCGATCCTGCGCTCGTTCGTCGCGTCGTGCGCGCGAACCTCGGACAGATCCGGCACTGCTACGAGCGCGCGCTCGAGGTGAACCCCGCGGCCGAGGGCTCCATCGCGATGCGCTGGGTGATCGGCAGCGGCGGCACGGTGCTCGCGGCGGCCGTCGAAGAGAGCTCGATCGCCGTGGCCTCCTTCGACGAGTGCGTGACGGCGGCGGTGCGACGCTGGCGCTTCCCCGTGCCGGAAGGCACCGTGGCGACGGTGCACTACCCGTTCACGCTCTCGCGCGACGAGTGAACGCGCGGGCGCCGGGGTCTGTGCGCGCGCGGTTGGTTGTGAGGCCGCGGAGGCTGTGTTAGCGAACCGCGCGCCATGACTCCCCGCGCGAAGCGATACCGTGTCCTCGATCGCGTTGCGCTGGGCACGCTCCTCGCGCTGTGCGCCTGCGCGAATCAGGAGGCCCCCGAGGAGCGTGACGCGGCGAGCGACGCCGTCACAGACGTCGCGCGCGATGCGACGCGCGACGTGGTGACTGATGCCGCGGTCGATGCGCTCGACGCGTCGAACGACTCGCCCGTGGATGCCGCGCGCGAGGCGGGCCTCGACGCCTCGGCCGATGTCGGTCTCGACGCCTCGGTCGAGACGGGAATCGACGCGGCGATCGATGTCGGGTTCGACGCGGCTGTCGAGACGGGAATCGACGCGTCGGTTGATGTCGGACTCGATGTCATGACGGACACGAGCGTCGACGCGCGCGTTGAGTCGGGCGTCGATGCGGTGGTCGATGCTGGCGTCGATGTTCGGGTCGATACCGGCGTCGATGCTGGCGTCGACGTGCGCGTCGACACGGGCGTCGATGTCGTGACGGACACGGGTGTCCCCCTCGGAGGCTGCGTCTCCGGCGCGGTGGGGACCTACGTCGCGCGCTTCCGTTGGACGGGCTCGGGGTCGGGGTCGCGCGCTTCGGTGAGCTACGAGGCCAACACGCTGCCCGACCACGCGCGGTGGCGCGTCACGGCGAACAGCCGCTCGATCGGGTACACGCCCGTGTACACCGACACCTTTCTCGCGGGCGGAGGCATCGACCTCTCGGGCACGACCTTCATCGACGTGGAGCTCAGCACCGCGGGGATCGCGAGCCTCTCGAACGTCACCATCGCCATCTTCGGCCGCAGCTTCAACACGACCGCGAGCGGCTCCTTCGCGTGGCAGACCTTCGACGGAACGGGCGCCGCGCCCTCGGGCCTCATCGCCAACAGCGCGCCCTATCAGTGGTATGGCGCCGACGCGACGCGGGCCTTCAGACCGGGCAACGGCTCGGTGCTCCTTCGCATCACGCCGGGGCCGCCGTCGGGGTCGATCGTCGTGAGCCGCGTCGAGGTGTGCTTCGACGCGCGATAGGCGCGGTGCAGACCGCGACCGCGCGAGGTCAGCGCACGCAGCAGAGCGCGCCCGTCCACGTCTGACGCGGCCCGGTGCATCCGCCGCCCGTGCCTGGCGCGCAGGTCACGGGGCCGTCGACGCAACACCTGCTGCCGGTCCAATGGGCGCCCGGTCCGTTGCACGCGCCGCCGCTGCCCTCGACGCAGACGACGTTGGAGCCGTCGACGCAGCAGAGCGCGCCGGTCCAGTGCATCCCGGGTCCGTTGCACCCGCCGCCGCTGCCCTCGACGCAGGTCGTGGGCGCGGTCACACAGCACACGCTGCCCGTCCAGCTCACGTTCGGCCCGGTGCATCCGCCGCCGCTGCCCGCAACGCACACCGGAGGCCCCGATTGCACGGAGCCCGTCGACGCGTCGTTCGACGCGCCTGACCTGCACGCGAACGCAGACAGCGCGAGCCACAGCCCGATCACGAGATGGTGCGTCTTCATCGTCTCCCTCGCGGCGACGCTATCACACGGGCGCGCGGAGGAGCCGCCGCTTCGAGGGGACCGCAGGGCCCTGCCCGACGTGCGCGTGCTCGGGGCGTGAAGCACCGGCCGCGAAGATGATTCCGTGCAATGCTCGCGCGCCGTGGGGACGCCAACGCTCTGCCTCTCGTGCCGTCAGTTCCGCTCCGTCGATGAGACCCGCTGCCCGGACTGCGGCGGCGCGCTCGTCGAAGACACGCCGTCGACGCGCAACGAAATGCTCGACGCCATGGTGCGCGAGCGCATGGAGGCGCTCCTCACGACCTGGGCGCACCACGGCGCACTCTCGCAACGCGTCGCGAAGCGCCTCATCGCGACGATCACGCCGAAGCCCGCGCAGCCTTCAAGCGCGGCCGTCGATCCCGCGGAGACGCCCGCGCGCGAGGCGCCGTCGCGCGCGCCCCGCGCGAAGGAGCGCACGCCGCGCCCGCCCGTCGCGGCCCCCTCCCCCGAGCCCGCGCACGAGCACCACGAGCCCGCGCACGAGCACCACGAGCCCGCGCACGAGCACCACGAGCCCGCGCGTCTCTTCGCGGAGACCGACGTCGTGCACGGGGCCGTCGAGGCCCTCACCGCGCTCGACACGACCGCGGTCCCCTCGCGCTGGGAGACCGAGGTCAGGCCGCTCCTCTACGAGAACATCGGGTGGTTCATCGGGACGCTCTTCGTCATCGCGGGGTCGGTCTACGGCGTGCGCGAGGCGTGGCGCACCCTCGGCGGCGTCGCGCGGCACCTCATCGTCGCCGCGGCGCTCCTCGGGTACCACGCGGGCTTCGTCGGGATCGCGCGCCTCCTCGCGCCGCGCTCGGCCACCACGGGACGCGTCCTCGGAGGCATCGCCACGGCCCTGCTCCCCGTGGTCTTCGTCGCGCTCTCGTCGCTCACCGCGCTCGCGCCCGCCGTCGGCGTGGGCGCCTCGCTCGTCTGCGCCGCCGTCACCGCGCTCACCCTTCGAAGCGTCGCAAAACGTTTTGATTCAAGCGCTTCGCTCGCTGCCGTGATGCTCCCGCTGCTCGTCGCCGAGGTGCCGATGTCGAGCCTCGCGGTCGACGCCTGGGCGCGCGTCGCGCTGTGCTTCGTCGGCGTCGCCGTCACCGCGCGCGCCGCCTCGCGGACGCTCCCCGAGGCCGCGCCCGAGGGCGAAGAGCCGGGCATTCATCCCCTCGTCGCGGCGGTGTACGCGACGCTCGCCCTCGCCATCTTCGCGCTCTCGGGAGCCTCGGACGGCGGCGGTGATTTCACCTTCCTCGCCCCCGCGTTCGCGCTCTGGGTCGCCGTCTTCGCGGCCGTGATCGCGGGCGTTGCGGCCGCGCCCGGCGCCGCGCGTCGGAGCCCTTCGGCCGCGTCCGTCGTCGAGGTGCTCTCGCTCGCCGCCGTCGCCATCGCGACCATCTGGGGCGCGGGGCTCGCGCTCAAGGTCGACCCGCTTCGAACGATCCCCGGCGCGCTCGCGTCGGCCACCGCGCTCGTCGCCACGGTCGCCTTCGCCCGCAGCGCGAAGCGGCACGGGGGAGCGCTCCACTTCGTTCCCCTCGCGGCCACGACGGCGACGACCTTCGCGACGCGCGCCATCGCGCCCGTCGACCCCGCGTGGTGGACCTTCGGCGCCATGCTCGCCCCTTCTGTCGCGATGCTCGTCGCGTCGAGGTACGACGGCGAGGCGCACGTCCGCGCGCGCACCATCGTCACGCGATGGAGCGTCGTGCTCTCGATCGCGATCGGCGTCGGCGCGATCGGCGTCGGCGCCGCCGCCTACGGCCCGCTGGAGCGCTGGACCGCCACCGCCGCCGCCTTCGCGGTGCTCTCGATCGCGTCGCACGCGAGCACCGCGTCGAGGCGTCTGGCGCTGCACCAGCTCGGGGCGCTGGCCGCCGTGATCAGCGTGTTTACGGCGGTGATCCCGACGCTCACCGCGGCCGCTCGCTTCGCGGACGTCGTCGCGATGGGAGCGCGGGTCACGCTCGCGGCGACGGCGCTGGCCTCGGTCATCGGGATGTTCCTCGGACCCCGCGACGCGACGGGCGAGAAGCGTAGCGTGGGCGCGACGGTGTGCGACTCGCTCGCGAGCACGGCGCACACGGGCTTCGTCATCACCGCGCTCTCGATGGCCGCGTGGATCAGCGCGTGGGACCCGGTCTCGCGGCCGCGCGTCGTCGAGGGCGGCGTTCTCCTCGCGCTCTCGGCGCTCGTCGCGTTCGTCGGAAAGGGCTTCGCCTACGGTGATCTGAGAGGGAGCGACGTCGCCCTCTGGGCCGCCGGAGGCTCCGTCGCGCTCAGCGCCGTGGCGAACCGCATCGGGCGCCCGCTCCCGCCCGAGGTCGTGGGGTGGCGCCTCTCGGTGATCGCCGTCGCGCTGTGGCTCCTCGCGCGGCTCCTCGTCGCGACCGGACCGCGCATCGCGACGTGGCTCGGTCGCCCCGCGCGCGGACGCAACTACCACCTCGTCGCCCACGCGGGCGTCTTCGCGCTCGGTCTGCTGCTCGTGGTCGACGCCATGCTCGTGGGGTCTCCCTCGATCGAGCGCGCGCTGCTCGTGACGCCGCCGACGATGCTCCTCGGGTCTGCGCTCGCCGCGGTGCTCTTCGGCCGCTCGACGCGCAACGCCGCGGGCGTCTTCGTCGCGCACGGGCTCGCCATCATGGGCGCAGCGCTCCTCGCCGTGCAGGGCGATCCCGCGGGTCGCCCTTCGGTCTCGGTGCTGAACATCAACGCGCCCCACTGGGTCCCTGCGGGCTCCGAGGCCGCGCGCGATGCGATGCGCTGGCGTGATCCCCTCGCGATGCTCGTCTCGGGCTCGTCGCTCGCGCCCGTGTACTCGCTCGCGGTCCTGGGCGTCGCGATCACGGCCGCGCTCTTCGGCCTCGAAGCGACGCTCCTCACGCGCTTCGGGCGCGCGCGTCGCGTGGCCTCGGCGCTGCTCCTCGGTGACCGCGAGATCGTGCTCCCCGAGGCCTTCATCGAGGCGCCGAGGCTGTGGTCCGCGATCGCCGCGACGCTGGTCTCGCTCTCGATCGCGTGGCGGCCCGACCTCGTCGTCGCGTCGCTCGTCGCGCTCTCGGGCGCGCTGCTCCTCGGGGCGCGCGCGCGACGCGCGGGCGCGGCGCTCGCCACCGTCGGCGTCATCGACGTGATCCACGCCGTCGCGGCGCGCGAGGCGTCGCTGCCGTGGTGGACGGGCGTCGCCACGATGACCCTCGCGACGGCGCTCGTGTACGTCGGACCGCCCATCGCGAAGCGCTACGCCGTCGAGCCCGCGAAGGTCTTCGACCGCGTCCACACGCTCGCCACGCTGACCTCCGTGGTGGCGGTGATCGACGCGCTCGCGACGCTGCAACCGCCGACCGCGTCGTGGTTCGCCGCCGACCTCGCCTGGGGCGCCGCGCTCGGGCTCGTCAGCCGCTGGATGCGCTCGCCGTCGCTCCCCATCACGCTCGCCGTCGCGACCTGGGCCACGGCCGCGGCCGCGTCGCAGTGGCGCGGCGCCGCGCGGCGCGACGGAGACACCGCGCGCATGAGCGCGATCAGCGCGCTCCTTGCGGGCGTGTCCGCGTGCGCGGGGCTCACGGTGGCGTGGTCCGTCGAGCGCGGGAACTCGACGCTGACGGTCCCCTTCGCGCGGGGCTTCGAAGCGCTGCGGGTGATCGACGCGCCGCTCGCGCTCACGGCGGCCCTCACGGCCTCGGCGACGCACGTCGCGGGGCGCCTCACGGCGCCGCGCTCGGAGCCGATGGCGCGCGGCGTACGTGTCGGGCGTGACGTGTGGCTCGCGGCGTCGGTGGGCTTCCTCGCGCTCTTCTCGGCGCTGTCGCGCTACGTGCCCGAGGCGCCTCCGTCGCTCGCGGTGCCCGTCGCGGTCGCGGCGATGACCGTGGGCGTGATCACCGCGGGTCACGCCGCGTGGCGCGAGGCGACGGGGCGCCACGTCTACTTCGTGCAGACGGCCATCGTGGCGGTGTACGGGGTCGTTCGCTCGGAGCTCGCGCGCGACCTCGCGCCCGAGGTCGACGCGATCTTCGCGCTGACGATGGGCTTTCTGCTCGTGGGGGTGACCGTGCAGGCGAGGCGCGCGGAGATCCCTCCCGTGGCCGTGGCGACGCGTCGCTTCGCGGCGCTGCTGCCCTTCGCGGTGGCGCTCATCCTCCCGCAGGAGGCGAGCGTCTCGTCGGCCCTCGCGGCGGCCGCGAGCGCGCTGCTCTACGCGGCGCTCGGCTGGGTCGAGCGATCGCGGCTCATGGGCTCGCTCGGCGCCGCCGCGGCGAACCTCGCGCTGCTCCTCTTCGCGCTCTCGTCGGGGATCTCGGGCGCCGAGGTGTGGCTCGCGCCCATGGGGCTCTTCGTGCTCGCGCTCTCGCAGATCTTCGCGTCGACGTTGCAGCACGGCGCGCGCGTCGCGCTGCGCGTGGTGGGCGCGCTGCTGCTCTACCTCCCGGCGGCGTTGCAGATCGCGCTCCAGGTGGGCAACGCGCGCGACGGGATCTACCCCGTGGTGTTCGGCCTCGCGTGCCTCGCGGGCGTCGCCGCGGGGATGCTCATGCAGATCCGCGCGTACCTCGCGCTCGGGGTGGGCTTCCTCGTGCTCGACGTGGTGGCGAACCTCGCGCACGCGGGCCTGCGCGACCACCGCGTGGGTTTCCTCGTGCTCTCGCTCTCGGGCATCGCGATCCTCGGGGGGATGGTCTTCACGACGCTGCGCCGCGAGGCCTTCCGCGCGTGGATCGGCCGCTGGCGAACGCGTCTGCGCGGGTGGGACTGAGCCCTCACCCCGTCCCTCTCCCGCGAAGCGGGAGGCGGGGCGGGGTGAGGGTCAGCGCGCCACGAGCACGGGCACCTTGAGCCGCGCGACGAGCTCCGCGAAGACCCCGCGCTGCCAGGCGCCGGCGCCCACGACGAGCGTGTGCCCGCGCAGCGACGCGATGCCGTCGAACACCGCCGCGCCGCGCGGAGACACCTCGATCTCGACCGTGAGCGACAGGTCTTCGAGCGCGCCTCGAATCGCGGCGACGGTCTCGGACACGTCGTGTCCGTCGCCGAGCGCCACCACGCGCAGCGCGCCCGAGTCGACGAGTCGCGCCGCCGCCGTGAGCACCGCGCGCGCCTCCGCGGGGTCGTCGATCACCGCGATGGGCGCGCCGATCGACTCGCCCTCGCCCAGGATGAACACGGGCCGCGTCGCGCCCAGGGTCACCGCGGGCGTTCGCGAGAGCCCCGCGGGCGCGCCGCGGCGCCCCGTGCCCACGAAGACCACGTCGGCGTCCGTCGACGAGGCCAGCAGCGCGTCGACCACGCGGCCTCGCATCGTGCGCACGGTGGCCTGCACCTGGAGCCTCCCCGCGGCCTCGCGCACGAGCGCCGCGACGCGCCCGCCGACGTGACGCATGGAGCGCTCCATGTCGGCGCGCTCGACGCGGCGGGGGACGCCCGCGCGACCGACGAAGCGGGTCATGGGCTGGCTCGCGAGGTCGCGCGCGTCCTCGTCTTCGACGAACACGCAGGTCACCTCGGCGCCGCTGCGACGCGCGAGCTCGCAGGCCGCTTCGAGGGCGGCGCGCGCGTCGGGCGAGGCGTCGAGCGCCACCACGATGCGACGTCCGAGGCGGCGACCCGCGGTCACGACCGCTCCTCCTTCTTCGCCTCGGCGGCGAGCTCGAGGCGGCGGCGCGCGAGCGCGATGAGCCTCGCCTCGACGCGCGCGTTCACGCTCCCCTCGGGAAAGGCCCCCGCCTCGTCGCGCTGCCCCGCGGCGAGGCCCGTGAGCACCTCGATGCCCTCGTCGACGTGCTCCACGGCCCACACGCGGAAGGTCCCCGCCGCCGCGGCCTCGACGACGTCCCTCCGCAGCGCGAGGTGCTTCACGTTCGAGCGCGGGATCATCACGCCCTGCGCGCCCGTGAGCCCCCTCGATCTGCAGAGGTCGAAGAAGCCCTCGATCTTCTCGTTCACGCCGCCGATGGCCTGCACCTCGCCGTGCTGGTTCACCGACCCCGTCACCGCGATCGACTGCTTGATCGCCACGCCGCTGAGCGCGCTCACGAGCGCGTAGAGCTCGGCGCTCGACGCGCTGTCGCCGTCGACCATCCCGTACGACTGCTCGAACACGAGCGAGGCCTTGAGGCTCATCGGGTGGTCGTGCGCGTAGCGCGCCCCGAGGTACGACGACAGGATCAGCACGCCCTTCGAGTGGATGGGGCCGCCGAGCTCGACCTCGCGCTCGACGTCGACGACCTCGCCCGCGCCGAGGCGCACGTTGGCCGTGATGCGCGCGGGGCGACCGAAGGCGAAGCGACCGAGGCTCACGACGCTGAGCCCGTTGATCTGCCCCACGCGCTCGCCGTCGGTCGCGACGAGCATGGTGCCCCTGCGCGTGTCGTCGAGCACGCGCTCGCGGATGCGCCCCACGCGGCGCTCCCTCGCGTCGATGGCGGCCTCGACCTCGGCGGCGCTCACGAGCGCGCGGCCGGCCTTCGCCGCGAAGTGGTCGGACTCGCGCAGGAGGTCGGCGAGCTCGCCGCGGTGGGCGCTCAGCTTCTCGGCGTCGTCGGCGAGGCGCGCGGCGTGCTCGATCACGCGCGCCACGGCGCCCCTGTCGAACGCGAGGAGCTTCTCGTCGGACACCACGCCCGCGACGGAGCGCGCGAGGAGCCCCTCGGACGCCGCCGTGCGATCGACCTCGTCGTCGAAGTCGACGACGACCTTGAAGAGCGCGCGAAAATCGGGGTCGGCCTCTTCGAGCAGGTACGACAGCCTCCGCTCGCCGTAGAGCACCACCTTCACGGCGAGCGGGAGCGGCTCGGGCTCGAGGCTCACGGTGCTCACGAGGCCGAGGGCCTGGCCGAGCGGCTCGGTGCGCACCTGCCCCGTGCGGAGCGCGCGCTTGAGGCCCTCGTACGCGTAGGGCTGCTGGAGCAGCCCTCGAAGTTCGAGCACGAGGTAGCCGCCGTTGGCGCGGTGGAGCGCGCCCGCGCGCATGAGGCTGAAGTCGGTGACGAGCGCGCCGAGCTGCGGCTGGTGCTCGATGCGGCCGAGGAGGTTGTCGAAGGTCGGGTGGTCTTCGAAGACCACGGGCGCGCCCTTGGAGTCTCCGTGGTCGACGAGCACGTTGACCTCGTAGCGGCGAAAGCGCTCTCCGCGCGCGCGCCCGAGCTCGACGAGCAGGGCCGCGGGGCCGTCCTCCTGCTTGAGAAAATCGTCGACGTGTTCGAGCACGTCGTGCTCGAGCGCCTCGAGGTGCTGCACCACGGGGGGGCGCTCGGCGTAGCGCGCGCGAAGGTCCGTGAGCAGGTGCCCCACGGCGGCGGTGAGCGTGTCTCGCACGAGCGCCTTGACCGCGTGACGCGCGGCCTGCTCGCGGCGCGGCCCCTCCTCGATGAGCTTCTGGAGCTCGGCCCCGACGGCCTCGATCTCGTGCTGGAGCCGCTCGCGCTCGGTGTCGGGCAGGTCGGCGAAGCCCGCGGGCTTGAGGATCGCGCCGTCCTTGATGGGCGCGAGCGCGAAGCCCATGGGCGTCCCCACGATGGCGACGTCGCGCTTCTCGGCGCGCTCGCGGAGGCTCTGGAGGTCCTTCTCGGCGTGCTCCTTGAAGTCAGCCTCGATGGCGTGCCTTCGCGCGACGAACTCCTCGTTCTCGAGGGCGCCGGGGATGGCCGCGCGGAGGTCGTCGACGAGGTCCGCGAGGTCTCGCTTGAGCTTGCGCCCCGTGCCCGCGGGCAGGAGTAGCAGCTTCGGCGTCGAGGGCTGCGCGAAGTCGTGCACGTAGCAGACGTCCTGCGGCACGGGCTCCGAGGCGGCGTGACGCGCGAGCACGCCGCGGAGGGCGAAATAGCGCCCCGACCCTGGCGCGCCCATCGCGACGAGGTTGTAGCCCTCGCGGCGCACGCCGACGCCGAACTCCAGGGCTTCGAGGGCGCGGTCCTGGCCGAGCCTCCCGACGAGGGGTTCGAGCTCGCGCGTGGTCTCGAACGCGAGGGTTGCGGGGTCACAGCGACGGTGGAGCGCGGCGGGTTCGAGCGGTGCTACGGGCATGGCGGAGGCGATGGGAGCGCCGCGTGGCGCCCCCGGTCAAGATGGTCTTCGCGGGGGATCGATCCCGCTCCCGCCGCCGGAGCCTCGGGTGGTACGTTCTCGTCGGTGACGGCCCGATCTCTCTCCTCGCGCGAAGGGGTTCGCGCCCGCGCGCACCGCCCCTTTGGCGTCCTCGTGACGACCGCCTCGCTGGCCCTCCCGGCGACGGCCTTCGCGGGCAACGAGGAGGGCGTGCTCTTCGGCTCCGAGGCCTCGCTCGTCGCGGGCGCGGTGACCGCCACGACCAGCGAGGGGAGCGCGCTCTGGTACAACCCCGCGGGCATCGCGAGCGTTTCGAACAACCGCCTCGACGTGTCGGGCAGCGTCTTCATGCTGCGCGCGCACCACGTCGGCGCCTTTCTCATCGCGCCCGGCGAGGGCAGCGCGCCCGCGACCATCTCCGAGATCGTGTCCATCCCCGCGGCGGGAACCTACGTGCGACGGCTCGGGGCGCGCGTGCACATCGCGGCGGGCGTGTTCGTCCCGTCGCACACCGACTACACCCTGCGGGCCTCGTACGAGACGCGCGCCGGGGCGCAGTGGGTGAACACCGAGACCGTGCTCACCGACGACACGCACGCGGGCGTCGGGCTCGGCGTCGAGATCACGCCGACCCTGCGCGTGGGCGCGAGCCTCTTCGGCGTCTACCGCAGCGCCTCGGGGTCGAGCCAGCTCCTCGGGGGGACGCTCTCCGCGGGCATGAGCGACAGCTTCTCGTCGGTGTCGTCGATCCACGCGTACCGCTCGGTGAGCTTCGAAGCGGGCCTCGGGGTGCAGTGGTCGCCGCACCGCGCGCTGCGCGTGGGCGTGTCGCTGCGGAGCCCCGGCGTGCAGATCTACGAGGGCGCCGACGTGACCGAGGTCATCGCGATGGGCACCGCGTCGGGCACCGCGCGCTTCACGCCGAACCTCTACTCCGGCGGTGATTTCGGCGTCGGCGTGGTGACGCCCTTCAAGGTGCGCGCGGGCGTCGCGTGGACCGGCGAGCGCGCGTCGGTCTCCGTCGACGCCGACGTGGCGACGGCGCTCTCGCCGCAGTACGCCGACCCCCGCGCGTTCAACTGGAACGTGCGCGTGGGCGGCCGCTACCGCCTGCGCGACCAGCTCGCGATCGGGTACGGCTTCTTCACGGACCGCAGCCCCTACCGCGACGACGGCGTGACGGGCGAGCGCCGCCTCGATTTCTACGGCGGCACCGTGGGCGTGGAGTTCGGCAACTCGCTCACGGTGGTGAACGCGCCCGCGCCGACGCTGACCTTCGCGACGACGATCGGCCTCCGCTACGCGTACGGATCGGGCGAGGTCGACGCGATGCAGGTCGACGCGGGGAACGTGATTCACACCGTCCCCGCGGTGGTGACGGTGCACGAGGTGGGCGTGAACGTGGGCTCGACGCTGCGCTTCTGAGCGCGGCCCTTCGCGGCTCAGCCGACCTTGATGTCGACGGCCTTCGGCGCGGGCGCCGCGACCTTCAGCATGCGGACGTTGAGCATGCCGTCCTTGAACTCCGCGTGGATCTTCGCCGCGTCGACGTTCTGCGGCAGCGTGAACGTGCGGAGGAAGGTGCCGTGGAAGCGCTCCACGCGGTGGTACTTCTTGCCCTTCTCCTCCTTCTCGGCCTTGCGCTCGCCTTCGATGCGCAGGGTGTGATCGGTCACCGAGAGCTTCACGTCTTCGCGCTTCACCTCGGGCAGCTCGACCTTGATCTGGTACTCCTCCGGCGTCTCGACGACGTCGACCGAGGGGGTCCAGTCGGGCATCGACATCATCTCCTGCCCGCCGGGCGCGCCCATCGTCCCCATCATCGAGCGACCGAAGATGCGGTTGAGCCTGTTGCTCATGTCTTCGAGCTCACGGAACGGATCCCAACGAACGAGGCTCATGACACTCCTCCTTCACATCACACAGGTGGTCTTTCCTCGCTTCGCGTCGCCACCGCGAAGGCGCGACGCGGGTCGTGATTGCAGCCACGCGACGAGCATCACGGATGCCACCGCGGCGCCCTCTCGCGGCGCCCCCGAGGTCGCCGCGATCTCGCTTGATTCAAGGCATTTCGCGCGGCGCCCGAGGAGCCTCCGGGCGCACGGTGTATTCAACCGCGCACGACGGCGCTCGAACAGGTTGCGCCGCGATCGATCTGTGTCGACGCGGCGTTGATTGCGCGGCGGGTTCGCGCGCCTCAGGGCACGCGGCGGAAGGTGTATCGCGGCGTGATCGTGGTGCCCGCGACGGCCTGGCCCGGCGGTCCGATCACGAGCGTGTCACCCGTGACCGTGTAGCTGAGCGAGCTCGGGACGCCCGTCGTGGCGCCGGGCGGGCACGCCGTGGTGAGCGCGAGCGGCGAGGTCATCGCGGCGAAGGTCGACGCGAACGAGAGCGGGATCTCGCGCGAGAAGCGCACGCCGCCGCCGAGCACGAGGTTCAGCGTGGAGTTGATGTCGACGGTCACGCGGTTCGACTCGATCCACGCGTGGCCCCGCGCGCGGATGCCGCTCTCCATGAGGTCGACGGTGCCCGCGGCGGTGGTGGCCGACGAGAGGTGATACGTGACGCCCTGAAGCTCCCAGTGGCCCGTGGCGATGGTGCCGCCGGTCGAGGCGGCGGGCGCGTTGACGGTGATGCTCCCGACGACGAGGGGCGCGTCGGTGGGCCCTCCCGCGGGGGCGCAGGTGCCGGGGCGGTAGCCCGACTCCGTGGTGGGCGTGACGACCTCGTCGCAGAAGCGCGTCGTCGGAGGCGGCGTGACGTACGCGAAGTTGAAGCACATCTCGTCGGTGGTGTGCGCGCCCTGCCGCGTGGCCGTGTCGCGGGTGTTGTTGAAATCGCAGTGCGTGACGATGCGGTCGCCCGCGCCGATGGTGACCGGGAGCTCGTAGAAGAGCTGCGAGTCGAAGGTCCAGCCCTGGAGGTTGAACACCGGGTCGGTCGCGCCGCTCGCGTGGAGCGTGCGCACCGAGAAGCCCGCGCCGATGCCGTGCATGTGAGGCATTCCCGCGATCATGCGAGAGCCCGTGGGGAGCGTGCAGGCGCTCTCGACGGCGCCGGTGCTGTGCGCGGGCACGGAGAAGGTCGTGGGCCCCATGGCGACCATGCCGTACTCGGTGCCCGTGGGCGTGTCGTGGAAGATGCGCACGCCCGAGCGGTCGGTGAAGCCGTCGCGGCCCGCGCTGTTGTTGTAGTGGAGCTGGAGCACGTAGCGGTCGCCGGGGCTCATGCGCAGGCCCCCTTCGGGGAACTGCAACGCGGCCTGGCCCGGCGCCCACGCGTAGAGGAACTGGAGCCCGTTCGACATGCTCTGGCACTCGAACGCGTCGCCCGGCGAGGTGTGGTCGGGGTCTCGCAGGAGCACCACGTGATGCACCACCTCGGGGTGGTCGAGCACGATCTCGAAGCGCCGCGCGAAGCGGGCCGCGGTGACGGGCGCCGTGAACGCGTAGCACTGGTAGCGCTCGGTGAGCGCGCGGGTGACGGCGAAGTTGTCGGCGCGGAGTTCGAACGACGCGAGGCCCGCGGGCGCGGCGTCGGGCGCGCGCCAGAGCGGCGCGCTCGCGCGGAGACCGGTGCCGGGTTGAGGCGTCGAGGCGCCGCAGCTCGCCCACGAGACGATGGAGCGGGCGACGTCGTCGGGCGGCGCGGGCGTGCCCGAGGGCGGCATGGTGCCCGCCATGAGCTCCGTGACGATGCGGTCGACGCGGCGCATCCCGACGCTGCCTGCGACGTTGGTGTCGTAGTCGAGGAGCGAGAAGGGCGCGCCGTAGAGGGGCGACGCGCCGTGACAGGCTCCGCACTGCCGCTCGACCTGGGCGCGAACGGTGGAGGTCCACTGCGCGCGGTCGGGGACGCACGCGCGGGGCGCGTCGGAGGCAACGTCGGGGAGCGATCCGCCGTCGGGCGTGGGGGGGGTGACGGTGGTCTCGCCGCCGCAGCCCGCGAGGGCCAGCGCGAGCGCAGGAGAGATCCAGCGGAGCGACTTGATCAAGGGAGTGAAGACCGCCTCTCGCGCCTTCGCGAAGTGCCTCGGCGCGCCTTCTGGAGTGCTTCATATCGAGCGCGCGACGTCAATCGCCGCTGCGCGGAACGCCTCGGCGCCGATGCACGCGCACCTCCGCGCGATGACACCGCGCGTCGATCAGTAGTGCTGCACCGAGCCGCAGTCGACGCTGTCGCCCTGCGTGACGCCGAGGCGCCCGGTGAAATACGCGTAGAACCGCAAGCGATCCTGCACGTTCGCGGGCGCGGGCGACGGCGCGTACGAGCACTCGATGCCGCCGTTGATGATGTTGATCGTCTGACCGAGCCGGGTCGTCGCCCCGCTGCGACGTCGGTGGCGCTCGGGGTCCAGCGGCCCGCCATCACGTCGTGACACGAGGGCTTTGGAGACTGCGCGGTCATCCAGAACCAGCGCGGTCTTGAACGCGATCGTTCCGTCCATCGCGACGAGTTCGGGGTGCGCGAGGAGGTCGACGCCGAGCGCCCTCCCCGCGGGGCCGTAGTTGTAGTTGTAGTCGAGCTGATCGGTCCGCGGCCGTAGTACCGCGCGCCCGGCGCGCAGGCCACCCGTCGACGCGACGCAGTACGCGCACGCGGGCGGCGACGTGCGACGTACGACCTCCTCGCGGAAGCACAGCCCCCACGCCTCGGGCCCTCCGGGCGCCGTGGCCCAGCCGCCCAGGGCCTCGTGCGAGATGTTGGCGAGGAAGCGCTCGCGAGCTCGCGCCGTCGTTGCTCGTCGCTCCCTCGCGGAGAAACGCGGGTAGGCCCTTGCGCGGTCGCCGGCGAAGGCCGCGTACGTGAAGTATCCGTTCGAGCACGCGGTGTCTCCGCGGTGCGGAACATCGTCGAACTGGGCCTGCGCGGAGGTACGCGCCGAGCCCTCCAGCGCCTGCGGGCACATCGGCCGCGTCCATCGAAGTCACGTCAGGCCGCGAGACATCGGGCGACGCGATCACATCGGGCGACGCCATCACATCGGGCGACGCGATCACATCGGGCGACGCGATCACATCGGGCGACGCGATCACGTCGGGCGACGCGATCACATCGGGCGACGCGGTGACGTCGGGCGACGCGGTGACGTCGGTGGTGCCGGCGTCGACGGAGACCTGATCGCAGCGGCACGCGCCGTAGGTGCCGTCAGAGGCGCAGGTCTGCACGCCGCGGAGCGTGCCGGAGCAGGCGCACTCGATCGACATGCCGGTGACGCAGCGCGCGGCGTCGTCGGTGCAGGCCGACACCGAAGAAGCCAGCGCCGCGAGGGCGACGACGAGCGAGCGGAGGTCGTGTCTGGAGCGCATCGACGCACGATGGGGCCCTCTCCCGGCGTGGGTCGTCAAGGGCGCGCTGAAAGCGGCCGTGACACCGCGCTCGTTTTAAGCGAAACAGACCGTTGCTGCCGGAGGGGAACGACGCACTCCGATCTCCTCCGTCGCGCGGAGCGATGACCACCGATGGCGATGAAGACCTCACGCGGCCTCGCGCTGCTCCCTCCACTCCTCGCGCTGTGGCTGGAACACTGCCGCGGACGGAGCGCCCAGCCCCCCGCAGCGCGCGATCCCGCGCCCGCGCCGACGGCCCCCGCGACGGCGCCGACCACCTCGTCGACGACCTTCGAAGAAGACCCCAATCGCCCCGCCTGGGCGGCGAGTCCGCTCGAAGACGCGCTCCCGCCCGAGGAGGTCGAGCGGGCGTTCAACGCCGCGGGAGACGGCCCCGCGACGCTTCAATCCGGCGTCCTTCTCTGCCGCGCCACGGTGTCGAACCAGCACCAGTGGGACACCCCCATCGTCGCGCTCTTCACCATCGGCCTCGTCGATCACACGGCCCCTGACATCACCTTCAGGCTCCGCGTCGACGACGGCCCCGAGCAGGTGAGCGCGTGGCGAGACGACAGCCACACGGGCTTCGGCGGCTTCACCCAGGTCACCCTGCGCCCCGGCACGCACCTCACGCTCCGCCTCGACGACCGCGACACGATGGTTCGCCTCACGCGCCGCACCCTCATCGGCAGCGACACGATCGGCACCGCCACCTCCCAATGGAGCGGCGCGTGGCCCCTCGTCTTCCGCGACACGCTCTTCACCACGGAGTGCCGCGGCGTCTCGGGCGACGCGGCCGTGCAGCGCGCCCGCGCGGCCCTCGCAGACTTCGACCGCGAGGCCACCTCGCTCGCCCGCGCTCGTGAACGCGGCGGCGCCCTCGGCCCCGAGCTCTACCCCTCCGCGCGCTTCGCGCGAGCGCGCGCCTCGCTCCGCACGGCCGCGGGATGGGTCGGCTGGTCTCACCCTGAGGTGCGCGCCCGCGTGACGACTTCGAACGGCCTCGATCAGCGCGCGATCGAGACCCTCACGCGCGCGATCAGCCGCGCCGAGGGCGCCCCCGTGGGCTCCACGCAGCGCTTCCCCGAGGGGAGCGTGAAGCTCCAGCGCTGGCGCTGCGACGAGGCCTTCATGCGCTCCCTCGACGCGCAACGACCGGCCGTGTGCGCCGCGCTCCTCGAGGTCTCGGTGCGCCCCGGCGGCAACGCGCAGCACGGCAACCTCACGCGCGTGACGCTCCACGCGCCCATCGACGCGCCCGCCTCGCTCGATCGCTGCTGGATGAGCGCCGACGGCACATCGTGGCAGCCCTCGTGCGAGGCCGCGCCCGGTCAGACCGTGACCTTCGCGTTCGCCTCCGACGACGCCCTGCCCGCGCAGCGCGAGCCGTGGACCACGCCCTCGGTGCTCGAGGTGCGCCCCTTCTTCGCCAGGGAGCCCGTGCGCTATCGCCTCGCGCCGTAGCGACCCTCACGACCTTCGAAACGCACGGCGCGCAAGGCGTTTCATGGCGTCGTCGGCGTCCCGACGGCGAGCGCCTTGCGATAGAGTGGCGGCATGAGCAACCCCCTCGTCCCCTGTGCGGCGTGCGCGCGTCACGTCCGCGCGTCTTCGAGCGAGTGTCCCTTCTGCGGCGCCGCGCGAGCACCTGTCGAGTCGCCTGTGTTCGAAGGCCCGATGCCGCGGCTCTCACGCGCGATGGCCTTCGCGTTCGGCGCGACGCTCCTCGCGAGCGGCGCCGGCCTCGACGGCTGCGTCGAGACCGCGCAACCCGCGTACGGAACGCCGTTTCCCGTCGACAGCGCGGTGATCGTCGACGGCGCCACCGACGCCGCGGTCGATGCCTCCGTCGACGCCCCGGCAGACGCAGCCGTCGACGCGGCTCCGGTCGACGCGGGCGACGTCGGCGTTCGATACGGCGCGCCCCCGCCCGACGCGGGCTGATCTTCGCCGCGAGACCTGACGACGCGCATTGCGGGCCGCGACGGTGGGTGCCTACCTTCTCGGATCATGTTGAACCGAGCCTGCCTCCTGGGTGCGGTCACCTCGCTCACGCTCGCGCTCGGGGCGTGCAGTTCGACGGTGGTCACCGCCGACGCCGCCACCGACCGCGTGGTCACCGATACCGCAACCGACACGCCCGCGCCGATGTCGCCGTGTCCGACCGCGGAGCCCGCGAACGGAGCGTCGTGCACGCGCGCGAACCTCGAGTGCGAGTACCTCGCCGACCCGCGCCGCGAGTGCCGTCACGTCGCCACCTGCGACGGCCGCGTCTGGAACGTCTACGTCCCCGACACGACGGGCACCGACGGGCGTTCGTGGTGCGCGTCACCGCCGCCCGCGGTGACCTGTCCGGCCACGCTGGCCGCGGCCAACGGGATGCCCTGCGACGCGCAGGGCGCGGTGTGCGCCTTCGGCGGATCGACCTGCGAGTGTACGAGCTGCGTGTCGTTCCCCGTGGGGACGTGCATGCGGCCGAGGGTGTGGCTCTGCGACGCGACGCCGACGGGGTGTCCCGCGGCGTCTCCGCGCTTCGGCGACGTGTGCACGCAGAACGGCCTCTCTTGCAACTATGGCTGCAACAGCCCCAACGGCTCCGTCGCGTGCCGTGACGGCGTGTGGCAGCGGGGCGACTTCCGCGACTGCCCGATCTCGACGCGACGGGCCAAGCGCGACATCACGTACCTCTCGCCCGCAGAGGTCGACGCGCTCGCCGCGCAGATCCGTTCGACGCGCCTCGCGACCTACGAGTACACCGTCCCCTCGATGGCCGGACGGCGCCGTCTGGGCTTCATCCTCGAAGACCAGCCGCAGAGCTTCGCCGCGGATCCCGAGCACAGCCAGGTCGACCTCTACGGCTTCGCGAGCCTCCTCGCGGCCACGGTTCAATCGCAGGACCGCGAGCTCCGCGCGATGCGCCAGCGGATCGACGCGCTCGAACACCGCCTCGCGTCTCGCCCCCGCCGCTGATCGCCTTCACCCGAGCGCGTCTCGGAGCGTTCGCACCAGCACCCGGGCCTCGTCGTCGTCGTAGACCACCACGCCGCTCGTCCACGAGAGCACCCGCGCGGGCCGCGCCGCCTCGCCGCCCTCGTAGACCGGAATCACGTGAACGTGACAGTCCGGAAAGGACATCGGGAGCGCCTCGGGCGCGCCCATCGCGGCCGTCCAGATGCGCGCGGGGTCGAGGGTGTTTCGAAGCGCCTGCGACGACCGCCACGCCGCGTGATGCAGCGCCTGGACGCGCTCCCACGAGAGCGACTCGATGCGCGTCTCGTGGCCTCGGAGCACGGCGAGCAGATGGCCGTGCGTCGCGCCGAAGCGATCGAGGCGCACCGTCGCGTGCTCGCTCGCGAACAGCACGTCGTCGGGCAGGTGCGCAG
>JAXLYG010000083.1:0-16929 GCA_046351535.1 Polyangiales bacterium
ACCGAGATGGACGGCGCCACGCGCCCCGCCTCCACGCTCGAAGGGCGCGTGAGCGTCGATGCGGCCACGGCGCCCCTCGTCGGCCCCGGCAAGAAGTGGCGCTTCGGGAGCATCACCATCCTCAAGGGAACCGTCGACGAGGCCACGGGCGCGGGCGTCGGCGCGCTCCTCTGGTCGTGGTCGCTCACGGCCCATCCGCGTCTCACGGGGCTGCTCCCCATCGCCGCCTCGCTTCGACTGCACACGCTCGACGCCGCGCAGCTCGCACAGGCGCGCACCGCGCTCGACGCCGCGCAGCTCGCAGAGGCACGCACCGCGCTCGAACCTCACACCCGCAACGCGAACGCTCAGGAGACCGCCACGATGCTCAAGTACCTCGAACTCGCTGTCCGCTTCGGACTCGCCGCCACCTCGGAGGACGACGCCCGCGACAAGGTCCTCGCCCTCGCGTCGCTCGGCGCCGATACGTTGAAGGCCCTCTCACTCTCGCCCTCGTCGAGCGCGCAGGAGCTCGCGTCGAGGCTCTCGTCGGTCACCGTCTCCGCCGCGAAGGTGCCCGCGCTCGAGCAGGAGCTCACCGCGCTCCGCACTGACAAGGCTGCGCGCGACAAGGCCGAGCTCGATCAGTACTTCGCGGAGCTCTTCGCCGTGCGTCCCGAGCTGCACGCCGCGGAGAGCGCTCTGCGTTATCAGGCCGAGCACGACCCCGAGCGCTTTCGCCAGGAGCACCCGCGCCCCTCGCCCGCGGAGATCATCCAGGCCGCGCAACACCCCGAGCGCCTCACGCCGATCGTGCCTCCGGGCCCGAACGGAAACGCGACCGCGAGCGGCGACGCGGCGCAGCCCTCGCTCGTCCTGAGCGTCGTGCGCACGCACATGGCGATCGCGCGCTCGCAGGGGCGCGAACTCTCCTTCGGCGCCGCCCTGCAGGAGCTCGGCGGCTGACGTCTCGCCGCGGCGTTCACCGCGGCCCAGAACACGGAGTCCCCCAATGCCCATCGAAGTCTCCGAGGGCGCCGCTCACGCGAGCGGCACCAACGTCAACGCCGCGTACACGATCCCCGAGGCGCGCGTCTGCGGCTACGGCGTGTCGTCGACCGCGTCGAACCCCGTCGACCGCGTGTCGGTCACGGGCGTCGCGCGCATCAAGGGCGTCACCACGCGCCCCATCGCGCCGGGCAAGACGCACAACGTCTGCGTCGGAGGCGTGCGCGAGGTCGACACCGACGGAAGCGGTCCCGTCGCGCGCGGCGATCGACTCACCGTCAACGCCACGCCCGGCCCCGTCGAAGGGTGCGTCTACTCGCTCGCGACCGCGCCTCTTCCGCCGGGCACCACCGCGCACCTCGTCGGCATCGCCGAAGACCCCGCCCCCGCCGCCGTCACCCGCATCCGCGTGCGCCTCGCGATCGGCGCCACCCTCACCCGCGCCTCCTGATCGTTCGGTACCGAACCATTTCGATTTTCGCCACGAATCACCGCTCATCCGCCGCGGCAGACGCCCGGCGCATCGGAGACCTCCATGACCGGACCTCACGTCGTCACCAGCGTGCAGCAGCGACGGATGCACGCGCCCAACAGCCACGGGATGCACCCCGAAGCCGCCCGCGTCCTCGCGATGCGCGGCGTCGATCCGCAGGACTTCTCGCAGCGCGCCACCACCCGCAGCGCGCACGTCGACGTCGGCGCCCTCTCGGGCTTCACCCTCGGCCAGCGCTTCGACGCCCGCGCCCCCTCGCCCGCGCACTTCGCACAGCCGCACGGAGGCGGCGATCCGAGGGTGCAGCGCTTCCTTCAGGGCCTCGGGACGACCGAGTACACGAAGGTGCGCGCGAAGTATCAGCAGTGCTTCGGCCTCGACCCCGGCGACGCCGTCGTCGAGGAGCTGCTCACTCAGGCCGCCGTCGAGTGGAAGAACTTCGACACCATCCACGCGCGCGTCTGCCCGATCCAGACCGAGGCGCTCGTCGCGGGGCGCTACCTCGAGTACGACCGCGCGGGGCAGCGTCAGGTCGTCGACTCTCGCATCGGCCCCGACGGCGCCGTGCGACGCGTCTCCCGCCGCGTCTCGACGCGGAGCTTCTCGACGGACCCGCGCGCGCTCGAAGGGTCGATCAACCGCCTCGCGCAGTCCGTCTCTCCGACGCTCAACAAGCTGTCGAGCGAGACCGAGTTCGTCATGGGGATGCACGACCGCGAGATGGAGCGCGACGTCGCGTCGGCCCTCGGTGACCCCGCGAGCTACCCCGCGTCGAACATCGTCACGCTCGGCTCGTCGTTCCGCTGGAACGGCGGCGCCGCGGCGATCCCCGTGCAGAACGTCCTCGACCTGCTCCTGGCGATCCCCGCGTACGTGAACCACTGCGTGTTCTCGGACCTGGCGTGGGGCGCCGCGCAGGTCAACACGCAGCTCCAGCACATCCTCCTGGGGAGGTTCCGCGCGACGGATGGCGTGCTCTCGCCCGCGGAGTTCGCGCAGTTCTTCGGCGTCGAGAACGTCTGGATCACCAAGCACCTCATCGAGGAGGGAGGCGCCGTGCGGCGCACGTGGTCCGAGACCGACGCGTGGTTCGGCCACGTGAACCCCGCGCGCGATGAGCCCACGACGGCGAGGCGCTTCCGCACGGCGCTGCCTGGAGGGCCTCAGGGCGTGCACGTGCGCACCTACTTCGATCCGCGCGGGCCCATGGGCTCCGACAACGTCGTCGTCACGCGCCAGGACTCCGGCGTCGTGTTCGTCGGCCCCGACTTCGGCGGCCTCATCCGAGGCGTGCGTCAGACCGGTCCGTGATCGAGAGCACCACGAGGAGAACACCTATGCCCGACCCCGATGTCACGCAGAACGAACCCGCGAAGCCCGAGCGAAGCGCGGACACGAAGGCCCGCGTCACGGCCATCGAGCGAGACCTCTCCGACGCGCGCAAGGAGCTCGAGCGAAGGGAGGGCGCGATCGTCGAGCTCCAGCGCGAGCTCACCGAGGCGCGGAGCGCAGGCGACGCCCTTCGAGGCGCCCTCGTCGATCGGGAGGCAGCGCTCGAACAGATGCGCAGCGAGCTCGCCGAGCGAGACCGCACCATCGAGCACCTGCGCGCCGAGCTCGGTCGACGCGACACGGCGCCGGCTCGCGCTCGCACGCGAGGATCCATCGTCGCGATGAGGGCCCGTCACCGTCTCCACTTCAGCGCGGGCGGAGAGGCCGTGAGCGTCGACGCGGGCAGAGAGTTCCACGCGTCGATCGCCGACCTCGAAGACGACCGGCTCGTCGAGGGCGCCGACTTCGAAGTGATCGGCTGACGCGGCCATGAGCACTGCTCCTCGCTATGTGGGCGTCACCCTCGCCGACGCGATCGCGTACGTGCGCGACACCGTCGGCGAGGAGGACTTTCTGCGCGTCTTCGACCTCGACGGCGATGGCGTCGTGGCGCCCGACTCGATCGACGCGCGGGCCTTCGTGCGCGCGGTGTGCTCCGCCGAGACCGAGGTCGACGAGCACCTCGCCGCGTCGCACGGGACGCCGTTCGTGGGCGCCATTCCAGACAGCGTGCGCGAGGTCTCGGCGCAGCGATGTCTGTGGTGCGCGGTGCGCACGCGCTCGTCGATGAGCGACGCCGAGCGCGCGCCTCTGCGACTGCTCTACAAGGACACCGACGCGCGCCTCGAACGCATCAAGCTCGACGCGGGAGGGCGCATCCCGGGGCGACCTGCGCCCGATCCCGCGGCGACGTCGCTCGCACGCGCGAACGAGCCTCCCGCGACGCCGTGGCAGGACATCGCGACAGGCAAGACCTGGAGCGGCTTCTGATGATCGTCGCGACATCGTCGATCGTCGCGCACGCGAGAGAGACACCATGAGCACGCGCGACGTCGCCGCCGAGAACGCCCGCCTCGCCGTCGAGGTCGAGGCCCTGCGGCTCAAGGCTGAAATGGCTTGGCTGGAGCGCCTCGTCGCGCTCGCGCCGGGAGCCACCGATGTGAAGGTCGCAGCAGAGACGGTCAGCCTTCTGGCGTGGGCGGGGCAGCCGGGGCGACAGCAACGGCCGGGGCCTTGAGCATCTCGCGGAGCTCCTTCACGACGGCGACCTTCGTCGAGGGCTGCTGGTGCTTCGAAGCGTGGAACGCTGCCAGCGCGATCGCCGCGCGCTCGGGCTCGGTGGTCTCGCGGAGCGCCATCACGCCGTCGAGGCGACCGCCGCCCACCGCCTCCACGTAGGACTCTAGATACGTCCGATAGACCGCCTCTGCGTCGAGCTCCATGCAGCGCCTCCGCGACGCAACGTAGCCACGCAGCGGCGCGCGTCGAGCGCCCGATCGTTCGTATCCGAACGATCTCCACACACCGAGGGTACACCGCCATGACGTCACGCATCTTCGCGGCGACCGGCGCCGACGCTCGCCCGCCGTTTCGAACGCATCCATCAATCGTGAGGGCCGCGCGATGAGGCTCACCGAGGCGCAGGTCGAGGAGCTTCTGCGCGCGCTCCTCGGGCGCTACCGCGCGGTCGTGCGAGAGAAGCACGACGCCGTCGAGATGCGCTTCGTCGCGGCGGTCTTTGGCGTGGCCGCGCTGCTCGGCGCACCGGTGCCGACAGCCGAAGCCTTCCTCGCGCGCTGCTGGACGACGCTCGGTCCGGTGATCTACACGCCGCGCGGCGCGTGGCCGCTCACGCCCAACGCGAGGGTGGTGTTCCACGAGCTCACGCACGTCGAGCAGTTCTGGCGAGATCCCGTCGCGTTCGTCGCGCGCTACCTCAGCGCGAAGGGGCGCGCGGAGCTCGAGGCCGAAGCCGAGCGCGCCGCCGTCGAGGCGTGGTGGCTGCTCACGGGGATGCTTCCGACGAGCGTCGACGCGCCGGGCTACATGATCCACGGCTACGCGCTCGACGACAGCCACGCGGCGCTCACGAGGGCGCTCCTCGCGAGGTCATGCGAGGCCGTCGCACGAGGGATTCTCGTGACCGATGTCGGGCTCACCGTCGCCGCGTGGTTGAGGATGAACGCGCCCGACGCGATGGTGGGAGGGATCTGCGGCGGCGTGCGGTAGTCAGAGGACGAACGCGCCGCGAGGCAGAGCCCGCGCCCGTCACCGTGTACCCGCCACGTTGCGGCAGATCCTGTCGCAACCCTTTCGAGACGGCCTCTCGCATCCTCGCGAGCACCAGGCCGTCAACGTTCTGCGTTCTGCGGGACGTCATTCCCACACAAGGCAACTCGGCCTCGAAGATCGCGACCCTTCGCGGCGCAACGATCACGCAGCCCGCCGGACTCGACCGTCGAGTATCGCGGCGAGGACTTCCTCGACATCCTCGACCTCGAAGCGGTGCGGATCTGCCGCGAGCCACGGGGGACGCCGGAGGGGATGCGTCGAGAGGGGGCCGCGGAAGGGTAGTGCTTGTGCGCCGCCTGCCGTTCAGAGGACACTCCGCGCCCCCCGCTGGAGGACCCGACGGTGACCCTCACGCCCGCTGCACGGTCGGCCGCTGCGCCCCCGACCGAGGCTCAGATCGACTCGTTCTATCGCTCCTGCGCCCTCGGGCTCGCGTGGCTCGACGCGCGTGAGTCCGCCCCTCGCCGCTTCGGCACCGCCGCCGACGCCTCGTGGCGCAATTACGCGGGCTCCCCCGCGGACCTCTCCGAACTCGATCGCATCGAGCTCCTCCTGCGCGACGGCGCGAGCGTGTACCCCGATGCGTTCGGACCGCGCGCCGTCTTCGACCTCCCCGGCCTCACCGACGACGAACCCTTCGGGCAGTGGCATCAGACGCCGTCCATCGAGCTTCCGAGGGATCTCTTTCGATCGCCGCCCGCCCCTTCCGCAGACGTTCGCGCGCTCCTCACCGACGCAGCGCGCGCGTGGTCTCTCCCGCTCGGAACGCCCTCCTCGCTCGCTCCAATCGGCCCGACCACCCGCGTGCTCGTCGTCGGTGCGGGTGCGCTCGTCGAGGTCGCGGTGCGCTTCGCCGAGCGCCGCGAGCTTTCGTTCCACGAGCAGGTCTTCGTCGCCGCTGACACCCACGCGATGCGCCACCTCGCAGGCCTCGCCGCGCTCGCGCTCGGTGAGCTTCGACGGCCGACGTGCGTTGCGCCCGACCTCGATCCCGCGTCACCCGACGCCTCGGTGCTCACGGCCCCCGAAGTGCTCGCGAGCTCCGACGACGCCTCGACGCGCGAAGGCCTCGCCGCCGACGCCTGGCGCTCCGCGCGGACGCGCTGACCTCCACCGACCTCCACGGAGCGCGACGATGGGACTGACTCGTGAACGTGTGCTCGCCGATGGATTCACCCCGCACTCGTGGGAGCGGAAGGCCATCGAGTTCATCAAGTCTGCGCTCCCCAGCGAGAACCCCTACATGCTCTGGGGCCTCGTCGAGCTGGTCGAGCCCCGCGGTCGACGTCACGAGATCGACGCGCTCGTGCTCGGGCACAACGCGCTGTACCTCATCGAGATCAAGAGCCATCCGGCGCGCTTCGCGGGCAACGCCGTCAACTGGAACTACACCTTCTTCGACGACCCCAGACCGCGCGTGATGGAGAACCCCATGGTCGGCGCCGGGCGAAAGGCCAGGGCGCTCGCGGGGCTCCTCGAGAACCACTTTCGAGGACGCAGACCAAGGGTCGAGCCGTTGGTCTTTCTCTCCGACGAGAAGGCTGACATCAGCGGCCTCGACGGCGTCGGAAGGCTCGGCGTCGTCACGCGCAAGGGCTTCGTTCGCGCCATCACGCAGGCCGAGTTCGAAGGCGCCCAGTCGTCGCTGCAGGATCGCAGCATCGACCCCGCCACCGCGCGAGAGACCGTGCAGGCGCTGCGTCGCATGGGCATCTTCGAAAGCAAGGGGCAGCGCCGGTACGGCGATCTGCGCTTCGAAGACGTCATCGACGAGGGCATCGGCTACCAGGACTACCTCGCCGTCGCCGAGTCGATCGACGATCACGTGCGGCGCGCCCGCGTGTACCTCGTCGCGCAGTCGACCACGGCCGAAGGGCAGGATCAGCTCAAGCGCGCGGCCACGCGAGAGGCGCGCATCCTCATCGCGCTCTCGCACCCGCGCGTGCTCAAGTGCGTCGACTTCACGGCCTCGGGCCCCACCGGTGAGCCCTGCCTCGTGTTCGAGCACGACAGGGCCTTCGAACGCCTCGATCGATACCTGCAGCAGCGTCCGACGCTCTCGTTCGCCGACCGCATGACCATCGTGCGGCAGGTCGGTGAAGCGGCGGGGTACTGCCACCAGCGCGGCGTGTTGCATCGCGGCATCGATCCGACCTCGGTGCTCGTGCGCGGCGGCGGTGACGAGGGCCCCATCGACACGCGCCTCTTCAACTTTCAGCTCGCGCAGCACACCGACACCCGAGGCACGGTTCACCTCTCCGCGCTGTCGGACATGGCGATCTATCGCGCGCCCGAACTCCTCGACAACCCCGAGAACGCCGACGCGCAGAGCGACGTGTTCTCGCTCGGCGCCCTCGCGTGGTTCGTGTTCGTCGGACGCGCTCCCGCGCAGAGCCTCGCGGATCGACAGGTTCGGCTGATGCGCGATCACAAGCTCTCGCTCGCCCTCGCGGGAGAGGAGCTCGCGAGCTTGAAGGTCGAACGACGCAAGGGCGCCGCCGCGCAGCACACGACGCTCGACGACGTCATCGGCTTCGCCACCGAGGTCTCACGCGCCGCACGCTGCGAGTCGGCCGCGGGCTTCGTCGACCTGCTTGGACACGTGCTCCTCGCAGAAGAAGACGAGCGCGCGCCCGTGAGCGACGCCGTCTCGGGCGACGTCGTGCGCGCCGACGACGGGACCGAGTTCCTGATCGAGAAGCTGCTCGGCACTGGCGGAACGGCGAGGGTGTTTCGCGTGACCTCGTCGGACGTCGACGGGGCGCTCAAGGTCGCGCTCGAACCCGAGCATGACAGCCGACTCGAAGCCGAAGCGCGCGTGCTCGAACGCGCTCGCGGAGACCGGATCGTCGGGCTCAAGCGCACGCTCCGCTTCAAGGGACGATGCGCGCTCCTGCTCGAAGACGCGGGTGACACGCTCGCGACCGAGCTCGCGCAGGTGGGGACCGTCGGCATCGACCAGGCGCGTCGCTGGGGCGATGACCTCTTGCGCGCTGTCGAACGCCTCGAAGAGTTCGGCGTCGTTCACAAAGACATCAAGCCGGCCAACATCGGCTTCGTGCAGCGCGACCCGAAGGGCGCCAAGCACCTGATGCTCTTCGACTTCAGCCTCGCCCCCTCGCCCGAACACGAGGTGCTCGTCGGCACCGCGCAGTACCGCGATCCCTTCGTCATCATGCGCGGCCGGTGGGATGCCGCTGCCGATCGGTGGTCCGTCGCGGTCACGCTCTACGAGATGCTTGCGGGCGTGCTCCCTCGCTGGGTCGACGACGTCGCGTTGCGCGATGACGCCGAGGTCGCGCTCGAGGTCGAACGCTTCGATGCCTCGGTGCGAGACGCGCTCACGGCGTTCTTCCGTCAGGCCCTCGCGCGCGATGTGACGAAGCGCTTCGTGAGCGCCGAGGCCATGCGCGAGGCGTGGGTGTACGCGTTCGTTCCGCGTCCCGCAGTGCAGCCGCCGATCGGACTCGAAGCGCCGCCTACAGCTCCCGTCGCGTCGCCGAACTCCGAGGAGTTCACCTGGTCCGAGTCGGCGCTCGCGTCGATTCGCGACGTCACGCCGGTCGAAGCGCTGCCGCTCTCGAACCGTGCCAAGAACGCCCTCGATCGCAATGGGATCCTCGCGTTCGCCGACCTTCGCAAGGTGTCGCGCACCAACCTCGGCAAGCTCAAGGGCATCGGTCGCGAGACGGTGCGAGAGCTCGTCGCGTTCCGTGAGGCATGGCGAAAGGCGCACGAGTCCGAGCTCCCCGTGACGCCTTCCACCACCACCGCGACGAGCGATGGGCTCGTGGTGCCGAGCACCGTCGCGGGATGGATCGAGTCGTTCGTTCCGGCGAACGCGCGGGGCGTGCGAGGCAAGGCGTGGGTCGTCGACGTGCGCGCCCTTCTCGGCCTCGACGGCGAGGCCCCCATCGACGCGCCAGAGCTCGCGAAGCGGCGCGGCGTCAGCCGTCAGGCGGTGTACATCCACCTCACGGAAGGGCGCACCGTGTGGCGCGCGACGCCGCTCGCGAAGGAGCTTCATCCCCTCGTGCGCGCTGCCCTCTCCGCGTGCGGCGGCGTCGGTCCGGTGCGCGCGCTCGCAGAGGCCGTCGCGCGTGCGTGCGGAGCACCGTCCTCCGAAGCGCTCGATGCCACGACGCGCGCGCAGGCCACGGCGCTGGTCGAGATCGCGCGCATGACCGACGACGCCCTCGCCGAGGCGGTGCTCCACGGCGCGCGCTGGATCGCGACCGATCGGGTGCTCCTCGACGCGGCGCGTGCGCTCGGCGCCGAGGCCGATGCGCTCGCGGCACGAGATGTCGTCCCGAGCGCAGACGAGGCGCGCGCGAGGCTTGCTCCCATCGTCGAGCGTTGCGACCTCGCGAGGCTCGGCGTCGAGCAGCTCCTTCCGCTCGCGGCGAGTGCGAGCGCCCGTGCGGCGTGCTCGGCGAGACTCGAGCTCTACCCTCGGGGGATGTCGGCCGAGCGCGCGTTGCGTCTCTGCGCGGGCGTGTTCACCGAGCGCGAGTACGACGAGGCGCGGCTCCGTCACGTCGTGGCGAGCCGATACCGCGAGGCGCTCTCGCTGCCCGAGCGTCCAGCGCTCGATGCGCTGGTCGCGGCGGTGCTCGAGTTCCGCTACGACGACGAGCTCGCGCTCTATCGACGTCCGCCTGCGGTCGAAGCCCCCTCGTCGCTGACGCACGCACCCGCCGTGGCGAAGCCCGCGGTGTCGAGGCCCGCGCAGCGTTCGGTCGCACCTCGCGCGGTGCGCTTCGACGACACCGCCGCGCGCGACTTCGATGATCGTCTGCGCGTCGCTGCGGAGCGGAGGATGTTCCGCGTGGTGAACGCCGCGCCCGTCGACGCGCCCACCATCGCGCAGGCGATCGGACGTCGCCTCGATGTTCCCGTCGCGCGCCTCGACAAGCTGCTCTGGCAGACGCTGCGTGAGCTCGCCGAGCGTGACGGCGTCGACTGGTCGGTGATCATCGACGCCGACCGCCAGGGCCCCACCGGAGACGACTGGGCGACGCTGCGCGACATGGTGCGCGAAGCCGCCGAGCAGGTGCTCTCGAAGTGGAAGTCCGAGCGTCGCGCGATCGTGCTGCGCGACCTCGGTCTGGCCGCGCGCTTCGGGCTGCGAGAGTTCATCGACGGACTCGCCGCACTGTCACGGCGAGACGACGGTCCCGCGGTGTTTATCGTGCTCGCGAAGCTCGGCCAGGACGGCGAGGCACCCATCGACGGCGGCGCGCTGCCTGCGTTGCCGCTTCCCAATCCGACGGCGTCGCCGCGGCTCACGCCGCCGGAGACGTGGATCAAGGCCCTCGCGGGGTGAGCGCTCTCAGCCGCTACGCAGCGGCGTGGGCGAGAGCTCGACCCCCGCGTAGACGCGGTCGACCTCGATGGTCCCCTGCATCGCGGTCAGACGAACGACGCCCCCGGCGCCCGCGATGACGAGAACCCAGCGGTCCTCGGCGTCGCGGGAGTAGACCTCGACGAGCGCACGGTGCTGCGACACGAGCACGTAGTCTCGCAGCGACGGGAGGTGGCGGTAGTGGTCGAACTTCTCGCCCCGGTCGTAGGCCTCCGTCGCGTCGCTGAGCACCTCGACGAGGACCGTGGGGTTGGTCACCGCGTTCTTGTCGCGCGTGTCTCGCTCCACGGGGCCGCACACCGCCGAGACATCGGGGTACGTCGTGAGCCCCGTCTTCGTGACGCGCACCTTCACGTCAGAGTTGAAGACGCGACATCCGCACGCGAGCGCGAGGCGGACGAGCTCGCTCCCGATCATCATGGCGAGGTTGCCGTGCTCGGGGGTGCCTCCCGCCATCGCATAGGCGCGGCCGTCGAACCACTCGTAGCGCCGATCGGTGTCGCGCTCGAGCGTGAGATAGTCGTCGTAGGAGAGGTGGGCCTCGAGCGCCGCGTCGCCAGCCATGGGCCGCGATGATGCACCAGCCCGCGGCCGCCCGCATGACCTCGAACGCCCCCTGACGATGCGCCCGCCGCTGCGTTTTCTCGTGCCGACCACCCGCGCGAACCTTCGATTTCGCGTTGCGGATAGGGAGTTCGCCGCGTTAGCCTGCCCCGATACTGACCATCGGTTCAGCCGCAGAAAGGTGCCGCGATGGACCCTGACTCCAACGACCTCAGCGAGGTCGACCATGCCCTCGCCAGCGTGATCGCGCGATTGGTCATCACGCTGCCTTTTCCCGTCTTCGTCACGGAGCTCGACGACGCTCGCGCAGCGCTCTGGTTGCTGGTGAGAATGGGCGCGCGACCTCACGTCGAACGCGCCCTCGTCGAAGCTCTCCGCGTGCTCGACCGACTCCTCGCCCTCAGTCGCTCGTCGAAGCCGACGCCGCTCGTTGCGAGTGATGCTCGCGACGATGCCGAGGCCCGGTCGATCGCCGTAACGCTCTGCGCGTTGCTCGTTCGCACGCTCTCGGCCGCCCACCGCGGCGACCTGATGCAGTGGTTCAACGCGGCGAACGACACCACGCCGGAGATTCCCTTCGACGAGCCGTTGCCCGTCTCCGTCGCTCGCGACGACTTCCCCAAACGCGCGGCCGCGCACGAGCTGCCCGACGCCATCGTGAGAGCCGTCGACGCGATGTTCGACCGCGTCGCGTAGTCGCCTCCGCACTGGCTCTTTTTCGTCGACTCCCACCGGCGATTGCGTGACTCTCCCGTGCGTTCACGGAGAGCGGCGTCGCGATGGGATGGACGCCATCGCGCCCGACCGCGCCTGTCGGCGATGGCACGCGGAAACAAGGGCAAAGACCTCTCCCTCGCGCAGGCGCTCGGACAGTTCCTCGAGCGCGCGCTGATCCCCGACCTCCGCGCGCGCGTCGAGGAGTCGCCGCGCGTGAAGGCCGCCCTCGACGACGCCCTCGCGCGAGAGCGTGAGGCCGGCCGCACCGCCGACGATCCCATCGCGTACCGCGAGCGAACGCTCGAGCAGATCGGCGCCGCGTGGCTCCTCGACTGCGTGTTCGTGCGCTTTCTCGAAGACCGCGGGTTCCTCTCGCATCGACGGCTCGCGGGCGAGGGTGCGGTCGACGCGCAGGAGCGCTTCGGCGCGGCCTTTCCTGGCCTCGCGGGCAACGCGAGGGAGTACCTCCTGGCGGTGTTTCGCGAGGTGGGCAACCTCCCTGGCGCGCGTGAGCTCCTCGGCGCCGAGCGCGACGTCGCGCGCCGACTCGGACCGAGCGCCGCCGTCGCCGGTGACCTCCTGCGCCTGCTGCGCGAGACGCTCCCCGACGGATCGCTCCGCTGGCGCTTCGGCCACGACGACACGCGCGTGCTCGGCGACCTCTACCAGGACCTCAGCGCCTCGGTGCGAGAGCGCTACGCCCTCTTGCAGACGCCCGATTTCGTCGAGTCCTTCATCCTCGATCGCACGCTGGTTCCAGCGGTGCGCGAGTTCGGACTCGACGGGCTGCGCGTCCTCGACCCGACCTGCGGGAGCGGTCACTTCGTGCTCGGCGCCTTCGAGCGACTGCGCGAGATGCACGCGCGCGAGGCTCCCGCGAGCGACCCGAAGGATCACGCCAACGCCGCGCTCTCCCACGTCTACGGCGTCGACCTCAACCCCTTCGCCGTCGCGATCACGCGCTTCCGTCTGCTCATCGCGTACCTCCGCGCGTCGGGTATCACGCGACTCGACAAGGCCCCGAAGGACCTCGACCTCCACAGCCGCATCGTCGTCGCCGACTCGCTGCTCTACGGCGGCAAGAACCCGACGATCGTCGACTTCGCGAAGAGCAACACGCTCCGCAAGGAGTTCTTCGGCGACGTCTTCACGCTCGACGATCCGGTCGCCGCAGCCGCGCTCTTCAATCCGACAAAGGGCTTCCACGCCGTTGTCGGCAATCCACCCTATATCGTCTGTCGTGACTCGAAACTGCGTGAGTCGTATCGAGCACGCTACCCGCAAAGCGCGACGGGCAAGTACGCGCTCGCGGCTCCCTTCACGGAACGCTTCTTCGAGCTCGCGGTGAAGGGCGGAGGTTTCGTCGGGCTGATCAACTCCAACTCCTTTATGAAGAGGGAGTTCGGGAAGGGCCTCATCGAAAAGGTCCTGCGCGACTACACCCTCACGAAGGTGGTCGACACCTCGGGCGCGTACATCCCCGGCCACGGAACGCCCACAGTCATTCTCTTCGGGCGCCACCAGACTCCGCTCGCGGAGACTGTTCCCGTCGTGATGGGAAGGCGTGGCGAGCCTGAAACGCCCGACGATCCCGCACAGGGCAAGGTGTGGTCGTCGATCGCAGCGCATGACGACGACGAGCGCGGCTTCGAGAACGAGTTCATCACCGTCGCGAAGCTCCCTCGTGCGACGCTGTTGAAGCACCCGTGGAGCCTCGGAGGAGGCGGCGCCAGCGACCTCAAGGAACTCATCGAGAAGCAGTGCGCCAGGAAGCTCGGGGAGATTTCGGAGAGCATCGGGATCTCGTGCTTCACGCTCGAAGATGACGTTTATCTGAGTGATCGTGGAACGCTCGCCCGACAGGGTGTGGAACGTGAATTTCGCCGCGATATGGTCATCGGTGAGGCGATTCGCGACTGGTCCATCGACGAGGTGCCCGAAGCGCTCTTCCCGTATTCGGCGAGTCTCGATCCGACCACGACACTGGACTCGTTCGCGCTACGGTTCTTATGGCCTTGTCGAACAAACATTGCGAACGCGATGCTCTTTGGCGGCAAGACAAAAACACAAGGAGGGCTGAAGTGGTTTGAATACGGTCGCCTCACGACCGACAAACTCAAGACCCCGCTCTCGATCGCTTTCGCCTTCGTTGCTACACACAACCACTTCGTGATCGGCCGCGGCGGCAAGGTATTCAATCGCACAGCCCCGATCATCAAGCTCCCGGCAAGCGCGACGGAGGACGACCACCTCGCCCTGCTTGCGTGGCTCAACAGCAGCGCGGCTTGCTTCTGGATGAAGCAGGTGTTCTACCCGAAAGCGTCGGGCGTTAATGACATCAGCATCGAGAAAGGGCGAGCCGAAGCCAACCGCTACGAGTTTGCAGGAACAGGACTGCTCGCCCTTCCCGTTCCGATCCTGATTTCTTCAGAGGACTCACGCACAACGACTCTTCTGAACCTCTGCCGTTCTATCGATCATCTCGCGGAAGCCCGCGCGAACTCCGCGGCGTCATGCGTTCTCGATCGTTGGGCAGAACGCGCAACGAACGATCTGAATTCGACTTTCTCAGAGGCGGAGCAGGAGGGAGACCGCGCGTTCCGTGCAATGGTTGTGCTTCAGGAGGAGATCGACTGGCTGTGCTACTCGATGCTGGGCCTCTGCGATGCCGTCACGATCGTGCGTGGCGAGGGTTCTCCCTCAGACCGACCCTTCTCGTGGAGCGAAGACCTCGGCCCGACGTCCCTCGATCCGTCGATCGCAGCCGAATGGAAGCGGCGACGTACGCTGATCGCGCAGTCAGATTCGCTTCGACTGCTCGAAAACCCGATGTTCAAGCGCCCGTGGGAAGGCCGCCGAGGCGTCTTCGGCCACGGCGCGCTCACGTGGGACGAGCAAGTGCTCGATGCCTGCAAGACGTGGCTCCTTGATCGGGCCGAGACTGTCTCTCGCGGAGAAAGCGAGCCACTTCAGGTCTCCGACATTGGACGCGCGCTTGTCCGCGATCCGAAGGCTCAGGCGGTATTCGAGTTCGTAGCTCCGACGCTCGGAGACGATCCGACCACGGTGCTTACAGAGTTGATCGAGCGCGAGTCGGTCCCGTTCCTCGCGTCGCTGCGCTTCACCGACGCGGGGATGGAGAAGCGCGCCGCATGGGAGCGCACCTGGGATCTCCAACGGCGCGAGGACGCGGGCGAGCGCGTGGGAGACATCCCCGTTCCGCCGAAGTACGACCAGAAGGACTACCGCGAGGCGAGGTACTGGTCGCTGCGCGGCAAGCTCGATGTTCCACGCGAGCGCTTCATCTCGTACCCCGAGAGCACCACCGACGACGCGCCGTCGCCGCTCTACGGCTGGGCCGGATGGGATCACCGTCAGCGCGCCGAGGCCCTCACCGCGCTCTACCACCGCCGCCGCGACGAAGACGGCTGGACGGGCGCCCGGCTCGTTCCGCTGCTCGCGGGCCTCGACGAGGTCCTGCCGTGGCTCGCGCAGTGGCACAACACGCCGGAGCCCGGTGAAGACCTCGGCGCAGCGACGCCTACGCGGCCTTCGTCGAGTCGGAGCTGCGCGAGCAGGGCCTGACGCGCGCGACGCTGCACGCGTGGCGATTGCCCGAGAAGCGAGCGACGCGCGCGAGCGCGAAGGCGAAGGCCGCCACCTCGCCGACGCTGCCGTTCGACGCGAGCGAGGAGCCCGCGGCGCCGAAGAAGCGCGGACGGCCGAAGAAGGGCGACGCGGCGTAGCGAGCGCGAACGGGCCAAGGGGGGGCGATGCGAAGCTGGATCTTTCAGGGCAACCCGAAGCGCTTCAGGGACATCAACGGCTACTTCCGCGAAGTGATGCGAAGCGGCCGCGTCGCGGGGTGGTCGGTGACGAAGGAGGCTCACCAGCAGCTCCTCGAAGACGCGATCGGCGACGAGGTCTGGTTCTGGCGCTCCGACGGCGGTAAGGCAGGCTCGGGAGGCGTGATCGCGCACGGCCACGTGTGTTCGAAGCTCTACGATGGGTCGTTGAAGCGGCCTTCGATCCTCTGGGTCGAGGCGACGGAGAACCCCGAGCTCCTGCGTGCGCCCTTCGTCGAGGTGTTGTTGACCGAGGCGCGCGTGGAGAAGCGAGAGGGGATGGTCCTGCGCTCGCGTCTCGTCGGCCACGCGGAGCTCAGCGACCTGCGCATTCTGCGTTGGGCGCAGGAGACGAACTACCTCCTCGACGAGCATCACGCGGCGGCCCTACGCCGCTGCTGGAACTGGGTCGAGCGACGCTGACGTCGCGAGACGCGAGCGTGCGAACCGTGCATGACCGCGGGATCTACGCTGTGAAAGGCAGGGAATGAAGATGCCGATCGGACTCAGTGACCCCGTTGTGCTCACCCCCGTGGGCGCGCTCCTCTACGCGGCGCACACCGCCATCGCGGCGCGGCGGGCGACGATCGCGAAAGAGCACACCGAGGCGATGGCGCGCGAGGGGCGAACTCGTCTCTCGTCGGGGGCTGCCGAGCTCCACCCGTGGACGCGCTACTTCGAACTCAGCGTGCTCGAGATCGCGCGCGTCGAGCCGAAGCTCGATCTCCAAGCGAAGGTGATCGGCAACATGCTGCTGACCCGCCGCATCTGGAGCGCCGCCCCCGGCGACTCGGCGCAGGCCATCGGGATGAGCGAGGTGTTGAGCAAACTGATGATCCAGTCGCACGGCGCTCAAACCGAGACGATCAACCTGCGCGCGACGACGTCACTGCCCGACGACCGCGAGCGCTCGACCGACGCCCTGCTTCGCGCCGCGGCGCTCCTCGCGACGCCGCCCGGACTCTTGACCGCGACGCGCTTCGACGACGACCTGCGCAGGCTCGCCGACGCGGAGGGCGCCGCCGCGAAGCTCACACCGGATCAGGCGCGCGCGAGGGCAGACGGGTGGCTCGACATCGCAGAGCGAGAGCTCGAGGACACGGTCACCGTCGACCTCTCGGAGGCCGCGAGCCGCGTCCGACTGACACGCCGCGAGCTCGAGGGCCTCGTGCGGGCAAAGGTGCTCCCTGAGCGACGCGAGAAGAAGCGCATGGGCGTCACCCTCGGAGAGCTGCGACGGGCGCTCGGGCTCCCGTTCGTGTTCTCGCACGCGGCGACGCCGAGGATCGACGGCACGCTGACCTTCCCGATGGGCGCGGTGCATTTCGTCCTGG
>JAXLYG010000084.1:0-12835 GCA_046351535.1 Polyangiales bacterium
CGGCGGTATCCCTCTGCGTCGACGGGCCCCGCGAAGCGACCGATGGCGTCGATGGTGCGCGCGGCGTCGGCGTAGAGGTCGAGCGTGGCGCCGCCCTCCCACGCGTGGCGGGCGAGCACCTCGGCGCGGCGCAGCGTGACGTGATCGTCGAGGCGCTCCCCCGCGGCTTCGAACACCGCGTCGAAGACGTGGCGCATCGTGAGCACCGTGGGCCCCGAGTCGATGCGCGCGCCGCCGACGGCGACCTCGCGGGCCTTGCCGCCCACCGCCGCGGCGCGTTCGAGGAGCGTCACGCGCGCACCCTTCGCGGCGATCGCGATGGCGGCCGAGAGCCCCCCGACGCCCGCGCCCACCACGACGACGTGGGAGCCGGGACGTAGCGCTGCGCCGGGACCGTTTCGTACAGTGGTCACGGCGGTGGGATGACCGCACGGCCCGCCCGGTTTCGCGCGACGCTCGGCCATTGACTCCGTCGCGCGAGGTGACGTCTCCTCCCGCGCCGTGACGCGGAGGTCTCCGACGATGATGCGCGCGACGCGGTGGGTGGTGCTCGGTGCGGCGCTCGTCGCCGGCGGGTGCAGCTTTCGAAAGCTGACGGCCGACTCGACGGCGGACCTGCTCCACGCGAGCGCGCCGCAGTTCAACACGCTCGAAGACCTCGACTTCGCGGAGGAGAGCGCCCCCGCGAACCTCGTCACGATGGAGAGCGTCTGGCGCGTCTCGCAAGAGAACGAAGACGTGCTCGTCGAGCTCGTGCAGGGCTACGCGGCCTACGGCTACGCCTTCATGGAAGACCGCATGGAGCGCGCCCACGCCGCGGACGACGACATCGCCGAGCAGCGCTATCGACAACGCGCGCAGGCCGCCTATCGACGCGCGAAGGGCTTCGGGCTGCGCCTCCTCGCGGCGCGACATGCCGTCGATGGAGGACCCGAGGCGAGGCTGCGCGAGGGGCTCCCCGCGTGGCGCGCGTACCTCCGTCGCTTCGACGATCGCGAAGACGTCCCGGCGCTCTTCTGGACGGCGAACGCGTGGGCCTCGCTCATCGGGCTCTCGGTCGATGACACCGAGGCGCTCCTCGACCTGCCCTTCGCCGTGGCCCTCGCCGAGCGCGCGCGCGACCTCGACCCCGACTACGCGCACGGCGCCGTTCACGCGTTCTTCGGCGTCTACCACGCGAGCACGCCGCAGGCCGCGGGGGGGCGCCCCGACCTCGCGCGCGCGGCCTTCGAGCGGGCCCTCGGCCTCTCGAACCGTCACTACCTGACCTGGCAGGTGCTCGAGGCCCGCACCTACGCGGTGATGGTGCAGGACCGCGCGCTCTACCGTCGGCTCCTGCAAGAGGTCCTCGACGCGGGCGACGTGATGCCCGAGGAGCGCCTCTCGAACCTCGTCGCGAAGCGCCGCGCGGAGCGCTACCTCGCCGAGATCGACACGGTGTTTCCCCCCGCCGACGAGCCCGCGGCCGAAGCCCCCGAAGCCACCACGGAGACGACGCACTGATGCGCTCCCTCAGCACCCTGGCGCCCGCCCTCGCGAGCGCGATGATCGTCGCGATCCCGCTCTTCGTCGGCGCGCAGCCCGCGCGCCCCCCGGCGCGGCTCGACGCAGGGGTCCGCGACGCAGGTCACCGCGACGCAGGGCTCCGCGACGCCTCGACCTCCGACACGCGCGCGGCTTCCCCGACGGCCGGCACGCCTCCGTCGCGCGTGACGGCGCCGTGAGGGCCGTGCGCTCGCTCTCCGTCGCGACGCTCGCGCCCGTGGGATCGACCTGGATGCGCACGCTCGAAGCGTGGAGCCGCGACCTCCGCCGTCGCACCGGGGGCACGCTCTCGCTGCGCATCTACCCCAACGGGGTGCAGGGCGACGAGGGCGAGGTCGTGCGCAAGATCCGCTCGGGCAGGCTCGACGGCGGCGCGCTCACGGCCGTGGGGCTGGGGCTCATTCACCGCCCCGTGCTGGTGCTCCAGGCGCCGGGGCTCTTCGCCGACGACGCGGCCCTCGACCGCACGCGCGACGCGCTCGCGACGGACTTCGACGCGGCCTTCTCGCAGGCGGGCTTCGCGCTCGTGGGCTGGGGCGACGCGGGCACCGATCGGGTCTTCTCCGACCGCGCCGTTCGATCGCCCGACGACCTCGCGCGCACGCGCCTCTTCCTCTGGAACGACGACCTCCTCAGCCCGACGCTCTACGAGGAACTCCACGTCCGCGGCGTGCCGATGGGGCTGCCCGAGGTGCTCACGTCGCTCCAGACGCGCCTCGTCGACACGGTGATCGCGCCCCCCATCGCGGTGGCCTCGCTCCAGTGGGCGGCGTACGTCACGCACATGACCGACATGCGCATGGCCACGGAGATCGGCGCGCTCGTCTTCGGTCGCGCGCAGGTCGAGTCGCTCTCGCCCGAACAGCGCGCGGTGCTGCGCGAGACGGCGGCGCAGTACTGCGGCCTGCTCGTGCGCAACGTCCGCCGCGACGACGACGGCGCCGTCGCGCCGATGCGCAACCGCGGCCTCACCGTCGACACCGTGACCCCCGCCGAGCGGCAACGCTGGGACGCCGCCTTCGCGCGCACCCGCACGCGCCTCGCGGGCGTGCTCGCCGACGCGGCGTTCATTCAGCGCGTCCAGCACCTCGCGCGTCCTTGACGTCGGCGCGCGGGGGGCTCATCGACTGCACCTCCCCTCGCATGACGCGCATCATCGATCGCCACGAAGGAGCCCCCGGCGGCCCCACCGTCGTCGTCACAGGCGGCGTTCACGGCAACGAGCCCGCGGGCCTCACCGCGGCCCTCGAAGTGCTCGCGGCGTTGCGCGCGCGCAAGACCCCGCTGCGCGGCCGCGTGCTCGCCGTCACGGGCAACCGCGGCGCGCTCGGGCTCGGTCAGCGCTTCGTCGAGCGCGACCTCAACCGCCGCTGGGACCAGCGCGTCATCGACGCCCTCCGCGCGCGCCCCCTCGACGGCCTCGCGCACGAGGACCGCGAGCAGCGCGAGCTCGCGGACCTCTTCTTCTCGCTCGAGCGCGACGCCGTGGGGCCCATCGTGTTCATCGACCTGCACACGACCTCGGGCGCGTCGCCGCCCTTCGTGTGCCTCGCCGACACCCTCGGCAACCGCGACCTCGCGGACGCCCTTCCGCTGCCGAAGATCCTGGGGCTCGAAGAGGTGCTCGACGCGTCGATGCTCGGCTACCTCACCGACCGCGGACACGTCGGCTTCGCCGTCGAGGGGGGCCGTCACGACGAGCCCGAGACGGTCACGCGCCACGCGGCGTCGCTGTGGCTCCTGCTGGAGCGCGCGGGCGCCGTCGCGCGCGCCGACGTGCCCGACCGCGAGGCGCACAGGGCCACGGTGTACGAGTCCGCGCGCGGGGTCGATCCCGTTGTGGAGATCGTGCACAGGCACGTCGTGGCGCGCGACGACGACTTCGTGATGGAGCCCGGCTGGCGGAGCTTTCAACCCGTGGCGAAGGGCGCCGTCGTGGCGCGCGACCGCCGCGGCCCCATCGCGACGCCGCACGGGGGCCTGATGCTCATGCCGCGGTATCAGCCGCAGGGCGAGGACGGGTACTTCATCGTGCGGCCCGTGCGACCCTTCTGGCTCGGCGTTTCGACGGTGCTGCGCCGCGCGCGGGCCGACCGGCTGATGGGGTTTCTCCCGGGTGTCACGAGGGAGCGCGAAGATCCCGAGCGGCTCATCGTCGGCGACGGGTGGCAGCCTCCGAAGCTCCGTGAGGTGATGCACCTCTTCGGCTATCGACGCGTGGAGCGCTCGGGGGCGGGGCATGTGTTCTCACGCCGACGCGAGAGCCGCGCGCGGCGGCCCTGAGCGCCGGGAAATCGCGAGCGCGGCGCGTGCGGTCGTTGACCCGCGGGCGCGCGCGTTGGAATCATCGCGTCTCCCCGCGACGGACGAGCGATGCACCACGCGCCGCGCGGACGACGCACCCCGCGAGGAACGCTTCCCCATGTGCGGCATCGCCGGACTGATTCGCTTCGACGCCGACCTCGACCGCGACACGCTCGAAGCGTGCGCGCGTCGCATGGCCGACACGCTCCGCCCGCGCGGCCCCGACGCCGACGGGTACCACGTCGACCCCTCGGTGGGCCTCGCGCTCGCGCACCGTCGCCTCTCGATCGTCGACCTGTCGGCCGCGGGCGCGCAGCCCATGACCAGCCACTCGGGTCGCCTCACGGTGGTCTTCAACGGCGAGATCTACAACCACGAGGCGATGCGCGCGGCGCTGCCCGGACGCGCGTGGCGCGGGCACTCCGACACCGAGGTGCTGCTCGAAGCGATCGACGCGTGGGGGCTCGACGAGGCCCTCCGTCGCGCCGTCGGGATGTTCGCGCTCGCGCTCTGGGACGCGGACAGGCGCGCGCTCTCCTTCGCGCGCGACCGCATGGGCGAGAAGCCGCTCTACTACGGCCTCATCGACGGCGCGCTCGCCTTCGGCTCCGAGCTCAAGGCGCTGCGCGCCGCCATCGGGTGGCGCGGAACGATCGACCGCGTGGCCCTCGACGACCTCATGCGCCACGGCAACGTGCACGGCCCGCGGTCGATCTTCGAGAACGTGCGCAAGCTCCCCGCGGGCACGACGCTCGCGGTCTCGCTCGCCGACGCGCGGCGCGCGCTCTCGCTCACGCCGTCGCGCTACTGGTCGCTCGTCGACGTGGCCGAGCACGGCGGCCACACGCCCGCCGACGATCGCGAGGCCACCGACGCGCTCGAAGGGCTGCTCTCGCAGGCCATCGACGGGCAGCGCGTGGCCGTCGTGCCGGTGGGCGCGTTCCTCTCGGGCGGCGTGGACTCGTCGCTCGTGGTGGCGCTCATGCAGCGCGCGGGCGGGCGCGCGGTGAAGACCTTCTCGATCGGCTTTCGCGAGCCCGAGTACAACGAGGCTCCGTACGCGAAGCGCGTGGCCGAGCACCTCGGCACCGAGCACACCGAGCTCTACGTGACGCTCGACGACGCGCGCGACGTGATCCCGTCGCTGCCGGAGATGTTCTGCGAGCCCTTCGCGGACTCATCGCAGCTCCCGACGTACCTCGTGGCGAAGCTCGCGCGGCAGCACGTGACGGTGAGCCTCTCGGGCGACGGCGGCGACGAGCTCTTCGGCGGCTACTCGCGGTACCCCTCCGTCGATCGCATGTGGCGCGCCCTCGACCCCATGCCCGAGATCGCGCGAAAGGGCTTCGCCGCAGGGCTCCGCGCGCTCCCACCGTCAACGTGGAACGCGCTCGGCGCGGCACTCCCTCGTCGCGTCCGTCCGTCGCTGCTCGGCGACAAGCTGCACAAGCTCGCGGGCGTGGCGGGCTCTCGCAGCGCGCTCGACGTCTACGACATGATGCTCGCGCACCACCGCGACGCGTCGCCGCTCGTGCGCGGCGTCGACACGCCCACGAGGGTCGGCGCGCACCCGCTGTGGACGCGCCCGGGACGCGACCTCTACGACAACATGATGCTCGCCGACGCGCTCGGATACCTCCCCGACGTGATCATGGTGAAGGTCGACCGCGCGACGATGGCGGTGAGCCTCGAGGCGCGCGCGCCCTTCCTCGATCACCGCGTGGTGGAGTACGCGTTCGGCCTCCCGACGCGCTTCAAGGTGCGCGACGGGACGTCGAAGTGGCTCCTGCGCGAGGTGCTCTACCGGCACGTCCCGCGGTCGCTCATCGAGCGGCCCAAGATGGGCTTCAACGTGCCCATCGACCAGTGGCTCCGCGGTCCGCTGCGGGCGTGGGCCGACGACCTGCTCTCGCCGTCGCGCCTCGCGTCGCAGGGCTATCTCCACGCCGAGACGATCCGCAAGGCCTGGGACGATCACACCGCGGGGCGCCGGAACCTCCAGCACCTCCTCTGGAACGCGCTGATGTTCGAAGCCTGGCTCGACGTGAAGGTCTGAGACCGCCCGCGTTCGCCCGCGCTCACCCGAGGCGATAGCCCACCATGAGGAACACGAGGTGCTGGAGCGCGAAGGCGCCCCACGACGCCTCGTACGAGAGCGCGGCGCGCCAGCGCGTGCCGAAGCGACGGTCGCCCGCGACGCGCGCGCGGTGGGCCCACGTCGTGATCGCGTTGTCGCCCCAGGTCAGCCGGTCGAGGCCGTAGCCCGCGTCGACGCGCGTGAGGGGATCGATCATCACGCTCCACGCGGCGTGCGCGCCGTAGCCGTTGACGCGATCGCCGAGCGACCAGCGCCCCATGAGCGACGCGTTGCTCCCGCGCGTGGGCAGATCGAGCAGCCGCGCGCCCGCTTCGGTCACGAGCGAGCGCAGCCCGTCGGGGTCGTCCGAGGCCCTCGCCGCGCCGAAGACCCAGAGCCGCGCGTGCGCCCTCCCGTCGACGCCGAGCGCCGCGAAGCGACGCACGGGCAACGCGGGGAGCCCCGGGATCTGCGCCTGGAGCGACGACGTGTAGAGCGGGCGATCGAGGCCGCCCGAGGCGCTCACGCGGAGCCCTCCGCGAAAGAGGTCGGCGCGCCCTTCGAGGATGGCGCGCGTCACGCGGACGCCATCGCGCGCCGCGGCGTCGGGCGCGAGGTCGAGCACGGCCTCGCCCGTGAACGAGAGCAGCGAGCGGTACTCGAAGCCCGCGCCGAGCGTGGTGAAGGCGCGGTCGAGCGAGGTGTTCCAGCCGTCGACGACGAGGGCCGCGTCGAGGCGAGCGCGCACGGGGCCGAGGCCGCCGAAGCGCGCGCGCACGCTCGCGCCGACGCGCGGCGCGTAGAACGAGGGCGCCGTGCTCGCCACGTCGGGACGAAGCCCCGCGAAGGCCGAGACCTCCACGGGCGAACCCGTCGGGCGCCATCGGACGCGCGCGCCGTCGGTCATTCCGACGGCCATTCCGGGCAGCGTGGGCATGCGCCCGAACTCGACGCCGTAGGCGCTCCCCGACGGCGCGTAGCCGAAGCGCAGGAGGTACACGTCGAGCCTCGCCTGGGGGTGCTGCAGCGGGATGTAGAACACCTCGGGCGACGCCACCACGCGCGCCTCGACGAGGTGATCGTGGAACCACCCTCCGCCCCACGCCGCGCTCACCTGCGAGACGAGCCCGAGGTCTTGATAGCCACGCGTGTCGGCGCCGGGGCTCCCGCCCGCGAGAAAGCGCAGCGCGACCTCGCCGCGAAGCCCCTGCGGTCTCCGTCGCGGATCGTCGTCGAAGGGATCTCCGAGCGACTCCGAGGGAACCCCTCTCGCCGCGGTGAGCCACGGCGTCGCGCCGATCGCGTACGACGGGTCCCACGGCGCGGGCGCGCGCGGAGCCTCGCGCGGACCGGGTGACGGCGGCGGCGGCGCGGCGCGCTCGACCGGCAACGCGACCGGTTGTCCGACGGCGGGGAGCGAGCCCCGTGACGCCGTGATCGCGGCGCTCCGACGCGTCACCGCGACGACCGTGAGCTCCACACCCGGCGCGGCCTGCCAGCGCGCGCCCTCGCGCAGGCCGTCGTCGCGGCCCGCGTCGATCCACGCCTGCTGCCGCGTCGCGTCGACGACGCGCGCCGCCGACCGCTGCGCGCGCCCCTCTCGCGCCGCGAGCGAGGCCGCGGCGAAGAGCGCGAGGGTGACAGCGCGCGCGCGATTCACTCGCGCCCCCTGCCGCCCGAGGCGTGGCAGTTGAGGCACGAGCGAGGCTCCCAGGTGTACCCGCCGACGCCGAGGTGAAGCGGGCCGGTGCGTCCCTCGGAGTGCGAGTGACACTGGATGCACGACACGGCGTCGGTCTCGCCGACGTGACAGTCGGCGCAGTCCCACCCCGCGTGGGGATCGCGGTTGATGGGGAACGCGTGCGTGCGCACGGCGCGAGGCCAGCGCGTGGTGCCGTGGCACTCGTAGCAGGTGCGCGCGAGGCCGCCGTCGACGTGGTCGGGCCGCCCGTCGTAGAGCTGCGCGTGACAGCCGTTGCAGTCGAGGCGCGCGGTCTGGTGCGTGACGTCGGGGGCGGCGCAGCCGACGAGGCCCGCGAGCGCGACGAGGACGAAGCGACGCATCGAGGTCACTGGCCTCCCGTGGGGTGACAGCGGTAGCAGGAGCGCGACTCCCAGACGTAGCCCGACACGCCGCCGTGCTCGCTCGCCATGCGGGCCTGCGTGTGCGCGTGGCAGTCGGTGCACACGAACGCGCGGAGGTTCGACGGGTCGGTGTGACACTGGACGCACGTGAGCGCGTGCGGCCCCGAGAGCGGAAAGTACTGTCCGTGCGGGAAGCGCGCGGGCGCCCACGCCGTCGCGTCGTGGCACTCTTCGCAGCGCGTCGGGGTGGGGAAGGACGTGTGATCGAAGCGCGAGCGCCGCTGCGCGCCGTCGTGACACGCGACGCAGGTCGAGGGCGTGCCCGCGTAGCGCCCCGACGTGTGGCAGCTCGCGCAGGGCGTCGACGCGTGACGGCCGACGAGGGCCCAGAACGCGCCGTGGTCGAAGCTCGCGGGCGTCCATCCCGTCGGCGCGTGGCAGCGGTCGCAGCTCGCGCGCATCGCGACGCTCGTGTGCGGCGGGTGCGGACGGCGCTCGTCGAGGGTGTGGAGGTGACAGCTCGCGCACGCGGGCGTCGCATCACGGAAGTCACCGCTCGCGACGCGCGTGTGGCACTGCACGCAGCCGAGCACGGCGTGAGGCCCCACGAGCGGAAAGCGCGTGCGCGCGTGGTCGAGGAGCGTGCCGTCGGGCGTCCAGGCGCGCGGCGTGTGGCATCGCTCGCACGACTCGCCGAGCTGTCCGCGGTGGCGGTCTTCGTGGCACGCGCCGCACCGCTGCATCGGCGGCATCGCGCGTCGGCCCGTGTGGCACCGCGCGCAGGGGACGGCCGCGTGTCCGCCCACGAGCGCGGCGCGCGCGTCGGCGTGGTCGAACGGGCTTGGCGTGTTCGAGAGCGATCCCCAGCGCGTCGCGTCGTGGCATCGCGCGCAGTCGCGCGTCGACGTGAAGAGGCGCGCCTCGCGCGATGAGGCGCTCGCGTCGGAGCGCCCGTGGGGGCTCTCGTGGCAGCTCGCGCACGCGCCCGAGGGGAGGCGGTACACCACGGCGTCGTGCGCCGCGGGGTTCATCGATGGGCGGTGGCAGCGGTCGCAGCGCGCGGCGGCGTGCGCGCCCTGGAGCGCGAAGGTCGTGTGCGCGTGGTCGAAGCCCGCCGCGGGGGCGAAGCGCTCGCCCGCGTGGCACGTGCGGCAGGCGCGTCCGGCGAACTGGCCCTCGTGCACGTCGCGGTGACACGCGCCGCAGTCCGCGGGGGTTCCGGTGTACTGCGCGGGGCGTCCTTCGCCCGGCGAGGCGTGGCAACGGACGCAGGCGACGGCGTGCGCGCCCGCGAGCGCGAAGCCGGTCCGCGCGTGCGCTTCGGCGTCGATGCGCGAAGGGACCCAACCGTCGACGGCGTGGCAGGTCACGCAGCCGTCGGGGTTGCGCCCCGCGGAGAAGAACTGCCCGGCGTGAACGTCGTGGCAGCGCGCGCACCGCGACGTCGGCGCAGCGAAAACCCGGCGGACGCGGCGCGCTCGGGTGACAGCTCGAACACGCCACGGCGCGGTGCGCGCCCTCCAGCGGAAAGCGCGTGCGCGCGTGGTCCGAGGCCTCGTAGCGCACGGGGCGCCAACCCTCGACGGCGTGGCACGACGCGCAGGCTCCGCGGTCGGCGCGCGCCGCGAGCTCTCCCTGGTGGGGGTCGCGGTGGCAGTCCGAGCACGCCGCGTGGGCGATGGGGCGGTAGCGCCGCGAGGCCCGAACGCGCGGGTCGTGACAGCGCGCGCAGTCGACGGTCGCGTGCGCCCCTCGCAGCGGATACGCCGTGCGATCGTGAAAGGCGCGGTCGGTGATCTCGGGTCGCGCCGTCGGTCGCAGCCACGAGGCCGTCGTGTGGCACCGCTCGCAGCGCTCGCCGAGCGAGGGGCGGTGCGGGTCGTCGTGGCACGACGCGCACGCGCGCTCGACGTCGCGGTCGAGGTGCTCGCCGTGACACCGCGCGCACGGTGGAGGGGCGTGACCGCCCGTGAGTTCGAAGCGTCCGCGCGCGTGGGTGGCGCGGTCGAAGGTGAGCGCGCTCCAGGCCGACTCGGTGTGGCAGCGCTCGCAGGTGCGGTCGACGGTCATGCGTCCGCCGTGCGGGTCGCGGTGGCAGTCGAGGCAGCGCGCGAACGCGACGCCGCGGAACGAGAGCGGATCGCGCTGCTGCGCCCGCGTGTGGCATCGCTCGCAGGCGACGCGCGCGTGGGCGCCGCGGAGCTGAAAGCGCGCGCGGCTGTGGTCGAAGCCCGTCGAAGCAGCGCGCCACGCGCGCTCGTTGTGGCACTGCTCGCAGCGCGCGCCGAGCGAGGGGCGGTGCGGGTCCTCGTGGCACGAGGCGCAGGCCGTCGAGAGCCCGAGGAAGGTGCGCGCGCGCTCCGCGGAAGGCATCTGTCGCACCGCCGCGGCGGTCTGAAAGCGGGGCGTGTGACACTGTCGACAGCGGAGCGTGGCGTGGGCGTCCGCGGGGCGGTAGCCCGTCCAGCGCGCGTGGTCGAAGCGCGCTTCGGCGCCCTCGGGCGAACGGGTGATCGACGCGTTGGCGCCGAGGTGCTCCGCGTGACAGCGCTCGCACGCGAGGCCCGCGACGCGCGCGTGGTAGCCCTGGCGCGCCGTGACGCGCGCCCCGAGGGCCGTGTGGCACATGAGGCAGCGCGCGGGCTCGATGCGGTCGCCGCGCTCGTGGCAGCGCGTGCACATCGTGGCGTGGTCGATCGACGCGTGGCCGCGGTAGAGCGGGCCCGGCGAGAGCTGCTGCGCGTCGGCGCTGGAGGCCATGACGAAGAGGGCGAGCGCGAGCGCGATGAGGCGCGCCGCCCACCGCGCGAGGCCGCGGGTCGGGGCGCTAGAAGCCATAGCCGAGGTACACCGCGATGCTCACGTGCAGCGAGGCCGCGACGACCATCACGAGCGCGAGCGAGCGGTGGAGCGAGCGCCACGTCGCGGCGGCGCTCTGGAGCACCGAGAGCGCCTCGGCGCGGAGGTGGAGCAGCGAGACCTCGTGCAGCCGCGCGAGGGCGACGCGGACCTCATCGGGCGTCGTGGCCGCGGCGCGGGCCGTGCGGGCGAGGTCGCGCTCGAGCGAGCGCGCGCCCCATCGCGCGCGGAGGGCGCCGAGCACCGCGCTGCCGCCGACGCGCCGGTCGCGATCGGCGACCGATTCGAAGGCGTCGACGGCGGCGCGCCCCGCGGGTCCCGTCGCGCGGAGGAGCATGAGCGCGTGGTCGAGGTCGCCGCGCACCTCCTCGAGGTCGCGCAGGCTTCCGTTGAGCGCGCGCGGGACGAGGCCGTAGAGGTAGCGCCCCGCGAGGCCCGTCGCGACCACGACGGCGAGCGCGAGGCTCGACGTGACGGCGGGCCAGCTCCGCAGCGTGAGGGCCGAGTGCAGCACGATCAGCGCGGGCCCCGTGACGCCCGAGAAGACGTGCCACCGGAGCCACGCGCGCATCGACCCGAAGACCTCGACGCGCGCGAATCGGCGGCGCACGAGGTAGAGCAGGTTCGAGAGCATCAGCGCCGTGCCCGCGATGCCGTAGCCGTGACCCACGCCGCCCGACGGGCGCAGCGTCACGTGCAGCGCCGCCTCGCGCCGCGCCGCGAAGGGGAGCGCGTAGTAGCGCCAGCCCTTCAGCGCGCACGCGACGAGCGCGACGGCGGCGAGCGCGAAGAGCGCCCACGTCAACACGTCGGCGGCCGATGGGCCTCGCGCGGGTCTGGAGTTCGCCACGTGCGGCGGTTATAGAAAGCCTCACCGCGCGATCACAACGGCGCACTCCATGAAACTGACTTCACACGACGAGGCGCGGCGCGCGCGATGAGAACGCTTCTCATCGTCCACGCGGTGCTCGCGGCGCTCGCCCTCGCGGCGCTCGTGCGCGACGCGGTGCTGCGGCGACGAGAGGGCGACGCGAACCGCAAGCTGCTCGCGAAGCGCGGCGACGGCGACGACGCGCCGCCGACGCTGCACCCGGTGATCGACCCCGAGGTGTGCATGGGCTCCGCGGCGTGCGTGCGCGCGTGCCCCGAGAAGAAGGCGCTGATCATCGTCGACGGGCGCGCGCACCTCGGCGACGCGGGCGGCTGCGTGGGCCACGGGATGTGCGCGCAGGCGTGTCCGCTCGGGGCGATCACGCTCGTCTTCGGTACGGCCCGCCGCGGCGTCGACCTCCCCGTCGTCGACGATCGGTTCCGCTCGCAGCGAGCCGGGGTCTACATCGCGGGCGAGCTCGGCGGCATGGGCCTCGTGGCGAACTCCGCGCGACAGGGCGTGAAGGCCACGCGCTTCATCGCCGAGGAGCTCAAGGACGCCCCGACGGCGAGCGATGACACGCTGCAGCTGCTCATCGTGGGCGCGGGCCCCGCGGGCATCGCCGCGTCGCTGGCCGCGAAGGAGGCGGGGCTCCGCTACCGCACCATCGATCGGGCGCGCGACCTCGGCGGCGCCATTCGCACGTACCCCCGAGGCAAGGTGGTGATGACCACGCCGGTGGAGCTGCCGGGGTACGGCAAGGTCAGGCTGCGGCGCACTTCGAAGGAGGCGCTGCTCGAGCTCTTCGAAGACGTGATCGCGCGCGTCGGCGTGGCGCTCGAGTTCGGCGTCGAGGTCACGGGCGTCCGTGAAGAGTGCGGGGTCTTCGTCGCCGAGACGAGCGCCGGAGAGCTCCGCGCGCAGCGCGTGTTGCTCGCCATCGGGCGCAGAGGTCGCCCGCGCGCGCTCGGCGTCGCGGGCGAGGAGCGCGCGCTTCGGACGCTCGACGACGCGGCGGACCATCGCGGTCGCGCGTGCGTGGTGCTCGGCGGCGGAGACAGCGCCGTCGAGGCCGCGCTCTCGCTCTCGGCCGA
>JAXLYG010000085.1:0-11795 GCA_046351535.1 Polyangiales bacterium
AGCCCGCGGACTCCTCGGGGCGCATGGCCTTGGCGATGCCGAAATCGAGGATGCGCGAGGGCAGCGCCGCGGCGCCCCTGGGGAGCATGATGTTGGCGGGCTTGATGTCCCGATGCGCGATCCCATCCGCGTGCGCCGACGCGAGCGCTTCGAGCACCGGACGCAAGAGCGCGAGCGCCTCGGGCGGGCTCATGGGCTGACCGCTCCGCGCCTCGAGGAACTGCCTCAGCGTCGGTCCATCGACCCACTCCAGCGCCATCCACGGAACCGACTCGCCCGAGGGCATGGCCGACACGCCGAAGTCGACGGCGCGCACGACCGCGGGATGCTGAAGCTGTCCGATGGTCTGCGCCTCGGCGAGAAAGCGCTGCGCGAACTCGACCCGCGCGGCGTCTCCGAGGTGCGTCGGGATGCGCAGCACCTTGATGGCGACGGGCGTACGGAGCGCGCGATGACGCCCGAGGTACACGGTGCCGAATCCCCCGGCCGCGACCACCAGCTCGACGTCGTAGCGTTCTTCGATCCGTCGCCCGACAAGACCGAACTCATCAATGTTCATTGCGACCCACGGCGAGAGTACACAAGCAAGCGAAACGCCGCTGCCCTCATTGCACACACCTCGCAACGAACCTGGTGCACGCCGCTTCGGTGGTTCCGCTTGCGCATCCCGGTTGCGCAGATCGCGCAGCGCGAATTGAGCAGAGCGAAGGCGTTGCGACACGACGTCGACGCATCACGGTTGCCCCTTCACCTCAGCCATCCTCCGGAGAGAAGATCTCCCTCCGTGAGGGTCTCATCGCTCTTCGGGGTGTTGCTGCTGGCAGCGTGTCGTCCGTCGGTGCGTCCTGCGCCGCATGCGCCGCCGCCTGTCGCTGACGCGAGCGTGGGCGCGTCGGCACGCGCGACGCCCCCGGTCGCGCCCCCCGCGGTCACAGAGGTCACGGACCCGGGTTGCCCGGCGACGCCGCGCATCGCCGTGGTGCATCGCCGTTACGAGCCGCGCGAGACGTCCGATGCGGCGTCCGTCGCGACGCCGTGGGTCGTGCACGAGGTCTACGACGAGAACGTCGCAGAGAACTTCGAAACGTCCGCGCCTCCGCGCGTGCTCGACCGCGCCGAGGCCGTGCGACTCGGAGCGCTCGACGCCGACGATCCCGTCTGGGTGTACACGGCGCCCGACACGGCCCCGTGCAGGGCCACGGCGGGCCGCTTCTGGTGGGTCCCGAGCGAGCGGGGCGGAGACGGATACCTCGAAGTGGTGCGCGAGCTCTCGGGCTGCGAGATGCCGACCGACGACTCGACGCAGCTCGTGATCGCGCTGCGCCAGCCGACGCGCCCCGCGCGCTGCATGTTCCGCCGCGCCGAACCCGCGGGAGGACACGCCGATCCGACGACGCACCTCCCGCCCGACGTGGCCGCGTTGATCCCGTCGCAGCCGTGTCCTCGCGCGACGTGTCGCCTCCTCTGGCAGCTCACCGCGGTGGGCTTCGAGGGCGGCGCGACGCTGTCGGAGCTGACGGCCACGTACATGCCGCACCGCCGCGGCGGCCCCGACTGCGAGGGCGCCTGGACCGACTTTCACACGACGGTCTATCGCCCCACGTCGAGCGGCCCCTTCGTGCGACTCGACCAGGCGATGCGCCTCTACGGCGCCCTCTACGACAGCGCGGGACCTCGCGTCGCGATCAGCGCCGACGTCGACACGGTGCGCGCGCACGTGCTCCCCGCGCGCGCCTCCGAGCCCGTTGCGCCGACGATGCGCGCGCAGTGGTGCCGCATGAATCACACGCAATACGAGGGACGCGGCACCCTCGCGCCCTGCTGTCAGCTCTGATGCGCGGCGCGAGACCCGACGAGCGCGCCCCCGATCCCGCCCCGTTGGAGGCCATCTTCCCGACGATCCCGCCTCGCGCGCCGTTGAACGATGCGGCCCCGAAGCGGCCCCCGCTGCGCCTCGCGCACGCCCTCGCCTTCGTCGCGGCGTTCGTGGCCGCGGCGCCGTGGTTCCTCGTCGCGAGCGCGGTCGTGACGGGCCTCGCGGCGTCGCCTGGCACCCGCGCGAGCGGCACCGAAGACACCGCGTCGGGCCCCCTCGCACGCGTCGTGTACGCGCTCTTCGACGTCGCGCCCATCTACGTCGGGAGCGCGCTCCTCGGCCTCGCGCTCGGAGCGCTCTCGAAGGCGCTCGTCGGCGCATCCTCTGACGAAGCGACGAGGGCCGCGCGCTTCGCCGTGACGTCGAGCCTCGCGGCCATCGCGTTCGGCGTCGCGATCGCGGGAACGGTCGTTCTGCTCACGATCGCAGGGCTCGCGCTCGCGAGGTAGCGGTCCCCTTCGCACGGCACGCAGATCGCAAACGGCGTCGCGCATGAAGCTCGCACGCGCGGGGAATCTCGCGCTCGCATCGCTGCTCTCGCTCTCCGTCGCAGCGGCGCCGCGCATCGCGCACGCGCAGAGCGCAACCGTGTCGTCCGAGAGCGCGGCCGAAGACAAGACCCACGCGCCCGCCACGGGCCCGACCGGGATGCGCAGTCCGGTGGCCTTCGGTGTGGGCGTGACGCTCGCGGTGACGGGGAGCCTCGCGACGCTCACGGGCGGCCTGATGGTGCTGGTCGCGATCGGGAGCGAGTGCGGAGCCTCCCCGTGCGACACGTCGGACGTCGCGTATCTGGGCCTCGGAATCGGCCTCGGCGGCCTCGCCGCGCTCATCGGAGGCGCGGGCTTGAGCGTGTACGGCTCGCAGCAGGTCCCCGTCGCGGAGCCCGCGCGCGCGATGAGATCACCCTCGCTGTGGCCCGAGGTGAGGCTCGGCACGTCTTCGGCCGCGTTGCGATGGAGTTTTTGAGCGCGAGCGAGGCGAAGGGTGATCGAACCGATCGATCCGTCAGGCTTGAGCTGCGACGGACTCACCCGACCGATCGATCCGTCGCGCGACGGTCCCGGCCACACGCCTCGCCGTCGCGCGAATCGCGCATCACTTCGGCTGCGCTTCGCGTGCCCGCCGTCGCCCGCGGTCTCCCCCGGGACCGCTGATCCGATCAGCGGGCACCCTCGGACGCCGGACGCGCGAGGGCGCGGAGACGTCGCAGAAACTCTCGCAGCGTCGACCGCTGCGTGGCGTCGACATCGACCTCGGATCCGCATCGGCCGAGACGCAGCGTGCTCGCGGCGGCCATGCGCTCCAGCGTCGCGACGGGGAGGCGCGCGGTGACGACCCCGCGTCGGCTGCGTCGCGCTCGGGCGGTATCCGCTCGAACGCGGGCACGTCGAGCGGCTCGTGGTCCGCGAGGGCGGCGAGCGACAGGCACTCCGTGGGGCGGCGCCCTGCGGCTTCACTCAAGATGGCGACCGTGACCGCGTCGGGTGCGTCGCTCCGCGCCCATACGGTCACGGACATCGTTCGCGCGAGGACGATCGACAACGCCAGGGTGTCGCGATGATGCGCCTCGTCGCGCGAGAGTTCGAAGCGCCCGGGATCCGCGGGAAGGGTCTGGGGCCTCTGGATCGAGGCGGCCGCCTCGATCACGCTCGCCGTGTACGCGTCGCGCCCGCGATCGGACTCCGCCCGGTGCGCCTCGACTGGAGACCTGCACGCCACGACGACGAAGGACACCCACAACACGGCGCTCGCGTGCCTAGGATCCACCGCGCGCTCCCGACGCCTCTTCATGGGGGCAAAGGCCCCTACAGTGAGGCCTGGGAGAGCGACACCTGGCACACCGAGACCAGTTGAAGCCCGTCGATCTCGGTGGCGATCGTCCGTGAGAGATCCATCCTCGGGGTGGTATTGCATCAGGTCGACCTCCGCGGGCGGCGCCAGGGGCACCTGACGCTCAAGCACATTCTGGCCGAGCGTGCGCGAGCCCTTGTGACCGGTCTCTGGTCGCTGCGCCACGGAGCACCAGGTGGCCGAACTCATGGGCCGCGGCGTTCCTGAGCCTCTGCAGACTGTAAGCCCCCGCCTGCTCGCGGGTCCAGCGGCCTTGGCCCCACTGTCCCCATGATGTACGGCTCGCGCGAGCTGCGCAGCCGCGCGAATCGAGAGCCGTCACGGGTGCGCAGATCGCGCAGATGGCGTGAGGCCGTCCCCGAAGCGCGCGAACCTCGACGTCGAGCGGGCGCCGCGTCGACGCGCGATCAACCTCAGCGCCCCCGAACCTCCGCGGGCTTGAACTGGAGATCAACCTCAGCGCCCCGAACGTCCGCGGGGTTGAACTGGAGATCAACCTTCGCGCCCCGAACGTCTGCGGGGTTGAACTGGAGATCAACCTCAGCGACCTGAACCTCCGCGGGGTTGAACTGGAGATCAACCTCAGCGACCCGAACGTCCGCGATGGTTGAACTGGAGATCAACTCAGCGACCTGAACGTCCGTGGGTTTGAACTCGGGAGCAGCGTAGAGCGCGCGGCGGGGCCGAACGAGCGCCGTGGGAGGGATCAGGCGGGCTTCTTCTCGGGGTCGACGGGCGAGGCGATCTTCTTCGCGCGAGGCTTCGCGGCGCCCCGCACGCGCGACTGCAACGCGGGGACGTGCTCTCCGACGGAGCGCCCCCAACGCGATCCGCCCGCGCGATCGAGGAGGTCGAAGCGCTGCGAGAGGAGCGCGGCGACGGCGTCACGATCGCGCTGCGCATCCGAGAGGCTCTTGCTCTTCGAAGCGAGCGCGCCCGCGGGCTTCGAGGTCTTGACGAGCCTCGCGCCGATCTCCGCGGCCTCTCGCACGAGCTCGGCCTTGAAGGGGGTCATCCCCTTCACGGCGTCGCGGTGCTTGTTGAAGAACGCAGAGATCTTCACGAGCAGCTTGCCGAGGTTGAGCGGCCCCACGGAGCCCTTGAGCTTCGATGCGCTGTCGGCAGGAATCGCCCCCGAGTTCGCGAGCGACGCGACGGACGAGAGGGCGATGTCGCGCAGCACGCGGCCGCGCGCGAGGTCGGTCTGACGCGCGCTGTTGTCTCCGGCGCTCCCGTCGACCTGTTCGCTCGCGAAGACGAGGCCCAACGCGATGCGCGGCATCTCTTCGAGCGCGCGCCAGTCGACCTTGAAGCCGCTCGCGACGATGCTCTCGCGCTCCGCCAGCACGGCGTCGAGACCCGTGACGACGTTGTGATACGCGAGCGAAGGGTCCCCTCGAAACGACGTCAACTTCGTCGGATCGATCGCCCTCGCCTCGGTGATGAACGCGAGAAAGTCGGCCTCGACGCCCTCGACCGCCACGGTCTCGGCCTCGATGGCCTTCGGCGCCAGCGACGGCGCGCTCCTCACCACATTCGCCTTGGAATCCCCTGGTTTCTTCTTCGTCCCCGTCATGAACAAACCTCCAATTCCATCGCAAGGTCGCAGGGCGTCCGGAGCGAGGTCCAGCACAAACGTCGGGTTGACCCGTATTTCAGCGGCGCGAGATCGTCTCGGAGGTGTGGCCCCTTCGAAGATCGGCTTGGAACTCGCGGGCCCGTGGTGCTTGGATTCCCGGCAGAACGGAGGGCGGTGACGCGATGGCGACGCGATGGTTTTCGATTCCGCTGGAGGGCCGCGAGGACGGGCTGTGGTTCGGTCGGCTCGACGACGCGGAGAGCCCGACGGGCGCGCAGCTCTGGCTCGGTGTGCAGACGTCACGAAGCGGCGCGGTGCTCGACGTCCCCGAGATGCTGAAGGTCGCATCGTGGAGCGAGATCGCGGGTCTGGTCGGGTCGAACGACGCGGGCGTCGCGGCGGAGTACGCGCCGATCCCCGCGGGAGGTCCTCCGAACGAGGTGGCGACGTGGTTCCGGTTGCGCGCGGAGGGCGCGTGGTGGCAGGGCGTGCAGTCGGAGGGGTCGATCGCGATGTTCCTCCCGGCGCCGTACGCGCCCGACGTGGCGACGCTGGTGCTCTACGCAGACGCCGAGACCCTCGTGGGCCCGACGACGCGCCCGCCGAAGGACTGGGGCCCTCCGCTCGCGTAGCGCGCTCGCCGCGTCACGTCGGCGTTGATCACCGCGCGCGGCGAGACCCCGTACCCCGCTTCCGCGCGCCCTTTCCCCGCCAGTTGCGGGGCAAGGGCTCCGTTGATTGAAGCGCGAACGCGTGGCGGAGGCACGAGGGTGCCTGCACGTCGCGACGGTGGTGCACAGGCGAGCTGCACGCCGTCGGTCATCGCCCTACGATTGCGATCGACGGAGCCCTTGCCCCGCAACTGGAGTCTGACCGCCATTGGGGAGTTGACGGCGCCAGACGCTTCCCGTCGCGCCTGGGGTTCGGCCCGCGTGAGAGGGACGCGCGTGACGCGCCCAGGGCTCGCCCCCCAAGGGATGTACGCGATCGGGGGCTCGGCCTGGGCTTCATCAAGGCACGGATCACCGGTCTTCGACCGGTTCAGAAGGCATGGCGAGGCTCTCTCTGCTGAACCCTCGAAGAGGGTGATCCGTGCCTCGTCATAGCCCAGGCTGAGCCCCCGATCGTGTACATCCCTTGGGGGGCGAACCCTGGGCGCGTCACGCGCGTATCTCCCTGGGCGCGTCACGCGCGTATCGCCCTGGGCGCCTCACGCGCGTATCGCCCTGGGAGCGTCACGCGCGTATCGCCCTGGGCGCGTCACGCGCGTATCGCCCTGGGCGCGTCACGCGCGTCCCTCTCACGCGGGCCGAACCCCAGGCGCGACGGGAAGCGTCTGGCGCTGTCAACTCCCCAATGGCGGTCAGACTCAACTGGCGGGGAAAGGGCGCGCAGAAGCGGGGTACGGGGTCACGCCGCGCGCCGTCGCATAAGAGCCGCGCCCCCTCGGCGCTGATCACCGCGCGCGGCCCGCCCCTTGCGAAGCACATCGTCGCGCAGAACGAGGCGGCGAGATCGTCCCGAAAGGATCGATCGACGCGCATCGTCCTGCGCGGAGGAGGTCCCCCTGATGCTGCCCTACCGCTCCTCGCAGCGCGCGAAGCTGCCGCCGCAGGTCTGTGCGCGGCTCTCGATGACGACCGACGCGGCGATCTTCTACGTCCCTCTGCTCGCGGTGACGGGCGCGTGCGTGGCGATCGGCGCGTGGGGCGGCGTGGGCGCGCTCCTCGGCGGCGCGATGGTGGGACTCGCGCGCGTGGTGGGCTACTTCGCGCTGGGCCACGCGGCGCGCGCGAGCATCGACCTCGAGGAGCGGACGCTCTTCATCGAGCGATCACACTGGTCGACGCTGCGCTCCGTCGAGGAGGTGCAATTCGCAGATCTCACCGCGGTGTGTGTCGAAACGGGCGCCGTCGAAGCGGACCCCGAGCGTGGGGGCGCATCTGCGTGTGCGGCGCCGCGCATCTGCGTGAAGTGCGTTGGTGGGCGCAGCGTGCAGGTCGCGCTCGACGATGATTCGCGCCGTGAGAGCGCGAGCGAGTTCACGGCGGCGATGCTCGCGGGCCTTTCGCGCGCGGGGATGGCGCTGCGGTAGCGTGGCAACGCACGGCGCGCGATCTCAGGGCATTCGTCGACGCGTCGCTCGATCGCCCCGAAAGGAGTCTCCCCGATGACCTATCGACAGCCCGCAGAGACGCCTCGCAAGACGCAGCGACCGTGCGCGCAGATCTCGACGACGACGGTGTCGTCGATCTTCGGCGTGCCCGCGATGGCGGTGGCGGGGCTGTGCATCGCCGTCGGTGTCTGGCCCGACAGCGGCTGGTTCCTCGGCCTCGCGGCGATGGCGATCTCGGTGCTCTGGGGCTACGTCGGTTGGGGGCACTCGGCGGTCGCGATCATTGACGAGGAGGATCGCGCGCTCGTCATCGAGCGATGGCACAGGTCGACGCTGCGCGCGGTCGAGCGGATCAGCCTCGCGGAGATCGCGTCGGTGACCGTGGAGACCGACGTGCGCGAGATCGAGCGCGAGCGGGGGATGCCGTCGACGTACACGGTCCCGTGGATCGCGGTGAACGGCCGCGCCGGGCTTGTGACCGCGATCCGGTTGTCGGCCGAGTCGCAGCGCGAGAGCGCGAGGCTCTTCGTCGAGGCCGCGACCGCTGGCGTGAAGCGCGCAGCGAAGAAGGTGCGATGAGCGACGCGAGAAGTGCGCGTGCGGAGGGGATGAAGTTGCGGGTGCAACGCGGGCGGGGATTGGTGTAGAGAAGCGGGTGCTGTGATTCGTCTGCCGAGGGAACGGGAGTCGGAGTGATGTCAGGCGTTCGACCGTACATCGTGAGGCAGGGGGACTACGTCGCAAAGATCGCCGCGCAGCTCGGGTGCAGCGAAGACGAGATCTGGAGTCACGAGAAGAACAAGGAGCTACGGGAGAGCGGGCGTACGAAGGGGGTGCTGGCGCCGGGGGATGTGCTGTACGTGCCTGACGTCGCGGTAAAGCGTCCCGCGGTCGCAATCCAGAGTGGAAACCCTTTCGGGGGGAACGTGCCGCGAGTGAGCGTCCGGCTGATCTTCGCCGAGCGCGGCGAGCCGCGTTCGAAGAAGAAGTATCGGGTCTGGTGCAGCGGCGAGAAGAGGGAGGGCACCACGGATGATGGCGGTGCCCTGTCCGTCGATGTGCCTGTGACGGCGGCGATGATCCGCGTGGAGTTCGAAGACCCCTTCGCGTCGTATCCGGTGTGGATCGGACACGTCGACCCGTCGACCGAGCAGAGCGGTGTCGTCGTTCGACTCCGTCAGCTCGGATATCTGCCCGGCGGCGGGGCACTCCCTGATGATGACGACGCGTCAACCACGGATGCGGTCAAGGCGTTCCAGCGAGACCGAAGGCTAGACGTAACAGGGGAGCTCGACGAGGCGACACGGTCGGAGATCGAGAAAGCGTTCGGGAGCTGATGAGCACGCGCACGCCCCCAAAGCCCAAGGATCGCGCGAAACGCCCTGCGTCGAGGGATTCTTTTCGGCGCTCCGCGACGGGCACCTTCTTCTGGAACAGCTCGTACGCGGAGTTCAACTGGAACTCGATGGGCTATGGCCCAGTCGGCGAGCTCTCGGCGTTCGGCCTCCCCTTCGACGCCCTCGACGCCGCGTGCGTCGACCCTCGCGACTGGGGTCGAGTGTGGTTCTTTAGCAAGGACAAGGTCGCCGACTACGCCGCGAAGGAGGGGAAGACCCTTGCGGTGGGGCCGATCGCGCAGCACGAGATCTTCAAGGAGTTGCCCTCGAGCTTTCACTCGAGCATCGACGCCGCCATCGTCGACGACCCCTTCGTCCTGGAGAGAAACAACCAGGACGCCCCCGTGTGTCGCGTCGTGTACGTGTTCGCCGCCAACAGCTTCGTCAAGGTCGTCCTCCCTGTCGTCGAGGGTGACTCGCTGCGGGTCAGCGCCGCACGAAGCCCCTCGTGGGCCCGCAAGCCCACCGCCGTGCTCAACGGCCTCGGCCTTAAGGCCGGCCTGGTCTACATCGTCAACTCCGAAGGCTTCGACGTCGGGCGCTGGGACTCCGAAGAGATGTTCCTCCCGCTCTCGGGATACTCCGAGGCGCCGTTCGAGCCTGCGAACTGGTGCAAACACTCCCGAGAGGACACCACCACGGGTCGACCGCACGCGGCACTGCCGTTCAAGCTCGTGCCGCCGACTGCGGGGGGCAGCCGCGCGACCCCGAACGGCACCAGCACCGTCGACACGGCGAAGCCCGTGGAAGACGATCGTCCCGCCACGGTCAAGGGCATCCGCGGCTCTCGCCCCGCCAGCCTGGGCAGCCCGTCCGACTTTCTCGCGACGCTCCCGAAGGGTGACCTCGCAAGTTCGAACCGCGCCATGGACCTCTGCTACCGCGAGCTCGCCGTCGTGAAGCGCCTCACGGAGCAGGAAGACATACCAGACTTCCTTCGAACCTTCGTGAAGGTCACCACGGAGCAGGCGGTCAAGGTCACCGCGCCGCCGGGAAAGTCCTCTGGGACCCGGCGTTGTCGGCTGATCTATTACGTCGCGAGAGATTTTCTGATGCTCGGCGGCGACGCCGACCACGTCCGGGTTCCGCTCTCCGGCGGCGCCGCGCAGCGCGTCGCGAACTACCACGACTGCATGCTCCCGACGGGGCTCATGGCGAAGCAGATCCTCGACGCGACGCCCCCCTGCCAGACGATGATCTACTCGGGTCAAGGCGACGCGTTCGGGGGGATGACCTCGACGGAGTCCTTCCTCAAACACGACGAGAAGATCAGTTCCGACCGCCTCGGCTGCTTCGATCAGCGGAGGCTCTCCGCCGGTCCCAAGAAGGACGTCACCGTCGACTCCGCGATGCACCCCGCCGGTAGCTGGGAGCCCATCATGTTCTGGGGGGGCTTCAACATCCTGGGGAACATCACGCACGGTCAGGCGAACGGGATCTCAGACCCTTGCCACGACCACTGCCACCAGGAGTACGCTGAGGCGGTGAGGTTCGTAGAGCCCAACGCGTGGCTCCAGGTCGAAGGCGGCGAATGGACGTCGTGCGACCTCCGCGATGTGCTCAAGAGCCCGGCCGACGACACGTACCCCGAGAACCTCCGGGCCCTCGGCCTCGACCTCTACAAGCTCATCAGCATCCTGCCGATCCCGAAGCCAGCCTACAACGTGGTGAGCTGGGCGAAGCGGCAGCTCAAGCTCATCCTTCAGGATCGCAAGCTGAAGCCCTCGAAGGATGAGTCGAAGACCATGAGCGAGTGTCAGGACGTCGACACGATCGAGACCTGGATCTCGCGTGCGCGCACCGCGACCACGACCCAGGAGATCTTCGCCTGAGCCGATGCGCACGACACCGCCCGCCTGACGGAGTACGACGATGGCCGATGTAGAATGGAGAGAGGTCGAGCTCGGACCGCAGGACCGCCTGAACGAGTTCGCCTTTCCGCCGGGCCAGAGCGCGTCTACAGCCCGCGCGTACGAGAAGAACAAGGACCTGACGTTCGCCGCGGGCACCACTGCGTGGCTCCCCTACGCCGCCCCCTCACCTCGGGCGGTCGAGATCTCCGGCGCCAACACCTATGGCGGAAGCGCGAGATCGTTCAAGGTCAAGGTTCGGCTCAAGGCCGTCCTGAGCGATCCGCCCGCGGGAGCGTTCCAGGCGGGTTCGACCGCGCTGAAGGCCCCTGACGCGTCACTCGGTTTCGCGTTTCGCACGGCGGGCCTGAGCACCGCAGGCGACCGCACGACAGAGGAGCCCCTGACTGATCGTTCGACGGGTGAGGACCTCTTCGCTGGCGAGCTGCTGGAGGGGACACCGAAGCTCTTTCAGGTGCGCCCGAAGACGACATCTGACGAACACTACGCGGGAGACAGCGCGACGGTGGCGCTCTCGCTACGCCGCAGCCGCGGCTTCCTCGAGGTGCTGTGCGAGCTCGCCGACGGCGAGGCCACCGAGCTCGCGTGGCGCTCGGGCACGGCTCCAATGGTGAGGATCATTCAGGGCCGCACGGGCGCGAAGCCCGAGGGGCCACTGTTCAACTTCTCAGCCAGCCTCGGGAGCGCTGGCGACGACGAGCGAACGTTCGAAATCGAGTATCGGCTTCGGCCGCTCCGCGGGCTGATCGCGTGGCACTCTGCGCGCGTCGAGCTCGTGAGGGGGCTCGGTCGCCACGGCGAAGGGACGTGGGAGACCTGGGGCGACAACCGCGGCCCCCTGATCAACGAGTACGTCCGATACCTCAGAGACTCGGTCAACGCCGCGATGCCGACCGACTACGTCGACTGGGTGCAGAAGATCATAGAGCTTCATCGCCTCGGCCCCTACGCGAACAACGCCATGAAGGAGTTCTCGGCGGTCTTCGCGGGGAGCCACCCCGAGGGCAACCCGTGGTGCGGGTACTTCGTCGGGTTTCACCACAAGAGGGCAGGCTTCGACTGCCGCGGCTCGTGCACGATCGCGCCGATCAACGGGCGACAC
>JAXLYG010000086.1:0-10889 GCA_046351535.1 Polyangiales bacterium
GACGACAGTAACATGGGCGTTCCTACACGGCGTCACCGCCCGTCATGGGGGGCGCGCGGCCGCGTCGAACCCTATGGATGCAGGGGGCCTCCCCGGCATTCACGCCCCCCCGAACTCCTCGCGGGCTCGTCCCCCTGGCGGCACCTGCCCGCGCCCTTCGACGGTGGGGACGAGGTCGGTGACGCGCAGGCCGCTCGGCCCGCGGGGGCGGCCGATGCGGATCCCGGGCCGCGAAGGGGGATCGGGGACGCGGAAGGTTCCCGACGATCGCCGCGGCGCGCGACCCGTCAGACCGCGCCGCCGAAGGGCTCCGCGTCGGCATCCGTCGCCGCCGTCGGCGGAACGCTCGCGCTCGCGGAGGGGCGTCACTGGCGCCGGAGCTTCGACGAGGTGCGGTCTTCCGGAGCGCTCACCGACCGCGTTGCAGCGCGCGGAGCTGGGCGCGAAGCCGCTCGATCTCGGACTGCTGGGACTCGATCCGCGCACGCGCCTCGGCCTCCCGCTGCGCGGCCTCGGCCTCCCGCTGCGCGGCCTCGCGCACCATCTTCAGCGCGGCCTCTTCGCGCTCCGCCGCGGTGGGCACCAGCGTCTCGCCCCGCTCCCCCGTGGCGAGGCGCAGACGCGCCGACGGCCCACCCCCCACGACGCGCAAGAAGCACCCGAGCTCCTTCGAGAACACCCAGTCTTCGTTGCTGCGCTCGACGAGCCGAAAGCCACGGCTCCCGACGCGACGATAGACCTGCCAGCGCACCCGCACGCGGCTGCGCGGCGTGACCTTCGGGTCGAAGATCACCAGCTCCCGCGTGTCGAGGCGGGCGTAGTCCACCGGCGCGTCTTCGTAGTCTTTGTGAAAGTCCCGCGAGACGATCTCGACGGCCAGCGAAGGACCGTTGGGGATCTCCCACCGCTTCCAACACGGCGGCGCGGCGTCTGGGTCCACGCCGGGGAGCACGTAGACGTCGGGCGCGATGCGCTGGGTGGGGTCTCCTTCGACGAGGTAGAAGAACTGGTCCGCGCCGACGAAGAGCCGCCGCCCCTGAGCCTCGAACCACCGGGCGATCATCGGGCGCAGCAGCTCTGCGATGAAGCGCTGGAGCGCGTCTTCACCCATGTGATCCGTCTCCGGGTAGTGCACGGTCATGACCCGTCGCGCGACCGCCGTCATGCGCCCCACCCTACCATGTCGACCCCCTCCCCCGCCGGGTCGCGACGCGTCAGCTCTTCATCCGCTCGACCAGGTTCAGGAGGTCGGACGCGACGAGGCCCACCACCAGCGCGACGAGGACGAGGGTCATGGCCCCTTCTTCACGCCGAAATCGTCGTCCCCGCCAATTCCCCGCAGGCCTTGAATTCCCGTCGAAAATTGGACCTCGCCGAGGGCCCCGCTTGACACCCCCGTCGCGGGCGCACTACCCCCCACCCCCGGCCCCGTGATCGAGACCAAAGACCTCACCCGTCGCTTCGGCGCCCGCACCGCGGTGCAGTCGCTCACCTTCACCGTGCCCCGCGGCAAGGTGGTGGGCTTTCTCGGCCCCAACGGCGCGGGCAAGAGCACCACGCTCAAGATGCTCTCGGCCTACCTGCCTCCCAGCGAGGGCACGGCCTCGGTGAACGGCCACGACGTGGTCGAGCAGAGCCTCGAGGCCCGTCGCAGCATCGGGTACATGCCCGAGACGGTGCCCCTCCACCCCGAGATGCGGGTCGAGGAGTACCTTCGCTTTCGCGCGGAGATCAAAGGCGTTCCGAGCGCCGAACGGCGCCGCGCCGAGGCGCGCGCGATGGAGCTCGCCGACGTGACCGAGGTGCGCCGGCGGCTCATCGGCGACCTCTCCAAGGGCTTTCGGCAGCGCGTGGGCCTGGCCGACGCGCTCGTCGCCTCGCCGCCGCTGCTGATCCTCGACGAGCCCACCGAGGGCCTCGACCCGAACCAGATCCTGCGCTTTCGCGAGGTGATCCGAGGCCTGCGCGGGCAGCACACGGTCTTCCTGTCCACGCACATCCTCCAGGAGGTCGAGGCCGTGTGCGAATCGGTGATCATCCTGCACGAGGGGCGGCTCGTCGCGCAGGGCGACATCCACAGCGTGCGCGCCGACCTCCAGGGCGACCGCCGACGGTACGCCCTCACCCTCGTGCCGCGCGCCGGCCGCACCGTCGACCTCGACGCCGCGGTGCGCGAGGTGTGCGCAGCGGTCGACGGCGTGAAGGTCGACGAGATCACCGCGCGCGACGACGCCCGCGTGGCCCGCATCGACCTCGGCGCGGGCGGCGACGAGGCCCTCGACGCGGTGCTCGACGCGATGGGTCCGCGGGGCATCGGCGTGCGCGGGGTGAGCCCCGAGGCGTCGAGCCTCGAGGCCGTGTTCCACGCGCTCACGAAGTCAAAGGGCGAGGAGGCGTAGATGCGAGCGGCCTGGGCGATCTACAAGCGCGAGCTCATCGCGAACTTCTGCGCGCCGCTGGCCTACGCGGTGATGGTCTCGTTCCTGGCCTTCAACGGCGTGGTCTTCTGGTTCTTCATGAAGATCACCGCGTCGAACCCCGCGGTGGTCGGCGCGCGCGGCCCGCTGCAGATGTTCTTCGGCAGCACCATGCTCTCGGTGCTCTCGCTGATGATCTTCTGCCCCGCGCTCACCATGCGCACCTTCGCCGAGGAGCGGCGGTCGCGCACGATGGAGACCCTGCTCACCGCCCCGGTCACCGACGAGGCCGTGGTCGCCGGAAAGTTCCTCGGCGCGTTCACCACCTACGCGGCGCTGTGGGTGCCGACGCTGCTCTACGCCCTCGTGGTGCGTCGCTATGGCCCGGTGGACTGGTCGGGCCTCGCGGCCGCCTACGCGGGCGTGCTGCTCATCGGCGGCGCCTTCACCGCCCTGGGGGTGCTCATGTCGGCGCTCGCGCGCTCGCAGGTGACGGCCTTCGTGATGAGCTTCGGGGTCATCGGCGGCGTGATGTTCGCGCTGGGCCTCGGCGCGTACATCTTTCAAGAAGAGGCCCAGCGGCGGTTCTTCTCCTACGTGAACCTCTGGGAGCACCTGGAGCACTTCTCGGTGGGCATCGTCGACTCGCGGGCGCTCGTCTACTACGGCTCCGTGATCGCGTTCTCCCTCGCCATGACCGTGCGCGCCGTGGGCGCCCGCAAGGAGGCGTAGATGTCCGCGACGCCGAACCGGGGCGCGCGCGCCCTCGACGCCTTTCTGCGCGGGCCCGCCGTGGTGCTCCTCTCGCTGGTGCTCCTCGTGCTGGTGAACTGGTACAGCGCGCGGCGCTACACCCGCTTCGACTGGACCTCGGCGGGCTCGTTCACCCTCTCCTCGCGCAGCGTCGAGATCGTGCGCGGGCTGCGCGAGCCGGTCGACCTCTTCGTGCTCCTCGCCCGCGACGAGCCGCTCTACGCCGACGTGTCCGAGCTCGCCGAGCGCTACGCCGCGGCCTCGCCCCGCGTGCGGCTGCACTACATCGACCCCGACCGTCAGCGCGAGCGCCTGCTCGGGCTCTCCCAGGAGGTCGGGCTCCAGCTCCTGCAGGCGAACAACGGCGAGCGCACGCTCTCGTCCGCGGGCATCCTCGTGCGGCGCGGGTCGCGGCACTGGGAGGTTCAGCGCGAGTCGCTGCGCGAGCTCGGGCAGCCCGACGGCGACGACGAGCAGGGCGCGACGCGCGTCCTGAACGCGAAGATCACCGTCGAGCGCTCGATCTCCGAGGCGCTGCTCAACGTCGCGCAAGACCGCGCGACGAAGCTCTGCTTCACCACGGGCCACGCCGAGATGACCCTCACCCGCAGCGCGCGCTCGGGCGCGTCGCTCGCCGAGGCCCTGCGGCACCTGAACTTCGTCGTCGAAGAGGTCGAGGTCCACGGGTCCACGGGTGTGCCCGCGAGCTGCGACGCGGTCATCGTCGCCGGCGCGCAGCGCACCTGGTCGTCGGAGGATGAGGCCGCGCTGATCCACTACCTGCGCGCGGGGGGCAACGTCGCGGTCTTCGTCGACCTCGTGGTGCTCACGGGCCGCATCGTGCCCACCGGCCTCGAGAACCTCGCGCGCCTCGCCGGGATGCAGCTCCCCGCGGCGCTCACCGTGGAGAGCGACGCGCGCCACCTGCTCTCCGAGACGGTGCCGGTGCACTTTCGCGCCGACGCGTGGAACGACCACGAGATCACCCGCGACCTGCGCGGGGCGTCGATCATCGCGGGCATGGTGCGCCCCGTGCGCCGGGCCGAGGGCGCCGACGTCGCCCCCGACCTGATCGTGAGCACCACCCCGGCGGCGTGGGGCGAGACCGCCATCGCGGAGCTCCTGCGCACGTTCACCCCGGTGAAGAACGGCGAAGACGTGCAGGGCCCCGTCGGCATCGCCATGGCCTCGCAGCTCCGCGACGCGCCCCGGCGCGAGGGCGCCGCGTCGGGCCGGGTGGTCTTCGCCGGCACCTCGGAGATCCTCGGCGACGAGTACTTCTCCCTCTCCGCGCGAGCCTCGGTGGCCAACGCGAACCTCGCCGAGTCCATCGTGGGCTGGCTGACCGCGCGCCGCGAGCTGGTGAACATCCCCTCGCGCCCGGCCTCGCGGGCCGCCCTGCTCGTGAGCGAGCGCGACCTCGGACAGATCGGGCTCTACGTGATCCTGCTGATCCCCCTCGCGGCCGCGCTCGTGGGCTACGCGGTCTACCGATCACGAAGGACTTCATGAAGCGCTATCGCCCCGTGCTCACCCTCACCGCGGCCGTGGCGGCGATGTCGCTGGTGCTGTGGCTCGACGGCCAGAAGGCCACGACCGACGAGCTCCAGGCGCGACGTCGCAACGTCTGGCAGGGCTTTCACCGCGAACGCGTCACCCGCATCACCGTCACCCGCGGGGGCGAGTCGTTCTCGCTGCACAAGGACGGCCCGCAGTGGCTGGTGCAGACGGCCAACGGTCGACGCCCGGGTGACCCCCTGGAGGTCGAGCGGCTGCTCTCGGAGATCGAAGGCGCCGAGGCCGAGCGGGTGCTGGGCGCCCTCGACGGCGCGGGCCGTACACGCTTCGGCTTCGAGTCGCCGCGGGTCGTGGCCGAGGTCTTTGAGGGCAACGAGCGCACCGCGCGGATCACCCTCGGCGGCGCGGTGCAGCAGGAGCGCGCGGTGTACGTGCACGCCGACGCCCGCGGCGGGTCCACGGCGGGCGCGGTGATCGTGCTCCCGGGTTCCTTCGGCGAGGCGTGGGACCGCGCCGGCGCCGAGTACCGCGACCGCAACGTCGCGCAGATGGACCCCTCGCGCATCGACCGCCTGGAGATCCGCGTCGGAGACCGCGCGCTCGACCTCGCGCGGCGGGGCCCGGTCTGGCGGCTCGCGACGCCCGACCTGGGACGCGCCTCGCGCGGCGCGGTGGAGGCCGTGACCTCGCAGCTCCGAGAGCTCCGGGCGACGCGCACGCTCGGCGACGAGCTCGACGACGCCGCCCTCGCCCGCCTCGGCCTGGCCTCGCCCGCCGTGCGCCTCACGGTGCGACGGGGCGCCGTGGAGCCCGTGACCCTGCACTTCGGCGGGGACTGTCCCGGACACGACGGCGAGGTCGCCGCGCGCCGCGAAGGTTCGCGCACGGCGGTGTGCTTCCCCCGCGCCTTCGTCGACGCGCTGCGCGCGCCGCCCGCAGGCTTCGTCGACGACCACGTGCTGAGCGCGCGCACCGACGAGGTCGCGCAGGTGACCGTGCGGGGCGAGGGCGTGAACTTCACCCTGCGCCGCGAGGCCGCAGGCTGGCAGGCCGTGGGCAACGTGTTCCCGGTCGACGTCGAGAGCGTGGAGTCGTGGCTCTCCACCCTGCACGACATCGCCGCGGGCCAGCGCCTGGAGGGTGACGTGCGCGCCGCCCACGGGCTCACCACCCCGCGCGTGACGTTGGAGATCACCCGCTCGGGCGTCGAGGGCGTCGAGCGCATCCTGGTGGGCGCGCGCGACGAGGCGGGCGTGGCCGTGAGCCGCGACGACGAGCCCGTGGTGCTGCGCTTCGCCCCGTCGCTCGAAGAGACGCTGCGCGTGGAGCCGCTGCGCTTTCGCCCGCGCGCCGTGGTGCACGACAGCGAGGAGGACCTTCGCGCCCTGCTCATCGACGCCGCGCCGCTCCGCGAGGAGCTCGTGCGGGCCGAGGGGATGTGGCGGCTCGCGCGACCCGTGGCGGGCGACGGTGATGCCACGCAGCTCGGCGAGCTCGGGCGCACCCTCTCCGACCTCGACGCGGAGCGCTGGGTGAGCGCCACGCCCCGCCCGGAGTTCGGTCTCGCGACGCCACGGGCGCGGGTCGTCGCGCGCTACGAGGGCGCACACGGGCCGGGCGCCGACGGCGGCACCGACGCGTCGACGGCGCGGGTGCGCACCTACGCGCTCAGCCTCGGGGCCAACGCCCCCGGCGGCGGGGTCTACGCGTCGCTCGACGGCGGCGCCGGGGTGTTCATCGTACCCCGCGCGGTGCTCGACGCGATCGCCCAGCCCCACCTCGACCGCGCCGCGGTGCGGGTGCTGCGCGACGGGGTCGCCACGCTGCGCCTCGACGTGACCGGTCCCACCGCGCGCTCGCTCACGCTGCGGCAGCGCGGCGACCGCTGGGAGACCGACCGCGGCGTGAGCGCCGACACGCAGAGCGTCGACCAGCTCTTCGACCGCCTCGCGGGCCTCAGCGCGGTGCGGGTGTTCGGGTACGGTCCGCCCGTGCCCACGATGGGCTTCGCGACGCCGCGGGTGGTGGTGTCGGCGACCTACGGCGCGGACGGCGGCGCGCCCCGCAGGCTCGTGCTCGGGGAGCGCTTCGGCGCGGGCGAAGGCGCGGGGTGCTGCGCCCAGGTCGACGGCCTCGACGCGACGCTCTCGGTGCCCGAGGCGGCGTGCGAGGCGCTCGCGGGATTTCAGCCGTAGGATCGGGTCGCGATCAGCGCCGCGCCGGGGCGGCGGGCGGCGGGGCAGGCGTGACGGTGGTGTGCGAGGCGTACTCCAGCAGGCCGCTGGAGTTCGCCTGGCCGTTGGCCGCGCGGCGGGTGAAGTTGCCCTGCACGATGACCTCGGCGCCCTCGTCGAAGTCGAAGGGCACGGGCCGCGCGAGTCCCGCGGCGATCATCTGCTGCTGCTGCGCCGACACCGGGCGGTTGCGCCGGTGGTTCTCGCGGGCCTCGTCGATCTCGCGCTGGAAGGTCGCGTAGCCCGTCACCTGCATCATGCGCTCGGGGTCGCGCTCGGTGCGGTCGTCGGCGATGAAGACGTGCGGGCGCTCCTCGAGGCAGCGGTCGCGCTCGGTGCAATTCTGCCCGCGCTCGTTGCGCGCGACGTACACGCTCACGATGAAGCCGTGCACGCGCTGGACCTTGTTCCAGAGGTTCGCGGGGTCACGCGCGGCCTGATGGCGCACGCCGTAGATCGTGTAGACCCCATCGCTGTGGTTCACCGGCGGGGGCGGCGGGAGCTGCGGCACCTGCGGGAGGTTGACGTTCTGCGCGTTGGGGCCCTCTTCGAGCACCACGTTCAGCTTGCTCTCCCCCTCGCACCCCACGCCCAGCGCGAGGGTCGCGCCCAGGACGATGCTCACCACTGCCAGACGAGACTGCTTCATCCGATGACCGCTCCGATCGCCCCCTCGGAGGCGCGGCGCGGACGCTATCACGCGCCCGCGCGCCGTCTCAACCACCGAAGTCGCGGCCGGCGGCTCGGTCAGCCCTGGGTGCGGAAGGTGGTGAGGTCCACCCGCACGCGGATCTGGTTCGAGACCTTCAGGCGCAGCGGGGCGAAGATGCTCACGCCGTAGTCCGAGAGGTTCACGTTGAACTCCCCCTGCACACGGAGCATGTCGGCGTTGATGCCGAACTGGTCCATCCCGGCATGCTCGGTGGCGCTGAGGGGGATCAGCCGCACGGTGACGGGCACGGAGACGTCCCGGGTCTGGCCGTGCATCGAGAAGCGGCCGCGCACCGTGCCGCGCACGGGGGTGTTGGCCCGAAGGGGCGTGCGGAGGTCGGTGCCCGTGATGTCGAGCGCGATCTCGGGGAAGCGCGCGGCGTTGAGCCAGTTCTCGCCCCGCAGGTGCTCGTCGCGCATGTCGCTGCCGGTGCGGATCGAGTTCGCCGCCACCACCACGCGACCCGTGATCTGCCGCGCGGGGTTGGCGAGGTCGACGGTGAAGTTCCCCGAGGTCGCGGTGCTCACGCCGTCGATCGTCTCGAGGGGGGCGTCGGACGTGACGTTGACGCGCGACGCGCCACCCGGGCGGATCTCGAAGCGCTGCACCCCGGTGGGCGCGGCGGCGGGGGCGGCGGCCGCAGGGCGCGGCGTGGCGGGGCGGGGCTGCGACGAGGCGACGCTCGAAAACAGCGCGCAGAGCACGAGGGCGCCACGCGCGATGAATCGGGAACGAGAGGTGATCATGGTCGAGAACTCCTTGCCCTCCCTCGTCGCAACCCGCGGACCAACCGCGAGATCCCCCGGATTCCGGGGAGCCGTGGCCGCGTCACGCTCAAAGTGATAGACACCGCCCGATCATTTCGATCGAGCCGAGGGATTCATGCGCCCCAGTGACCTGGACCTGAGAGAGATCCTGGACCTCCCGCCGAAGGGCGGCGTGCTGCGCTTCGCCGACCAGCGGGTGCTCCTGATGGACGCGGGGGCGATGGGGCTGCTGCGCCGCGAGCTGGTCGACCGCCTCGGCGAGACGGTCGCCCGCACCGTGCTCACGCGCTTCGGCTTCGCGCACGGCTGGCGCACCGCCGAGGCCCTGCGCGACGCGCTGCCCTGGGACACCGAGCGCGACTGGCGCATCGCGGGGGGCCGCCTGCACATGCTCCAGGGGCAGGTGCGCTACGAGCCCACGCAGCTCGACGGCGAGGCCCGCGTCGGCGGCCCCTTCGCCGAGGCCGATTGGGAGGACAGCTACGAGGCGCAGCAGCACCTCGCGCAGTTCGGTCGCAGCGACGTTCCCGTGTGCTGGACGGTCGTGGCCTGGGCGAGCGGTTACCTCTCGCGGTGCAACGGGCGCACGATCTACTGCGTCGAGCGCGAGTGCGTGGCCCGCGGCGACGCCCGCTGCCGGTTCGAGGGACGTCCCGCCGAGGAGTGGGGCGAGTCGGCCGAAGAGGCCCTCACGTACTTCAGCGACCGCTGCTTCTCGCACCACCTGAACCACCTCACCGACGCGCTCAAGCGCACCGAGCAGGCCCTGCACGCGCGCCGTCGCGACCTCGCCGCCGAGGCCGCGGGGGACGAAGCCGCGCCCGGGCTCATCGCGCGCTCCGACGCCATGCGCGCGGTGGCAGACCTCTCCCGGCGCGTGGCCTCGGTCGACAGCACGGTGCTGATCACGGGCGAGAGCGGCGTGGGCAAGGAGCGCATCGCGCGCTTGATCCACGAGAGCTCGTCGCGCGCCGCCAACGCCTTCGTCGCGGTGAACTGCGGCGCGGTGACCGAGACGCTGCTCGAGAGCGAGCTGTTCGGCCACGCACGGGGCTCGTTCACCGGCGCCACGACCGACCGCGCGGGGCTCTTCGAGGCGGCCAACGGCGGCACCCTGCTGCTCGATGAGGTCGGCGAGCTCACGCCCGCGATGCAGGTGCGCCTGCTGCGCGTGCTGCAGGAGCGCGAGGTGCGGCGCGTGGGCGAGAGCCGCGCCCGGCGCGTCGACGTGCGGGTGCTCGCCGCGACGCATCGCAACCTCGTCGACGAGGTCGCCGCGGGCCGCTTTCGCCAGGACCTCTTCTACCGCCTGCGCATCGTCGAGGTGCTGATCCCGCCGCTGCGCGCCCGCCGCCCCGACATCCTGCCCATCGCGCGGAGCTTCCTCCAGCGCACCGCGGCCCGGATGCAGCGCGCGGTCAACTCGCTCAGCCCCGAGGCCGCCGACCAGCTCCTGCGCTACGCGTGGCCCGGCAACGTCCGCGAGCTCGAGAACGCCCTGGAGCGCGCGCTGATCCTCGCCGAAGGCACGCGCGTCGAGCTCCGCGACCTGCCCGAGGAGGTTCGCGAGGCGCGCACCCCGACCGCGATCCCCGTCGATGGCGTGCGGCTCCTCGAAGACGTCGAGCGCGAGTACATCCTCCACGCGCTCGCGCTCAACGGCGGCAACCAGGCCCGCACCGCCACCCAGCTCGGCATCGGCACCGCGACGCTCTACCGCAAGCTCCGCCGCTACGAAGACGAGGGGCGCCGCTGAGCGACGGCCGCGGTCAGCGCGCGTCGCGGTCGGCCCAGGTCACGTCGAGCGGGAGCGACGCGAGCCCGCGGAGGTTCACGAGGTCGCGCCAGAGCACGTCGGGCTCGTGCACGTCGATGCGCGAGAACCGCCGCAGGATCTGATCGATCGCGACCTGCGCCTCCAGCCGCGCGAGCGGCGCGCCGACGCAGAAGTGCACGCCCCCTCCGAAGGAGGTGTGGGGGTTGGGCGCGCGCGCGACATCGAACCGATCGGGCTCGGCGAAGACGGCCGGGTCGCGGTTGGCCGCGCCGAGCATGCACATCAAGAGCGAGCCCTCGGGGATCGTGGTGCCGCCGACGTCGATGTCGGCGTGGGTGACGCGGCCGTTCGTGTTCGTCGGCCCGTCGTAGCGCAGCATCTCCTCCACCGCGGCGGGCGTGCGCGTCGGTTCGGCGCGGAGCTGGGCGAGCGCGTCGGGGTGCCGCGCGAGCGCGAGCATCCCGTTGCCCACGAGGTTGGTGGTGGTCTCGTGCCCCGCGAGGAACATCAACACGAGCTGCGAGACGAGCTCGTCCTCGCTGAGGGCGTCGCCCGCCTCGTCGGCGCCCAGGAGCTCGCTCAGGAGGTCGTCGCCCGGGCTCGCGCGGCGCCGCGCGATCTGCGCGCGGAGGTGGGTCGTCATCGCCTCCACCGCCTCGTTCGCCGCGAGCTTCTGCCGACGGCGCGCGGTGGGCTCCACCACGATGGCGA
>JAXLYG010000087.1:0-10047 GCA_046351535.1 Polyangiales bacterium
CTTCGACGTCGCGTCCGAAGCGTTCATGTTCTACGAGCACTTCGAGAGCGTGATGTTCCCGGTCCCGAGCTTCCCCTGGGCCATCGGCCGCGCCGCCGCGACCGCCGAAGAGCACATCCGCAAGATGTTCGACGGCACCGGCCCCTGACCTCGGGCATCGTCCGAGACGCGCTCCCACGCCCGGCTCCCTCTCCCACGAACGTGGGAGAGGGCGGGGTGAGGGACTGCGACGGACGTGACGGTGCTTCCCCGCTGCGATCGGGCCGTTCACCCCGGGCGAGCCCGCCCCGTCGTCACTGCCAGTGCCCGGTGGCGCGGATGAAGTCGTCGTTCTTCCCGCCGCCGGCGACGACGTGGACGCGCACGTGCTGGGCGCCGAGGACGTTCAACAGGCCCTCGGCCGCGCCGACGATGTTGGTGAGCACGTGCTCCCCGAACCCGCGGCATTCGACCCATTGCACCTCGGCGAACCCGCGGCGCGACGCGAGCACTTCGGCGCGGCCGGTGTCGTAGTACTTGTCGAAGAGGCGCGAGCTGACGCTGAGCATCCGCTCGGGCCCGAGCATGCGCGCGAACGCCGCGTAGGGGCCGCGCAGGTCGCGCGCGATGGCGTCCGCGCCGAGCCGTCGCGCGAGCGCAAGGCCGCCGCCCGTCCGCTCGCACGCCCCGCGGAAGAGCGCGGCCTGGTCCTCGACCGGGTACCAGCCGGTCGCGACGATGCTCCCGTAGCGCAGCCCATCGCGCTGCTCGCGGCGCACGCCGTCGAGCACCTCGCGCTCGACCTCGGGGCCGCAGAGCGCACGGATCCCGAGCAGCGCGTTCCGCAGCCCGATCCCCTTCACCTGCGCAGTCTTCCCGACGTCCGCCATCGCGGGGATCGTGCCCGAATCGGGCGCAGGTGACGAGCGCGCGTGGGCGCGCGAGGGAACGGAGGAGAAGGGATTCGAACCCCTGGTGGAGTTTCCCCCACGGCGGTTTTCAAAACCGCTGCCTTAGACCACTCGGCCACTCCTCCCGGAGCGGGAGCACCCTAGCAAATCGCGACCGACGCGGCCTCCTGCCATGACGCGACTGAGAGCGGAATGCGACCTCGAGCTCGCTGCGCTTCGGCCCGAGATCGACCGGACAGCACGAGCGCGGTGCGCGCGCGTCCGCACCGGCCGTCAGCGGAACGGGTCGATCCCCTTCACCAGGTCGTCGGCCATCCGGCCTGCGGCAACGAGCGTCTGCCCGCCTGCGACGACATCGAGCTTTCGCGAGAGGATGCGGAGCTGGATCGGGCAGGAGAACGGCGCGCGGGTCTGCTCGTGATCGCTGTAGCCGAGCGAGATCCCCAGGCCGGGCAGGAGCGCATCCTGCACTTCGAGGCCGGACTCGGTGCGGATCAAGTAGTTCGTGGGCAGGCTGACGAGCCCCACCTTCCCGGCGCTCGGGTGGGCGGCGAGGTAGCTCTCGATCTCTGCACGGAGCGCCGCGTCCGTGGTCGAGAAGGACCGCAGCGCGCCAGCCTCGATCTCGAACGTCACCGGCGTCCTCGCGAGCCGGTCGCGCCCCACTCGGATCGCCCCGATGAGCCCGCGGTCGGCGACGATCCTGCCGCTCACGCTGGCGGGGTGGAAGAACACGAAGCCCGAGGGGAGGTTGTCGGGCTTGCCTGCGATCGGGCGTCCGTCGGAAGAGAGGAGTGGCAGCGCAGAGGAGATCTGCACCGAGATCGACGTGCCGTTCTTCCCTCTCGCTTCCACCGTGCGCGCGCGGGCCAGGACCTCGCGGATGCGCGCGTTGAGGTCGGCGATGCGCGAGGGCTCCGCGCGGTACGATTGCTCGAAGAGACGCAGGTCGGCGCGGGTGAGATGCAGGTGGCGGAGCGATCGCCGGCGCGCGAGATCGAGCATCGCCATGGACAGCGCCGGCGGCACGCCGTGCGCCGCGAGGAGCACGCTCGCGCTCGCGTCTGCGATGGCCTTCTCCACGAGCGCCGCCGGGTTGGGCACGTCCTCGGCGTCGTGAGTCTGCGGCTGCGCACCGACCCTGCGGCACGCGACGGCGAGCAGCGGCGCCAGCTCGCGCGTCCGCCAAGACAGAATCGCGATGCGCTCGCCTTCGCGCACGGCGAGGCACTGGGCGATGACGTTCTCCGCGCCGCGCGCGGCCGCTTCCGAGAGATGCACCGAGCTCAGTCTTCCCGACTCATGCGGTCGCGGTGAGGCAGTTCACGCAGGGCTTCGTACGAGGCGCGCGCAGCGCTCGGCTCGTGCGGCAATCGAGTGCTGTCTCCGCGGCAACACCGCGTCGTGCATGAGTGGCCATGTCGACCGATCAGCACGAGTCGTGCCTCTCCCCGATGCGCCATGTGTGCGTCTGCGATCCGTGCGACCTCGACGCCTCCACGGCTGCGCGCCCGCGTGGCGTTGCGGCGGGTGCAACACGGCGCGCGCTTCTCACCGTCCGTCCGATCGTCGGCGCCACGTCGATGCGAGGACGAGCCCGGCGGCGAGCCCGAATGCACCTCCCGCCACGATCGAGAGCACCACGATCCGGACCTGCCGTTCGAGGCTCCCCACGTCGAGCACTTCGGACAGACCGATGCCGAGCGGCCACCCGATGCCCGCGCCGAGGATCCCGAGCCCGAGCCCGAAGGTGAGCGCCCGCAGCGCGCGCCTCAGCATGGCCGACTCACCACCTGGCCCGCGCGGCAGGGCACCTGTCCGCGTCGACTCGAGCTCCGGGCTCGCTCGCGTCCGCAGTCGAGGCCTCGCGCTCGGCCGCCGACGAGGGGCTTCGGGACGGGGGCGCTCGAGACGGGCATGCGTGCCGCTACCTCCGTGCGTGCGAGCGGACGAGAACGCGCGCGGACCGGACGTCGGCACTCCACGTCTCGATCGCGAGCACGAGGTCGGTTGCGGCCACCGCCGGCGTCGTCATCGCGGCGATGCGCCACTCGCGTGCCGTCACGCCTGGTGGCGGCGACTGCCGCACGTGGCTCGCGCCGTCGTCGAACGATTCCGCGAGCCACAGCGAGGAGTTGCCGTACTGCAGGTTGCCCCCGAAGACCAGGTGATCCCGGTCGCAGGGGTCCAGCCACACGCCGCGTACGTATGCGTACTCGTCGGTGGTGTCCGCGCCGCGGAAGAGCCACTCGGGCTCGGTATCGGCCGACAGGCGGAGCAGCGCGCCCTCGACCCCGACCCACACATCTCCGGGATCGGCCGCCGAGACGGTCATCGAATTCGGGCGCCGGTTGCCGAGCTCGTCCCATCCGATCACTTCGACGCGAGGTCCCACACCGTTGGGCGTGAGCTCGAACGAGTCGATGCGCGCGATGTCGAGGCCGAGCTCGCAGCCCTGCCAGACGTGGTCGTTCGTCGCGGCCAGGTGGCAGGGGTAGCCCGCCGCGCCCGGCGCTCCATCGCGCCACGTCCACGTGCGGCCGCCGTCGGTGCTCTCGAGCAGGCTGTTCGCGTAGTTGGCGAAGAGGCGGCGACCGTCGGGGGTGAACGCCAGGTCCGCGGCGTAGTCGTAACTGGGCGGCTCGACGTCGGGCCAGCGGAGCTCCTCGCCCGACCGGGTCCAGGTGCGCCCCCCGTCCGTCGACCAGCGAATCGGCGGAGCGTCGGGGAACGTGATCGCGACGGGGGGTGGGTCCCCCGGGGTCGCTCCGGGCGGGTGGGCGATGCCCGCGACGCTCGCGACGACCCGTTCGGGCTGCGTCGGGCTCACCCGGAGCGCGACCACACCCTCTTGCTCCAGTCCGCTCGGCGACCACTCGGCGGACCCGTCGAGGGGGCGACGAAAGAGCCCGGACTCCGTCCCGAGGAGCACGTCGCTGCCGACCACCGTGATCGACAAGGGGAGCGTGCCCGTGGGCGGCGAGCCGAGATCCCGCCACGTCACGGAGCGCAGCGCGCCCTCGTCGCAGAGGGCTGGAGGCTCGGACGGGGGGGCGCAAGCGAGTGAGGACAGGGCGAGCAGGGTCGCGATGGCGGAGCGACGGGGGAAGCGATGCATGCACGTGGGTGGTCGCGAGAAGCGAAGCTCGGCTCAAGTTCCTTCGCATCCACATTGTCGCTTTCGAGGCAACACCGCCGAGCGCGTCGGGCGGGACCACGCGCGACCGTGCGTCGCGGCGGGCGGTGTGCGTGCTGAATTCTGAGCCGGTGCGCGTTGGTCGAAGGCACTCCATGCCGTGAACGCCTCCGAGCCGAGCCACACGCCCGCGCGCTGGAGTCTGCCGGGCCTCGAGCTGCTCGCGCGCGTCGGTGTCGGAGGCCACGCCGAGGTCTGGCGGGCGCGGCACGTGCGCTCGCGGATGCCAGTCGCCGTGAAGGTCCTCTCCCGCATCGCGTCGTCGGAGGAGGCCGCGCTGGCCTTCCAGACCGAGCTCCTCGCGATCGCGCAGCTCCGGCACCCGCACGTGGTCCGATTGCTCGACTACGATACGGACTGCCCAGGCGCGCCGCCTTTCGTCGTGATGGAGTGGGCTGAAGGGACGCTTCATCGCGCGCGGCCGCGCAACTTCGAGGGGCTCACGCGCTGGCTCGACGCGATCCTCTCTGCGCTCGCCCACGCGCACGCGGTCGGCGTGGTGCACTGCGACGTCAAGCCGCGCAACGTGTTGCTCGTCGATGGGCGTCCCAAGCTCGCCGACTTCGGGATCGCTCGCCTTCGCGAGGCGGGCCCGGCCATGCGCCGCCCGAAGGTGTGGGGGACGCCGGCCTACGCCGCGCCCGAGCTCTTCGCCGCACCGTGGTGCGTCGGACCGTGGACGGACCTCTACGCCACTGGGATCACCGCCTTCGAGCTGGTCAGCGGCACGCTGCCCTTCGGCGATCGCACCGACGCGATTCGCGGACATGCGGCCCCTCTGCCCGAGCTCGTCCCACGGTTTGCAGTACCCGAGGGCCTCGCCGATTGGCTCGCGACGTTGTGCGCGAAGGAGCCGGCGAATCGATTCCAGCGCGCCGCCGAAGCGCAGGCCGCGCTGCGGCACCTCGGCCGCGGCGTTCGCAGCTCGGCGGTGCGCGTCGCACGAGCCCCGAGGGCTCCAGCCACGACCGTGAACGCGGTGCTCGACGGGGGCCCGGCGTCCGACGGCCGCGGTGAGAGCGCGGCTGCGGGTACCGGCGGCCCTCACCACACGACGGCGGTGGGGGTGCTCGTGCGCGAAGTCGCTCCCGGCTCGCCCGAGCCAGCCTCGCCGTGGAAGTTGCTGCCCCAACAGGTGGTGATGCCCGCGGTGTCGTATGCGCAGGTGTGGCTCGCGCCGGCAGCGAGCAAGACGGCGCCGCTCACGCCCGCCCTGACGGGCGAGAGTCGAACGCTTCCCACCGTGATCGGCTCACCGTCGCCGATCTGCCCGCTCCCCGCTTGGCCCCAGCACCACACCTCGCCCTCCGGGGTTCGACCGCAGGTGTGGCCGAAGCCGGCGGTGAGCGCGACGAGGTCGAGCGCACCGTCGGCCGGACCGGGAACGAAGCGCCTCTCCATGGTCCCGTCGCCGAGCAGTCGCGCGGCGCCCCAGCACGAGACGCCCGTTGCGGACACCGCGCAGGCGTGTGTCATCCCGGCGGTCACGACGCTCGTTCCGGCGAGACCGAGCACGTCCGAAGGCGTGCGCGTGATGTCCTGGTTGCCGGTCCCGTTCTGCCCGTCGTCGTTGAGGCCCCAGCAGAACGCCGTCCCGTTCGTGCGTACGCCGCAGGTATGCGACGAGAGCGTGGTGCCGCCGTGACTGGCCATCCCGAGCGCACGTACACCGCTCAGTCCGGGAACGGCCACGGGCACGCTCGAGTCGGACAGGCTGGTGCTCCCGAGCTCTCCGCCTCGCCCCCAGCACCACACCGTTCCGTCGTCGCGTACCGCGCACGCGGTCGAGTAGCCGGCGTGGACGGCCGTGACGTGGTCGAGGCCAGCGACCTCCACGGGGGTCGGTGAGTCGTCGGTCGTTCCGTGCCCGAGCTTGCCGTTCTCGCCGGAGCCCCAGCACACGACGGTTCCGTGCGCGCGCAACGCACACGCAAACTCGTATCCTGCGCTGATCGCAGTCGCGTCGATCAGACCGACGACCGCGACCGGATGCACGCTCGAAGTCGTCGTGCCGTCCCCCAGCTGACCAGCTCTGTTGTCTCCCCAGCAACGTGCGGTGCGGTCGTCGAGCACGGCGCACGTGGTGCCTTCGCCCGCCGCCAGCGATACGAGCGCGGGGCCCGCGGGCGGAGCCGCCGCGTCCCGTCCAGAATCACCTTCCGCGTCGTGCGCATCCCGATCGCCATCCCTCGCGGGGGCGTCCACCGACGAAGCGTCGTGAGCCGCCGGAGCGGTGGCGCACGCCGTGAGGGTCAGCGTGAGCAAACAGCGAGTCCACATGAGCTCGGTGTACGCACGCTCCGTGCCTGCCAGCACCGCTTCTCCGGCGCAACGCAGGAGAAGGACATCGCTGCTCGCAAAGACGCTCGACGAGCGTCGCCGTGGCGCGATACTCGCTCGGGTGTCCGAGAGCCCGAAGGGCGCTCCCGCCGAGCTCGCTGACGTCGTGGAGACGATCCTCGCGGCGCTCGCCGACGCGCCGCGCGAGACCGTGGATCGACTGCGCGAGGACCGCGGTGAGCCTGGGCCGATCGTCGCGGCGCTCGTCCGCGCGCCGGACACGCGCTCGCGGCGACTTCTCTGCGACGTGCTCGGCTTCCGCAAGGAGCGAGTGGCGCTCGATGCGCTCGTCGCGTGCCTGGACGACGAGGCGCCCGGGGTGCGCGCGGCGGCCGCCGATGCGCTTGCGAAGCTCGCCGATGAGCGAGCCGGGCCCGCGCTCCTCGCGCGCGCCCGGATGCCGGAGTCGCATCTCGGCACGCTCGCCATGATCGTCGCAGCCCTGGGCGCAGTCGGGCACGCCCCGGCCGTCCCACTCTTGGTCACGTTCCTTCGCTGCGACGAGCCGAGCCTGCGGGGCAGCGCTGCGTGGGCGCTCGGCGCCTTGCGGGCGATTGCGGCGCTACCGGACCTGCGCGCAGCGCTCGCGCGCGAGCGCTGGCCCTATCCTGCCGAGCGGATACGGGCGGCGATCGCGGCTCTGGGGGCGTGAGTCGCGGAGCCGAGCCGCGAGCTGCCGTGCGCCCTCGTGTTGCAGCTCGAGGAAGCGAGCAGGCGAGTCCACTCGCGCGTGACAGTCTCTGCACGTGGACCTCCTCTCCTTCTTCGGTCCGGGTCTGCTCGTTCGCCCAACGAACCACGGCGTCTCGCTCTTGCGAGGCCACGCGCTGGGTGAGATCGCGGTGCCCTCGGGGCGAGTCCGCGTCGCAGACCCGTGGTCGTTCGACGCTGGCCGCGAGCTCGAGGTCCCAGCGGGCCACCACCCAGTGACGTTCTCGGCCCTCGAGATGGAAGCGGGGCTCGAAGGTGTCGGCTTGTGCGTTCGTGCTCGGCAGTCCGCTGTCGTTCGCTGGGTACGCTCCGGCACCGTCCGAGTGGATGGCGCGGCGATCGCGCTCGGGGATGCGCAGGCGCGGCTCCCCGCACCTCTCCTCGAATTCGACGACCCTTACCGGGCACGGAGGATCGGGCGGAGCATCGTGGCGGCACAGCTCGGCGATGACGGCACGTACGTCGTTCGGTCCGGGCTCGATGCGCGCGCCCGCGTCGCCGCGATCGCCGTGGTCACGCGCGATCCACGAGCCGTGGTCCCGTTCCGTGGGGCGCCGGATCTCGACCTAGGCAGTCTCGACGCGTGCCTCGCTTGGGCGCGCGCCATCGGGGGCGCCGACGCTCTGATACGTCCCGGAACGACCGACGTGGCGACGCTGAGGACGATCCGTCGCGTGCCGCGCGAGCTGGCGCGCTACTACCGATCCCACGACGCGGGGGACCTGGACGCGTTTCGCGCGATGGTGCGGCGCCACGACCTCGGAGAGGCCCTTCCGGTGGTGGTCGAGGACGACGGGCTCGTCTACCTCGACCGCGCAGGTCGCATCGTCCATCTATACCGAGGCGGGGTCATGGGCACCTACCTCGATCTGCGCGCGTGGGTGGTGCTGTCCACGATCGCGACGTTCGACCTCGGACGGGCCGTCGATCGCTGACGAGGTCGTGATGTGACGCTCGCGTTTCGCCGCCCGTAGCCCCGCACGCAGGCCCGGAGCTGCCGACGTCTGCGGGCTCCGTGCTCCGCGCGCGGAGCCTCCTCCGAGAATCGTCGTGCGCGCGACGATTCTCGGAGGGAGTCGATCAGCGACAGACTTGCTCGCGCGTCTCGGAGGTCAGGTTGCAGGTCCCTGCACCGGTGCAGTTCGTGACCCAGCTGCCCGACCCGCCGCACGCGGGGGCGGTGCGGTTCCAGCCCGCGCGCGAGAAGACGCAGACCGGGACGCTACCCGAGCCGACGGCGCAGAACGCGATCGTGGTGTCGCCACGCTCCTCGGTGCCATTGCAGTCGAAGTCCCAGCCGCCGCACGCGACCCCACCCGCCGAGGCACCGAAGGAGCTGGGCTCTCCGGGGTAGGCCCGCGCATCGGCGTCGCAGCAGTCGAGACCGGCGCTCGCATACGCCTCGCCGGGATCGCCGCAATCGGCGTCCGCACCGGTCGCCGCCGCGTCGGTACGGAATCCGTCACCGTCCGCATCCCGGAAGCAGATCTCCATACCGTCGCAGTCCTGATCGATCCCGTCGCCCACCGCTTCGGCGGCGCCGGCATGGATCGCGGCGTCGCCATCGTTGCAGTCGATGGGCTGGCTGGCGTTCGCTTCCGAGTCCTCGGTGTTGCAGGCGACGTCGGGCGAGGAGCGGGTAGCGGCCGTGCGGAAGCCGTCTCGGTCGCCGTCCCAGAAGCAGACCTCCATCCCGTCGCAGTCCTGATCCACGCCGTCCCCTTCGACCTCGATCGCGCCGCGTCGGATGGAAGCGTCGCTGTCGTCGCAGTCGGTCCCGCAGGCGCCGAGCGAGCTCGGTGCCTCGCCGTCGCCGTCGCCGTCCACGAGCGTCTGGGCGCACGCACCGGTCGCTGGAGTGCACGTCGATCGATGGCACGCATCCGAGGGCTGGCACGTCACCGGGGTGCCGGCGACGCACTCGCCGTCCACGCACGTCTCGACGCCGTTGCACGCGTCGCCGTCGTCACACGCGGTGGCGCACCCCTGCGCCGCGTCGCGCGACGCGTCGACCGGGGCGTCGGTGCTCGGGGCGTCGGCGGGCGCCGCATCCGCGGTCGCCGCGTCGGCGCGTACGTTCGCGTCGGCGCGCACCTGCGCGTCCCGCGCGTCGCGCGAGGCGCTGCAACCCGCCGCCGAGCCGAGAACGACCGCGCACGCGAAGAGAAGGGACCACGGCACCATCCGCGGTGAAGGACACATCGAGGCCATCGAACGGGCTCCTTTCGAGCAGAGGGCACCTCGCCCTGTGCGCCAGGGCCGTGTTGCCCGCGCCTGGCGTGTGGAGCTTCAGCACGCTGCGTGCCGTCGACGGGCGAGCGCGGCGACGGCCCGAGTCGCGGGCACGACATTCCGCGGGACCCGCAAGGTCGGGGCATCCCGCTCGGCGCCGCTGCGCCATCGTCAACGGTGAACTCGAGCCGCAGAGAGGAGCGTGCGACGTGAGTGTTGCTGATGCGGCTACGGACGGGCGTCGCCGAGTCGCGACCACGGCGCTCCGACGGATCTTGCGAACGGTCGACTCGCCCGCGGACACGACGCGTTGATCGCTCTTGCTCGCGAGCGAGCTACGGAGCCCGTGCATCGCAGCGATCGAGCTCGGCTGTCTCGCCGACCCTTGCGACGCGCCGTTCGTTCATTCCTCTCGCCGGCTCGCGGCGTCCTCGGTCGAGGGACGACGCGTGGGGCTCCCGTGGAACGCTCTGCCGGCGCGAGGAGCTCTCCGCGTCGGCGCATTCCTCGGCACGGATCCTGCGACGCTGCATCGAATGGGCTCCAACCGCTCCGTCCCTCGGTCGCTCGGTTCTCCTGTCGTCGTCGCCGCCCTCGGTCGCCCCCGCGGCGGTCGTCGATGGCGGGTCGAGGCACTCACCCTGGGCACCGTGCTCGCGATGCTCTGCTTCGCGCTGC
>JAXLYG010000088.1:0-9939 GCA_046351535.1 Polyangiales bacterium
CGACCGGGCGCGTGTCGCGGTTGTTGCCGCCGGGGCCCATGACGAGCTCCCAGATGTCGCTCCACGGACCGCTCGCCTCGACGCGGCACACGCCGCCGAAGTGAACGTCGCCCGAGAGCCACACGACGCCGCGGAGGTCGTTTGCGGCGATGTGGTTGAGGATCTCGCGACGCTGTGACGCGTAGCCGTTCCAGTTGTCGCTGTCGGCGCCGGCGCGGTCGACGATGGGGACCGAGTTCGCGATGAACTTGAAGACGCACGGCGAGTCACGGAGGCCCGCCTTGAGCCAGTCCATCTGCGCGCGGGAGAGGTACTGCGACCGGCGCGAGGGGTCTTGCGAGCGCGTCGAGGGGAGGCGCTCGCTGCGACAGTCGAGGATGAACACCTCGGCGGTGCGTCCCCAGCGGAAGCTGCGCCAGATGCGCTCGGGATGGGCGCTGTTGCGCCGCGTCGCGCGGTGCTCGAAGAAGGCCTGACGGGCCGCGGCGAGGCGCGCCGCGCCGAGGGTCTCGGGGTTCCAGTTGTTGAGCACCTCGTGGTCGTCCCAGGTGAGGTACATGCCCGCCGATCGGTGCAGCGCGCGCAGGCCCGACGAAGACCAGTTCTCGGTGTACTTCGCGCGGTACTGCGCGAGCGTGACCGCGTTGTCGCCGTGGTCCGTGTACGTGTGGTCGCCGAGGTGCAGAAAGAAGTCGAGGTCGCTGCGCGAGCCCGCGTGCTGCATCGCCGGAAAGGGTCGGAACGTCTGGTTGGTGCACGACGTCCCCGCGAAGGTGATCGCGCGCATCGAGTCCGCGGTCGGCGCGGTCTCGACGCGACCGACGGCGCTGCGCCCCGTGGGGCGGTCGGCGGGGCCGAGGAGAAAGGCGTAGAGGTGCTGCTTGTTGGCGCGGAGACCCGTCACGATGGCGCGCACGAAGCCCGCGGACGAGGGCGTCACGCGGCCGTTGAAGCGCACCGCGACGATGCGGGCGCCGTCCATCTCGAGCACGCGGAGGGTGACCGCCGCGTCGCCGTCGTAGCGCGTCCAGAACATCGCCGACGTGTCGAGCGCGTCGCCCGCCATCACCCCGATCGGAAAGAGCGCCGCCCTCTCGGGGAGCCCACGAAAATCGGGGTTCCCCGTCACGATGGGCCCCGCGTCTCGCGCCGCGTCGACGCGCGCGCCGTCGTCGCCGGGGGCGTCTCTCGCGGCGTCGCGCGCGGCGTCGCCAGCCGCGTCTGCGCCCGCGTCGAGGCCGCCATCACGCGCGGCGTCTGCGCCCGCGTCGAGGCCTGCGTCACGTCGTCGGCGGCGCCGTCGAGGTCGATGGGATTGGCGTCGTAGACGGATCGGGTCCGGCGTCTTCGTCGGGGCCCTCCGCGTCGGGGGCTCAGTGGCTGTCGCCATCGGTGCAGCCGGTGACGCGGCGCTGACGAGCGAGATGAACCGTCGTCGCGAGATGCTGCACCGCCTGCTGCGCTCGGAACGCTATCTCTTGAAACGCCTTGTTCCACGGCCTCCGGCGCGACTGTGCCTCCGTGGATCTGCGGACTTTTAATCCGTAGGTCCTGGGTTCGATCCCCAGACGACCCACCGCCAGCACGCTTGGATTCAAGCAACTTCCCGTCACCTGGCGTGAGCGGGGAGAGAGAACTTCAGAAGCGGCGCGTCCAGTGGCTCCCGGCGATGCGCTCGCCGTCAAGGGCCCGAAGCACGCGCCGCCACCACGTGATCGCGCGAGGCAGCGCCGTCGGGTGAAGCGGCCGCGCAGGTTGTGATCGCTCCCGCGCGCCGAACGTGGCACGAAGGTCGGCGCATGAAGCACCGGAACCTGCTTCCGCTGGTCGCCCTCGTCGCGGCGTGCGCATCGAGCACGGCGGCGCGCACTTCGACGACGGCAACGTCTCAACCCCCGACGCCGTCGCAACCCCCGTCGCAGTCACAGCCCGCCGCGCAGCCCGCCCTCGCGACGCACCTCGACGCGTACCTCGCTGCGGTGCGCTCGGGATCGACGACGGGTCTCGCGGGCCTCCAGCTCGCCGCGCCGGAGGCCTTCTTCACGAGGGCCTTCGGGGCCGAGCGAGGCGCGCGACTCGCGGCAGACTATGGCGAGCTGCGTCCGTCGCTCTCGCCGGACGGGTTCGTGCGAGAGCTCGGTCCGCCGGTGCGCGCGCGAAACCTGTCGGTCGTGCGCGTCGACCCCGTGCTTCGATCGACGAGCGAACCGAACCTGTGGACGAACGCCATCGTCGACGCCCTCGTGTCGCCGGTCGAGCTCTTCCGGGTGCGTCTCCTCCCTGCGGGCGCGACGGATCCGAACACGCCGGGCTTCTTCGACCTCGGCTTCTTCGCCCTCGACGGCGGTCGCTGGTGCGCCGTCGGAGACCTCCGCGCGCTTCGTCGCTGACCTCCGCGCGACCGCGGAGCGTCGCGGGGTGTGATCGCGGCGCGGCCGACATCTCGCTCGTCGCGAGCCCGTGTTTCCAGGTGTTTTTGCGCGCCTCTGTCAGTCGTCGTACTCGGGCGCGAGGCCGGGCACACCGCTCGCGGCAGGACCGTCGCCTGGCAGCGCGCAGCCGCGTCCGAAGCAGAGGCCCGTCACGGGGTGCAGCTCGATGCCGTTGGGCGCGCCACCCTCCATCTCGTGAACGCGATCGAAGAAGCCGACGCCCGCGACGGAGATCACCTCGCGCAGCCCTTCGCCGTGCGATCGACGGTGAAAGTGCTCGGCGAAGCGGCGTCTCGCGTCGGTGACCTGCGGGCGCCACGGGCTCGGCGCGTCGACGCACCCCGGGTGCGGGATCTCGACGACCATGGTGTCGGCGCCGTCGCGCACGACGAGGTGGTAGTCGTTGTCGCGCTCGCGCTGGTAGCTCTCGAGCGTGACGTTGCGGAGCACGAACGCGCGGCGCTCGTAGGGCGCCTGCCGTCCTTCGCCGAGCGTCACCTCGGGCCCCGCGCCGCCGGGACGCGGCAGCGCGACCATTTCAGGGATGGTGGTGGGCTGCGCGCGCGAGAGGTCGACGCGCGGCGCGAGCGGGTCACGGCCGGTCTTCACGTCCCAGCGCTCGACGCCGCAGGTCGGGCCGCCCGCGCTGTCGTCGTCGTCGCCCGCGCTCGCCGCACGCGTCTGCGGGTGACACGCGGCGACCGCGAGGAGCGCGAGGAGCGACACGCGCGCGAGGTCGAGTCGGATGGTCATCGGGCGCCGCGAGTGTCTGCCCGAGCGCCGCGTCGGGTCCAGCCGCGCGCGCAGTGTTCGATGCGAGGCTTGCGCTCAGGGCGCGGCGGACGGGACGAGGAGGTACAGCGTCCGCGACTCGACGGGTCACGGGGACCGTTCGGAGTGAGGGTCCCGGTCACGGAGTCGGCGCCGTGCTTCATCGCGTCGCCGCGGACGAAGCCCGAGTGCGACAGTCACCGTCAAGCCGCGCGCGTTGGCGGTCGCCGCGCGGTGTGACGTCGAAGGCCGTGGGCGCGTGACGGGCTCGCACGATGTGACCACGCGGCACGGTGCGGAGCGCGCGATCGGCGCTGCGCCGTGTGTTGAAGCGCGCGCAAACACGGGAACGGCCCTTGCGTTGCGCTCTCACTTCGATTCAATCAACTGCCTGCGGAGGGAGTAGCGACGCATGATTCGAACGCGACGCGCATCGGTGAGCCTCGTGACCGCGGTGGCGCTCTCGCGCCTCGTCACGGCCTGCAACTGGGGGACGGAGTCGACGCCGCTCGTGCCCGTGGATCCGCCCCCCGACCAGCCCGTCCCCACGCCGCTGGAGCCCCGAAGCCCGCGCCTCGATCGCGCGCTCGGCGAGACCGTGACCGCCGCCAGCCCGCCGCCGCCCATCAGCGGAGGCACGCTGCTCATCACGCGCGACGATCGCCATGCCATCGCTTCGGATCCTGATCACGACCGCGTGCACGTGATCGACCTCACGACGCACGCGCTCCTCGGCTCCGTCGGGCTTCAGCGCGGTGACGAGCCGGGACGCGCCGTCGAAGACGCCGCGGGGCGCGTTCACGTCGTGCTTCGTCGAGGCGGCGCCGTCGTGACCTTCGACCCCGCAGAGCGCGTGATCGCCGCGCGTCGCGAGGTGTGTCCCTCGCCGCGCGGCGTCGCGTATCAGCCCGACGCCGACGTGATCCACGTCGCGTGTCAGGGCGGCGAGCTCGTGACGCTCCCGGCGAGCGGTGGGGCCGCGACGCGCACGCTCCACCTCGACGACGACCTGCGCGACGTGGTGTGGAGCGGGCGTCAGCTCTTCGTGACGCGCTTCCGTTCGGCCGAAGCCCTCGCGCTCGACGCGTCGGGCGCGGTGATCGCGCGCTCGCGACCCGTGGTCGATGGCGCCACCGATCGCCTCCCCGACGCGAGCGCGACGGGGGTCGCGTGGCGCACGATCACAGCGCCGGGCGGGCGACTCATGATGCTCCATCAGGTCGCGAACACGAGCCCTGTCGTCATCGAGGCGGGCGGCTACTCGCGCGGCGGATGCGGCGGGAGCATCGTCGGCGCGGCGCTCTCTCGCCTCGACGGAGACAGGCTCCCCGATCCGCCCGCGGCCGTGCTCCAGGGCCTCACGCTCGCGGTCGACGTGGCGATCTCGCCCGACGGGACGCGCGTCGCCGCGGCGGCGCCTGGCAACGCGCTCCTCTCGCCGGGGCGTCAGCTCGTGACGGGCGCGCTCTCGGCCGACGACGCGGCGCTCCCGTCGGGGCCGTGCGGCGTGCCGATGGAGGGCGCCTCCGTGGGATTGCCCGGTCAGGTGATCGCCGTGGCGTACACCCGCGCGGGTCGTCTCTTCGCGCAGACCCGCGAGCCGGCGACGGTCTCCGCGGTCTTCGAAACGTCGCGCGTCTTCCTCGGGGGGATCCCCCTTCAAGACACCGGTCACACGATCTTTCACGCCGACGCGGGCGGCGGAATCGCCTGCGCCTCGTGCCACCCCGAGGGCAACGACGACGGCCGCGTGTGGTCGTTCTCGCCCATCGGCCCGCGCCGCACGCAGTCCCTCCGCGGAGGCATCCTGGGCACCGAGCCCTTCCACTGGGACGGCGACATGGCCGACTTCGCGCACCTCACCACGGAGGTGCTCGGCAGCCGCATGAGCGGCGGTCCGCTCTCGGCCACGCGCGCCGTCGCCCTCTCGCACTGGCTCGACGCGCAACCCGCCCTCCCCCGCGCGACGCCCCGCGATGAGGCCGCTGCGACCCGCGGCGACGCGCTCTTTCACGACCCCACGATCGGATGCGCGAGCTGCCACGACGGCGACGCCCTCACCAACAACTCCACCGTCGACGTGGGTACCGGCGCGGCCTTTCAGGTCCCCACGCTGCGCGGGCTGAAGTACCGCGCGCCCTTCATGCACGACGGCTGCGCGCCGACGCTGCGCGCGCGCTTCACCGACGCGACCTGCGGCGGCGGCGATCGCCACGGGCGCACGTCTCAGCTCTCCGAGCGCGACATCAGCGACCTCGTCGCGTGGCTCGAGACGCAGTAACAGCGGCCCCCCTTGGCCTCCGCGAGCCCGCCGCCTCCGCGCCCCCGAACATGACATAGCCTGTCCCCGAGATCGGCGTACACTCGCGGCCACTCCGATGCGTCTCCGCGCCGTCCTCTCGCTGTTTGTCATCGCCCTCGGCGCCTCGCTCGCGGCGCCCTCGTCCGCGCGCCCCGTGGCGCCCTCACCCAGGCCGAGGCAGCGCGCCGACGCGGGGGTTCAGCCGCCTTCGCTGATGTGTCGGGCGAGGCTCGTGGTGCGGCAGACCGAGGGCGCCTCGGGGTGCTTCATCGACGAGCGCGTGACGGGCGCGCCCGGTGAGCTCCGCTACCCCTGCGGCGGCGGCGCGGCCACGGCGACCTTTCGCAACGGCGTCTTCGCGGGAACCGTCGGCGCGAACGGCGAGGTCTCGCTCTCGCTCCGCACGCGCTTTCACTACGGCGACGGGTGCGACTGGGCCACGGTGCAGAACCTCCGCGGCGCGCTCACGAGCGGCGTGAGCTTCGAGTACACCGAGGCGCCGGTGCCGGGGCAGCGCGGCTGCGCGAGGGCGTCGGTCACGCCACGGGCGCGGGTCGAGGTGCAGCGGGTCAGCGCGCAGTAACGCTCCGACGCGAAAGGCGGAGACCGTCGCGCGCGCGGCGGTCATCTCACCGTCGAAGCGAGGTGTCGGTGCTGCGTCTCGACGATGATCGTGCGGTCTTCCCGGGTGATGCGAGCGGTGATCGACGCGCGCGGCGCGTTCCTGGCGTCGCGTATTCGAGGGTGCTCCCGACGCCCGTGGAGGCGCCGCGGAGGGTGGCGTGGTCGCGCGAGGTGGCGTCGCTGCTCGAGCTGCCGTGGGCCGAGGACGCCGTGCCCGACGAGGTGATCGCGGCGCTCGCGGGCAACGGGCTCTTCGAAGGGTCCGTTCCCTACGCGGCGCGCTACGGCGGACACCAGTTCGGCAACTGGGCGGGGCAGCTCGGCGACGGACGCGCCATCACGCTCGGCGAGCGCGTCACCTCGACGGGCGCGCGCTTCGAGATGCAGCTCAAGGGCGCCGGGCCCACGCCGTATTCGCGCGGCTCCGACGGGCGCGCGGTGCTGCGGTCATCGATCCGGGAGTTCCTCTGCAGCGAGGCGATGCACCACCTCGGCGTGCCCACGACGCGCGCCCTCTCGCTCGTCGCGACGGGCGAGGGCGTCGAGCGCGACATGTTCTACGACGGCCATCCCCGCATCGAGCCGGGCGCCGTGGTGTGCCGCGTGGCGCCGAGCTTTCTGCGCTTCGGGAGCTTCGAGATCCTGCGCGCGAGCGACGAGCTCGACCTGCTTCGCACCCTCGCGGACTACACCATCGAGCGCTTCTTTCCCGAGCTCGGTCCCCCGTCGCCCGACCGCGTGGGGAGGTGGTTCGGCGAGGTGTGCCGTCGCACCGGCTCGCTCATCGCGTCGTGGATGCGCGTGGGCTTCGTGCACGGCGTGATGAACACCGACAACATGTCGGTGCTCGGGCTCACCCTCGACTACGGCCCCTACGGCTGGATCGACGCCTTCGACCCCGAGTGGACGCCCAACACCTCCGACGCTTCGAACCGCCGCTACCGCTACGGCCAGCAGCCCTTCATCGGCCTCTGGAACCTCTCGCAGCTCGCCACGGCGCTGCGCCCCCTCGTGCCCGACCTCGACGCGCTCCACGCGGGCCTCTCGCGCTACCGCGAGACCTACAACGCCGACTACGAGCGCCACATGGCCGCGCGCATGGGCCTCGACGCGCTCCGCGACGCGACGCTCCTCACCGAGCTCCACACGCTGCTCTCCGCGGTCGAGACCGACATGACGGTGTTCTTCCGTCGGCTCGCGGAGGTGAACCTCGACCTCGCGGCGGCCGAGGGCGATGACGCTGTCACGCGCCCCCTCGCCGCGTCGTGGTACGCGCCGCGCGACGTGAGCGCTGCGCATGTGCGCGCCACGGCGGCGTGGGTGCGACGACTCGCGAGCGCCGTGAAGGCCGAAGGCACCCGCGACGCCGCGTGGCGCGCGAGGATGCGCGCCGAGAACCCCGTGTACGTGCTCCGCAACTATCTCGCGCAGGAGGCCATCGAGGCCGCCGAGGAGGGAGACCCCTCGAAGGTGAACGAGCTCCTCGACGCGATGCGACGACCCTTCGAAGAGCAGGCCGGTCGCGCGCACCTCGCGGAGAAGCGCCCCGAGCACGCGCGCTCGAAGCCGGGCTGCTCGGCGCTCTCGTGCAGCTCGTGACGGCGACACGCCTCACGCGCGAAAATGGCTTTCCATAAGTGATTTCGTGTCGTCCGCGCCACACGACGCCGTGGTCGAAGCCGCCGCGGACCGACGCTTCGTGGCGACAGCCGAGACGCGCGAGCTACGCGGGCGTCGCGGTGTCGCGCGCAGCGGGCGAGAGCCACGCGCGCAGGGCGTCGTACACGGCGGGCCGATCGAGAAGATCGAGGTGCCCCGTCTCCCACACGACCAACTGATTCGCCGCGGGAAAATCGAGCGCGAGCCGCGCCTCTGCGTGGCGTCCGAGCGCGCTGTCGACGGGGACGAGACCGTCACCCACGAGCCGATGCCGCAGCACCTCTCCGATCCGTGATCGCGCGGCGCTCGTCGACTTCTCGGCGCTCGCGGCGTCGGGCTCGCGGCTGAGCGTCGCCGCGATCGCGTAGCACTCGACGCCCGCAGGAAGTGACAGTGACTCGCGCGGATCATCGCCGGGTTCGAAGCGGTCGCGGCCGTGCCAGTGTTCGTCGAGCACGTTGCCATAGCGGAGGTCGGTGACGCCCGCGCTACGGATGTCTCCGAGGCGCGCGAGGGGCGCGCTGTAACGGCTCACGCCGAGGAGCACGGGGACCCACACGCCCCCTCGCTCCAGCGGCGCGCCGTGATGCGGAGTGCCTAGAAATACGGCCTTTCGCACCCTCGCGCGGAACGCGCTGCCCTCGGCCTCGGCGATGTGGAGCGCGCTCCGAAGCACGAGTCCGCCCATGCTGTGCGCGACGAAGTCGATCGCTTCGAGCGGTACGGGCCACGCGGCGACGAGCGCGTCGAGGAGCGCCGCGAGCGAGCGTCCGTTGGTCGAGACGTGGAGCCCCGAGTTGTACCGCACGTAGACCGTCGTCACGCCGAGGTCGCGCGCGAGGGCGGCGCCGTGATCGTGACCGTTTCGCTTCCACTGGAGGTCCGTCGACGACGACCCGTGCACGAGCACGCAGACCCGCCCCGTCGCATCGGGAATCGCCTCTCTCAGCGCCTCCGCCGTGAGTTCGAGCGGGCGCCCGTCGCGCCGCAGGCACATCTCGATCGCGAGGGGATTGCCCGTCTCGACCATGTAGTCGCCGAGCACGCCGTTGAGCGCGGAGACCACCGCCTCTCGATCGGGTCCGGGTTCGCTCTCTCCGAGGAGCGGCGCGAGCTCCGTGAGCGCGAGGTCGATGCCGCTGCCCACGAGGTCGGTCACGCCGCGAAGGGTGCCGTAGACCACGCCCGTGATGAGCTTCGCCGGACCCGCGAGGGGGCTCCCGAGCACGGCGGGTCCCGCGGCGATGGTGCGGTGCATCGACTCCACGACCGACATCACGCCGAGCGTCGCGTCGAGCGCGAGCCGCGTGGCGCCGCGGAGGTCTTCACCGTGATTGCGCGTCTTCTTCGTCACGCGCCGAGCATACGATCGTCGCCGCGGGGGTGGGTGGGTTCTCGCGCGCCTGCGCGCCATCAGCGATCCGTGGCGGCGCGTGGCGCTTCGCTCACTCGGGGGCGACGGCCTCGCCCTCGACGAGCCGATCGGAGGGGTGAACGATCACGGTCTCGCCCGCGCGGAGGCCCTGCGTGATCTCGACGCGATCGCCGCCGCGGTGGCCGAGGGTGACCGTGCGACGGCGCGCGCGGCCGCCCTCGATCACGAAGGCGCACCACGCGTCGGCCTTGCGAAAGAGCGCGCCCGTGGGGACGGTGATGACGTTGTCGCCCTCCCACACCGTGATGTGGGCCTCGACGCGCCAGCCGTCGCCGAGCGAGCGCCACCGCGCGGGCGGGTCGTTGAGGTCGACGAGGGCGTTGACCCGCTGCTCCTCGACGCCGAGCGCCGAGGTGCGCGTGAAGGCCGAGGGCTCGACGAGGCGCACGTGGCCCGTGAGCGCGCCGTCGCCGCCCCACGCGTCGATGCGCACCGTCGAGCCCGTGGTCACCTGCGCGGCGTCGGCCGTGAGCAGGTCGATCACGATCTCGAGCGCCGTCGTGTCGCCGAGCGCGAGCAGCGGCGCGCCCGCCGTCACCACGCCGCCCGAGGGCTGCGCCACGCGGAGCACCCTCCCCCGCACCGGCGAGCGCAGCTCGATCTCGTCGCTGGAGGGCGCCGCGCTGGTGCTCCTCGCGAGGAGCGAGCGCGCGTTGGCGAGCTCGTACTCGGCGCCGCGCGTGGCGAACTGCGCCGAGGCGAGCTCGTCGGTGCGG
>JAXLYG010000089.1:0-9210 GCA_046351535.1 Polyangiales bacterium
CGTACATCCCTCGGGGGCGAACCCTGGGCGCGTGACGCGTGCCTCTCGTGGGGCGAACCCGGGCGTGCGAAGCGCTCGAGCTCAGCCCTTTCCGCGCGATGAGAGCAACGACGAGGATGTGATAGCGTCGCGCGCATGAACTATCGCGTCGCACTTCTCTTTCCGCTGATCGCCCTGCTCGCGGGGTGTCCCGAGTCGTCGTCTTCGACGGACGCGTCATCCACCGACACCGCCGTCGACGCGAGCGCCGACACGGGCACGGACACGGGCACGGACACGGGCTCCGACACGGCCACGCCCGATGTGAGCGCCGACGTGGGCTTCGACGCGCGCCCCGACACGGGGACGCCCGATGCGCCCGCGGACACGAGCGCCGACGTGGCCTCCGACGTGGGCTTCGACGCGCGCCCCGACACGGGGACGCCCGATGCGTCCGCGGACACGGGCACCCCCGACGTGACGCCCACGGACGTCGCCGTCGACGCGCAGCCCGGTGACGGTGGATGCGCGCGCCCCGACGTGGCCGTGCTCCCCTCTCGCACGTCATGCGCGGGCGGCGTGGCGTGCCCGACGGGCTACGAGTGCATGAGCTTCTCGGGCGTGGTGCTCCAGCTCTTCTGCGGTCGCGCGTGCCGCTCCGACTGCGACTGCCCCGAGACGCAGGTCTGCGGGAGCTACTCCGACAAGGCCGGGACGCACCCGCTCTGCGTCGCGCGCTGAGCGCTTTCCCCCCGCGCGGGCGCTGATCTACCCTCCCGTCGCATGGAGTCGATCTTCGACAGCGACGCGTTCACGTCGACCCTCTTCTACCCGCAGCCCATCGTCTCGAAGCCACCCCCGGGCGCGCGCGATCTTTCGATCGAGGTCGACGCCGACGTGCGCCTCCATGCGCGCCTCCATACGCGCGAGGGGACCGTCGCGACGGTGCTGCTCTTTCACGGCAACGGCGAGGTCGTGAGCGACTACGACCAGGCCGCCGACGACTTCGCGAAGGCCGGCGCCGACCTCGCCGTGGTCGACTATCGCGGCTACGGCGCGAGCACCGGGAGCCCCACGCTGCGCCACTGCCTCCGCGACGCTTCCATCGTCGTCGACGCCGTGCTCGCCGCCACGCCGGGGCGACCGCTCCTCGTGATGGGTCGATCGCTCGGGAGCGCGTGCGCCGCCGAGCTCTGTCAGACCGCGCGCGACGGCGTGATCGGGTACATCGTCGAGAGCGGCATCGCAGACGTGGCGGGCATCATCCGTCGCCGCGGCATCGCGCTCTCAGCGCCGCTCAGCACAGAAGACCTCGCGACCTTCGACCCGCTGCCGAAGTTCGCGCGCTGCGTGACGCCGACGCTCGTGCTGCACGGGTCCGAAGACACGATCATTCCCCCGGGCGAGGCGCGCATGACCTTCGACGCCCTCGCCGCGCGAGAGAAATCGCTCGTGGTGATCTCGGGCCGCGGACACAACAACGTCTCGCTGCACCCGCGCTACTGGGACGCCATCGCGCGCTTCGTCACGCGCCTCGTCCCCGTCAAGGAAACCTACCGCTGGCGATCAGGAGGTTGAGCCTCGCCTCGCGCGCGTTGTCGTCGGCGCTGTTGGCCGCCGCCCGCGCGTCGCGCGCCCTTCGCTGCGCGTCGACCACCTCGAGGTTGCTCGTCGCGCCCGCGCGATAGGCCGTGTCCGCGAGCTCGAGCGCCTCGTCGGCGAGCCGCGACGCCTCGTGCGACGCGTCGGCCGCCTCGTCGGCCTCACGGATCGCCGCGAAGGCCGCGCGCACCTCGGACCGCGCCTGCCGCGTCGCCGCCTCGACCTGCGCGAGCGCGTCGTCACGCAGCGCGGCGCGCTCCCGCGCGACGCCGTAGCGGGCGCCGCCGTCGAAGAGCACCCACGAGAAGACCACCTGCGCCTGCCACCCCGTGATGGGCTGCGTGAGCGTCGCGGGGTTCTGATAGAAGGGCTGAAAGACCGCCGCGAGCGTGGGCGTGTACTCGGCCCAGAGGTCTCGCACCGCGCGGTCGGCCACGGCGGCCCTCGCGGCCGTCGCGCGCACGTCGCTGCGCGTCCGCGTCTCGCTGAGCGCGCGGTCGAGGGGCGGCAGCGTCGGCGTGTCGATGTCGTCGACGGCGTCGATGGGGGCATCGCTCCCGAGGAGCACGCCGAGGGCCTCCTGCATGCGCGAGAGGGCCGCCCGCTGCGCGGCGCGCGTGGCCGTGATCGACGCGACCTCCTGCGAGGCGCGCACGACGTCGACGCGGTTGCCGATGCCGCCGTCGAAGCGAGCGCGCGCGAAATCGCGGTGCTCCGTGGCGTTGGCGAGCGCCCGCTCCGACGTGGCGACGATGCGGTGCTGCGACGAGACCGCGAGGTACGCGCGCGCCGCGGCCACGGCCACGACCCGCCGCGCGTCGTCGGCGGTGGCCCGCGCGGCGTCGACCTGAAGACCCGCGCGACCCCACGCGGTCCACGCGCGAAGGGCGACCACGGGCACGCTCACCTGCGCGTTGGCCGAGAGCTGATCGGCGCCCGAGATGACCCGGTCGTTGAGCGTGCGGTCGGCGTCGAGGCGCGTGTACACCGCGTTCGCCGTCACCGTGGGGAGCACGCCCGCCCGTGCCTGCGTCACGAGGGCCTCGGCGCGTCGCACCTGCGCGACCGCCGACGCGATGCCCGGGTTGGCCCGGAGCGCCCTCGCCACCGCGTCGGCGAAGCTCACCCGCTCGATCGCGGGCGCCTCGGCGACGGGCGGCGTCGGACGCGGCGGGTCTGCGTACGAGGGCGCCGCGCGAGAGAGCGCGACGAGCGCCGCGAGCGTCGCGACCTCACGCATCGGCGGCCTCCTCGGCGAGGGGCGCGGCGCGGCGCGCGAAGCGGTCGAGCGCGGTGTAGAGCGCGGGGACGAGGAAGAGCGTGAACACCGTCGACACCGTGAGCCCGCCGATGACGGCGCGCGCGAGCGGGAGGTTGGTCTCGCTGCCTTCACCGATGCCGAGGGCCATGGGGATGAGCCCGAGCACCGTCGCGAGCGTGGTCATCAGGATGGGGCGGAGGCGCGTGCGACCGGCCTCGATGGTGGCCTCGACGAGCCCCAGACCCCTTCGCCGAAGCACGTTGGCGAAGTCGACGAGGAGCACGCCGTTCGACACCACGATGCCCACCATCATGATGACGCCCATGAAGCTGTTGACGCTGAGCGTGGTGCCCGTGACCAGCAGCGCCACGATCACCCCCGACACGCCGAGGGGGACGCTGAACATGATGACCAGCGGGTCGACGAGCGATCCGAACTGCGACGCGAGCACCATGTAGACGAGCGCGAGCGCGAGGAGCGCCGCGAAGCCCAGGCCCGCGAAGGCCTTGCCCTGCGCCTCGACCTGACCGCCGAGGTGCACTGAAAAACCCTCGGGCGGAGGCGTCCGCGCGATGGCCCGCTCGCACGCGGCGGCGGCGGCGCCGAGGTCCCAGCCGGGCGCGACGTTTCCTGTCACGTCGATCACGCGCTGGAGGTACTTGCGGGTGATGAGCACGGGCCCGCTCGATCGCTCGACGCGCGCGATGGTGCCGAGCGTCACGGGGGTCCCGTTGGGCCCTCGCACGAAGATCTCGCGGAGGTCGTCGACCTCGTCGCGAAAGGGGTCGTCGAGGCGCACGTTGACGTTGTACTCGTTGCCCGTCGTGGGGTCGGTGAAGGGCACCGGCGTGAGCTGGTTGCTCCCGACGAGTCCCACGAGGACCGACTGGGCCACCTGCTGCTCGGTGATCCCGAGCACGCCGGCCTTCATGCGGTCGACCTCGACGCGGAGCTCGGGGTAGTTCTCCTCGCGCGTCACCTGGAGGTCCGTGAGGAGGGGCGTTCCGTCGGGGGCCTTCGCTTCGCGCAACGCGCCGAGGAGCCTGCGCGCGTAGGCCGCGCCGTCTTCGAGGTCGTAGCCGAGCACCTCGACGTCGATCGGCGCGGGGGCGCCGAAGTTCAAGATGCGCTTCACGATGCCGCCCGTGGAGACGAACACCCGCGTGCCCGGGACCGTGTCTCGCAGCGCCGCGCGGAGGCGGTCGCCCGCGGTCACGTCGGAGAAGCTCCGGGCGCGCGCGCCGACGAGGTTCACCTGGATGTTCCCCGAGTGCGGCCCCGTGTTGCCCGACATGATCGCCGTGCGACCCATCGGGAGCCCGTTGTCGCCGATCATCGTGCGGATCACCCGACCGTCGCCGTTGTCATGGAGCGCCCTGCGAATGGCCGCTTCGAAGCGCGCGCCCACCTCCTCGGTGCGCTCGACGCGCGTGCCGATGGGGTTGCGGTACGACGCGCTGAGCTGCGCCTCGTCGGCCTCGGGAAAGAACTCCGTCCCGATGCGCCGCCCGAGCGAGAGCGACGCGCCGAAGAGGCACAGGATCGTGATCACCGTGATCGCCCGGTGCCGCAGCACCACGCCGAGGGCCCGCGCGTAGAGCGCGTCGAGCGCGTCGAGGGCGCGGACGATGGGCGCCCACCAGCGCTTCGAATCGTCGTGGCCGTGACCGCCCCGGAGCCAGTAGAGGCACAGGAGCGGCGTGACCGTGCGCGACACGAAGAAGCTCATGATGAGCGCGAAGGCGATGGTGAGCGCGAGGGGCGCGAAGAGGTTCCGCGACACGCCCGTGAGAAAGAGCACCGGGAGGAACACCACGATCGTCGTGATCGTCGACACGAGGATCGGCATGGCGACCTCCTGCGCGGCGTCGAGCACGGCGCGCACGCGGTCGGTCGTGCGCGCGAGGTGACGGTGGATGTTCTCGAGCTCCACGATGGAGTCGTCGACGAGGCGCCCCACGCCGAGCGCGAGGCCGCCGAGGGTGAACACGTTGAGCGACTGGCCCGTGGCGTAGAGCAGCGTGAAGGTCGCCACGATGCTCAGCGGGATCGCCACGCTCACGATCGCCGTCGCCCGGAGGCTCAAGAGAAAGATCACGATCACCGCGATGGCGAGCAGCGCGCCCTGCCCGGCCTCGTGCTGAAGCGCCGTGATCGCCGCGCGGATGTACGTCGACTGATCGAACGAGATGCCCACGCGCGCGCTCTGCGGAATGCCGCGCAGCGTAGGGATCCCCGCGCGCAGGGCGTCGACCACGGCGATGGTGTTCGCGCCGGGCTGCTTGACCACGCGCAGCGTCACGCCGCGGCGCCCGTCGATGCGCACGATGTTGGCCTGGTCGGCCGTCGCGTCGACCACCGTCGCCACGTCGCGCACCCGCACCGGCGCGCGGTCGCGGCCGTCACCCGGCGAGACGATCACGTCGGCGAGCTCCGCGGGGCCCTCGACCTGCGTGTTCGAAAACACGTTGTAGTCACGGTCTCCGGCGCGGAGGTCGCCGCTCGCGAGGAGAAAGTTCGACGCCCGCACGGCCGCGAGCAGGTCGAGCACCGTGAGGCCGCGCTGACGGAGCGCGTCGCGGTTGGCGCGCACGGTGATCTCGCGCTGACGCCCGCCGCCCACGGTGGCGCTCGCCACGCCGGGGATGCGCTCGATCTGCGGCTCGATGACGTTGTACGCGAGGTCGTAGAGCTGGCGCTCGTCGAGCCCTTCGCCCGACACCGTGAGCTGCGCCACGGGGATGTTCGAGATGTCGAACTTGAGGATGAAGGGCTGCTGCACGCCCGACGGCAGCGTGTTGAGGATCTGCGAGACGCGCTGCTGCACTTCGAACTGCGCGTTGTCGAGGTCGACGCCGTAGTTGAACCAGACGCTCACCACCGAGGCGCCCTGCTTCGAGGTGCTCTCGACGCGGTCGACGCCGGGCGAGGCCGCCACGGCGCGCTCGATGGGCTGCGTGACCGAGCGCTCGATGTCGCCAGGACCCGCGCCCGGATAGAACGCCGCCACGCGGATCACGGGGATGTTGATGTCGGGGAAGAGGTCCACCGGGAGCCGCTGGAGCGACACGAGCCCGAGCACCACCACCATGATCGACATCATGAGGATGAGCACCGGGTTGCGGAGCGCGAGGCGCGTGAGCCACACGGTCAGCGCCCTCCGTCGCGCGCGGCGCCGCGAGAGACCCGCACGCGCGCGTTGTCGGAGATCCCGTCGAGCCCCGCGGTCACCACCTCGTCACCGATCGAGAGGCCCCGCGTGACCTCGAGCCACGCGCCCCCGTCGAAGCCCGTGAGCACCTCGCGGCGCTTGACCTTCTCGCCGTCGAGCACGAACACCACCCGCCGCTCGCCCGAGAACTGCACCGCGCCGACGGGCACCGTCGCCACGCCGCGGTGCACCGCGCGGACGATCTCCGCGCGACCGTACATCCCCGGTCTGAGAAGCCCCTCGCGGTTGTCGATGTGAACCTCCGCGTCGAGGGTGCGCGTCACCGTGTCGTAGGCCGGCGCGAGGCGCACGACGCGTCCGTGAAAGACCCGGTCGGGCACCGCGTCGAGCGTCACCGACGCCTCTGCGTCGACCGCGAGCCCCGCGCTCTCGCGCTCGGTCACCGGAACGAACACCCGCAGCGTGTCGACGCGCGCCACCGTGAGCACCGGGCCCGTCGCGGGTCCCACGAGCGCGCCGGGGTCGACGCGGCGCGAGAGCACCACGCCGTCGATGGGCGCGATGATGCGCGTCTCGGCGAGGCGCGTCCCCACGGCCGCGGTCTGCGCGCGGAGCGACGCGGCTTCGGCCTCGCTGCGCGCGAGGGCGGCCTCGGCGGCTTGAAGCTCCTGCTGCGAGACGATGCCGCGCGGCGCGAGGGCGCGGAGGCGCTCGACGTTCTGCCGCGCGAGGTCATACGCGACGCGGTTCTGCGTGAGCGCGCCGCGCGAGGCCGCGAGGAGGTCGGGCAGATCGCTCGGTCGCACGACGGCGAGGAGCTGCCCCCTGCGCACGGTGTCACCGCGATCGACGCGCACGTCGGAGAGGTATCCGAGCGTCTTGGCGTTCACCTCGACGAGCGTGATCGGGCGCAGGTCGACGGAGGCGCGCGCGGTGACCCGCACATCGGTGGCCGTGACCCTCGCGACGACGACGAGCGGCGGCGGACGTTGCTTCGCCGCGGTGGCCTCGCGGGGCTTGCACGCGAGCTGCGAGAGCGCGACGGCGAGCGCGATCCAGAGGGCGAGCGTCGAGCGCGCGGTGGTCACGGGCGTCGCTGCGGGCAGGGGTGCGCGCGTGCGGCGGTGAGGCTCCGGGTGACGTAGGCGTTCACGCGGGCGAGCCACGCCTCGTTCATCGCGGCCTCGCTGAGCTGCATCACGGCCTCGATGCGGGGTGCGCCCTGCACGTCGACGAAGAGGACGTGCCACGCGGGTTGGTACTCCATGCCCGGTACGATGCACTCCGAGGCGTTGCAGTCGAAGGCTTCGTTCGCGTCGGCCTGCTCGACGATGGCCGCGAGCACCTGGCGCAGCGCGGGGAGCTGCCGCGTGAGGGCCGCCCCGCAGTGGTGCTGCGTCGAGATCGACTCGCCGCCCTGACCGCTCGGCGGCGCTTCGATGTAGTGAACCACCGTGAGTCCGCGCGCGGGGTCCGTGGCGCCGGTCATGGGCGCTGCGCCGTTGGAGAGGGTGCGCAGCCACGCGAGCCTCGGGTCGCGCGCGGGGGGCGCGTCGGAGGCCGCATCGTCGGCGGCGGGCGCGTCCGCGGTCGCGTTCGCGGCGTCGGGCGCAGCGGCGTCGGTGACGGCGGTGACGTCGGGCGCGGCGACGACGACGGGCTGCGTGACCGGCTGCGCGGCGCTCGGGGTTGCGCGCGTTGCGCTGCACGCGAAGAGCGCAGCGACGAGGAGCACGAGAGGACACAGGCGCTTCATGGCGCGGAGGCTAACGCAACGGCGCGGCGCCGATCACGCTTCGTGCGCGCGTGAGTGGGTGTGGCGATGAGGGCTGCGACGAGCGCGCCTCAGCGGGGCGACGGTGGGCACGACCGCCCGCCCGCGCGCCGCGGCGCAGCGCGGCGGAGTCGCAGCCTCAGGATCGCGACGAGGTGGGGACATCGAGGCTTGCGGCGCGTCATCTCGTCGGCGATCGCCGGGCGAGGCAACGCCTCGTCACACGTGCGATCACCCCTCACGCGGCGCCCGTGAGGAGGCCGACGTTCCTGTCGACGGCGCCCGCGGAGGTGGGATACGCTGCCGCTGAGGAGTGCCGCGACGCGCACGCGCCTTGGGGAGAACGAGGAGGCCGACCAGCACCATGAGTACATCTGCGACGGAGGACTCCGTCCTCCTTGAGCTCGCGCTTCAGTTTGGCGGCACCTTGGACCTGGAGCAGCTCGTGCGACTCGTGCTTGACCGCGTGGTGTCGCTGCTCCACGCGGAGCGCGCGTTCTTCGCATTGCTCGACGAGCACCAGTCGATCAAGCGCGCGGTGACGCACAACCTCCCGTGGTCGGGACCGCCGGAGCCGCTACCCGCGAGCATGCGAGCCGTGAGTGAGGCGATCAGCACCCGCAAGCCTGTGACCTCGGCGCGCGGCGTCACGGATCCGAGCGCGAGCCAGAGGCGCCTGGGGTTGAACCTGGTCGTGGCCGTGCCCGTGATGGTGCGGCAGCAGGTGATCGGGGTCATGTACGTGGACAGCCAGCTCCAGCCGCCGCAGGGCCTCGCGTCGTTTCACAAGACGCTCCTCGCGGTGGCCTCGCTCGCGGGCGTGGCGGTCGAGAACGCGCAGCTCTTTCACGAGCAGCGCTTTCGGCAGCAACTGCTCGCGTGGATGGTGCATGAGTTCCGAAATCCGCTGACGACCATCATCGCCTCGGGCGACCTGATGAAGCGAGAGGAGGGCGAGCTCGACGCCCTCCTCGGGCGTGAGGTGTACGCCGCGGGCAGGCGCATCGAGCACATGATCGACAGCACGCTCCTCCTCTCGCGCCTCGACCACGCGGCGACCGAGCCCGATCCGGTGGCGATCGACCTGGCCGCGGTCGCGCGCGAGCACGCGAGCGGGCTCGCCGTCGTCGCGCGCAACCGCGGCGTGAGCTTCGACGTGCGCGCTGACGCGCCGCACGAGGTCTGCGCCTCCCTCGATCGCGTCGAGCTGATCCTCGCGAACCTGCTCTTCAACGCGGCCAAATACGCCCGCCCTGGCAGCGTCGTCACGGTCGACGTGCGCATGCGCCCCGACGCCGGCCCCGTCGAAGCGCTGGCTCGCCCGAGGAGCGAGGCGGCGATCCTGTTCGAGCGGCTGCGCCGCTTCACCGCCGACGCGTCGCAGGGCTTCGTCTCGGTTGCGATCGCGAACGAGGGGGAGCC
>JAXLYG010000090.1:0-9056 GCA_046351535.1 Polyangiales bacterium
CGCCCCCTCCGTCGGTTGGGGCCTTCTACGGCTGCGCGATGCAGTGACACGAAGGCGTCGTCTCACCCGCGCGCGTGGAGCACACCTGACCCGGTGCGCACGCAGCGCCCGCGCCGCAGCGGCAGGTCGACGGGTCTGCGAAGTCCGAGCACGAGTCTGCGCGCATGCACCCCGCGGGGGTCGACACGCAGGTCGCGAAGGCCGTGCCTGCGTCGAGCATCCCCGACGCCCAGTTCTGACACGCGATGCGCCCGCGACCGTCGCACTGACCGCTCGGCGCGGGAGGCTCGGTGACCGTCGCGCAGCCGGTTCCAGCGTCGGGCCGGACGCACATGCCGGCCGTGCAGAATGCGCCCGCGGGACAGGGGTTGCCGCACATGCCGCAGTTCGACGTGTCGTTCTGGAGGTTGGTGCAGATGCAGCCGCAGCGCGTGGTCCCCGCGGCGCAGCCGAGCGGGCACGACCCGCTGAAGCACGCGCTCCCCGCGCAGCAGGTACGCCCGCAGCCGCCGCAGTTGTTGCGATCGGAGTTCGTGTCGACGCAGACGAAGCCGCCGTCTGAGGGGCACATCGTGAGCCCCGTCGTGCAGACGGGGGCGTCGCGCGCCACGTCGAAGGGCACATCCGTGACGGGCGCATCGGTAACGGGCGTGTCGGTGACGGGCACATCGGTGACGGGCGTGTCGGTGACGGGCGTGTCGGCGATGGGCGTGTCCGTGACAGGCACATCGGTGACGGGCACGTCGGTGACGGGCGTGTCGGTGAGGGGCGTGTCGATCGAGGGTGTGTCTCGGACGACGTCTTTCGCAGCGACGTCGGCGGCCGCGTCGGCGGTGGAGCCCGTCGTGGTGTCGCTGCACGCGGCGACGAGCGCGCACGCGAGAATCCCCCAGGCGCACGAAGGAGAAGAGAAGAAGCGCGTTCCCACGGTTCGCATGATCTTCGGTACCGCGATCGGGCTGGTGCTCGCAACGCTCGCGGCGCACCTTCTCGTCATGGGACGCGTCCCTCGCTCGCTCCTCTCGCTCGTGGTGCTCGTCGCGCTTCCGCACGCTGCGTCGGCGATCGACACGCATGACAACCCCCGACCGCGGCCCGTGCGACCTCGTCCCACGCAGCCCTCCCCGACACCGCAAGGGGTCTGCGGCCTCCGCGCGGGAGACGTCTTCACGGGCTCGTACTACTGCGCGCAGGGAGACACCGCGCTCACCCTCCGCGTGCTCTCGGTCTCGGGCGCTTCGCTCCGCGTGGAGTTCGTGTTCAACCACGTGCTCTCACACGCCGCCGGGCGCTACACGCTCACGGGGATGTGCGCGAGCGGCCACGTCACGCTCCAGCCCGAGGCGTGGATCGAGCGTCCCCCGGGCTACATCATGGTCGGCATGGAGGGCGACGCCGCGCGCGACGGACGCTTCTCGGGACGCATGACACACACGCTCTGCGGTGCGTTCTCGGTGACCGCGGCGCGCTGAGCGGCGGTATCGTCGCGCCACCCGACGTGAGCAACGACACCCCCGTACGCGCACTCTTCCTCCACGGCCTCGAGAGCGGACCGCTCGGCACCAAGGTGCTCACGCTCCGCGCCGAGGGCGTCGACGTGACCGCCCCGCAGCTCGACGCGTCGCAGGTCGCCGCCCTCATCCGCGACGGATCGCACGATCGCGACGCCTACCTCCGCGCCCTCGAAACGCCTGTACAGCAGGGCCTCGACGCGCTCGTGGCGTGCGCGCCCGAGGTGGTCGTGGCCTCGTCGTTCGGCGCCGCGGTGCTCATGCGCATGCTCGGCGACGCGCGCTACGGGCGCGTCCCTGCGCTGATGCTCGCGGGCGCGGCGGTGCAGCTCACGGGGCAGAGCTCGCTGCCCGAGGGGCTGCGCGTGGTGCTCGTGCACGGGCGCGATGATGTGATCATTCCGATCGAAGACTCGCGCACGCTCGCGGCGTCTTCGCAGACGGCGATTCTCGTCGAGGTGCACGACGACCACAGGCTCACGAAGACGACGACGAGCGGGCTCCTCAGCGCGCTCGTTCGCCTCGCGGCGCGGGGAGTTCGCGCGTAGCGGTCAGTGCGCGGCGGGCGCCGCGGGTGTCGTTGACGCGGCGGGCGCGGGCTGGCGCGCGGTGTCGATGTCGATGGCGCGCACGGTCTCGGTGAGGCGCACGCGACGCTCGCTCATCTGCGTGTCGAGCTCGACGATGCGGCGGGTGAGCTGGTCGAGCTGCGTGGCGACGCGTCCGAGGCGCGCGGTGAGCTGCGCGCGCAGGTCGGCGGCCTGGGGATTGCGCTGAATGGCGCGGAGGTTCTCGCGGGTCTCCTCGGCGTTCTCCTGGAGGTCGTCGCGGCGGCGCGTGACCTCGTCGCGCTCGGTGGTCATGGTCGTGAGGTCGCGGCGGAGGTCGAGCGCGGTGCGCAGCGCGCGGGCCACGTCGGCCTCGGGGTGTCCGTCGCGGAGGTACTGCTCGATGGCGTCTCCGGCGCGCTCGTCGTCGAGCTCGACGCTCTCGGTGAAGGGGGCGCGCGTGGTGACCACGACCTCGGCGTGCGAGCGCGCGGGCGCGGTCAGGGGGACGAGCGCGTTGCCGTTCGAACGCTCGGTGCCCTGCGGCGGTTCGAAGAGCTCGGCGCCCGCGAGCACCTGACGGAGCATCACGCGGGCCTCGCGGTCCATGCCGTTGCGCACGCGCCAGGTGGTGCGGCGCACGTTGAAGCGCTCGATGGTGAGCGACGCGCGCTGCATCGAGACGAGGCGCGACCCCTCGACGGCCTCGACGGGCGTCGCGTCGACCGAGAGCGCGCGCTCCAGCGCGAAGGGAACGGTCGTGGTGGCCGCGTCGGGCAGCGCGTCGAGCATCCCCTGACCGAGGAAGGCGCCCGCTTCGAAGATGGCGACGGGACCGCGTTCGAGGAGCGCGCCGGTGCGGTTCTCGAAGCGCGCGACGTGAAAGGGGTGCGAGCTCGAGTCGGCCACGCCGGGATCGGGCGCGAAGAGGTACATCTGCTCGCCGGGGATGTCCCTCGCGGCGAGCATCACCATCGTCGCGGAGTGGTCGGGGACGGTGACCGCGTTGGGGAGGTCGTAGCGCGTGGCGCCGCCCTGCACGGCGAGGGCCGCGAGCGAGGCGATGTTGCGCGGCGCCGACGTGGGCGCGGGCGCGTCGCGCTGGTTGAGCGCGCGGCGCGTGTCGTCGTCGCCGCTGTCGGCGCTGAGGTTGAAGGGGTAGTTCACCGACACCACGCCGCCGCCTTCGGGCGAGGGGAACTGCCATCGGCGCACGGCGTTGGCGATGCAGCTCGCGACGCTCCCGATGGGGTACGTGCTCGCCGAGACGCCGGAGCCTCCGACGGCGCCCGTGGGGGTGATGACGAAGCGCACGACGACGCGCCCCGTGGCGTTGGGGTTCTGCGCGAGGCCCTGCTCGTGGCAGTGCGTGACCTGCCCGAGGTTGCGGAGCACCACGCGTCGAATGGCTTCGGGAGAGAGCATTCCGCTCACCTCGGGCGGCGCCGCGCGAACGGTGGGACCGCCGGCGCTGCGTCCGCGGAGGCCGCGTCCGGCGCCGGAGCCGTAGCCCTGACCCGTGCCCGAGCCGTGTCCCATGGTGCCGATGTTGCCGAGGCCGATGGTGCCCTCACCCGTTCCGCCGCCGCCCATCCCGGTGCCTTCGAGCCCGAGGCCGCCGAAGCCCTGCGCGTCTCCGCGTTCGTCGGCCATGTTGGGGTCCGGCGCGGGCATCGTGGTCGTCGCGGTGGCCGTCGACGTTCCGTCTTGCGCGAGGGTGGTCTCGGTGGTGGGCACGGCGTCGATGACGGCGCCCTGATCGGTCACCACGGGGCGCGTCGGAATCACCGCCTGCGCGAGCTCCGAGCGGAACGACACGGGCGCGCCCGCGACGAGCGAGAGGTGCACGTTGCTCCAGTCCTCGCCCGAGAGGTTCTGCACGATGCCCCAGGCCTGCACCTGCGTGGTGTTGCCGTTGAAGATGAGGCGGTACGAGGGGCGCCAGATGGGCGTCTCGACGGTGTATCCGACGACGAGGTCGTGGTCGTTGCCGTCGAGCGAGAGGCGCACCGTGCGGCGCTCCTCGGGGTGCGGCGGTGCGCTGTCGGCGTGCTCTTCGGGCATCGGAAAGGCCGCGGCGCGCACGGAGCTTCCGCCGCGCTCCATCACGGCGAGCGTCGCGAGAAAGTCGCCCACCTCGCGCTGCGCGACGCGGAAGCGCACCTCGTCCTCGTGCACGCGCCCCTCGCGTTCGAAGTACCCGATGCCGTTGCGGTACACGACCACGCGGTGCAGCGGGAGCGACGACGCGGTCTGCACGGCGGCCCCGCGCGCGCACCCGAGCGACGCGCTCACGACGAGGCCCGCGACGACGAGAAACCTTGGATTCGACGATGAATGGCTCATAGGCGCGACACGACCTCCGAACGCCGGAGGCGGTTCCGCACAAACGCACCGCCGCCGCGCGATCGCGGAACCGTTCGCCCGCGACGCGTCACCCTGTCAACGAAGCGACAGGATGTGTGCTCCCTCAACCCGACGTCGGGAGCACCCTCACGAGCCCGTGCAGCCCGAGCTCCTCGACGCGCTCGCGGGCCTCTCGCGCGAGCCTCGCGGCCTCGTCGCCATCACCGCGCGCGACCGCGAGCCTCGACGCCGCCGAGAGCGCGCGCACGCCGAGCTCCGCGTCGCTCGTCTCGTTCGCGACGGCGAGGGCCGCGGTGAGGTCGCGCCGCGCGCCTTCGAGGTCGCCCGTGCGAAGGGCCACCTCGGCGCGCATCACGTCGGCCTCCGCGGCGTGCCCGCGCCACCCCCGCTGCACCATGTCGGCCTTCACCGCCTCGGCGATCGCGCGCGCACGCTCCACGCCTCCGCCTTCGAGCACCACCGCGGCCTCCCAGAGCCCGCGCCTCGCGCTCGGCGCGTCACCGAGCATCGCCGCGCGCGCGAAGCACATCACGGCCGCGTCGAGCTCGCCCCGCGCGTGGTGGATCGCCGCCGCCATCGCGTACCCGCGGGCCTCGTCGGCGTCGCTGTCGAGCGCCCGCGCGCGCGCGACGGACTCCTCGGCGAAGGCCATGGCCTCGTCGAAGCGCCCTGCGAGCCGCGCGAGGTGGGCGCGCGCGCGGGCCAGCACGAGGAGCCGTCCGCGGGCGCCGAGCGTTCGGGCGCGTCGGTCGTGCTCGCGCAGCGCCGCGTCGGCCGTCGAGAGGTCGCCGAGCGACACCGCGCAGAGCGCCCAGTCGTACGTGAGCGCGAGCGCCGTCGAGGGCGTGATCCCCGCCGCGAGCGACGTGGGGTGCCGCTCGGGCGAGAGCATCTGGAGCACGCGGAGCGCGAAGGCGAAGGCGCCGCGGATCATCCCGAGGTGCGCGAAGCCTCCCATCGCGCGGAGGTACACCTGCGCGGCCTCTTCGCCGAGGTCGGCGCCCACCGTGTGGGCCACGAGGTCCGCGAGGCCGTCGAGGGCCTCGGGGCTCGTCGCGTGCGCGCCGGGGCGGTTCTTCAAGGTCGCGAGCAGCGCGCCTCTCGCGTGCTCGTGAAGGGCCTTCGCGGGGCCGAGCGCGCGGAACACGTCGGAGACGAAGGGGTGCGCCGCGTAGCGCTCGCCGCCGCGCTGCGCGAAGACGATCCCTGATCCGCGAGGCGCGCGAGGTGGCGCGCGACCTCGGCGCGTCGCAGGCCCGAGAGCGCGCCCGAGAGCGCCTCGCTCGACGCGATCTCGCACAGCGCGTCGACGGTGACCCCGCGAGGGAACACGGCGAGCCGCGCGAGCAGGTCGCGCTCCACCGCGGGGAGCTGCTCGGCGTAGCGGGTGAGCATCGTCGCGAGGCGGCGCGCGAGGGGGTCGTCGTGGGAGGCGTCGGCGACGTCGAGGGTGTCGCAGCGCCGCCCGTCGCCGCCCAGAAAGCGGGCCGTGAGGGCGCCGAGCACGTCGAGCGAGAGCGCGTGACCGCCCGTGCGCGCGAGGGCGCTCTGGAGGTCGATGCCGCGGACGCCGTGACGCGCGAGGAGCTGCATCACGGCGCCGTCGTCGAGCGCGCCGAGGTGCAGCGTGCGCACGGAGGCTCCCTCCCACGGCGCGAGGTCGGTGACGGGGAGCCGCGACGTGACGACGACCTTCGCGGCCGCGCCGCGCTCGGCGACGCGTCGGAGGCTCTTTCGCAACGTCGGCGCCGTGAGCTCTCCGAGGCTGCGCTGGCCGCGACCTTCGGACTGCACGGCTTCGAGCCCGTCGAGCACCGCGACGGCGCCGCGAAACGCGTCGAGCGCGGCGACGCAGGCCTCGGCGTCGGGCTCTTCGTAGAAGCTCCACGCCCACGACGAAGGGGCGCCTCGCGCGAGCTCCCGCACGAGCGCGGTCTTGCCCGCGCCGCCCGGTCCGACGACGGCGACGAGGCGCACGGCGGGGTCCGCGAGGTGCGCCCTCAGCGCGTCGAGCTCCGCGACGCGGCCGACGAAGTGCCGCGCGGGCTGGAGCACGTGCCCCGCGGGTTCGACGGCCCCGCCGCGCTCGACGAGGAGCTCTCGCTCCGTGAGCCCGAGCTCGCGCTTCACGCGCTCGATGAAGCGCCGCCGCGAGGCGTTGCGGACCTCGAAGCCCGCGGTGGGATCGTTGACCTCGCCCGACTCGTAGCGGCGCCAGGTGCGCACGTCGACGCCGACGGCCGCCGCGGCCTCCTCCTGCGTGAGCTCCAGGCCCGTGCGAGCGCGCGTGAGGGCCTCGTGGTCGAAGAAGGTCGGCACCGCGCGATGATGCTGGAAAGAAGACGTTTCGCGCAATCTCTGCCCGGTCGTGCCCGGTCGTGTCCTCGGCCGCGGTGCGCTCCGACGCAATGCTCCCGTGCATGAGAGACGTCGTTCGATTCACGGTCCCCGAGTTCCTGTCGCCTGGCGAGTGCGCGCGTTGGATCGCCGAGACCGACGCGCGCGGCTACGACGAGGCGCCCATCACCACGTCGCGCGGCTTCGTCTTCGACAGCGACGTGCGCAACAACACGCGCGTCATGATCGACGACCGCGACGCCGCCAGCGCCCTCTGGACGCGCCTCGCCCCCTACGTCACCGCCCACGACACGACCTCGGGGATGTGGGTGCCCATCGGCCTCAACGAGCGCCTGCGCTTCTACCGCTACGAGGCGGGGCAGGCGTTCCGCTGGCACTACGACGGCGCGTTCATGCGCGGCCCCGGCGAGGTGAGCCGGCTGACCTTTCTCGTCTACCTCAACGAGGGCTTCGAGGGCGGCGAGACCGAGTTCGAAGACGCGCGCATCGCGCCGCGGCAGGGCACCGCGCTCCTCTTCTCGCACGCGGTCCGCCACCAGGGGGCGCCCGTGACGCGCGGGGTGAAATACGCGCTTCGCTCCGACGTGATGTTCCGTCGCTACGTGCTGCGCTCTGCGTAGCGCGTCGGGCGCCCTCGAGCGCGTATCCTCGCGCGCATGACGAAGCGCTCACCCCCTCGCGCCGCCGCGCCCGCCGAACGCCCCGCGACCGCGGACCTGGAGGCCCTCTACGACGCCGTGTACGCGTCGCCCGACGACGACGCGCCGCGCAGCGCGCTGGCCGCGGCGCTCACGGCGCAGGGCGATCCGCGCGGCGAGCTCATCGCGCGGCAGCTCGCGCCGCTCGACCAGCGCGACCTGACGCGCGAGGCGAAGCTCGTCGCGAAGCATCAGAAGCTCTGGCTCGGCGAGCTCGCACCCGCCGTGCGGTACAAGACCCCGGTGTACTGCGGCCCCACGCGGGGCTACTCCGACATGCACATCGGCGTACGGTGGGATCGCGGCTTCGTCGCGGGCATCAACCTCGACCTGAGCGACACGCGGATGAAGAAGCTCGCCGCGCTCCCGGCCTGGTCGACGGTGGAGTTCGTGCTGTTCGGGCGCTCGGAGACGGCCGACCCCGCGGCGACGCGCGCGCTGCTCGGCGCGATGCACGGGCTCCGTGGGCTCGCAGGCCACCGCGCGCTCCTCGAGGCCGCGGCCGACACGCCGGCCGTGCGAGCGCGGCTCACCACGCTGCACGCGTGGCTGTGGCGCGACGCCGACGCGCCGGCGACCATGACGGCGCTCTGTGAGCGGTTCCCGAAGCTGCGACGGCTGGCCTTCGTCTACACCGACGACGTCGCGCCGCTCGTCGCGTCGCCGCTCTTCGCGCGCCTCGAGGAGATGTACCTCGGCTCCACGCTCACGCCGATCACCGTGCGGCGCGAGGGCGACGACCTGCACCTCACCGTCGTGGGCTACAACGGACCTGTCGAGCCGTGGGTGTTCGTGGTGCTCGACGCGCTCCCCGCGGCGCAGGTGGCCTCGCTCTCGCTCACGGGACGCGACGTGTCGAAGGGGCACTACGCGCTCGCGAAGCGCTTTCCGCGTGTGCGCGAGGCCGTCTATCAGGGAGAGCGACCGCGGGTGTTGTGAGCGCGGGGTGGGGCGTCACCCCTCGTCGAGCGCGTCGCCGAAGCACTTTCGATAGCGCCGTCGCAGCCGCTCGTCGTCGGGGCGAGACGCGAGCACCAGGCGCGCTTCGACGAGGGCCTCGTCGCGCCGTCCCAACGCGCGGAGGGCCTCGACCAGCGGAGGGCGGTCGTCTTCGTGTCCGCGGGCGATGCGCGCGCGGAGCACGGTCACCAACGCGCGGTCGATGAGATCCGCGAAGGCGAAGCGCGCGGAGCCGTCGCCGTGTGACGGGTCGTACGCGTTGCTCGCCGCGTCGGTGAGGTCGTCGCAGGCGCCGTCGACGTCGCCGAGCCGGTAGCGCGTGACGCCCCTCGCGTAGAGGGCGCGGGCCCCATCTTCAGAGGCTCCGGCGGTGAACCCGTCTTCCGAGAGCCAGTGCGACGAGGAGAGGTTGAGGTCGTCGTCGTGATTCCACGGTCCGTGGAGCCGCACCGAGTCGACGGCCTCGGAGAAGTCTTCGAGCGCGCCTTGCAGGTCGCCTCCGGCCTCGCGAACGGTCCCTCGGGTGACGAGGTAGCGGCACCATCGGTCGAGCGCGAGGCAGCGGTCGAGGTCCGCGAGGGCCGCCGCGGAGTCTCCCCGCGCGAACGCGGCGC
>JAXLYG010000091.1:0-8418 GCA_046351535.1 Polyangiales bacterium
AGTCGAGCTCGATCTCCTGCATGCGGTCTGCGTAGGGGCCGCGGCCGACGAGCTCTACGATGGGCGTGAGCCCGTCCTTGGCGTACTCCGCGGCGCCGAAGTGGGGATCGTTCACGTCGCGCAGCACGCGCATCTGCGTCCGCGTGTCGAAGTCGTAGGGGAGCCTCCCCGTGGCGGGCACCACCGTTCGCGCGCGCTCGGCGTCGAGCACCGCGCGCACGGGCCCCTCGAACACCGCGGAGTCGAGCAGGTACGCCTCCCACGCGAAGAAGGGGTAGATGTCCGCGCCGGTGTCGCGCGTGCTCCACGTCGCGCTGAGGTCGAGCGTGTCCATGAGGAGGTTGCTCGTCGCGTCGACGTGCGTGAGCTCCGCGGTGAGCCACGCGCGGCTGTGCAGCAGGAGCGGCTGCGCGAGCGTCGCGTTGGCCGCGGCCGTCACTGCGAGCGCCGCGTAGTCGACGGGCGGCGCCATGCCGCCGTCGCGCGGGGCGCAAGCGGGCGAGCTGTCTGCGGAGGCGTCTGCGGAGGCGTCTGCGGTCGGCGCGTCGGAGGGCGAGACGTCTGCGCGCGTCGCGTCGAGGGGCGACGTGTCGACGACGGAGACGTCGTCGCGATCGGCCGCAGCATCGGAGGAGACGGTCGTTTCGGCGCAACCGGAGGCGACGATCGAGAGCGGCAACACGAGCGAGGCGAGGAGTGTGCGGCGCATGATCTCGAAGGATGCACCCTGCGACGCGCCTCGGGGGTGTGAGAACGCGCGCTCCGGCTGCGACGAACGCGCGACGAGGCGCTCACGAATCGGTCACCGCCCATCGCCACCGCGATCGGCGCTACCTTCGCGGCGACCGATGGGCACACCGCTGAACGACCGCACGCCGGGTGTGAACGAACGCGACGGCGCACGCGCGCGCGGCGGTCGACTGCGTCGCGCGATCGTCGCGGCCGCGGCGCTCTGGCTCTCGGTGAACGCGTACGCCGCGTGGAGGCTCACCGCGCCCGATCGTCATCCGGTCTCCGCGCCCGCCGCGCCGCGCGTCGACGTGTGGACGCTGACGCGCGGCGGACCCCGTCTCCGCGGATGGAAGACGACGGGGCCCGCCGCGCGCGCCGTCGTGGTGTTTGCGCACGGCTACCGCAACGATCGCTCGCTCGGGCTCCCGCTCGCAGCGCCGCTCGCGCGCCGGGGGATGCGGCTCATCACCTTCGATTTTCGCGCGCACGGCGAGAGCGACGGCGATCGGATCACCTTCGGTCACGCGGAGCGCGAGGACGTCTCTCGCGTGCTCTCGCTCGCGCGGGAGGAGGGTCTCCCCGTGGCGTGGGTGGGCTTCTCGATGGGCGCCGCGGCCTACCTCCTCTCGGGCGTCGAGGCCGACGCCGCGGTGCTCGATTCACCCTACGCGGAACTCGATCGCGCACAGCGCAACCGCTTCGGACCGCTGTTCCAATGGGGGCTGCCGGTGACGCGCGCGCTCCTCGCGTGGAGGCTCGGGGTGTCGCCGGGCGACGTGCGTCCCGTCGACCGCGTGCCCTCGCTCACGCGCCCCACGAAGATCGTGTTCGCGGAGCGCGACCACTGGGTCCCGCCCGACGCGCAGGCGCGGTTTCGCGCGCGGCGCTGCGCGCGCTGTGAGTTCGTGCTGCTTCGAGGCGCGGAGCACGGCGGGCACCTCACGCCCGCCTGGGCCGAAGACGTGGCGGCGTGGCTCGACGGGGCGCTTCCGCACGCGCGACGGTAGGGTTCAGGGCGTGGCGGCCGCGGCGGGTCTCACGTCGATCTCGATGGTGCGAACGGCTTCGGAGAGTCGCACGCGCACCTCGCCGAGCTGAACGTCGAGCTCGACGATGCGTCGCGTGAGCTGCTCGATCGCACCGCGGTGGCCGTGCGACCGAGGCGCGCGTGAGCTGACGCGCGAAGGTCCGACGCGCGCGCGTTGCCTTCGAGGGCCGCGAGGTTCGAGCGCGTCTCCTCGGCGCCGCGCTGCAGGTCCTCGCGCCGACGCTCGACGTCAGCGCGCTCCGCCGTGAGGCGTTCGAAGCTGCGGTGCAGCTCCATCGCCGCGCGGAGCGAGGTCGCCACGTCGGCCGCGGGCGCGCCCTCGCGGAGGTAGCGGTCGACGGCGGCGCCTGCGTTCTCGTCAGAGAGGTCGGTGGTGATCGTGAAGGGCGTGCGGCTCGTGACGAGCACGTCGGACGCGCCGCCCGCCGCGACCTGACACGGCGCGAGCGCGGCCCCGTTGGCGTTCTCGGTGCCCGCGGGGGGCTCGTGCAGCGTCGCGCCGTTGAGGGCCTCGCGCACCATCACGCGCAGCGCCTCCGTCGCGCCGTTTCGCACGTGAAAGGTCGCGCGTCGCACGGTGTACCGCTCGATCGTGAGCTCGCCGTGGTGCATCGAGACGAGCCGCGCGCCCTCGATCGCAGACGTCTCCGACCGCTCCACCGACACCGCGCGCTGGAGCGAGAAGGGCACCGTCGCCGTCGCACCGTCGGGGAGCGCGTCGAGCATCCCCTGCCCGAGGAACGCGCCGTCTTCGAAGATCGCGAGGGGGCCTCGCTCGAGCGTCGCGCCCGAGCGGTTGACGAAGCGCGCGACGTGAAACGGGTGCGATGCAGACTCGGGCACGCCGGGGTCGGGCGCGAAGAGGTACATGCGCTCGCCAGGCACGTCGCGCGCGGCGAGCATCACCATCGTCGCGCTCCGGTTGGGCACCGTGACCGGGTTCGGCAGGTCGTAGCGCGTGGAGCCTCCCTGCGTGGCGATGGCGGCGAGCGACGCGACGCTCCTCGGGGTCGCAGACGGCGCCGCGCGCTGCGGCGAGGTCGGCGGGGCGTCGCCGCTCTCGTTCGTGAGGTTGAAGGGGTAGTTCACGGTGGCGATGCCGCCGCCCTCGGGCGCGGGAAACTGCCACCGACGGACCGCGTTCGCGATGCAGTCGGCCACGCTCTGATTGGGGTAGGTGCTCCCTGCGACGCCCGACGCCATGACGGCGCCCGTTCCGCCGATCACGAAGCGCACGGTGATGCGCCCCGCCGCGTTCGCATTCTGCGCGAGTCCCTGCTCATGGCAGTGGGTGACCTGGCCGAGGTTGCGCAGCACCACGCGTCGCACCGCGTCGGGCGAGATCAGCCCGTTGACCTCGGGAGGCGCCGCGCGAACGAGCGGACCCGCGGCCGCGCGCGTTCGAAGACCGCGCCCCGCGCCCGAGCCGTAGCCCTGCCCCGAGCCGGTTCCTGCGCCGTGTCCCATCGTGCCGACGGAGCCGAGCCCGATGGTTCCCTCGCCCGTTCCGCCGCCGCCCCATCCGGTGCCCGAGGCGCCGAGACCGCCGTACCCGAAGGCGTCTCCGATGGCCTCGCCGTTCATGTTTCCGAGGGCGTTCTGCGCGTCGACGCCCGACTCGGTGAGCCCGCCGAAGGGCGACACCACGCCCGACCCCGGCGCGTTGGACGGAGCGCCCGCGCCGAGAGCGCCGCTCGCCCGCGGCCTGCTGCTCGTGCGCGAGCGGCGTCGAGGTCGGCACGGCCTGAATCACCGCGCCCTCGTCGCTCACGAGCGGTCGCACGGGGATCGTCGCGCGCGAGAGGTCCGATCGAAACGACACGGGCGCGCCCGTGACGAGCGAGAGGCGCACCTCGGTCCAGTCTTCGCCCGAGAGGTTCTGCACGATGCCCCACGCCTGCACCCCCGCGCCGTCGCGCGAGAACACGAGGCGATACGAGGGCCGCCAGATGGGCGTCTCGACGGCGTACCCGACCACGAGGTCGTGCTCGTTCCCGTCGAGCGCGACGGCCACCGTGCGACGCGCGTCGGGCCTCGGCGCGGCGCCGTCGGGGCCGTCGTCAGGCATCGGAAAGGCCGCCGCTCTCACCGAGCTCCCGCCGCGCTCCATCACCACGAGCGTCGCGAGAAAATCGTTCACGTCGCGCTGCGACACGCGGAACGTCACCTGGCTCTCATGCACCTGCCCCTGCCGCTCGAAGTACCCGACGCCGTTGCGGTAGACCACCACGCGCTTGAGCTGCAGCGCAGGGCCCGACTCGACGCGCCCTCGCTTGCAGGCCGCCCCGCACGCGATCGACGCGATGAGCAGACGACAGACGAGAGACCCCCGCAGCGTGGAGCTGGACATCCGACGTTTCTAAACCACCTCGCCCCTGCGACGCATCACCCCTCTTCGCATCGATCTCGGCCGGGCGTCGACGGTGCGCCCCCGGAGCCCGAGCACGCGATCGCGCTGCGCGCCCGTCGGTCCGTCGGAGCGCGCCGCGACGGCCTCTACGCACCCACCTGCGTCGCCCGACGCGCAGAAATACTGACGATACGGTCAATGAATGTCACGCACGGAGAGGCGCGCGATCAGCCTTTGATTCAAGGTCTTTGCGACGGCCCTGACGCCGGGGCCTCGCTGCAAGATTCGCCTCCCGCTGCGCGCTTCGAAGGCGCCGCGTCACGTGGAACGACCATTGCTGCACGCAACCTCATGTCGCGCAGGGGAACCCTCATGGCCAGCACGCGCTCTTCGATCGTCGGGCTTCGCGGACGCGCCTTCGCGGTCGCGCTGGTCGCGCTCCTCTCGCTCGTCGCGTGGGCTGGTGACGCGCGCGCGGAGCTCGTGGTCACCACGATCGAGCGAGGCGCGTGGCCCGCGACCGTCGCGGCGCTCCAGACCGACCTTCGAAGCGAGGGCACGGTGCTCCATGTGCTCGTCTCCGATGAGGGCGGGCGGCGGGCGCGCTGCGGCGGCTACGTGCTCTCGTTCGACGCGGTCGGCGAGGCGGCCTTCGGCGTCGGCGCGTGCGACCCGCGCACGCAGGCCACGAGCGTCGTGCTCCGTCATCGCGCGGCGCTCTTCGAACACGGCGATCTCATCGCGCGGCCGCTCCCTGTCGCCATCACGGCCATCGAGACGAGGTCGACGAGCGTGAGCGGGAGCGCCGCGTCGGGCGGCGGCAGCGAGGTCGCATGCTCCGTCGCGGTGCGTCCGTTCCTCCGTGACATGGAGTCGGGCGCGGTGGTGCATCTCCCGCCGGGGCGCTTCGTCTTGCGGCCGCTCGCGTCGGGCGTGACCGCCGTCGTCGACACCGACGGCTGGAACCTCATCGGCGCCACGGCGGGCCTCGTGATCGATTACGAGGTGGTCGACACGCAGCGCCGCGAGGTCGTGCTCCGCGACCGCGCGACGCTCTCGTGCGGCTCGTCCCCGGTCACGCCGGGCGCGCCTCCGAGGGTCGACCCCGCGTGCCCCGACGCGATTCCGCTCGTGCCTGGAGCCGTCGTGCAGGGCGACACCGCGACGGCCTCGCACCGCCTTCAACCGCGCTGCGGCGGGAGCACGGCGAACCCCGAGCAGGTCTACGCCCTTCAGCTCCCCTCGCGATCGCGCGTCTCGCTGCGGCTCACGAGCGCCTTCGACGGCGTGCTCTCGGTGCGGTCGGGGTGCGACCCCGCGAGCCCCGAGGTGGCCTGCAACGACGACGCGGGCGACACGCGACACTCGGCCCTCGACGTCACGCTCGACGCGGGCACGCACTTCGTCTTCGTCGACGGCTGGGGGACCTCGGGCGCAGGCACCTACAGCCTCGTCGCGACGGTCACCTCGCTCGAAGCCTCCACCGTCGTGGTCGCGGTGGGCGCCCCTGACGTGTCGTTCGTCGCGCCGCCGCCGGTCGTCGCCGTCGCGCCGCCCGAGCCGCCGCTGCGCGTCTCGACCTGCGAGCAGGCGACGCCGCTCCCCCACGACGGCGCGGTGCACGATGAGACGTCGGGCTACGCGAACCAGCGCGGCGCGTCGTGCGGGAGCGGCGCGAGGAGCCCCGAGCGGGTCTACGCGCTCACGCTCACGCGTCGGGCGCGCGTGCGGCTGCGCTTGACGAGCACCTTCGACGGGGTGCTCTACGTGCGATCGGGGTGTTCGCAGGGCGCGGAGATCGCCTGCAACGACGACGCGGGCGACACGCGACACTCGGCCCTCGACGTCACGCTCGACGCGGGGACGTGGTTCGTGTTCGTCGACGGGTACGGCGAACACCAGTCGGGCAGCTTCGACCTCTCGTGCTCCGTCGACGAGCTGCGCTCGGGCTTCGACGCGCGCGTCAGCGTCTCCTACGGCTCCAGCGGCACGTCGCTCGGCCTCGGCGTCGGATACGCGGCGACGGCGCGCCTGCGGCTCCATCTCGGGTACGCGCAGCTCGGCGTCGGCGCGCGCGTCGGCATCGAGACCTTCTCGGGGAACGTCGCGAGCGACCCGAACACCATCGACCTGAGCGTCTTGACCGCGGCGCTCCCGTTGACCTTCGACGTGCCGATGCTCGACGGGGTGCTCCACGCGTACACCACGGTGGAGCCCGCGGTGCTCTTCGCGCGCGCGTCGTCGACGCGCGCTTCGGGCGCCGTCACGGAGCGCAATGCCGTCGGCGGCGTGAGCTTCGGCGCGGGCGTCGAGGTGCGCCTTCTCCGCTGGCTCGGCGTGTTCACCGAGTTCGACTATCGCGTCGCGAGCGTCACGATGCTCGGCCCCGACCCGCTGCTGAGCAGCGGCGCGTCGTACGTCGCGGGGTTGACCAGCGGGTTCTGAACGCCGCGGCGCTCAGGGGATGCGCCCCACGACGAGCACCCACGACTGATCCGGAGCGAGCGGAAAGCCCTGGAATTCAGGGTCCATACGCATGCGCTCGTCGTAGAACGCGCGGTAGCCGCCGGAGAGCGTGGGCTCGAGGTGCGCGGCCTCCGCGGCGCGTCGCGCGACGTCGACGTACGACGGGGGCGCGTCGTCGGCCGCGAAGAGAAAGAGCCCCGGACGCACCCGCACCGTCGAGCGCCCGACGGCGCGTACGTCCCATCCCGCGCGGCGAAAGAGCGTCGCGAGCTCCTCGGAGCGCGCGATCGCCCGCGGGTCGTAGGCCGTCGCCGTGATCCACACGGGCGAACCGTGCGGCGCCTCGGAGAGCGTCTGCACCATCGCCTCTCGCGCAGCCTCTTCGATGGGCGGCGCGGGCGTCGTGGGTGTCGTCGGTGTCGTGGGCGTCGTCGAGGGCGCGGCGGGCGTGGCGGTCTCGCCGCCCTGAATCTGTGAGGCCTCGGTGTTGCGGCCGACGGCGCGATACGCCGCCGCGAGGCGCGTCCGTACGGCGGGCAATCCCCCGGTGGAGGGATCGGCCGCCATGGCCTCGTAGAGGCGCACGAGCGCCTGCTTGCCGAGGGGGCTGCGCGCTTGTGCGAGAGCACGAGGCGCATCACGCGCTCGGCGTCGTCGTAGCGGCGCTCGGTGAGGTAGAGGTCACCGAGCGTACGCATCGCGCCGATCACCATCGCGGGCCGCGTGTCGATGGCGCGCTCGTACATCGCGATGGCCTCCGCCGTGCGCCCCGCGCGCTGGAGCTGCGCCGCGATGTTGTTGCACGCGACGGCGAGCGTGCTCGATCGCATGTCGTCGATCCACGAGGACCACGTGAGGCACGGCAGCGCGGCGACGAGCACGATCGCGGCGCCCGTGAGGCCCCGCCTCGCGTCGCGCGCGTAGATCCGTTCGAAGAGCCACGCGGCGCCCGTCGCGCCGAGGGCGATGAGCGCGGGCGCCATGGGCAGGCGGAGTCGCCCCATCACGTAGAAGAGCACGAGCGTCGCGGCGTACACGGCCACGGCCCCGGCGGTGGCGCGCGCGGCGCGAGCGCGGCGCCACGAGACGATCGCGCCGAGCAGCGCGAAGGGCGCCACCTGCCCCACCCAGAAGAGCGGGAGGTTCAGCACCGGCGAGAACGCCGCCGTGAGGTACACGTCGTCGTTGTCCGAGACCTCGTAGTCGTGAAAGGCGAGGCGCAGCTTGCGGAGCGAGCGCTCGATCGTGGCGCCCGGCGCCCAGAACATCTCGCTGAGCGCCTCGCGCGCGAAGTAGCTGTTGACCTCGCTGTCGGTCATGCGATGGCCCGTGCGGCGCTCGGCCTCGGCGTGAAAGTCGTCGTGCTCGAACTCGCTCGCGGGTCGCACGAAGGGCGGCGGGTTGTACGTGGCCGAGCTGTTCGTCCGGAGCTGCGCGGCGTAGAGGCTCGGCCCGCCGATCGAGGTCGTGAGCAGCAGCTCGTGCCCCACCACGACGTTGCGGAGCGTGAGCAGCCCCACGACCGCCGACGCGGCGAGCGTGAAGCGACCCGCGCGGCCGAGGGACACGCGCGAGAGGTCGCGCCCCGCGACGCGGACCGTCGGCTCGGCCTCGTCGCGGCGTTCGAGCGCGAGGGCCAGCGCGCCGGCTGGAATGGCGAACAGCAGGTTGCCTCGACCGAGCACCGCGGCGCCCGTGAGCAGCCCGGCGAGCGTGAGGGAGCGGCGCGTGCCCTTCACGAAGGCCGCGAGCGCGGCCGTGGCAAGGAGCGTCGTGAGCGTCGCCTTCTCGATCTGCACCTCGGTGTGAATGAGCGGCGGAA
>JAXLYG010000092.1:0-7610 GCA_046351535.1 Polyangiales bacterium
GCGCCGTCGAAAACACCCTATCAGCAAGGCATTTCAGCGATCGTCGCGCGCGCGCCGTGGCTCGCCGCGAAGGGCCCCACGTCGGGCGCCAAGACGCTGAACTACCTCGCGAACGTCATGTGGACGCGCGAGGCGCGCGCCGCGGGCGCCGACGAAGCGATCGTGGTCGGTCACGCTGACGCGCTGCTCGAAGGCGCCACGTCGAACGTCTTCGTCGTGCACGAGGGTGTCGTCTCGACGCCCTCGCTCGACGCTGGGATCCTCGCCGGACTCACGCGCGGCTTCGTGCTCAAGAGCGCGGCGTCTGTGGGCGTGCGGGTGAGGGAGGCGCCGCTCACGCTGGCCGACCTGTGGACCGCCGACGAGGTGTTCCTCACGTCGAGCGTGCGCGAGCTCGTGCCCGTGGTGAAGGTCGACGATCACGAGGTCGGCGATGCCACGCCTGGTCCCGTGACGCGCACGCTGCACCGCGCCTATCGCGCGCTCACGCCCGCGGCGGGCGCGCCCATGCCGTGGGCGTGAGCTACTGACCCGCCCAGCGTCGCCGCGGCCCCGCGTCGACGTGAATGAAGCCCGACTGCGGATAGAACCCGACGCCGCCGTTGTGTGTGCGTCGCAGGTGCGCGAGCACGGTCTGAACGGGGACGCCCACCAGTCGAAAGTCGACGGCGTGACCGAGCACGTGCTGGCTCCGCTGCGCGACGTGGTGGCCCTTCTTGCGGAGGTGCTCGTTGAGCTTGTCGGAGCGATAGCCCGAGATGAACTCCACGCGCGTCGCTTGAAAGAGCGTGGCCATCTCGCGCACGACGCGGAGGCATGTCGGGTCGATGGCGTGCTCCTCCCAGGTCGTGCGGTCGCGGAGGAACCTCGCCACGAGCGCGCTCTCGTCGCGCGAGGGCTCGGGGCCCACGGGCACGGCTTCGAGCGTGTGGACGTTGAAGAGCGTCGCGAGCGTCGGACGAAGCGCGGGCTCCGCGTCTCGCACGGTGCGGCTCTTCTTGGCCTTGGTCACGCGGTCTTCGCGCGTCGACGTCGAGACGGAGCCCGGTCGCGGCGGCAGGAACGTGGGGAGGGGATCGGGGTCGGCGCTCGCGTCGAACGCGCCCAGGAGGGCCGCGAGGCACAGCGCGTGGAACGAGCGGCGGTGGAGGTTCGGCGTCACGACGAGCTGTTCAGCACCCGCAGCCTCACGACCTCGTTGTGCGACCCGAGGCGATAGCCGTCGAGGTCGAGCGTCGCGTAGGCGAAGCCTGCGTCCTTGCAGGCCGCGGAGATCTCCTTGCGGAGCGAGAATGCACGGTCGATCTCCGTGGAGGCAACTTCGACGCGAGCGAGCGAGTCGTGGTAGCGCACGCGCACCTGGCGGAGCCCCAGCTTTCGAATCGCAGACTCGGCGCGGTCGATCGTGCGGAGCCGATCCATCGTGACCGAGGTCCCGTACGGAATCCGCGACGCGAGGCACGCGGCGGCGGGCTTGTTCCACACGCGCAGGTCGACGAGCTGCGCGCAGCGACGGACATCGGCCTTCGTGAACCCCGCCTCGACGAGCGGCGAGCGCACGTCGCCCTCGCGCGCGGCGTCGAGTCCGGGCCTCACGTCGCCGAGGTCATCGAGGTTGGTTCCGTTGACGATCACCGCGATGCCGCGCTCGGCGGCCACGCGCTTCGCCACCGCGTAGAGCTCGGATTTGCAGTAGTAACAGCGGTTCGTGGGGTTCGCGACGTAGTTGGGGTCGTCGATCTCGTGGGAGTCGACGAGGATGTGCGGCGCGCCGAGCTCGCGGGCGAGGGCGCCTGCCTCCTCGCGCTCGTCGAGGGGCAGGGCGGGCGAGAGGGCTGTCATGCCGAGGGCTTTCTCGCCGAGCACGTCGTAGGCGACCTTGAGCACGAAGGCGCTGTCGACGCCGCCCGAGAAGCACACGAGCACCGAGGGCATCGCGGCGAAGATCGCGCGGAGGGAGGTGAGCTGCGGGTCCATCGAGGGGCATATAACACCGCGAATCGCGAACCGACACCTGCGCTCCGTCATGCGCCGGCGCCCTCACGGTCGACGCGCGCGTCGTGGTAACCGTCGGCGCAACACCGTGAGCGACCGCCCGAAGATCCAGGGATTCACGCCCGAACGCCTCGTCGAGCCCCTGTCATCCCTCGGCGCGACGCTGCCCGAGTGTCGGCGCATCGTCTCGCACGTCGTCCAACGTGGAAACGACGACCTCGCTGGCATCTCGCAGGTGCGCGCGCCCGTACGCGACGGCGCGCGCGCGATGCTCGACGTGGGGCGCTTCGAAGTGATCGAGCGCCGCGCCTCGTCGGTCGACCCCTTCGTGAAGTACTTGCTGAAGTGCCCCGACGGATCGCAGATCGAGACCGTCCGCATTCCGCTCGAAAAGAAGGGCCGCTTCTCGGTCTGCGTGAGCTCGCAGGTGGGCTGCGCGATGGGCTGCACCTTCTGTGCGACGGGTCGCATGGGCTTCGTTCGCAACCTCGAAGCGTGGGAGATCATCGAGCAGATTCGCATCGTCGCGCGCGAGCTCAAGGCGACGGGCGAGGGGCGCGTTCACGGCGTGGTCTTTCAGGGGATGGGCGAGCCCATGCACAACCTCGACAACGTGATCGACGCGCTCGAGGTGATCTCGAATCCGTGCGGCCTCGCGGTCGACGGGCGCAACGTGACGGTGTGCACCGTGGGGATCGTCCCCGGCATCGAGCGGCTCACGGCGATGAAGACCCGCGTGCGGCTCGGGATCAGCGTGACGAGCGCCCGCGCGGCCGTGCGGAGGTCGCTGGTTCCCATGGAGGGGCGCTACCCGATTCGAGAGGTCGTGCGGGCGGCGAAGGCCTTTCACGAGCGCTCGGGGCACCTGGTGATGCTCGCGTACGCCCTCATGGGCGGGGTGAACACGACGCCTGAGGAAGCCGAAGCCATCGCCGAGCTGCTCCGTGAGATGCCCGCGCGCCTCTCCCTGATCGAGTGGAACCCCGTCGAGGGGATGCCCTACCGCCCGCCCACGGAGGAGGAGCGGAGCGCCTTCCACGACGCCCTGGCGCGCCTCGGGGTGCCCGTGGTGCGGCGCTACAGCGGCGGCAAAGACATCGGCGCGGCCTGCGGACAGCTCGCGACCTCGTCGACCCGTCCCTCGAAGTCCTGACCGCCGCGGATCCTCCGCACGCCCGTCCCGATCCGCCCGATCGAATCCCAGCGCAGTTCCGCACCGAGTCCCCGAGACGCTCGGGAGGGGGACACGCGCGTCCGCGTTTTCTGCTTTGAAACAAGCCATTCGGAGGGAACAGCCGGGCACATACCGCCGAGACGGTCGGGGTCTTGGTTTACAGAATGAAGTATTCCGTAACCAAGGGGGTGCCAGGAGGAGTCCACGGGCAGCCGTCCACAGGGGGTGGAGTCTCGGCCAAATGCAGACTCGTCGGTTCGTTTGCGGGCGGTGAATTTTTGTGCCATCCGGTCGGTTTGTTACGTGGCGGACCGGTCGGTCTGTTTGTGTGGCCTTCAATCGGTCGTGTTTACGCGGGATCTTGTTCGCGTTGCAGACGGCGCTCCGCACGGCGTACGCGGAGATCTGATCTGACCGGCTGGTAGGTCAGGGGTCGAGAGCGGGAACGGAGCAGCGGCCTGCGGCGCACACCCGGTGCGGGGGCGGCGGGTGTGGCGACCGGGCTACGGGGCAGTTCGAGCGACCAGGGGCGCCTGATCGGGCGGGTGACTGCGGGACGCTCCGGGGTGCTGTTGTCGGTCGTCGGCCCTGCTCCACGAGTTCGTCTCCGCGAGCCGATCGCACCGCAGGAGCGGCGGTTGTTGGCGCAAGGACGGGCGTCCTGGTGCCGGGACGCTCCCAGCCGCGGCGCTGACCTCGAGGGCTGCTGCGAGCCGCCGTGAGCCCGCGCAGGGTCGCAGGAGGCCCGGCGGTGGCGCTGGTCGCCGAATCGGGCGGACGGGGGTCTCGAGGGGCCCGCGGAAGTGAGCCCCGAAAACCGGGCTCCGCGTTGAGTTGACAGAATGTATCTTATGCGAAGTGATGTGCCTGTGGGCGGGAGGAGGGGGATCGCGGCTTTCCCCGGCAATCCAAGGCGTCAAGCCCCGACGGCCGTGGTCGGAACCATTCCCCCCACGGCGAGTTCACTTCGCGGCGCAACCCCGCGGCGGATCCCGAAACCTCAGGTCCGCGCCCGCGCGCAGCTCCGGGCACTGACGCGACTCGGGTTCCCGACGCCCCCCACGCGCGGCAGAGGCGCGTTCACGGCGTCGCGATCCCGAGGTCGCCCCAAGGTGCGACGCGCGGATCGTTCGGGATGCCGCCCGCTCCGCTTGCCTAGGCCAGGTCGGGTCGGTAGACAGAAATCGCCACGTAAAACTACGCCGCGATTGGTCTCGAAGAACACGTGGCCGTCGGTCACGAGCGGCGCCCCACTCACCCCCTCGGGACCCAGGCCCGCGAGCGGTTCGCCGTCGGAGGTGCGCACCATCCACAGCGACGCGTCGGCCGACGGGACGTACAGAATCCCCCGGCGAACACGGGCTGCTGCATCGCGCGGGTGCCGAGGTCACGCATCCGCGGCGACCTCGCCGTCGGTCGCCGAAACCTTGATGAGCCCCAGGCTCGCCGAGGTGGCGTACACGTTGCGGCCGTCGTCGGCGAGCGACGAGATGTTCACCAGGTGGTCGACGCGCCAGCGGATTCTCCCCCGCCCGCCGGATCGAGGGCGTAGAGGCCGGCGGTGTACGAGGCGACGAAGAGGTTTCCGTCGACGAGCACGGCGTCGTCGACGTCGATCGTGCGGTGCGCCTCGTTGGCGCCGTCGGCGGCTTCGCTGTCGACGCCGGTGTCGCGCTCCCAGATGGGGGTGCCGTCGGCGGGGTCGATGGCGACGGCGCGTCCGTCGGAGAAGCCCGTGTAGATACGGGTTCCGTCGAAGAGCAGGCCCGCGTGACCGCCGCCCGTGATGCCGTCCGGGGCTCGCGGTGGTAGCGCCAGCGGCTCTCGCCCGTGGCGCGGTTCACCGCGAACACCGTGTCGTCGGCGTTCACACAGTAGACGGAATCACCCGCCACGATGGGCGCATGAACGATCTCGGCCACGGTGGCGAAGCGCCAGCGCATCTCGCCGGTCGCCGCGTTGAGCGCGTAGAGGGCGCCGTCGGTCGAGCCGATGTAGACGGTTCCGCGGTCGATGGCGGGGTTCCTCGACGGGCGCGCGAGGGTCTGAAAGCGCCAGAGCACTGCCGTCGCGCGCGCGGATGGCGGACGCCGCGGTCGAGCCCGCCGACGTAGAGGACGCCCGAGGCGACGTCGTACGCGGGGCGGGCGCGAGAGCGTGCGCGGGCTTCGAGGTCGGTCAGCGTCGCGAGCGGGACGCGCCAGCGAAGCTCGGCCACCGCGCGGACGTGCGGCGGCTCCACCGAGCTCGACCGCCAGCGTGTGCGGCTACCGAGAGAGAGCGACGAGCAGCCCGCCAGCGTGAGGAGCAACGCCGGGGCGATGGGTCGGAACACGCGCAGCGATCCTTTTCAGGGGCTGGTTCGCTGCCTCCGTACCCCGCCGCGCTCACGGAGCGCCTTCTGCAACTGCTCGCGCAGCTCGGGCGGGAGGCCCCCGAGCGGATCTCCGCCAGGCGTCCGCCGCTCATGGCCCTTCGCCCGAAGCCTCGCGCTGACGATCCGCCGCGACCACCGCGGGGTCCGTCGGGTCGATGTCGCGCAGAAGCGCCAGCGACTGCTCGCGCAGCGAGCTCTGGAAAGGCCGCCGTCGGATCGCTCGCCGCGGGTGGCCGAGGCGCTCGATCACGGCCGTGCAGAAGGTTCGCGCGGGCGCCGTCGTTGCGACGCACGAGCACGCGGGCCTGGTAGAACTGCGCTTGATCGCGGTAGGCGCCGTCTTGAATGTTCTGGAGCTCCCTGAAGCGCGCCATCGCGCCGTCGAGGTCGTTGAGGCTCTCGAGCGTGAAGCCGAGGCCCTCGACCGCGCGTCCCTGAGGCCCGCGAGACCTCGCCGAGGGCCGCGAGGTACACCTGCTTGGCCTCGGCGTAGCGGCCCATCCGGTAGAGCGTTCCGCTTCGGTGAGGCGGACGAGCGGGGCCACCGTGGCCGACGTGCGGGTTGCCCTGCTCGGCGCGGCGAAGGCGCTCGAGCGTCGTGCGGCTCCGCTCTTCGAGCGAGCGGAAGTGGGGTACGTCACGGCGGGGATCGTCGGCCGCGGGCTCCTCGGGCGTGATCACCGCGAAGGCCGCCTGGAGCGCGTCGGCGTACGCGTTGGTCGCGCGCGCCTCCTTCGAGACGCTGTACGCGCGCCACCCGAAGATCGCGCCGCCCACCAGCACCACCGCGAGCGTGATGTTCACCACGTTGGAGCGGTTCTTCGTGAACCAGTCGCCCGCGTGGAGGGCCCACTCGGGCACGCCCTCGGCGTTGCCCGTGCCCTTCGAGATCGTGCGCGGGGGGACCTTCGGGCGCTTCGCCTCGTCGATGCGGGGCGTCTCTCCGCCGATCGACGTGTTGGGCCCGATGAGCGGATCGCCCGCGCCCTCTTCGCCCTCGACCGTGGCCGAGAGCGCCGGGTCGGCGATCTGCGCCGAGCGCCCGCGGCGAGCGGCCTTCGCCATCGCCCTGCGCTCCGCACGATTACGGGGAACGTTCGGATCCGGTGCGGCCTCGGCCTGCGCGCCGTCGTCACCCTCGGGTGCCTGCTCGCGCTCGTCCTCGTCGTCGCGCTCGTCCTGCTCTCGCTCGTTCTCGCCAGCCACCGTAGACCATTCCTCTCGTACAGCCCCGCGCGGTCGTCGACCGCTTCGGGGGCGCGAGACTCTACACAGACGAAGCGTCCAGTCAACCAACGCGATTCCCCGGCGACGCCGTGCTATGCGTCGCGGCGCACGTATGCGCCCACTCGCCTGCGCCCTCGTCGCGGCCCTCGCGACCTCCGTCGTGACCCCTCGGGCGCACGCCATCGAGCGCCAGCTCCAGCTCTCGCTGCGCCCCGGATTCTCGTGGTCTTCAGGGCCCCACGGCGGTCCCGGCACGGCCGTCGATCTCGGGGCTTCGTACGGCCTCAACGACGCGTTCAGCGTGTACGCCAACGGCTCGTGGACGCTCGCGTTCCCCGACCTCGCGAGGAACTCCCCGCGACACGGCGCTTCGCTCTCCGCGGGCGTGATCTACGCGTTCGATTATCTGCGCGTCGTGCCCTATCTCGGGCTCGGCGCGCGGGCCGACCTCATGGTGGGCCCCGACATCGGCTGGTGGGGCGCCTCGGCGGAGGGACGCGTCGGCGCCATGTGGCTCGTCAAACGCTCGTTCGCGCTGGATCTCCAGGCCGCCTACGCGTTTCCGTTCTTCAACCGCGACCTCGTGGGCGACATGTTCACGGTCACCGCGGGGGCGGTGCTCCTCTTCGATCTGTGAAGTCGAGGTAGGGCGCGATCCGCGACACCGTGCGAGGGCCGATTCCGCGCACCCTCGCGAGGTCCGAGGGGCGGTCGAAGTGAAGTCCCCTCGCCCTCGCCTCGACGATCCGCCTCGCGATCGCGGGACCGATCCCAGGGAGCGCTTCGAACGCTCGCGCCGTGGCCGTGCGGGGATCGACGCGGAGCGGTCCTGCGTCG
>JAXLYG010000093.1:0-6787 GCA_046351535.1 Polyangiales bacterium
GTGGCGAGCGCGATCACCGCGACGTCGGACGACGCGCCTTCGAGGTCGAGCACGGCGTCGCGCAGCTCCGTGTGCATCCGTCGGCCCCAGAGCGTCGAGCGCACGAGGGAGCGCGTCGCGGCCACGGCGGCCACGCCGATGAGCGCGCCGAACGAGAGCGCGAGCGGGATCGCGATGAAGTGCGTCGTGCCGAGCGGGGCCCCGTCGTGCCACACGCTGCCGCCCTGGACGTGCCGCCACACGACGGCCACCGCGACCAGCGACGCCTGGACTCCGACCGTGGCGAGGACTCTTCCTGACATCAACTGCGCTCTGGCTTTGGGGCGGTATCACTCCTCGCGGGGGGGCGCAACGGGAGGCACCCCCCGCGGTGACAGTGTGCTGCCCGATGCGCTCCTCGATTGACGTTGCGCGTCGGGTCTGGTGAGACTGCGACTCCCAAGTCACGACGATGGAGTCAGGCACACCAGAGCAGTCGCCGCGCGTCCTCGTGGTCGACGACGAGAAGGTCATCCGAGAGATCCTCGCCGACTTTCTCTCGCTCGAAGGCTTTCAGGTCCGCACGGCCGAAGACGGGCGCATCGCGCTCGCCGAGATCGACGCGCACCCCTACGACCTCGTCATCTCCGACCTGAAGATGCCCAACATGGGGGGCATCGAGCTCCTCGAGCACATCAACAAGAACTACCCCAACGTCGTGACCGTGATCATGACGGGCTTCGGCACCGTCGAGACCGCCATCGACGCGATGAAGCGCGGCGCGTACGACTACGTGCTCAAGCCGTTCCGCATCGAGGAGGTCGTGCACATCATCCAGCGCGGCCTCGAGAAGCGGCGCCTCGCGGCGGAGAACCTCCGGCTCCGCGAGGCCGTGTCGCTCTACAAGGTCAGCGAGGCCATCGCCGCCTCGCTCTCGCTCGACGAGGTGCTCGCGACGGTGGGCGACATGGGCGTCCACGACATCGCCGCCGACCTCGTGCTCGTGATGCTCAAGGACGCCGAGGGGCAGTGGTTCGAGCGCCTGCGACGGCACAACCCGCTGATCCCCCCCGAGCTCCTCGGCGACGACGCGCTGCTCTCGGCCGACGCCGAGGCCCTCGTCGAGTACTTCAAGTCCGAGCCCACGCTCAACGCCGCGGGCGCGCGCGTCGCGGCCTTTCTCACCAACCCCTCCGATCAGCGCCCCGCGTGGTCGATCATGGCCGTGCCGCTGCGCATCCGCGGCGAGATCGCGGGCTTTCTCGTCACGCTGGGCTTCCAGCGCGGTCGGCGCTTCGAAGAGGCGCAGCGGAAGCTCCTGCAGACTGTGGCCTCGCGCGCCGCGGCGGCCATCGAGAACGCGCGCCTCTACGAAGACCTCAAGGCCACGTTCCACCAGACGATCACCGCGCTCGCGCGCACGATCGACAAGATGGACCGGTACACCGCGGGCCACTCCGACCGCGTGGCCTACTACGCGAAGATCCTCGCGAGGCACCTCGGGCTCGGGCCCGACGAGATCGAGACCGTGCGCCAGGCGGCGCTGCTCCACGACATCGGCAAGGTGGGCTGCGTGCTCAACCTCAACAAGGCCGGCAAGCTCACCGCCGAGGAGTACGAGATCTTCAAGAAGCACCCGGGCTACGGCAAGGACATCCTCGACCCGATCAAATTCCTTCACCCCCTCGTGCCGGGCGTTCACCTGCACCACGAGCGGTGGGACGGGCGCGGCTATCCGCTGAAGCTCAAGGGCGACGAGATCCCGGTCATCGCGCGGATCATCTCCGTGGCCGACACCTACGACGCCATGACCTCGAACCGGAGCTACCGCAACGCGCTCCCGCACGAGGTGGCCGTCAACGAGATCGAGCGCTGCGCGGGCTCGCAGTTCGACCCCGACGTGGCGAACCCCTTTCTCGGCGTGATCGAAGGGGACCGCGAAGAGCGGATCGAGAAGGGCGAGACCGTTCCCGAGTGAGGGGCGCTACACTCTCCTCGCGATGGTGATCTCTCGTGGTCTCGCTCCCGGGCTGTTGCTGGCCGCTCCGCGGCTCGGTGACCCGAACTTCGAACACACCGTGGTGCTCCTCGCGAGGCACGACGCGCAGGGCGCCCTCGGCTGGGTGATCAACGGCCGCGCGCTCGGCTCCGTGCGTGAGCTGCTCTCGAACTCGGAGCTCGTCCCCGAGGGCGTCACGCTGCCCGACGTCGGTCCCTACGCTCGCCCCGCGCGTGTGGGAGGACCGGTTCAATCCGCGACGGGCTGGGTGCTCTACCGCCGCTCGTCAGGCGCCCTCGCAGGCGAGATCGACGCCGGGAGCGAGCTCGCGGTCACGGGCGACATGGAGGCGCTCTCTGCGCTCCTCCGCACGCAGGACAGGGACTTTCGCTTGATGCTCGGCTACGCGGGCTGGGGCCCCGATCAGCTCGAGTCCGAGGTGCGTCAGGGCGTGTGGCTCCCCGCCGACGTCGACGCCGACCTCGTCTTCGACGGCGACCCCGAAGCCCTCTGGGACGCTGCCTACCAGCGCACCATCGGGACGCTCCCCGGCGCCTTCGTTCGCACGCGCGGCGGCAGCGCGTAGACTTCGCTGCGATGTCCGTCCGTCGCTCTCGCTTCGCCGCTGCGCTCCTCGCGCTGACGCTCTCGCTCACACCCTTCGCGGCCCTCGCCGATCTCCGCGGCGCGCGCGACGCCTACAGTCGCGGCGACTACGCCGACGCCGAGCGACAGGTGCGCGCGCTTCGCCCCAACGAGCGCACTGCGGGAGACCGCGTGCTCGCGCGGATCTACCTGGAAACAGGGCGTTACGACGAGGTGATCGAGATCGGTCAACGCCTCGCGCGCGCCCCCGCGTCACGCGCCGAGGGGCTCACGATTCAAGGCGAAGCCCTCGCCGCGAAGGGTGACCGCGACGCCGCCCTCGCGCGATGGAACGAGGCCATCACCGCAGGCCCCGCGAGGTCCGCGAGGAGGGCGCGGGCCTTCGCGGCGACGTGGCTCGCGAGGATGGGCCGACGCGACGAGGCGCGCGAAGCCGCGACCCCGCTCATCGACGAGTACAACGACGCGGGAGAGGCTACCGGAGCGAGGGCCGCGGTGCTCCGTGACGCGGAGTTTCTGCTCTACGTGGGCATGGCGGCGAAGGCCCTCGGCTCGGTGCGCGACGCCAACGCGGCCTTCAACGAGTCGCTGCACATCGACGCCACGCGCGTCGAGACCAACCTCGCGCAGGCCGAGCTCATGCTCTCGACCGAAGACCTCCAGCCCGCGGGAGAGGCCCTTCGCGCGGCCCTCACGGCGAACCCCCACTCGGCGCGTGGGCTCGTGCTGCGCGCGCGTACGAGGCTCGTCTCGGAGCTCGACTTCACGCGCGCGGGCGACGACCTCACGGCGGCGCTCGCGGTCAATCCGCGCGTCGCAGAGGCGTACGCGCTGCGCGCTGCGATCGTGCTGCGTGACGGAGACATCGCCGCGGCCGATCGGCTCCTGAACGAGGGGACGGCGATCAACGCGCACGACCCCTCGGTGCTCGCGATGCGCGGCGTGGTGCGCTTCTTCGCCGACGACCGCGAGGGCTTTCGCAGGGCCTTCGACGCGCTCTTCGCCGAGGTTCCACGTACGCCGAAGCCTACGAGGAGCTCCGAGACTTCGCCGACTGGGAGCACCGCTACGCCGAGGCCGCGGAGCTCATGCGCGAGGGCCTCGCTCGCCCCGCCATCGCCGCCGATCGCCGCCTCGGCGCGCGCGCATCCGCGCCGCGCTCGGGATCAACCTCCTGCGCATGGGACGCGAGGACGAGGGCCTCACGGGCTCCGCGCGTCATTCGAAGCGAGCCGCTTCAGCGTGCGCGTCGCCAACCTGCTCAACCTCTACGAGCAGACGATGGGCGCCGAGTGAGACCGACGTCGAGGGCCGTTTCAGATCCGCTACCACCGCGACGAGCACGCGATCCTGCGGCGCTACGTTCCGACGCTGCTGCGACGCGCCTACGACGACATGGTGCGGCGCTACGGGTTCACGCCCGAGGGGCCGCTCTCGATCGAGCTCTACGCCGACGACGAGCACTTCTCGGTGCGCACCTCGGGGCTCCCCGAGATCGGCGTGCAGGGCGTGTGCTTCGGTCGCGTGGTCACTGCCATTTCGCCGAGAGGTGGTCCCTTCAACTGGGCGCAGATCCTCTGGCACGAGCTCGCGCACGCGTCTTCGCGATCCAGCTCGCGGTCGCGCGTTCCGCGTTGGTTCACCGAGGGTTGAGCGAGTGGGAGGCCTTTCACTCGCACGCCGAGTGGTCGCGCGAAGACGAGGGACAGCTCGCCGACGCGCTCCGTGAAGGGCGCATCCCGCGCGTGGCGGAGTTCAACACGGCCTTCACGCACGCGCGCCGCGCCGAGGACATGCTCGTCGCCTACTACGCCGCGTCGCAGCTCGTGGCCTTCATGATCGACACGTACGGCTTCGATCGCGTCATCGCAATGCTGCCGCTGTGGGGCGAGGGGAGGGCGACGCCCGAGGTCTTTCAGCGCGGGCTCGGTGTCTCGGCCGACGAGGTCGATCGCGCGTTTCGGGCGATGCTCGGCCCGAGGCTCGCGCGCTACGCCCAGGCCTTCACCGTCGATGCGAGCGCGTACCACGATCGCGCGTCGCGCCAGCGCGCGGCCGAAGCGTCGCCGCAAGACGCCGCGGCGCAGGCGAGCGCGGCGGCGGCGGCGTATTTCGCGGGCGACGGCGCGGCCGCGGCGGCGCTCGCGGAGCGCGCGGTGAGGCTCGATTCGAACAGTCACCTCGCGCGCTGGGTGAGGGCCCGCGTCGCCCTCGCGCACCACCAGGGACGCGAGGCCCTCGAAGAGCTCGACGCCCTCTTCGCCGCGGGAAAGAGCGGCTTCGAGTTGCGCATGATGGAGGCCCAGGCCGCGCGCGACGCCCACGACGACGCGCGCGTGCGGGCCGCCCTCGACGCCGCGGTGCGGGCCGATCCGACGCGGGTGGAGCCCCACGGGATCCTCGCGGAGCTTCACCGCCGCGCGCACCGCGACGCGGAGCTCGTGAGCGAGCTCCGTCAGGTGGTGCGACTCGATCAGCACGACCGCGCGTCGCTCCGCGCGCTGCTCGACGCGCTCGTGACGGCGCGCGCGTGGGCCGACATCAACGCGCTGCGAGAGCACGCGACGAACCTCGACCCCGAGCGGGTGGCCGTTCACCTCGCGCTCGCCCAGGCCGCGCAGGAGACGGGCAACCGCGACGCGGCCGTCTTCGAATACGAGAGCGCCCTCGCGTTGCAACCCGCGAACGCGGCGGAGATTCGAGCGCGCGTCGAAGCGGTGCGCAGCGGGCGTCGAGGGATGCCGCCCATTTCCGCACCGGCGGAGGGCAGCGGCGCGGAGCATGACGCGGGGCACTGACCTTCGCGTGCGCCGTTGACACTGGGGACCGAGCGCGCGACGTTCCCGCGCCTATGGCGAACACACGGCAGAACGGCGTCGACGACGAGCGCCTCAAGGGCATCACCAGCGGACCTCTCCCGGGCTCTCGCAAGGTCTACGTGAGCGGCGAGCGTCACCCGTCGGTGCGCGTCCCGATGCGCGAGATCGCCCTCTCGCAGACGCGCGCGCGGGGCCCCAACGGCACCTCGCAGCTCGTCTCGAACGCGCCCATCACCGTGTACGACACCTCGGGGCCCTACACCGACCCCGAGATGCGCATCGACCTTCGCAAGGGCGTGGCCGCGTCGCGGCGTCCGTGGGTGCTCGGGCGCGGTGACGTCGAAGAGCTCTCCGGGCTCACGTCGGACTATGGCCGCGCGAGGCTCGGCGACGCCGCGCTGGAGGCGCTGCGCTTTCCCGGTGAGCGCAAGCCGCTGCGCGCGAAGGCCGGTCGCACGACGACGCAGATGCACTACGCCCGCCGCGGCGAGATCACGCCCGAGATGGAGTACATCGCCATCCGCGAGCAGTCGAAGGTCGACGAGGCCGCGCTCAAGGGACACCACCGCGGCGAGGCCTTCGGCGCCGTGATGCCGCGCAGGATCACCCCCGAGTTCGTGAGGGATGAAGTGGCGCGCGGGCGCGCGGTGATCCCCGCGAACATCAACCACCCCGAGGTCGAGCCCATGATCATCGGGCGCAATTTCAGGGTGAAGGTGAACGCCAACATCGGCAACAGCGCCGTCGCGTCGACCATCGAAGACGAGGTCGAGAAGATGGTGTGGTCGATCCGCTGGGGCGCCGACACCGTGATGGACCTCTCGACGGGGCGGAACATCCACGAGACGCGCGAGTGGATCGTGCGCAACTCGCCCGTCCCCATCGGCACGGTGCCGATCTACCAGGCGCTCGAGAAGGTCGGCGGCAAGGCCGAAGACCTCACGTGGGAGCTCTTTCGCGACACGATCATCGAGCAGGCCGAGCAGGGCGTCGACTACTTCACCATCCACGCGGGCGTGCTGCTCCGCTACGTTCCGCTCACGGCGAAGCGCGTCACGGGCATCGTCTCGCGCGGCGGGAGCATCCTCGCGAAGTGGTGCCTCGCGCACCACGAGGAGAACTTTCTCTACACGCACTTCGACGAGCTCTGCGAGGTGATGAAGGCCTACGACGTGTCGTTCTCGCTCGGCGACGGGCTGCGCCCCGGGTCGATCGCCGACGCCAACGACGAGGCGCAGTTCGCCGAGCTCGCGACGCTCGGAGAGCTCACGCGCAAGGCGTGGAAGCACGACGTTCAGGTGATGATCGAGGGCCCCGGCCACGTGCCGATGCAGCTCATCCACGAGAACATGAAGAAGCAGCTCGAGCTCTGCGACGAGGCGCC
>JAXLYG010000094.1:0-4632 GCA_046351535.1 Polyangiales bacterium
TCTGGCTCAACGGGGCCGCCACCTTCCTCCGCCCCGAGGGCGGCGGCGTCGACTGGGACGCGCTCCCCTGCGCGCTCTCCGTCGCGCCGCGCGAGGGCTGGCGCACGGTCACCTCGCTCGACCCCGACGGCGCGGCCGGGTGGCGAGCGCGCGACTACCACGAACTCGTCGACAGCCCGGTCTACCAGGGGCCCGCGGAGGTTCGGACGTTCACCGTCGGCGGCCGCGAGCACACGCTCGCCGTCGAGGGCCACGAGCTCGCCCTCGCGTACGACGGCGACCGCCTCGCACGCAGCCTCGCGCGCATCGTCGAGTCGGCCACCGCGCTCTACGGCGACGCGCCCTACGAACGCTACGTGTTCCACGTCTTCCTGACGCCCGGGGGGAGGGGAGGGCTCGAGCACGCGCGCGCGTCCGCGGTGACGGCCTCGCCCGACTCGTTCGAAACCGAGGAGGGCTGGCACGAGCTCCTCGCACTGCTCGCGCACGAGTTCCTTCACCTCTGGCACGTCAAGCGGGTGCGCCCCGCGGGCCTCGTCCCCACCGACTACGCCCGCGAAAACTACACGCGCCTCCTCTGGCTCTTCGAGGGCGGCACCAGCTACCTCGACCGGCGCATCCTGCTGCGCGCAAAGCTCGTCACGGGCGCGCAGTTCCTGAGGCATTTCGCGGCGGAGATCGCCGCCGTCGAAGACACCCCGGGCCGCCACCTCCAGTCGCTCGAAGACGCCAGCTTCGACGCCTGGATCAAGCTCTACCGCCCCGACGAGAACACCCCCAACAGCGCAGTCTCCTACTACCGCAAGGGCGCCCTCGCGTGCCTCCTCCTCGACCTCGCCCTCCGCGCGCGGAGCGACGGCCGCCGCTCGCTCGACGACGTCGCCCGCCACCTCTGGCGCGAGTACGGCGCGCGCGGAAGGCCCGTGCCCGAGGCCGGCGTCGAGGCCCTCTTCGCCGAGGCCACGGGCGTCGACGTCTCCGACCTCCTCGACCGTTGCGTCCGTTCGACAGACCCGTTGCCCTACGACGCGGCGCTCGGACTCGCCGGATTCGGCGTCCGCCCGCGGCGCGTCCGGGGCGTCACGCTCGGCCTCCGCACCCGCACGGAAGGCGGCCGACTCTTCGTTTCAGCGGTGCTGCGCGGCTCGCCCGGCGCCGTCGCGGGCGTCGCGCCCGGCGATGAAATCATCGGTTTCGCAGGCCGACGCGTCGACGAAGCTTCCCTCCGCGAGCGCCTCCGCCGCGGCGCCGCGCTGGCCGGGCGCCCTCTGCCGCTGCTGGTCGCGCGACGCGAGCGGTTGATGTCTCTGGTCATCTCCCCGAGCGAAGCGCCGCCGGACACGCTCGAAATCTTTCGGCTCGACGGCGCTTCTCCCGCCGCGAAGTTGCTGGCAGAATGGTGGCTAGAGTGCGCCCCCGTGGCGCAGGACGACGGAGAGACCACGCGGTGACGGAGTCACTCTCACCCAGACCACCGAGCGCCTCGCGCACGGTGATGACGCAGCTCGTTTTCCCCGAGCACGCCAACGCGCTCGGCAAGGCCTTCGGCGGGCAGGTGATGGCCTGGGCGGACATGTGCGGCGGCATCTGCTCGATGCGCCACTCGGGCGGCTCCACCGTCACCGCCGCCATCGACGACCTCGTGTTCGAGCGCCCCATCGCCATCGGCGACACCGTGACCGTCGAGGCCAGGATCAACGCGACCTTCCGCTCGTCGATGGAGGTCGAGGTCGAGGTCTGGGGCGAGGCTCCGGCCACCGGACACCGCTGGCGCTGCGTGCAATCACGGTTCACCTTTGTCGGGATCGACGGCGACGGACGTCTCCGAGAAATCCCCCCGATCGCCCCCGAGTCCGACGACGACCGCAGCAGGATGACCGAGGCGAGCGCCCGCCGGGCCGAGCGCCTCGCCCGCAGGAAGCGCTGAACGCACCCACTCCTCACCCCCGCGATCCCTACCGCGGGGCGAACCCGAGACACGACACGCCCATGCGCCTTCAGACCTGCCTCGAGATGCTCTCTCCCGCCGACCGCGAGATGCTCCGCAACCGCCGCGGCATCCGCCTCGACCCCAAGAAGCGGCTCGACGAGATCGAGCAGACGGCCCGCTGCCTCGTGGCGGAGACCGACCTGCGGCACTCGAAGTTTCCCGCGGACGTGCGCCAGCTCCTGCAGCGCCTCGCGGTCGCCGGCGGCGTGCTCCCCGGCGGCGCCAACGACCCGGGCGCGCGGCTCCTCTGCGACCTCGGCATCGCCTACCGCCCGACGCCGCCCGCGCCGACCCCCGCCGGCAAGACCCGCGGCGCACGCTCGGCCCCGGCCGCGTCGGGCCCTCGCCTCGCGGCCACGTCGCTCGTGCTCCCGTCGGCCTTCCTCGTCCAGGTGCCCGCGGGCGAGGGCGAAGACCCCACCAGCGTCCGCGCGTGCTTCAGCATGATCGACCCCGAGATCGTCGGGCCCATGGCCGCGCAGGTGCTCGGCAAGCCCCTCGGGATCACCGGCCCGATGGCCCTCCAGGAGGTGTGGGAGGTCGTCACGCAGCCCGGCTGGCTCGAGAAGCAGGTGACGGAGCTCCCGGGCGCCGAGGCCCGCCTCCTCGACGCCATCGAGCGCGTCGGCGCCGAGGTGAACACCGAGGAGCTCCTGGCCCACGATCAGGCCCCCGGGCTCTACCGCACGCAGTCGGGCATCGCCGTCCCCAAGCGCGGCGCGCCCTACATGCTCCAGCGCCGCGCGCTCCTCTTCCAGCTCGGCGTCGAGCGCTTCGTCATCCCCACCGAGGTCGCCCGCATCGTCGGCGCGCCCCGCCAGGACGAGCGCGCCGCCCGCCAGGCCTCCATCGAAGCCGCGGTCCGCGCCGAGGATCACCTCCCGCTCCGCGCCCGCTACGCCCGCGACCCGTCGCTCGCGGTCGTCGCTTCGCTCGCGATGCTGCGCACGTGGGAGGTGCCCGTCCGCCCCGACGTCGCCGTGCCCCGCGCCGCCCTCAAGCGCGTCGCCGAGCGCATCGGCGACAAGGAGGAGGGCGTCACGATGCTGATGGCCCTCGCGCGCGCCGCGGGCTTCGGCCGCCTCGCCACGCCGCTCGCCACCGCCGTCGGCTCGCTCCAGCTCCGCGTCGCGGACGTCGGCTCGGCCCTCTGGCGCACGTACATCCACGGCGGCGCCTGGGACGAGACCCGCGTCGAGCCCGAGGTGCTCCGCTCGGGCATCGTCGCCCGCGCCACCACCGCCGTCGTCACCGCCCGCCGCGTGCTCCTCGACGCGCTCGAGGTCGTCGCGAAGGAGCGCTGGGCCACCGTCGAAGCGGTGCTCGAATACGCCGCCACCGACCCCCGCCACGCCGCCGTGCAGCGCCTCCACGAGCGCGCGATGCGCGAGCGCCCGGGCGTCTTCAAGGGCGCCGTCGAGGACGCCTGGCGCGCGATGCTCACCTGGTCGTTCCCGCTGCTCGGCGCGGTCGACGTCGCCGACGACGGGACGGCGGTTCGACTGGTGGGCCGCGTGCTCCCGGGCGGCACGGAGATGAAGGCCGTCAACGTCAAGGAGTCGCGCCCGACGGTGTCGCGCACCTCGCTCGACGTGCCCGCGTGCGTGTGGATGCACGCGCTTCTCGACCTCGCCGACGTCGGCGAGCTCGACCACATCAAGCCCGAGCCGGTGCCGGGCTCGCTGGTGTTCACCCTCGGTGCCGCGGCGCTCACCCGCGGTCGTGCGCGCGGGCTCACGGGCCAGCAGGTGGAGGCGCGGCTCCGCGCGATCGGGATGGCGCAGCCCTTCCCCGGCTCCGTCGCCGAGCTCATCTCGGGCCTCTCCGACTCGCGCGAGGCGCGCTTCGTCGGGTGCTCGGGCGTCATCCTCGCCGAGGACCCCGCCGTCCGCGCGGAGCTCCGCGCCGACCCCTCCGTCCGCCGGATGCTCGTCGACGCCGACGTGGGCGACGTCCTCCTCGTCCGTCCCGACGCCGACATGGAGCGCCTCCAGACCCGCCTCGCGCGCCTCGGCGTCCGCCTCATCGAGACGCGCCCGCAGGCCGTCACCACCCCGCCCCCCGCCGACGTCGCCGAGAACAACAACGGCGCGGCCGTCGGCCACGACGCCTGAAGCCTCTCAGCCCGGCGTCAACAGCCGCAAATCGAGCCCGCCCGGGTACATGTACGACGTGTACGGCGCGGTCCCCGACACCTTCACGCCCAGCGGAACGCCCTCGCTCGTCGTGAGCCGGTGCGCCCCGGGCCTCACCTCCACGTGGATCACGTCCCACGGGCCCACGCGGTCGCTCTCGCCGCCGAGCGCGGCGCCGTCGAGCAGCGGGTGCGACCCCTGCGGCGCGACCACGTCGAGGAAGTTGCGCTGGTACGTCGACGGCACGAGGAAGTCGTAGCGGCTGCGAAACTGCTGCGACGGAACCTCGAGCACCATCGCCGGGTCGCCCGACACCTCGCGCGACGACCCCTGGCCCACCATGAACTGCGCCACCACCAGCGGCGACGACGCGCTGATGCGGAAGCTCGCGTCGGTCTGGATGTCGATCCGCTCGCCCGCGTTGAGCAGCACCGGGGGGTAGAGCGACGTCGGCTCGACGCGGACCACGGTGTTGTCGAGCGCCGCCACCGCGCGGGTCGCGTGGAC
>JAXLYG010000095.1:0-3349 GCA_046351535.1 Polyangiales bacterium
GCGGCGTCGATCGGCCGAGGCTCCAGTCGGCGGGCTACGGCGAGCGATGCCCGCTGCAGCAGGGGCACAACGAGGCGGCGTGGTCGCGCAACCGTCGCGTGGTGTTCCTCATCCTGCGGACCAACAACGGACCGACGGGCGTGCAGGTGGCCTGCCCCGCGGCTGAAGACCTCATCCCCCGCGAAGACGAAAACCGGGACTGAACCCTCCGCGCGTGCGGTTACACGCTCGGGCCCCACTCACAAAGGCATTACAGAAGCACCACGATGGTCGACCACGACGCGCTCGAACAGGTCGCTGAACGCTGGCTCTCGACGTTGCAGCACGATTTCAAGGACTACCTCCGCGTCGTGGCCGACGACCCGGACCTCGACGACGGGCTGCGCGACAACGTGGTGACGGCGCTGCTGTACATCCTCGCGCCGGGCGACGTGGTGCCCGACTCGATGGGCGCCCTGGGCTACCTCGACGACGCCCTCGCGATGCGCGTGGCCCTCGACGAGGTGCGCGCGAAGCAGCCCGCGCAGTTCGACGCGTACCGCGATCGAATCCCCGAGCTCATCGACTCGGTCGAGGGCGAAGGGAGCGACCTCGAGGTGTTCCGCGAGGCGCTCGGTGACGTGTACGAGCCTTTCAAGGCCAGGGTGTTCTCGCCGGAGCGCAACGAGGTGAAGGGCAAGCGCGCGAAGGAGCTCATCGAGGACCCCGACGGCGCCAACTGGCTCAACGAGGAGGTGCTCGTCACCTCGCTCAAGATGGACTTCAAGCCCGCCGCGCTGCAGTCCGCCGCGCGCAAGGCCGCGACGGTCATCCCGATCTTTCAGCAGAAGCTTCGCCGCTGACCCTCGGGCGCCCGCTCGGGTCGCTCGCTACCGCACCATCATCATGTTCACGAGGGCCTCCTCGTCGGGTGACGAGAGGCTCACCACGTCGGCCGCGAGGAGCCAGCGCTTCGCCGTGCGCACGCGGAACTCGACCTCGTCGGCGCCCGTGAGGTCCACCGTGAAATCGACGGGGATCTCGTGCCACGCGGCGTCCTGGAACATCTCGGGGAGGAGCTCGAGGGTCGAGATCACCACGCCGCCCTTCATCATCACGTCGAGCGTTCCGATGGGCTCGTCGCGCGAGATCGAAGGCTCGGCGCGCAGGCGGAAGGTCACCCGGTAGCGCGCGGGAAAGAGCCGCACGAAGGGCCCGAACACCACGAAGCCCGGCGCCCTCGGGTCGCTCGCGCGCACCACGCGGGCCCACCCGTCGCTCGCGTCGGCGTCACGCTCGGCGCAGTTGGGGAACTCGGTCCACTCGGTCCCTTCGACCTCGTAGCGTCGGCGGGCGAAGAGGTCTCGCGTCGCCTCGCGGTTGCGCGACGTGTCTCCGTGACGGAGCATGAGGAGCGCGCCGTCTTCCCACGCGGCGGCGCTCCACCCCTGGCGCATGAGTGCGCGGATGGTCTCGTCGCGCGTGGCGGGCTCGAGGGGCCACGCGGGGCGCTGGAGGTCGATGAGCGCCGCGTCGACGCGCTGCACCCCATGCGGAAACACGTTGCTCCAGGGGCGATTCGAGAGCCTCGGGCCCACGAAGGTCGTCGCGCTCACCGTCGCCGTCGGAGGGATCCGCGCGGCGAGCCTGTCGACCGCGGCGGTGTGCGCCGTGGGGACGTGGCGGTCGGTCGCGTGGGTGCGCGCCCACACGCTGGCGGGGTGCATCCCGAGGAGCACCACGGCGCCTGCGATCACCATCCCCGTGATGGCCTGCATCGCGCGCGCGGGGCGCTCGCTCGCGCGCACCCACGCGGCCGCGCCGAAGGCCGCCGCGAAGAAGACCCCGGGGTGCTGGATCGCGCTGTAGTGATAGCGGAGCTGCACGATCTCGGGGTTGTCGGACAGGAGGATGATCCCGAGGGGCGCCATGAGGATGAGGCGACGCCCCGCGCGCAGCGAGAGGAAGCCGAGGGGCATGAGGAGGCTGAGGAGCGTCGTGAGGCGCGAGTCGGTGAGGGCGTAGAGCGCGAAGCGGACGGGCTGCCCGAGCAGCATGCGCATGGGCCCTCCCCAGCCCGAGAGGTGCCTGAAGTTGCGGAGGAATTTGTATCCCCCGTGGCCCGTGTTGGTGCCGCCCATGTAGACCGGCGCGCCGGGCGGCGGGCCGAACGCGCGGATGATCACGAACATCGCGAGGAAGCAGTACGCCGTCGCCGCGAGGCCCGCGGGGATGAGCCGACGCGCGTCGACGCGGTCGCCCGTGAAGACCCGCGAGAGGATCGCCGCGGAGGCGGGGATGAACATGTCCTCCTTGACCGAGACGAGGAGCACGAGGGCCACGTACGACCAGAGCCATTGCCGGCGGTGCAGCGCGAGCACCAGCCACGAGAGGCAGGGGACCGCGAGCAGGTCCATGTGGAAGTCGTAGTGGAGGGCCGTCTGCATCGGCGGCGAGAAGATCATCGCCGCGGGGAGCGCCGTCGCGAGGGCGCGCGACAGACCGAGCTCGCGCGCGAGGCGGTAGAGCGGCCACGCCGACAGGCTCACGGCGACGCTCTGCACCGTGAGCAGGCACGCGCTCGTGGGCCACAGCGCGTAGAGCGGCGCGAGCAGGAACATGATCGGCGTGAAGTGCTCGCCGAAGAAGCTGTAGCCCACCGTGGGCGAGTACATCACGCGCCCGTGGAGCGTGTGCCAGAGGGCCTCTTTGAAGATCCCGAGGTCGATGGTGGCCGACCACAGCGCGCGGTCGCGCTGCACCGTGAGCCCCGTGAAGATGATCGCGTGGAGCGCCATCGCCGTGAGCACCGGCCAGTGCGCGCGCAGCCCCGCGGAGATGCGCTTCGCGCGCGTCGCGGGGGGCTCTGCGGATGCGTCTGCGGATGCGTCTGCGGGCGCGTCTGCGGGCGCGTCGGAGGCGGTGGTGTCGGGGCGGAGTCGGATCGCGAGGGCCACCGAGAGGCCGACGAAGAACGCCGCGAAGGAGGGGCGGCGGCCGATGTCGTCTTGCGCGAGCGACCACGGCGTGAGGAGCAGCGGGGCGTGGACGACGAGCAGGCGACGGAGCGCCGTCGAGGAGAACGCGCCGAGGGCCGCGGGGTCACCGCCGACGGCGAGCGCGGAGAGGATGCCGGTGAGCGCCGCGAAGCCCGCCATGCGCGCCGCGAACCACGCGGGGGGCACGCCGAGGAAGGAGCCGCGCGCGAAGGCCTCGCCGAGCTGCGGGGGCTGGAGCGCGTAGCCCGCGTCGACGACGCCGAGGCAGTACGCAGAGAGGAGCGTCAGCGCGACGCCCGCGAGCGCGACCGACGCGGGACGGCGGAGGAGCGACTCGAAGGCCATGGCGGTGTTGGATCTCGTGGACGGAG
>JAXLYG010000096.1:0-2984 GCA_046351535.1 Polyangiales bacterium
CGCGAGGCCCTCGACCTCGCGGCGCGCGCGGACGCGGTGATCGATCTCGTGCTGTGCGACGTCGTCATGCCCGAGATGAAGGGCCCCGCGGTGGTCGCGCGCCTCCGGGCGGGGCGCCCCTCGGTGAAGGTGCTCTACATGTCGGGCTACACCGACGACGCACTCGGGGACCTCGGCCTCGGCGACGAGGGCGTCGCGCTCATCGTGAAGCCCTTCACCCCGAGCTCGCTCCTCGCGCGGGTCCGAGAGACCCTCGACGCGTGGCCCGACGGTGAGCGCCCGCCGCGCGCTCAGTGATCCGCGGGCACCGCGATGATCTCGCCTCGCACGATGCGCCCGATGCGGCGGCGCCAGATCGCGAGGAGCGCGAAGGCCACCGTGCCGAGCCCCGTGGCGAGGCCCATCCACAGCCCGACGGCGCCGTAGCCCGCGTAGAAGGCCAGCGCGCAGCCCACGGGGAGGCCCACGAACCAGTGGCCCACGAGGTTCGCGACCATGCTCGCGACGGTGTCGCCCGAGCCGCGAAGCACGCCCGACAGCGTCACCTGGCAGCCGTCGAAGAGCTGAAAGACCGCCGTGCAGAAGAGCAGCGTGCGGGCGAGCCGGGCCGCCGCGTCGTCGAGGCCGAAGAGCGCCACGATCGAGGGCGCGACGCTGAGCAGCGTGAGGCCCGAGAGGGCCATGAACGAAGCCCCGAGGAGCACCGCGCTCCAGCCCGCGCGCTCGGCGGCCGCGAGGTCTCCGCGACCGATGGCGTTGCCGACGCGGACCGATCCCGCGGCGCTCACGCCGAGCGGCATCATGAAGGTGAAGCTCGACACCTGGAGCGCGACGTTGTGCGCCGCCGCAGAGGTCGCCCCGAGGCGCGCGCAGAGGAGCGTCACCATCGAGAAGACGCCGCCCTCGAAGATGAGCTGGATCGACGCGGGGCCCCCGAGGCGCAGGAGCTCACGCATCGTGCGCCAGTGGATGCGCCGCTCGACGGCGCGCAGGTCGGGGCCGCGCCACTGGCTCCACGCGAGGATGAGCACCATGGTGTACGTCCGCGCGATGAGCGTGGCCCACGCGCTCCCCGCGATGCCGAGGGCGGGGAAGCCGTAGCGGCCGTGGATGAGCGCCACGTTGAAGAACGCGTTGACCGCGTTGGCCGTGAGCAGGATCGCCGTCGCCGCGCGCGTGTCTCCGAGCGCCTGGAGGCTCTGCCGCGCGGCCGTGAACACAAGCGCCGGGAGGAGGCTCCACGAGGCCACGCGGAGCCACGCCGACGCGAGCGGGACGAGCTCGGGCGCCACGCCGAGGCGCGAGAGCTGACGCGACGCGATCCACAGGCCCGCCACCAGGGGGATCGACGCGAAGAGCGCGAGCGCGATGCCGTGGGTGTGCGCGCGCGCGACGTCGTCGGGGCGGTCGGCGCCGTGCGCGACCGCGACCTGACGGTCGATGCCGAGGAGCAGGCCGAGGCCGAAGAGAAAGGCCACGCCCGCGATCGAGCTCCCCACGCCGACGGCCCCCACGGCGACGGAGCCGAGCGATCCGACGAGGATCGTGTCGACCACGCCCATGAGCATCATCCCGAGAAACCCGAGCATGACGGGCCCCGCGAGGGTGAGCGTCGGGGCCCACTCGCCCGAGAGGTCGGCGCGTACGCTTCGGAGTGACGGCATCGGCGGGGGGATCGTGGTACCGCGTTCGAGGCGCGAACGGCAATGTGTTGACGGTGCCGCGCGCTCGTTCGTCGCGGCGCGGGGAGTCCGAGCGGATTTCTCTGACGCCATCCCCGCGTCGGCGTTAGGAGATGTCGATGATCGCCGCGACCTCTACCGACGCAAGCGCGCCGCTGCACCTCGTCGAGCTCCCACAGCTTCCGTTGAAGCACGGTGAGGTTCGCGTCAGGGTTCGCGCGATCGGCGTCAACCCCGTCGATTGGAAGATGCGCGAGGGCAGCCCCCTCGGCCTCGCGCAGAAGCTCCTCGGGCCGCGCGGTCCGCTCGTCGTTGGCATCGACTTCGCGGGCGAGGTGATCGAGGTCGGCGCCTCGGTGCGAGACCTCGCCGTGGGCGCGCGCGTCGTGGGCGGAACGGACTTCTCGCGCGGTCAGCGCGGCAGCTACGCCGACGAGGTCGTGGTGCGACCCGACCAGTGCGCGACGCTCCCCGACGCCGTGAGCTTCGACACCGCCGCGTGCCTCCCGGTGCCGGGTGTCACCGCGCGTCGGGCGCTCCTTGAGATCGGTCACCTCGACGCGAAGCGCGGCGCGCGCGTGCTCGTGCTCGGGGCCTCGGGCGGCGTCGGAGTCCTCGCCGTGCAGCTCGCGCGCTCCTTCGGCGCGACGGTGGTCGGCGTGTGCTCGTCGCGCAACGCGGCGCTCGTCGCGCGCCTCGGCGCCGAGGTGATCGACTACAGCGCGTGCGACCCGATGGAGAAGGCCCGCGCGATGGGGCCCTTCGATCTGGTCATCAACGCGGTGGGCACGACCACGTACGCGCCCTCCGCGTGTCGCGCGCTGCTGAGCCCGACGGGGCGGCTCGGGCTCGTCGTGGTGACGCCCGGTGACTATCCCACGGTGCTCTTCGACCGCAGGACGAGCGCCGTGCTCGGACGCCCCACGCGCGCGCAGCTCGAGCCCCTCGTGGCCGCGCTCGCGAGGGGCGAGATCGAGCCCGTGATCGAGGCCGCGCTCCCGCTCTCGCACGCCGAGGACGCGCACGCGAAATCGCGCGGTGGCAAGGTCGTCGGCAAGCTCCTCCTGCACCCGTAGAAGTCCGTCGCGGCGCGCGGCGCGCCTGATCTACATTCGCCCGATGACCCGGTACATCCTCTCTCTCATGGCGCTCGCCGCGTGCACCACGCAGCCCGCGCGAAACGTCACGGTGGCCCCTACGCCCGCGAGCGATCCGCGCGTCGCGGTGACCGAGTGGTCGCAGGTCGAGCGCTTTCACTGCGCGCGCGGCGCCGACGGAGCGCCCTCGCGCTGCGCCACCGAC
>JAXLYG010000097.1:0-2841 GCA_046351535.1 Polyangiales bacterium
AGGGCGCGGGCCTCGCGAGCGGATGGTCGATCACGCCGCCGTCACCGGTCTCCGCGATCTGCGGTCCGGCGCCCTGCTCGACGGAGAAGCGAAAGCCCTTCGTGGGCTCGTCGGTGCGAAAGTGATTCGCTTCGAGGCGCACCGTGCGAGGCCACACCGTGAAGACGCGGTTGCCCGTGTACGTGTCGTCCTCGTACTTGAAGCGGAACTCGAGCGTCCACGCGTCCTCGTCGTCGCGGACGCGCGCGATCTCCCAGTCGAACGACGCGTCGCCCGCCGTCGACACCTCGCCCGTCGCCACGACGCCGCCGTTGCGCAGCACCGTGAAGGTCGCCTTCGGCGTGAGCGCCTTGCCCTCGACGAGCTTCGCCTTGAGGTGGAGCGTCGAGAGGTCGAAGCAGTCGTTGTCCTCCGCGGCGTCGACCGTGGCCTCGAGCTCCCACCGCGCGGGCGGCGCGACGGCGGGCGAGGGCTTCGCGTCCGCGGGCTCGACGGGGTCGTCGGGGTCGTCGGGCTCGTCGGGCTTGTCGGGCTTCGTCGGTCCGATCGGGATGTCGGAGAAGTACTTCGTGAGCGCGCGCTCGTAGACCTTGAGGCGCTTCTCGAAGACGCGCTCACCGGCCACGCGGAGGATGTCATCGAGGCCGTCGCCACCGAGCGAGGGCGTGGGCGCGAGCTCGATGAGGCATCGCAGCGAGGCCTCGGCCCCGGGGTCGGCGACGAAGCGACGGAGGTACGACTCGGCGTAGTACGCGGACGAGAAGCGGAGGCGCTCGGCCCCGTCGATGTGGTCGTCCCAGGTCGCGAGGGTGACCTCTCGGAACGCTTCGATGGAGAGGATGCGCCTCACGTCGACGTCACTCCCCGAGCCACTTGCTCGCGGGCCACGCGCCGCTGTTGGCCGCGTACGCGAGGTCTTCGAGCTGATCGTGGAGCCACTGCTCCGCGGGGATCGCGGGGCCGAGCACGCTGCGCCCCTGTTCGAGCAGGCGCACGCGCCCCTCGCGGTCGACGCACCACATCGCGGGCGACCCCTCGCAGCGCCAGCCGAAGAGCATCGCGCCGTCGGGGCGGGCGAGGTTCCACTCCTCTTCGCCGTCGCGGCGCTGCGCGGCTTCGAGGTCGTCGGGCACGCCGAAGTGCGCGTGTCGCCCCGTGAGCTCGCTCTCGCCCGTGCGCGGCGTGAGCGCGAAGAAGCCGATCGCCCCGCCGTGGAGCGAGGCGCCGTTCCACCGCGAGAGAAGGCTTCGAAGCGCCTCGGGCCACGCGCTGCCGCACGCGCTCGCGACGTGATCGAGCGCGACGAGCGACGAGGCCGCGGGCGGCAGCAGGTGGTCGTACTTCGAAGCGAGCGACTCGATGCGCGCGATGAGCTCCGCCGACGTGGGCGACGCGGTCCACGGCGCGACCGAAGCGACGCGCGCGGCGGGCGGCGCCGCGGCGAGAACCGCGGGCGCGTTCACCATCGCGGCGGGCTCGAAGGCGCAGCGGAGCGGGCGTCCGTGGAGGCGTTCGAAGGTCTTCACGAAGTCGCCGCGCACCGCGAGGCCGCGCCAGGGGCGGTTGAAATACGACGCGAAGGGCTCCGTGAGGCCCGCGGCGTCGCCCGTCCACGCGGCGCCGTCGAACACGACGGGATGCGCGGGGAAGCCCGGCCTGCCCACGGTCTTCGGCGCGAAGGGCGGCGTGTCGTTGCCCGACGACGCGTCGAGCGTGAGGCGCGGCCCGAGCGAGTCGAGGCGGTAGAGCGCCTCGCCGCGCACGGCGTTGGGCGATGCGTGCGGGAGCGGCGTCGCCGTGTAGCCGCGCACGCCCGCGGCTTCGAGCGCGTCGACGAAGGCCGCGCTGACGTGCGGGTTCGTGTGGCCGAAGCGGACGTCGTCGCCGCGCAGCACCTTGCGGTCGAGGGTGTAGACCTGCCGGTCGAAGCCATCGCCCGTGGGAGAGGGCGAGAGGCCCAGCGTGTCGAGCGTCTCGGCGTCGTTGTAGTGCGTCGGGACGAGCACGATCCACGCGTCGTCGGCGAGCGTCGACGCGTCGGGGCGCGCCCAGTCGGCGGTGGTGGAGACGAAGTCGCGGATGCGTCGGTTGGTCATGTGCAGTGGGGGGAGAGGTTGTTCTTGTCGTGGTCGAAGGCGTGCTGCATCGCCGTGACGTCGGCCGCGCTGATGAGCGGGTAGTGCCCCGCCGCCACCTGCTGCGGCAGCCACGTGTGATAGAAATCGTGGAACTGGTTGAGCACGTGCTGCCCGCCGTGCCCCTGCGACTGCACGCTGTTGAGGTAGTTGTTCCAGTGCGCGCCGTGCTGCGTGCCGTTGGGGAGCCCGAGGGTGCCGTGCGGGTCGAGGTAGTGCGACAGGGCCGCGTGGGCCTGCGAGTGCGTGTGCGCGCCCGCCGTGTCGGCGAGGGGCGCGAGGCCCGGACGCGTCGTGCTCGCGAAGGCGCTCTGGTTGTGTCCCGACCCGAGCATCCCGCGGCCCTGCATCGACTCGGTGAGGCGCTTGGGGATCGTATGGTGCTGCGCCGTGAGCCCGTCGGGGTCGGTCCACACGTTGGGCTCGCGCACGTAGCCGTAGGGGCTCCCCACGAGCGTGCGCATGGGATCGGGCGAGAGGTACGCGCCCGCCTCGGGGTCGTAGTAGCGGAAGCGGTTGTAATAGAGCCCCGTCTCGGTGTCGTGATACTGCCCGGGCTGGCGCCAGGGGCAGTCGTCGGCCGATCCCGCTTCGAAGCGTCCGACGCCCCACACGTCGAGCTGCATCTTCCACGCGAGCTCACCCGCGGCGTCGCGCATCTCGCTCGGTGACCCCACGGGGTCGTGCGCGACGGAGCACCACGCGC
>JAXLYG010000098.1:0-1849 GCA_046351535.1 Polyangiales bacterium
GCGCTTCGAGCTCGAGACGCCGGTGTGGCTGCGCCGCAGCGACTTCGCGATCGCCGTGCTCGGCCAGGGCTCGGTCCACATGGACCGCGCGGGCAACGCCATCGCGGCGAGCATCGAGGCCGCGCGGCTCCCGTCGTGGGTCTCGTTCTACGGGAAGCGCTTCGACCTCGAGCGCGCGGCGATTACCCTCGACGGCGGGCGCGTCGTGAACCCGCTGCTCGACCTGCGCGCGCGGCACGAGACCGGCACCGAGGGCGCGCTCGTGCTCTCCCTCGAGGGACGTCTCTACGACCCGACGATCGCGCTCGTCTCGGAGCAGCACCCCGAGCTCAGCATGGCCGAGGCCCTGCAGCTCCTCGTCACGGGCCGCACCGACGCGTCCCCTTCGGCGGGGCAGACGGACCTCGCGCAGCAGGCGGGCAGCCTCGCGCAGAGCCTCGTGACGGGGCTGACGCTCGGCTTCGTGACGTCGACGATCCAGTCGCAGGTGAACTGGTTCCCGACGCTGATCGTCGAGCCCGGGACGACGAGCGCCGGGCGCTACGGCGCGGGCGTGAACCTCGGCCCGCGCTTCTACCTCCAGGCGACCTACGGCACGGTCTCGTCCGCGGTGGGGCTCTCGACGAGCGGGGGCGCGGCCGGCGGCGAGGAGTTCCGCGCGCTGCTGGAGTACGCGATCAACGCCGCGCTCAACGCGTCGGTGACCACGGGCTACCCGATGACGGGGCCGCAGAGCGGGAACGTCAGCGTCGGCGCCGACGTCTACTGGTCGCCGTGATCAGCCGCGCGCGCCGACGGTCTCGACGAGGCGCTCGAGCATGAGGAGCCACGTGAGGTTGCGCACGTTGTAGCCGTGGCGCAGGCCCGCGGGCGTGAAGACCCCGGCGCGCGTGTCGCCGTTCTCGACGAAGGCCGAGGGGTGGATGTTGTCCTCGCAGAGCCCGGCGTTCGGGAGCGGTGCGAGCGCGGCGTGGTAGTCGAGGAGCGGGAGGTGCAGCTCCCGCGCGACGCGCGCGATCACGGCGTTCACCTCGCGGGAGCGCGCCGTGAACGCGGGCGTGCCGCGGTGGTCCGGGATGGTGCTGAGCACGGCGACGACGTTGCGCGCCTCGACGCGCCGGAGCACCTCGCGGAGGTTGCGCTCGTACTCCGGCAGCGCGACGCGCTCGGTGTCGTTGGTCCCGATCATCACCACGGCGAACGCGGGGCGCAGCGCGCGGAGCTCGCGCTCGACGGGGCACGCGTCGCCGCCCGCGAGGAGGTCCTCGGTGGTCCACCCCGCGGTGGCCGCGGCGCTCGGGCGCGTGAAGCTGTTGTCTTCGGCGTCGGACGAGAACGCCCGGCGCGTGAAGTGACGGATGACCGGCTCGAGGCGCGCGTACTCGCCGAGCTCCGTCCACCCGTGGCCGATGTCGTGCGCGAAGGAGCCAGACTCCGTGATCGAGTCGCCGATCTTCGCGAACACGTCGAGGTGGCTGCCCGCGCGCGAGGCCGCGCCGTAGAGCGTGCGGACGTGCGCCACGGTCGCCGCGTCGAAGGGCGGGACCGCGACGGCCATCAGGTCGACGCGCGCCGCGGGGGCCGCGGGCGCGGGCGTCGCGGCGGGCGTCGTCGCGGCGCGAACGGCCGTCGTCGGCGTCGTCGCCGCGGGCGGCGCCGCGCCGGCCTCGGTGTGCGGCGGCCGGCTGCACGCGCCGAGGGTCGCGAGGAGCGCGGCGGCGGCGCGTCTCACGCGAGGTCCTCGCGGGCCGCGGCGATCATCCGCTCGGCGAGGGACTGGATCCGCGCGGCGTCGTCGCCCTCGACCATCACGCGGAGCTTGGGCTCGGGGCCCGACCAGCGCACGAGC
>JAXLYG010000099.1:0-1538 GCA_046351535.1 Polyangiales bacterium
ACATGCCCGACGCCGCGCTGGTGGGCGTCGACCGCGAACCCGCGTGGGTCGCCGAGGCTGCCGTGCGCGCCGCGGCCGCGGGCTTCGGCGCGCGCGCTTCCTACCGGGCGGGAGACGTCTTCGCGCTCCCCTTCGCCGACGCGACCTTCGACCTGGTCACCTGCCAGACGGTGCTCATTCACGTGGCCGACGTGCCCGGCGCGCTGCGCGAGATGATGCGCGTGCTGCGACCCGGCGGGTGCCTCCTCGCGGCCGAGCCCAACAACCTCTCGAACGCCATGTGTGTCGGGAGCGCGCGCCATCACGCGCCCATCGACGAGCGCATCGCCCTGGTGCGCGCGCAGATGACCTGCGAGCGCGGCAAGATCGCGCTGGGTGAGGGGGACAACAGCGTGGGCGACCTGCTACCCGGGCTCGCCGCGGAGGCGGGCCTGCGCGACCTGCGCTGCTGGATCTCCGACCGCGCCATGACGCTCGTCCCGCCGTACGCGACGCGCGATCAACAGGCCGTGCGCGACGACGTGTTCGAACAGCACGGCAACGGGATGTTCCTGTGGAGCCGCGAAGACACGCGCCGGTACTTTCTCGCGGGCGGCGGCGGCGAAGAGGAGTTCGACCGCGTGTGGACGCTGGCAGGCGCCGCGCAGGCGACAGACGTGGCGGCCCTGCGCGCAGGCACGTTTCACAGCGCCGGCGGCGGGGTGCAGTACGTCGTCGCAGGCAGGCGTCCGCGCGCATAGAGAGGCGCACGCCCTGTCGTCGGGGTTCGCGCTCGATCACCGCGGCGCGAACGCTCGCCCTCGGTGATCGCCGTCGGACGCGAGGGGGAGGGGCCCGAAAGCGATGTGACGCGGGTGCGAAGGGGCGGTCGTGACGGCGTAACGCCGATTGTTACGCCTCTCCGGTGCGGCGGGTCGCGACGGCCCACACCGCTCACAACACCGGGGAATCGACATCATGAAGCACTCCACGTCTACGGTCTCTGCCTCGCTCTGCCTCCTCGCCGCGCTCACGGGCTGCTACGGAGCGCCCGTCGACAGCGACGCCCTCGGCGCGACCGCGCAGGAGGTCCGAGGCGCCGCGCGCTTCGACGGCTCGTGCTCCAACGCGCAGGAGTCGCTCATCGTCGAGGCCGAGCGCTTCGGTCGACGGGTCACGGCCTCGCCCGCCTTCGCGCAGTGCATCCAGCGCGCGGTCACGGGCTTCACCTACGTCTACCCCAACGGGAGCGCCCGGCAGATCGGCCCCTACCGTCGCTGCCCCAACGACCCCGGAACGGCCAACGACACGGCCACGCAACAGGCCGCGCGGCTGATGATCCCGGCGACCTCGCTCAACGACTTCGTGCAGGGCTGCACCGCGACCACCTCGGGGTCCGCCGTGGCCTCCACGACGCTCAACTACGGCCTCGACCACCACAACGACGAGGGCTTTCAGTGGATCGGCCCCTACGTCACCGACGCCGCCAACGCGCTGAACACGTCCACCGCGTGCACCGCGGGGATCTCTCCGCCCGCGTGCCGCTTCGCCTATCCGTG
>JAXLYG010000100.1:0-7010 GCA_046351535.1 Polyangiales bacterium
TAACCGCTGCACGACCCCCGTTCTCGACGCGGCAGCTCGGGATCGCCACGATGCCCTCCGCGATGGAGCCTCTGCGATCAGCCGCTCGCCGTCTCGTCTTCCGCCGTGCTCGGCGCGGGGACGGTCAGCATCCCGTACTCCCGCGCGAGCTCGGTGGGATCGAGCCGTGCGCGAGTGGCAGCCCACTTCAGCGGCGTGAGCTCGAGGTACCGCTCGCGGGGCCAGTTGGGCATCACGCGGATCACGTCTCGGAGGTAGTCCTCGGGGTCGAGCCCGTGGAGCTTGCACGACGCGACCAGCGAGAAGAGGTTCGCGGCGGCGCTCGCGTGGTCGTCGCTCCCGAAGAAGAGCCACGACTTCCTGGCGGCAGCGATGGGGCGCAGCGCCCGCTCGGCGGCGTTGTTCTCCAGGCGCAGCCGCCCGTCATCGAGGAAGCGCCGCAGCGCGCCGGCCTGGTTGCGGGCATATCCCAGCGCCGACGACACGACGCCGCGCCCGCGCGCATGGATCAGCTCCGCATCGACCCACGCGAAGAAGGCGTCGACGAGCGGGCGCACGAGCACGTCGCGGCGGGCCTTGCGGCGCACCGGCGGCAGGTCCGCGAGCGCACGGTCGGCGGCGAAGATGGCGTCGATGCGCTTGAGTCCTTCGAGACCCTCGACGTGCTTGCAGACGGCGGCCTCCCAGAAGCCGCGGCGGCAATGGCTCCAGCAGCCGACCTCCGTCGGTGGAGGTCCCTGCGCCGTGTCGGCCTCGGACCCGCGCGGGGGGCGTCCCGCGAAGAGGGCGTCGTAGACGGCGTGGGCGTCGGCCTGGATGTATCCGGAGAAGCCGCGAAACATCGACGAGACCGCCGCCGACGTGTGGCGCTCCTGGTAGTCGAAGAAGACGTGGTCGCGGTCGGCGAGGGTCACGAAGAAGTGTCCCTTGTGGCACGGGCCCCGCCGGTGGCCGCGCTCGGTCAGGGACCCCGGCTGCACGCGCACGCCCGTAGCGTCCGTCGAGAGGCAGAAGGCGCGCGCGAAGGCGTCGGTGCGCGCGGCCTCGACGATCGCGCCGAGGGTCGCGCCGGCGTCCTCGGCGTAGCGGCTCATCGTGCCGCGGTCGAGGGCGAAGCCGCGCAGCACGAAGGTCTGCTCGAGGCGGTAGAAGGGCACGCCCAGGAGGTACTTGCTCGTGAGCAGATGGGCGACCATCGACGGCGCGAGGAAGCCCCGCTTGAAGAGCTCGCGCGGCATCGCCGCCGTCGTCAGCGTCGCCGACGGAGACTCGGCCGTCGCGGGCGCAGTGGCGGGCGTCGCGGCCTCCGCGTCAGACTTGTAGACGGCGCGCGCGAGCACGATGCGGACCGGGCCGCCCTTGCGATACCCGAGGCGCGAACTCTCTTCGAAGGTGATCCGCGTGGCGACGCCTTCGAGGGTGTCGTCAAGGATCTCGATGCGCTCGACGGGGAGGTCGGTCTCGGCGAGGTCGCGACGCCCGCGCGGTGAGCGGTCGCGCTTGCGGGCGGCGCCCTTGTCGTCGTCGTCACCGGAGTCTTCGCCCGCAGCGGCGGCCGCGGCGTCGAGCTGCTCGGAGAGCTTGCGGACCTGCTCGACCATCGCCTCAAAGGCGAGCTGCGCGCCCTCGTCGTCGCGGCGCTCAGAACTCGCGACGAAGACGCGGCGGCGTTGCAGCGCGAGCTGCTCCAGGGCCTTGGTGTAGGCCGCGCGTACGCGCTGGAGCGAGAGCTCGGCATCGCGCAGCTTCTCGGCGAGCGCGGCGCGCTCGGTGGCGGCCGCCGCGAGCTGCCGCTCCAGCGCAGCGATGCGCTCGGCGTGGGTGGGCGTCTGCGCAGGCGGCGTCGTCACGATCAACGCTCATAGCCACGACGATGTGCGTTGTCGAGTCCATTGTGAGTCTCGAATGAACTTCAATGAACACGACGGCGCGACGCGCGCGTCGGGGCGGGCTCCGGGGCGATCGGAAGGCCGTCGAAGAGGGCCTCGAACGCGGCCTCGTCGATCTCCAGGTGGGTTGCGCCGTCGGCCGGCGGCATGGGGACGCGGAAGGTCCCGCGGTCCAGGCGCTTGTGCACGAGGCACAGGCCGGTGCCATCAAAGAAGAGCGCCTTCGCGGTCGAACCGCGGCGGCCGACGAAGACGAAGAGCGCGCCGGAGCGCGCATCGTAGCCGATGCGGTCGCGCGCGAGCGCTGCGAGGCGGTCGAAGCCGCAACGCAGGTCGACGGGCTCGAGCGCGACGAAGACCTGGACGCCCGTCGGGATCACCGCACGCCTCCTGCGAGCGCCGCGACGACCGCGCCGAGCAGCGCGGGGTCGAAGCCGGGCGTGAGACGAACGCGGGCCGCGCCGACCTCGACGACGAGCTCGTTCGGGGGCGGCACGACGACCGCGCTGCTCGGGCGGAGCTCGACGAAGGTGGGCGCGGGAGCGCGCCGCAGACGGCTGGCCCACCATCGCAACGTGCTCGCCGCGTAGGGCTTGTCCGCGCAGAAGGCGTCGGCGGTCAGGCCACTGCGCTGCCAGGCGGTGATGCGTCCGCGCCAGAGGTCCTGGGTCGAGGGGGAGGTCGGCGGAGACTTCGAGGAGACCACACGCATGCGTGGAGGGTGCGGTCTGCGAACACGTCAGGGAAGAACGGGGCTTGTGCAGCGCTTACGTCCCAGCACTACCTTTTCGCGGCGAACCTCGGCCCGACGGGCCTCGCGCTCGTGCACGCCTACGGGAGCGCGGCGAGCTACGGGCTCGAGGTCGAGGAGGAGCGCACGAACCAGCCTGCTCACGACGACGGGCGGCCGGTGGCCGACGGGGACCCGCGACGCGCTCGACGCCGAGCTCGCCCGTGCGACCGTCGTGCCGCGCGCGAGAAGGTCGGCCCCGACGTGGTGACCATGAACTCCCGCGTGCGCTTCGAGGTCGGCGGCGCGCGCCGCATCGACCGCACGCTCGTGTACCCCTGGGACGCCGACGAGCTCACGGGACGACTCTCGGTCCTCTCTCCCCTCGGGAGCGCGCTGCTGGGGCTGAAGGTCGGCGACACGATCGCGTGGTCGCTGCCCGACGGCACCGCCGTCGACGTGCGGGTGATCGCGCTGCTCTACCAGCCCGAGGCCGCGGGCGATCACTGGCTGTAGGTAGAGCGGGGACCGAACGCGTCGCGGCGTGACGGAACCTCGTTCCGAGGGCTGCATCAGCTTCTGCGCGAGGTGAGCACGAGGATGGGCCTCCAGCCCTTTCAACATGGGTCGGATGGAGCGTTCCTCAGCGAGTCATCCGAGACGGTCCCATCGAGGAGCCGCTGGGTGGAGACATGAGGCTTCTGCTCGAAGCGAGTCCGCTTGGGAACGGGCTTCTTCGGGCCTCGCGGCGCCTTGCGGATGTATCTCCGGTCGACGAGCCTGACCAGCCGCACCAGCTCCGCCGCGACCTGTGGCGCGGTCATCGCGCAGCGGCAGCCAGTCTGCCTCGTCGAGCAGGGCGTCGAGCCCGTGACCTCGCCCTTGGTCTGCTCGTGGATGTGGTAGCCCGAGATCTCCTCGGCCACGACCTGCTCGCCGTGCACGGCGCGCAGCGCGCCCAGCACCGTCGCCAGGACGTTGTACGCGGTCAGCCACGCAGAACGCGAACAGCGCTGCGCGTGGGTAGCCCAGGGGCTTCAGTTCCGCGTCCAGCCATCGCGCCAGCTCCGCGAACGCCGTCTCGATCGTCCACCGAGCCAGGTACAGTTCGGCCACCTTCGCCGCGTCGGCCTCCGACGCCGCGAGCGACGACAGCAGGTGGATCGCGCGGTCGCCGTCGCGCGTCGCGCCCTCCAGTTCGATCGTGATCCGGCGCAACCGCAGCGTGCGGCCCTCGTGGGTCAGCTCGATCGTCTGTTCGAAGACGCGCCCCGCGCGGAGCGCCCGCACGCCCGGCGTTCGCCCACGAGGGTGCCGTCGAGGTTGCCGTGCTGCCGCACGACGAAGGTCGCCGCCGCCGCGTCGATCCCGAAGAGGATCGGCCGCGTGCAGAAGTTCCGGTCGGCGATCCAGCAGTCGTCCTTCGCGACCCAGGCGAGGATCTGCGCGGTCAGGGCCAGCTCCTGGGTGTGGGCGTCCTCGCAGGGGATCACGTCGGTGAAGAGCCGCAGCGCCGGGTCCAGGGCGACGAGGCAGAAGCCCGGGCGAGGTCCGGCGGCGCAGCCCCAGAGGACCTCGAGGCGTCGCTCCGTGGCGGCCAGATGGTTGCCGTCGAGGATGCGCACGCGTCGCGTCGGCAGCAGCGGCGCGCAGGCGCCGTTGGCGGCGCGGATGATCGCGCCGGCCCGCGCGGCGACGTGGTGTACGAGCCCCGCGGAGACGTCAGGCTCGACGCGCTGGAGCTTGTTGTAGGCGGCGGTGACGGAGGTGGTCAGGCGCGGCCCGAGCTTCTGCATCGCGGCGTGGGGCGAGGCGGCGCGGCCGGTGACGACGGCGCCCATCACGTCGACGAGCATCGAGAACGCCATCGTGCGGGTGTAGCCGTCGGTGCGGCACTTCTCGAAGATGGCGTCGAGAGCCTCCGCCGCGAAGGCGTGCTCGAGCGACAGGCGCAGCGCCATCGCGAGCGGGGCGCGCTTGTTGAAGCGCTCCAGCGCTTGCTGGCCGAAGAGAGCGACGGCGGGGCTTGGTCGGTCATGCCGCGTTGGTGGTGAGGATCCCCGTCCCCGGCGGGTACCGCGTGCCCGCGTCGATCACCCGAAAGTCACCATGGTTCGCGTCGAAGGCGAGGACGTACCCCGCGAACACGCACCCCTGTAGAATGAGCGCCCCGCTGACCGGTGCGCCCCGACGGTCGATCGAGAACTCGCCGAGCGGCGTTCGCTCCTGCACGAGGGGGTTCAGCCTGGATTTCGGGCATGTCCGGCACGCAACGTGCCCTGCGACCGCGACCGCGTCCGACCGAGCCGATTTTCGAGTTGATTCCGAGTTTCTGTCGACTTGATGCCCGAAATTCTTCCCTGTCGGCAATAGGACCCCCTTTCCCCCATTGCCGCCACAGGACTGGTCTCGGTGTCAGTTGAGCCAGCGCGCCGAGGGTGGCACCCGCAGGGTCCACTGCCGCCCCGATCGGACCAGGCGGCCGGGGATCAGTACGACCACCTGCCGTGCCCAGGGTGTTCGCCACCCGACCAGGTGCGGCCGGTTCGCGGCGACGTAGCGCACGAACAGGTTGAAGCAGAGCGCCTTGAGCAGGAGCATCGCGGCGTTCGCCTCGTACTGCTGCGACGGGATCTCGCCGATTCCCCAGGCGCCCTTGAGGTCCGCGATCAGGGGCTCGATCTCGGCGCGGCCGTTGTAGTGGCGCACGACCTCGTCCAGGTCCTCGGCGCGCTCCTCAGGGTGACGCCGCGCGTTGGTGAGTATCGCCTGCGTCGTCCAGTCCAGATCGCCCCACAAGAACAACTGCCGGCCGTGCGCTCGATCCTTCTCGCGCAGCGCGATCACGCGCGCATCGACGCCCTCTTGCTTCCAGACCTTGCGCGCGAAGGGGACCTCGGCCACCTGACGGATCGGCGCTCCGTCCGCGTCGCGGTCCATGGTGTGCCACCGCGTGACGAGCGTGGCGGCCTCGCGCAGCTGCGTGTTCATCACGGCCTTGATGACGTAGAAGACGCCGAGCTCCTGGAGCGCCTTGAGGAGCTTCGCGCAGTCGCCCGCGGCGTCGATCCTCACGACGATCACGCAGTCCGGACCGACCTCGTGACGGATGCGCTGAAGCCAGCGGCGCAGCGTGGGGATGTCGTCCTCCCCGAAGCCGGTGTCGCCGGGGCGCAGCGCGATGCCCGCGAGCGTGCCGGTCTCCGCGATGGTGGCCAGGATGGGATGGTAGCTGGGGCGACCGTGGTAGCGCGGGTTGGGGCCGGGCCGCGCTCCCTCCATCTGCTCGCCGAAGACGACTTCGACGGTGGTGTCGATGTCAACGTGGATCGTCGAGAACTTCTTGCCCCGCAGCGCTGCGAGTCCGTGCTCGCTGACCATCGCGCCGAGGTCCTCCAGCGCGTCGTCGTCGAAGCGCGCGAGGTCGTCGTAGAGGGTGTCGATGGAGGGCACGAAGCCGCCCGCGAGATGGGTGAAGAGCGGGTCCGCCGCGAGCGACTCGAGGGCGAAGACACGGCCCCGTCCGGTGAACTGCAAGTCCATCAGCAGCCGCAACTGAGCGGCCATGGGATAGACCACGCGGGCGCCGCTCTTGATGCCACCAAAGTGCCGTCGGAGTTGGGCGTCGACCTCCTGGCGGCGAAGCCACCGAGCCAGTCCGACCAGGCCGGCTGCGGAGGTGAGCGAGGGGTCGTCGGCCTCCACGTGGACGCTGAACGGATCGGCTCTGCGGACCCTGCGCAGAAGTTGGAGTTGGCGGCCTTGCGCGCGCTTGCCTTCGAGGGCAACTCGGCGCACCTTCTGGGTGCTCGTCGTGGGGGTCATGGGCTGTGTGGTAGCAACCATCACTGCTCACGACGAGCCTTGATTTCAAGTGGTCTGCGCGTTGTTTTCAAACAACGAGAGCGATTTCGGGCGCGACTTCTGCCCGAAATCCAGGTTCAGTGTCAGGTGCATCTCCGTTCCCTCTCGCGAGAGCGGAGCGCCGGCGAGCGCGGCGAGTCCGCTCACCCGGAGGTGCGTCGCGACGACGCTGACGCCCCCGAGGACGACCGGGGGTGGTCCCATCCGACGGCCACCGACCAGCGGTCGCCCCGCAAGCTCGCCAGCGACGATCGCCGCCCACAACCGAGAGAGGATGACCTTCTCGCCGCGACCGGGAGCCCGCTGCGGCGTGTTCATCTGATCAAGGTATTGAACCGACGGCGTGGCGAGAGCGAAGCGGCAGTCCTCGACGGTGAGATGACCGCACGCCATCGCGATCACGGAACCAGCGTTGCTCTCGAACGACGACGAGGTCACCGAGAGCAGCACCCGGGCGCCCCTGAGCACGGCGACGCCGTCGTCCGCGGCGAAGCGGGAGGACCGGCGCATCACGCAACGATCGATCC
>JAXLYG010000101.1:0-2033 GCA_046351535.1 Polyangiales bacterium
GGCGCGCGGTGGCCTTCGTCTTCACCCCCGCCAAGAGCCGCGGCCTGGGCGAACTGCTCGCGCTGCGGCCCACGATCGCCGACGGCCACGAGGGCGTCTGCGAGGAGGGGGCGACGACCGGCGAGGCGGGCGCCGCGACGGGCGACGCCGCGCACGACGGCGACGGCGACGGCGACGACAGCGACGACGGCGGCGGCGACGGCGGCGACGACGGAGGGACCGCGGTCACCCGCGGGCTGCGGCGGGTGGGCCCGGTGCAGTGCGACGGGGAGAAGATCTTCGGGAGCGCGCTGCGGAAGCTCGGGGTGCTCGCGGTGCTGGTGCACTGCTGGATGCACGCGCGGCGCTACTTCGAGCGGGCGCAGAAGGCGCGGGACCCGCGGGCGAACCTCCCCCTGGCGCTGATCGGGCGGATGTACGAGGTGGAGCGTCGTGCGAACGAGCAGGGCGTGAGCGCGGAGGAGCGCGCGCGCCGTCGCCAGGCGGAGAGCCTGCCGCTGCTGGAGGAGCTTCGGAAGTGGGCGGAGGAGACGCGGCCGCAGGCGCCGCCGAGCACGCCGCTGGGGAAGGCGATCCGGTACGCGGAGGTGCGGTGGCTGTCGCTGTGCGTGTTCGTGTTGGACGGCCGCATCCCCCTGGACGACGGTGAGGTGGAGCGCTTCATCCGCCGGATCGGCGTGGGTCGTCACAACTGGTTGTTCACCGGGAGCGACGAGGCGGCGGAGCGTCTGTGCACGGTGGCGTCGCTGTGCGCGACGTGCCGGAAGCTCGGGGTCGACCCCTGGGCGTACCTGCGGGACGCGCTGCTCGCCGCCGGGAGCGGGATGAGCGCGAAGGAGCTGGTCGCCGGCTTCACGCCGTGGGCGTGGGCCGAGAAGCAGGCCCAGCAGGCGGACGCTGAGAAGGTCGCCGCGGGGTGCAGCATCGTCGGCGCGTGAGTCCGGCACGCTCGCGAAGGTGGGACCGGCCGCGACCCACGGCAATCACGTACTTCCCCGATGGCTTACGCTGCACCAGCCACCAGAGGTCGAACGTGGTCCCCGAGCCGGCGAGCGAGTCGGCCTCGATCCGGCCGCCCGCCTGCGCCACCATGCGCGCAACGAACGAGAGCCCCACGCCGTAGCTGTCGGGGGCTCGGGTCGTGCGGTCCGACGCATCGGGGTCGAAGAGGCGCTCGAGGGCGTCAGGCGCGATCCCGCGCCCGGTGTCGGTCACGCGCACGGTGAGGAGGTCCCCCTGGAGGCCCACCTCCACCGCGATGGATCCTGCCGCGGTGTACTTGATCGCGTTGAGGACGAGGTTGTCGACGACGCGCGCGAGCAGCCGCCCGTCGGTGAGCACCCCGCGCCTCGCCTCGGGCGCGCAAAGCACGGCGTTCCGGAGGCCCTTTGACCGGCAGAGGACGCGCAGCGCGCCCGCGAGGCGAGTCGCGAAGGCCGGAACGTCGACGCGCGAGCACGCCGCCTCCTCGTCGGCACCGTCCGCGGTCGCGCTCAACGACACGTCTCGGAACAGGGCGCTGATCTCCAACGCCGCGAGGAGGAGGGTCTCGATCGACTCCCGCGACTCTTCCTGCACGGATCCGCCGCGGGCTCGCAGCGCCGTCGCCTGGGTCTGGATCGCGTTCACGTCGGCCGAGAGCTCGCGGAAGAGCACGAGCCCGGGCTCCGCGACCACGCGGCCCCCGTAGCGCGCGAACACGGGAGGCGTCGCGAGCAGCCCCTGCGTCTCGACCCAGCGCATGACCGCCCGCACGTGACCTCGGAGGGAGGCCGCGGCGAGCTCGATGAGGCCGAGCGACTCAGCGACGTCACCGGTCACCTCCCCGGAGGCGCGGAGCCAGTCGACCGCCGCGAACACGACGAAGAGCTTCCCGTTGATGTCGTGCGCGCCCGACGCCACGCGGGCGGCGAGCGCGTCTCCCTCCCGCGACCGCGCGTCGTCGCCGGCGGGCCTGGCAGCGGTTCCCGCTCCCTGTGGAATTCGCGCGAGCACGAGCCTCGCCATCTCGACCGCGTGCGGGTTGCCGGAAC